>JAUIBW010000004.1 GCA_030427585.1 Bacteroidia bacterium
GTCTAGTAGTGCTTGTTTTTCTTCGGTATCAAAACACAAATCGGTGTGATACAATGCAAAGTCATGAATCATTTTTAGAGAATTAATAAGATCATCAACCCCATGATATCTAAGGTAGCTTAAAAAGATCTACTTCTTTGGGATGTAAAGGTGTGTTGAGTGTTGTTTCATTCGCCTCGTTTATAGTACAAGGACATTGACCATTCTGTGTTCGCATAAAGAAATGAATTAAAAGTTAGTAAAAAAAAGGGAGTCACTGCGAACACATTCCAAGCGGTGCTTAGATAGGTCTCGGGACTTACACCCGTATGCTCCCCAAAAATCTTTTGTTTAAGACGTAGTTGTGATAAATACACCATTAATACTATAATTTGAAATATGTTCGCAATGCGAAGATACGACTTTTGAGTTATAAAGCACATCTAATAGTTACAAATCCACGTCATCGGTTATATGCCGAAGCTTTTGAGATCGGATTAAACCATAGCGGTATTAGAAAATTATAGTATAAAACATCAACAAACATTTACAGATCATTATAAACGGTTCTATCTACTGGTGAATATATATCTTTGTTGGTGGTAATCTGACAAAACGAAAAAAATTGAATTCGAATATAAAACAAATAACATTTGCACTTCTGGCAATTGGACTGATAAGTTGTAATTCTACACAGAAAAAAGATAGCTCTAAAAAAATAGATCCCTACACCGATATTAAAATTGTCGGAGCGATGAAAAATGTGATGTGGAAGGGAGAATTGGGTAGCAGTATTAACCTTGATACTATTGCTGACAAAAATGGCCTCTATGCAATTGGGCCAGAAAGCTATTTAACAGGAGAATTGCTGATTAATAATGGAAAAAGTTATGTATCAAAAGTGACCTCTGATTCGACAATGACCGTTAAAAAAACATTTGGTGTTTCTGCACCTTTCCTGGTTTACGGAAACGTAACAGAATGGAATGAAATTGAATTACCTGCCAATGTTAGGACAATTAAAGATGTAGAGAAATTCATTGGCAATACAACAATTGATTTTAACAGACCTTTTGTATTCAAATTAATGGGGCAAACAAGTGCAATTATTCATATACAGAACTTGCCAGAAGGAACAAAAGTATCATCACCCCAAGAAGCCCATCAAGGACAAACCAATTATGAATTGTTTAATGAAAATGTTGAAATAGTTGGTTTTTTCTCGACCCAACATAAAGGAGTATTTACACATCACGATTCATATGTACATATGCACTTGATAACAAAAGACGAAAGTAAAATGGGACATGTAGACGAATTGGAAATTAGAAAATTAAAATTGTATTTACCTAAAAAATAAAAACTGCCCGATAGCACAGATTGCAAATCTGCGCCATCGGTGTGAAATGAATAATTTTTAAAAAACATTAATTAGATAAAAATAAGGTAATTTACTTTGATATTAGTTGAAATTAAATATAAGGAGACGGATTTTATGAAAAACAAAAGTGTACTAAATATATTGATAATTTGTTTTATATTTTTAAACTTAAATGCAATTTCACAAGAAAGAAATGGAGTTGATAATATGTATAAAAAAGAGTTGGAAAATCACATTTGGGAAACAGATAAAACTGTCTTGTTGGATAATGATGGAGAATATATTTTAACAAAATTTGTTGAAAGGAAGTTTGCAGGCAATTTATTGTCTTTTAATAATCAACAGAATCTTTTTGGTAGCGATTATAAATCGTTTTGTGGTAATGACCGACGCATATCGATTCAAGGGGAATATGAATTTTACGACAAAGATAAAATAAGTTTTATAATTTCTACCCAAGACACCAAATCACCAGATGGGTTGCTTATGCACGAAGAAATAGTAGGTGATAAGATATCATTTAAAATAATCAAAAAAGGCGAAAAGTTTATTTTGAGAAAAATAGAAGAGTAAAACTGCATATAACCCAATAGCACGGATTTGTACCTTAAATCCGCATCATCGGTTTATAGCATTTTATATACAGAAACATAACCCGAAGCCTTATCGAGATGCTTGTAAGGATCAACAAGGTACTTCTTTGTATTAAAATTATAGCTCTAAGTACCTTATAAGGTAGTTCGAAGGCGTGCCGAAATACTTCGAAGCGTTAAAAAGGTAGTTCGAGCTACCTATTTTTGGATCGCTACCCATCAATGTATCGCAAAAAATCCTTAAAATATCGCTTTTAGTCTGTAATCTATCGCTTCGAAGGATCAATGTACAGCTTCGAAGCGTTAATGTATCGGCTCGAAGCATTAAAATATCAGCTCGAACTACCTTTTGATACATTCGACTCCATATCGACATGCTTCTACCCCTTAAAGACACCTTTCGAAACGTTACCGAAGTCCTTCGAAGACTCCCTTTATGGCATCGAACTCCAAAAAGGATCACTTTTATCCCTCCTGCCAAGCCCTCTAAGCCATATCATATCAGCTCGAACCCTCATTGTATCCCTTCGAAGCGTTAATGTATCAACTCGAAGCATTAAAATATCAGCTCGAACTACCTTTTGATACATTCGGCCCCATATCAACAAGGGTATACCCCCCTGTCGATATGGGGTTACGCTATCTGTATTATCCTAAAAAAGTTTACAAGTTTTTGATCTATATCAATTGATAACTGATAATTTGAACTGATCTTTGTATACACCTAAGATGAAACAAACACGTACCACAAGAGAGAATACAGGATGAATAATGCAAATACTATAACAATCATTGGAGGAGGAATAGGAGGATTAGTAACCGCATTATCCTTTGATAAATTGAATATCCCTTATACAGTATACGAAAGAGCAGCGTGTTTAAAAGTAGTGGGAGCCGGAATATGGTTATCCCCAAATGCACTACAAGTATTAGAATGGATTAATCCCGAGTTATTAAAAGAAATTCAGGATTCTGGGAATAGTTTTAACCGAATTTTAGTAGCCAATCACAAATTAAAACCAATATCTGACTCTGATCAGAAGTTTGTTCGGGAAAAATTTGGGTACACCACAATGGCAATTCATAGAGGAAAACTACAGCAAATCTTATACAAATACATAAAACAGGAAAATATAGTACTCAATAAAACCTTCAAAGCATATTCTCAAAACAGTGATACATCACTAAAAGTTAATTTTACAGACGGGACTTCAATTCAAACCAAATCTATTATAGGTGCAGATGGTATTCATTCTGGTGTAAGAAAGCAATTATTTCCTAACAGTAAAATAAGGTATACCGGGCAAACCTGCTGGAGAGGGATTTCAGAGTATAATTTAAGTAACGAATTACAATCGGTTGGTTTTACATTATGGGGACAAAAACTTCAATTCGGAATATCCAAAATATCAGAAGGAAAAGTATATTGGTTTGCCGTAAAATTGAGCGAACCTAATTTGCAGGATGATAGAGAAAATCTAAAGAACAAATTAACAAACATGTTTTCGGGATACCATCCCCTGGTTAATGACCTGATTGCAAATACACCAATCGACAACATCATTAGAGGTGACCTTTCGGATCTAGAATTGTTACAAAAATGGAACTCACAAAATATTTGCCTTATCGGGGATGCAGCACATAGTATGACCCCTGATTTAGGACAAGGGGGTGCCCAGGCAATAGAAGATGCTTTTTATATAGCGCACTTTATTAAAAAATCGAATACCTTAGAAACTGCTTATGATGATTTTTATGCCTATCGAAAATCAAAAGTCGAAAAATTAGTTAAACAATCCAGAATTACATCAAAAATTGCAATAACAAATCGATTTAGTGAAATCATTAGAAATTTCATCCTGAAATATACACCGGAAAAATATATGAAAAAGCAAATGGTCGAGTTGTACCAACTAGATAAATGGTAAGTAATCGACCAGTTTTGAATAGGGTACAACTTAACCACTAGCACCCATAAGTTTTTATTTTCTTTCCTCTTGTATGTAAAACTGAACCCTTTGGCAGACTCAGTACGGGCTTGTCGAAGTTCTAAAATCAATGATGTTCTATTAGCTTTTAACAAGCTACCATTGACATTTCATAATGACTCATTTTTCATAAACTTACATACTCTTAAATTTCATCTAATTCCCTTTAATTTGGCTTTCTGTTCATTTTAGTTCACAAGGTTTTTATTTGATAATATTGAGTTCATGAATCTACGATTTCTTTGCTTGCCCGGCAGCAAACAGAACCAAAAGAAAAGGCCTTTTTTCAAGGTATTTTTCAGTTTCACTGAAAACCAGATTTATTATGCTAAAATCTTTCCAAGGCTTCATAGATGTTGCAAACGCAAAACAAATCTTATACTGGTGAAAAAAGATTTCAAAGCTCTGCTTTGAAACGTCAGCTTAAACATTGGATAAAATTTTTATTGGTGGTCTCAATCTGGTAATTAGAATTATGCTAGTAAAATTTAGTATTTTAGAGACATTAAAAATTCGGTTCTTTATTTAATAGAAAAACCAGCATCTTTTATATGCTATTCTATATATAAATTATGTATAGGTAAATAGTACTCAATTTTAAAACCACACTACCATGAAAAAATCATTACTCTTATTACTCTTATTATTTTCAATACAGTTATTTTGTCAAAATATCCCATGCGATTTCTCATGGAATAATGCCCCAACAACAAATGGTAATCGGGATTTTGTAACCTCTGCAAGAGCTCAAATCGATCAAGGACCATGTTTATCCTTTGCTTTTAATGCGGCTATAGAAACAATGTACGGTATCGAGAACAGTGTACACGGTTCTGGTCTGTTTTCACTTTCTGATGCATATCTCGATTATAAGGTATGGAATGCTCCTTATTATCTTCCTGTTTTAAATTCAAATTTTAAAATTCCACTGGCAGTACCCGGTGGACAAATTAATGCCTTTGCGCCCGAAACCTGCCCTGTAAATAACCCCAATGTGAATGGATGCAGTATCCCAAGATCTAGGGTATTGGCATATATAAATCATGCAGGCGGTCAAAGATCATACAGGATGTTTCTAAATACCAATTTTTCTCCACCGGTTTGGGATGTAGATGATGGAGGTACTTTAGGTAATTATGTTACAGTAGGTAATGCTACCCAGCTAAGTGTGAATGATATTAACTCTGTTAATGACATTAAAAGGAGAATCCTAAATAATGGCCCTGTAGTCGTGAAAGTATCAGGTACTCAAAATGGGATTCATAATGCCAAAAAGTTTAGAAACTATACTATACCTGCAGCTGGGTTATCCTACCATGCTTTTACAATTATAGGTTGGACAAGTGATTCCCGCTGGGTGATCAAAGATAGCTGGCGCGGAATGTCTGGAATTGTCAATACCAGGCAGAATGTTGATATCATAAACTTGATGAATAGTGGTAATGTAGAACTTTATCAGGTATCAGGCATATCTTATAATGGTAATAATACATCCACCAACCCTATAGTTTTATCGGTTAGTGAGTGTAACCCAACCATAAATTTAGCATTATCATCTATAAATATTGATATTGATCATGCCCATATTGGGGGGTACTTATATCATAAATTTTGGGTGTCAAGCAATATACCTGTAGACAGATGGGTTTGGGGAATTGCCTACCCTAATGGCTCATTAAAACGATCCCAGGTAAATAATCCTGATTCTAGCTCTATATTAATGTCTCCGACTACCAGTGGATTGGTAACAGTCTATGTTAGAGCATACAAAAATGGTCAAACCGTTACTAAGGAACGAAGAATATATTTATCTAATGGCCAATCCTCGGGAGGAGGGCCTGAAAATGGATGGTAATATTTCCACTTCTTGTTTAGGAGTTCTTTTGGCAATACTAATAAGGTTTTTTGGTGGCTTAAAAAAGGATAATAAACAAGCCAAAAATTGAAATACATACTATAACAAATAGTAGAATCGAAATACTAATTATTAAACAATAAAAATGAATAATCAATTGATTTGGTTGTGTTTTTCATTTAGATACATACATATAGATTAGACTTCGTTAAGAAGAAAAAAGCAAAAATGGAACAGTTAATCGACTTAAATACAGAAAATATATCGGCAGAACATATTTGCTGTGCAATATCTGATAAGAAATGTTCTGATAGTTATCAGGCCAAAAAAGATTGGTTGACCAAGGAATTTAATAACGGATATGTATTTAGGCGAATTAATCAAAGAGCAAAAGTATTTATAGAATATGGCCCTGCAGAAAATGCCTGGATCCCAATTAAAGCGTCTAACTATCTTAATATTAATTGTTTTTGGGTGTCTGGAAAATTCAAAAAGAATGGATACGGAAAAGCACTCTTAAAAACAGCAATTGACGATGCAAAAAGTCAAAGAAAAGATGGATTAGTAAGCGTTGTCGGGACTAAGAAATTTCATTTTATGAGTGACACAAAATGGTTTCTAAAACAAGGGTTTGAGGAAGTTGAAAGAATTTCGAGCGGATTTAGTCTTTTAGCCAAAAAAATAAACCCAAACGCCGAATTACCAAAATTTAATGAATCTGTAAAAAGCGGAGAATGTCCTGAAAAAAATGGAATCGTAGTTTATTATTCTAACCGCTGCCCTTTTGCAGAGTTTCATGCAAAAAACTCTCTGATCGAAACTGCAAAAAACAGAAATATTCCATTAAAAATAATTAAATTAGAAACCATGAAACAGGCCCAGTCAGCCCCAAGTCCGGCAACTATTTTTAGTCTTTTTTATAACGGAAAATTTATGACAACAGATATTAGTGTTTGTATGGACACACGATATGATAAAATAATGAGCAAAATTTTAAAATAAAAAACACCCTTTTTGGTGCCTAACTCAAGGGTAATAGCTTTGATCAGGTTCACTACCCTTATAATGTATAATTGATCTCATTTTATGGTAAAACTTGAAGAAATAACCACTACTCCGACATTTTCGAATCAATCAGAAAATAAAATACTATACGCTAACCATCATGATGATATTTCTATATCATATACCTCTACGTATTCTTTAAAATATGTTATCGAAGGAACTAAGTATTATAATTTTGACAATCAAGATATTAAGATTACAAAAAATCAATATCTAATTATAAATAATAATAGCTGCATTACTACCGAAGCAAAAAAGGGAACAAAAGGATTATCTTTCTTCTTATCCCCCACACTAATTAGCGAAATATACAAATACCACACCAGTGATACATCGCAACTTGAATTTCTTGAAGTGACGCAAAAAAAATCAAATAATGAAGTAGGGTTTTTATTGGATAAAATCACTAATCTCTATGAGCATAACCAATTTGATTTTAATCAACAAATGGACAATCTATTCATTCGTATCTCTGAGGCAATTGTACAAGAACAGGCTAATATTGATACGGGGTTTGCGACATTAAAAATAGTGAAACACAATACAAAAAAAGAACTGTTTAAATTAATTTCGGTAACCAAAGAATATATAAATGATAATAGTAGTGAAGACATTTCGCTAGACAGTATGAGTAGGGATATTGGTATTAGTAAATATTATTTACATCGATTATTCACCGAAATTAACGGTACTACACCTCTAGCATATCTAACTGCTATTCGTTTGGCAAAAGCAAAGCATAGATTGCGATGTTCTAAAGATTCTATTTTTGAAATTGCCATCGAATGTGGTTTTGATAACACATCTTACTTCTCTAACCTATTTAAAAAGCACACAGGCTCTACTCCTACTCAATACCGAAAAAAATTATAAAATCTGCAAGATTTTATAAATCTATCATATAGTGCATATCTATTTTTGTTCTCATTAAAACAAAAGTTTATGTATGAAAAAATAGCACATATAACCGATCTGCATTTAGATGAAGAATACCCACTAAAAAATGGGGTACTGGCAAGAAAACAATTCGACAGTATTGTAAAGGATATCGAAGATAAACAGATTACCAGGATTGTCTGTACAGGAGATATTGGCGAAAACGAAGGGATCTCATATTTCTTCGAAAAACTTAAGACTAAAACCTTATCAATTACCCTGGGCAATCATGATACGTTTTCTGAAATATCGAAATATTATAACAAAGGTGCGGATTACGATTCAGAAAAATTATATAGCAGCATTATAACAGAGTATTACAAATTCATATACTTAGATTCCTCTGAAGGAGTAATTGATGAAAAACAATTGCTTTGGCTCGAAAAAGAACTTATTTCGGCAACTCCAATTATCATTTTTGTACATCACCCTATTATTGGTCTTAATCTGAAAGTTGATGAAATTGGAAAACTAAAAAATCGAACGAGTATAATCTCTCTACTAGAAAATAGCTTGAATAAGATTACTGTTTTTTGCGGGCACTATCATATGGAGAGCACTATACATTACAAAAATATTACTCAACATATTACTCCTGCAGTTTCTTATCAGGTAGAAAAAACTCTAAATACTATAGAAATAGACACTACTGCTTTTGGTTACAGGATTATCGAAATAGAGAAGTACAATATTTCTTCAAAAATTCAACTATTGCACAATGCAAACTAAAAAACAATCCTTTATAGAAAGCTTAGTTAATGTAAGTATTGGTTTTTGTATCACTATGGTTTCTTTACATATTATATTTCCAATATTGGGTATAGAAAATAATTCTGGCAAAAATATCATCTTAACTATTTATTTAACTGTTTTAAGTGTCTTAAGAAATTATGTACTAAGGCGATATTTTAATCGAAAACAAACACATCATTAAACCTGCATCATTTCTTCATTCACAAAAGCAAAATAGAAAATCTAACAAGTGTAAAAGTATTATAGCAGCAAATATTGATAATTGTCCGGTAGATTTATTTTATATATTATTTCTTTGTATACTTGTATAAACAGGGTATATCTTATACATTGGTACCTAATCTAAATACTACAGAAAAACTATGATTTTTCGACAGGTAATTAATAAAATGGTCGTGCATCCTAAACGGCTTTTTCTAATTGATGGTTTAGGAGCACTACTTTCTGCTTTTTTATTAGGAGTTGTTTTGGTGAAACTCGAAAGCATTTTCGGGATTCCTGCTACCGCACTTTACATTCTTGCTTTTTTACCTTGTATTTTTGCCCTCTATGACCTCTATTGTTACCTAAGAGTTAAGAAAAACCAGAAGTATTTCTTAACTGCTATCGCTTTTATGAATCTAATCTACTGCTTTGTTTCAATAGGTATAGTGTTGCAACATTATCAAAAAATAACTGCTTTTGGTTGGGGATATATTTTGATAGAAATCCTTATTCTAATTGCATTAATCACTATTGAATTAAAGACAGCATCCAAGCTACCTTCTAAGTAGTACTATCTTAGTATATCCTTGATAAAAGAGAGATCAGTTTAATATGTTGTTCTAAATTATTTTGAAACTACCTTAAATCGTAAAACAGTTTTTAGTTTTTTGGCGGGTACTTTTCTAAAATCAGACAGGTAAATTTCTCTATGTACTTTAGACGGTCTACAAAGATGTTCTTGGTCGGCAAATTCTTCCATCACCTTAAAACTTTCGGGTTCGTTGTCGTAACTCCCCAGGTGCATCATCTGGATACACTTGCCTTCTGTTATTTTCTCAAATCTTACTTTTTCTAATAACACATGAGGTTTCTTTTCTTTTGTTTGATCAATCATGTGTTTTGCTAATTGATCATCGACAAAATCGGGTTGTCTGATCATTAATTTAAAAACCAGATCGTCTTTGTTGATACTACCTTTGTATGTTTTCTTTGCTGCTTCGTTAATATCCCAAACCCCTTCTAGCGGATAAACGGTATAATCAAAATATCCTTTGGGTGCTGTTCCTTGTTTTAATCCCATTTTTATCGCGTATGAAACTGCATACAAAACACCAATATATTCTGAAAAGAATTCATTATTGGGGTTACCCTCGCCCTTGATCGTAAGAAAATTGTATTCGGGAATTTTAATAATTTCGGGACTATTTTTGGGTATATATATCCCTTTTTCCTTTTTTCGCTATTCGTGCTTCATTATATATTCTCTTTTAGTATATCATTTACAAATTAAACTCACTGTAATTGACAGTTTTCTATTGGTAGAAAACAAAAATAAAATGCAGTGATGATAATCCTATGTTAACAGTATTTATATATGGTTATCTGCTATGCCTCCCTTCTAAAGACGACACCTACATAAAAAAGCAATGAGCAGAAAAATGCTTTAGATTGTTTTTTTAACATAATTGAAAAAGCTTTATGTATAATCAAAAACTTTCAAAAATGTTACACCAAGCCTACTAAAGGCCTAATACCACCGCTTTACTACTTTCGAAATTTCAGTCTTTGCGGTTGACATAATAGCATCTACTTTTTCTGGGTATTGAGTTACTCCGAAAGCAGAAATTTGTTCAGAAGGAATCCCGATATATTCAAAATTCCTTTTAATAGTTGGAGAAAAGTATTCATGAGCTGTTTCTTCAGCATAATCCCCTCCAGCTACTGCTAATATCAATGCTTTTTTTCCTTCACAAAGCCCCTTAAAACTACCATCTGCTGTAACTGCAAATGTTTTATTATTAACGACTACTGCATCTATCCATGCTTTTACAGTAGCTGGCAACGAGAAATTATACATAGGAGAGCCCAATACAATGTTATCTGCATCTAATACCTGTTGAGTTAATTGAAAATGATTTGAAAGTCTTTCTTCTTCTTCAACTGTATATTCTGGTTGCCCTCCATACCATATTAAATTCAGGTTATCATCAAGCAGTAAATCCGGTGGAGAAGCCGCTAAATCCAAAAATGTAATTTCTGTTTTACTATCGGCTAGTTTAATAAACTCATCTACCAATTCTTTTGTGTATGACCCTTTTCTTGGGGCATAACGTACCACTAATGTTTTTTTCATTGTATGTTTTTATATTTCGACTACAAAAATGCACATTATTAAAAATTTGTAAAACCCGATACTTGCTATGTTGTTGTAGGGGTCTTGTATATTTTGATGTATCCCCTTACTTATCTGTCCAAACCGCCAGTTTATTTCCGCTGGGATCTATAAATTCAAACCGGCTCCCTCCGGGAAAAGAAAACACTTCCTTTGATATTTTTGCACCGTTTTTTTTCACATTTTCTAATGCGTGTGATAAGTCATCATGATATAAAACGACCAAAGTACCTCCTGTGCTGATTTTTTCTACTTTGGCAAATCCTCCCGAAATTCCTGCCTGATGAAAATCACAGTATTGATCTCCATAATCTGTAAACGTCCAACCAAAAGTGTTACCATAGAACTTTTTGATTTCATTTAAATCTAATGCCTGTAATTCTATAAAGTTGATTTTATTATTTTCCATATATGGTTTTATTTATTTTGAAATAAAAGTAAAATAGCGAACTGACAACCCTATGTCAGTATACCTATCTAATATGAAAATTTTCTAAGTACATGACAAAAAATAACTATTCTTGATCCAATTAAGTATATCGTTAATTTAGTATCAAGACCTCACAGGTTTTTAAAACCTGTGAGGTCTAATAAAATGTATAATTTTAAATATTTGTTGGTTTGTTTTTTATCGTGTACTAAAGAAAGTTTTATTAGGCTATTTAAAAATGTTCTTTTTAGATCTCAAAAATCGTTCGGGATAAAAAACAAGTTGTATCAAATTGTACTCTAATTGATTGAAATTAAACTTTTTCCCATCTACCTCGAAGGAAGAGAAAGGATATCAGCGTAAATTTGTTCTTAAAATTAAATACTCTTCAGATTTCCCGGGGACGATATCCCACCAAAAAGTGATACCTGGTTCGACTTTACCAAATGTTAGTTTTTTATTTCCTTCATCTGTAATTTCTGAATATTTGATATGATCATAGGCTACATTTAAAACCTATAAGGAATAACAGTCATAGTGTTATGATTTAAGATCAATTTCTTTTAGGTTTTCAATCTTGTTTCTAGAAAGAAAATCATCTATGGTTTCAAAATGCTCAATTACTCTTTTGTTTTTAAACTCAAATACCTTTTGTGATAGTCCTTGTAAAAAATCACGATCATGAGAAACCAAAATCAGGGTACCATCAAAATTTAATAAAGCTTCTTTTAGTACATCTTTTGATTTTAAATCCAGGTGATTGGTAGGTTCATCGAGAATTAAAAGATTAACAGGTTCTAAAAGTAACTTAACCATTGCCAGCCGTGTTCGTTCTCCTCCCGAAAGGACACTTACTTTTTTATCGATATCATCGCCCCCAAACATAAATTGCCCCAAAATATTTTTGATCTGTGTTCGTACTTCTCCTTCGGCTACCTCATCAACTGTCTGAAACACGGTAAGGTTCTGGTCTAATAATGCTGCTTGATTTTGAGCAAAATATCCTACTTTAACATTATGCCCCAGATCACAAGTTCCTTCGTACCCGATCTCTCCCATAATTGCTTTGATCATTGTAGATTTACCTTCGCCGTTACGTCCTACAAATGATACTTTTTCTCCTCTCGAAATCGATAAATTTACATTTTTAAACACTACATGGCCATCATAACTTTTTGATAAATCTTTTACTGTTACAGGATAATCCCCTGATCGAACTGATGCCGGAAATCTTAGTTTTAAAGAGGAAGTATCAATCTCATCAATCTCGATAATCTGTAGTTTCTCTAACATACGTTCTCGTGAGTTTACCTGATTGGTTTTTGAGTAGGTTCCTTTAAACCGTTCGATAAAGGTTTTGGTGTCTGCAATAAATTTTTGTTGTTCCTGGTATGCTTTTATCTGATTGGCCCTTCTTTCTTCCCGTAACTGAAGATAATGCGAATAATTTGCTTTATAGTCATAGATCCTTCCCATGGTCACCTCTATAGTTCTATTCGTGATGGTGTCGATAAATGTTTTATCATGAGAGATCACAATAACTGCCTTGGCTTTATTGATCAAAAAATCTTCTAACCAGACTACAGATTCTATATCTACATGGTTGGTAGGCTCATCTAAAAGGATAAGGTCTGGTTTCTGTAATAATATTTTAGCAAGCTCTATACGCATTCTCCATCCTCCACTAAACTCACTGGTAGGCCGTATAAAATCTTCTCTCTTAAACCCAAGTCCTTTTAGTGCTTTCTCTACTTCGGCTTCATAATTCACCTCTTCTATAGCATAAAACTTCTCTCCCAGGTCGGTTACTTTTTCGATAATAGCCATATACTCACTAGACTCATAATCGGTACGAATTTCGAGTTCTTTATTTAATCGATCCATTTCTTGCTGCATCCCCAAAATATCGCTAAAAGCCTTTAATGCTTCTTCAAACACAGTACAGTCGTCGTCTGTTAATAGATGTTGTGGTAAATATGCAATCACTGCTTCTTTAGGGCATCTTACATGTCCTCTGTTTGCTTTCTGCACTCCTGCAATAATTTTCATCATAGTGGATTTACCTGCACCATTTTTACCCATTAAGGCAATTTTATCATTTTCATTAATCACAAAAGAAACATTACTAAATAATGTTTCGCCACTAAACTCTACAGCAATTCCGTCTACAGAAATCATATCTTTCTAATTTAAGAATGCAAAACTAAAAAAAAGCAGGGCATCAAAAAGGAATCTGATTATATTTTGAATATATATTGTATTCCAAAAAATTATTACCTTGAAAACGTAATTTTATCAAGGTTCTTTTTTTATGTCTTACAAACCCGAGTTATACTTTAAAAATGATCAGGAATGGCGTTCTTGGCTTCATGAAAACCACAATCAATCCCAGGGAGTATATCTTATACTTTATAAAGTAGAAAGCAAACAACCCAGTATGCGATGGGAAGAAGCTGTAAAAGTAGCCTTATGTTATGGTTGGATCGATTCTACAGTAAAACGGCTAGATGATCAGCGTCGCAAGCAGTATTTCTGCCCACGTAGACCCAAAAGCGTTTGGAGCAAAGTCAATAAAACGTATATCATAGATCTTATCAAAAATGATTTGATGCATCAAAGTGGCCTGGCAAGTATCGAAGTAGCTAAAAAGAATGGTTCATGGGTTGCCCTAGATGATGTAGAAAATGGTATCATTCCCAAAGATTTGCAACATGCCTTTGATCATAATCCTTTGGCTTTTAAAAACTACCAAAACTTTGCTAAAGGCTATCGCAAAAGCTACCTCTACTGGATTAATCAAGCCAAACGACAGGAAACCCGTGATAAACGTATTGTAGAAATTATTAAATGCTGTGAAGCGAATATAAAGTCTAGGGGAAACCGGTAGTAAGATTTTATAGATAATTCAAAAATCACTTCATTAAATAAAAAGAAAAAAGCTTTTTGTCAAAATCGTTTGGTTTTGTTATAGAAATCGAATTGACGAATTTCGAATTAAAAAATCTCAAATGCACCACAGGTATTTATAAGTAATAAATTATTTAACATCGATATATTCCCAAATTAACATCTATTTCCCTTAACATCACTTTAAGATATTTTGTATGATAAATCCTTATTTTCGGATCATATAAATCACTCATCATGCATAAACATATTGTTATACTCGATGCAAACTCACTAGAAGACACCAAAGCTTTAACACAAGTTCTAGACCTAATGATTAAAGGGTATCAGTTATCCCAAAAAGTCATAAATCAAAAATTGCAGCAAATTGCTCAAAATGCCAGTAAAAATTAAAAATACTAATTAAGATACCATAAAAATGAAAAATATATTTTCTTTGTTCATCACAATGCTTGTTATTTCGCTTTACGCGGAAGCACAAAACGTTAAAGTTCCTATTGATACCACTATAGTAACTAATCATACAACCACCATAAAAGGAAAAGCTATTGCGTATAAAGCAACGGTAGGTTTTCAACCGGTTTGGGATGAAACAGGAATACCTATAGCTTCTTTATCTTACACGTATTATAAAAGATCCGATATCAAAAATGATGAAAACCGACCTTTACTTATTTCATTTAATGGTGGTCCGGGATCAGCTTCGGTTTGGATGCACATTGCCTATACAGGGCCTCGTATTCTTAAGATCGATAATGAAGGGTTTCCTGTACAGCCTTATGGAATTAAAGCTAACCCTAATTCGGTATTGGATGTAGCAGATATTGTTTTTGTAAATCCTGTAAACACAGGGTATTCTAGAATGATCCCGGGAAAAGATGGAAAAATGCCAGATAAAAAATTGTTCTTCGGGGTAAAAGCAGATATAAAATACCTGGCCGATTGGATCAATACATTTGTAACCCGAAATAATCGTTGGCGATCTCCAAAATACCTTATCGGAGAAAGCTATGGAACCACACGAGTTTCTGGTCTGGCTCTAGAGCTTCAAAATCGCCAATGGATGTATCTTAACGGAGTAATATTGGTTTCTCCTACCGAAATAGGCTTCAAATTTGATGGCCCTGTAGAAATAGCAAATCGACTACCTTATTTTGCAGCAGCAGCATGGTATCATAAGATGTTACCCCCAGAGCTTCAGAGTAAAGATTTACTCGAAGTACTTCCAGAAGTAGAGAACTATACCATTAATGAACTGCTTCCTGCAATTGTAAAAAGCGGATACCTAAATGCTACCAAAAAAGAAGAAGTTATTAATAAGATGGCGTACTACTCTGGTCTTTCTAAGAAAACAATACAACAGCATAATCTCGAAGTACCAAAATCATATTTCTGGAAAGACCTTTTACGAGATAAAGAAGGATATACAATTGGTCGATTGGATTCGCGCTATAAAGGAATGGATATAAAAGACGCAGGGGATAACCCGGATTATAATAGTGAACTAACATCCTGGCTTCATTCTTTTACACCTGCTATTAACTATTATTACAGTCAAGAATTAAAATTTAAAACCGATTTAAAATATAATATGTTTGGCCCCGTTAGACCCTGGGATAGAACCAAAGGTAATAATACTGGCGAAAATCTAAGAAGAGCCATGGCCATGAACGCTAATCTTCATACGATGATCCAATCGGGGTATTATGATGGTGCTACTACCTATTTTAATGCTAAATATGTAATGTGGCAGCTCAACGCAAATGGAAAACTTAAAGATCGCCTAAGTTTTAAAGGGTATCGCAGTGGCCATATGATGTACCTTCGTAATGAAGATCTGATTAAAGCAAATGATGATATTAGAGCATTTATTACCAAATCATCTGTTACTATAAATAAGGGATCAAAATATTAAACATATGGCTGCAATTATTAAAATCAAACCGTTAGGTTTCCCTTGGGAAACCAGTGACCCATTTCTATTCTGTGCATATCATGAAGATCAATACCCAAAAGGAAACGGAGAATTAGGCCCAGATGCGTCATTAGAAGGACGTAATATCGGTCAGGATTTTACGCTTAAAGATGGGTGGCGAATGTATCACGGAACCAAAATTCCTGGTTTTCCGGCACATCCACATCGAGGTTTTGAAACCGTTACAATTGTTCAAAAAGGATTGGTAGATCATTCTGATTCACTTGGTGCTGCAGGACGTTTTGGTAATGGCGATGTACAATGGATGACAGCCGGTAAAGGTGTTCAACATTCTGAAATGTTTCCTTTGTTGCATACCGAAAAAGAAAATCCGTTTTTATTATTTCAGATTTGGCTTAACCTTCCCAGAGACAATAAAATGGTGGAACCACATTTTAAAATGTTATGGAGTGAGGAAGTTCCTAAAATAACGAAACAGGATGAGCATGGGTATGATACCAAGATTACTTTAATTGCTGGAAAGTTAGATGATATTTCAGCTCCCTCCCCTGCTCCCGATTCCTGGGCAGCAGATCCAAATAATGAAATAGCAATATGGACTATCAAAATGGATGCTAACGCAATATTTAGCTTTCCTATAGCCTCTACAGGTATAAATAGATCATTGTATTTCTTTAAAGGAACCGAAGTTACTAGTGAAGGATATACTATTCCTGTACAACATGAAATTATTCTAAATGCAGATCAGGAATTTACTTTAAAAAACGGTAATACAGAAGCACATATATTACTATTACAAGGTAAGCCTATCAATGAACCTGTAGTAAAACATGGGCCATTTGTTATGAACAGCCAAATAGAAATCAGGGAAGCTATACAAGAATATCAACAAACAGAATTTGGAGGATGGCCGTGGGACAGTTACGATCATGTTCATTCATCTTCTAAAGGCAGGTTTGCTTTATATCCAGACGGTACAGAAATAAAAAAGTAATGTATCCTATCTTAATAGTGGATAAATAATGCTTATCTTTAATTCTAACATGCATTAACAATATCATTATCAAAAACTTATAAGATTTGATTTAAATGTGTAATCGAAAAACATTTCTTTTACCCCTCCTGTTTTTTCTGTGTTCAATTTTATTTTTTTCTTGTTCAAAAGAAAAAATAGTAACGAACTCTGAAGCAGATTGGTTAAAACAAAATGATTCTATTACAATAGCTTTATTTCCGTATTATCCTCCGTATCAATTTATAAATAACAATACTACTATTGAAGGTATTTTTATTGAATATTTTAACCTGATTGAAGATAAAATAGATCACAAGTTTAAAAGAAGATATTATTCTAATTGGTCCCAACTGGTAAAGGATGCCAAGCATAAAAAGATAGATGTGATTCTGGAAGCTCAACAAACCTGGGATCGCAGTCAATATCTAAATTTTTATACTAAATTCTTTAATACTCCTTTTGTTCTTGTAGCCTCAAAAGATACTCCCGATGGACTTACTTTAAAAGATTTTAGCACTAAAACTATAACAGTTCCTCTTGGATATTCTTCTGAAGAATATTTAAGAAAAAAGCATCCTGAAATTAAACTTAAAACCTATCTCAGCGAAAGTATAGCACTACAAAAGGTGCAGATAGGAAAACACGATGCGTATTTTGGCCCAAAAACTGTCGCTAATTTTTTAATAAAGTCTAAAAACTTCGACAATCTTAAAATCATAGCCGAAACTAAATATTCTTATATTCCTAGTATTGCTGTAGATAAGGACAATACTATTTTAAATAAAATCATTCAAAAGGCAATTAACAATATTTCTGATCGTGAAAAACAAAATATTGTAGAAAACTGGCTTTACATTAAAACAAAACCATTTTATAAAAACCCTAATTTTTTGATTCCTTTTGTCTTTTTTATATTGTTAAGTTTACTTATTGTATTAGGGATCAACTTTTATTTGGGATATACCGTAAAACACAGGACAAAATCGCTTAGAGTAGCAAAAGATAATGCCGAAAAGGATAATCAATTAAAAACAGCATTTATTCATAATATATCTCATGAAATTCGAACACCAATGAATGGTATTATTGGTTTTTCGAGACTCCTTAAAGAATCTAGTACAACAGATAGCCAAAAAGTAAAATACACCAAAATTATTGCCAAAAGCAGCAAACAATTAATTGATAGTATGGATAACATACTCGAAATTTCGAAACTACAAACCAAACAGGTCATTATTACCCAGGAAGAAACTGATCTATACGAAGTTTTTGATATTATTTTTTCTACTTTCCAAATAATAGCAAAGAAAAAAGGAATTTCTCTTATTCTTAATAACAATTTATTAGAGGATCAACGCTATGTACGCATTGATAGGTCTAAGCTTATCAAAATTGTACATGGTTTGGTTAAAAATGCAATTACATACACTAAAAGAGGAGCGGTACTTATTTCGGTTATGTTACAAACAGATATCTTGATTATTAATGTACGAGACTCTGGGATAGGAATTGATCCCAAGAATCAGCAACTTATATTTAAGAATTTTTCTAAATCAGAAAATCAAATTTCAAGAAAATATGGAGGATTAGGATTGGGGCTTACTATAGCCAAAGAGTATATAAAATTAATGAAAGGTGAATTATCCTTTTCTTCTATTCCTGATAAGGGGTCTACATTCCGAGTTGAATTACCTTATCATCCTATTATCATTTCTAGTCCTATTAATACTACATCTCCTACATTATCCAAAGACACAAAAACCAGACATACCATTCTAATTGCAGAAGATGGTGATGTTAATTTTTTGGTTCTTAAAACAATCTTACTAAAAATAGAAAACTATCACTTTACTATTCATCGTGCCAAAAACGGAAAAGAAGCAGTAACATTTTGTAAAGAAAACAATGCCATTAGTTTGGTATTTATGGACATGAAAATGCCAGAAATGGATGGTTATGATGCTACAAAGCTGATAAAAAAAATATACCCAGAACTTCCTGTGATTGCACAAACAGCTTATGCCACCAAAGAAGATATACTAAGCATTTTTGCCGCTGGATGCGATGATTTTATGGCAAAACCTGTTGATCCAGAAATCTTAAAAAAAGTCATCTATAAATATTTATCGGTATATTCTTTCTAAAACAAATACAATGTCTTAAGATAGAAAATTTTATGATGCATGAAAGTATATTAATTCACTTTGTTCTATAAATAAGGCAGGTGTTTCTTGAATGTGTTACTATTAAATAGTATCTTTATTAATAAGGAGCGAGAAAAGTAGGGGATAACTAGTAAAAAGCTATGGCAAAAAAATTACTATATATTTTCTGTTCCTTTAGTATATGGATAGGATTTTTTTCTTGTTCTAAATCTACAGTCCTAAGCGACAAAGAAAAAGACTGGTTACAAAATAATGATAGTATCGCTGTTGGGCTTTTTCCATATTATGCTCCATACCAATTCATTAATGAGAATGAACAAATAGATGGTATCTTAATCGATTATCTCTCCCTTATCGAAAAGAAAATAGACTACAAATTTCAACGAAAACTTTACACCAATTGGGAACAACTTCTAAACGATGCAAAAAATAACAAAATTGAAATCATTTTAGAAATTCAACAAACCAATCCAAGAGATTCCTATCTTAATTTCTACTCACAACTCTTTGAGTCTAGTCATACTATTGTAACTCAAAAAAATATCAATTATGGTACACTTCTAAAAGATTATAATGATAAAATAATTACGGTTCCTAAAGATTATGCGATATATGAGATTCTGAAAGAATATGAAAAAAACCTTAACATTTCTACCGAGATAGATGATTTAACTTGTTTAAAAAAAGTTAGTTCTGGAAAATATCATGCTTATATAGGACCCAAGGCAGTAGCCAATTACCTTATAAAAACAGAAAACCTAGATAACCTTAAAATTGTTTCAGAAACTCAATATGTGTATGCTCCAAGCCTTGCTGTTCAAAAAAGCAATGCTATGCTTAGTGAGATTATTGCTAAGACAACTAATAGTATTACTGATCGTGAAAAGAAAATCATTTTTGACAATTGGCTCTATAGTGCTGTCGTTCCTTTTTATAAAAAAGCAAGCTTTTGGATTACACTTACTGGTATTATTCTGTTGTCCTTAGTTGTTATTCTTCTTCTTAACAGATATCTTAAATACTTAATCAAACAAAAAACAAGAGAGTTAAAAATTGCTAAAGAACGAGCCGAAGAGAGTAATAAATTAAAAACAGCATTTATTCACAATATTTCTCATGAGGTACGTACACCTATGAATGGTATTATTGGTTTTTCTGAATTGCTTAATGATCCAAAAATTACACCAGATCAACAAAAAGAATATTCAAAAATTATTATAAATAGCAGCAATCAATTAATCAACATTATAGATGATATCATTGAAATCTCAAAATTAGAGACAAATCAGGTCGAAGTTCGTTTTGAAGAAATAAATATTAACAAGACGTTGCAAAAACTATTTTCCGATTTTCAGAGTAAAGCGATTAGCAAAAATATTGCTATATACCTTAATAATAAATTAACCGATGATCAAGGAGTTATACTTATGGATAAGCTAAAAATCCACAAGATCCTAAAAAATCTTATTGATAATGCTATTAAATTTACAGCTAAAGGTATGATAGAAATTTCTTGCGAAATTGAAAATAATTCTTTGGTGATTACAATAATAGACACAGGAATAGGTATTAAACCCGAAGATCAGGAATTAATATTTAGAAACTTCTCACAATCTGAAAAAGAAGTTACAAAAAGCTATGATGGCCTTGGATTGGGTTTATCAATTGCTCAGAAAAATGCTAAATTAATTGGAGGCAATGTTACTTTTGTTTCAATGGTCAATAAAGGTTCAATATTTACATTAACAGTACCGTACAATCCTATTGTCACTCCTCTTGCATCTGATATTCCTTCAGATAAAGAGAAAGCTTTGGATCTTCCTATAAAACAAGTTATTCTAATTGTAGAAGACGGAGATGTAAATTTTTTATTCCTTAAAACGATATTACTTAAAATGAAAGGGTATAAATTTGTAATTCATCGTGCAGAAAATGGTAAGCAAGCAGTAGAGATTTGCCAAAAAAATGAACATATCGATTTAATTCTCATGGATATAAGGATGCCTGTAATGGATGGGTATACAGCTACAAGAAAGATAAAGAAAATGAGACCTAGATTACCTATTGTAGCACAAACGGCTTATTCTACAGAAGAAGATATCCAAAAAGCATTAGATGCAGGATGCGATGATTTTGTTTCTAAGCCCGTAGATAGAAAAATACTAAAACCTATCATTAATAAATACTTCTCAGTTTTTTCAAAATCAAAACTCACCTAAAGCATAAATGTCTGTCAAAAATGAATATTTAGGGTTTTTAAATAGCAAATCCATATGGCCTGACAAAGTTTTTTTGGGGTTATCACCTTTTGATATCGAAAAAGTACTAAAGGACGATACCATACCCGATGAAACAGAAATTAATATTCGAGATAACGAAGTATTAGGTAAGCGTATAGAGTTTTTTTTTGAATATTGTATTACCAATATTGATCGGTACGAGATTATAGCAAAGAATATTCAGGTGTACCAGGATAAAATTACCATCGGGGAATTAGATTTTCTAATAAAAGATCACAAGGATAATAAGACTTTACATATAGAAGTCGTATACAAATTTTATTTGTATGACCCATTAATTGAAGGTGAACTTCAGCAATGGATTGGTCCAAATCGCAAAGATACTTTGCTTCAAAAAATAGAAAAACTGAAAACAAAACAATTGCCTTTACTCTACAGAGAAGAAACCTTATCTATTCTTGAAGGCTTGCATATAGATCTAAAAAGTATTTATCAATATGTATGTTATATGGCAAATCTTTTTGTTCCTCTATCTATGAAAAAAGAGCTGTTTCCAATTGTAAATAATCAATGTATCATAGGTTTTTGGATACCATTAAAGGATTTCACTTCAGAGCAATATGGTAGTTCTCTTTTTAATATTCCGAAGAAAAAGGATTGGGTTACCCATCCAAAATATAATGATACCTGGTTTTCTTTTATTGCTATAAAAGAGCAAGTACAGGTAGCATTGTCGCAAAAAAAATCTCCATTACTTTGGATGAAAAGTAATGGAGATTCTTATGAACGTTTTTTTGTGGTTTGGTGGTAATTTTCTTTACACTAATTTCTAAAGTTAATCTTTTTCATTAGGCTCCCAAAAAGTTTCTTGATAAATAGCATCTATATAAGGTTCTTCTCCTTCTTCTCTAAAGGAGTTATATGGTTCTATTGAAGCAAATTCGGCTATTAATTTTTTTTCATCTTCTTTTGTTAAAATTGTCTCTTGTATATTTATAACTTCTAGATGAGAAAATTTATCTTTATTTTTAAGAAGTACCTGTGCTCCTTTACTCGTTAAGTTACTTTGATAAAAACTCAATCGTGTAAGCTGAGATAGTAAAGAAGAATTTACCATAAGCTCTAATAAATCATCTATCTCTTCAAAATGACGTATATCTAAATATTTTAATGATCTTAAGTTATTAGCTTTCAAAAATGGGATAAAATCTTTAGAAGAAATTTCCGAATCAAATCCTACTCCTATAGTCAAAGCTTCTAACTTAGGCCAAAATGCGTTTGTTATACTATCAAGTTCTTTAAGAGTTAAGTTAGGGGATATCCTAGCAAAATGAATTAGCTCTGGCAGATCAATTTTTTTTATCTCAACTTCTTCCTCTGCTGGTTCATAAATAGTCCCCACTAAATAAAGGAATTGAAGATGTTTCAAATTTGGTAAAATCATATTCAAATTACCAAACCCACATTCTTCTTCATCCCAAATATTGAGCTTTTTAAGGCTTTTCAAACCATTCCAAGTGTTTAAAAATTTAAAAAGTTCAGGAATATCTTGCTGTCTAATTGCAAAAGATTCTATAAATCTTAAAACTGGTAAATTCAAAAAACTTTCTAATAAGGATAGAGAACAATTAGAAACTGCTTCAAAATCCTGTACAAAACCAAACCTCCATTTTTTTATACTTCTTCCAAAAGGCAATACTCCAAAATATAGTTTATCCATCTCATTGTCATACTCATAACCATTGATTCGAATGAGGTCACATAGTGCTATTTGTCCTTTTTCTTCTAACCAATTTGCATATTCCAGATAATATTCTTCATTATCTATATTGGTTTTAATTTTTTCTTCAATATCAAGATTGGGTTCAAAATCCCAAACAGATCCTGCTTCTCCAACTTTAATAAAACCAGACCCTAGTAGTTTTTCTTCGGTTGTTTGATTATTCTCATCAGCTTTTTTTTCAAACTTTTTAGGCTTACTACCACCTAACTCTCCTTCTCGTATATATCCATAATTTTCTATTTCTATATACTTCTTCGTTTTACTATTTTCAAATCTTGACATTTTATGATAAATCTTGTTTTTATAAATTACTTTTATCTATTCGGCACATCGTAACCCTTTCTTCATAATTTATTATACGGCAACTACAATGTACCAGTATAGTAACTAAATATTGCTTTCGTTACCCTTTTTTCAGTGAAATATGATTGTCTAATAAGATTATGTATAGCTTCTATATCATAATTACAACTCACTTATATAACTTCCATAAAGATCATTAAAATGAAATCCTTCAGATAATCTATGTTTACTTAGTTTTTTAAATTCTACCAATCCCCACAATAAGAATTCCATCATAAAATAACTTTCTTCTATTCTCATTTCTGGATGATATTTATTAATCAAATTCTTAAGTGGCGTAATGGCATCTAATTTTTCTTTATACTCTTTATCTGATATATCATCTAGTAACTCGAATCCACTCTCTTCAAAAAACCAATTGATCAGGTTTTGATATGGGCTTTCATACCCTTCTTTTTCTAGTTTTTCGATTTTTGGAAAGTATTCGGGAAATAAAGTTTTAATCGCATCAGCAATTAAGGAATTTGCTACAGAGGCGGCTCCCTCCTGCTCTCCTTCATATACCAGTTCTACTTTGCCGGTAATAGCAGGAACAACCCCAGTAAAATCACTTAATCGCAGTACCGTTTGATCATCACCAGATCGTAATGCTCTGTATTCTGCCATACTTAACAAGTTTTCATAAGCAGTAATACTCATTCTGGCACTTATACCACTTTTATGATCAATAAACTCACTTTCTCTAGCCTGAAAACTAATCTGTTCTAATAAATCCTTTGCGATCTCGGGTACATAAACCAAATCAGACTGCCTTGAATCTAATTTAGCTTCTTGCTGGGTAATCGTTTTTGCTATCTCTATAGTTTTGGGATAGTGAGTAAGAATCTGTGAGCCTATTCTATCTTTTAAAGGTGTTACAATGCTTCCTCTATTCGTATAATCCTCTGGGTTTGCTGTAAACACAAATTGTATATCTAATGGTAATCGAAGCTTAAACCCTCTAATCTGGATATCCCCTTCTTGTAAAATATTAAATAATGCCACTTGTATACGGGCTTGTAAATCTGGTAATTCATTAATAACAAAAATACTTCGGTTAGCTCTAGGGATCATCCCAAAATGAATCACACGATCATCTGCATAGTTTAATTTTAGATTAGCAGCCTTAATTGGGTCTACATCTCCTATAATATCTGCCACAGTAACATCTGGGGTTGCTAATTTCTCTGCAAAACGTTCTGATCGATGTAACCAACTAATAGGAGTGTCATCACCTTTTTCTTCTATCAAATTGGTAGCATACCTAGAAATAGGATGAAATGGATCATCATTAATCTCTGAACCCTCTACCACAGGAACCCATTCGTCTAAAAGATTAATCATTTGTCGTGCTAAACGGGTTTTTGCCTGACCGCGTAATCCTAGTAAATTAATATTATGCCTAGAAAGAATTGCTCTTTCTAATTCGGGAATCACTGTATTTTCATATCCATGAATACCAGTAAAAGTATCGTCGTTATTACTAATTTTTGTTCTTAGATTATTTCTTAATTCATCTTTTATTGATATACTTATATATCCCGATTTTTTTAATTGCCCTAATGTCTTTATATCTGAAATTTTCATCTTTTCTTTTTCGTGCTTACAATTACTGTTATATAATAAAACGAGCTTATCCTCGTATTCTTTTTTTTCTATTTGTTTCGTAATCTTCAAAAATCATTTCACCTAAGCCATTAAGGCCGGTATAAAATGCTTTTCCTTGATTCGCATAGGTAAACTCTCTTACAAACTGCATTAAATAAGAGTCTTGTGCAATCATAAAAGTAGTTATAGGTATATGTAATTTTCTGGCTTGTTGCGCCATCATATAACATTTACTTACGATATACCTGTCTAATCCATTACTATTTTTATAGTATTGCCCATCTGGCATTCTTAAACAACTGGGCTTACCATCGGTAATCATAAAAATCTGCTTGTTTGTATTACGCTTTCTTCTCAACATATCCATAGCCAGCTGTAAACCTGCTACGGTATTCGTATGATATGGCCCTACCTGTAAGTAAGGCAAGTCTTTGATCGCAATTGGCCACGCATCATTACCAAAAACCAATATATCTAATGTATCTTTGGGATACTTGGTAATAATAAGTTCTGCAAGTGCCATTGCTACTTTTTTAGCAGGAGTTATACGATCCTCACCATATAAAATCATACTATGACTAATATCGATCATTAATACCGTACTCATTTGTGCTTTAAACTGGGTTTCTTCGACTACAAGGTCATCTTCAGTAAGGTTTAAATCACTAATACCATGGTTGATTTGTGCATTTTTAAGGCTTTCTGTTATTGATATTTGCTCTAACGAATCTCCATACTGGTACTTACGAAACTCCCCAGAGTGTTCATCTCCTTTACCTAAATAATTTGTTCTATGATTACCTGCTCCACTTCGTTTTAGTTTTCCAAAAATTTGATCCAGAGCCCTTTTGCGAATTGCCTGCTCGGTTTTGGCTGTAATAGACATCTCTCCTTTACCATCTGGTTTTATCTCTTCTCGAATGTACCCCTTCTTTTTTAAATCCTCTACAAAATCATCGAGCGTGTA
This sequence comes from Bacteroidia bacterium, assembly GCA_030427585.1. Taxonomy (GTDB): domain Bacteria; phylum Bacteroidota; class Bacteroidia; order Flavobacteriales; family Flavobacteriaceae; genus Aquimarina. Next base: position 26,321 of record JAUIBW010000004.1, read on the forward strand.
ATTCTCATCGGTAAGCTGATATTCTTTATCTAATTCTCTCATCCAGTCTAAAGCCTCATCAAGGTCTCCTGAAGTATGGGTAATGACTTCCTGAAAAATATCAAAAAGCTTATCAAACGGAGATTGTTCTGGTGCCTCGAAGATTTTGAATGCAAAGCCTTTCCTAAATACTTTTTTTTCTTTTTTCATTAGATAAAGTTAGTATAATTTATAAAAGATAAGAACTTATTACCTATCGAAGAAATGAGAATTAACATTTGTTTTTGAGAACATTTATTAGAAAACAACTTCTTGTACTGTAACAAAATACAAACAATTATTATCTTTGAAAAGAAGATAGTTGTGTTTAATTATACACTATACCATTAATTTGATCACACCATTATATCGTACTCACTCATGAAAAAATCTATTATACTCTCGTTACTTTTTCTTTTTACAATCTCTATTTCTGCACAGGATGATGTCGAAAAAGTAAAATCTACTGTTTCTAAAAGCGAAATTGAAGGGCATATATATTTTCTGGCTTCAGATGAGCTAAAAGGCAGGCAAACCGGAAGTCCCGAAAACAAAATTGCTGCACAATATCTTGCTAATATGCTACGAGGATATGGAGTACAACCAATTCCTAAGACCACTAGTTATTTTCAAAATGTAGATCTAAAAAAAACATCTGGTGCTACAAAAACCGAGTTTAAGACAGGAGCTTTGGCTTTAAATAAAATAGCAGCTTTTATACCAAAAAATACTAATTATAAAGGAAAAGCAGTGTTTTTAAATTATGGTCTAGAAGAAGATTATAATACAGTTGATGTAAAAGGGAAATATATAATAACGATTATAGGATCTAAGGAAAATAAGGAGATTAGACCCGCCTTTTCTAAAACTAGAGAAAAAATGAAGCTAGCCAAGCAAAAAGGTGCTCTGGGTATTATCGAAATCTGTAATGTTGATGATCTTCTATGGACAAGAATAGAACATAATTTAAATGGTGAAAAGATGTCTATCGCTGATGATAACAAAAATGATTCTGATACCTTTTCTCATGTATGGATAAATGATAAAAATGAAGATATTAGTAAACTATTTGCTACCAATAAAGAAATTGATATCGAATTTACCATCGAGGGAATCAAGAAAAGTATTGTTACTTCGCAAAACGTGGTTGGTTATGTAAAAGGTACTGATCCTAAGCTTAAAAATGAATACATCATTTACTCTGCTCATTACGATCATGTAGGTATCGGTAAAGCTGTTGAAAATGATTCGATATATAACGGAGCCAGAGATAATGCTGTTGGTACAGTCACTGTACTTTCTGCAGCAGAAAACATTGCAAAATATCCAACCAAAAGATCAGCGCTTTTTATCCTTTTTACAGGAGAAGAAAAAGGACTATTAGGAAGTAAGTGGTATGTAAATCACCCAGTAATCCCTTTGCATCAAATGGTATATTGTTTTAATAGTGATAATGGAGGTTATAATGACACAACACTGGCAACAATTATTGGTTTAAGTAGAACAACAGCACAAAAGGATATTGAAGACGCCGCTACCACATTTGGGATAAAAGCTATTGATGATCCCGCCCCCGAGCAAGGACTATTTGATCGGTCTGATAATGTAAATTTTGCTGCAAAAGGGATTCCTGCACCTACTTTTAGTATGGGATTCACTGCTTTTGACGAAGAAATCACAAAGTACTATCACCAGGTTACCGACAATCCTGATACCTTGGATTACGACTATTTATTTAAGTTTTTTCAGTCTTATGTTTTAGCATGTAGAAACATTGCTAATAATGAAAAAACTCCTTTTTGGATAGAAGGGGATAAATATTATGAGGCTGGTAAAAAACTATATAAGAAATAAAATAACGTAATCACCGTATTAAAACTACGGATATTATTTTTTTATTAAAAATAAAAAGCAGAAAAGCAAAATTTTAATATAAATTATCATTTTTTTAACACAATAATCTCTTAAAAAAGGTATTTAAGCCTTAAATTTACAATACCCCTTATTTTGAGATAATTGTTAAGCACTATACAAATACCTATGACAATACACGTAAACCCAACGTAATTACATATTATTCAGTGATATAGTATGTAATTCGCAAAATCGTTAGATTATGAAAAATTACATACTCTCTTTTTTAGTATTTTTCTCTTTTTTAGTATTTCCAAATAGTAGTATTGAAGCATCTTCATACAAAATTACTATTGATCAAAGTCAAAATCCTCGTGATCGTAAACTTTCTGCTGAAGAAGTTAAAGAAAGAGGACTTGATCTTCTGGCAAATCAAATTGTCGAAAACATTGATGAAATTGATTTACGTAAAACGGCCAGATCTGCAATTTTCGAAACCTCTTATGGGTTTAGATGGAAAATGGTTAATTTACATACCGGTAAAATAATTATCGTAAAAGTTGATAAAAATTTTCACCTTATTTCTGCACGAAATAGTGACAAATCAAAGGTTATGATTCCTTAACAAAACCTATTTATACCATATATCTTTTTTCTTTCTACCCTATCTTTTGTAGGAATTTATAGAGACCATCATGACTATTATCTTTTAGTCCTGAAGTAATATTTCTATACTTTGGGGTAAAAATTTAATTCTTTTATCTATACTTTTATCAATCATTTACCAAAGCTATGATTGAAGTGATTTAAACTTTTTTTCAATTCGCTATAAAAATGTTCTTTTTCGCCAGAATCAAAAAAGTTTAAATCACTTCATTTTATAATAACACTATCGCATGAATGTAAGTATTAAAAAAATAGGAACCATGTCTGGCCCTGCAATTTTTTTTCTTGTATTATTTTTTTTTCACCCCGAGGGTTTAAGTAAAGAAGCCAATGCGATACTAGCTAGTACTTTATGGATTGCTATATGGTGGATTACCGAGGCTATTCCTATTGCAGCCACTTCGCTATTACCTATTGTTTTATTTCCGTTATCCGGTGGTTTGGATATTAAAACTACAACTGCAGCGTTCGGTAATCATAACATTTTTCTATACGCCGGTGGGTTTATATTAGCTATTGGGATAGAGCGATGGAACCTGCATAAACGTATTGCATTAAGCATTATAAATATTATTGGTACCAATGTTAAGACCATGATTCTTGGTTTTATGATTGCTACAGCATTTTTATCAATGTGGATTTCTAATACAGCGACATCTGTAATGATGTTACCTATTGGTATTGCCATAATTACTCAACTTACCGATAATCCAAACACCATCGAAGATGAAAATAAAATCTTCGGAAAAGCACTAATGCTCGCTATAGCATACAGTGCATCTATTGGAGGAGTTGCTTCACTTATAGGAACTCCTACTAATCTTATTCTAGCTGGGATTGTTAAAGAAATCTATGGTTATGAGATCACATTTACCAATTGGATCGTCATAGGTTTGCCCATCTCATTAGTAATGTTATTCATCTGTTGGCACTATTTGGTTCAAATTGCATTTTCTTTTAAACAAAAAGAATTTCCGGGAGGGAAAAATGAGGTAAAAAGACAACTAAAAGAATTAGGTAAAATATCTTTTGAAGAAAAACTGGTACTCGCTATATTTATATGTACCGCTTTTGCCTGGATCACAAGATCATTTTTATTACAACCTATTTTTTCGGCTATAGACGATACTATAATTGCTATTACTGCAGCAATACTTCTTTTTCTGCTACCTAGTCGTGAAAAAGGGAAACCATTAATGAACTGGCAATCGGCAGTAAAGTTACCATGGGGCGTACTTTTACTTTTTGGCGGTGGTCTTGCTTTGGCGGCAGGTTTTAAAGAATCGGGATTAGCACTATGGATCGGTACGCAAATGACACTATTGCAAGGGGTTTATTTGATCACTCTTTTGGCCTTTATTGTTACTACTGTAAATTTCTTAACCGAAATCACTTCAAATGTTGCTACTACTTCAATGTTATTACCTGTTTTGGCATCAATGGCGCTATCACTTGATGTACACCCATTTATTCTTATGGTAGGTGCAACAATTGCAGCATCATGTGCATTTATGCTTCCTGTAGCTACTCCACCTAACGCAGTGGTATTTGGTTCGGGTTATTTAACCATTCCCGATATGATGAAAAAAGGATTTTGGCTTAACCTCATATCTATTATCTTAATTACAGCAATCACATACTATCTACTTCCCTATTTCTGGGATTTTGCCCCCTCCTCTTTTCCAAAGGAATTTAAAAAAATATAGCTATCATTTTATGATACAAGCATCTTTTTTAAAGTTTTGTAATCCTCCATATATTCCCAGTATATAACTCTATCGTATGCATATTTTATCAAAATATACTTTTCACTAATCGATAAAATTCTCTTAACCGCTACTATTTTTTTTGAAGCCTCTTCTACTTCTACTTCTTCTATAACTTCCCTATTTCGAGCATCAAAGCCATGAAGGATTGTATGATTCTTAAGTGTGAGTTCTATAAATTTCATTATAAATACGATTTTTAATCATTCAAATTTACCTTATTTTACCTTAACACGGCTTTAAGACTTTGGCATATTCATTTTATTTACTTTAGGCTTTTCAAAATCAATTCATTAGAACGTGTTAAAAATATTCTTCTTTCTCTCTGGTTTTCTTTACAATATTTCTGGTTTTTCACAAGAAAATATAACACTTACTTATACAGGTAATATGGGCGTTCTTATATCAGATCATCAATCTTCTGTACTAATAGATGGTTTGCATACAAAATATGGAGATGATTATTTATTTCCTACGAAGGAAGTAGTACATAAAATCAATACCAGATTTAAACCTAATGCCATTTTATTCACACACTATCATGGGGATCATTTTAGCGCATCATTATCCCGGGAGTATCTAACCTTAAACAAAAACGCTGTTCTTTTTGGAGCAAATCAAATTACGAAGAGTTTCCCTGATTTTGAAGGTAGAGTATTTACCATTCCTACAAAAGACTACACCAAACAAGCTATAGACATTGGTAAGATAAAGGTTACCGGGCTTAAAATAAATCATGCTGGTAAAAAACATGTTGCCGTACAAAATGTAGGATACATTATTAAAATAAACAATAAGAAATTTCTACATGTAGGAGATACAAACTGGTTAGAAGAAATAGACTTATTTAATACGTTACAATTACAAAACGCTGGTATCGATGTTGCTATTCTGCCGTACTGGATGCTTTTACATGATGATGCTTCGACATTGATCAAAAGATATATCAACCCGAAAAAGGTAATTGCTACCCACATTTCGCCCAAAATAAAAAAGAAAGAGCTTTTAGATTTAAAAAACAGATATCCCGATATATACTTTCTCACAACATTAGAACAACAAATACAACTATAATTAATTCACAACCAAAAAATGAAAAAACGAATATTTTTACTATTACTACTCGGTGTGATTTCTACAATATCTGCTCAGAAATTCACCATGGACCTTATTAAAGATAATACTCCGCGTAATATAGGTCCTGGAGGAATGAGTGGCCGTGTCACCGCTATAGATGTGGTAACTGCCAATCCAGATATCATATATGCAGGAACTGCTTCGGGGGGACTCTGGAAATCTACTTCTGGAGGAATCAAATGGGCCCCTATTTTTAATAATGAAGCTACTGCTTCTATTGGTGCCGTGGCAATCCAGCAATCAAATCCATCGGTCATCTGGGTAGGTACAGGAGAAGGAAATCCCAGAAATAGCCTTAATGGTGGATATGGTATCTATAGATCTCTGGACGGTGGTAAAAATTGGAAACTTATGGGGTTAGAAAAAACCCGTCACATTCATAAAGTGATCATTGATCCTACTAATCCTGATATCGTATATGTGGCTGCAATCGGATCTCCCTGGGGAGAACACCCAGAAAGAGGAGTTTTTAAAACTACCGATGGCGGTGCTACCTGGACCAAAATTCTATTCAATAACAATAAAACCGGAGCTGCAGACCTTGTCATGGACCCTACCAACCCTAACAAGTTAATAGTTGCTATGTGGGAGCATAAGCGTGATCCCTGGTTCTTTAATTCGGGAGGAGAAGGTTCTGGTCTTTATATCACACATGATGGAGGAAAAAACTGGGAAGAACGTACTGATAAAGACGGGCTTCCAAAAGGTAATTTAGGTAGAATAGGATTAGCAATAGCTGCTAACAAACCTAATATTGTCTATGCATTAGTTGAAGCTAAAAAGAATGCACTATACAAATCAACAGACGGAGGGTTTACCTGGAAAAAAATTAATGATAAAAAAGATATTGGTAATCGTCCTTTTTATTACTCTGATATATTTGTAGACCCACAAAATGAGAATCGGGTATATTCTGTCTTTACTTATGTAAATGTTTCTGAAGATGGTGGTAAAAACTTTACACAGTTGATGCCTGCTTATGGTGTTGATAATGGGGTACACCCAGATCATCATGCATGGTGGATTCATCCTAATGATGGCAGTTATATGATCGACGGTAATGATGGAGGATTAAACATCACTCGTGATGGAGGTAAATCCTGGCGTTTTATAGGAAACCTTCCTGTAGCACAATTTTATCATATTAATGTAGATAATGAATTTCCTTATAACGTATACGGAGGTATGCAGGATAATGGTAGCTGGAGAGGCCCAGCCTATGTATGGAAAGCGCAAGGAATCAGAAACTCCTACTGGCAGGAAATATCGTTTGGTGATGGGTTTGATGTTGTACCCGATAAAGATGACTCTAGGTATGGATGGACCATGAGCCAGCAAGGATATGTAAGCCGATACGATTGGATAACAGGTAACAATTATACAGTGCGCCCTACCCACCCCGATCCTGAAGTAGAATTACGTTTTAACTGGAACGCGGCAATCAATATTGATCCATTTGATAATAACACCATCTATTTCGGCAGTCAGTTTGTACACAAGAGCACAGATAAGGGACTTACCTGGAAAGTAATATCTCCCGATCTTTCGACAAACGACCCCGAAAAACTAAAGCAGGCAGAAAGTGGTGGATTAACTATGGATGCTACAGGTGCAGAAAATCACTGTACTGTTTTGGTGGTCGAGCCTTCACCACTAGAACAAAATATGCTTTGGGTAGGTACAGATGACGGGCGAGTACATATCACTCAAAACGGAGGAGCAAACTGGACTGATGTGTCGGGTAATATAAAAGAATTACCAAAAGGAAGTTGGATTGTACAAATCAAGGCTTCAAACAAAAAGAAAGGAGAAGCCCTTTTGGTCGCTAATGATTACAGAAGGTTTAACTATACACCATATGCCTTTAGAACTACTGATTATGGTAAGACCTGGAAACGTATTGTTGATCAAAATGATGTAAAAAGCTATACCCTTAGTATTGTTGAAGATCCTATAGAAAAAAACCTGTTATTCCTGGGTACAGATGATGGATTATACATTTCTCTTAATGCAGGAAACAGCTGGACAAAATGGACTAAGGGTTTTCCTACTGTATCTGTCAAAGACTTAGTTATACAACCTAGAGAACATGATTTGGTTATTGGTACTTTTGGTAGAGCTGCCTGGGTATTAGACGATATACGGCCACTGCGAGCTTTGGCAAAAAATAGTACTATTTTAAGTCAGAAATTACATCTTTTTGATCCCCCAACGGCATATCAGGCCGCGTATCAACAACCTACGGGTAGTCGTTTTGGAGGAGATGCCCTATATAATGGGGAAAATCGTGATTATGGAGCTCTCATTTCATATTATATTAAAGTAGAAGAAAAGAAAAAAGAAGAACCAAACAAAGAAGAAGATAAAAAGGAAGACGATGAAAATGAGACTGATAATGAAGAGGGAGAAGCTAAAGTAAAATGGGATTCTATTCACCTTAAAATCTATGATGGCGATCGTTTGATCAGAACTTTAAAAGAAAAGACCCCGGATTCTACAGGGTTTCATAAAACAAAATGGTTTATGGATGAAAAAGGTGTTGATCGACCTTCGCGAAAAATCCAAAAGCAAGATAAAGAACCTGGTGGTGTTAGTGTAAAGCCTGGTACATATAAACTGGTTCTAGAATACGGAGATCAAAAATCCGAGGCCATGATAGCCGTTAAGTCTGATCCTAGATTGCAAATATCTCAGAAGAATATTAATGAGATTTATGCAGCTTCAAAAAACATGGAAAAAATGAGGCAAGCTGCTGCAGATGCTGTAAAACAACTGGTAGAAAGTAAAGATATCGCTTCGAAATACCAGAAAGAACTTAAAAAGTTAGATAAAAAGAAATATAAAGATCAGATTAAATTATCTAAAGATATTTCTAAAAAAATCGATAGTGTAATTGCGATCTATCTTGGTAAAGAAGATAAGCGCCAGGGAATCACTCGTAATCCAGAAGTAACCGTGATGCAACGTATGGGTACGGCAGGATGGTATGTGGGTAGCCGTCAAAACGGAATAACTTCTACAGAGAATACCTTGATCAAACAAGCTAAAGATGCATTACAAGAGGCACTGGTAAAGACCAACGAATTTTTTATAAACGATTGGAAACCCTATCGCGAAGCTATTGAGAAGCTAGATGCCTCTCCTTTTAAAGAAGTTAAGAATTTTAGTTTAGAATAATAACAGACAAATAAAAACACTCATGAAAAAACTACTCACATTTAGTATGGGCTTGCTCCTCTTCTATTCTTGTAAGCAAGAAAAAAAAGAAGAAATTGCTCAGCCTATTAAAATCGACCAGTATTCGATAGAACAATTTATGGATAACGAAAATGCATTTTCGGATGGATTTTCTCCCGATAAGTCCAAGGTACTTATGACCAGTAATCGCTCTGGGATTTATAATATGTATACGGTTGCTACCAATGGTAGCGAACTTATGCCTGTAACCAAATCTGATAGTGCATCGGTTTTTGGAATTTCCTATTTCCCCGAAGATGATAGAATCCTATTCAGAATGGATGGTAACGGTGATGAAATTTATAAACTCTTTGTCAAAGACAGTTCTGGCATTAAACGTTTGACTCCAGAAAAAAATGTAAGAGCATTATTTAGAGGGTGGGCAAAAGATGGTAAGAGTTTCTTTTATGGTAGTAACGAACGGGATTCAAAATTTATGGATCATTACGAAATGGATATTGCTGATTTTACCTCCAAATTAATTTATCAGAATATTGATGGAATGGATTTTGGCGGAATGTCTGAAGATAGAAAGTATATAGCACTTTCTAAGTCTATCAATACTAATGACAATGATCTGTATCTATTAAATACCGAAACCAAAGAAAAGGTAAAGATTAATGATAACTTAAGTGGCAATTCTCCTCAGGATTTTTCTCCAGATGGTAAATCATTCTATTATACTACCGATGATAATGCAGAATTTAGTTATTTAATGAAATATAATCTTGAAGACGGTAGTAAAGAAAAGATTCTAGAAAAAAACTGGGATATTACTGATTTTTATTTTACCCGAAACGGAAAATATCAAGTGATGTTTACCAATGAAGATGCTAAGACGGTTATGGAGGTAAAAGAAGTAGCCACAGGTACTAGTGTTGATTTCCCTTCTATTGAGAACCAACAAATTATCAGTGCGCAGTTTTCGAGAGATGAATCTATGGCATTGCTTCGTGTTGGAGGATCAAATACACCTACCAATTCTTATTCTTATGATCTAGCTACTAAAAAATATCATAAGCTTACAGATGTTTTAAATAAAGATATCAATCCGGATCATTTGGTTACCTCAGAAGTAGTTCGTTTTAAATCTTTTGATGGATTAGATATTCCTGCTATATATTATAAACCCAAACAAGCTACAGCAGATCATAAAGTTCCTGCACTGGTATGGGTTCATGGTGGTCCTGGAGGGCAATCCAGACAAGGGTTTAGTTCTATAATCCAGTATTTGGTAAACCACGGATACGCCGTATTAGCTGTTAATAATAGGGGAAGTAGTGGTTATGGTAAGACTTTTTTCAAAATGGATGATCGAAATCATGGGGATAAAGATCTAAAAGATTGTGTTGCCGGAAAAGACTGGTTGGCAAAACAAGATATCGTAGATGCTGATAAAATAGGAATCATCGGTGGTTCTTATGGAGGATATATGACTATGGCAGCCCTTACTTATACTCCAGAAGAGTTTAAGGTGGGTGTAAATATTTTTGGAGTTACAAATTGGTTAAGAACATTAAAAAGTATTCCGCCATGGTGGGAATCTTTTAAAGAAGCGTTGTATACAGAAATGGGAGATCCAAATACTGCTGATTCTGTTCGTTTACGACAAATTTCTCCACTTTTTCATACAGAAAAAGTTACAAAACCATTACTTGTTCTTCAAGGAGCCAAAGATCCCAGAGTTTTAAAAGTAGAATCTGATGAAATTGTAGAAGGAGTTAAGAAAAGTGGTGTTCCTGTAGAATATGTATTATTCGAGGACGAAGGACATGGATTTGTAAAAAAAGAAAATCAAATCGAAGCCTATGGTAGGATTTTGAAATTCTTAGACAAATATTTAAAAAATGCAGGTACCGAAATGATTAATGACGGTAAAACCGAATCTACTAAGATTGATTCGGAGTCCTAAAAAAGAGTTCAAAAATTTTATGACAAAAAAAGGCTGCCCGTATGGGCAGCCTTTAATTAGGGCCAATTTTTATTACTATTTAAAAAATTATTTTACAAAAATCTTTTGAGTGAGTGTTTTACTATCGGTAGTAATTTGTACAAAATAGATACCAGTAGACAACTTACTAATATCTACAGTTTTTCTCACTATATTTCCCTCTGGAGGCATTTTAAAATCTATGATCTCTAATGTTCTTCCGTTTATATCTTTGATATTGATCTGAGAAGAAGATTTTGCATTACTAATTTCAAGATTTAACAGATTTTTTGCCGGGTTAGGGAATGCTTTTAATTGCAATCCTCCTGCTGGCCCATCTCCTTTGAAAGCAGTACTAAACGATCCTCCACAAGGCCCAAGGTTTCTCCATCCTGTAGCGGTTCTTTCATATAAAGATCCATTATAGGTTACTCTATCCCCCACATTATATACAGTACCAGCAGAATATGGTGCTACTCCTGCACAAGGATCAGATGTAGTGGTACATGGGCCTAAATTAGTCCATCCTGTAGCAGTTCTTTCATAAAGGTTTCCATTATAAGTTACCCTATCCCCCACATTATAGTTAACATTTGGAGACCAAGGTGCTACACCATCACAATTACCACCACCACTACTACAATTTCCTGAAGAGTTATAGGTGGTCTGGCCACAAGCAATGGTAAAGTTATCTACGGTATCTCCTCCCGAAGCTTTTTTGGCTTGCCATGTACTTCCTACTGTAGTATTTGCATTATACGAACCTCCTGCATTGGCAGATCCCTGTAAAGAATTGTTCTGGAAATACTCTAAGGTACAATCTGTATTATTAGTAAATGTTACCGATATAGCATCTCCTGTATTACATCCACCACCATCACAAGATTGTAAACAACTTGATCCCGCAATATAATTACGGATTACATTTGCTGGCTGCGGTCCAAATCCCTTGTTGAAATTTACCCCAACACTGGTTTGTGGACAATAACTCATAATAGTTCCTCCTCCGGCAGGGTTTCCTGGTAATGCACAGTTTCCTTCTACTCGGCCGGCACAACCATCTATTGCGGTATTATTACCATTCCATACACAAGCATGTGTATGTCGTGATCCTACATTATGTCCTGTCTCATGAGATATTAAGAATACATCAAAAGAATAAGTAGGTATATTTTGATAGCTACCATTAATACCAGAAACCGCTGCTTTTCTAGATGAATTACACAACGTTCCGATTCCTCCGGCTAGCCCTCCTCCAAAACTGTAATTTACCATATGGGCTAAATCTCCATTTATGCCGTTTTGGTTTTTATAGCTAATATAACTATTAAGATTATTATTACTAAATGGCTGATTAGAAGTCCAGGCTTTGGTACCCGATAATTTGATAGATATCTGATCATTGGCATATAGTGCCGCTACCTGATTAAATACAGCCTCGATATAATTAGAAGCTGCTTGAGCACCTCCCTTATCATTTACAATATCTGTACATATATCAAAGAATATTTTTACACACTTTGCAGCTGCTTTACTTTGTGGATTATCAGCCAATTCTTCAATAGTGTATCCTCCTTTTTCTATATCATCTTCTACCTGGCAAGAAAAATCATATAAATAGCTAATTTCTTTATCCTTATATAGAATATGACTCTTACTATTACTCACAGGTCCAACTACCATATTACCGTCCTGACCATCGATACTAATAAAACCAGATACCTTATCTTCATAAAAACTTAGAGCGACCAGAGAGTTAGACTGGCCCTTTACTATACCGCGATAGTGTGCTATATTATCACGAGAAAGCACCTTACCCGAAGGCATATCTATGGCAGAAAAATCATCTGTTCTAATGCTCACTTTAACAAGGTCGAGTGACATTGCTGATTTCTGTCCCGGAATACTTAAGTTCATCGTATTCGGGAAATTACCTTGTAAAGATTTCATTTTACTTTGATCTAATGAAAGTAACACATAATCCTTAAGTTCTTTCGGAATCTGTATATTACTTTTTTTAGTAATTGCGGTAAAAATTTGAGTAGTTTCAAAACTTGAACCCGAGGATTTTTGCTGGGCTACGAGTTCACTGGGTTTTTGTGGTTGAGTTTGCGCAAAGCTCATTACCGTAAAAAAGGCAATGGCGATTGTTAATATACGTTTCATTGTTTTGGTTTTAAGTTTTGAACCTTTACTTAGTTATGATTCTGGCCCCATAAACCTTCCTCAGTAAAAATTCAAAATAGTTTGTGTGTCATAAAGTTACAAACTTAAAACCATCTCAAAAAGGTTATAAAGCATTATTTACACATTACACTAATATGTTATATTTTATACCTTCTTTGTATATGGTAAACCCTTTGTGCAGTATATTATTTTTCAAAATATAGTAATCTATTAATATCATAATACTCCCAATCTGCTCTATCCTTAATAAGGTCAACAAGAATATCTTTATGCCCAGCACCATAAATAACCAAAACTCTATCCTTAGGTGTAACAATTCTATTAAGGTTAGTAAAAATCTTTAAATTTCTAAAATACCATTTTGCAACCACATCGGTACCTATATAATCACCTTCTTTATCAAAAGAAACCAGGTGTTTCAGGTAGTACGTTTGATTATAATTTTTATCAAAATTCTCAGAATTGGCAAACCTCACAATGTCTAAAACAGGGTGTTTGGATATAGATTGCATATCATTTTGCATACGACTAATCAACTCCTTAAATGCTGCCAATTGTACATCTTGATTGTTTTGTTCGCCATAGGCAATAACAGGAGCTGTGTCAAATTCTGTATGAGCATCAATAGAGTACAACCTATCATGCCCCATTTGTTTTGCCAAAGGGTAAGATATCTGAACAACTTCGCTAGACATACCCCATTTATCTTCTTTGTTTATTTCTTTTTCTAATACCCCTTTTAAATACTTGGTATAATAGGTTTGGCTCCACAGAGTATCACCTAATGACGTTTCAATAGCAATCTTGGTGGGTTTAAATTTGGCTATTAAATCAATAAGTTGTTTTAATTCTGCCTGTCTTTTATCAGAATGGATATTACCCATATCCATATTTACCTCATCGGCTCCTGGATTATGTAAATGTATCATACCCAAAACACTAATAACAGGTTTTTGGTCCTGAGCTTTACAAGATAAACATATGGTGAATACAGTAATTAAAGTTAAAATGAGGTTACGCATAATTGTATTATTTTAAAATTGTAGAATAGGTATGTATTAGTTTTTATTTGGGGTTACTCTTTTGTCAATAGGTAGGATAAGTTGATAATCATAGCCATCAATCAAACTCTTAATCTTATGGTAATCACCGTTTTCTGGTAGTGTTATTCGTCCTTCCTGAATATCCCTTCGTATAGCTTCTAAATCAATGATGGTCCACTGATCTCTTTTTGCCAGGGTCATAAAATCTCGTAGACGTTTATAGTAAGAAGCATATTTTTCTAAGTAATCTAATTCTTCTCCTTTTTCATTAGTATAATAACGGTGCCATGTATTTATGATAGTGGCTTTGCTCCCTTGTTCCCTGGCAAGTTGAGTAACGAGATCTCCCAGGTCATAACAACCATTGGTTAAAATTTTTGAAGCGTGTAGGTTTCCGAATTTCAGGAATACTTTAGGATTTGGTTCTGCTTGTAGTGTTTTGTTATAATGTGTTAAAAAGTTATTACGCATGTAACTTATACGATCTGCATGTGAATCTTCCCGCCAACGATTATATATATCCCAGCTAATTTCTAAATCTTTAATGATCTTTTTGGTGTTCTCATTTCCGCGAAAGCGACTTAAGTACCGTTGTACAGCAGGTTCTTTTTGAATTTCCTCAAAAAGCTTAATTTCTACACCTGGCACATTATTTTTTGCATACCAGGAGGCAATAATTTTGGAAGCTTCCTCTTTTTCTGATTTAATAATGGCATAATCCGGGGTATCGGTAACAAAAGTGAGTAGCTCATCCATAAAATATAATGTAGCTGAAAAATACTCCTGATCAAGCCCCCAGATATTCATATTACGCTCGCGGATTGCCTGAAGAAAATAAGCATCTTCGAGGCCATCAAAGAAAGGGATCGGAATCTCATGATCTTCTTCGAGAGCATATTGTGTGGTAAATTGCTTAAGATTTTCTACTGTAGCCGATGGCGGTGTAGAAAGGTTCACCAGTTTTTTTGCCGAGTACGGCCCTACTTCAAAAGCAGTATGATTAAATCCGGCTTCGTGTAACATGGGGATGAGTCTTGTAATCAATTGCGAAGTAGCTTTTGATCCGTGGCGTTCTCCAAACATCACAAACTGTGATTTAGAAATAATATGCTCTAGCATTGCACGACCTTCTCCCACAATAGTGGTATCTGTAACTGTAAAGTATGCTGTTTTTGTAGCGATATACGATGCATCTATAACAGCTGCCGGACTTGTTTTCTCTACTTTGATTGCTACAGTATCTACTGGTTTCTCTTTACAAGAGAAACATAGTAATAAGATTATAATAGTAAGGGTGATAAGTGATTTCATTGTTCTTCGATTTTAAAGCAAAAAAAAACGATACTGGCATAACAGATCATAAGTTTACACTTCTCTGGATATCTACCGGGCAAAAGAGGGATAACAGCACTATTTGATATTTGGTTGTATGGTTTACTGGTTTGGTATAAAGAAAAAGACCATTGTAACCAAAAAGTATAGATTACCTATTTAAAATATTATTTTTGAATCATGATCGTATTTAAATCCCGTTGGAGATATCACATATTACTTGGCATCCTAATTATAATAATGGATATCTATGGAGATTATATCTACAACCAGAAAACAAGTTGGGCAGACTATTTTGAGTACCCCATATTCTTATTTGGCATTACAATGTATATTACTTTTTTTAGCATTTATGTCATTAATTATAAAGTATTATGCCCGCTTATGCTTTCGCGTAAGCGTATTATACCCTACTGCCTTGGTATAATAGTATTAGTGTTTCTATATGCAGGCATTCGCTATTTATTAGAAGAAGTGATACTCTATTCTATTACCGGATTACATAATTACGGAGACAACTTTCGCCACTTTGGGTATTATGTATTCGACAACTCCTACTATGCATCAAAAAGTTTGCTGTTTAGCACAGCTATATATCTTTTCTTTCGATTTGTAGATCACAAAGAAGCCATTCATCAATTAAAAATCGAAAATAAAAAGGCCGAGTTAAGGTTGCTTAAATCACAACTGGGGCCACATTTTCTTTTTAATACGCTTAACAGTTTTTACTCAGAATTACTTATAGAAAGTCAGCCTAAAATTGCAGCAGATATTCACAGGCTTTCAGATTTGTTGCGATTTGTGACGTATGAGACTCAACAAGATAAAATACCATTGAAAAAAGATCTTAAGTTTATTGCAGATTATATTTACTTTTTTCAGAAACGTTACGAAGATAATCTGGCAGTAGATTACCAGGTAAATGGTAGTGTAATAGATCAGGAAATACCTGCTATGTTATTGATTCATTTTATCGAAAATGTTTTTAAACACGGGATTGTTAATGATACCTCTGCTAGGGCAACGATTACCATTACTATTCACTCTAATGCTATTGAAATTAGCACTAAAAACAAAATTGCTACTTCAGAAAAATATGTAACCAAAGGAATAGGATATGCAAGTATTCATAAGAGATTAACAGCTCTTTTTAAAAATGATTTCATATTATACCATAAAGAAGAAAAATCTTATTTTGAAGCCTATTTAAAAATACCATTATGAATACATCGTTACGTTGTCTTATTGTAGATGATGAACCGCCCGCGATACGTTTGTTAGAAAACTATGTCGAAAAAGTAGCTTTTTTGGAGTGTATTGCTAGTACCACAAAAGCTCTGGAAGCCTTAAAGTATATAGAAAGTGATGCTATTGATCTGGTTTTTCTGGATATTCAGATGCCAGATTTATCTGGTATTCAATTATCAAAAATTATCAAAGATAAAGTACAGATTATTTTTACTACAGCCTATCCGCAATTTGCTATAGAAGGGTATGAACTAAATGCCGCCGACTATCTATTAAAACCTTTCGAATTTGATCGTTTTTACCAGGCGGTCCTCAAGGTGAAACAAAAAGAAGGATCATCTCATCCTATTACTGCTACAAAAGAATATGTATTTATCAAGACAGATGGCAAAAACAATTATGAAAAAGTGTATCTAGATGATATTTTGTATATAGAAGGATTAAAAAACTATGTTGCTATTCATTTGTTACACAAACAGATTATTACCTATAGTACTTTAAAACATATAGAAAACACCCTTCCTTCTACTACCTTTATTAAGATACACAAGTCATACATCGTTTCGATCAATCATATTATCAAGACAGATTCTCTTCATGTTTATATTCATGATAAGACACTACCCATAAGCGATACCTATCGCAAAGCTTTTTTTGAAATGATTAGCAAAAGAAAGTTGTAAGGTATATTAGTTTAATGTGAATTTGATGTAAGGATTTAGTTTTAAAAAGCCGTCAAATTGATGATTCAAGGTTTACTTTTACATTTTATAGTAGTCAGATGCTAGGAGTCGGGTGTCGAAAGCTAGGTGACTCCTGACTCCTGTCACCCGACACCCAACTTTTACATTTTATATTTAGAATTTTACATTTATGCCAGTTTTCACATTAAATTAGATTTTCAACAGAATTACTTTACTAATTTTGGGAAAATTCAAAAAAACGTATTCTACATTATGAACACAAAGACCATATTTCTCTTTCTTGTATTACTTACAACATTTAATTTTTCTAATGCCCAGAACAATGGTGAAAATGAGTTAGGGGCCTGGTATATGTATTTTGGGACAAATCGCGTAAGTGATAAGCTTAGTATTCATTCTGAAGCGCAATTTCGATTTTATGAAGTAGCTTCAAGTTTTAATCAATTACTACTAAGAACGGGATTAAACTACCATATCAGTGATAAAGCAATAGCAACTTTGGGATACGGATTTATTAGCACCGATGGTACATTTGAAGATACTCCCGGCGAAGAAAATACAAATGAACATCGAATCTTCGAGCAGTTTATTTTGAAGAATACTGTAGGGAAATTTAAATTCGAACATCGATACCGTCTCGAGCAACGATTTATCAGCACACAAAATGATGATTTTACAGAACATAGAGCGCGATATCGTTTACAACTCACCTACTCTATTAATCAAAAATGGTTTCTAAATGTCTATGACGAAGTATTCATCAACCTGCAAGAACCTATTTTTGGCCAAAACAGATTATACGGTGCGGTAGGGTATCATGTAAAATCTAATTTTAGCATACAACTGGGGTATCTCAAAAATCATTTTACCGGTATTAATTATGATCGGTTACAGTTAGGCGTGATCTATAATACTGATTTTAGAAAAAAAGAAAAAAACTAATGCATATTTCAAAAGATAATACTCCGGCATTGGTACTAATCGATATTCAGAAAGGGTTTGAAGATGTCGCTTACTGGGGTGGAGAACGCAACAATCCCAATGCCGAAACGAATATGGAAAAGCTCCTGGTATTTTGGAGAACGCATAACCTTCCTGTATTTCATATCAAGCACTGCTCTACTACGCCTGCCTCTCCCCTGGCCAAAAGTAATACAGGCAATGATTTTATGGATTTTAATACTCCGTTGCCACATGAACCCATTATCGAAAAAGATGTAAATAGTGCTTTTATAGGGACCGATCTTAAAGAGCAATTACAGCACAAAAATATAGATACCCTGGTTATTATAGGATTAACTACAGATCATTGTGTATCTACCACAACCAGAATGGCCGGTAATTTTGGGTTTAACACCTATTTGATAGAAGATGCTGTTGCTACTTTTAATAAGACAGGTGCTAATGGGCAAGAATATAGTGCACAATTAATCCACGATACGGCCATAGCAAGTCTAAAAGATGAATTTGCTACCATTGTAGCTACAGAAACACTTCTTACTAAGTTAAGCCAAAAACCCGGGTGATGTCTAAACACAATTATGAAAATAAGCTTGCAATACTACAGGCAATCCCGCCTGAACATATTAAGATTGCCAATATCCCCATAGATGTGTACCTTCAGGAAGCCGAAGATTTATATCTATGGGTACAGGAGGATAAAGAAGATTTTCTTAATATCAACTTTGATTGGCAACATTATGTAGATGACCTTACAAAACGTACAGGGGCTTTACGATATGCACAATCTTTATGGATAAGAAGAAAAAACGGCCAGGAAGAATCCCAAAAAGATTGGAAACAAAAGCTCCCGATCGCTTATGAATTACACAAAGAACTATTAGCCGATTTTAGGTATGCATTTCGTAATCATAAAGAACTTAAAAGCGCTATTAGGGATATTGCTAAAGGAAAAAGCTATGCAGATTTGATACAGGACCTTAGTAGTCTTAGTGTTTTGGGAACATCTAATATTGCTAAGCTGAAAAGCATAAATTTTGATCCCCGAAAATTAGATCATGCCGAGCAACTTTCTAAAAAGATGGCACAACTATTCGCCCGGGTAAATAGTGACATAAAACAGAGCGGTGAGGTTGTAAAAATAAGGAACCAGTCGTATACACATTTAAAAGAAGCAGTAGACGAAATACGGGATGCAGGCAAATATATTTTTAAAAACAATCCAGATCGGTTTAAAGGATACATTAGCACCTACAGAAAATCTTAACATAGTATTATTACTGATCCCCGCGGTAAATATAGTAATCACCATAATATATTTTAGTATCACCAGAAGTAAACAAGTTTTCACCATATCAGATACAAAAATCAACATAATGGTGATATTAAAATATCATGTGGTTTTTATTAAATATGTTCTGGTGAGTATAATATGATTTATGGTAATTGCAAAATATAAAAACGTGGTATATATCTTTAATCGAAACAAAATAGGTAATATTTGGTTATCTATACTATTTTTATTTTTGAAATTTGGTGATATCTTTATTGTATGATATATACAAATATTTACAAACAGTTGTATATATATACTTTTACATATATAAGGTGTTACCAGTAAGCAAAAAAATGATAGTGTAACGAATAGTCTTGATATTTAATGCACAATAAGCAATGAGAAATTTTGATTTGCGACGAATAATGGCTATTTTCGTTGCAATATATGCAACGAAAGAAAACTTTTATACATCAAAAAGATAATTGGCCTGAATTTACTTGGAATAGTAATGATTTTTTGGATTTGTTAAGTGAGGCCAGAAATCTACAGGGTAGACTTATTGGAAAAATGGAAACATTAGGTTTCGATTTAAGAAATGAAGCCTTGCTTGATACGTTAACTCTTGATGTATTAAAAACATCAGAGATTGAAGGAGAATTTCTGAATCCTAACCAAGTACGTTCATCAATTGCACGTAGATTAGGAATGGAAATAGCAGGAGCAGTTGAATCCGACAGGAATGTAGAAGGAGTGGTTGAAATGATGCTTGATGCTACTCATAGATGCTTTGCCCCATTGACAGCGGACAGGCTTTTTGATTGGCATGCTGCATTGTTTCCAACTGGAAGAAATGGAATGTATAAGATAACAGTTGCAGACTGGAGAAAAGATACTACAGGACCAATGCAGGTTGTATCTGGTGCAATGGGAAAAGAAAAAGTACATTTCCAAGCACCTGATTCTGAGGTGGTGGATAAAGAAATGTCTCAATTTATAGATTGGTTCAATAACAGTAAAATTGACTTGGTAATTAAAGCAGCAATTGCACATTTATGGTTTGTGACTATCCACCCTTTTGAAGATGGAAACGGCAGGATAACAAGAGCATTAACAGATATGCTTCTGTCTCAGTCCGACAAAAGCAATCAACGTTTTTACAGCATGTCTGCCCAGATTAGAGCAGAAAGGAAACAATATTATGAAATATTAGAAAAAACCCAGAAAGGAAATTTAAATATAACCGATTGGATTATTTGGTTTTTAAACTGCCTAATTAATGCCTTAAAATCTACCGATTCAATACTTACAAGAGTATTATTCAAAGCTGAGTTTTGGCAAAAACATATCGATATTTCGATAAATGAGCGACAAAGAAAAATATTGAATAAACTAATGGATGGGTTTGACGGAAAATTAACATCTTCCAAATGGGCAAAAATTGCAAAATGCTCTAAAGATTCGGCTGTTAGAGATATTAACGACTTGATTAAAAAAGGAATACTGCAAAAAGAAGCAGCAGGAGGAAGAAGTACAAATTATGAATTGATAGGAATGCCAGCTTGTAACAATAGATATACGTAATGTGGTACAATTATCATATAGCAATTCTTATCCAATTAAATAATTTCCTATCTTGCATTTATGGGGCAAATAACACATCTTTTACCTAAAGAAAAACAAGAAGAACTACAATTACTTGCCGAGCTTTTAAAAAATTGCAAGGGAGTAGAAATGGCCATCTTATTTGGGAGTTATGCCAGAGGTGAGCAAGTAGAAGATATGTATATAGAAAAAGGAATTATATACGAATACAAAAGTGATTTTGATATTCTTGTAGCTACCACACATGATGACTTAAAAAACAATCACAAAATACAGGAAAAAGTAGACAAAGAACTTGCGGGTAAAGTGTTAACAACTATTAATATCATCTTTCATTCGGTTAAACAACTTAATCAAGCGCTTTCTATGGGAAATTATTTCTTTCAGGACATCAAAAAAGAAGGGATAGTCTTATATGATAGCGGTAAGTTTAAACTGCAAAACCCTAAAAAACTAACACCAAAAGAAGCCAAACAAAAAGCACAAGAACATTTTGATCAGTGGTTTTCAACAGCCAATCTGTTTTTTGAAGATTATGAACACAATCTATCAAAAGCAGATAAAGGATCGATTTATTTAAACAAAGCTGCATTTGAATTACACCAAGCAGTAGAAAGGTATTATACTACCACCTTATTAGTCTTTACAGATTACAGGCCAAAAGAACATGATTTAAACAAGTTAGATATTAGAGTTAGAAACTGTGATGTTCGGTTTGATATTTTTCCTCGCCAAACAGATCAAGAAAAGGAATTGTTCGAGCTTTTACGGCGAGCCTATATAGATGCCAGGTATAAAATGGATGAGTTTCAGATTTCTAAAGATCAACTAGAATATCTGGCAGAAAAGGTTCAGGAATTAAAAAAATTGACAGCAGAAATTTGTTTAGCAAAGATTTCGGAAATAAGAAGATAAAAAACACCCGATAGTACAGATTTTGCACCTTAAATCTAACATTGGGTTAGCCAACGCAACTAACCGTAACACGAACAGGTTACCAAACATTAAAAATTTTAACCGATGACTAAGAATTATCCCTTATAACTAGAATAAGCCATGTTATAATTTTGATAAAATCTTCAATTTTTCAAAAACAATAACTTTATATGTAGTACTGACTGGAACTTTATTATTTTCAATTAATACATATGTTCTGGTTGCCTTATTTACTCTATCTAAATTGGCAATGTATGATTTATGTGTACGTTGGAAATTCTCAGATAACAAGATAGTAATATTAGTAAGTGTTTCTGAGATCAGGTACATTCTTGAATCTGTAAAGATTTTCAAATAATTTCCAAAACTCTGAATGTACAGAATTGATTTAAACGAAATATTGACTGGCATTCCATCATGTTTTATTTGAAGTTCTTCACTTCCTCTATCTTTTTTAGGTTGTATTATTTTTGAAGCTGAAACTTTGTTTATGGCTTTCAAAAAGCGTTCAATTTTTACAGGTTTCAATAAATAATCTACAACACCATAATTATAACTTTCTAATGCATACTCAGAATAAGCCGTAGTTAAAATAACTTTAGGTGGGTTTATCATAGAACGCAAAATTTCCATGCCATTAAGTTCTGGCATTTCTATATCCAGAAAAATGAGATCAACTTCATTTTGCTGAGTAAAATTGACAAATTCAAGTGGATTCCCTGTACTTACTACTAATTCAAAATTATCAATTTTAGCACAATAATCTTCTAACACTTTGCGTGCTAGTATTTCATCATCTATGATACCTATTTTCATCATGAACCAGTTTTTGCTTGGGTAGCTTTTAAATCGATAGCTAAATTTACGTGATATTTTTTTTCTCCATCCTCAACATCTAATACATGATTGGGATACAATAATTGTAAACGTCGTTTTACATTCTCAAGTCCTGTTCCTTTTCGTTTAAAAGCTACAGTTAGAGAAGGTTTTGAATTGACCACACAAAAATTGAGCGTAGTACCTGTGATCGTAGTAGTAACATCTATTGTACTCTGATTATTAGTACTTAGGGCTCCGTGTTTGACCGCATTTTCGACAAAAGGGATCAGTAGCATAGGGGCAATGGTAAAGTCTAACACTTGTCCCTCTATAACAAACTCTATGTTACAGCGGTTACTCAATCGCTTTTCTTCCAACAATAAATAATTTTCTATAAACTCCAACTCTTCTTTAAGTAAGACCATATCTTTTTTAGCACTCTCTAACTGGTATCGCATCAATTCTGATAATTGCATAACCACCTCTGGAGTTTCTGGGGATTGCTGACGAGATAGTGCATAAATACTATTTAAGGAGTTAAACAAAAAATGTGGGTTGACCTGCTGTTTCAAATAATTCAACTCAATCTCTTTTTGTAGTTTTTCCTTTTCACTTTTTTCTTTTTGAATGATGATACTTCTTCTCAAAAAGAAAGCCGCCATACCGGTTCCTGTGGTATAAATCAAAAAGAAAAACACCTTGTTAACCGCATGCCAGCTGTGTGCATATCCTCGTATATATGCTCCTAAAATATGATTCCAATCACTAGAATACCATATAACACATAGCGTCGCTTGTCTAATAAAAAGGGGATAAAAATAAAATGGTTGATCCAGATAATCACCATAATATACAAGGTATAGTTAATCCCATGCATATAAAAAGAATAGGCTGTCTCAAAGTTATCACGGGATGCCCAGATACTCAATATTTCGAGAATAGCAACAAGCAAAAAAGCTCCTGCATTAATGAGTATGGTATTCTTTATGGACCTATTAAACATATATGTTTTTCTTAAAAGGGTATAAAGATACTATCTATACCCAGCAGTTATTATAATTTCTTACAAAAGCCATATATCAATGACGAAATGCAGTCATCATTTAATCGTTGTACATATCCTATTTATGGTATTAAACATGGGCTATGTTATATTTTTATTCAACATTTAATTGAAGTAAAGCCTCCTAGTTAGTAATTAATCATTCAATAAAAAATCATTATATGAAAAATGTTATCTCAGTTCTTTTAATCATAATTCTTTTTCTATCATGTGCAGAAGAACCAAATACCGATACTACAATTGATATTATTAAAAAGGTGGAAAATGGCCTCACAACTCGGGTACACATAGAGGGAGACTCTACATGGTCTATAGAAGAACGAATGAAACACTATGGTATTCCAGGTGTGAGTATTGCAGTTATACATAATCGTGAAATAGTATGGACAAAAGGGTACGGTGTCGTGGATAAAGAAAGTCAAACCCCAGTAACGACACAAACACTTTTTCAAGCAGCAGCAACTAGTATGCCAGTAACAGCCTATGGTGCATTACGTGTTGTAGAACAAAACAAATTAGACTTAGATGAAAATGTCAACAGTTATCTAAAATCCTGGAAAGTACCAGAAAATGAATTTACCAAAGAAAAGAAAGTTACTATAAAAAACCTTTTGAATCACTCTGCCGGAATACATCCTCGTGGAACAGGATCATATAGTATACATGAGGAAATCCCAACACTTGCAGAGATATTAAACAGAACTTATCCAGCTAAAAACGAGCCAGTTACCGTGAATAAAGAACCTAGCGAGAGTGTTCGTTTTGCATATACTAGCTATGTGCCTATTCAACAAATGATGTTGGATGTTGAGGAGAAAACGTTCCCAGAGATCATGGATGAACTCGTATTACAACCCTTAGAAATGAACAATAGTACATTTAATCAATCTCTTACAACAGAACAGTTAACGAAAGTAGCCACAGGTTATTCAAAAGATGGTGTTATGGTAAAAGGTAGAAAAGATATCTATCCCGCAATGGCTTCATATGGATTATGGACAACCGCAGAAGACTATGCAAAATTTATAGCAAACGTACAACAAACTCTAAAAGGCAAGAGCACTAAAGGATTGTCAAAAGATCTGACAGCATTAATGGGGACACCATATGGAGTGAGTAGTCCTGGTTGGTCATTTACATTGGGCTTAGGGTTTCAGCTTTTTAATAGAAACGATGAAATCTATTTAAGACATCATGGATGGAATACAGGTTTTTATGCTGAGATTGTGGCTCATAGAGACAAAGGTTATGGTGTGGTAGTATTCACTAATTCTACTTTTCCGGAGTTTAATGCAGAAGTGATTCGCTCTGTAGCCCTGGCGTATGATTGGGATAAGTTTGTTCCTGTACATAAAAAAATAGAAATTGAACAATCTTTAGTTAATAAAATTAATGGTAGATATATGTCCAATGGTAGGATTGTAGAAGTTTTTCAAAAGGATAATCAGCTATTCTATAAAAATATATTTGACGTGCAAGCAGAAGAATTAGTCAAAGTCTCAGATAGTAGTTTTGTTAGAAGAAATTCTAGCCGATTTATTCAATTCAAGCCAGATTCTGAAAACGAAACGCTCAATTTAATTTACCTGAATAGAAACGATAAAACAATAACTTCAACTTTTGTTAAGATGGATACTGATAAAAAAGAACCTATAGAATTCCTTTTTGAAGGTGACTTTGACAAAGCACTTAATGCATATATGGCCTTAAAAGAGCATGACTCAACTTATCTTACTGTTACTGAAGACTATTTAAATGATCTAGGCTATGATTTTTTTCATGAGGATAGAATGAAATTATCACAAGCTGTTTTCAAAGTGAATATGATGCTCTATCCAGATAGTTATAAAGTATACGATAGTTATGCAGAAGCCTGTGCAAAAATTGGAGAAATTGATATGGCAATTTTAAATTATACTAAATCACTTGAATTAAATCCTCAAAATAACCGTACCAGACAGAAAATTAAGGAATTACAAAAAAGTGAATAAGATAAGTTTTCATCAAACTTAATAGTGCTAACCACTGTCAAACATTTATAAATAATAAAAATCATACATTTTTTGTTATTAGATATGAAAATAATACTGGGTAAACCAATCTGAAACGGATATAAAATGGCCGAGGCTCTCTAAGAATGGTACTATAATGTACGTTGGAAAAGAATATAGGGAACGAACCGACACTGGTTGGCCAGAACTAAAAAGTCAAGGAGAATTCTTGAAAGACCAGACACATGGTCTCTCACTATCCTCTAAAGGAACCTATTATTTTGGTTTTTATGCAAATGAAGACAAGGGAAATGGCTCTATCTATTTTTCATGCCTTATAGACGGCAAACACGAAAATCCAGTAAAAATGAACCCCCGAGATTAATACAGGAATAGATATTGCTCACCCCTATATTGCTCCAGATGAATCCTATTTAATGTGGGATGTAAAACAAAAGTTTATTTTGAATCACTGTAATAGCAAATGGTTTCTACCCATACCCCAGGACACTATCCAACATAATAGTAAAAGGAAGATGTATACACTTTGGAGCTTTATTTTTAATAATAATATGGATATTGCTTTTCTGAATACCAAAGTATTAGGTCTAAAAAGTTAAATATATTGTGAAACAATCCCGGGAAATTGGTAACATGTCAATGACAAATATTTCAAAAAAACTACTCCTTTTTACTGTTGAGGTTTCTTCCGAAAAAACAGTACCAAAAAAGATTCAATCACATAATAAACATTGAATATTTAAATACATTAGAGCATATTGCCACTAGTAATACAAACCTATCGAAGACATTTAAAATTGCAATAGAAATACTTCGACAGGTTTAGTATAACAAAAATAGATAGCCAGAAAGGGGTATTACATTATTATCGTATACCTTCTATCTTTAATTCTCCCTTAGCATTGGGGGTAACATCAAATAAAATTTGTTCTACTCCGGTTTTAGTTTCGACACCAAGAACTACTTCACTATCATTCAACATGATTTGCACGATCTTTCCTTCTTTAAGATCTTCATGCAATTGTTTAAACATTGCTAAATGTCTTTGCATAGAAAAAGATTTTTTAAACATTGGAGTCATTTTGTTTTCTACAAAAGATTTCCAGATATTCTGGTCGTTTTGATATACTGCCTTCATAAATTCGTCTACTAATTGATCTGCCATTTCTCCTGTTATTGTTGCTTTTGGTTGTTCATTAACAGTAGGCTTGAAATTTGGTTTTAAAAGTATTTCTGCAATCTGTGAAGTAATATTTTCGAATTTGCGTTGCGCCGCATTGGTCATTATAATAATGGTAATGTCTTCATCGAGATAACGCCACATATCGGCAAAGAAAATTCCATTACCTCCATTATGAGCAACCAATTCTGTATTACGAGGTGTAGGGAAAATAGCCCATCCATATCCATAATATGACCCTGCTCCCTCTCCTTCTTCAATATGTTTACCATAGTACTTGGTTTTTGCTGTAGCATCCAGAATTTTATCTCTTAGCAATGCCCGATGCCATTTATACATATCTTGTGTAGTAGATAGTACTCCTCCATTTGCTTTTAAGTGCCAGTATGGCCCATCTACACTCCATTTTTTATCAGTAGGTTTTCCCCAATGTTTATTTTTACGATATCCAATCGCTATATCTTTAAACAAAGGTTTTTCATACCCTGTTTGGTGCATTCCAGAGGGTTTCCACAGATGTTTCATCAAATATTCTTCATAAGACATTCCTGAAACTTTTTCTATAATAATACCTAAGAAACTGTATCCCACATTAGAATATGTAAACGCTGTCCCTGGTCTGAATACTAATTTTCTTTTAAAAGCTTCTGCTATAAACTCTTCAGTAGAGATATCTTCATAATCATCTCCTATTGCTGATTGAAATCCAGAAGAATGTGTAAGTAAATGATGTAAGGTAATATCTTTTTTATCATCGGGTACGTTTGTTATATATTTAGAAAGTTTATCTTCTACAGAAAGTTTACCTTGCATTTCTAATTTTAAAATAGCGGCCCCTGTAAATTGCTTGGTAATCGAACCAATATCAAAAACTGTTTCGGGAGTAGTTTTGATTTTATTTTCTCGATTAGAATAACCATATCCTTGTTCTAAAAGTACTTTTCCTTTCTGAGCGACCAAGACGCTTCCAGAAAATCCTGATTTTTCTAATGCATTGAGATAGCTTGATAATGTTTCTTTATTGGTTATAGTAGCATTACTAACTACTTCTTGTGCAACTGTTGGCTCTTGTTTACAGGATAGTAGAAAACTTAGCAGTACTATCATTTTAAATACATGTTTCATCTGTTCTTTTTTTAATGATTTTGAATAACAATATTAAAATGGTTATCAGTAGTTTACAACAAAATGTTACCTAGGTAAAAACTAAGTTATATATCTCAAAATACAGGTTATCAAACGTATTCCTACCTTATTTTTTTGTTTTGTACCATAAATTAAGAGTATATCACTTTTACAGAACTGGTTCAACAATTATCTATACATTTGAATTGTGAGTATACTACAAATATCTTTACAGCGATGGATTGAGGTTTTCCTGAATATTCTATTTTGGGTGGCCTCTATTGCTATTTTACTATTGACTACCGAGGTAGGAATTGTTGAAAATACAGTAGAAGATGAAAATGGAACAATTGTACAAGAAACTATAGAAATGGGGATTTTTACGCTCCCCGATTTTATAGGTATGATCAGTATTATTCCTTTTTTTTATGTGGTCACTTTTTACCTAACTCCAAAATACTATTCGTCTAAAAAGTATTTGATCTTTTCTGGCTTACTTCTTTTAGGTATGGGTGGTCTTTTATCAGTAGAGTTAGGAATTGTATATCTTCAGAATACGATTTTTCATACTATGATGATACGGTTCTTTGCATTTTACAATCTCTTTTTTATAGTGGCTGCAGTTGTATATGGTATGTTAAGGCACCAGTTAAAAATGGAAACGCATCAACAAACTTTAGAAAAAGAAAAGATAAGTGCCGAACTACAATTGATGCAATCACAGATCAATCCACATTTTATGTTTAATGCCTTAAACAATTTATTGGCGATATCTGAACGGTCTGAAAATACCGAAACTTCTTCGGGGATAACAAAATTGTCTGATCTTTTACGATTTATGATTTATGATACTCGGTCAGCACAAGTATTACTTTCCAAAGAAATTGAATTTATAGAAAATTACATTTCTCTTCAAAAACTAAAGTATAGCACAGAAGATCCCTTTGAGATTTCATTTGCTACAAAGACCAATGATGAAGATCCAAAAATTGCACCTACACTATTAATTCCTTTCGTTGAAAATGCATTTAAACATGGTCTTGACATCCAAACCCAATCTTTTATTCATATTAAACTTGAGCTTAGAGCTAATGAACTATGTTTTGAAGTTAAAAACTCAAAACATCATCTTAAAAAAACTGAATTCGAAAAAAAATACTCTGGTATCGGTTTAGAAAATGTAAAAAAGCGTTTGCATCTGATCTATCCAAATCAATATAATTTGGATATCAAAGATGATGAGCATATCTTTTATGTACAATTAAAAATTAACCTTATCCCATGATTACTGCTGTGATTATAGATGATGAACCTAATGCCATAGAGCTATTACAAGGCTATATCAAGAAGCTATCCTTTATAGAATGTATCCGTAGCTTTAGAAACCCTATAGAAGCCTTAGTGTTTTTAAAAGAGTACAGCGTAGATCTCATATTTCTGGATATTAATATGCCTCAATTATCCGGTATTTCTTTTATAAAGACATTAGAAAATCCTCCTAAAATTATATTAACAACAGCATATTCTGAATATGCCGTAGAGAGTTATGAATACCAGGTTACTGATTATTTACTAAAACCTATTTCGTTTGAACGTTTTCTAAAAGCAGTACTTAAAATTAAGGATACTATTGAAGAACCAGAGCTACAAAAAACAACTAATGACATCATTTATATAAAAAGCGGTCAGCAACAATTTAAAACCAGTATCAAGGATATTTTATATCTTCAAAAAGATGGTAATTATATAAGTTATATTACTAAAGAAAAAAATATTCTGGCCAGGCAATCGATTAAAAATGCCCTGGATGAACTGGGAACAGGGTTTATACAGATTCATAAATCAACTATTATTAATGTAAACCATATTTCGGCTTTTGATTCTAATTCTGTAACAATTAATAGTACCAAATTATCAATAGGACAATCCTATAAAGTAGTCTTTCATAACTATATAAAGTCTAGATAAATTATAACCCATCACTGGTATTTCCGTGTTTCTGTTTGTTAATACTTCGAGATTTTTGATCAAAGCCTCTTTAGTTTAAAACTATAAAAGAGATATATCGAATTTGTTTATCACACAAATAAGATAAGGGATTCTACTAAATTCTTACTTTTGGACATAAGAACTATACTATAAAGACGTGGAAAAGATTATTTCTAGTATCAAAAGTATGTATGCGGTAAGTGATGCTTCTATAGCATCTTTAACCAGTAAGATGACAAAACTACATCTTTCTAAAAAGCATGTACTTATTAAAAGTGGAGTTGTAGACAAAAATTACTATTTCATCGAAAAAGGATTAACCCGTTCTTATTGTATTATTAATGGAGAAGAAGCCACTACCTGGTTTAGTAAAGAGGGAGAATTAGCATTTTCTATGTTAAGTTGTTATGAAAACAAACCAGGGTTTGAGTATGTAGATTTATTAGAAGACTCTATTATATATGCTATTCCTGTACACGAATTAAATCTGTTGTATAAGACTAATATTGAAATTGCCAATTGGTCCAGAATAGCACATCAGAAAGCTTTTCTTGATCTCGAATTACGGCATATTGCCCTGGCTACACAATCTGCCAAAGAACGTTATGATGCTTTTACCAAAGAGAAATCTGATTTATTTAAACGTGTAAAGCTAGGCTATATCGCCTCTTTTTTGGGGGTTACCCAAGTTACTTTAAGCAGATTAAGGGCTAAACAACATTTTTTAACATAGGTAAAAAATATTCTTCTCAAACAAAACTAATTTTGTACAGTCGTTATTTAATTTAAGAAAATATGCATATGACCGAAAAAGAAAAAATGCTGGCTGGTGAGTCCTATGATACCAGGGATCCCGAATTAATCAAAATGTATCATAAAGCACGAAAATTAATGCAGGTATACAATACTTTGGATTCTACAGATGCCGAAGGCAAAAAACAAACGCTATCAGATTTATTAGGGTATATTGGAGATGGTGCATGGATCGAACCTCCTTTTTTTTGTGATTATGGAGTCCATATTTCTGTGGGAGAAAACACAGTAATAAATACCAATTGCATGTTTATCGATGACAATACAATAACTATTGGAAAAAATGGGTTAATTGCACCTTTCGTCCAGATATATACGGCAAAACACCCTGTAAAAGCTTCCGAAAGAATACAAAACTCTGGTAATGCGCCCTTTACTACATTAACAAGCCCTGTAAAAATTGGAGATAATGTATGGATTGGTGGAAACAGTGTTATATTACCCGGAGTTACTATTGGTAATAATGTTACCATAGGAGCAGGCTCTGTAGTAACCAAAGATATTCCTGATAACACATTAGCTTTCGGAAATCCATGTGCAATCATAAAAACCATATAAAATGAACTTCTTACAATCTATCCCAGAATCAATATTCGAAATTATCGGTTTTTCTATTGGTTTTTTTGTCTGCATCATAACTGCCATTCAAATTATTAAAGAATACAAATCAAAACAATCCAGTAGTCTTTCACCTGGCTATGTTATGGGTTGGCTATTTGTATATTCATTTTGGGCTCTCTACGGACTTCGGTTTGAAGCAATTGCTTTATGGACAACCAATAGTCTTGCATTATTACTGCAAATCGGCTTGTGCGTCATCGTATTTAAGAAAAATAAAAAAATCATGGATCTCGGTATTTTTTCAATTTCATTAGCGGTCAAGGATATTAAAACTTCTAAACATTTTTATGAAAAATTAGGTTTTACAATGATCGATGGCAATTTGGATCAAAAATGGGCTATTCTTAAAAACGGAACATCCAAAATTGGGTTATTTCAGGGAATGTTTCCTAACAATACACTGACTTTTAATTCAGAAAATGTCCGTGATATTTATAAAAAGATAAATGGAGAAGAAATTACGGTTACCATGTCTAATGGTATGGATAAAAACGAGGGACCTGCATCTTTTATGATTACTGACCCCGACGGAAATCCTATTTTAGTTGATCAATATTAAAAAAATATAAATCAAAAAAACTGTCAGTTTAAGAATCATTGATGGGTCTAAATTAATGGTACTTAAAATGTTATTTTAAAGCAAAAAATTCGACCTTTAGTACAAACTATCACGAATTATGAGTCTTTCTAAAGTTACTTTTATCAATGCAGATGGCCAAACATTATCGGGGAGGTTAGAGCTTCCAGCCGATCAGCATCCGCATAATTTTGCATTATTTGCACATTGTTTCACCTGTAATAAGAATCTGGCTGCAGTACGAAATATAAGTCGAGGTCTTACTTCTAAAGGATTTGGTGTACTAAGATTTGATTTTACCGGGCTTGGAGAAAGCGAAGGTGATTTTGAGGATACCAATTTTTCTGGTAATGTTGAAGATCTTGTAGCCGCAGCGCATTTTTTAGCAAAAGAGTATGAAGCTCCTTCCCTGCTTGTAGGGCATTCGCTTGGTGGTGCCGCTTCAATATTTGCAGCAGCAAAAATAGATAGTATCAAAGCGGTAGCTACTATTGGAGCTCCTTCTAATCCGAAGCATGTTGCTCATCTATTAAAAAGCGGTTTAGAAGAAATTCAAACTATTGGAAAAGCCACAATTAATCTAAGTGGAAGAGATTTTACCATAAAAAAGCAATTCTTAGATGATTTAGAAACTAAATCACTTCCTAATGTTGCGAAGAATTTAAATAAAGCGATTTTAGTTATGCATTCTCCACAAGATACTACAGTAAGTATAAAAAATGCCGAAGAAATCTATCACGCAGCTAAGCACCCTAAAAGCTTTATAACATTAGATGGAGCAGATCACTTACTGATGCGAAAAGAAGATTCTATATATGCAGGAACGGTTATTGCCGAATGGTCCTCACGATACATTGAGATTCCTGAAGAGCCAAAACTTAAAAGCCAACATCATGTAGTTGCCAGTTTAGGAAATGCTGAAGGGTATACCACTCAAATGAAAATAGGGAACCACTTTATGATTGCAGATGAACCAGAAAGTGTAGGAGGTCATGATTTTGGGCCATCACCCTATGAGTATGTATCGGCAGGGTTATCTGCCTGTACGGCTATGACTATAAAAATGTATGTTGCCAGAAAAGGATGGGATCTTCAACATGTAGAAGTTCATACCAGCTATAGTAAATCTCATATAGTAGACTGTGAAAACTGTGAAGATCCAACAGCGAAAATCGATACTTTTGAAAGAGAAATAAAGATAGAAGGGAATTTTGATGAAAAACAAATTACCAGAATCTTACAGATCGCAGATAAATGCCCGGTTCACAAAACATTGCATAGCGAGACACAGGTAATTACTACTTTGATATAAAGACTAATATAATTGAATTTAAATATATACATCTATGTATAAAACAAATAAAGACCGTTCTTTCGAACGGTCTTTAGTATTACTCTACAAATCAGTTATTCAATAATAAAACGTTTTATTGTATCTTTTTCTTTTCTTTCAGAATTTTGGATTTTAAGTATATACATACCTGCACCCAAACGATCAAGATTGATAAAGCCATTATTATTAAGCCTTCCTTCTCCAACTACTTGTCCCATAATATTTATAATCGAGTATGATGTATTTGGTATTTCTTTACTAGGAACAAACACTCGAAGTAAATTTCCTTTCTTCAATGGGTTTGGTGCAATTCTAATGGCCGATACCTCACCTTCATCTTCATCACCTAAAATTGGAGTCATGGTTCCAAATGCTGTAAGTGTTTCTGCTACCAATGATCCACCACAAGATCCTTCATAAATTTTAACATTAGAGAATATTGAGTTATTTCCGCTACCTGCATCATTATCATTTATAAATACTAAACGATCCATACTACCTGTATAAAAATCACCAACAGGAATAACATATTTCTTGGTTCCGCTAGCATAATTATCAAAGTTGGTTACCCCATAATTTTGAGTACCATGAACCTTAAAATATCTAGAAGAAGTCAATGAATTATCATTTTCAAAACCAACTGCGTGGATTTCACCTTGAGAAGTACTGCTAAAATCAAATTCTATTACTGTATTTGCTGTAACAGTATAATTAAGGCTAATATATTTCCAGGTATTATTCTGCATCGATAATCCAGCTCCACCACTTACGATTGAGAAATTACCTGCACTATCCTGATTAGAGAATGCATTAATCTGGAAATCATTAAAATTAAGGGTATCACACACTGGTGGATTGGTGGTACCATTTTGGATACTCACAGCATCTATAGCAATATCACTTTGCCAACCGCTAGTGCCACTACCTGTAACTACATTAAATCGTAGTTGTACACTTGCGTTACCAGCATATGCCGATAGATCTACATCTGCTGTATTCCAACCACTACCTTGGGCACCTGTTTTAGAGAATACGCTTGTCCAGTTTCCTGTATTATCCGTTCTTGCTTCGACAACCAAAGTATTTATGGCGCTTCCTACCATATGGTATTGGAATGCAAGTTTAGGAGTTGTTAAACTACTAAAGTTTAAACAAGGAGAATTTAAAATAGCTCTTTTATTAGGATATCCTGTTCCGTTACCAGAAGCTTCAACATACAGGTAAAATGTACCATCTGCTGCACTACTTGGTCCTGTTCCTGTAGAAGGAGTGGTTCCAGAGTTTCTGGTCCAGTTTAGATCATCTCCCGATGTTGCCTGTGCCCATTCTCCCAAATTAGTTTCGAAACTTTCTGAGAACGGGAATGAAGCCACATCGCCAGAACAATTACCTGGACCTGGACCTGGGTCATCACAGGGATTTACAAAAGAAACAGTTTGATCTGTATTAGTATTAGAACCTCCATTATTATTTTCGTTAGCATCTTGTCCTACTCCACGTGCTGCAAATGCTTTCCAAATCAAACACTTATATTTTTCGTTATATAGATCTTTATCTGCTTGAAGGATTCCATCTCTACCCGAAACAAATCCTGGATTATTAGCTGTATTTTTTAATCCTTCAATAACAAGGGCCATAGCAATATTATTCCCACCTGTTCCATTATAAAAATCGGCATCAAAACCTTCTTGGTCGATTAAAGCCCAGGTCATATCCCAAAGAATTGTTGCAAATGCATAACCAACTCCATGAGGTACTCGAAGATTATTTATATCTCCGTAGTCTGTACTATTAATAGATGTATCTGTAGAATATCGGGTTGGTCGAATTCCGTTTCCAGACGTTGGTTGACCCAGCGCATAGGTCCCAACACCTCTTCCATCTGTACCTACATCACCTGCTTTCATGGTAAGTATTAATCCAAAAAAATCAGACCAACCTTCTCCCATTTGCTCAGACCCACCTAAAACATTAGAAGAAGGCCCTCCTACTAATCGAGTAGAAATACCATGTCCATACTCATGGGCTATAATCCCATTATCAAAATCTCCATCTCTCTTTGGGTTGGTTTTATTCCATAAGAACATTTGCATTCTCGGGTTACTTCCATCTGGTGGAGTACCAAAATTTGCATTATTGATACAATTGGTTCTAGGATCATTACAAGTAACACTACCATCTTGAGCATCGGCGTTTACAGAATCACTTCCTGCTCCCCCTTTACCGTAGTTGTTTTCCTGAAAATTACCACTAGCTTCATTAAAACCATATTGGTAGAATACATCATGTATGATATTATTCCAGTAAAATAAATTA
This sequence comes from Bacteroidia bacterium, assembly GCA_030427585.1. Classification (GTDB taxonomy): domain Bacteria; phylum Bacteroidota; class Bacteroidia; order Flavobacteriales; family Flavobacteriaceae; genus Aquimarina. Next base: position 62,068 of record JAUIBW010000004.1, read on the forward strand.
GTTATAGCTGCATCTCTATAATTACTGGGGTCCTGATTAAGGTTTAATGGAAAATCAAAGTCAAGGCTTGATCCTCCATTAGGAGAAGATCCTGTACCATTATTTCCATTAATATCGTCCTGTGCCCATACATTATTACCTCTTGTAATGGTATATTCTGCTCCATTACTTCCATTAGTATCATGCCATCCATAAGGAGATGCTGTAGCATTTGCAGGATTTGTAACTATAGAACGACTACCATGTATTGGGCTTTCTACTGGCATTGCAAGTACATTATATGAATCTGGCGCCAAAGCTGCTGTTGGTGCTTCTGCAACTGTTACTAATGGCTTAGTTTCAAAAAGAACAGATTCATGACTATGTGAGGTATGATCAGGATTTTCAAAAGTACACTTTACTACCCAGTTATCTTCATAAATAATTTCGCCTGTTTTAGTATCGACATAACTACTCCACCAGTTATGACCATTTTTTTCATATAAATTCACATTCCAGCAAAGGCGTAATTCATTATTGTGTAATTTATATACTTTCTTAACTTTTATAGGTTCATTATCTGCTGTGATACCAGAGTCTAAGAATTGTGATACATCGTTTCCGTTAGATTTACTTACGGTCTTAGATAATCTTTTGGCAGAAGGCAGGTTATGTGCTCGTATAACTGCATTTATTGCCGAAATTTCTGTAGAAGATGCTTTGGTAGAAGTAACTTTTGATTTTACTTCTTTAATAAATTGATCAATTTCATAAGTAATTTTACCATTATTGACTGTTAACTTATATGCCCCATCTACAATAGGGATTCCATTATAAAGTTGATTAACATAGACGTGTGTAATACCAGCTTTTAACGAAGGAACTTCATCTGTTATCCTCCATTCAGAAAAATCAGTATTGAAAGTTTTTGAAGATGCTTCTTTAGCAATATCCCTAAAGTGATTTCGAACAAGAGTGTTCGAGTTTTGTGCAAGAATTGTTTGCCCTATTAAAAATAATAGAATGACAAACGAGTAACCTTTTTTCATAAAATAAAATTTTGAGTTTGTGTTCGATAAAATTAACAAAAATTAAATCATCTATAAAAACAAATGAGAATACTTCATCATATACCCAAAATTTAACAATTATATTGAACTGTTTCTAATATCTGTATTGTAATTCCTTTCGTTATTCATAATACTTTGCTTAACTATTATAAATACTGGTTCTATGATTAAAATATTTTTTACCAAAAATTATATCTGCAAAAGAGGAAGGATACGAATCCCTTTTTAACATTACGGAAAAAGTGTCGAATTTAATATCTTTTTTTTCTAAAACTAACGTTAGTTATCTTTTCTAAGTATCAAATTTGATTAATACTATTACATAAACATTAAACAAAATATTCTAGAACTCAAATAAATTTTGTTTTATTTTTTTGTAAAATCAAAGGTCATGAAAACTCATATTTTTAAAACTTCACTCCACTCTATCCATAGTATTATTGTATTCCTACTAGTTTTTTTGAAGTTACGTTACACGAATGCATTACCAAATATAGAGTAGAAATGCCAAAAAAATTTGATGCTGTTTTACAAAGTGACCTGGGAGTTTTTGAGATCTTCGAATCTTTAACAGACGGAAAAAAGCGAGGCTTAATATACTATATTTTAAAAATAAAGAACTCTCAATCCAGAATCGATAAAGCTCTAATTATTACCGAAAACCTAAAACGAGGTATACGGGATAATAAAGAACTCATAAGAAGAGTGTAGTTTATTTATTTTATAATGCTTTGGGATTTCTTATTCATTTTTTTTGTCATAAACTAAAACTGCATTATATTACGTTTGTAAATGACATACAAATCAAAAACTATGAAAACGTTAAAATTGGTAGTGTTAACTTTCTTATCAATAGCTGTATTTGGTTGTAAAGGAGAAAAGAAAGAAACTACAGATCAGGAGAATACTAAAGAAAATGCAGATATTATTACAGATCAGGAAAAAGAAGAAGAGAATATCACTAAGACTATAGAGTTTGCTCTAGAACCAAAAAGTGATAGTAAAGTTTCTGGTAAAGTTATTTTTACCGAATCTGATGGCATGGTTAACATGGTAGCTGAACTAACAGGGTTAGATGAAGGAGAGCATGCCATCCATATTCATGAAAAAGCAGATTGTACGTCGGCTGATGGTAAATCTACAGGAGGACATTGGAATCCAACAATGGAACCACATGGAAAATGGGGTGCCAAAGAAGGGTACCATAAGGGAGATATAGGAAACTTTAAAGCTGATGCAAGTGGTAATGGTAATATCACTTTTGCTACTAATGAATGGTGTATTGGTTGTGATGATGATAAAAAGAATATTGTCGGTAAAGCAATTATCGTACATCAAGGTATAGATGATTTTACTTCTCAACCTTCTGGTGCTGCTGGTAGTAGAGTGAGTTGTGGAGGTATTATCCAATAAAGTTTATCTTATGACTAATCCTAAAAAAACACCGTTACAGTTTTTAGTAGATTAGTTAAAAACACATGTAAACACTGCAGAGTTATAGCTCTGCAGTGTTTTTTTATGATTTAATTTTGGTCTGATTTTGTTTATGCATCTTGGTGACTTAAAAATTTGGTGTAACGCTATTTCACGTTATAGCTTATTTTTTTCTCTACTTTTAAGTTTTTATCACTCCATTTGATAAACTTTCCATGCATTACCAAAGTCTTCATCAATCAACCACAATGCTTCTTCTCTATTATCTGGATAAGCTTCATACGAAAAAATATTTTTCGAAGTTTTATTACCAAGCCATCCAGAAGTTTCTGATATGGGAAGTAATTCTCTTGATGTACCAGCTACCCTATATGATAAAGCAGAAGAAAAGAACAGTTTTATTAATTCATTTGATTTGGCTAAAGAAGTAAAATGATCTGCATTAGGTTCAATTGCATAGCTCCATAGTCCATTTTGAGTTCTATTTGTTTTGACTACATGTTTCATTGTAGTTATCCCCCTACTAGGTGTATCAAATTCGGCAATCAACATTAAACCTGGTATATCCTTACTTTCATTTTTTGTAGATATAGACCATCCTCTAATATTAGCAAATGCAATAACACGTTCAGGTTTAAAAGCTGCAAAAAAATAACTAAACATTCCTCCAGCAGAATATCCTTTCAATAAAAAAGGTAATGTAGCCACTTCGGGAATATTATTTTTTTCTGCAATAGCCTCAAGAGCAGTTAAAAGTGCTTGCCCACTACCATCTTCAGCATTTGCATAGGTATCAAAAGCAGCTATAGAATTTAATGTTTTTAATCGAACACCGATAAGGCCAATATTGTTATTTCTGGCGTATTCCTGCCACATCTCAGAATCTGCATTACCTAACCCATTACCGTTAAAATGAGGTGCAATTACCAAAATAGCTTTTAAATCAGAAACATCTGTTGGATCTGGTACCCATAATCTAAACTCTGCAATATCGAAGCCTCCCGCACTTCGTTTGTTCACATGAAATGTCCAATCATCTAAAAATTCACCCACAGGTATAGGTACATATGTAGTGATATCGGTTTCAGATTTATCACATCCAAAAGTGAATATTATAAATACAAACAATATAATATTTTGTAGAGATTTCAAACTAATTAGTTTTTCATTAATCAATAATTTAGAACTGTTTAACCACATCTTTAATTAAACTTAAACAGTGATTAAAATTACATATAAAATATGTAAACCAACAAAACTCAATAAATATGGTTCTTACTGGTACACATAATAAAGTAAAAATTTAAAAATAAACCTTCTTTTTAGAACATATAAAGCTATTGAAGTGGTTTAAACTTTTTCGATTCTGGCGAAAAACTACTATTTTCTAAAACCAATACTCTTTTTTCTTTCGTAATTTTATACTTAAAAGCAAATTTTTGTTTTGCTCCAAAACTTAATGATGCAATTGCTCCATTCTTTTTAAGGCCCTTTTCGGCATCACTGTACGCAAAGTATATACCCTAATTCTGGACTTCATTTTCTAACAAAAAAACACTTGATTTTCTTGCGCTGTTATGACTATAAATATTCTACCACAACCTAATAAGCCTATATTACAATACAATTTTGCTATCTTCTGATATGCCACATAAAACTTCTTTGGATATTATTATTTCATCTTATAAATTTCGTTTTCTTTATATATTTTAATAGCTTTTCAAAATAGCATTTCATCAAAATAAAATTAACTTTGTAACAAATTATTAATCAATGAATCCTTCAACTTCGGGTTGGATCGAAAAATTTTTACGAGACCTTGATGGTAATCTTAATTTACCACAATGGTCATTTGATGAACTATATCTTGATTTAAGACGAGTAGGTTTTATATATGGTACTTCTATAGATACTATTATAGTTAACGATTCGGATATTGTTTATTCTGAAGAAGAAAGGACAAAAATCAATTTATTCGCTGCGCTGGTTATTACCTACTATGATACAATAGAAAATGCTAATAAAAATGATTGTGTTGATGCGCTTATACAGTTCTATGGTTTTTTAGATACCAAAAAATCTATTTTTTCTTTGGGCAATATACTTCCTGGAAATAAAAATGAAAAGCTCGAAAAAATTATACATGCCCGTATACAAACCAATGAGTCTGTTTTTAAGAAAAACTTTAGTCATCTATTAACAAATGCATTATTGTTTATTGATGTGTTAGCTTTTGAATACTTTCTTATACATGATAAGGATCCTTTTGGATATGCTGCCAAATTAGAGGAAACCTTAACAAATACTGTTTTTCTTGCTCTAAATTCTAAAAAAGAACAAAATGAATATGATAAGCTTTTGGTTAAGCTATTCTCTTCATCTGTACGATATACTAGTATTTCTACCGAAGAAGAAGCTAGTTTTGATTATATAGAATTAGATCCATATACAGACGAAATTGAAAAAAAATATATCCTGGATCTTACCAGTTTAGCTGTTTGGAATGATAAAGAAGTAGATACAGGAGAGCAGAGTTTTATGCTTGCTCTTGGTACAGAGCTTGAACTACCTCATACAGCAATAGCAGAATCGGTTGATTTGGTACAATCATTTATTAATCAACATAAAGAAGATATTTCATTTTTTAATTACTCGAATCCCGCATTACATTTTTACCAGCAAACCTCGAGAACAGTAAGTATATTAATACTAAGGAATAAAAAAAGGTTAATTAAAGAAATCTCTGAAAGTAAAGATCTAATGATTTTATTAGGACAGTCTACTATGCGAGATTTATCTAAGGAGGAAAAACAACAAGTAAAAAAACAATTACTTGATATCTGTAAAACGATACCTTCTTTGGCTATTTTTATTCTTCCTGGTGGGAGTTTACTATTACCTTTACTGGTTAAATTTATTCCTCAGCTATTACCATCTGCATTTAATGAGAATAAATAATTATATCTCAAGTTTTTTAAGTTCTGCATAATTCCTTTTCAACCTTCGGGTAAAGATTCCATAAATAACCCTATAGAATAATGCTATTACCCCTATAAATGCTGAAGTAACCAATAAAGTAACCACTACGACTAACCATACTGGCAATTGATTTTCGGTAGAGCTATTTTGAAATGTTTCTGTAAATATAAGCGCATAACTCATAGTAGTAATCATTGCTAATGCAAAAAAGCTAATATTTACCCAGATATATCGTTTTACCGTTCTTCTGGTTTTTATAATATTTTCCATTAATACTTTAGCAGAATCAGTAACCTTTATTTTCTTATAGTTGATATAAAAACGTGTAATAAAGTATAGCAAAATCCCGTAAGAAATAATCGAAGCTATTAAGGAGAACGACCCCATATCTACCTTTTCTACTTTCGAATACATTCCATTTAGTCGAAATACGATATCCAAAGAAGCCCATAATAGAAATTCTAAAATACTAATAATAAAAATCCACCTTACAATAGAAGAAGATTTCTTTAGTATCATTTTATATATTTCTTTATAAGACAATCTGGGAAGCACATCTTCCTGCTTCTTCCAGTCTTTCTTTAATAGTTCTAGTTCATCCATGGGGTTACGGATTTAATATTTTTTTCAACTTCGTTTTTACTCTATTCATCTTTACTCGGGCATTTACCTCGCTAATACCCATGGTATCAGCTATTTCTCTATATGATTTATCCTCGAGATATAAAAAAACCAAGGCTTTCTCAATATCATTTAATTGTTTTACTGCTGCATACATCAATTTTAGTTGTTGCTCTACCTCATCGTCATATTCTTCAGCTTTTATCTTAAAATTCATCGTATCAAGATCTGCGGTCTTAATACTTCTCTTGGATCTTCGATATAATGTAATTGCAGTATTTAATGCAACTCTATACATCCAGGTACTAAATTTTGCATCTCCTCTAAACTTGGGATATGCTTTCCAAAGCTGAATCGTTATTTCCTGAAACAAATCATTATGCGAATCTGGATCACTGGTATATATTCGACATACCTTGTGCACAATATTCTGATTTTGCTCAAGATTGGTTACAAAACTATGTTCTAATTCTTTATTCACTTTGGTTAGTTACTTCTTATATGTAGTCAAGAAAACATTTATGTTACAAATAAAATAAAAGTATGATAATTTTAATTATAAATCCAGGCATTCTGTAGGGTATATAATTTTATCACTTTATCTTTGTAACACAACATATACCTTATGAATATTCCACATACCAATTTACCCAGGTTAGTCGTAATTGGCGGGGGGTTTGCCGGAGTTGCATTAGCAAGAAAAATGGTTAAAGAAGATGTACAACTGATCTTACTAGACAGACATAATTATCACACTTTTCAACCACTTCTTTATCAAGTATCTACATCATCATTAGAACCAGACTCTATTGCATATCCACTGCGTAAAATTATTAAAAGAGGTAAAAATACTTTTTTTAGAATGGCAGAAGTAACATCCATAGATCCAGATATTCAAAACATACATACTAATATTGGTAGTATTTCTTATGATTATCTTGTTATTGCTACAGGTGCACGGACTAATTTTTTTGGAAATACTACTATAGAAAACAATGCGATGCGAATGAAAAACCTACCGCAAGCATTAAATTTACGTAGCTTAATGCTAGAGAATCTGGAGCAGGCAGTAATTACTACAGATCCAGAAGAAAGGAAAGAGCTTCTGCGTTTTGTACTCGCAGGTGCCGGCCCAACGGGAGTTGAACTAGCAGGAGGAATTGCAGAATTAAAATTAAATGTGCTCCCCAGGGACTATCCCGATATGAATTTTGATGATATGGAAATTCATTTAATAGAAGGTGCATCTCGCGTGCTCCCTCCTATGAGCGAACATGCATCAGAAAAAGCGGCTAAATTCTTAAAAAAATTAGGAGTGCATATCCATACCAATACACAAGTACAACATTATGAAAATAATATAGTAAGTACCAATACCGATTTATCTCTTAAAACTGCAACTTTTATATGGTCTGCTGGTGTGACTGGGGCTCCTGTATCGGGAATAGATGCAAAATCTCTAATACCAAGAGCCAATCGATATAAAGTAAATGAATTCAATCAGATCGATGGGTATAAAAATATTTTTGCCATTGGCGATATCTCTGTAATGGAAACTAAAAGATATCCCAAAGGGCATCCGATGGTTGCACAACCTGCTATACAGCAAGGAAGCCACCTTGCCAAAAACTTAAAACGCTATCTTAGAGGTGAAGACATGATCCCTTTTAAATATTTTGACAAAGGATCTATGGCTACCATTGGTCGCAATAAAGCTGTAGTCGATATCGGAAAATTTAAATTCGCAGGGTTCTTTGCCTGGTTTATATGGATGTTTATTCACTTATGGTTTCTTGTAGGTTTCAGAAATCGATTTGTTACTTTTTTTAATTGGGTATATAATTATATTAATTATGATAAGGCAGCACGATTAATTGTAAGACCTTTTAAGAATAAGGAAAATACTATAGAACGAGTGTAGTATTACATCAAGTCATACTAAGCCTTAAAAACCATTAGTCTTGTGGTGGTTTTACCACAAAGTTCAATATCAAATTATATTCTAAAAGACCTCCTAATGGGTCAAAAAGGCGTTCCATTAGACATAAGTGTCTCAAATTTGGGCTCTGATGTCTCAAAATTAAATGTTGGATGTCTAATTTTGGAAGTCAAATTCTCAAATTTAGAGACTCTCCTCTCAAAAATAGATCATTCCTATCCAAATTTTCGTCAAAAAGATCCAACAGATAATCTAAAAGTCCCATCACCCGATGTAAGCAACTCAATTTTTAAACTATTTTAGTATTAAAGTGATGTAAACTTTTCCAACTCGCTATAAAAATGCTCTTTTTCGCTAGAATCAAAAAAGTTTGAACCACTTTATTGACGTGAGTTTCTATGTTAAAATCCAAGGGATATTCTTTAAAATTTTAACATAGAAATTCACGTTTATTATAATGGGATAATCCTTCGATAAAAATGGATTTCTTCTTTCATCCGCTATAAAAAGTCATTGAGCTGTACAAAAAATATAAAGAAAAACAACATTACAATTAATCTTCAAAATTCTACAGTTCTGTAAAGTTCAATTTCAGTTTTTGTATAGATAGATCATTTTTGACCTGGCAATCAGAAAACTATGATATACATGAGATTAGCCCTAACCTTTACTTTTATTACAAGGATTTATCAGCAACACATCTAATCAAACCATTATAAACAATTTACGCCTGCATCTTTCAATACAGTAGTACCATAATTGGTTTCGAGATTACATACAGCTTTAGGAATACTTGTCAAATTATTATCCGTAAGAGCCAGGTAGTCTAGTCTTGTTAAATTGCCAATTTCTGCAGGAACACTAGTCAAACTAGTACTGCTCAGATTTAGATCTGTTAGTCTAGTAAGGTTACCGATTTCTATAGGGATATTGTTTAAACGGTTCAATTTTAAAGATAGAATCTTTAGGTTTGTCAAATTTCCTATTTCTGTCGGGATACCGGTTAACTCATTACTGTAGAGGTTTAAAGATCTCAAATTCACCAAACCACTAATCTCCTTAGGCAATTCTTTTAAGTCATTCTCTGATAGGTTAAGAACGGTAAGTTGAGTAAGCTTCCCTATTGCTATAGGAATACTTTTTAGTGTATTACTATTTAAATTTAAAAAGGTTAGCCCTTGAAGGTACCTAAAATAAGAAGGGATGATACTAATATTTTTATTTGCCAGGTTTAATTTTACCACTTTACCATTTTCATGAATAACGCCATACCAGGAATCCATGGTTTCATCATTTAAATCCCAATTAATTTTATGACCTGAGTTAGCTTTAAGAAATGCTATCAAAACCTCTCGATCTGTGGCTGGTTCTGTTACTTTTACAATTACTTTATAGTCCAGACGGGTTCCATCCTGAGCAGTTACTGTATAGATGACCGGATTGCTATAATCTTGTTCTAGTTTATGAATCGGTGAAACCGAAGCCTTTGCAGATAGTTTTATCGTAGCTTTTAGCGCAGTAATATTTGTATTAAAAGGAACAGTGGCAGTAATAGTTTTATTGTTTTGATCCAGGATTGCAACAATATCCATCTCTAAATCAGTATTTTGAAAAGCTTCAAATTGAAACGAAATGATTTGCTTCTCGCCACTAAGAATTACTTTGTCGTCATCGCTACTACACCCTTGTAAAATAAACAAACCTATTATAAATATCCATAGATTGTATATTCCTCTAATAGTATATATCACATTTTTAAGCACTTGTAATTGATCGATCATTATACTTGTATATTTTTTTATTTTCCCGTCCAAATGTAGTCCTTCCGAATTCTTTAATTTTCGACTTTAACATCAAATTATCATTAAATCTTTATCAAAAACACAGGCCTTTTCTTTATGACAATTAATCCTCAAAATTCTACAGTTCGGTAAAATTCAATTTCAGTTTTTGTATAGATAGATCATTTTTGACCTCGTAATCAAAAAACTATGATATACATGAAATTAGCATTAACCTTTGTCTTTATTACAATTCTATTATCAACAAACGCCCAAACCACTATTACAGGAAATGTGACTGACGCATCAGGGATCCCGATCGAAGGAGCAAATGTTTACCTAGACGGAACTTATGACGGAGGGTCCTCTGATATAAACGGAGCTTTTTCTTTCTCTACTTCAGAAACAGGACCTCAAACGTTACTCGTTTCTTTTCTTTCTTTTGAAACGTATTCGATATTAACCAACGTCTCTGCAATGAATAATCTAAAAATTGTACTGCGAGAAGATGTAAATTCTTTAGGTAGTGTTGTTCTTAATGCCGGAACATTTTCTGCTGGAGATAACAGCAAGGCTTCTGTGCTCTCACCACTGGATATTGTTACTACAGCAGGTGCTGCTGGAGATTATATTGGTGCGTTTCAGACATTACCAGGAACTTCTACCGTTGCCGAAGACGGTAGGCTTTTTGTACGTGGTGGAGATGCTAATGAAACTAATATCTATATCGATGGACTTCGGGTTTTTCAGCCCTTTACAGCAACGACAAATAATATCCCTACTCGTGGGAGGTTTTCACCTTTTCTTTTTAAAGGCACTAACTTTTCTACCGGGGGGTATTCTGCAGAATATGGCGATGCCTTATCTAGTGTTTTATTATTAAATACCATCGATGAACCTAATCAGGAAAAAACACATTTATCATTTATTAGTGTTGGTTTGGGTGTAGGAAATACGCAAAAATGGAAAAAGAATTCACTAAGCATTAATGCTTTTTATCTCAACCTAAAACCATACCAGGAAATTATTTCGCAACGTGTAGATTGGAAAAAACCATACGAATCGCTATCAGGAGAAGCCGTATACCGTCATACCTTTGAAAAAGGACTTTTAAAGGTATATGGAGGTTTAAACTATGCCGGGTTTGATCTTGTTCAGGAAGATATCAATACGCCAGAAGGAGTGAATTTTGGGCTTAAAAACAGAAACTTGTACCTCAATACTTCTTATAAAGGAAGCCTGGGTAACGATTGGACCATTGCAACCGGTACTAGTTTTGCGAATGATCATAATGACATTAAAATTGTAAATACTGATGTTGCCAATAATGAGAATAGCTTTCATTTTAAACTAAAATTAAGAAAGAGATTTAGTAATCGTTTTAAATTAAATTTTGGTGCAGAGCAATATGTAACTGCATTTTCAGAACATGTTTCTGTTCCTGATGTTGATACTTTTAAAAGCTCATTTGATAATAATAGTACTGCGGCTTTTACTGAAGCTAATGTGTTTTTCAGCAAAAAACTAGCAATGCAAATAGGAGTTCGTGGGGTTCATAATCCCTCATTAGCGTATACCAAGATCTCACCCAGAGCTTCTTTAGCCTATAAAACATCATCAAAATCTCAGGTGTCATTAGCCTATGGTGATTTTTACCAAGCGCCACAACAAGATATCTTAAAATATAATGAAACCCTAGAACCCGAAAAATCATCACACTATATTTTTAATTACTTATATCAAAATAATCAAAGAACTTTTAGAGCTGAAGCCTATTACAAATCGTATGAAGAACTCATTAAATTTGATACAGATCGCCCAGAGTTTACTAGTGTATATACTAATAACGGAAGTGGTTATGCTGCAGGGTTAGATATCTTTTGGCGAGATAATAGATCCATCAAAAATCTCGAGTACTGGGCTAGCTATTCTTATCTAGACACCAAAAGAGATTATAAAAATTATCCTAATAAAGCGACGCCAAATTTTGCTGCAAAACACAACCTTTCTCTGGTCACAAAATACTGGATCGAAGATTGGAAATCATTACTAAGCGCTACCTATAACTTTGCTTCTGGCAGACCTTATCATGATCCCAATCAACCTGTATTTCAAAATAAAAAGACAAAAACGTATAATTCAATCAATTTGAGTTGGGCATACCTTATAAGTCAACAAAAGATCCTATACTTTTCGGTTTCTAATGTCCTGGGATTTGATAATGTTTTTAACTATCAATATGCAAATACCCCTAATATCGACGGAAACTTCTCCAGACGTGCTATAAGACCCAATGCAGATCGCTTTTTTATTGTTGGTTTTTTCTGGACCATCAGTGATAATAAAACCGATAATCAATTAGATAACCTTTAAAATTTAGTAAAACTATAATCTATACTATTATGAAAACTTTAAAACTTACAATTATTCTATTGCTCATGTTATGTACAAAAACAGGTATTGCTCAAGAACCAGGACATTCTCTTACGGTTATTGTCACCAATATAGAGTCTGACCAGGGAACGATACAAGTAGGACTCTATAATTCTAAAGGTAATTTCCTGAACAAAATATACCAATCTATTAGTACTAAAGCCAAAACTGGAAGTGTTGAAGTTATTTTCAAAAATGTCCCTAAAGGCGAATATGCAATTTCATTATATCATGATACAGATGGTAACCAGAAACTTAACACTTTTCTTAGTATTCCTACAGAGCCCTATGGAATTAGTAATAACGCAAAAGGAAGGTTTGGACCACCAAAATGGGAAGATGCTAAGTTCTCTATTTCTGATAAAGCAATCGTACAATCTATCAAATTGTAAGGGTATTTACATTTCATCTATTAAAAAATACACTTCGGTAATAAATACTTTAAAAAGATCAGTTACCTCATGATCTTTACACTATAAATTAAAAATTAAACCATCATGAAAACAATTGTTATTATACTTGCTTTTTTTACCATTACTGCTACCAATGCTCAATCATCATATGAAAAGGGAATGACTAAAGCTTTTGAATTATGGGGAAATAAAAACCCTGATGAAGCCATCAATCTTTTTGAACGTATTGCGAAAGCCGAAAAAGAAAACTGGTTACCTTATTATTATGCTGCACAGGTTCATATTATTACTACTTTTAGCATAAAGGATGCAGAAGCTATAGAATCCAGATTAAAAAAAGCCCAGGATTACCTTAATGAAGCAAAAATATATACAAGTGACAATGCCGAAATACTAATCATGGAAGCATTGCTTAACACGGCATATGTTGCATACAATCCTTCGGTATACGGGATGACACTATCTGCCAAAGTAGAACAACTATATCAAGAAGCTAAGGTATTAGAACCTAAAAACCCCAGAGCAGCTTTATACCATGCCGAATGGAAAATGGGAGGTGCAAAATTCTTTGGCAAAGACCCAAAAGTCTTTTGTCCTGAGGTAGAAAAAGCTATCTTGTATTTTGAAAACGAATCACATGATATCCCATTTTACCCAAAATGGGGCAAAGATCAGGTAAAACGTGTTCAGGAAAACTGTAAAGGATAATTTTAAAAATCAAAAATTAGTCCTTGATCATATTAAAATAAAAGAGGTATACATGAATGATTTAAAAAAAATAGCCATTGTTTCACTAGTAGTTTCTGCAATAGTTGCATTAGTAACTTTATTAGTAAATGGATTTAATTTTGATCGAATCCTTACTATAAAATGGTGGATCATTGCCTATATGTATTGTTTCACTCTAACCTATCTAAACTCTCTTTATTTTAGTATTTTGAATAACAAATTCGAATGGAAAAACAAAGGATTACAAAGGGTTCTAGTTGGAGCTGGGGGATCTATCATCTTAACAATGGTCGGATATGCAATATGTCAATTTATTGTTGCTGTAGTCATCCTTAAAACCCAAACAAGCTCAGAGTTTATTATCAACCAGTCCTATAAAGATTACCTGTTTCCATTATTGCTAACAGTTATTATTTCGTTATTTTTTCATACAGTATATTTCTATAAAGCACTACAGGAAAAAAAAGTTACTGAGCAAAAGATTATAGCAGGAACTGTTTCTGCAAAATTTGCAGCATTAAAGAACCAATTAGATCCTCATTTTTTGTTTAACAGCCTTAATGTATTGACTTCATTAATTGAGGAAAATCCAAAAATGGCGCAAAAATTTACAACCTCATTATCAAAAGTATACCGATATGTTTTAGAACAAAAAGATAAAGAACTGGTTACTGTAGACGAAGAGTTAAAGTTTGCCCGAACCTATATGACTTTGGTACAATTACGTTTTGAAGATAGTATTGTATTTGATATTCCGGAGCAAGCTTCTAATCCAGATGCAAGAGTAGTCCCACTATCATTACAAATTTTACTTGAGAATACTGTAAAGCATAATATAGTGATGCCAGAAAACCCATTGCATATCAAAATTTATGAAAAAGATAATTTTCTAATCGTCGAGAACAATCTTCAACCCAAAGAAGTCATAAAACAAAGTAGTGGTGTAGGACTGGGAAATGTACAACAACGATATGGTTTATTAACAAAAAGGAAGTTTTCTGTATATAAAACAGAGAATGTATTTATCGCAGAGCTTCCAATATTAACAAAACAAATAAAATCAGCAGATATGACAATTTCAGAACATATAGAACACACAAAAAGTATTAAATATAAAAGAGCAAAAGAACGTGTACAAAAGATCAAAGAATTTTATGGTAACCTGATTGCCTATATGCTTGTTATTCCCGGGCTGGCAATAGTAAACTATAAAACTACCGGGTTTGATATGCCTTGGGTTATATTTCCTATTGTAGGTTGGGGAATTGGACTGATCTTTCACTATTCTGAAGCTTATGGATATCATCCCATATTAGGAAAAGACTGGGAGGAGAAAAAAATTAGAAAATACATGAACGAATCAAATGACAGTTATCATGAATGATTATAGCGAAGAAAAAGCTTACGAAAAAGCAAAAAAAAGACTTGAAGATGAAAAAGGTTTCTATTCTCACCTTGCTATATACATTGTAATCAATATTGCCCTGCTGTTTTTTATGTCTAAGTTAGCAATATTTATTGATACCCATAATGGTGATCCAGAGTTTAGAAATTGGAGATTCTGGAATACTATTTTAATCCCTTCAATATGGGGAATAGCATTACTCGGGCATGGATTATGGGTATTTAAAGAGAAATTCTTCTTGAAAAAACTCTTCAAGAAATCTTTTTTCAGTAAAGATTGGGAAGAACGAAAAATCAAAGAATTTATGAACAAGGATAAGTTTTAATACTTTAATAAAATAACATCAAAAACTTTAAACTAGTAATCATGAAAGATTTTGAAAAAGTAAAAAGATATGAACGTGCAAAAGAGCGTGTAGAGGAATTAAAAAAATTTTATAACAATCTATTCTCTTACGTCATTGTTATTGGGTTTCTCGCCGGATTAAATTATTATACAAATGAGTGGCGTTATACCTGGTTTCTATGGGCTGCATTTGGTTGGGGAATCGGTTTAGCTTTTCATGCTATTAAAGCCTATAGAATAAATCCTATGTTTAATAAAGATTGGGAAGAACGAAAAATCAGAGAATATATGGAAGAAGAAGGTGAAGAGCAACAACGATGGGAATGAATTAGTAGTGCGAAGTATGGGAGTTTTTGAGTATAGTAGCCAATTATTAAAAAACTCAATCATTAAAAAATATAAATACTAAAAACCTAAATACTAAAAACCAAACAATGAACATTATCATTATCGAAGATGAAAAACCTGCTGCCAGACGTCTTAATAGAATGCTTGGTGAGTTAAATATAACAGTACATACTATGCTGCATTCTGTAAAAGAATCTATAGAATGGTTTAATACAAATGAGCATCCGGATCTAATTTTTCTGGATATTCAACTTAGTGATGGGTTATCTTTTGAAATATTTGACGCAATTACCATAAAAAGCTCAATTATATTTACGACTGCTTATGATGAATATGCACTCAAAGCTTTTAAATTAAATAGTATCGATTACCTGTTAAAACCAATAGATGATGAAGAGTTAGAAGTTGCTGTACAAAAATATAAAGAGCAATCACCCAAAAAACAACAGCTACAGGTAGATTTTGAAGATATCAAAAAACTGCTTATAAACCCTATGGACCGCACTTATAAAAAGCGATTTACAACCAAGGTTGGACAACATCTAAAAATATTTTCGGTAGAAGATATCGAATGTTTTTATTCTGAAAATAAAGGAACATATCTACATACAACCGATAATAGAAACTATCTGATCGATACCACTCTCGAATCTCTTGAAGATGAATTAAACCCCAAACAATTTTTTAGAGCAAGCAGAAAGTTTTATATCAATATAAACGCGATACAAGATATTATATCGTATACCAATTCGAGGCTACAAGTAAAACTTAATCATTTTAACGAACAAGAAATTATTGTAGCGAGAGAGCGGGTAAAAGATTTTAAATTGTGGTTAGAATAAGCTATTTTACTCAATAGGATATCATTAACCACTATAAAGAATCAAGAGAATTTTAGTATTCCCACTGTCTTTTCTTATTTAGTTCTTCCTCGGCTTCTAATTCTTCCTTCGGAATTACTTTAAGAAAAGATGGATGTTGTTCTATAGCAAACTCTAATTTACTTACAATATCATCTATAGAATCGTTTTCATAATCGATATCTAGTGGTTTTTTTATCACCATAGATTGTAATATTCCTCGTTTTTTAATACGAATACCTTTTTTATCAAAGGATCTTCTAAAACCGTCTATTACAATAGGAATTACTATGGGTTTGTATTTTCGGATAATATGGGCAGTTCCTTTACGAATAGGCTTAAAAGGTTTAGTAGTTCCCTGCGGAAATGTAATCACCCACCCATCATCTAATGCTCTAGAAATATTAGTAATGTCACTCATTTTTACCTGGCGATTCACATCTTTTCCTTTCTCTCTCCAGGTACGCTCTACAGTTATTGCTCCGGCATACGCCAAAATTCTTGCTAGTAATCCAGCTCTCATCGTTTCTTTTGCAGCAACATAATATAGATTAAGTTTGGGTTGCCATAAATACCCTACATTTTTAATAGAGTCTGTACGACCACTTAAACTTGCATTAAAAACATGAAACATTGCTACTACATCTGCAAAATAAGTTTGATGATTAGAAACAAATAACACATTATTATCAGGAAGGTCTTTAAAAATTTCGCTTCCTTCAATTTGTAATTCATTAAAACCTCTATAACGACTATGCGTTAACCCACCCATAATACGGATAAGCCATTTTTTTAAAAATAATATATGTCCAAATGGATTTCTTTTAAATAATCCCATATGTAGAAAACCGGTTGTATTAGGAATGCCAAATATACAAAATCATAACGCTATTGACGTCTTTAAAAGCATTTTAAGCTCACTTAGCATCATCGCAGTCGCTCCCCAGACCACGTAACCGTTTAGTTCAAAGGAAGGTATCTCTATATTCTGTGCATAAGAAGTAGTCATTTTTTTAAGAACCACATTATCTTCATTAAGAAGTTCTGTTAATGGGATTTCAATAACTTTTGCAACTTCTTCTTTCTGGCGAACAAAATCGGGTCTTTTGTCAGAAAATCCTAAAAACGGATGTACCCAAAAATTAGAAGGAGGTATATATACTTTGGTAAGGGATTTAATAACAGTAACGGTATTAGGCTGTACTCCTACCTCTTCATGAGTCTCTCGTAGTGCTGTCTCTGTATAGTTTATATCATGCATCTCTACTTTTCCTCCAGGCAATGCAATCTGTCCCGAATGTACTCCTTCGTATTCGGGTCTTAAAATCAGTACAAGATGAGTTATGGTATCCTTTGGGTAAAAAAACATCATCACTGCAGCATTTCTAGGGTTTCTCTCTTCAATTTTAAGATGATTCAATGCTTTCATGCGAGCTTCTGGAGCCATAATAAAATGGGAAGATTCTCCCGGTACTGACATTTTTTCTATTTTTGGGATTAAATTCTTAAATGTTTCAAATGTCATTTACCAAATCAATTTTATGCTTTTGCGTATCTATTCTCATATTCTCTAGTTGTGAAGATACACATTCTAAGAAAAATAAACAGAATGTAAAAACAAATACAGATTCAATTTCTGTAAATGACAAAAAGGGAAAAGAGGATACCACAGCAGCGCAGCGTGAAAAAAAATCGAATAACGAAAATAAAGATATTGAAGAAGAGCCATTTAGACTCACTAATGATAATCTAGAAGAATTCCTGACTAATTATGGCAAAGAAAACCCAGAAACATTAGTTAATATAAAAACTATACATGGTGATATCCATATCAAATTATACAAAAAGACACCTATACATAGAGCAAATTTTATCTACCTGGTAAAACAGAAATACTTTGATGAAACCTTTTTCTATCGTGTTGCCAAAGGTTTTGTGATCCAGGGAGGCAATAGTGATCGTCAACAAATGGCAAACAAACGCCACGAAATTGGAGATTATACCATTCCGCAGGAACCTGTAAAAGGTCTAAGACACATTAGAGGTGCTGTTGCTTTATCCAAACAATGGGTAGATAATCCATCAAATCGCTCTACACCATTCGAATTTTTTATTGTAATTGCCAAAAATGGAGCTTTTCATCTGGATGGCGAACATACAATTTTTGGAAAAGTTGTAAAAGGAATGGATGTTGCTGATAAAATCTCTAATGTCCCTACAGATGGCAGCGAATGGCCAAAAGAAAATATTTTTATAAAAGCTGAAGTGATTAAGTAGGTAGTATACAGGCATACGAAAAAGAAAAAAAAGCGGACCTAAGTCCGCTTTTAAAAATTTAACACGGTGCTGCAATGGTTTCGCATTGACATGTATTACGTGTTCCTACAGCCCACTTTACACGTTCTTTATACGGCCCCATAGGATGTGCTAACCCACCTTTTACTTGTGCAATAGTCTTTTTGTTCAATTCTAATTTTTTAAAATTCATTTTTTTCATGTTATAAAAGTTTTATGATTTATACCATTATATCAACAAGGAAAAAAATTGTTACCCTAAAAAAGATACTATTTTTATAAAAACCCAAAAAAAGGAATAAACAAAAGGAGAAATTGGTTTTGCTACATCCTAGGTAAGCTTAAAGTTTATTTCTGGTTATTGAAAAGAAAAAGCCCTATCAAAGGGCTTTTTACAGTACATTTTAGTACTTATCTATAATTATTTCTGTATGATGTTATCATCTTAGAAAGCAGGGCCACAGCCACTATAGTTCAGACACTTTTCAAACTTATCATCATTTGTAGGGTGTTGTTCATCACAAGCAGCAAATATTACACTACAATCTGTTCTCATTTTTCCACCGCATATACGTTTTTGATTACCTCTAGTTAGTGATTTTACACCATTAATTTCTAAAATAGATTTTAACATGATTATTGTTTTAAAGATTAATTTGTTAGTATTTTTTTTAAAGTCGCTTACAACTTTTACGACTATTTTCGCGAAAATATTTCATAACACCATAACATGTTATGTGGTATAAAGATAAGATAACGGCATACTGTATTGAAAGGTATAGTACTAAGTATTTATAAATCTTAACTTATCAATTTATAAATCTTAACTTCTATTCTTATTATATGCTTATGGGGTATTCAAGACGAAAAAAGGGACTTAGAAAAAGAAAATATTTTTATGAAAGTTTAAACATGATAATTAAAGTGCTTTAATAGTAAAAGAGACTAAAAAGGAGACCTAAGCTCTAATTGTTAGTCACAGCCTGTCAAAGACTAATTAATGATCAGTACTATAAAAACTTCGACAGGCTCAGTTTGACATTGAAATTCTACTTTTCAAACAGTCTATTTATCCTGATCGGTATCGATACGAGCTACGGTTTTATAGGGGGTACTGTACAGATCCCGCTTCGCGGGCTGATCTTCAAACACGATATCGGCTGCTGCACTAATTTTACGCAATAGGGCATACAGATCATTTAAGCGTTCTACCCTACCTGCCGTATCTACAGCCCGTGTTCCTTTTTTTTGTTCCTGCTCTTTATTGGCAGTTCGCAATAGTTCAGACAGGACTTCTACCTGCTGCAATAAGTCTTTTGATGCGCCTGCGGTTTCTAGTTCTGCCTGGTACTGCCCAATGGTATCTTTTAATCCTTCCATATGCTGGATCATTTTTACCTGGTTATCCCTTATTTTAGAAAACCGGCCTATCCCAAATTGTTTCTGTATGGCTTTTTTATCAGGAAATGCGTCAAGTACCCAATATTTTAATCGCCTATGATAGCCATAGCAAGCTTGCATGGCTTTTTCTACAGCTTCAGTCTTTTTACGCAACTGTGTGCGGTTAAGTGTGTCTCCTCCTTCCAAAAAGGCTTCATCCACCTGTTTTTGCACGTTTTCCAAAAAATCCTGATTCAGTTTTTTATCAAATGAAGAAAATACTGCTATATCCTGCTTTAAGTGTTCTGCAACGGTATCGCCCCATTCTAACAGTACCGTATCACCAAACGGGTAATCTCGTTTTGACATTTTATTTATATTTAAGTGGTTAATAATTACTTATTTACAAATATATAAATTTTGATACGGTTTGAAATTTTCCTTCGACGAGAGAAATACAAGAGGTTGGGTATACTACACGATATTTCTATAAGGTTTAGTAATATTTCTATAACTCACAGTAGTGTTTCCACAATCTTTAGTAGAACTTCTGCAACTCGCAGTAACATTTCTACAATCTTTAGTAAAACTTCTGCAACTCGCAGTAGTATTTCCACAATCTTTAGTAGAACTTCTGAAACTCGCAGTAACATTTCCACAATCCTTAGTAAAACTTCCGTAACTCACAGTAATATTTCCACAATCTTTAGTAGAACTTCCACAACTTGCAGTAATGTTTTCACAATTTACAGTAGCATCTTCACAATGTTTAGTTATATTTTCACAATTCACAGTAATATATTCACACCCTATAGCTGTACTCTCACAATCTATAGTAGTATTTCTAGAATACATAGTAAGTCTTTTGTAGTATAGAAAAGTATTACTATAATGTATCAAGATTTTTTATAGCATTTATTATACATATAGAAATTAATAATGATATAAAAATATTAATTCTGAATGGTTTTTTAGAGTAGCTTCTCAATTTTAGCCTGTTATGGGATAAATCGAAGGGCTCGACCTGGCTCCTGACTCCCGACTTCTACAACTTCTGCGTATAATAATTATAATCTGCGATGACTCGATCTACGAATTGTAATGGTTTTTCTTGTGGAGTAACATCCATCAAAGCACTTACTTTTTTAGAAAGTTCGAAAATGATATTATGATCTGCATCTCGTCTTGCTTCGGTATAAATCATTTTTATTTTACGCATCTCTGCATCACTAAAAACAGTAACCTGAGGATACATGGCCACATAGTCTTCTGGGATATCGACCAATATGGTTTGACTAAATCGTACACGTTGCCGCTCACTAATCACAGTGGTACCTGCTGCCATATCTCCCAGGCGCTGCCCTTTACCATTTAATAAAATGGTGACAACGGCAACACTGCCAAATGCCAAAGTAATATCTAACAAACGAAGTAACCATCGCACCAAGTAGTTCGAAAAAGCAGGTCTTGCTCCATCCATACGGGCCACTTTTATCTTCATCGTTGCTTTACCAGGGGTCTTACCATCCCAAAAGGTTTCCCATAGTATAAAATATAAGAATACCGGTAGACTTACAATTAACCAAAAAGCCCACTCGTCTCCATAATCAAGACGTAATGCCCCAATTATAAATACAGCAATGATAAAATATGCTATGATAATCAAAAGATCAATAAGATACGCCAGAATACGCTCCCCTATCCCAGCAGCATTTTGCTGTATACTAACATTTTGAGCAGTTTCTATTTGAAAATTATCCATTAATTATGTTTCTTTGAGCCTCTTAATCTTTGATATATGCGTGAGGCGGCTTTTGTGAAGCAAAATAAAGATAAATGGTTAAAATTTGAAAGTGTTCTGGTTAATAATGCTCAAATCACCCCAGATGAGCTTTCTAATTTATATATAGAGATAACTGATCACCTTAGTTATGCCCAGACATTTTATCCTAATAGTCAAACCCTTAATTACTTAAATGGTTTGGCATCTAGTGCTCATCAAAAAATCTATAAAACAAAAAAAGAGAAAAAAAATCGATTGTATTCTTTCTGGATTAAAGAATTTCCTTTAGAATTCTATCAATATCAAAAACACTTACTTATCGCATTTCTCATTTCTGTTTTATTTACAGCTATAGGAGCATATTCTTCTGCAACAGATGGGGCTTTTGTAAGATCGATCTTAGGTGATGGGTATGTAAATATGACCTTAGAAAATATTGCTAACGAAGATCCCATGGCCGTATACAAACAAATGGGAGAAACCAATATGTTTTTGGGGATAACTTTAAATAACATCAAAGTAGCTCTTAATTGTTTTATTCTGGGAGTACTATTCGGGATAGGAACTATATATATGCTGATGCAAAATTTTATAATGCTAGGCTCTTTTCAGTATTTTTTCTACGAGAAAGGATTACTTTGGGAAAGTGCCCGAACGATATGGATTCATGGTACGATTGAAATTTCTGTGATTATTATTGCAGGATGTGCAGGTCTGGTTGTAGGAAATTCTATTTTGTTTCCAAAAACGTATACTCGACTTACTTCTTTTGTTAAAGGAATTAAAGCTGGGTTAAAAATTGTGATTAGCACAGTTCCCTTTTTTATATTAGCAGGGTTTTTAGAAGGGTTTGTGACCAGACATACCGAAATGCCAGATTGGCTGGCTATTTTAATCATATCTGGATCGCTAGCTCTCATCTTGTTTTATTATGTAATTTACCCAAGACAACTTTATAACAGACTAAAAAATGAATAACAACTACATAGAATTTAAGAAAAAAAGAGAATTAGGAGATATCCTAACAGATACTTTTGCTTTTATACGACAAAATGGTAAATCATTGCTTTCTGTTTTGTTAAAAACTTCGGGAATCCCTTTTATATTACTCTTACTCGCCTCTGCATATTATACACATTCTTCTGCCAATATTTTTGATCCGGTGAGTATTAGAAATGGAGGAATGTATAATTCGGGAACCCTTATTATTGCTCTTTTTGCAATGCTGGCAACCTTACTCGTATTTTATGCATTACTTTTTGGTACCGTTTTGCACTATATTAAAAACTATATTGATAATAAAGGTAATGTCGACCTTGAAGTTGTAGTACAAGGAGTAAAAAAAGATTTCGGAAATATTATTGGGCTAGGAATTCTTTCGGGATTGATAACTTTTTTTGGTTTTATGCTTTGTGTTATTCCTGGTATCTATTTGTACGTCCCTATGAGCTTGGTTTTTTCAATTCTGGTATTTAGGGGCACCAGTATTTCTGATGCGATCAATGATAGTTTCTTACTCATAAAAAACGAATGGTGGATCACCTTTGCCACTCTTTTTATTATAGCGATACTTATAGGAGTAATAGGCTTTGTATTTTCTATTCCTGCAGTGATCTATACATTTACCAAATCGTTTACTGCTGCTTCAGAAGGGTCTTTGGCCGATCCATCTACTATGGTCGATTGGGTTTTTATTGCCTTAAATATGCTATCATCGGCGGCTCAATATATACTATATATTATCACTGCAATTTCTACTGCTTTTATATATTATAATTTGAATGAAAGAAAACATGCTACAGGCGCATTAGAACAAATTGATTCTTTAGGTAAATCAGAATAAATTGAAAATTCTTTGCTACGTCTTATTTTTTGTGCCGCTCTTCTTATCAGCAAGAGTTCAGGATAGTACGGCTATATCTGATCCCCAGGAGTTAGTTTATGATCTCGACTCTCAGCAAAAAGCACCACAGTTTGATCATCAAAAAATAGAGGAGTTTAAAACGCAAGATGATTTTGATTATACCGAATATCAACAACCCGATAACTGGTGGACGCAGTTTAAAAACTGGGTAGCTCAACTCTGGCGTCAATTTATCTCCTGGCTATTTGGCACAGAAGAAGTAACGGGATTCTGGGCAGTAATTTTTAGACTACTCCCCTATCTTTTAATTGTAGGTGTGTTATTCTTATTAGGTTGGTTGTTTATGAAAGTAAATCCATCGGATATGCTTCTTGAAAAACAAATTCCTCCGCAGATAGAACTTACAGAAGACGAAGATATTATTCAAAATCAAGATATCCAACAATTGATTGATCAGGCCTTACAGCATAAAAATTATAGACTGGCAATTCGGTATTATTATCTGTTTGTACTAAAAAAATTATCTGATGTAGAACTAATTGAATGGGAAGCTCAAAAAACTAATACCGACTATATCAATGAGTTAGTAGACGACTCGGTACAACATCAATTTAAATCCATCACCAAATTATACGATTTTATCTGGTATGGTAGTTTTGAGGTTAATGAAAAATTATACCAGAAAGCTGAAAAAGAGTTTACTTCTATAACCCATCTTATCCAACGTTAATGTGATGACCAAAAGTTCTAAAATAGTAATCGTCGTCATTATAGTAGCCATTGGTATACTTACTTTTATAGAAGCTAGTGAGCCCGAACCTGTAAACTGGTATCCCAGTTATGCAAAGACCGATAAAATTCCTTTGGGTTCTTTTGTATCTTATAACTTAATAAAAGAATCTTTTGATACTAAAAGATTACAAGATATAAACCAACCTCCTTACGAATTTCTTAACGATAATGATTCTGTATCGGGAACCTACTTTTTTATTAATGGATCGATCAGCTTTGATAAAAATGAGCTAAATACCCTATTAAAATGGGTTGAAAACGGAAACACATTATTTGTATCGGCAAAAACTATAGAAAATCGATTATTAGATACTCTTAATGTTGAAATAGATAACCTTATATCTATAGATAATATATCTACTAAACCTCTTGTTGAGTTGGTTAATAAAGAGCTGAAAACACCGTCTCCTTTTTTATATAATCAAGATATTTATAATCCGTATTTTAATGAATTAGATACGATAAATACTACTATTTTAGGAGTTACACAATTATATAATGATACATTAAAGATCAAAGATCCAAAAGTAAACTATATACAACAATCTTTTGGCAAAGGAAAAGTCTTATTACATACTTTCCCAGAGGCCTTTGGGAATTATTTTATGCTAACAGACAAGAACTATCAATATACTCAAAACCTTTTGGCCTATATAAATCCCAATCAAAAAATACTATGGGATAATTATTATAAGTCAGGAAAAACATTTTATACCTCTCCGCTTTTCTTACTTTTAAATAATCGCTATCTCAAATGGGCATACTACTTTGTGCTTATTGGAGTAGTCCTTTTTGTAATTTTTGAAGGAAAACGAAAACAACGTAGTATTCCGATTATAGAACCTTTAAAAAATCAGACCTTATCTTTTACAAAGACGATTAGCGGAATGTATTTTGAAAAAGGGAAACATAAAGAAATTGCTACTAAGCAAAACCTGCTATTTTTGGATTATGTACGTAACGTGCTTAGAATTCCGACAAATGAGCTCGATGAAAAAACAATAATCAATATTGCTGCCAGAAGTAATAATAGTATAGAGGATACCAAAATACTATTTAAATATTTTGATGAACTGAATAAAAAAGTAAAAATCGAAAAAGAAGATGTATTAAAGCTTTATGAATTAATAAACACATTTAAAAGCCGATCTTAAAAAACGATATATCATTTAAACGAATCATAAATGGAAAACGAAGAAATTAAAAACAATACGAACCCAGAGCAAACTCCTGAGACAGCCCCTCAAGAGCAAAATCTGAGTTTTCAGAATAGGGTAGATCTTAGTGAATTACAACAATCTGTAGAAAAACTAAAAGCAGAATTAGCAAAAATAATCGTAGGACAACAGGACTTTATCGAGCTATTAATTGTATCCCTGTTATCTAATGGTCATGTTTTGATCGAAGGAGTACCAGGGATTGCAAAAACGGTAACTGCCAAATTGTTTGCCAAAACATTAAAGACAGATTTTAATCGAATTCAATTTACTCCTGATCTAATGCCTAGTGATGTATTAGGGACTTCTGTACTTAATATGAAAACAAGTGATTTTGAATTTAAAAAAGGGCCTATTTTTTCTAATATGGTTCTTATTGATGAAATTAATCGTGCTCCCGCCAAAACTCAGGCAGCCCTGTTCGAAGTGATGGAAGAAAGGCAAGTAACTATAGATGGTATTCGATATCCAATGGACCCTCCTTTTATGGTATTAGCAACTCAAAATCCTGTAGAACAAGAAGGAACTTATGCCTTACCTGAAGCGCAGTTAGATCGGTTTTTATTTAAAATCAAGGTAGATTATCCTACTCTCGAAGATGAAATCAATATCTTAAAAACACATCACGAGAGAAAAACAGCAAAACCTTTAGAAATGGTAGATTCTGTAATTACTCCAAAGCAATTATTAGAATTTAAAGAAAAAACACAGGAGGTAATTATCGAAGAAAAAATTCTGGGATATATTGCCGAGATTGTAACCAAAACCAGAACACACCCTCATTTATATTTAGGAGGTTCTCCACGAGCATCAATTGCTGTCATGAATGCCTCAAAAGCTTTTGCTGCAATCAACGGGAGAGATTTTGTTACCCCCGAGGATATAAAAAAGTCTCTTTTTCCTGTGTTACGCCACCGTTTAATCTTATCGCCAGAACGTGAAATGGAAGGGATGACAACAGAAAATGTTATCGAAATGATCCTGCAATCTGTAGAAATACCACGCTAGTTTTGATCCAGTTTTTAAAATCACTATATCTAAGCTCTAGAGTATTTTACATACTCACGCTAATATCAGTATTGTTTTTATTCTCATACTGGTTTACTTCAATCTACCCTATAATCTGGTTATTAGTATGGGGATTACTGATTGTTTTTCTGTTTGATATTGTGACTTTATATACTACTAGAAATGGAATTCATGCCAATAGAATTTTACCAAATAAATTCTCTAATAGTGATTTTAATGCTGTTCCGGTACGAATAAAAAGTAATTACAAATTTACGACCTATGTAGAGGTTATCGATGAGATTCCAGTGCAATTTCAAAAACGTGATTTTCTTAAAAAAGGAAATATTTCTCCTAAGTCTATTTTAGATTTTGAATACTCATTACGCCCTGTAAAACGAGGAGAATATATATTTGGCAACCTATATGTGTACGCCATGACCAGAATAGGCCTTGTAAAACGTCGTTATAGTTTTGATAAAGCCGCAATGGTAAAGGTATATCCTTCTTTTATCCAGATGAAAAAGTATGATTTTCTGGCTATTGATAATAAATTAACTCAAATAGGACTTAAAAAAATACGCCGTATTGGACATACGATGGAGTTTGAGCAAATCAAAGAATATGTATTTGGTGATGATGTTCGTACTATCAACTGGAAAGCTTCTGCAAAACATGGCAACTTAATGATTAATCAATTTCAGGACGAAAAATCTCAACCTATATATTCTATAATCGATGCCAGTCGTGTTATGAAAATGCCTTTTAAAGAATTAAGTCTCCTTGATTATGCCGTTAATAGTACCCTGGCTTTTTCTAATATTGCCTTAAAAAAACATGACAAAGTCGGGATGTTATCCTTTTCGAATACAGTTAATGATTTTTTACCGTCAAGCGGAAAGAAAACATACATTAACAATATCTCTGAAGCACTTTATAATATTAAGACCCAATTTCTTGATTCTGATTATGGGTTATTATATACCCATATTAAGCGACAAATAAATCATAGAAGTTTACTTCTGTTGTATACTAATTTCGAACATCTATCGTCATTAAAAAGACAACTTCCATATCTGCAGGCATTAGCTAAAAAACATTTGCTGGTAGTCATCTTCTTTCAGAACACCGAACTTGATCATCTTATTCAACAAAATGCAGAAGACCTACAAACCATTTATGATCAAACTATTGCACAGCAATTTGCATATGACAAAAAAGTAATGGTAAAAGAATTACAAAAACATGGGATACAAACGGTATTAACGACTCCAGAAAACCTTACCGTTAATACTATTAACAAATATCTGGAAATTAAAGCTCGAGGGCTTTTATAAATAAAACTTGTTTACAACTCTTGCTGTGATAAAATCACTATTTTTTGTTTTCTGTTTTTATAGAATATTCATACAACTAAGAGATATACATTCTTTGTAACAATCTTAGAAAAAACCTATATTTACCATGTAAGCAACACTATTTTACTTATAAAATCATTATATAATAAAAATGATGAATTTTTGTTTTAAAAGTTAATAAAAAAGGTATATTCTGATCGAAGGATCAAGTCAATTAAATAGATAAGAGTTCAAAAAATTAAAAGAAACTCATTAAAAAACGCAAACATGACAATTAAAAAATTAATGATTATAGCCGTATTAGCTCTAGGGGTTTTAGGGGCTTGTACAGAGAAAAAAGAAAAAAAAGAGGAAAATACAGATCCTGCTAAAGTAGAAACTACTCAAGAATCAACATCTGAGGTTAAAAAAGAAGAAATTGATGAAGCTGAAAAAGCAAGATTAGACAGCATTCGACAAGTAAAAGAACACGGACACGCTCATTAATCTATACTTGCAACAATGTTTAAAAACACTACAACATTCTTTACATTTCTAATCCTTGTGTTGGTTTCAATAACAGCAAATGCACATGGTGTTGATGATGAGACACAGTCTTTTTTATTAGGAAATAAAGGAATCGCTTTTGGTCCGTTTCTATACATAGGTGCAAAACATATGATAACAGGATATGACCACTTACTTTTTTTGGTAGGGGTCATTTTCTTTTTGTATCGAACAAAAGAAATACTAGTATACGTAAGTTTTTTTACTATAGGTCATAGTCTTACCCTATTACTAGGTGTAATGGCAGATATTAATGTAAATGCTTTTTTAATAGATGCCATTATCGCATTATCGATTGTATATAAAGGTTTTGATAACCTAGGAGGGTTTAAACAATTTTTTAAAAAACAACCCAATACCAAAATAGCCGTATTAATTTTCGGGTTGTTTCATGGTTTTGGACTAGCGACCAAATTACAAGAATTTAAATTTGATAAAGAAGGACTATTTGTAAATCTAATCGGTTTTAATATAGGCGTAGAAATAGGGCAGTTTTTGGCTTTAGGACTAGTTCTAATACTTTTAGGAATTTGGAGAAGGTATCATAGTTATGTTAAATTTTCTAATCTCACTAATATACTTCTCATGGCAGCAGGTTTTTTATTGTTTGGATTTCAAATGACAGGATATTTTATGACTTAACACTAAATTATGACAACAAATAATACTCACATAATGAATAAAAAACAACTTATAAAATCAATTTTTATAGCGTTGTTTATTGGTTTTGTCGTACTTATAGTAGCAGTTTTACCTGCAGAATACAATATAGACCCACTAGGAACAGGAAAACTATTTGGTTTTAGCCGATTGTATGTAAAAAACGATACCAAAAAAATAAATACGATCAATACAGAGCCAGTATCTCAATTAAATTTCAAGAAACTGAAATTAGAAAAATTAGGTTCTCCACCAAACATACCTAAACCTGTAGAAGCAAACAATCCACCACCATCAGAACAATTTATAGAACAAAATGATACTATTAATGTTACTGTTCCTGCAGGAAAAGGTATAGAATACAAATTTAAAGCATTAAAGTATGGAAATATAAAATATGAGTGGAGTACTACAAATAATGCCATTGTTTATATAGATTTTCATGGAGAAGTAAAACAAGAAAATCCTCCCGAAAATGTATTCTATGAGAGTTATACTTTGGCATACTCTAATAATATGGCAGGCACATTTACAGCTCCTTTTGAAGGTAAACATGGTTGGTATTTCAGAAACAACAACAAAGAAGACATTACTATAGCAATAAGATTAAAAGGGCAATACAAACTATTTGATAAGTAAAACCCATATACAATTTCGGATTTTTGACTACCATCTTCAACCCACAGAGCATATAATTTCTCAGTTTTTTATCTTACACAACTATTCTAAAACTACATTTCATCCTATAAAAATGACAATTGAGAAGTTTCTTATTGTTCTTAAATAAAGGTTTATAGACTTTTGACTCATCAAAAAACAAATAACTATAAAACTTTATTATATGAAAACTCTAGCATTATTAGCCGCACTTTTAGTTTCTAGCTTCCTTCTTCATGCTCAAGAAAAAACTAAAGGAGTAACCATTACAGTAACCGTTCCTAATATAACAAGTTCTGAAGGAGAAGTTCTTTTTGGGCTTTATGATGAAAATACTTTTATGAAAGCCGCCCCAATCAAAGGTGAAAAAAGCGCAATTGTAGATGGTGTAGCAAAAATTACTTTTTCTAATGTTCCGGAAGGAGTGTTTGCCATTACATGTTTTCATGATGTAAATGGAAATAATCGAATGGATTTTGAACCTGGCGGAATGCCAAAAGAAGACTATGGTGTATCTAATAATAATATGAGTTATGGTCCTCCATTATGGAATGATGCTAAATTCGAAGTAAGCTCAGAAAACCTGGAACTAGAAATCAGAATGTAATTAAAAAACTATATTCGTCAATCAATAAAATACTGACTAACAGATACATAAAAAAGGAATTGCATCTTGTCTATGCATTCCTTTTTTTGTTTAAAAACAATAGATAAAACAAATTTTTAATAATTATTTAATAAATAATATCAATAGCTTTTATATTTTTGTTCCCCAAAACACAGACCATGACCATAACACAATTAAAATATGTTTTAGCGGTAGCAGAACACAAAAACTTTACCAAGGCTGCAGAGAAAACTTTTGTGACTCAACCTACACTAAGTATGCAAATTCAAAAGCTAGAAGAAGAGTTAGATATCCTCATCTTCGATCGTAGTAAAAAACCCATTGAACTTACAGAAGTTGGCAACAAACTTGTTCAACAAGCAAAAAATATTGTAAATGAAAGTGAACGAATTCAGGATATTGTAGATCAACAAAAAGGCTTTATTGGTGGTGAATTCAAATTAGGGGTTATTCCTACAGTAATGCCTACTCTTTTGCCTATGTTTTTAAACAATTTCATAAAAAAATATCCAAAGGTAAAATTAAAAATAGAAGAGTTACATACAGAAGCTATAATTGAACGCCTTCTCGATGGTCATCTGGATGCTGCTATTGCAGCGACTCCTTTAGAAAATGAAAATATAAAAGAACGTGTTTTATATTACGAACCATTTGTAGGGTATATTCCTTCTACTCATAGGCTCAATCAGAAGAAAAAAATTGATAGTACTGATCTTGATATCGATGATATGCTTCTTCTTGAAGATGGCCATTGTTTTAGAGATGGAATTATTAATCTATGTAAGACGAAGAAAAGTTATGAAGAAGATCATTTTCAGTTAGAAAGTGGTAGTTTTGAGACTCTTATAAAACTAGCCAATGAAGGTCTGGGAATGACACTTCTACCCTATTTGCATACTTTAGATATAAAGAATGGCGAAAAAAATAATCTTCACTACTTTAATGAGCCTTCTCCAGCGAGAGAAGTAAGTTTAATTTTTAACAAAAGTGAATTAAAAATGCAAATTATTGATGCCTTGCATTCTACTATTGCCGGTGTTGTAAAAGGAGCTATTACTTTTCAAAATGTAAAAATCATTAGCCCTATGGCAAAAATAAAAAGCGACTAGAAAGTCGCTTTTTTTTATGATTTTAAATAGATTAAACAAGATTGCAATTCTGGTTGTTTAACTGTTAACGATTGAATCCAGATTTTTAATTCTTCAATCTCGTGAGGAAGTAGTCTGTTTAGTGCTTTTAAAACTTCCTTCGTAAAAAGATTAACATCAAAACTTACTTTTTTAAGAACAGTTTTTGTGTAATCAAACATTGCTCTAGCCATAAATTAATAGGGGTTTAAAAAATGTTAGGTTTAAACAAATAATTGTAGGAATAATCTTATAGTTTTTAAAGTTGTTCTAGCTAATATATGTAAATAAAACCAAAAAAATAGTCTTTTAGCGCATATTTAACAATATTAAAAACTATTATCGCCATCTAAAAGATCTCCTAAACCACCTAAAATGCTACCTTCGCCTTTACTTTTCCCTCCTCCTCTGGGAGCTAATGCTAATACTCGATTAGCAAGTCTGCTAAATGGTAAGGATTGTATATAGACAACTCCTGGACCAGTTAATGTAGCAAAAAACAATCCTTCTCCTCCAAAAATAGTATTCTTAATCCCTCCTACAAATTCTATATCATATTGTACTCCCTTAGAAAACCCAATAATACACCCTGTATCTACCTTTAGTTTTTCGCCTGGCTGTAGTTCTTTTCGAGAAGTAGTTCCCCCTGCATGAACAAAGGCCATACCATCACCTTCTAATTTCTGCATAATAAAACCTTCGCCCCCAAATAATCCTCTACCCAATTTTCTAGAAAACTCTATTCCTACAGAAACTCCTTTGGCAGCACATAAAAATGCATCTTTTTGGCAAATAAATTTCCCTCCATATTTAGTTAAATCTACAGGAATAATCTTTCCTGGATATGGAGAGGCAAAACTTACCTTCTTTTTTCCGCCTACCTGATTATAAAAAGCAGTCATAAACAAGCTTTCCCCTGTTAGTAATCGTTTACCGGCTCCAAATATTTTGCCCAGAACTCCAGTATCTTTTGCAGAACCATCACCAAAAATCGTGTCCATTTTTATGCCATCGTCCATCATCATAAAACTTCCTGCCTCTGCAATTACTCCTTCTTGTGGATCTAGTTCTATCTCTACATACTGCATTTCTTCACCTATAATTTCGTAATCGATTTCGTGAGCTGTCATATTTTTTTAAATGTTTATAGTATATTGATCAATGAATAGTTTCTTTATAAGTAAACGATTTTCATAAAGTGTTACAGTCTAATCATTTTTTGTTGTTAAATTTTCACTTTTCACTCTTTACTTTAACTGTCCATTCAAAATTAAACGTAGAAACTTCAACACCATCCCGATTAGTTCCTATTGATTTCATCCAAACCGTTTGTCCCTCACCTGTTTCAATTGTTTTTTTAATTGCATTTTCTACCAAATGCCCATCGGCACACACAAAAGTAATTCTACCTGTAGCCTTTTTAGTATATGTAGCATTATTGCTTGCCACCAGCATCGATATTTTTTTACCACTATTTCTTATATACCCTGTTACCAAAGCCCCTGTAGTTAATTCTGCTGCCATTCCTTGCACTGCCCAAAACATAGATTTAAAAGGATTCTGGTTGATCCACCGATGTTTCACACTAACGGTACAGCTGGTTGTATCTATATTTTTAACCCTTACCCCACATAGCCAGGCAGAAGGTAACTTAAATAGTAAGAATGTATTAAGTTTTCTAGGAGTAATATCCATGAGTTCTATTTTTAGTTCTCACAATATAGGTAAAAGAAGTAGCCAAGAAAAGAGTAATAAATCTTAAAATTATGTTAAATTATGGTACTATGTTTTGCATAATACCTTTTTTTAACCATATATTTGCATAAGAAACTATTATATACTTTTACAATGTCAATCAAAAATCACAAAAATATCGCAACGTTTATGCATCTAGGTGCATTCTCAAAATACTTTATTCCTTTTGGAAATTATATAGTTCCGATACTACTATGGACGACCAATAAGGATAAATCAGATTTTATAGATGATCATGGTAAGGAAGCCATCAATTTTCAATTAAGTATTCTATTATATACTGTAATACTGGGAATATTTTCTTTTCCGTTTTTTATCTTTCATGTTTTTGGGGATGCTACAATTACAGATTTATTTCATTTTAATGATTTTTCTATTAATTTTTCTGAAGCAGGAGGTTTTAGAACTCTTATAGGAGCATCATTTATCGGAATTATAGCATTAATCGGTTTTTTTCTGGAAATAATTTTTGTTATCACTGCTGCTTTAAAAGCAAACAAGGGAGAAAGTTACAGATACCCATTATCTATACGATTTATTAAATAATATAATGAGGCACACAATTAACATAAAATATATTTTGATAACCGCTCTTGCTGTTATGTTGTCCTTCTTTTTTCATGAATTGGCACATTTACTTACAGGAAAGTTATTAGGCTATCCAATGAAGATGACACTTAATTCGGCTTTCTTGGCAGCAGGAGAATATACATCGGTATGGCACGAATATTTGGTTAGCGCAGCAGGGCCTATTTTTACAATACTAACAGCATTTGTGTTTTTTTATGTGATCAGAAATACAAAAAATACATATTGGTATCCATTCTTATTCTTTGCATTTTCATTTAGGTCAATGGCCATGATTGTATCAATTTTCAACCCTAATGATGAAGCCAGAATAAGCCAATGGCTTGGACTTGGACAATGGATACTACCGTTAATTGTATGTTTCACTTTATTTTTTCTTGTTCTAAAAACGTCAAAAGAACAGGGGTATAGTTTAAAATTTAACCTAATCAATTATATTTTAACCTCTGTTTTTATTGCCGGAGTAGTACTCGCTGATCAATATTTTTTAAAATAATCATCAATCATCAAACATCAATCAAAAAATGAACAGTTTAACTTTTAAAAATTAGTTTTATGAAGATCGAAAACACAAAAGCGCAAATGCGCAAAGGTGTTCTGGAATATTGCATACTTTCTATCCTTAAGGACGATGATGCCTATGTAGCTGAAATTTTAGAAACCCTTAAAGACGCAAAGATGCTTGTGGTAGAAGGCACGATATATCCCTTATTAACCAGACTCAAAAACGCTGGATTACTAAATTATCGTTGGGAAGAATCTACATCGGGGCCACCACGAAAATATTACGGACTCACAGAAACAGGAAAATTGTTTCTTAGCGAATTAAATACCACTTGGGACGAATTACGGAATGCTGTAAATCTGGTAACCAAACAAAAAAAGAAGTAAAATGAATAAGACAGTTAATATAAATTTAGCAGGCATATTTTTTCATATAGACGAAGACGCTTACTTAAAACTGCAACGCTATCTCAGT
Organism: Bacteroidia bacterium; assembly: GCA_030427585.1. Classification (GTDB taxonomy): domain Bacteria; phylum Bacteroidota; class Bacteroidia; order Flavobacteriales; family Flavobacteriaceae; genus Aquimarina. The sequence goes on from JAUIBW010000004.1 coordinate 97,041, forward strand.
GCTATAAAACGCTCATTTACCGATTCACAAGGAAGAGATGAGATTATATCTGATATAGAAGCTAGAATAGCAGAATTGTTCAGTGAAAAAATAAAGGACGAACGACAGGTTATCGGAAACAAAGAAGTAGAAGAAGTAATTGCTGTAATGGGACAGCCAGAAGATTATAGATTAGATGAAGAAATCTTCGAAGATGAACCAAAAGCATCATCTCAAAAAACGAAACCATCAAGACAACTATTTAGAGATACAACAAATTCTTATGTTGGAGGAGTAAGTTCTGGTTTAAGTCACTATCTAGGGATCGAACCTATTTGGATCAGATTAGCCTGGGTGTTGTTTACCGTTTTCTCTAGTGGAGCATTTGTTCTGATCTATATCGCATTTTGGATTTTTGTACCAGAAGCAAAAACAACAGCCGATTTTTTGGCTATGAAAGGTGAAGCCGTTAATATCAGTAACATAGAAAAGAAAATTAAAGAAGGATTTGATGGTGTAGCAGATACTGTAAAAAATGTAGATTATCAAAAATATAGTAGCAAAGTAAAAAGCAGTTCTACTACTTTTTTTGAAGCTTTGGGCGATGTATTACTATTCTTTTTAAAGATTTTTGTGAAATTTATAGGTGTAATTCTTATCATAGTGGCCGGAGTTACTCTTATTAGTTTATTTGTTGGTCTGTTTACGATAGGAACATTTGGGTTTATGGATGCTCCCTGGGTAGAATATATTGAAGTAGGCAGTCATCCCGAAGTTCCACTATGGTTAGTTTCATTAGTAACATTTTTTGCAGTAGGAATACCTTTTTTCTTCCTGTTTATTCTTGGTCTAAAAATTCTGATAAAAAATCTAAAATCTATCGGAACACCAGCCAAATTAGGTTTACTAGGCGTATGGATATTTTCTCTTATAGGGTTAGGAATTCTTGGAATTAGACAAGCTACACTCGAAGCATATGACGCAGAAGTGATTATGGAACAAAAAGTACTTCCTATCACAAACAACGATACGCTAACCATAAAAATGCAGGGAAATAACAGATATACCAAACATCTATATCATAGAAATGATTATAAAATTAAAAGAGATGACCAGGGAAATCGGGTAATCGTTATTCAGGATATAGAAATCTATTTAAAAGCTTCAAAAAGAGACTCGACAGTACGAATTACGATAGAAAAAAATGCAGAAGGAAGATCTTATGAAGAAGCGTCTAAAAGAGCCCAAGAACTTAAATATGGATATGAAGTACATGGTAATACACTTTTACTAGATGGATACGCTATTACTGATTATGCTAACAAATACAGAGATCAAGAAATAAAAGTAACCCTAACATTACCAGAAGGAATTACTGTATATGCAGATGATAATACTTCTGGGTTTAATAACTCATGGAAATATGATGATTATATCTCTATCGATGGAAAAGAAGGAGAATATATCAAATTAGTCGACGGAAAATTCGAATGTGAAGAATGCCCAGAAGATGAAAACGATTGGGAATATAACGAATGGGATGAAGACGATGATAGCGTAAACATAAATATAAACTCTGAAGACAATGATTTTAAACTAAAAATCGGAGAAGACGGAGTAGAACTAAATAATGAACCCGTAAAAGTAAAAATAGACGAGGACGGAATAGAAATAAAAACCGAAAATTAAATCAACCTGCTTCTGGCAGACTAATCAAAAAACGAACAGTTAAACATATCAAAACAAACAACTATGACTACACTAGCCAAAATTATTATCACCTTTTGCCTATCAGCTTTATGCTGCTCTTGTAATGTTGTCTTTAATGGGGTTAAAGGCCAGGGAGAAGTAATTAGAAAAGAAAGAACCATTAATCAGGGTTTTAATGCCATTAAAGCCAGTAGAGGTTTAGATGTTATCTTAGTAGACGATTCTGATCAAAAAGTAATTGTAGAAGCTAATAAAAACTTACACGATCACATCGAAGTATATGTAGAAGGTAATACATTATACGTTACTTCTGATGAAAACATATACTATGCTGACGAAAAAAATGTATTTGTATCCTATGACAAAATCAATAAAATTCATGTTAATAGCGGTGCAAGTGTCTCTTCTAATGAACCTGTAGTTCAAAAAGAGCTTGATCTTACTGCTACCAGTGGTGCAGATATTAAATTAAAAGTAAAAGCCGAAACAATAACGACTTCTGTTACCAGCGGTGCCATGATGAATTTAACCGGAAAAGTAAACAATCATAAAGCAAATGCTACCAGTGGTGCAGATATTCGTGCAGAAGATTTGTTAAGTTTAGTATCCGAAGCCAAAGCAACAAGTGGTGCTTCTATTAAAATTCATGCAAAAAATGAATTTACCGGGAAAGCAACAAGTGGCGCAGATGTTGTTTATTACGGAAATCCAGAAAAAGTATCTGAAACAGATAACTCTGGTGGTGATGTTAGAAGTCACTAAAAGCTAATAACCCAATCAATAATCAACCAAAATTAAGCTGTCTGAGAAAGCAACACTAACCAACCAATGCTTTTCAGGCAGTTTTTTTCTATAAAAACATAAAAATCAAAGGCTTGGAGTAATACTTTTGCCTACAAAATTTACATTTTCTACCCTAATTTTGCTGTTTTTCAAAGTAGTTAAGACTAAGTTGAAAAAAACTTCTTTTTAAACCTTTGATGGTTTTTAAAACCTTGGAAAAGCTATTTCACGATAAAAACATAATCATGTCTAAAAAAAGTAAAAAATAAGGTAGGGTATATAATAGTCTCTTCGTTATAGATAGTATAACATTAAAATTACACAAAAATGAAATCATTACATTTCACAAGAACAATCGTAGTCATATGTCTTTCTTTTCTAATATTTTCTTGCCAAAATGATCAGGAATTACTGGAACAAAATAATACAACTGAAGCTATTGAAGTAGGAGAAGATAATGAAACCGATCTGGTAACCTTCAATTTTGCCAATGGTAATAGTTTTATCATATATAGAGGTTTTGAAGAGTCTGAGCCTTATATTGCTACTACTCAATCCGGGTCTCTGGATAATAAGGTTTTGATAGATGTTAAAAATAATTCTTTACTTCAAATATATTTATCTCTTACCTCGGAAGAAACTCCTATACCAGAAATTCTTGTGAAAATGTCTACTCTGGATGAAAGAAAAAAACTACCAGCTTCAAGAAGCATAGTTACCCAATTAGAACATAAAGTTTTTACTGTTAACAACTATCCTGAAAAACTGGCTATTATCACCATTCAGGATCAAAAATCAGGTGAGTTTTGTAATATATATAATGAACTAAATAATGTACATCAATGTACAAATAGCTCATATAGTAGCTTGCGCTATCAATCCCACAAACGAACTGTGGCAGTTAGAATGTATACCGAAGTATTTCATGATAGCCCTGGATCTGTAAAGGCAAATCTTACTGTTGGAAGAAGGAAAAAAAGCCACAGTGAGCATATCATCCAGCCTGGTTATTGGGCAGAAAGATCTAGATTTTCAGTCTTAAGTAGAAAAAGAGGCTCGTATCGTTTTGCCCCATATGGTGAACACTGGCGAGGATATACTATGATTTAAAACAATCACAAAGTACATCAAAATCTTTCTTAGCAATACATTCTATATCTTTTTTAAAGCAAAAAAGATGAGGAATTACTTATACTTACACAAGTAGGCGATATTTAGCACAAATGAAAAAACCAATTTAAACCTTAAAAATGAAATCTTCAAATTTCACTAAAACAATCGTACTCATATATCTTTCATTTCTAATCTTTTCCTGCCAGGAGGATCAGGAATTATTAGAAGATTCTAACCCCAATACATCTATAGAAAACACAGAAAATGAAACCGATTTGGCAACCTTTAATTTTGTCAATGGCAATAGCTTTATCATATATAAGGGATATGAGGAGGGAGAGCCATATATTGCTACTTTAGAATCTGGTACAATTGATAGCAGAATATTAATAGATATCAAAAATAACTCGGTATTACAGATCTATCTTGCATTTACTCCTGAAAATACTCCTATACCACAAGCAATAGTTGATTTCTCAAAACCTGAAGAAAAGGAAAAACTAGTAACCCGCAGAACAATAGTAGATAAATTAGATGATAAAATCTTTACTATCGATAAATATCCTTCAGGATTCGCATCCCCGATTTCTGATTTAAAAGCAGGTACTTTTTGCGACAACCAACCGTTAGCACATCATTGTGTTAATAATGCATATGAAAGTATACGTTATAACACACCTTCAAAATGGGCTAATATCACCATGTATACTGAAGTGTTTTACGATAGCCCGGGAGCTGTGCTGGCACATCTCACTGTTGGCAGAGGAAAAAGAATCCAAAAAGAACATATCATACAACCGGGGCATTGGGCAAGAAGATCAAAATTTAGTATCTGGATGAGAAGAAGAGGATCTTATCGTTTTGCTCCCTATAATGAGCATTGGAGAGGATATACCCAAAGACTATAAATAAAACCCAAAACATAATATCAAATTATAGGAGAGAAATAGTAATCTCAATAACTCCTATTGTATGTATTACAGTGCAAATAATAACGTTTTTATACTTAAAATTAAAATAATAACTTAAAACCAAACAAAAATGAAATCATTAAACTTTGTAAAAACATTTTTAATTCTATGTTTTTCATTATTAACCTTTTCGTGCCAAAATGATCAGGAACTATTAGAAGACACTAACACAATTGAGCCTGTCGAAATAGAAGAAGAAAATGAAATCACTCTGGCTACTTTTAATTTTGCCAATGGTAATAGCCTAACGATGAGTAAAGGATATGAAGACTCTGAACCTTATATCACTACCACACAATCCGGTTCTCTGGATAACAAGATCCTGATAGATTTTAAAAATAATTCTTTGCTTCAGGTGTATTTATTACTTACTCCCGAAAAAACTCCTATACCCAAAGTATTGATTGATCTTGCTAGTCTTAATGATAAAGCAAAATTATTAAGTGACAGAGAAATAGTAGAAAATTTGCAAAAGCTTGTCTTTGATATCAAAGAGCAACCTATATCATTAATTACTAGTATTTCTTCTCAAAAGACCGAGCTTTTTTGTGATGAAATGGATGGGGGGGTTAAGGAATGTACAAACAGCTCATATCTAAGTTCAAGTTATCAATCTCATAAATTAACCGGCACTATTGGCATGTATACTGAAGTGTTTCTTGATAGTCCAGGATTTGTAGAAGCTGGCCTTACTGTTGGAAAGAGAAGAAGAAAACATAGTGAGCATATCATCCAGCCCGGCTATTGGGCAAGAAGATCAAGACACTCTGTATTATTAAGAAAAAGAGGATCTTTTCGTTATGCATCAGGTCGTCGACATTGGAGAGGGTACACTTATATTTTTTAATATAAAAAAAACTTTTACAATAAATATTCAAATCTTGTTATTGATTATTAAAAAACACCCAAATTCTTTCTTTGGCCATACATCTATACCCAAAGAAAATAACTACTAATATTATTTAATAACCTAAATATTTTTTTAAAACTTAAAACCGTAAAAAATGAAATTTTTAAATGCAACAAAATTAATGTTTATTTGTTTTTCTCTCTTATTATTTTCCTGTCAGCATGATCAAGATCAAGAACTGGAGCAAGAAAACATTACCAATGAAGCTGTTAATCTAGAAGAAATTGATCTGGCAACTTTTAACTTTGCCAATGGCAATACCTTAACCATAAGCAAAGGGTATGAAGATTTAGACCCTTATCTGGCATCATTAGAATCTGGTTCTAATGATAATAAAATATCTATTGATATTGAAAACAATTCTCTTTTAAAAATCTATTTATCTTTAACTCCAGAAGGAACCCCTATACCTCAGGCTCTACTGGATCTTTCTGACCCTAATGAAAAAGCAGGTGTAACAAGTAGCAGAAAAACGATAGAAAAATTAGATAATCCCGTTTTTTATATTGAGAAATATCCTTCAGAGTTAGTAGAAAAATCTTTAGAAAAAACAAAGGCACTAACTTTTTGTGAAACAGTTGGTAGGCAAGCAGCACAGTGTATTAATAGCTCATATAGCAGTCTTCGTTTTGCATCCAAAAACCCATGCAGTAAGATTATCATGTATACCGAGGTTTTTCATGACAGTGGCAATAACGTAAGTGCACATCTATGGGTAGGAAGAGGCATGAGACAGCAAAAAAAGCATACCATAAAACCTGGATATTGGGCAAAAAGATCAAAAAAAGGATTACGCAGAAAAAGAGGTAACTATCGTTTTGCTACTCATGGTGCGCATTGGAGAGGTTTTACCAGAACCTATCTATAACATATAAATAACCAACCCTAATCTAAAAAAGAGGCTGTTTTCTATACCAGAATCTAGTCTCTTTTTGATTATTATTATACATCTATAAAAGTTTGTAAAAGATAAATATACTTATTTGCTAAAATTTCTGTTTATTTAACTATAAATTTTATAGAAGCATGAGAATTTCATTATTAATGTTATATATATGTTTGATAGCAGGAAATATATATGGACAAAAAGAAAAAATTAAAGGCAATAAAATTGTTAGTACAGAGCAATTAGATGTTGAAGATTTTCATACCATAGAGATTTATGAAGGTTTTGAAGTTACTCTAGATGAAAGTAATGATAATCAAGTAAAGGTCGAAGCAGATAGTAATCTGCAAGAAGTTATACAAGTAGAAGTTGTAGATAGTATTTTAACAATCAAGTCTGATCGGGATATACGACGTGCAAAAGCATTAAATCTTGATATTTCTTATGCATCAGAATTAAAAAAAATTATAGTATATGACAAGGTAAACATAAAATCATTGTCTCCTATTAACAGTACTTTGCTCGAGGTACGTGCAAATGATAATGCCGAAGTATTTCTTACCGCCGATGCCGATCAGGTAGATTGTATAACCAATGGAAAATCGGTAGTAGAATTACATGTTACTGCCGGGGAAGTTACGTATCAAATCAATGAAAATTCTGAAATTAAAGGAATTGTTACAACCGATAGCCTTAAAGTAGATTTATATCAAAAAGGATATACCAAACTTGAAGGAGAAGTAAAATCGATGTTAGTACGAGCAGATAACGATACCGATTTTTATGGTGAAAAATTGAATGTCGCCAAAACTACACTAATTGCAGAAGGCGCCAGTGATTGTTATATTTTGACCAACAAAGAAATTAGCATTGAAGCTAAAGATAAAACTGAAATTTACCTGCTTGGTGAACCTAAGGTGATTATGAACACCTTTGCCAATGAAGCTATTTTATACAAGAAAAATATAGACTACGTTCCCGGTAGGTTTAGATTAAATTAAAAAAAGAATGTCTAGTTGAGCTAGACATTCTTTTTGAATGTTGTTTGCTTTTTTCGACTTAAGCCGAAACTTCATTATTAGTTTCTATCGTTGCAAGATATCGCTCTGCATCTAATGCTGCCATACATCCTGTTCCCGCAGCAGTAACAGCCTGCCTGTATTCTTTATCCTGAACATCTCCTGAAGCAAATACTCCCGGGATATTTGTTTTTGTTGATTTTCCTTCGGTAATCAGATATCCTGTATCATCCATATCTAATTGCCCTTTAAAGATATCGGTATTTGGCTTATGACCAATAGCTATAAACAAACCGGTAATCTCGATCTCTTCTTTATTACCTGTCTGATTATTTATCATTCGTAATCCTTCTACCACCTGATCTCCTAATACCTCATCAACTTCAGTATTATACATTACCTTAATATTAGGTGTGTTATTTACCCGATGTTGCATTGCTTTAGAAGCTCTCATATGATCTTTACGAACTAGCATAGTAACATTAGTACATATATTTGCCAAATAAGTAGCTTCTTCTGCTGCAGTATCCCCTGCTCCTACAATTGCTACATCCTGTCCTTTGTAAAAGAATCCATCGCAAACAGCACATGCAGACACTCCACCACCGCGTAATCGCTGCTCACTGGGCAATCCTAAATATTTTGCAGTAGCTCCTGTAGAAATAATAACGGTCTCTGCTTCAATCTGCGTAGTGTTATCTACAGTTACTTTATGAATTCCTCCCACTTCTTTACTAAAATCAACAGCAGTTACCATCCCAATACGTACTTCTGTACCAAAACGCTCTGCTTGTTGTTGCAATTGCACCATCATAGTGGGCCCATCGATACCTTCTGGGTATCCAGGAAAATTATCTACTTCTGTTGTAGTTGTTAATTGGCCACCTGGCTCCATACCGGTGTACATAATGGGTTTAAGATCTGCTCTTGCTGCATATATGGCTGCAGTATATCCTGCAGGACCCGAACCTATAATAAGGCACTTAATTCTTTCTATTGTATCAGACATATTCTCTTCGTTTTATATGATGTAAAAGTAGCGATTTGATCATAAACCTTACAGTAAAGTTATTAAGAATTGTTATGATTTTATAAAAATTATAGATAGCAGAAGAAACTTCTTCAGGAAAGAGAAAAAAGAGATCTGATTACACTACATTTTTATAAAAAAGTGCCAGAAAAATTTTCTGGCACTTATCATCACTAGGGGTATTTGTTGCTTTATCCCTTATAGTTTTACTATACTATGAATAATTTTTATCATTCTAAAATTAATTTGCGGATACGTCGGTTACTTTCTTCAGAAATCATGATATCTCCATTGCTTTTATTAATTGCTATTCCTGAAGGTATATGAAATTTTGCAGTAAGGGCTGCACCATCTACCCAACCCAAAGTACCTGTACCAGCAATAGTTGATGTATAATATGAACCACCTCCTATAGCTATTATTTTACGTATGGCATAGTTACTACTATCTACGACATAGATAGTACCCGAGCCGTCTATTATTAACCCTCTGGGGTTATCAAATTTCGCTGCTGTGGTAGTTCCATCAACAAATCCTCTTCCATTAGCTCCGGCTATGTTGACCACTGTACCTGTTCTTCTTATTTTACGTATAGCAAAATTATTAGAGTCAGATACAAAAAAGTCTCCCAGGTTATAAATGATATCGGTAGGTCGGTTAAACTTAGCTTCTACAATTCTATCGCCATTGGCATATCCCCGGGTAGTCCCTGCAAATGTAGTCACCACTCCTGCCGGGGTAATTTTGCGGATTACATGATTATTAGAATCTGCTACATACAGGTTATTACTTGTATCGAGTGCAAGACCATAAGGTATCGAGAAGGAAGCCGCAGTACCGGTACCATTTACCAAGCCCTGGTTACCAGAACCGGCAAGGGTGGTTACTACTCCTGCCGGAGTAATTTTACGAATACGTTGGTTGTTTCCATCAGACACATACAAATTATCGACATTATCAATTACTATATCATTTGGCCCATTAAACATGGCTGCCGTACCTGTACCGTCTGCATATCCTGCTGTAGATCCTGCAAAAGTAGTTACATTACCATTGGTATCTATTTTACGTATTCTGCTGTCTCCAGCATCGGCAATATATAAATTCCCCTGGCTGTCATAAGCAATACCACGCATGGCTTTAAAACTGGCATTCATTCTGGGGCCATCGGTATTTCCTCTGGTACCATCTCCTGCATAGGTTTCTACTATATTTTCTATTACATTAGATACATTAACTATTACTTGCTTCTGGGATGCATTACCATTGGTATCTGCAGCTTGTACCGTGATGGTATGTGTAGTTGCAGTTTCATAATCTAATGCTTTGCCCGATGCCAGGGTAATCTGCCCGCTGGCATTGATCTCAAAAAGGTTGTTGGAATTAGTGGTAATGCTATAGTTCACTCCGCTACCTTCGGGATCGGTTACGGATAGCGTACCTATGATCTGGGTAGTATTGACATCTTCTGCAGCAACGAATGGAGCCTGATCTGCAAATACCGGTGCTTCATTACTATCGGTTACGTTAATAACCACATCTATAGTGGCAGAAAGCGTGCCGTCGGTTACCGTTACCGTTACCGTATGGCTACTAGCCTCTTCAAAATCAAGTTTACCTGCCTTAAAAGTGATCTGGTTATCTGTCATATCAAATGAAGCTGTAGCAGTAGCAGGGTTGGTAACCGAATACTGTAATGTATCGCCATCGGGATCGGTAGCGACCACAGTTCCCACCACGGCATCGATAGCGCTGTTTTCTGCTATGGTAAAGTTTTGTGCATCGGCTACAGGGGGCATATTCTCTTTTTCATCGATAACAGTAATGGTTATTTTTGCAGCAGCTTTGGCTTTACCATCGGTTACTTCAACCGTAATTTCATGACTGGTTTTGGTTTCAAAGTCCAATGTTTTTCCGGTGGTAAGACTTAGCGCTCCAGCTTTTGTAATTTCAAACAAACCATCACTGTTTGCAGTAATGCTATAGCTTAACTCATCTTTGTCGGCATCGGTAGCTTTTACTGTACCCAATATATCGGTATCGGTGGCTGTTTCTGAAGCATTAAAGGACTGTGCCAAAATTTCAGGAGCACTATTTACCAGTATTACAGTCCCTTCATCATCTTTACTACAAGACAGGATGAACACTGCAATAGCTATTATTATTAATTTTATGGATTTCATCTGTTTATTTTATTTTGTTTTTATCCGTCAGATGGAATTCGCCAATAATCATTTTGGTTGGTATTAACCGGATTATTATGGCTCATTTCATATATCTATTTTTTTTGAAAAGTACATGGAGGGTATTGAATAGATTGTACAATACCCCCCAAATACCAACTCATTATATATTATGGTTCTATGGTTATCTTTCTGATCCTACTGTTTGAATAATCTGCTATATAAAGATTTCCGGATGCATCTATGACGATACCATCGGGCGAATGAAACCTGGCGGTTGTAGCATCCCCATCGATCATTCCAGACGTACTTGCTCCGGCAATCAAGCTCACTTCTCCAGAAGGGGTAACTTTACGAATACGACTGTTATTAGTATCGGTTACATACAAATTATCAGCAGTATCTATAGTGAGGCCTCGAGGTGAATTAAACCTGGCTGCAGTACCTGTACCATCTGCATATCCATAACCACTTCCTGCAAATGTAGATACTACCCCTGCCGGAGTGATTTTACGAATACGGTGATTTCCTGAATCTGCTACATACAAGTTTCCTGCCGAGTCAAAAGTTAACCCTGCCGGAAGTGAAAATCTTGCTGCAATACCGGTACCGTTTGTAGTACCTGAATTACCGTTGGGATCCCCTGCAAAAATAGTAACAACAGTACCTGCGGCATTAATTTTACGGATACGTTGCCCCGAATTTTCTGATACATATACACTACCACTAGCATCTATAGCAATACCCCATGGCCTATTATAGCTAGCAATCGTCCCAAAAGAACTTACTACTCCTGCTGGAGTAATTTTTCTGATTCTATTATTAGCAGCATCTGTAACGTATAAATTATCGGCAGTATCTATTGCAATATCAACTGGATTATTGAACCGGGCATTGGTTCCTGTACCATCGAAAAAACCATCAACACCAGAACCTGCAAAGGTAGATACTACTCCATCTGGAGTAATTTTACGAATACGATGGTTACGATATTCTGCTATAAACAGGTTTCCTTGTGAGTCTATGGCTGCACCTATAGGGCCAGCGAACATTGCATTGGTCCCTGTACCATCCATATAACCATAAGAACTTCCTGCAAAAGTTGTTACTGTTGTACTGGTGATATTGGTAACCGTAATGGTAATATCTGCTGTTGCGGTCAAACTTCCGGTTGCATTAGCACCAATATCACTAGCCTCTATCGTAAGGGTATGCTCGGTAGCGGTTTCGTAATCGAGATGTTTTCCTGTCTGTAAGGTAATCTCTCCATCGGTATTGATAGCAAAAAGATCATTAGCATTGGTACGTATCGAAAAACCTATCGAATCCCCATTAGGGTCTGTGGCAACCACCGTACCAATGATAGTGGTATCTGATATATCTTCGGCAACCGTAAACGATTGTGCATTTATGACCGGGGCATCATTACCATCGGTTACTGTAACTGTTATTTTTGCAGCAGCTTTGGCTTTACCATCGGTTACTTCTACGGTGATTTCATAGGATGTTGTGGTTTCAAAATCCAGGGTCTTACCTGTAGCAAGACTTAGATCCCCTGTGGTAGTGATCTCGAATAGATCATCACTATTGGCGGTAATGCTATAGCTTAATTTGTCTTTGTCGGCATCGGTAGCTGTAACGGTACCAAATACTTCGTCGTCTTTTATTCCTTCTGATGCATTATAGGATTGGTCTTTGATCACTGGAGCGTTATTCACTGGTGCTACAGGTGCATCATCATCTTTGCTACAGGATAGTACTACTATAGCTATACCTAGCATACATAATCTACTTGTTTTCCAAATAAAGTTTGTCTTCATGATTTACTTTTTTATTTTCGGGTTTGATTTGTAATAGGGAGTACTAGAAAAGTAAAAGGTTACCCCCTTTTGTTTTGTTATTATTTGTAATGTTTTCCTCTCTTATGGGTTACCTGCCAAAAGCAATAGAGGGCAGGTGTTGTAAAAAAGTTATATCCTTTTATCCAGTATAAAAAATGTGCTGTATACCCATATTAATGTTCTCATTAGCGTAGTTTTCTGTACCATAGTTTTGTTTTAAAATTTATAATAGGCAACAAGGATACGGACAACTTTACAGAAGCATATAAACGAGTTTGTGAAATGCTATTTGAGTTTGTGAATGGTATTTAACAGATAAAAGAGTATAATTTTTTGTTTCTATATACCTAGTATTCAAAAGTACTATGATGTTGTATTTTATAAATTCGGCAAAAAAGAGGTTGCCTAAAAAGCGTGTATGTAGGACGAACTATCACATGGTATAAAGTCGAAGTATATCAATATATCTCCCGACCCCTATGAACGACAGCAGGATTAGCTTTTTTAGACAACCTTAGTAAAGAAATTAATAAAACAACAACTTCTTAGGCTATGAAGTATCTACTTATTCTTTTATCACCTTTTTTCTTATGATTTTGTTACCTGTATTGATGGCAAGCCAATAAATCCCCTTCTTCACCTTTGCAACATTTAATTCATTCGTGTTTTGTTTTTCGAGTACATTTTCTCCCGTAAGTGTATACAGGGATAGTTTTTTTATTTGTTCTTTGCATTGAATATGTAACGTATTTGCTGTCGGGTTTGGGTATATCGCTATATTGCTATTTTCTATTATGCTGGATTCGGGCAAAGCAGATGAAGGAAAGCCTATAGGCTCGCTATCTATATTTTTTATACACAAATGACTATAACTGGCAGTTGCATCTTTGCTCCAAGTAGCATTGGTCGGAGGTGTAAACCCTCTATCGATATTAATACATGTTAATTTCGGATTATTATGTGCTGCAAAAAAGGAGTGCTGAACGTTATTATTTCCATTGGCAATATCTAATGTGGTAAGATCCGGATTGTCATTGCATTGTATAACCCTTAGAGATGGATGTTTACTTAGATCCAGCTCTATTAATTTATTAAAGGAGCAATATATATGCTCTAAAACCATGTTATTACCCAAACTTATTTTACGTATTTTGTTTCCGTCTACCTGTACGGTTCTAATTTTCAAATTGTTACTTAGGTCTAACTCTGTTAGCAGGTTACCCCTTAGAAAGAAACCTTTTATATTTACAAAATGATGTATTCCTGTGACATCATATATATTTCCCCCTCCTCCCACAAACATATCCCCGCTAAAATTTTGAGCTTCTGTTACATCTATTTCCCCATCATTGTTTGTATCTATTTGAACATTATGGTGTAACAGGTCATCTTTAAAATTAGAGTCGGGAAAATTAATAATTTGGCAATAGCTGGTTACTGTGGTCAGCCATACGATTAAAACAATTAGTTTTTCTTTCATTTCATTAATTTTGGCGTTAAACATTTTTGAAAAAAACAAGGGTGATTATTTTTATATCTAAATCAACATCCTATACTATCTGTTTGGGGTATAGATATGATAATTCATGTATTTTTTTTGTATTCTAAACCGCTGTGTATTTAGATGTTTATAATCGCCATAAGAATACGGACAACTTTACAGAAGTATATAAAAGAGTTTGTGAAAAGCTATTTGAGTTTGTGAATCGTTTTTTTTAGACATCAACCTGTTGATATCATAAAACATCTTTTGATAGTGACATTCTAGTAGATTTTATAGAATTCAATAAAAAAAGCGAAACATACAGATATATATTTCGCTTTATAAAAAGTTATAATAATAGTACTTACCCTATCGTATCATCGAGTCGGTTTCTTCATTAGCATTTCTTTTGCGGTAGGTAATGATTTGCTGATACCGTTCTGCCAGCGTAGCTAATTCTTTTTGCAAAGGAGTATAGGTATCGTTTTCATCGAGTTCTATATAAGCTTTTATCCTATTTACCAGTTCGGTATATGCAGCAATAGCTTCGGGTTTGATCGTAGTAAACGAAGTTTTATCATATTTGCTTTCTACCTCGATACGGTCATTATAAAGTGTTCTGAATTTTTGATTGGTTACCTTAAGGTGATCTGCCCAATGCTGTAGTTCTACTTTTTGCAAAGCTGCTTTTAAGGCTTGCTCGGTTTCCAGGTCATCTATAAGATTATGAATTGCTGCACTTTCAGATTCATAATTCATACGGGCAATACTTCCCCCATAACTATCAATACGATCTAATAATAACTGGGCTGCGGCTTTTACTTCAGCATCTTTGTGATAGGTATTCATTAAAAAACCATATCGAAGGCCGGTTACCGCTTCATCTCTGTTGCGGTCAAGCTCATCTAGTTCTTTGGTAAATTCTTTTTCTCTCTCATAGATTAAAGCATCGTCTAATCGAGTGACCATATTTTTTACAGGAGCTACCCTGGTATCTATATGAAGTGCCGAAGGGTCATTTTTTTCACAGATATCTACTGTACTGCGTAAAAGCTCTATCATTTCTTCTTTACGAAGAAATATAAGGTTAGTAGGTGCTAACATACTATCGGGTTTAGGTTTTAAGATAGGGGGAAATTAACAAAAATCTTTATAAAACACCTTCCAAAACACATCATAAACACTTAATTAACAATGCATTAACTTTTATTTCACAATTATACCCCTGTATGAGACACTGCTACCGATATACTACATAATACAAGGATTACTATAATATACATTGATCTCCTGCACGGTGCAGGGGATCGATGTATGTGCTATATATATTTCCTGCACGGTGCAGAGGATAGATGTATGTGCTATGTATATCTCCTGCACGGTGCAGGGGATCAATGCATGTGCTATGTATATCCCCTGCATGGTACAGGGGATCGATGTATGTGCTATGTATACCTTCTGTATGGTGCAAAAGATCAATATATGTACTATGTATATCTCCTGCATGATGTAAGGGATTAATATATGTGCTATATTGATGCTCTGGTATAGCGAAAGAAAAATGTACCAAGATGTAACCTATGTCTTTTATACCCGACACAGGGTTAGTAGTCTTTTTGATACGGCATTATGATTTCTACTTTTGTACCGGTAGCAAAGTCCTGATCATACAGGTCGCATATCTGGTATCCTACTGCTGCACCATATTGTTCTTTTAAGATTTCTAATCGCTGTTGTATAGCTTCGAGAGCAAAAGATTGGTGGTGGCCACCCTGGCGTTCCTGTATTTTTTTGGCTTCTCTTCTACCAATACCATTATCGGTAATGGTACAGGTAAGATGGGTTGTAAAGGTAAAGTCTATAATGAGTTCCTTTTTACCCGATTTGTGTAATAGCCCATGTAGTAATGCATTTTCTATAAAAGGTTGTACGAGTAATGAAGGAACAGATATCCCTTCTGTATGGGTATGTTGGATAGTATATGCAAAATCATCTTCGAACCTTAATTTCTCTAGTTGAAGATATACTTCTAAAAATTCTAATTCTTTATCAATTGCAATAAAATCTTTATTAGAGTAGTTTAAGGTGTTCCTTACCAAACGGGCGAATAAAACAATATAGTCATAAGAAGCATCTGTGTTTTGCTGAAGAATTAAATCCTGAATTGAATTAAGGGAGTTAAATATAAAATGAGGGTTCATTTGCGACCTTAATGATTTCAGTTGTAAAAATGCCAGTTCGTTCTTTTTACTTACTTCTAATTCTGCATATGCTTTTTCTAGTAATAATTTTTGAGTTTCTATAATCCTATTCTGTTTTTGAAGCTCTTTGTTGTTTTCTTTTAAAGAGAGTTCATTTTTTATGTTCAGTTTTTTAAAATAGTTAACTATGGCATATACACTATAAAACAAAGCTCCTACAACAATAAACTGTTCTCTATTGGGGTGATCTTCGGGATACATTGTAAAGAAATAATAGGGGATAAAAAAGCAGATGAAGCCTAATATAGTAGCTATAACCGGAATAATGTTTTTTTGATACACCGATAAACAAATTCCTGGTACCAAAAGAAAATAATATTCGGTATAAATTCCTGGATTGGCTTGTAATGCCGATAGGTTGATAAAGATAAATAGATAGGCGATCCATGCTATTTTTGCGAGACTAAACTCTTTTTTTTTATTTAGGATAAATATGCCTGCCATATACACAAAAGAGAAGTAGGTAATGCAATGATAGATCCAATGTTTTTGAATTACAAACAGGTCTCCTACATAAAATATCAATGCGGTATGTAAAGAGATAAGCACATAAATATTAACCAGTCTTGTGTGTTTATTTTGTATATCAGAATGTTGATTGCCGGTACCTGTAGCCACTATTTTTTTATACCATGCCGCTATTTTTTTTATCATTGTTTGATGAGATCAGTTATATTCTGGTAAACGTATCAATATTGGTAATAAAAATATCATATGGTGGTTTGCGACCAGCTTATTGTATGGTATTTTCAAAAGCACTAAAACGGGTTCTGGAGATTTTGGCAGTTATATTTTGTGCCAGTTGTATAGTTAGATTGGATTTATTAATGATTTCAATGTATTTCAGGTTGATGATCCAGGTTCTGTGAGGACGAAAAAAAGAGGCATCTTCGGGAAGTAGATTTTCAAAATATTTCAGGTTCTTACTTGTTGTTAACGGTTTATTTTCTACGGTATAAATTTTACTGTATGATCCGTCTGCTTCGATAGCAATGATAGTATTAATGGCAATAATACGTCTGTTACCTAATTCGGGAAGAATAATCTGTTTGTACTCTCTTTCTTTTATAGTATCTAATAAAATCTGGTAATCTTCGATCTTTTTTTGTTTTTCTATTTTAAGCTGCAATTTTTCTACAGCGGCTATTAACCGGTTTCTGTCTATAGGTTTAACCAGGTAATCAATAGCCGATAATTCGAAAGCTTTGATGGCATATTGGTCGAAAGCAGTCACAAAAATGATATCAAAATTCATTTCTTCAAAAAAATTCGCAATCTCATATCCTGCATAATTAGGCATTTGTACATCTAGAAAAACCAGATCGGGCTGTAGTTTTTTAATTTCTTCTACCGCTTCTTCTAGGCAACTACATTCTTTAAGAATATCAATATGAAGGCCACAACGTTTTATCAAATTTGATAACACATTTCTTGCTCTTTGTTCATCATCTACCAATATGGCTTTAATTATACTCATGATACAAAAATAGAGTGTTTAAAATTAGTAGAATAAAAGCAATTTGTGAATCGTAGTTTGAGTTTACGAGCCTTAAAATAATTCATATAGTACCAACATGGTGAGTGTATCAACATCATATAGGCTATTGTTTTATTTCGTTTCTGCCTTTCATGATTTGTTTAGAAAAATGTATTGCCCAATCTTCTACCTTCTTTTTTGTCATATGGGCAACCTTATTTTTATCTTCGCTAAAGAAATTAGTGTATAAAAAGGTTTCCCAAACACCTTCTCCTATAGCTACCAGGGGTGTTTTGGGAGCTACAGATATATAACTATTGTTATCATACGGTATTACATAGATCCCAGAGGTACCATAAATAGTTTTTCCGTATGCTTTGCTGGCTTCCGGATTATGGGTATACACAGCCGGCATACATTGCTTGCACGAGGCCATTGCCAATAGTTTAACACCATTGTTCTCTCCTAGTTGTAAGATTTGTTGTTGTTTTCCATCACGTGAGGGTTCTAATAAATGAACCATTTGTTCTTGTGCATAAAGCTGATTAAAAAAGGTGGTGCTTAGTACGATGAGCAAGTATGTAACGTTTTTCATTTTCATAATAGTTGAATCAATTTAGCTAAAAGATAATATATAGTTATATGTATTGCAGTTCTTTTTTTGTTTCTACCACAATCAAGATTCTATAATTTTAATAGTTTGGTGATGTATGCTAAAAGTAAAGGTTATGTTTTAATTGTAATAAAAAGATTTGTGAATCTTAATTTGAGTTTATGAACACCTTTACCATTATCTATCATATAAGGTTTTTTAAAAGAACTATTATGTTTCTCAATATACAAAACACCCTGTACATGTATTTCAAAATCAAATTAGATATCATACTTTTGACAAAACAAATGAAATGACAATTTTCAATATCTTAGATATCTTAGGAACTATTGCATTTGTAATATCAGGATCATTAAGTGCAATGCACCGAAAATTAGATCTTTTTGGCATTTTTATTATTGCATTTGTTACTTCGATAGGCGGAGGTACGATTCGTGATATCCTTATCGGCAATACCCCGGTTTCCTGGATGCAAAATACAACTACCATATATTTAATCGGTGGAGTTACCATCTTTTCTATTATTTTCAGAAATAAGCTCGATTATCTTAAAGGCTCAATTTTCCTGTTTGATACTATTGGGTTAGGGATTTTTACCATTATAGGGGTAGAAACAGGAATTAATACAGGATTAGCACCTATTGTTTCTGTTGCCCTGGGAGCTACTACGGGATGTTTTGGCGGTGTGGTACGTGATATTTTGTGTAATGAAATCCCTGTGCTTTTCAGAAAAGAAATATATGCCACGGCTTCTATAGCCGGTGGGGTTTGTTTTATGATACTTTACTCATTTGGTCTGGATCAGAACATCACTTATATCTCTACTGCTTTACTCATTATTATCATTCGATTACTGGTGGTAAAATATAAAGTAGCATTACCCTTGTTTACTACAGAAGACAAGGATATCACTGGCTGATACTGCTTTTTAGGAATATCTTATTCCCTTTTTGAAGCTAAGAATTATGAAAATCTGTATTTTTGCATGAAATTTTATGCGTACTAATGAGAATTCTATTCTCCATATTTTTGTTTTTTGCTTTTGCCATACGCCCTGCTATGGAAATCAGTACTGTACTGTACTACCAGCTTAATATTGATAGTATTGTAGAGAAACATTGTGTAAATAAAGAACGTCCTCGTCTTAATTGTAATGGTAAATGTTATTTAATGAGTCAAATGAAGGCGAAAACACAACCCTCAAAAGAAAATTCGGATACTACTATAATAACAGAAGCTTTTATTCCGCTATTTTTTCAGGAAAACACAATACAAATAAAAAACACAAGTCCGTTTGTTTTAGAACATACCCAGAATTGGAAATTAAAAAACTGCTATCTAAAAGCGATTGCTAAAGATATTGACCATCCTCCCGAGTACATCTTTTCTTAATTACACACCATATTTTGAATTTAATTTTTGAATAAATCATCAGTCAGTTTTTATTCAAAACATTACTATTACAAAAAATTCAACATTTTTTAATCTCAAAAAGACGATACTCTCTGGTATTTGTACTACGGTTTTTAGTTGAATACAACACATAGTGAAATTCAAAAATCATCAACCCATATACCTCGACAAAGAAAAAGTTAGGTTCTTTGTTTGGCTCTGTATAAAGAGGTTTTTGAGTTCATACTATTTGTTTTCGGCTTACTACGCCTAAAAGCGTGGTGTTTTAATGGTAGCCTATACTTAGGAAAGAATCGTCATTGCAACTCATTATATACAATGAAAAACATATTAGTTTATGCAGTTACCCTATGCTTAGGGGTATACGGCTATACACAACAATCATATACAGGAAAAATAGTAGATCATACTAACAATCCATTATCAGGGGCAACTATTATTGAATCTAATAGTACTACTAATGGAGTAATGAGTGATTCAGAAGGAGTTTTTAAAATCACATTAGAAAACACTACAGAAGTCACTATTAGTTTTTTGGGGTATATTCCCAAAAAAGTAAATTTAACAGATACTTTTACTACTATTAGATTAGCAGAAGATAATGTCGCCTTAGAAGAGGTTCTGGTTACCTCTGCAAGTAGAGAAATTCAAAAACGTTCTGAAGTACCGGGGTCCATTGCTTCTATACATACACGAGCTATAAAAGAAACCAAGGCTTTTGGTATCGATCAATTGATAAACCAGGTACCAGGAGTATTTATGTCTACTTCCCGATCAGCAAGTAATGAGCAACATTTTATGGCTGTTCGTGCTCCTATTTCTACAAAGGCATTGTTCTTATATCTTGAAGATGGTATTCAAATTCGACCTACATCAGTATTTAATCACAATGCTTTATTAGAAATGAACAATACTTCTTTTGGTCGTGTTGAAGTATTAAAAGGCCCGGCTTCAAGTATCTATGGTAGCGAAGCTATAGGAGGTAGTTTTAATTTTATTACCAAAAATCCAACAGAAAAACTTAGTGGTGGTATTGGTTTTCAAATTAATGACTTAGGCTTAACTCGATATGAGTTCGAAGTTTCTGATCAAACCAGTGAAAACTTCGGCTTCTATTTGGGTAGCCATCATGTACAGCGAAAAGATGGCCCCATAGAACATAGTGATTATGAAAAGTTAGCTGTTACTTTTAAAACAGTGTATGATATTACTGAAACCACAAGATGGACAACTGTTTTTGATCTTATAGATTATCGATCTGACATGTCAGGCTCTCTAAGTGAAGCCGATTACAACGAAGGAAATTATGAAAGTGATCAAACGTTTACCGAAAGAGAAGCGATTACATTTAGAGTTAGGACTACACTAGACAAGTTATGGAACGATGCTAATAAAACTTCATTCAATTTCATAGTTAGAAATAATCGAATGGATCAAATTCCTTCTTATAGAATACGTCAATTTAGAAATCAGGGACAATTAACAGGATCAGGTTCGGGAGAAGTAAACTCTAATCGGTTTAAAAGCTTTGTAGGACTAATTCAGCATAAGTTAGATTTCAACTTTGCCAATTCTTCATTAATCACTGGTGCTACAGCAGATTATTCGCCACAAGATTATGTAGCAGAGATCATACAAGTCGTTGTTGATCCCGAAACAGGAAGAAATCTGGAGTATACGGTTAATTCTGGAGATTTTATCCTTAATTATAAAGCCAATATATTTAATTATGCAGGTTTTTTTCAATATGAGATATCACCGGTAGAACCCTTAAAAGTTACTGCAGCATTGCGTTATGATGGTTTTGAATACGATTACGACAATCAAGTCGAAACTGTAGGCGTAAATGATGCTGTCGATAATTTTAATAATCTAACCCCAAAACTAGGTATCAATTATAACTTTAATACAAAAACCGGGGTGTATGCAAACTATTCTCAAGGATTTGCACCGCCTCAGGTTTCTACATTGTATCGCAATCGAAATGAACTGCTAGGTATAAAACCAAGTCGTTATCATAATTACGAACTTGGAGGTTATTTTACTATTCTTTCAAAATTAAAATTAGATGCTGCAATTTATCTTCTTGAAGGGCAAAATACCCTAATTACCTTAAGAGATCAGGATGATAACTTTTTTAGTACCAATGCCGGTAAAACCCGATCGTATGGTATCGAATATGGTATAACCTGGATGCCTATAGAAGGATTATCGATAACTCATAATGGTAGCTATGCGCAACATCGATATGTCGATTTTTTTGATAGAGGAATTGATTATTCTGATACCGACAGAGAAACAGCTCCCAATCTATTGGGGACTTCTTTAATTACTTATCGTAAGAATTATGAAAACGATTTTGGATTCAGTATAACAGCAGAACACGAATTGGTAGGTAAATACAATACCAGTTTTGAAGATCAGATAGATAATGAAGATGGCACTTTTGACACCGCTACCTATGATGGACATTCTATTTTTAATCTTAGAGCTACCATTCAATACAAAGGTTTTGAAGTATGGGGTCATGCACTTAATGTTTTTGATGAATTGTATGCTGCCAGAGCCTCGTTTAATAGATTTAGAGAAGAAAATAGTTTTACAATAGGAAACCCAAGAGCTTTTCATCTTGGAGTAAAATACAATTTCTAATAATCAGTCCTCACAGGTTTTTAAAAACCTGTGAGGACTAAATTTAGTTACGGAATGAAAAAAAATAGACAACTAAACCAATGGCTTTGGAAATGGCACTTCATCGCAGGATTAATATCTCTTCCGTTTATCATCTTACTTTCTATAACAGGAGGAATATATTTATTCAAAGCAGATTATGAAGCTCCAAAGCATAAAAACATTAAAGAGGTAGTGGTTCAGGGAGCTCCTATTTCTCTTCAGCAACAGTGGGAAATCGCAAACAAAAATGCTATAAAGAAACCCAATACAATGATTCTAACTTCTGCAGCTAACCAGGCCACAGAGTTTATATCGGGCCGTTTTGGTGGTAAAAGCAGTTTATATGTAAACCCATATTCGGGAGATGTTTCTGGAGAAATCATCACCAGAGATACAAACATGTTTAAAATTAGAAAGCTGCATGGCGAATTACTAACGGGTAAATTTGGAACCAAAATCGTTGAACTTATTGCAAGTTGGATGGTGGTCCTAATACTCACCGGATTATATGTTTGGTGGCCTGATCACAATCGAAAAATAAAAGGTGTTTTTATTCCCAGAACGAACGAAGGAAAAAGAACATTCTACAGAGATATACATGCCATCACAGGGTTTTGGATTTCTGGGTTATTACTCCTCATTCTGGCCGGTGGTTTTCCCTGGACAGATGTGGTTGGTGAAAACTTTAAAAATCTTCAAAAAATAACCAACACAGGCTATCCCGATACTTGGAAAGGGCATCATTTACAATCAAAAGATAAAGGAAATGCTTTAACATTGGATCAAATGGTAGCCAAAGCAGAGAATCTTCATCTACCAGGAACAGTAATGATTCATCTTCCGAAAGATCCTAAAAGTGTTTTTAGCGTATCCAATATAAATCCATCGGATCTCAATACTCAAAAAAAGGTTCATTTTAATCAATATTCTGGTAAGCAAATTCTATCCAACAACTGGAGCGATGTAGGAATCTTGATGCGTGGCCGAATGTGGGTTATGGCATTTCATCAAGGAGAATTTGGCGCCTGGAACTGGTGGTTGATGCTACTAACCACTATAGCGTTAACTATAATGAGTATCTCTGCATTGATTTCCTATATAATGCGAAAACGTAAAGGAAATTGGGGAATCCCAAAAGTGCCTGTAACCTTCAGAATCGGATATGGAATCATGATCTTTATAGGAATTTTGGCTATCGTATTTCCTCTATTCGGAATAAGTCTCCTTTTGATCATCAGCACAGAATATCTAAGAGTTAAAATCAAAAAATCTTAATCAAATGTATATGTTAACTTATATTCTAATTACGGTAATTTCATTTTGTCTCCTTTATATAATTATACAAATGCATAAAATGAATACAATCGGACAGCAATACAAGCAAGCTAAACTTCATAAGAAAAAGGAAAAACAATATCTTTGAAACGTTTAGGCTATCAAAATAAAAACTTAAAAATTACAATTATGAAATCATCATTTTTATACTCAATTTCACTACTATTATTATTTATATCCTGTAATCAACTTTCTAAAGAAGAACAAGAGTTTGATACTCTCATGCAAAAAGTAATTGATGTGCATGACGAAGTTATGCCAAAAATGGGAGAAATGAGTAGTCTTATTAAAGAATTAGAAGCTAAAATAGATACTACCGATCAAGGAAAATCATATGCAAAAGCGCAACAAGATGTAAAGGATGCTTATGATTTTATGATGACCTGGATGAGTGATTTTAGTGATAAATTCCCTCATGAGGAAGAAGGCAGTACAACCGATCCGGAAAAAGTATCATCACAAATAAAACTGCTTAAAGAAGAAGAAGTCAAAGTAAATTCTTTAAAGGATCAAATCAATTCTAGTATCAAAAATGCAAAGCAATTATTAGAAAAGTCATAACGACCAGTTGCCATGTTATTTATAAAAATGTTTTACTTTAGCAATTGCAACAAATCATATTAAAGATCGATGAAAAAAATTATTTTATTTGTTTGTGTATTGTTTATTTCGACTTTGTCTATTCATGCACAGAAAAAAAAGGACCTTCTTGAAGAAATAGATAAACTAAGAAAGGAATTAAAAACTACTGAAGCCGAGTTAAATGATTCTCGTAAAAAGGAAAAAGCAACATTAACTCAGGTAAAAACAATGGAAGCCCAAGTAAAAGATCTAAAAGAAACTAATGCTTCTCTTTTAACCAATATGAGTAGTTTTACTGAGCTATCGAATCAGAAAGCTAAAAACTTAGAAACTTCTCTTAAAAGTCTTCAGGAAAAAGATAAACAAATTAAGACTATAAACGATGCAATTGGAAAAACTGATTCTACCAAACTAGCCACGTTAACGGTTTTAAAAAATGCACTTGGTAGTGATGCTAATATTGCAGTACAAAACGGAGCCGTGTTAATCACTCTGGCCAATACCCTATTATTTGGTGAAGATGATAATAATTATGTTATCGAAGATAAAGCAAAAGGTATCTTAGGAAAGATAGCAAATGCCTTAAACGCAAAACCTGATTTAAAAATCATTGTTGAAGGAAACAGCAATGCTATTAAATTTAAAGACAAAAGTATTATTGATAACTGGGATCTTAGTACAAAGCAAGCTGCATCGGTAGTAAGAGCACTACAAAATGATTTTAAAGTTGATCCAAAAAGAATGGATGTTCTGGGAAAAAGCGAATACGGTTCACAAAGTATAGAAACTGCTACCAGAATCATAATTGATCCAAAGTTTGACGAGTTCTATGGTCTTGTTAAAGAGAATATGAAAAACGGATCCAAAAAATAGAAACACTCCTATTTTTATATAAGAGACCCGGTTCATGCGACCGGGTTTTTTAATGCAAATACCTAACAAAACATAAGGCTTCTAACTGTTTTTGGTGCTTTTCCTTATCTCTGGTACCTTCAGAAAAATAAGCTTATTTTGAAAAAAGAAAGCAAAGTATTATATTTACGTAACTGATTACGTAATTAATTATGCAAATGAATTTTTTTGATAATGTTGGTATTATAGCAATTGGCACCAGGCTTAGAATGTTAAGCGAAAAGATGACAGAAGATGCTACGAAAATTTATGAAATGTATAATGTAGATTTAAAACCAAAATGGTTTCCTGTGTTTTATGTTCTATCTCAGCATGGTGAAAAATCTATCACTGCCATAGCCAATGAGATTGGTCACTCTCACCCCTCTGTTAGTAAAATTGTTAGGGAAATGGTTAAGGAACAAATTTTATGCGAAAAAAAAGACAAAAATGACGGGAGAAAGAATAATATCGCGCTAGCTCCTAAAGGCAGACAGATCGCAAATCATATTAAAGATCAATATACCGATGTACAAAAAGCTGTAGAAGTTACATTAAATCAAAGTAGGCACAACATGTGGCATGCTATCGAAGAATTTGAATTTCTTTTGAATCAAAAATCAATGTTTCATCGTGTTAAAGAAGAAAAAAAGCTTAGAGAAATAAAAAAAGTTGAGATCGTTCCTTATGAGTCCAAATATAGAACTTCGTTCAAAAACCTTAATGAAGAATGGATTACTACCTTTTTTAAGATGGAAGAAGCCGATCGTAAAGCTTTGGATAACCCAAAAGAGTACATTTTAGACAAAGGGGGCGAAATAATTGTCGCATTGTACGAAAAAGAACCCGTTGGTGTGTGTGCCTTGATAAAAATGGATGATCCTCATTACGACTTTGAACTTGCCAAAATGGCTGTTTCTCCACAAGCCAAAGGTAAAGGTATAGGTTGGTTATTAGGAAAAGCTATCATTAAAAAAGCACAATCACTAAATGCGCAAAAAATATATTTAGAAAGTAATACTGTATTAAAACCAGCAATTAATCTATATCATAAACTAGGTTTTAATAAAGTAGTAGGACACTCAACTCCATACAAGCGATGTAATATCCAAATGGAATTGATATTAAACTAAAATGGCTATAATCTCGGCGTTAGGCAGGAGTTGAATCTAAAATCCTTTCACAATAGATTTGTTTACTTGTTTTACCTCAGCTCCTCCACGCCGAATCATAGCCTATATTCTTTTAGAATATATAATTCTGGTCTTAAAAATAATAATTTGAATCCGTATTCCTATTCAGAAATTAAAGATTTGAATACATCTGATACATAATACAGGCAAAAAATACATCAGTTTTCCTTAGAAACCGGTGCATTTTATAAATATCGACAGAAATAAAACCAACTACCTAATCACTAATATCTTACTTAAAATCAACATTTTAACAACAAAACAAAAGCTAATCGAGTTCGTTTTACCTCATCTTTTTTTCGTAACTTAATGAGATACTCACTTTAAACCTCTCAATCATGAAAACATTTATATTGATCCTATTAGGGGTGTGCTTTTTTTCTACTGTTACACAACAGAATAAAACTACCAATATTGAGCCTTATAACCTTGAAGGTGTTTGGGAACTTAAACATCAATTTCTTTATGAAGATAACCAAATAAGTGATACTATCTTGAATCAAAATGGATATCGCCAGGTTAAAATGTATAGCAAAGAAAAAGTGATGTGGACTCGCTTTGATCCAAAAGACAATAACGAATGGTTTGGTTATGGTACCTACACAATTAAAGATGGCATACTCAAAGAACGCTTAGAATATTCTTCGGGACCAATGATGAAAATTGTAGATACTATTCAAGTTTTTAGATTTGAACTAATGATGGATTCTAACTCTTATCAACAAATTAATATTGATAAAAACGGACAGTATACACTTGCCGAAAACTACAGTAGAATCGAATAAACTCTTTTTAAGAAAATTAGATCAAAAACAATGGAGTCCAGATATCTGGACTCCACATTTAAACAATACACTTAGAAAATTAAAACAAACTACTCTCTAATTATTTTACCTGTTGTCTTGGTTTTGGAAACTGAAATCGTATAAAAATACATTCCCGATTCTAGTTCACCGATATCAAAACTCTTAACACTTTCTCCTCTTTGAAGCCTGTCTTTTTCAAAACTATAAACTTCAACCCCATTAGTATTAAATATCTGGAATCTGAAATAATCAGAACCTGATTTAGAAATAGTACTATCTAAAGCAATGTTAATTACATTTCCAGAAATAGGATTAGGAAATACTTTCCCTATACTATTTTGTGTATTAGCTGTTCTAGCTCCTAATCCATTTAAATATGCTCTATGGCTTGAAGAAAAAGTAGAATTATTTACCAAATCCCAATTTATAGACCAAGTCATTAAACCTCTAAAGCTAGGATATGTAGAATTAGTAGTATACGTTCTTCCAGGATAAGAAGTTCCTTTAATCAAATAATCAAGGGCTTGTTGTACAACGGCTTCAGAAGTATATCCGCTTCCTGCTGCTTGAGTAGTAGCGGGCAATCCAATCGCAACCTGATCTGCTCTAAGGCCAGGGAACGTAAGTCCTGTTTGAGCAACCGGGAAACCAGTAATTAACATTTCGGCCATAGCGACATGAAAATCTGCTGTGGCTGGTTGATATACTTTTCCATCTCTACCAAACATAGAACCTGTATTATAGTGCTGAACATGGATATAATCCATTTCATTACGCAATGCATGAATTACAGGCAAATACGCTCCAAAAATTCCAGAATAATTTCCATAAGCACCTTGTACATAGGCTGTTTCAGGAGCCATACTTAATATAAATCTATTTGCACCTATATTGGTTCTAATAGCTTTTGTAGCTGCAATAAGGTTTTTGATCTTTGCTGTAGTTGGATTCCTAAAATCAGAATCTCCGCTATCCAGTGAAAGAGAGCTTCCTTCCAAATCTATATCCAATCCATTGAAGCCATATGTATTGATAATATTGGTCATAGAACTTATAAATAAATTCTTTTCAGCTTCACTATTCAGTTCTACTCGTGCATTAGCACCTCCAATAGAAATTAGCACTTTTTGTCCTCTACTCTTTACAGTAGCAACATCATCTATAAAAGCTTGAGTATTTCCTCCGTAGATTTCATAAGGGCTAAACTGCATATCGGCTGTACTTCCTCCTTTCGGTTCTGCAAATGCAACACAAATCACATCCCAATCTCTGGATACTTCACTCAGTCTCGGAGTAGTAGAGCCATTATCAAAATTATGCCAGTATCCTACCAATATTTTTCCTGGTAAATTATTATTTCCTCCTCCTGTACTACTTCTAATTACAACTGGATCAGAAGTGGTTTGATTATTCTCATTATCGGTTGCTACCGCGGTTAAAGAATAACTACCAGATTGTGCATTGGTAATGGTATAAGAATATGGATTAGTAGTGTCTTCACCTAATTTTGTAGTCCCATTAAAGAACTCTACTTTAGTAACGGTTCCATCATCGGTTGCAGTTACGTTAACAACAACAGAACTACCTGTAGTATATGTTGCACCATTTGAAGGAGATGTGATATTTACTACAGGAGCACCTCCTGTTCCTCCTCCACAATCACCTGTTTTTGACCAGGCTTCTTGCCAATACGATCCAGTACCTGGTGCATACGCCCAAGCTGCATTAGAAGAACACCAACCAGGAATATTGCATTTATATTTTGCACCTTCATTTTGTACTTCCTGATCTTGACTATAAGAAGTTCCTGCAACATATTGTGGCAATCCATCACAATTACCATTTCCTATTGTAGTAACCGAAATTGATACCGCAGAAGATGTTGAAGTAGCTCCACCATTATCAGTAGCTTTAGCTGTTAATGTATAATTTCCTGCAGAAGCGTTAGAAATTGTATATGTATAAGGGCTACTAGTATCCTCTCCCAGTTTTATGGTTCCGTTAAAGAACTCTACTTTGGTAATAGTTCCGTCACTATCAGAAGCATTTGCTGTAATACCTACTGAAGTCCCTTCATTAAAAGAATCATTATTATTTGGCGAAGTAATTGCAACCGTCGGAGGGGTATTATTAACTCCATTAACGGTAATATTTATTACAGACGATGTGGTCAATGCTCCCTGGTTATCAGTTGCCTTGGCAGTTATTGCATAATTTCCTGCAGAGATATTTTGCCAAACATATTCGTAAGGACCTGAAGCATCTTCTCCTAGTTTTGTGGTTCCGTTAAAGAATTCTACTTTAGATACTGTACCATCTGTATCTGCTGCATTAGCAGATATTGTTACAGATGCTCCTTCCTGAAACGAGCTATTGTTATTTGGAGAAGTAATACTTACCGTAGGACTTGTATTAGGAGTACCGCCCGTACAATCTCCTGTTTTTGACCATGCATCCTGCCAGTGTGCTCCGGTACCCGGTGCATATGCCCAAGCTGCTGCAGAAGAACACCACCCAGGAATATTACATGTAAATTTTTCTCCTTCATTTTGTACTTCCTGATCTTTACTATACGAAGTACCTGCTACATATTGTGGTATTCCTGAACAGTTTCCTCCTCCGGTATCAGCAAGTGTAGTTGCAGTTGTAGTATTACTAAAATCAGATTGATTATTTGCAGCATCCTTTGCTTTTATTCTAAAAGAATAAGAAGTGTTTGCTGTTAATCCAGTTATTTGATAAGAAGTACCTGTTACGGTAGCAACAATAGTATTTCCTTGGTATATATCATATCCCGTTACGGCCACATTATCGGTAGCAGCGTTCCAGGCAAGATCTACTGTAGTTTGTGTAGCATTTGATGCCCCTAGACCAGTAGGAACAGAAGGCGCCTCTGTATCAGTACCTCCTCCATCAAAATTGATGTCACTAGTCGAATAAAATGCCTCTGGACTGTCTGATCTTTGCCAAACACTATAAATAACATGTTTACCTGTCCTAACAGGAAGTGTTACCGGAATATTAACAATTCTTTCTGCTCCACTTGGAGGTGTTCGTACTAAAAGCTCAAGACTATCCCACGTTAATGGTTGATCAGGTGTCCAGCTTGCTTTGGTTATATGAACTTCATAATAAGCAGTTGCATGAGGGGCATGATTTGTCCAAGTAACTGTAAATGGACCTGGAGAAACTTTTGTCGACACCCAATCAGACCTAACTTGATCCATACCTCCATATTTTTCAGGTCTGCCACCGCTAGCCAGATTTCCATCCATAACATATTGCTGATGATTACCATTAGCATTCGCTTGATTAATTTCACTCCAGTCATATAATGGCTGTGTGCCATGAGAGGCTACTGCTGCAACACAAGCCGCAGAATCTGGACTTTCAGGATCTTCCTGAAAACAATTCCAAACACGACTTGGTGGGTAGGTTACTGTGCCATGGGGGAAAACAGATAGAATTACTGTTAGAAATAAGGTCGTACAGATTAATTGTCGCCATGAACAATTAATCCTAATAAAATTTACTGAGTTTGTGTGTTTTTTAAACATAGTTTTACTTGTATTTAAGTGATATATCGAAGTATATAAGCACTCGAATTGACGAATTTTAAGATTCTAAAAACATCAATACGCACAACGGGTTGATAAATAGCATGCTATCCAACCCATCAAAAGATCTATAATTGTAATTTATATTGTAAGATTTTTAATAAGAACCATAAAAGAGTATAAGACATACTCTTTTATGGTTTAAAAAATTATTTTAAATTAATTTGACACTTTCATCTTACCATATTCCTTGTTTTTTCCTATGGTAATCGTATATAAGTACAAACCAGTTTTTAGAGAACTAATATCAAATGTTTTACCATTCTTCCCATTCATCACATTATTTTCAAAATCTAATAATTTAGTTCCGTTAAGAGAATGTACTTCAAATCTAAATTTAGCGTTAGATTTTCCAGAATTTATCATCACATTTATGACACCATTTTCAGTAGGATTAGGAAATACGCTAACTGCAGAATTTCTTACTGTACAGTCTCCTGTCTTTGACCACGCTTCTTGCCAATACGATCCAGTGCCTGGTGCATAGGCCCATGCTGCTGCAGAAGAACACCAACCAGGAATATTACATTTATATTTTGCACCTTCATTTTGTACTTCCTGATCTTGACTATATGAAGTTCCTGCGACATATTGTGGCAATCCATCGCAATTACCATTTCCTACTGTAGTTACAGAAATTGATATCGCAGAAGAAGTTGAAGTAGCCCCACTATTATCAGTAGCTTTAGCTGTTAATGTATAGTTTCCCGCAGATGCGTTAGAAATTGTATATGCATAAGGGCTGCTAGTATCCTCTCCTAATTTTGTGGCTCCATTAAAGAACTCTACTTTAGTAATAGTTCCATCACTATCAGAAGCATTTGCTGTAACAGAAATTGAAGTTCCTTCGTTAAAAGAGTCATTATTATTTGGTGAAGTAACCGCAACTGTTGGAGGAGTATTATTTCCACCTCCATTATTATCGCAAGGCCCTATCTTTTTCCAAACCCCATCTGGATTTGAATTTGTTTCCGGATTTTGGTTTTGTGTCCACCATTTAGCTTGGTAATGCACGTTGTTATATTTTACATCTTTACCTCCTGTATATATATCTGAAGCAGACCATGTAGGAAAAGTATCACAATTACCTCCGCCGGTACTACCGTTTACTGTTACAGAAATAGCAGAAGATGTTGTAACTGCATTACCATTATCTGTGGCTTTTGCTGTTAATGTATAACTTCCCTCAGCTACACTAGCCCAAGAATATTGATAAGGAGCAGTAGTGTCTTCTCCTAATAAAGTTGTTCCATTATAAAATTCTACCTTAGTTATAGTTCCATCAGAATCTGATGCATCTGCAGTGATAGCAATTGATACTCCAGCCTCAAAAGTGGTATTATTTGCTGGTGCAGTTATACTAACTACAGGAGGTACATTAGTTGTGTCCCCTGTAACAGATATAGAAACCGCTGCCGAAGTGGTAGAACCATTTTGGTTATCTGTAGCCCTCACTGTTAATATATAGTTTCCTGCTGCAACATTTGCCCAAGAATATTCATATGGTGCTGTAGTATCTTCGCCTAACAGTGTAGTACCGTTATAAAACTCTACTTTAGAAATAGTCCCATCAGCATCCGATGCATTTGCAGTAATAGCAACTGTAGCCCCCTCTGCAAAAGTGGCATTATTTGCCGGTGCAGTAATATTTGCTACTGGTAATACGTTTCCTCCTGTCCCTCCATTAGCAAATACTTCATTCATTTTGTTAACTAAAGGAGACTTCACATTAGACCATCTTTTAAGTTTTCTACCAAAAGAAGTTGCTGTACCCCCAAATTCAAGATCTCCATATACAGTCCATACAATAGTACCTGCAAGATCGTTATCATTAATAAATTGTGCTTTAATAGCAATAGACTCTTCGTCATCATAACTCAAAAAATACTTTCCATTCACCAAATAAGGAACCTTGGCTTCGTCATCCCATTTTCTGGTCCATCCACTATTAGGGGCTAAAGCTTTTTGTTTGATAAAGAAATAATTAGGAGTTCCATCATATACCTCTCTTGGCCAGTTTGTATAATCTGCTGCTGTTTGTATAGGCCCATCTGGTTGTACAGTTTCTGCTCTTTTTACAGTTTTTACATTAAGATCTGCATTTCCTTCGGTAACAACACCTCTACCATAGAATGGAGCTCCAAAACATATTTTACTTTTAGGAACTCCTACTTCTACTAATTTATTTAATGTAGATTGCCAGTTAAAGAAAGACACTTCTGCTCCTGTATACGGATATATCGGTGCATTATGTCCTGCTTTTCCAGACCATCCACCATTATAATCATAAGTCATCATGTTAAAATAGTCCATATTAGCAGCCACTCCAGGCCAATTAAATCCTTCCAATTTTCTTGGATCTGCAGCCATAGCCGATGTAATTAACTTTGTAGGTCCTATAGCATTACGAATTTCTTGTAATAGAGATTCAAAATTCGCAAAATCTGCCTGACTACCTGTAAAATTCATTCCTGAAAAAGGTCCTGGATATTCCCAATCTAAATCAATACCATCAAAACCAATATTGATTAATCGTTTACAATCTTCAATAAATTTTGCTCTTTTTACAGGATCTGCAGCCATTTCAGGAAAATGTTTACACATACTCCATCCACCTATAGAAGCCATTACTTTTACTCCTTTTTGGTGAGCAAGGTCTAACAATCCTGGTGCTCCATTTTCTTTTTTAAGAGGTAATGGTAATCCACCACTTAATCCCCAAACAGGATGTGTCCAAGTACTTGAACCTACTTCTACTTGAAAACCCTGGGCTTCTGCACGAACTTTTATATCCTCATTTATATAATTTACATATTCTAATTCTCCAAATAAAATATGTAAATCCCAGCTACTGTATAAATCTGTAAAAAATAGATCTGCTGGTTCTTGTGTTGCTCCTGCTTGATATATATTCTTATTTCTATGATCTCCACTGTGTAAAGAACCATCACGAGCTACTCCAAAAAATGAATAATTCAGAATCGTGTATTTAGAATAATCAATATTTAAATGTGTAAGGGCTCCAGCTCCCGGTACTCCTGCGGTATTGGTTTTCCAGGCGTCCCAGTTGGTAATATATCCTATAATCTGTTTTTGATGATCAGAAGTAGTAGCACTTCCTCCTGTGTTCACTTGTGCAAAAGCAATGCTTGAAATGCACATAAAAATAAAAAGCAAAGATGTTTTCAGATACGTATCTCGAAAACACCAAGCTCTAAGAGTTTGGTTTAATTTTTTCATAATTTTTTACCTTAAGTTTTAAATGGTTTGTGTTATTATTTACGAAAACGTTGTAGTTTTCAATGAAAAAGTAGAAAGAACTTGGGATTTAAAAAAACTAATTAGCTGAATGACTTAAAACTGTAGATTTTCAGAAGAAAAACAGGAATAAGATGCATTTTACTTATATTCTATAATTTCTATAGGAAAAAAAGATTATCTTAAAAAACCTTTTTAAAAAGAAAACAATAAAAAAGAATAAATCAGGTTACATACCCAGATAGAGAGTAAGATTTATTCATAAAAAAAGAGCAAATACTTACTATTTATTTATAGAACAACCCCTAAAAAACTATAGAATGAAAGTAAGATGTCTACTTATAGACAATGACCCGTTAGCTATCAATGCTTTAAAAAAACACTTGGCACATTTTGAACATTTCGAGGTAGTTTTTGTTTGTAATAATGCTGTTGATGCTTTTAATTTTATTCGTGAAAATTCGATTGATTTAGTTTTTGTCGATATTTATACGCCTATGGTTAATGGGTTAGAATTTATTAAAAACATACACAATCCTCCTCTTATTATTATAACTTCTTCCGATGAAGATTATGCTGTACAAGGGTTTGAATTAGGTGTTATTGATTATTTAATAAAACCAATCTCTTTAAAAAGGTTAGTAAAATCTTTACATAAAATATTCAGAACATTAAATACTGTAAATAAATTGCCCTATGCATCTTCATTAGAAGATCATATTTTTATTAAAGTAGATAAAAAAATGGTTAAAATATATTTTGATGATATTTTATATATAAAAAGCCTTAAGGATTATGTTATTATAAAAACAGATCATAAAGATTATGTAACCCATTACAACTTATCTGCAATTACTAGGTTACTACCAGAATATCTTTTTATAAGAATCCACAGATCATATACTATCGCTATTAATAAAATTAAAGCTATTGATAAAAATTGTATTGAAATCGATGATAAATCACTTCCTATGGGAAGAAACTATATAAAAAAGGTAAAAGGTACAATCATAAATGGGATTACTGTTTAAATCAAAAAAGATCCGGGATATACCCAGATCTTTAGTATACATAAATGACCAGCATCTATTCACAACATAACAAACAAAATTTTGAGCAGTGAGTGCAACCAAAAGAAAACCAATACTACAGAATACTAAACCGTTGTTTTTATAACAATGAAGTTTTAGAGATTTCTATTATGGTCGATACGTCTACCAAATCAGGGTCCTAGAATGCATCTCTAAAAATCGTTGAGCTTGTGTGTTAGCTAATCAATGTTTCAGGACCCGTCATTTGGCAATTTTCTATTACTCCATTTTATTTTTTAATTACTTTTTTGGTGATTACTTCTCCACCTATATTAATTTTGTAGATATAGATTCCACTGTTAAGAGTCGATAAGTCTTGTGTAAAATCTCTGCTTCCTGTATATTCTCTTAACGATTTTGTATGCATTAATTTACCATAAATATCATATACATCAATTTTTACCCATGATACTTCAGAAACTGTTATCTTATATTTTATAACATCATCTACCAATGTTTGAAATGCAACAGAAGACATATTTGGATTACTCTGAACACAATCTGAAACAAACTCCCACACAGAACTACTACCAGGAGTTTCACCTTCTGTCCACCATTTGGCTTTGTAGATTTTTTGACTATGGTACACTTTATCTCCACTATTATAAGCAATAGATGTTACCCATTGCGGAGATCCACAAAAATCTCCACCATTAGAACCACCGCTACAACTAGAAACAAATTCCCATACAGAGCTACTTCCCGGAGTTTCTCCCTTTGTCCACCATTTATTAGTATAGAGGTTACCGTTATAGCTTACTTTTTGCCCTGCTGTCGCATATACCTTATCAGCCTGCCATTCTGCTATTCCATCACAGCTTCCTCCCGCTACTTTTTCTTTCACAGTAAACGTAACAGTCGCCTCTGTAGATAGCCCTTCATTATCTGTAGCCATAATTTTATAAGATACTTCACCAAAAGCAGTAGGAGTCCAGTCTGTAGTATATTGAGTACCATTCGCGGTTGGAGTAATTTCAATATTGTTTACCATAAATTTCACAGAGCTTACCTGAGAGTCATCTGTTACTGTGGCTTTTAACTGAATTGATGACAATGCTGTTTGTTCTATAACATCTGCATCTTTTGGTTCGATTAGAGTTATTGACGGGGGTGTATTACCTCCCACTACTTTCTTCTTAACTGTAAAAACAATTGTCTTTTCTGAAGTTGCATTCTTATTATCTGTAGCAGAAGCAATGAGCGTTATTTCGCCAAATGCTGCAGGAGTAAAACTGGCTGTATAGCTACTTCCATTTGCTGTAGCGCTAATGTTAGTAGTATTGTGCTTAAACATAAAAGATTGAATAGTCCCATCGGAATCTGTAGCACTGGCTTTTAGTGTTATCGGAGACAATTCTGCTAATTCGATAACTTGTCCATTTGTGGGAGTTTCCCACACTACTGTTGGTGAATTGTTTATAGGATCGGTGTTTCCTGCAGCCTCATTTACTGCTTTAAGAATACTTGAAGAAGAATTATAATCGGTATCTTGCGTAAGTTCCCATATAATTAATCCCTGATGCCCATACTGCTTAGAATATTTAATTTTTTCTGCAGCTAATTTTGGTGTATTATAGTATATTTTTTTTCCGTTTTCCCCAATATATCCTCTTAATTTTTTAGGATCCTTAGGGTCATAAGTTGTAGCTGCATTGGCAAAATCTTTTATGATATCCTTATAAGGAACAAATTTAGCTCCATTTCCTCCATTAGGCTTTTTTTCAGAAAAATCATAACCATACACTGGTAATCCGAAAGCTAGTTTGGCTTTTGGTACATTAAATCCCCCTGCATGATTCCAGGCTGGTGCGGCAAATCCCATCCAATATTCTAATGCATCTTGTGCAGAATAAATTGGATTATCTGCTGTTTGTCCTTGATAAGTCCCTGGTTCTACTTTATAAAGAGAAGAATGAGGTCCTTCTGGAGATTTATCCCATGACCCTGTAAAATCATATGACATAAGACCAATCCAATCCATATAGTCTGCCATACCATCATCATAGTTGTTTCCATACCATGAAGTTCCAAAAACAGCGGCTGTAATTAATTTATTAGGTATTTTAGCTCTTAGTTTCTGGCTTAATTTTTTTAACCCAATACCTGCAGGGTGAGGGCCTTTATCGGCATCTCCCCATTTGCTTCCTCTTACTCGTCCTCCTTGATCTGAAGTTCCGCTAATGGCTGGATCTGCCCACCAACATTCCATATCCAAATCGACACCATCCAGATCATTTTGAGTTACATAATTAGCAATCAATGTTGCAATTTCATCTAGTTTACTATCATTATTTTGATATTTGTTCATTAACCATAGAAATGCATAATCGGTAGCTCCTCCTAATGCAACAGATACTTTTACTCCTTTGGCCTTGGCTTTTTGAAGAACTCCCAAATCGTTAAGAACAGAATCTACTTTTCTAGATTGAAACTCATCAAAAGATATAGAAGCAAAGTTTGAACTATTATAATCGTTGTTGTTTTGCTTAAACATCAAAAAAGAAATATTAAGATGTGTCACTACCTCTGGATTAAATTTATTTTTGATATCATAATCAGCAACCCAGGTAGGCAGATATCCTATAATTCGTTGTTTACCTGAGTAATCAGGACCTAATCCACCATCACCACATGGTCCTATTAGTTCCCAGGAACCAGCTCCCGGAGCATCATTAGTGTAATATTTACATTTATAATT
The DNA here is from genome assembly GCA_030427585.1 of Bacteroidia bacterium. Taxonomy (GTDB): domain Bacteria; phylum Bacteroidota; class Bacteroidia; order Flavobacteriales; family Flavobacteriaceae; genus Aquimarina. Next base: position 134,857 of record JAUIBW010000004.1, read on the forward strand.
AATATTATTATAAGAAACTTCTTGCCCTTGTGTATAAGGGACTTTACTTGCATCCCACTCTGGAGAACAGGCAGGAAAAGTGTATTGTGCATGCATCAATAGCGCACAAAAAAACATAAACAAAAATGTATAAAAATTTTTCATGATTAGTGTGATTAATTAATTCGAGTTTTTATATGTATAATCGGGTAGTTAAATCGGTAATAGATAACTACCCGAAATAGTTCCTTAGCAGTTAATTTTTAAGGATTTTCTCAAAATAAACATCGTTATTTATATATATTTTAAATACATAAAGACCTTTTTTGAGATTTGACAGATCGTGTGTAAATGATTTTAGTGTCTTTGTATAGACTCCATTAAATGATTGTGTACTTATCAATTTTCCAGAAAGATGATATAAGTTAATCTTAACCCATGATGCAGTATCTGTTTTTATTCTAAAGTTTACAATATCCTGAGTTATTGTTGGGAAAACAGAGTATTTATTTGAAGTTATATCAGCATTACTTTTACCGCAAGTTCCGGTTTTTGTCCAGGCCATTTGCCAATGTGCTCCTGTACCGGGAGCATATGCCCACGCTGCTGCAGAAGAACACCACCCCGGAATATTACACTTATACTTCTCTCCTTCGTTTTGTACTTCCTGGTCTTTACTGTACGAAGTTCCTGCTAGGTATTGTGGCAATCCTTCACAATTTCCATTTCCTCCATCATTAGTTACCGTAACTGTTATTGCAGCAGAGGTCGAAGATGCGCCTTTATTGTCTGTCGCCTTTGCGGTTAATGAGTAATTTCCTACTATAACGTTTTCGAATATAAAACTAAAAGGACTAGCACTACTTTCCCCTATTTTACTGTTATTATTAAAAAATTCTACCTTCGCAATCGTACCATCGCTATCTGATGCATTTACTGTGATAGGAATCGAGGTTCCTGCTTCAAAAGAAGTATTATCTCCTGGAGAAGTTATAGTAATAGTAGGAGCGTTATTATTTCCTCCTGTTGTTTTTTCTTTCACAGTAAAAGAAATTGCTTTTTCTGATATATTATTTTGATCATCTGTAGCAGATGCCGTAATCGTAATTTCTCCGAATGCAGTTGGTGTAAAATTAACAGTATAGGTATTTCCTGAAGCGGTAGGAGTAATATTAGTATTATTATATTTAAAGATAAAAGTTTGAACAGTTCCATCGGTATCGGTAGCACTGGCTTTTAAAGTAATCGGTGCAAGCTCATTTTGTTCTATAACCTGCCCATTACCCGGCGATTCCCAAGTTATTACAGGATTACTCCCATTAGAGACACCGCATTCTTTTACCAATTCCCATACAGTATCGTTTCCTGGGATATTACTACTATCTGCATACCATTTGTTTCTATAGACTTTATTATTGTATTTTACATAGTTATTCTTGTCTTTATAAATCCTTGAAGCATTCCATTCGGGCACTTCCTGGCAGTCAAGATTTACTCCATCCCAAATAATAACCTTAATTTCTGATGTTGCCGTTATACCATTTTCGAATACCGCATTAGCGCTTAACACATGGCTTGTATAGCTAGATGGTGTCCAACTAAATGTTACTCCATCAAAAGTTTGATTCCCTACAGTTGTAGTAACACTTACTAGTTTTGTGTTTTTTTCGTCTATAGATAAACTTACCGAAATTGGAGAAAATGTAGATTGCTCAAACATTTGATTATTCCTGGGGCTGGTAAACGTTACCTGAGGTTTTTGCGCACAGGGTTCTGCGGTTAAATCAGCAGAGTCTCCTCCATACTTAGACATATCTTTACATCCACAATCTGACAGATCATGAACACCATCCATATCTGTCCCTATTTGATAAATATCTGTAAACCTTTCGTAGTATCCTATTCTATCTAACACCTGAGGCTTTTCTGTACCTTGTCCACATTCTACGCCTCCATTAATAATATTTACCGTCATCCCTAATCCCGGAATTCTATTTTTTGTTTTGTCTAGCTCATTTGGAGTCCATTTGTTCACCATTACATCATGAGCCGATGGTTTAGGATATTGAGGTGTCATCCAAAACCAAATAGCAGTTTGGAAAGCTAAAGCAGCATCTTCGATTACTTTTTCAGGATGATCTAAAAGTATTTGTTTATCTCCAAAAATAAATTCACTGGCAGGGCCGTAATTATAATTATATGATAACTGTATGGGGCCTCTTCCCTTGTATGATTTCCCTGGAGTTGGAGGATAGTTTGTATCGGGAGAAGCATAAGAAGCATTCGTAGGCTCTTCACGAAAGTGTAACCCCCAAGAAAATTGTCCTCCGGGAGCGGTTGACCACCCCCCAGTAGTCTCGTGAGAGATATTAGCAAAGAAAGCTGTGATTTCTCTTTTTCTGGTTTCGAGGTTTCCTTCTCCTAAAAAAGATCCATAATCTACTTTTTGGGTAACAATTTCTTTATCAGTATTTCTTGGTGCATCAAAATCTATATCGGTTCGAATCACTTTTGATACTCCTGTAGTCTTATCTATACGTGTAATTCTATAAGCGTTCGTGCCACATCTTCTTTCAAAAGTCACTTCAATTTTACTCATTCTATTAATCGCCTCGATAAAAGATTCGAAAGTATAAAAATCATCTTTTGGGTCTAGTACCCAAACACCGCCTCCGGTATCTTTAGCACCAAAACGATAAGGAAACAAAGTGTTCCATAAATCTTTATTTATCAAATCATTAACCTGATATAATGGATTTGTGGTCAAAGGTTTATCCAAAGAGAAAGAATCAGTTGTTTTTGATATCCCGGGATATGTATTATCGTTAGAAAACGTTAGATTAATAGTTAAGAGTAATACGGTAAAAATCATTAACCATGATTTCCTACCTAAAACCCTTAGGTTTTTTGGAGTGGTGAGTTTGTGCGTCATTGTTAAAACAATTTTGTGTTAATCAGCTGGTTTTCTTTAAGTTATTAAAAACCCTGATCTCAAAATACCACTTTTACGTCCTCTTGGAGAAATAAATTATACGAGCGACACTTTTTAGCATACAAAAGCCATCATATTGACAATAAGTGAAATAAAAACTATCCTGACCTAGTATTAAAAAACCAAATCTGAGTAGTTAAAGTTTATTATCGATATTTAAACTTTAATAAATATTTTTTTCCTATATAAAAAATATGCCAGAAGAGTATAGAAACCCACAACAACCAATGCGTAAAAAAAAGAGGACAACAGTATATCAATAGACGGATATACAAAAAATGTTTCAAAAAGAAATTGATGTACCGAAGTTTGGGAATCTATTTTAATCAAATAAAAAGATTTAGCAAGTATCATTGAAGAAAAATAGATAATAATTGCATTGGCTCCTACATATTTCACAAGGTTACCAAAATCATACTTTTTATGATCCATAAAATAATGAAATAGCACTAAAAACAAAGTTGCATAGCCCGATGTCACTAATACAAAACTACTACTCCACAGCACTTTATTGATCGGAAAAAAGACACTCCATAAATACCCTGTGATCATAAAGCTCCCTCCTATTATAGTTAGCAAAACAAGTTTTCGTTTTGCTGTACTTACCAAAACTTCTCCAACAAAAATTCCTGTAATTGTTGTCACTATGGCTGGTAATGTACTAAGGATACCTTCTGGATCATAATCCGGTTTCCAAATATGACCTTTAAGTAATACATAATCCAGATAATTAGCCCAGTTATTCGGTCCTCTTTCTAATATAGGAGAAGCTCCATTGGGTAATGGGATATATGTCAACCATATCCAATACCCAATAAGAATAGTAACAGCAATAAAAATCAGTTGTTTTCGATTACAATTCAAATACAGTATAGATGCAATGCAAAATATAATTCCTATTCGCTGCAGTACTCCAGGCAAACGTACAGATTCTGTTTCGACAAAAGGAAAATAAGGTAAAAATATATTAATAAATAGCCCCAGTACAATCAATTTAAGACTACGTATAAAGATTTTTTTATACATAGTCCTATCTGCTTTTTTTTGTTTGTAAACAAACGATATTGATATTCCTACGATAAATAAAAAGAAAGGAAATACAAAATCTGCCAAAGTAAGACCATTCCATTCTGCATGTAACAATGGTTTATATACATAAGACCAATCTCCTGGTGTATTTACCAGAATCATAAGCATTATAGTAAGTCCTCTTAAAAAATCAACAGATTGTACTCTTTGTTTGTTTATCATGAAACCAAATTTTTACCTAGTCGTTTCCAGACTTTTGCTAGTAAAAAACCTGCTAGTATCGATAAAATGGTAAGAATAATGGCTTGTGTTATGTTTCCATAAATCCAACTTCCCATAGAAAACAAAACACCATATACCAAGGCGCACCCGAGTAACATCGCCAATAACCCTGAAGGCACCATCCATTTTTCTTGTTTTTCAGATATTTCAATATTTTCTTTGCTTGCCTTTTTCAATATGTGGCTCCATCCTGGTCCACCTGGTTGAACTCTAGAATAAAACTTAAAAAGAACATTGTCATCATCTGGTTTGGTTAAGAAAGTAACAGCAACCCATATGATCGTAGTTATTAATACGACTAATGGAAACTGAAACCATGAAGGAAAGATTCCTTCTACTGTATCAGAACCAAAAAGAACTCCGTTTACATAAGGAATACTGATTAGAATCGAAATGATACCAGAAGAAAACATTGCAGAAATTTCACTCCACGCATTGATTCTCCACCAGAACCATCTTAGAATAAAAATTAATCCTGTTCCCGCTCCAAACATTAAAATGTATTTAAATATTTGAACAGCATTAGTAAGGGCTAAGGCGAGTAAAGTGCTTAATGCCATTAACACAACTGTTGCAATTCGCCCCATATTAACCTGGGCTTTTTCTGTAGCATCTTTATTCACAAATTGTTTATATACATCATTAACTATATAAGAGGCTCCCCAGTTTAGGTGTGTTGAAATCGTAGACATATAAGCCGAAATCAAAGACGCAACTACAATTCCTAAAAGCCCACTAGGTAATTTTGTAAGCATTGCAGAATACGCAAGGTCATGTCCTAGTTTATCTTGAGTAACATCGGGAAAAGCCTCTTGAATACTAGCAAGATCAGGAAATATGACTAAAGATGCAAGTGCTACAATAATCCAAGGCCACGGTCTGATTGCATAATGCATTATATTAAAAAAGAAAGTAGCGCCGATTGCATGATTTTCATTTTTTGAAGCGAGCATTCGCTGAGCTATATATCCACCGCCTCCTGGTTCTGCACCAGGATACCAAGAACTCCACCATTGTATCGCCAGTGGAATAACCAGCAAAGAAATTAGTGCTTCTTTATTATCAAAATCTGGTACCAGAGAAAGTTTATCTTTTACATTGGGGTGAGAAACCAGATTTTCTAACCCGTTTACTTCTGGTAGATTAACACAATAATAGGCTGCACCTACTGCACCTGCCATGGCCACAAAAAACAATAAAAAATCTGAGTAAACCACTCCTTTAAACCCTCCTAAAGCACTAAAAATAACAGTTACAACAGCAGCATAACCTACGGTTTCTATAGCAGACAACCCAAGCATTACCTGCCCTATTTTGATAGCTGCTAATGTTACTCCAGACATTGCTAAAATATTAAAAACGACACCTAGATATACCGAGCGAAATATTCTAAGAAAACGTGCTGGTTTACCAGAGTATCTAAGTTCATAGAATTCCATATCTGTATTCACATTAGATCGTCTCCATAATCTGGCATAGATAAATACAGTTAATAATCCTGTTAATAAAAAAGCCCACCATACCCAATTTCCTGCAACACCATCCTGTCTTACAATATCGGTTACCAAATTAGGAGTATCTGTAGAAAAAGTGGTAGCAACCATAGAAAAACCTAATAGCCACCACGGCATGCTTCGTCCTGATAAAAAATATTCTGATGCGCTTTTACCCGATCTTTTCGAAACTATAATACCAATAAGCAAAGTAGTTAAAAAGAAAAATATAATGATTGAATAATCTAAGGTACTAAGTTCCATTCCTGAGTTTTATTTTAATAAATTTGATTTGTTTTTTAATATTCGTTGTTTGGCATGAGCGGCATAATTCCTCCCTATAGGAATTCTTTTTTCTCCCACCTCGACAAGGTTTCCTTCTATAGATTTAACTTTATCTATAGCTATAGTATATGATTTATGAATCCTTATAAAATTTTCTGAAGGAAGTTCCTCACTGATACTTGTTAAGGATTTATGTGACAGAAACGTATCTTCGAGTGTACTTACCCGGATATAATCTTTAAGACTTTCTATAAAAAGGATATCGGTTAATAAAATTTTCACCAATTTTTTATCTACTTTTAAGAAAACATGAGCCGGTTGAACCAAATCCATAGAAGGTTCATGCTTCTTTATCGCAATAAGTCTTGCAGTTAATTTATTCATGGATTTCAGAAATCGATTAAAAGAAATAGGTTTTACCAAATAATCGAGAACTTCTAACTCATAACTTTCTAATGCATATTCTTTATATGCAGTAGTAATAATAATCTGGGGATATTCCTGTAGGCTTTTTAAAAACTCTAAACCATTCATTCTAGGCATATTAATATCTAAAAACACAGCATCAATATCTCCTTGTTCTAATATAGATAATGCCTCTATTGGATTTTTAAAAGTATCAACGATCTGAATGTTCTTAAATTCTTTTAAAAAAGATTCAATAACTTCAATTGCCAAAGGCTCATCATCAATTATGATACATTTAATAGTCATTATATAGGGATTTTAAGCAAAATCGAATACTCATTATTTTTTTGTGTTATGTTTAATGTATATTTTTTCGGATAAAGTATTTCTAATCTCCTTTTTACGTTTTTAATTCCAATTCCATTAAGTCTTTTGGTTTCAGATTCATCTTCATAATTATTTTCTGATATAAATATTAATTCATTTTCAAATCTTTCAAAAGAGATCAATAACTCCATTCTATCATTATTTTTAAGCCCATGCTTAAAAGCATTCTCAATAAATGGTAAAAACAGCATAGGAACTACTTTAACATCATCGATATTACCATTTATATCAACTCTAGAATTAACTCGATCGCCATAGCGCATTTTTTCGAGTTCTATATAATTATCGATATGATCAATCTCCTGCAAAAGAGGGAGCTTTTTTTTACTGGTATCATAAATCACATATCTCATGAAATTAGATAGTTTTAATACAAGATTAGGTGCTGAATCCGATTTTTTTATTGTTAATGCATATAAACTATTAAGTGTATTAAAAAAGAAATGAGGTTGTATCTGTGCTTTTAAATATTTTAACTCTGTTTTATATTGCAACTCACTTAAATCTCTATTCTTATTTTGCATAATCAAAAAGTCGACCGTATACTTTATTGCAGAGGTTAGTCCTACAACATACAATTCTCCTATAGCTACTGCTACAATATGATTAAACCCAAATGGATCTAGTCGCCCTTCTACTTCGGGCCAGATATCTTCGGTAACCAATAGTAGATTTAGCCCAGACCTTAATATATAATGAACTCCAAGAGCCATACATAAGAAAAGTACATAATGTACATACTTTTTTTTGAATATAAACTTAGGGACCAAATAATAAATATTAAAATAAACTAAGATGATGTGTAGAGGAAATTCTACAAAGTTGGATTTTAATGAATACCAGTAATCATTAAAATAACTCCCCCATCGAATTACATTAAATAAAAAATAAATAATCCAAAAATACAAATGATATTTTCGTTTAATAGTCCTTTGCACGTTACCCCTCTTTTTTTAAAAAAATCATTAAACAATACCTGTTAAAACCACTTTTTTAACAAAAATTTTTGAAAAATGTAAGGCTATTTATAGAGAAAAACAAAAAAAATAAGAATATCAAATTTCAAAAAAACCGTCATCTATCAATGCATGTCGATTGTTATTAAAACCATGTCGTTTGTCTAAAAAAAATTTTGTTAAATAATTAAAATACTACTTTGAGATCATTCAAAAAACACATATTAATATGAAACAAAAGATTTTAACCCTAACCACTCTATTATTTTTTTCTTTTCTGAGTTTTGGGCAGGGAACCCAAATAACGGGGACAGTAACGGGGGCTTCAGATGGTGTACCATTACCTGGAGTTAATATTATTGTAAAAGGAACTACAAATGGAGTACAAACCGACTTTGATGGAAATTACACAATTACTGCAGCAGCAGGAGATGTAATTCAGTTTTCCTATTTAGGAATGTCAGACAAAGAAATTACTGTAGGTAATGAAACAGTAATAAATGTTCAGTTACAAGAAGATGCTGAACAATTAGAAGATGTAGTAGTAACTGCACTTGGGATTCAAAAGACCAGGAAATCACTTACTTATGCTGCTCAGGATATCAAATCTGACGAGCTAACAAAAATTAAGGATGCCAACCCTATCAACAGTCTTTCTGGTAAGGTATCAGGTCTTGTTGTAAACAGAAGTGCTTCTGGTGTTGGTGGATCGGTAAAAGTAACTTTACGAGGTAATACATCTACCAGAAACAACCAACCACTATATGTTGTAGATGGTATTCCTTTATTAAATAATTCTGCTATTCAACCAAATAGTACATTTGGTGATATCGAAAATGCAGGAAATAGAGATGGTGGGGATGCCCTATCCTTAATCAATCCAGACGATATCGCAAGTATAAGTGTTCTAAAAGGAGCTTCGGCTTCGGCTTTATATGGTAGTCAGGGATCTAATGGTGTTATCTTAATTACTACTAAGAAAGGTAAATCAGGAAGCTTTAGAACAAATGTATCTTCTAGTTTCACAGTAGACAATGCTGCTTATTTACTTGATTTTAATGATCGTACAGAAAAAAACATAGATGACTTCTTAGAAACAGGAACAACAGCAATTAATTCATTGTCGGTATCAGGAGGAACAGAAAATGCTCAAACGTATTTTTCTTATGCAAATACACAGGCATCAGGAGTACTTCCTACTCATAATGTAAAAAAACACACACTTAATGTTAGAGAAACAGCTAAACTGTTCGATAACAAGTTAACTGTTGATGCTAATATCTTGCTTTCAACTCAAAAAATACACAATAAGCCTGTTTCTGGTTTATATTATAATCCATTAGTAGGAGCAACAGCATTTAATTCAGACACAGAAACGTTAAGTAATTACAGAGTTTTTGAAGAATTTAATGTTGATAGAAATTTAATGGCGCAACGTTGGTTTAGAGGAACTTCTGACATCGAACAAAACCCATATTGGATACTCAATAGAAATGCCAGTGATGATCAAAATCAAAAAGTGTTAGCATCTGTTTCTTTAAAATACAGGTTTAATGATTGGTTAACCGTTCAAACCAGAGGAAGTTATGATCAAAACTTTTATAAGTTTGAAAGAAGAATTCATGCAACTACCGATGGAACGCTATCTGCATCTAATGGTCGTTATTTATTAAATGATGTAGAAGATACTCAGATCTATGGTGATATCATAGCTACTATTAATACTCCTCTTTCCGACAGTTTTAATTTAACTGCTAATATCGGTACCAGTATCAGAAAATCAGATTTAGGTAAAAGTACTTTATTAGATTCTGGTGTAGGAGGTAATTTAAAAATACCGAACATCTTTACACTTTCTAATTTTGTGGTTGGTACAGTAGGAGTTAATCCAATACTAAAAGAAACTCAAGCAGAACAAAAAGAAGTACAATCGCTTTTTGCTAGTACTACACTAGGTTTTAAAGATATGTTATATCTAGATTTAACTGCTAGAAACGATTGGTCTTCTACTGTTTCAGATTCTTTCTTCTACCCTTCTTTCGGTCTTACAGGAGTTGTTTCTGAAATGTTTGAATTACCTGAAGTGATTTCTTTTGCAAAGGTAAGAGCTTCTTATGCAGAAGTAGGTAATGATATCCAGAGTTTTGCCAACAATCCAATCAATACTATTGGTACTGGTCCTGGAGGGTTAAACCGCCCTACGGTAAGACCACTTACCGAGCTAAAACCAGAAACTCAAAGATCTTTTGAAATAGGTACAGAATGGCAATTCTTTAATAACCGTCTAGGGTTTGAAATCGGATATTACCAAACCAACACAATAGATCAATTTATGACAATCCAGTCTGCTAGTGGTCAAACCAATGCTAATGGTCAAACTGCAGATCAATTTGCTATCAACGCAGGAGATTTTGAAAATAAAGGTATCGAAGTTTCTATTACCGCAGATCCAATACAAACTGAGAATTTTTCATGGAATACATCTGTAAACCTGGCTAGCAATAAAAATACTATTAAAAAATTAGATGCTAGATTAGATAGAGATTTCCTAGAACTAACTCCTATAAGTGTTAACTCTTATGCTTTATTAATTGCAGAAGGTGGATCTTTTGGTGATATATATGGAAAAAGACTTAACAGAAATGCAAATGGATTGCCAATTCGAAATGCAGATGGTAACTTTACTCAGGCAGCACCCGATGCAAACACCAGAGGAGGTTTTGATTTATTAGGAAATGCCAACCCTGATTTTTCTTTAGGATGGAATAATTCTTTTACATACAAAAACATAACATTATCCTTTTTAGTCGACGGAAAATTTGGTGGAGAAGTAATGAGTCTTACTGAAGCTATCGTTGATGGTTTCGGAACACTAGACAGAACAGGTAGCGTACGAATTTTTGATGAAGTTACTGGTTCAGAAACTTCAATACCAGCTACAGAATACTATCAGGCAATTGGAGGAAGAGATAAATTTAGTGGTGAATATGTATATGATGCTACTAATATTCGATTAGCAGAGTTATCTATAGGGTATAACTTTAATCTTGGAGAAAATAGTTTCTTTAATTCGATCAATACTTCTTTAGTAGGTAGAAATTTATTTTTCTTTTATAAAGACGCTCCATATGACCCTAATATATCTTTAAGTACAGGAAACGGACTTCAGGGGGTTGATGTATTCGGATCGCCATCTACCAGAAGTATTGGTTTAAATGTTGGCTTATCATTTTAATTAAAAGGAATAGAATATCATGAAAAATATATTTAAAAAAATAATCATTACTGCTTTTATCTCGGTATTTGTACTCTCATGTACAGATGATTTTGAAGCATTAAATACAGATCCTAACGGATTAACGGATGAACAAAGTGAAGCCGATTTTATTAATGTAGGAGGACCATTTAATCCTATCTTTTTAAACCTGTATAGGTATGATCCTGCATGGCATACGCAATTACAACATAATCTAAATGCAGATACGTTTTGTGGATATATGGCCCCACCAAGACCATTTGCAGGAGGAGCAAATACTACAAATTATAATTTTATTGATTTTTGGGATCAGTTCCCTTGGGATATCCCATACTCTTCTACAGGAGTGATGCAAAATGCTGCGTTAGTGAAAGAACGTGGAGAAGAAAAATTCCCATTAATCTATGCAATTGCAAAAATATTAAGAGTTGAAGGTATGCATAGAGTAACAGATGTATATGGTCCGATTGTATATTCAAAATTTGGAGTACCAGGAGCATCTTTTCCAGAATATGATAGGCAACAAGAAGTATACAACCAGTTCTTTACAGAGCTCGACGAAGCAATCACCACTTTATCTACAGATCCTACGAATGAACAGTTTACCAACTTTGATCTTGTATATGGTGGAAATTATGCACAATGGATAAAATTTGCCAATACACTTCGATTACGTTTAGCGATCAGAATCTCGAAAGCAGATGCTGCTAAGGCAAAAATTGAAGGTGAGAAATCATTAGCACTTAGTGCTGGGCTTTTAGAAACTAATGCTGATAATTTTATTATCAAAGGAGGAGCAAAACACCCACTAACTGTTTTTAACTCTGAGTGGAATGATGTACGTATGAACGCTTCTATGGAGTCTATACTAGTTGGTTATAACGATGCCAGAGGTCCCGTTTTATTCGAAGAGTCTACAGTAACACCTGGATCATTAAAAGGATTAAGAAGTGGATTGCCATTATTAGACGGGTATACCGATGATATTGATCAAAAAGGAGATTATGTTGGATTTTCTAGACTAGGAAATTCTTATATAGTGGATAAAACTCCGACTACCGATATCCAATTAATGACTGCTGCAGAAGCATATTTCTTAAAGGCAGAAGCTGCCTTAAGAGGATGGGCTGGTGCTGGTGATGCGCAATCTAACTATGAAATGGGAATCACAACTTCTTTTGAGCAACACGGCGCTGCTGGAGCATCTACCTATATAGCTGATAATGCCTCTACACCTATTGATTATGTTGACCCCGTTGGATCTCATAGTACTCCTGCATTAAGTACGATTACTATAGCCTGGGATGCCGGAGCGACGAATGAAGAAAAATTAGAGCGAATTATTACTCAAAAATGGATCGCTATGTTCCCTGACGGGCAAGAAGCGTGGAGTGAGTTTAGAAGAACAGGATATCCAAAAATATTCCCTTCGGTAGCTAATAATAGTGGAGGTACAGTAGATACCGATATCCAGGTAAGAAGGTTACCTTTCCCTGCTAGTCAACGAAGTACTAACCCTCAAGGAGTAGCACAGGCTAGAACACTTCTTGGTGGTCCTGATAATGGAGGAACCCGACTATGGTGGGATGTTCCTGGTGGAAATTTTTAAAAAATTTGAATTAGCCAAATAATACTGACGAAAGAGATGGATAGAGCATACCCTCTCGACTCCATCTCTTTTCATCAAAAGCCTTGAAATAATTAAAAACAATAAAAAATATCAAACTCTTGAGGAAATGATCCAGGAAATTGAATATAAACAGGTAGGACAGTTTGAAAAAACGAAGTTTGAGAAGATTCATAATGAAATATTCCCCGATTCGTCGACAGCTTCAAAACTTGTTGCCCACGAAATTGCAACACTAATTAAACAAAAACAAGAAGAAGGAAAACCTTGTGTACTCGGTCTGGCTACAGGTTCTTCACCTATAAAAGTGTATGAAGAATTGGTTAGCCTACATCGTTCTGGAGAGTTAAGCTTTTCAAATGTAGTTACTTTTAATCTGGATGAATATTATCCTATGGATACGGGGCACCAGCAAAGTTATTATCATTTTATGCATCAACACTTGTTTGATCATATCGATATTAACCCAGAAAATATCAACATTCCTGATGGTACCGTTCCTCTTGAAGAAATGGATCAATATTGTATTGATTACGAAATGAAGATCAAAAAGTATGGTGGATTAGATTTTCAACTCTTAGGAATTGGTAGAACAGGACACATCGGCTTTAACGAGCCTGGATCACACCCTAATTCGGGAACACGAATCATCACATTAGATCATATCACCAGAACTGATGCTTCTTCTGATTTTAACGGTTTAGAAAATGTTCCTAAAAAAGCGGTTACTATGGGAATAAGTACCATAATGAAATCCAGAAGGGTATTACTATTAGCCTGGGGACATAAAAAGGCTACAGTAGTAAAACAGACAATAGAAGGTGAAATTACATCCAACATCCCTGCATCTTTTTTACAAGAACATAAAAATACTACTATCATCCTTGATTCTGAAGCAGCTTCTGAACTTACACGAATCAAAACACCATGGTTGGTAGATCAATGTATCTGGAAAGAACAATTAAAATTTAAAGCAGTTACCTGGTTGAGTCAAGAACTTAACAAACCTGTCTTAAAACTTACAGATAAAGATTATAATGATAATGGCATGTCTGGTCTTTTGGCAGTTGAAGGATCGTCTTATGATTTAAACATTAAGATTTTTAATAAACTTCAACATACCATTACAGGTTGGCCAGGAGGAAAACCAAATGCAGATGATACCAACAGACCCGAGAGAGCTCTACCTGCAAAAAAGAGAGTTTTAATTTTTAGTCCTCACCCAGATGATGATGTAATATCAATGGGAGGAACATTCTTAAGATTAATCGATCAAGGACATGATGTACATGTTGCTTATCAAACTTCTGGTAATATAGCCGTTACAGATGATGAAGCCTTAAAGTTTTCTGAGGTAGCCAATAGTGTTCATCCTGGTAAAGAAGGAGATACTTTTAAGAAAGTCATTGCATTCCTTAAATCAAAAAACCAAGGTGATATTGATATCCCAGAAGTTCGTTTAATTAAAGGGTTAATTCGAAGGATGGAATCTTTGGGAGCTACTCGTTATTTTGGATTAGATGATGATAAAGTTCATTTTCTTGATCTACCGTTTTATGAAACCGGAAGAATTAGAAAAAATCCTCTGGGAGAAAAAGATGTAGCTCTTACAGCAGATATTATCGAAAAAATAAAACCACATCAAGTATATGCAGCAGGTGATCTAGCCGATCCTCATGGGACCCATAAAGTTTGTCTAGATGCTATTTTTGAAGCAGTTAACAACCTAAAAAGTAAAAGTTTCATGAATGACTGTTGGGTATGGTTATATAGAGGCGCCTGGCAAGAATGGGACGTTTCTGAAATTGAAATGGCTGTTCCCCTAAGTCCACACGAAGTATCTAAGAAAACTAATGCTATTTTATATCATCAGTCTCAGAAAGACAGAGTGATGTTTCAAGGAGAAGATTCTAGAGAGTTTTGGTTAAGAGCCCGTGAAAGAAATAGAAATACAGCGATATTATATGATAAGCTTGGCCTCGCAGATTATGAGGCGATAGAAGCTTTTAAGAGATATATATTTTAAAATTAATTGCTTTGTTTGTTAGATAAATTTTTGCAAAAAAACAACCTTCCCTCAATACATGAGGGAAAGTTGCTTTTAAAAAGAATCTCTTCGCTATGCACCAACAATAAGACAATACATAAATGATAAATAAACTAATAACTAATGATATTATTTGCAGATAGCGGTTCTACTAAATGTGACTGGGTTCTTGTTAAAAATGATGGAGAACTCGTTCATAAAACTAAAACCGATGGTATAAATCCTCTATTACTTTCTGACGATGCTATCATAAATATTGTTCAAAAAGCAGATACCATACTACAAAAAAGAGATCTTATTCATAAGATTTACTTTTATGGAGCAGGGTGTGGCGAGGGTGATGCTAAGAAAAAAATAGACCTCGTACTACAATCTATATTTAAAAATGTAACATCTATTGTTATAGAAGAAGATATTATTGGAGCTGTAAAAGCTACAACAGAAAAACCAAGTGTAGTATGTATTTTGGGAACAGGAACAAATTGCTGTTATTTTGATGGAGTAAATGTTATTCAAAAATCTCCTGCTTTAGGATACCTGTTAGCAGATGAAGGGAGTGGAAATTATTTGGGGAAAAAATTGATTAAAGATTATTTTCTAGGTAAAATGCCATCAGATACAGCTTCATTATTTAAGAATGATTATACTACAGAACTCAATCAAATTCTTGATGAATTATATTGTGCCGATCATCCTAATAAATACTTAGCTTCTTATGCTAAATTCATTTTTAAAAATCGAGGAAATGCTTACCTCGAAGAAATTTTATATCATGGTATTTCAAAATTTATAAATACCTATCTTTTTCAATATAAAGAAGAATTATCCAAATACCCTATACACTTTGTAGGTTCGGTAGCTTACTACTCGCAAGATATCATAAAAAAACTATTAGATGACCGTGGTTATCGAGTTAAGGGTTTTGTAAAAAAACCAATAGACCATTTAGTTAATCGCCTGATCATGCAAAGAATTTCTCAAAAAACAAGTCAGTAATGAATTTACGAATTATACCCATCTTTTTTTTAATATTCATGGCCTGCAAAAGTCCAGATTCATCATCTCCTGTTAATCGATCTTTGAGTATTACCCCCATACCTTTCAAAGTAGATACAAAACAAGGATATTTCGAGATCAACAAAAAAACTACCTTTCTGTGTAATGATACATCTTCTGAGGTTATTGCAAGTTTTTTTATCGAAAAAATCAACGCTTTTACAGGCCATTCTTTTTCAATACGCAATAAAAGTGATACCAAAAATAACATTCAATTAATCAAAGAAAATACTCTAGACTTTGGTGAACAAGAATATCGCTTATCCATATCAAAAGATGAAGTAAAAATAAAAGCTAAAACCAATCAAGGATTATTTTACGGTATGCAGACTTTTATGCAACTTCTTCCGTTATATGATGCTAATTCAAAAAATCAAATGCATCTTCCTGTTAAAATCCAGACTCTAGAAATAGACGACAAACCACGTTTCGGTTGGCGAGGAATGCATTTAGATGTTTCTAGGCATTTTTTCTCTATTGATTTTATCAAAAAACAACTTGATGTATTAGCTCTTTTCAAGATTAACAAATTTCATTGGCATCTAACTGATGATCAGGGATGGCGAATAGAAATAAAAAAATACCCGAAACTTACAGAGATTGGATCCAAAAGAAAAAATGCTGATGGTTCGATTCATCAAGGATTTTATACTCAAGAAGAAATAAAAGAAGTTGTACAATATGCCAAAGAAAGGTTTATTGATGTAGTTCCGGAATTTGATACTCCGGGACATGCTATAGCCATTTTGGCTGGATACCCTGAGTTTTCTTGTGGTAAAGAGAAATATGAAGTAAGAAATTTATGGGGTGTCGAATCTAGTATCCTTTGTGCAGGAAAAGAAGAAACGTACACTTTTATAGAAAATGTAGTTCAGGAACTATCTACCCTATTTCCATATGAATATTACCATATGGGAGGAGATGAAGTACCTAAAGATCAATGGAAAAACTCTTTAGAATGTCAAGAATTAAAAAAACGTGAGGGTTTAAAAGACGAAAAAGAGGTCCAAAGCTATTTTATGGCTCGTGTAGAAAAAATCTTATTAAAATTTGATAAAAAAATGATTGGTTGGGATGAAATCCTAGAAGGCGGCATTACCCCTACAACCAATATTATGTCATGGCAGGGAGAAGAAGGGGGAATCAAAGCTGCTAACAAAGGACATGATGTTATCATGACTCCTGCAAAATACTGTTATTTTAACTTTTATCAGGGTGACTTTAAAACAGAACCTTTAGCCTTTGGGGGGTATATCCCACTAGAAAAAGTATATCACTACGACCCCATACCAAAAGAAATTAAAGACGATAAAAAGAAACATATTTTGGGTGCACAGGGAAATGTATGGACAGAATATACTTATGAAGACGAAACAATCGAATACCTTTTGTACCCACGTATTATAGCATTAGCAGAAACTACATGGTCGCAAAAAGAAAATAAAAAATTTGATGATTTCTTAAATAGATTGAATACTGTCTATGACGTACTAGAATATCATCATATCAATTATCATATTCCTCTTCCTGAAGGGCCTACTTCAAATAAAATTGTATTTATTGATAGTGTAAGCATTCCTTTTACTACTACACATCCGGTTAAAATGGTATATACTACAGATGGAACAGATCCAAATGCATCTAGTGCAGTATATACCGAACCTTTACATTTTAAAGAAAATACAGAACTACGAATTGCCTCTATATTGAAAAGTGGAAAAATGAGTAGCATTCGAAAATTGAACATCACAAAAGAAAATCCTATTGCCGCTTCTAATACAGCAAAACTATCTCAAGGGCTTATCATGAAAGAGATAAAAGGGAATTTTAAAAGTATTAGTGATATTAAGGATACTACAAAAATGCATACCTCTACGGTTAAAAAAATTGAAGACGCCAACACCACATACCATTGGGGGCACGAAGTAAAAGAAGATAATTTCAAAGCTGTTTTTCTTGATGGTTATGTTGATATCCCGGAAGATGGAGTATATTATTTTTCAAGTACCCAGGACCAGGTTTGGATAGGAGATCAGCTTGTTATTGATTATAAGACTCTGTTAAAAAAACATCCTAAAGAGAGTTCGATCGCATTACAAAAGGGAAAGCATAAATTAAAAATAGTGTATCTAAACAATATAGCAAAAGGTTGGGCTACAGATTGGAATACTGTAGAACTCAAATACAGAAAAGCTTCTGAGGTTGATTATAAAAAGATAAACGAAAATATGATTTTTCATTAGCTGTATAATAACCTCTACATATTCACAAACTCTTAATTTAATACACAATGAAATTACTTAAAAGATTATCAGTCGTCTTACTCATACAGGTATTCTTATTTTCCTGTACAAATGAAAGTTTCTTAGAAGAAGGAACCGCAGAGGTTCAAAATTCTGAAACAAATCTAACAGACAAGGGAGCACTCACAGAACCTATTGTCTTAGGATATTTCCCTTCCTGGTCAGAAAGCTGGGCTGGACCTGGGCAAGGATCAAAACTAAGAGATATCCCAGAACACGTCACTCATGTTTTTTTGGCCTTTGCAAAACCTAATCTTAGATATCAAAAAGGTTCTTTAGATATTACTAATACAGGTATTCAAACTCCTTACGGAGGAGATACTTTAAAAGAATCTGTTGCAGCCCTAAAATCAAAAGGGATCAAAGTTATTCTATCTGTTGGTGGAGAAACATATTGGGGTTCAGATGCAGCCTATGATATCAATTATCAACAAATCAAAGATCTGGTAGATGATATGGGATTTGAAGGTATTGATTGGGATTTTGAACCTAACGGTAGTTTTGCTACTATAGGTGATCCTATAAATGTACAACGCTTTATCGATTTCTTCACAAATTCGAGAGCCATTATGCCAAAAGGTCAATACCTATTAGCTTGCGCTCCTGCTGGTGTTGGAGCCTTAGGTGGTGCAAACAATGATGACCCCTCTTCCCCTTTTGCCTATAGTAAAAGAAATACGGTAACAGGAGAGTCTGATGCTAACCTATTTAATGCAACTTCTCCTAATCAAGCCATTAGTTTATTTGGTTTTGCTACTACCGGGCATATGATCCCTGTAATGGAGGCTGTTGGTGATAAAATTGATCTTATTGCATATCAAGGATACAATACAGGAGCGGCCAGTAATAGAAAAATTATGTATGATGCTTATAAACATTATTCAAACCAGTACGGATTTTCTATTGCAGCCGGAGTTCATTATCCTAACGAGCCTTGGGGACCGTATTATGAATATACCTATCAAAACGTAGCAGAACTATCTCACCATATTGCTGCAAATAATACTTCTAATGATGGGGTTATGATATGGCAATTATTACTGGGTAATACTAACTCATCGGCATATGGGTATCTTCATATTGCGAGCCAGGTACTAAATGGTGTTTCACAATCTCAGGCAATCGCAAATGCAGAAAATTATCCAGAATCTCCATACACTGGCGATGGCGGTGGAGGCGGTGGATCAGGATGTGACTCTGCTCCCTGGAATGCTTCTGCTACTTATAACACAGGTCAGGAGGTTGTGTATAATAATAAATTATATCGTGCAAAATGGTGGACCAAAAATGATAATCCATCATCAAATACTGGAAATGGACTACCATGGGAATTCGTTCAGAACTGTGATGGTAATGGTGGAGGAAACAATCAATCTCCATCTGTATCTATTACATCCCCTGCAAATAATCAATCTGCAACCGAAGGGCAATCTATAAATATTACAGCAAATGCTTCTGATACTGATGGAACGATTACTAAGGTTGAATTTTTTCAGGGAACCACTAAACTCGGAGAAGATACAACAAGCCCTTATAGTTATTCCTGGGATAATGCCTCTGTAGGAAATTATACCTTAAGTGCTGTTGCCACAGATAATGCTAACGCAACAACTACATCGGCTACAGTATCTATCACTATTACTTCTGGTGGCGGTAATGGTGGTTCTTGCAGTGGTATTGCAAATTGGGAAGCATATCCAACAGTATATAATGTGGGAGACAAAGTAGTATATCAAGGTGCTTTATACGAAGCGCAATCAGGGCCAATATGGGTAACACCAGGTAGTGGAGAACACTGGTGGAAAACCATAGGTACCTGTAACTAAAATAGTTTTTGATTGTTAAAGTCCTCCAACACATTGGATCAGTGAAGGAGGGCTTTTTTGTATCTGTTATTTAAATTTTCTTTGTAGTTCGTATTTTCTATAGCGTTCAAAAAAGTAATCGCCTTTATACTACGTATTACAATTATCTTCACTATTTATTTTATAAGTTGAATTAATATCCCGATTACTCCAATTACCAGACATAATGGGGAAAATATTTTTGAATCTGCTTTCGAGAATTCGGTATTCTTTATTTTCTTGAAAAAGCCGACGTATTTAAATTCTCCGATAGATCGTAAGATAAAAACAGAAGGAATAAACCAATATCCATACATCACTATCCAATTTGGAAGCTGAACACTTAGAAGGCCCGATTTTATAAGATAAATCAATCCAAATGCCACCAATATAAGCCCCACCAATAAGGTTGCGAATTTAGGAATCGCCAGTGTATTTTTCTCATTATCTTTTGTAGGAATAACTTTTTTTATACCCCAAACACCTCCAAAAAGCCAATAGAAATGAAAACCACCAAGTACTGCAAAAATTAAACATAAAATTATAGATAGTATCATGATCATCATAAGTTTGGGATTTGGAAAAGTTGTTCAGATTGTTTTCTATTAAATGAGGAAGGTGTCATTCTCATCAATTGGTTTCGGATTTCTATTAAAATTGGATTTGATACATGTGCTATTTTTCCAAGCATCCAACTTGCTTTCACTACCTGGTGCGCTTTAGGTAGTCTTAGTTTCTGAAAGGTTGCAAAAGCTTGATGTACTTCGTATTTAGATAAACACTCTGATAGCATATAAGCATCTTCTATTGCCTGGCATGCCCCCTGTCCCATATTTGGAGTCATTGCATGTGCTGCATCACCAATAAGGCAAACCTTTTCTTTATACCAAAAATTAGTTGGTTTTAAATCTGATATTTCTGTTGTATGTATGTGTTCTTTTTTAGTTGAAGAAATTATACTTTTAATAACCGAGTTGTACTTATCAAAGTACTTTTCAATATCATGTACAGAAAATTCATTTTTGTTATTTCTGAACGATTTCAAGGCATACCAATATACTTTATCCTTTGTTATTTGAACAAATCCAAATCGATCTCTTTTTCCCCAGGCTTCATTCAGTTCGTTTTTGTATGTACCAGGAAGTTTAAAGTCTGTTACCCCTCTCCAACAAATTTGCTTGGCTTTTCTTATTACATGATCTGAAAACAAATGTTGTCGCACAACCGATTTTAGCCCGTCTGCACCAATGAGTATCGAAGATTGAATTTCTTCTCCATTTTTAAACGTTAGTAAATAACCATTATCATTTGGCTCTACATTTTTTAAACAATGATTTAGGTTTATATCATTAGACTGTAATTCGTTAATCAAAATTTGTTGTAAAGCACCCCGATGAATTGCAATATTCTTTACTTCATGCTTTTTTTCGAAAAAAGATAAATCAACTTTAGAGATAGGATTTAGATTTGCTTTGGTAATATTCATCGAAGAAATGTAATTTCCATTGTCTTCAATTATTTTTCTCAGCCCTAGTTTTTTATACACCTGCATTGCATTATTAGCTAAAATAATCCCCGCTCCAACAGGTTTTATATGCTCAGCTTGCTCAAAAATTCTCGTTCTAATCCCCTTTTGTTGAAGTGCAATTGCAGTGGTTAACCCTCCTATTCCCGCTCCGATAATATCTATAGTCATAAAAAAATAATTATCAACATAGTACAAATGTACTAAAAATCGTCAATATAGTACGTTTGTACTAAAAAATGATATCTTTGTATGGATGAATGCAACAAAACACAAGATTTTAATAAAATCCCTCGATCTCTTTAATGACTGTGGTATTTCAAATGTATCTTTAAGAGACATCGCTAATAAATCAGGGATAAGTGTGGGTAATCTGCAATATCATTTTAAAAAAAGAGAAGATATCATTGAAGCGCTCTATTTTCAGTTAGTTGAAAAAATCGACAGTATTTATTTTATAAAAACCGATGATTTACTGCAATCATTTCTAAATATCTCTGTAGACATTTTTACTATATTATATGAGTACCATTTCTTTTTATTGGATTTTATAACTATTACAAGAAGAAATAAGAAGATCAAAAAGCATTATTCTGAACTTTCAAAACGAAGGGAAATAGAGTTTATAAAAGTTGTGGATGTTCTTATTAAAAATGGTTTATTTCGTGAAGAATTGTTAAAAAATGAATATCATAGTTTGTTTAAAAGAATAGAGGTTATTAGTAATTTTTGGTTTTCTTCTATTTTAATTCAAGCCGATGTTTTGTCGAAAGAATCTATTGAGCAATATTCGTTACTGATAAGCCAAAGTATTTATCCATATTTAACTAATGAAGCAAAAAAACAGTACGCAGCTATTTTTCCGTCTCAGTTGGTTTAATTGATAGTACTGTGTGTAGTGGTTTACATATAAATATCATGCACACTACTATGTATAGTTTTCATTCGTTTTCCATATCATAAGGTAATAAAGTGCCAAAATTCGGTTGTTTTATAATATTTTTCCCATTTTATTTATCGTCTGGTAATTTTCTTTACAGTACCTTGGTGCTTTGTTTTTATTTCAATTACTATTCTTTACAATTTACCGAACTTTCTAGTACACTATCATATTTTTCCCTTAAAATAACCCCTAATTGATTTAGAAATTCTAAAATATTCATAAGTGTTTCCAATTCTCTTTTTTGTAAAGCATTTGCAGCTTTATCTATTTCTTTTTGAACTCTTCGTTGTAGATTGTAAAGGTTCTCAATTTCGTATAAACACTCATAATCAAAAATGTTAGAGATATTAAGAGTCATGGTTGTTTTCCATGCAATTTCAGATAAATTAGGGATTTCCAGATCTATAAAGGTGCTTCCCCAATATCTAAATAAGGAATCATTAACAGCAATAGAATCTTTAACTTTAAAAAAATCCGGGTGTTTTTTATTGAGGCTATCTAAATACGATGGTGTAGTGATAACTATGGACGTATTTTTATCATAAACCCCCTTAAACTTGCCGTAAGCATTTAAAATAGATTGATAGTTATTCAAGATGTTGTCTATTTCATTTTTATTGCTTTTTATTTCTTCAGTAATTTTATGGATTGCTATTTTTTTATCTTCATTTAGTTTTTTTGATGTATTCCAATTATTAAACCAAATAGCTAAATTAATACCAATAAAAAGAAGTAGGATTTCGCCTAGGATATATTTCCAATTAGGCTTCTTTTTTAGCTTGAAAAACCTCATAAAATTGATTTTAGGTTAATGCTGTATTGTAAAGATATATTTTTTCGGGGTACTAAATATACCGATTAATGCATAAAAGACTCTTGTTGTTGGCAAGGGTCTTTTATGTATAGTTTTATTCTGGTTTTGTATACGTCACTACATCAACCCCTATTCCGTTAGGATCTACAATAGCAAAGTGCCTGTCTCCCCACGGTTCATTGCGTATGTCAATTTCAATTTTTATACCTTTCTCTTTAATTTCGGTATACACTTTATCTACATCATCAACTTCGATAGTAAGATACATACCATTACCGGCAAAGGGTTTTTGAAATATAGGTTTTTGAGTTGGATGATTAGGTAATAAAAAACTAATTTCAGCCTGATGATTAGGGGTATGCATTAACAGATAAAATTCATTTTCAAATGTAACTCCAAAATCGAGCACCTTTGTGTAAAACTCTTTAGTTTCGGTTAGTTTTTCGGTGATAATTCCTGCATTTAGTTTCATAGTTTTTAAATTTTGATTTGTCTGAGAAAATACTTGTGTAGCTGTTAATAGAATAAATAAGATTTTTAAAAATTGTTTCATACGTTTAAATTTTATTGTTTTTTAATTACCAGACAGAGTTACCCATCTGTTGATTACTTTTAATTAAAGTATTCATGAATCTTTGATTTCGCCATTGATCATATCGGTTGGTATTAACCTAATTATTAGGGCTCATTTCATCATTTTAAGTTTTTATTTATTCTTCAAAACTATAGCACTAACACAGTTAAATATTGTAAAAAACGGACATATTACTGAGTTCGCTTAAAAGCTTTATTTGGGGTAACCCCATAAAAGTTTTTAAAATCTTTAATAAAATGAGATTGGTCATAATAGCCTATATCATAAAAAAGTTTATTTTGTTTAAGGCTTTGATGAGATGGTTTTGCTTTTAATATATTTTGAAACTGAACCACTTTACTAAATGTTTTGGGAGAATCGCCAATATAGAATTGAAAAAGCCTTCGTAATTGTCTATTACTAATTCCTACATCTACATCTTTTTCTATATTTAATACTCCGTAATTTTTCAGAATGGTATCTATAGCATTATAAAGTCGGTTGTCAAAATCAAAAACAGTATGATTTAGAATATTGGTAAAGTAAATATCAAATTTTGATTTCATCTCTTCAATATTTAGTTTAGGGTGAAAATGATTGGCTATAAATTTTGATGTTTGCGGTACAAAATCTCCTAAATTTTGAAACTTGTTACTTAGTTCGCTTGCGTTTACCTTGAAGATCTGAGGAAATATAGTTGGCAAAAACCTAACACCTACATAATTGAATTCTGGTTGTAATACGTATTCTGTATATTTTTTACAAAAACCAGCAACAAAATTATCTTTAGGATTATTTAGTTCGAATAGAATATCAATACACCCATCAGAAACTACTTTATAGCTAAAAGCCCCATTTAGTTTTTCGGTTGTTTTTAACTGCCAGTAGCAATAGATATAAGGTTGTAATTTGGTTGTTGGTAAAAACTCAATATAATTTACTTTTTCTTTGGTTTGTTGTATGGTGGGTTGAATGGGTTGAAATAATCCTCGAATTTGTTTTGTTAAATTCATATTACCTGATCATAGTTATAAAAATAGTTGCAATAAAAAGGGTAAATTTGCCCTGTTCTCTTATGGTAATTTTATAGTTTTTTGCCAAATTCATCAAGGGCTTCTAACACAGAAATAAGTTCTTTCCCTCTTTTAGTTAAAGAATATTCTACTTTTTTGGGATATACTTCATAATCTTTTTTTTGGATGATCCCATCCTCTAGCAATTCTCCCAATTGTTTGGTTAAAGCTCTTTTAGAGGCTTCGGGGTTGTATTTTTCTAGATCTTTAAGCCTACACGTTCCTCTGTTAAGTTCGCATAATAGTGCAAGTTTCCATTTTCCCGAAATAACATATAAAGTTCTCTCCATCGGGCAATCAATTTTTAAAGGTGTTTTTCTAGTGTAGGTTCCCATGTATAATGTTTCTTAAAATTATAAATAAACATAGTGTATATCGTTAACGAAAGTATAAAAAAACAGCTCTCTTACCAGGTTAAAATGATATCCAGGGTACTTGTATAAGTGGGGATTTAGCAAGTTTTGTTAAAAAAATATTAAAATCAAAATTAAAACTTCGACAAGCTCAGTTTGACATCAAAAAGCACTTTTTAGATAACCAGGGTAACAAATTCTCCTTCTTCCATTGTTTATATTACAATTCTCAAATTATTACGGAAGGCTAAAATAGGTAACTCTAAAATTTAAGAACTATTCTCTTATGAAGAGTATCATGAATAGCTATTCATTATTTTATTACATTGTGCAATGTGCCTTTGGTTATGATAAATAAGTACTCTAAACGTGTCTCCTAATTTTAAGGTTATCCATTTCGAAATACTGATCGATGTTTTAATCTTACCCAGATCTTTATTTCTTGCAATATCTAATAACTCTAATGTCTTGTGTTGCTGTGCTACAAAACGGTCAATACATTTTTTATCCAGATCACTATTAATCGGATCTTTATCTTTGAAGGTTTTCATGGTATTCAATTTTTCTTTGGGAAGCATCATTTTTGCAAAATAATTCCCCAAAAGACCGGATGTAAAAATAGCTGCATTTTTTCTTTTTGATGTTAGCATTCTATTTTCAATCTCGGGAAGATAAAAGTCTCCATACAAATTTAGGTGCTCCAGGCACTCTAAAATACTCCAACGCTCTGGTGTATTTTTCCAGTTGAGTTTTTCTATGGGCAACTGATTAAATTTTTCTGCTTCGTTTATATTTTTTCGTGTTCTTTCTACCAAATCCTGTAGTAATTCTTTTGATGCTATCTTCATTTGTTTTTTTATACAAAACTCTATGATTTGAAGTTTTAAAACATTGATCGAAATTAAGATTTTTTGATTCTCGAAAGTGTTTCGGGAGTCATTCGCAGGTATGATGCAATATATTTATTGGGTATTTCCTGAAATAACTGAGGGCTACGTTTTAAGACCCTGTTATACCTTTCTACAGGAGAAGTGGTTAAAATATCTCTTTCTCTTTCCATTTGTTGTAAAACAAAATTTTCGAAAATCAGATACCACGTTTTAGTATGCGCTGCAGAAGACCATATAAAATTCATAAGATTTTCTTTTTTAATCATCTTTAAAGTCGTTTTCTTTAAGGCTTGAATATAAAAATCAGATGGTTTTTCGTTTATAAATGAATCGAGAGCCGCAATAAAATTGTTTTTATATCCAAACCTAATAGTATGTTCTTCAAACTCGTCTATCACAAAAATTCTTAAACTACCATCTACAACCAGGTACGCATTGGTATCTATACTCCCTTTTACTTTTAAATATTCATTTCTATCCAGTCTCAGTTCTTTATCCCATAAACCTTGATTGTTTATCTCTTCTAACAGGGTTGAAATTGGATTCATAGTATTACGTACTGGTGTTCTTCTTTATACAACAAGGTAACTCTTCAATACAGGGGTTCGTTGATCGTATACTAAAATAGCAAAAAGAAGTAAACTGATGGTTTGGTATCCGTAATTTCTGAAAAAAATCAGGTGCTATTCAGAGTGTATATTTTTTTCAATATACAATACGTCCTATTTTTAGACATATCACTCTAACTTCTTATTTCGTTTCCCATTTGACACTAAAGTTGTTCTGGATCCAACGGCAAGACTCTCTATTTTTTTATCCTTACTTATGGTAAAGTCAATCCACCAATCGGGATCTGATTTAAAAATAAATTTGTGTTCACTAATCGGTACAATAACAAACTTTCTTCCCTGGTCTCGTTGCGAATTAAGCTGTCCGTTTTCTAATGTGATGTTACGAATGGTTCCATCTTCGTGAGTATAGGTTCCTGTAAATTCTTTTAACATACTTTCATCAAAGGACTTAACCTGTTCTAGATGGGATGAAATTCCTAAAACATCTGAAGCTAACTGTACAGCAAGCCCTCCCGGATGACTTCTATTTAGGTTTGACAACACAATAATTTGTAAGTCCTCTTCAAGAATCCATAGCGAGTAACATTCTGTACCATGTACATTTCCTCCATGCTCGACTGTGGTGTATTTACCCAAATTTGCTGCCCACCAACCCAATCCATATTTTGTTTTTCTACCATCGTGCAGGCTTTGAGACGTGAACGCGGTCTGTTTTTGTTTCTCGCTAATTAATGTATTATTTTTTAAAGCGTCGTACCAAATAGTAATATCATCGATAGTAGAAATGATACCCCCATCTGCAAGTGTCCCGGGTTTTACAGCTTTTGCATGAACAATTTTATGAGGTTCTTCTTCAGCTATTTCGTACCCTTTAGACAATTGCGGGATGATTTCATAAAAATCATAGAAGCTAGATTGTTTCATGTTTAACACATCAAAAATATGCTCTTGAACATATCTTCTAAACTCCTTTTTGGAAACGTTTTCAACAATCTTGCCTAATAAAACATATCCCGAGTTCGAATACTTCCAGTCGGTTCCTGGTTTAAAGTCGAGTGAAACATTATTGATTACTTTTACAATGGTATCCATAGCTACCCGATCTGTACCATGGTGATCATAAGAAGGTTTCACTTCTGTGTATTCTGGAATTCCTGCCGTATGCCCTAATAATTGTCGAATTGTAATGCTATGATCATGTGATTGTTTATACTCGGGGATATACTCTTTAATATCATTATCAAGAGATAGTTTTCCTTGTTCTTGTAACATCAAAATACAAACAGCAGTAAATTGCTTTGTAATAGAGGCGATACGGAATTTCATATCGGTTTGGGCCTCTACCTGATGCTCTATGTTTATATTTCCGAATGCTTTTTTTAGCAATGTTTTTCCTTCTTTACGAATTAAAACAACTGCTCCAGCTCCATCAGATGGATAATGAAGATTAATTTTCTTTTCTAATACCTGGTTTAATGTAGTTTTTTCTTTTGCTTTAGGAGTATCGGGTTTTCTATCGGTAGCACATGCGGTAACAAATAAAATCGATACTAATACAATACTAAGGGGTACAAAACTTTTTGATCGAAACAGGTTCATATACATATATTTTGTACTTAAGACCTTCGTTTTTTACAAAGGTTACATTGAACCCATACTAAACTTTCTCGATTTGTAACCATAAGAATAGCTCACATGCCTAAATCTATGTGTAAAAGATGATACTTGCACTTCGGCAAAGCTTTCTATTTAAAACTAAATCGGGATCTCATATATAATGTGGTGAATAGATTTTTTAATTTTTCATCTAAGTCAGGGAACATATACTTATTCTGTTTTACATCATACTTAAACTGATATTCTGGTAAATCAAATTCAAAATGCTCGGATGCCCAAAATGCTATTCCGTAAAACATACCTTCAACTTGATAGTCACAATGATTTAGTTCTATTTTATTTAGGGTTATTGTGGTTGGTGTACTAATTTTCTTTTCAATTATTAAACTTACCCAGGTAAGGCCTTCTTTTAGGAGTTCAATTTCAACATCTGTTAAATGTTTAGTATTATCTTTATATTCAAAATACAGGTTATCTGATATTTTGTCTCCCTGATCGCTATTTTTAACACTGGCCGAAATTTGCACCCAAATACCCCAACTTGTTTTTCGAATTCTATAAAGAGATGTAGATGATTTCTTCATATTATTAGGTACTTATGTCTACTATTTATGGGTATATGTCCTAACCTAGTAAAATGTTACTTCATTTGTTGAATTAATCTATACTTATATTATGATATCTGTGTAAAACAGATGCTTCGTATTTAGTCTAATACAGATTCTAACCTCATCGCATTCTTTTTCATCAAAAAGTAAGTATATCAGGTGCTAGAAATTCTGTTTTTGCTTTTTCAGAATCAAAAATATCAAAGCTATAATGAGTATTGATGAGTTGCTTAAAATTGGTTTTTAACTGTGGAAATTCTGCGATAAAATCTTTAAAATTATCAGATTTTGATTGATTCATAAAATGATGTACTGCTTTGGTTGCGACAATCGTTACTGTTTTATTGTATTTGTCTTTTACTCCTACAAATTCTACAAAATGCTGTAGCTGTATATGCATCTTTTTTTCGGCTTGTTCAATACCGTGATCATTAATCATAATCCACGCCAATCGTAAATGTGCTTCGTGGCTAAAAATTTCGGGATTAAGTGTACACTGTGTAAATTGATTTTTAAACACTTCGTCTGTGAGTTCAAAATGCTTTTCCATACTGTTTCTCTTTTATATCATTTCTTGATACAAAGGAATGAATATGGTATTTTTTTCTCATTTACATTTGTCGATAAATTGTTTTCGTGCTCTGCTTAATTGTGTTGGAGTAATACCTAAGTAGTTTGCAATGTAATAATGTGGAATTCGATTAATTACACTAGGGTATTCTTTTAAAAAGAGTGTATACTTTTCTACAGAGTTCAAGTTTAACAACGACACTAATCTTGATTGTAACTGTTTATTCAATTTTTGGAATGCGTTTGTCACTATTTCGGTAATATTTTTGTCTTTATTAACCCACGACATCACTTCTGAATAATTTGCTACAGAAATTTCGCATTTCTCTAAAGCTTGAACAGACATGACTACATTTGTTTTGGGGATGTAACTACCAATAATCATATCCCCTTCCTGGTAAAAATGAGTCGTAATTTCATTGCCGTCATTATCATGTACAAACCCTCTCATCACTCCTTTAACTAACATACCAATTTCTATGCAAGGTTTACCATATTGAAGAAAAAAATCATCTTTCTCTAATGATATCGTCTTGTGTATCGAATCGCTAATTGTTTTGTTTTGAGACATTTTGATTTTTAATTACTAGCAGCGTTCTGTGTATAGTGATAAGCTATATTATGTATATGTTTTCTATATTCCTTTTTCTTGTGTTGCCCATAATATTATATCACGAAAGTCAATTTTTGCCCTTTTCGTTAACTCAATAACTTCACTTACATCTCCTTTTGCTAATTTCAAAATTGATAATCGTGTGTTTTCCAGATTATACTGGGATTCAGCCATTACATGTTTTAATTCTATTGAAGAAAGTTCATCGATCACCCGATCTTTTTGTTCTTCACAAAAGTCAAGGTTTATACGGTCTAATATCTTTTTATCCATTTGTTTGATTACGGCCATTGTTATGTGTTCTTTTTATTATCGCCCCATAAATAACAGAAAATCTGATTTTTATACATAAAACAAGGTAAGCGATAATACCATCTCGACTCAAATTCTGAATTATAATCGGTTATTATAGCTTTTAGCCCCAAAAGACAACTTTTAATCGGTTCTTCTTTATCAAAATAAAAACTGTCTATAGCCCTCATACAAATTGTTAATAGAATATAAATGTATTAAAAAAGCGCAAACTTTTATGATTTGCGCTTCATCAACTATTTTATATGTGAATGGTAGTGATTTTTATTTGTAATTACTTAATTCTATTAAATTCTGATCAGGGTCCCTTATATAAATCGAACGTATTTTGCCTATGGCTCCCGTTCTATGTACTATCCCGGTAACGATATCAATCCCTTTATTTTCTAATTCGATCTTGACTGACTCGATTTCTGTAGATACACGATAAAGCACAAATCTTCTGATCCACAAGTTGGTTTGTTGGCTTTTGGTTCAAATTCTCTTCCCTTTTGGTGTAAATTTATCTTTTGGTTTCCGAAAGTGAGAGCGCTTCTATTTTCGCCAAAAACCGTAGCGTCCATTCCTAAAACAGTAGTATAAAACCGAATTGTTTTTTCTATATCGTTTACTGTACTGACTATATGATCAATACGCTTAATTTTCATCCTTTCTACTTTTTGGATCTTTGATAGTACATCACTATACTGGCTTTGGCTATAGTATTATTCCAAAGATAATATCCAACGACTGCAGGATTAGAGTTTTCGTTAAGCCCTAATTTATCTGTTTTTAAGGCATGAACGGTAATAATATATTGATGTATCCCATGTCCTTCGGGAGGGCAAGGTCCTCCATATCCACCTACTCCGAAATCTGTAATACTTTGTATTGCTCCTTTTGGAGTTAAATTTGATTTTATATCTCCGGCATTCGATACTAATTCCTTTATATTCTCGGGGATATCAAATACAACCCAATGCCACCATCCACTGCCTGTTGGTGCATCTGGATCATACATTGTTATTGCAAAACTTTTTGTTCCTTTTGGTGCATTCTTCCACGAGAGTTGCGGAGATTCATTATTTCCTGTGCAACCAAATCCATTAAATTCTTCATTAACAGTAGCTTCTCCGCCTATAGAAGTACTTGTTAATGTAAACGTCTTTTGCGCAAATGAAGATGTTGATATGGTAAGCAATATGCCTAAAATAAAAATTGATTTTTTCATAGTGATTTATATTTAATTATACATACAAAATTATGAGTTAAAGAGGAGAACCTTATGTTTATTTTAGGTCAAAAAGTAGTGCCAAAAGTTCAATTTAATTGATACTGCTTTGGAGTAACACCAAATTTTGCTTTAAATGCATGTATAAAATTAGAAAGGTTCTCATAACCAATCTCCTGATAGATTTCTGATGGTCGCTTAGCATTATTTTTTAACATAAAAGCCGAGTGTTCTAATCTCTTATCTAAAAACCATTTACTAGGTGATTCCTGAAAATGTTTTTCAAACTCTCGTTTAAACGTGGATAAACTCATATTTGATAAAAAGGCTAACTCCTTTAATGTCATTTTTCTTAGTTTATTATTTTCAACCACACTAAGAAAATTTTGAAGTGAATTGCTTTGATGAGTTATCATCGAATTTATAAAATCTATCCCATTGGTTTCTACCAAATAGATCATAATCTCTTCAAATTTTGCCCGTATCATTTTTCTTTGAATACTTGGTGACAATCTAGAGATATCAACTAAACTATTTACGTAGCTTTTTATAAATTGATCATATTGAAATGAATATGCAGATTGTGGCACACTACTATTAGACGTTCTGATATTGAATTTCTGAGCAAATTGTAGTATTTCTTTATTCGAGAAAAACAATAATACACTTTTATAATTTTGATGTATCGGCGAGAGTTTTTCTGTCATTAAACAATGCCCTGATTTCATTAATAGAAAGCTAGAACTCTCGATTAAAAAAGATGAATTATTTGTAAAAACTTCCTTTTGGCCATCAATTAAAAAGCTAAAGACATTTTTTGTGAGTTTGATTTGTTGTTTATCATGTTCTCTAGTGGATTGATAATAGTATAGGTTAGTAAATTCATGTTCATCACGAATTAATTCAATAGGAAGTGTGAATGTTTTCATAGGAGTCCTTAATTTAAGAAATTCCTTTTTTCTGGGCGGTACTTTTTCTATTTTTTGTCAGAAACGTTCTAATATAACGAATCATTATTATAACAGAATACGCATATAATGTCTACTCATTTTTTAATCCCATATAGAATTTCCTTTACGTAGTTTGCATATTGTATTATTATCTACAAATTTTAGAGAAGAACTATTTATGATTTCAAAAATGATGTCATTTTGAAATTCTAATATATTTGATGATGAGTATAGTATTATTTTATTATTCTCGATTTTATAATTTGCAGAATGTTTTATGTCGGTAAACAATATTTCGACATTTTCATTATCGATAAAACTTAATTCCTGATGGCAGTTTATAAAAAATTGGGATCAGGTTGTGCATCTATGCATTCTTGTTCGGTTTCAAAAAAAAGAAAAGGTTACAAAAACTGTAATTTTGTTTTAATAGTAGAAACCATCAAACCTTCTTATTGATCTAAAAGCAAAAAGCCACCTATATAGGCAGCTTTTTGTATGATCATAAGTATCAAAATTTATCTTATCTTTTCTCATATCGATTATACACCCATATGATTAAAGTAGATGTATTGATTATCGTTTTTTAAATATTAGATTAAGCAAGAATAGAATAATTATTGCTCCGATAGCCCCAGTAAGTATTGCACCTATCCAGCCGGTGCCCAGGTGAATTCCAAATTTTCCCAAAAGCCAGTATCCTACATAACTCCCGACGATTCCAACTATAATATTTCCGATTAGACCTAAACCACCACCTTTGTAAATGGTACCTCCAAGCCAACCTGCTACTGCTCCAATAATAATGGTTACAATTATTTCCATATTGTTAGTTTTAAATTATTAATAAAGTGTTAATATATTAAAAAAATACGAACTTATAAGATGCGGTTAACATTTATATAAGACTAAGTAGCTAATCTTTCTCATTTTACGTACTCTACTTGCAGTGTTAATTTTATGTCTAGATTGCCAATAGTTCGCAAACAAAAAGCTATTAACATTTATTTAACTTTTTAACTGATTTTTTCATATCAAAAGCAAGCCCAATATAAGTATTGTTATTAAATTCGAATTCGTCTATTATTGTCCAGCCTAATTTCTTAGTATGTGCTTTTTCAGAAATAACATTTACTTTATTTATAAATGTTATACTAATTGGATACTTTTTCACAAATTCGACTCTCATTTCTTCAAAAATCAAATATAGTAATCCTTTACCGCGATACTCTTTATCAATACAAACTGGCCCGTATTGAAAGCTATTTTCTGTTGAAATTTGACAGCCATTAAATGATAATTTCGGGAAACGAGAGATCATTACATTAAAAATCTCCCATTGCTCAAAATATTTCCAATTTCCTGCAAAAGCGTATGCTACAATCACATTCTCATCATTTTCTGCAATAAAAATTCCGTTTTGTTTTATGATTTCTTCAATTTGATTAGTGGTAAAAGGAGTGGTTACAAAACCTGCTTCTCGTTCTTTTTCGTTTAAATTGCTAAACAGGTTCTGTTCCTGAAGGGAAAGTATTCCCTGGATATCAGTTGCTCTTCCTATACGTGTTCTCACCATTTCTATATTATTTTAGTAAAGAATACTACATCATTATTTAGACACATTTACTTTGGTAAGTATATTTGTTTTCCAGATAACTAAGGTAGGTAATCTTTGATATCTGTGAAATAAAATGAATCTAGATTTGTATGCTAAATTGATCTATCAAATTTCGAGAGTATGGTAACTGTTTGATATGATATTAAAGTTTAAAAATCTATTGGTAATAATTTTAACCCTGTATTTTTACATTGCATGAGGATATATTTTTTGTCACCGATCATGATACGTTCTGCAGCTTTTATTTCTAGCCCGTGTAGTGCAGGTAATGTTGCAGAAAAACTTAGAGTGTTTCCCGTATTTTTATATAGTAAATATCCTTTATTAGCATCGTAGCGTATCGTTTCTACTTCGGCTTCATATAAAGAACCTATACCAAAAATATCATTTATTCCATCCTTATTAAAATCTTCGATAACAAAATCTGTAGTTGGACCAAACTGAGCTTGTACAGGCAATGGTGTTATATTAAAATCACCTTGCCCATCATTGATCAGGATAACGGTGTTAAACTCCTTAGCCATATAATGAGTTGCTTCTTTCAAGTCCTGATCCCCATAAATATCAGACAGTGATGCGTTTGCAAACTCCTTATAGGTTTTAAACTTATTATTTAACATAGGTAATTGCTCAGAAGAGCACTGTTTCCCTCTCACAGGTAATAGTAATCCTGTTTTGGATTCTTTACTTAATATAATATCCAGGCTTTGGTTTTGATCAAAATCTTTGGTGTAAATGTGCAGAGGTTTGTCTTTTGTAGGATGAAACTTAGTATTCTGCCCCATATTTCCTATCAAATAATCTATATCTCCGTCACTATCAATATCTGTGGGTTGTATTGTAAAATACCAGCCAGAAGTATGTTGTAATGCATCTATATCTTTTTTAATCAATATTCCTTTATCATTATCAAAAATGGTAATTGGCATCCACTCTCCTATTACCAAAAGATCTTCATCCCCATCCTTATCATAGTCAGAAAAAACAGCGCCATTTACCATGTTTAGTTGTTCTTGTCCTTTGATCATTTTATGGGTTACCTTCACAAAATTTCCACTATCATTTCTTAATACATATGAAGGTGATGACATTGGATATTTACCAGGGACTACTCCTCCACCAATAAAAAGATCGAGATCACCATCCTGATCAACATCAGATACCGCTACGGCAGAAGATATCGATTTGATTTTAGGAAATGTAGTATCTCTGATAAAATTACCTTTTCCATCATTTGTATATACTCTATCGATAAGCCAATCACTATTTTCCTGGTCTTCATAACTTCCGCTTGCTACGAATAAATCCTGATCACCATCATTATCTATATCAAAAAATAATGCCTGGTTGTCTTCATATTCTTTATCATTCTGAAAAACAGGAACACTAGAAGCTCTAAAAGTTCTATCTTCTTGCTGAATATACATAGCAGCAGGAGCTCCTTTGGCATTTCCTACGAAGAAATCCTCTTTTCCATCGTTATTTACATCACCAACAGTAAGGGCTCTCCCTTTTTCACTTTGTTTTTGTGGTAATAATAGCTGAAGTTTGTAATCATCAAAATTGCGCTCGGTATTCTTATACTGAATTCCAAATTGAGAAGCATCAATAACAGCTGGAACATGAGCAGGTTGTTTTTTAGACTTCACTAAAGCTAACGCCGTATCTTTTTGATTGATCTCGAGTAATTGGTTGCCTTTTATATTTTTAAGTGTAGTAGATGATGCTCCTTGAGGCCATTGTACTTGTATACTATCTATTATAGTTACATCTCCTAATCCAAAATGTATTCGTTGGCTTACAGAAGATTGAAATCCCCTAACAGGATAGTGTATTTTTGATTGTTGCTGGTCTTTGGTATAGATATTAACTTTTGCACCTATACCATTGGGATTCTTAGCACTACCAGAAAGCATTACCGATATATAGTTATTTTGCTGATTATTTTTATAGATACTGGCAGTTTCCATCTGATTGTTAAGGATGAGATCGAGATCTCCGTCATTATCAAGATCAGCATAGGCAACTCCGTTAGAATTTACTTTTTCCTGTAGTCCCCATTCTTTGGTAACGGGTAAAAACGTTAAATCCTTATTATTAAGAAACATTTTGTTACTCAATTTGGTAGAAGGCATCATACCAATTGCTTCTTCTAATGTTACTTTTTTTCGATTACGGATATTAGTCTTCATCTTGTTTCTAAAATCCTGATTAGACAAATCATGATAGATGCCATTAGTCACAAAAAGGTCATTAAATCCATCATTGTCAAAATCTGCCAATACAGGGGCCCAGCTCCAATCTGTATTCGAAATCCCTGATAATTGCCCTATTTCGCTATACACTCCATTACCCAGATTGAGTTGTAATGCATTAGACATATATTGATGATGATACCCTGACTTAACCAATTCGTTGAAATTTTCAGTACTCATCGATGCCATATTTTCTTTACTTCTTTTATGATCATCAGACAGCATATCTAAAACCACCAGATCGGGTTTTAGATCATTATTAATATCGGCAAAATCAGATCCCATACTATTTGCAGTGATATGATCAAACGTACTAAGAATAGTATTGGTAAATGTGCCATCGTGATTATTGATATAAAGAAAATCAGATTCTAAAAAATCATTAGCTACATAAATATCTGGCCAATCATCTTCATTAAAATCACCAATAGATGCACTAAGTCCCCAAGCTTTATTTAATAATCCTGATTTTTGAGTAATATCTGTAAATTTTCCATTATTGTTTTCAAATAACTGATCGCTACTTTCGGGATGATAGCTAAACTGAATTCTAGGGTCTATTGTAACATTGTTGTTAAAATCTGGCCTATGATTTAACAAGTATACATCCAAATCTCCATCTTTATCAAAATCTAAATAATATGCCTGAGTCGAAAAAGCACTGGAAGCCAAACCATATTGATCGGCCTGCTCTATAAAAGTTCCATTCTTTTGGTTAATATAAAGTTTGTTCTTTCTCTTTTCTTTATGCTGCAATGCACCCGATTTACATACATAAATATCTAGCCATCCATCGGCATTAATATCTACCATAGAAACCCCGGTAGACCAACCTTCCTGATCTGTAACTCCTGCATTCTTTGTAATATCATCAAAGACAAAACCACCTTTATTAAGATAAAGTTTATTAGTTCCCTGATTAGAACTAAAATAAATATCTTCTAATCCATCATTGTTGATATCACCAACAGCCACTCCCCCGCCATTATAGATATATGAATAATTAAGAAAATTAAAATACAATGTTTCTTCGATCTTATTCTTAAAATCTATAGTACTACGGGTTTCTGAAACTTTTTCAAATAGCGTTGTACTCTGTTTTTTTTTTACTACAGTATTACTTTCTTTCTGATCTTTTGAACAACCCGAAAAAATCAAAATCAGTACTAAGAGGTAAATTATATTCTGCATCATATACTAAAAAATTAGATTTTCCTTTTTTTGAGGAAATTTGAAAATAAGGAACATTTCTTTTTATTATAAACTTATCCTCCAAACAGCATATTTTTATAGACAAACAACCTTTATTAAAGGATAGCATTACTCTATGCATTTCTTAATATAGACAAACCTCTAAGCATCGTATTTAGGGATATTATACAAATTATTGTACTTTGCTTTAAATATACCTTTTTGTAACGAAATGTTAAATACTTCACGAATTATAAAGTTTATTTTTTTTACTGTATTATTAGTTGTTTTTGGTTGTAAGGATACTTCATCAAAAAGTGATCATCCATATACCAATAGCTTGATTAATGAAACAAGCCCTTATTTATTACAACATGCACATAATCCTGTAGATTGGAGACCCTGGAGTGATAGTGCTCTTGAAGAAGCTGTAAAAGCCGATAAATTATTAATTGTAAGTATTGGGTATTCTTCTTGCCATTGGTGTCATGTCATGGAAAAAGAAACATTTGCAGATGAAAATATCGCTCTAATAATGAATGAGCGTTTTATAAATATTAAAGTAGATAGAGAAGAACGTCCTGATCTTGATCATCTTTATATGACTGCTGTACAACTAATGCAAGGTAGTGGTGGATGGCCTCTTAATGTTATTCTTCTCCCTAATGGGAAACCAGTATATGGCGGTACCTATCATACCAATGAGCAATGGAAAGACGTATTAAACAAAATCACTGATTTATATCAAACAGATCCTGAAAAACTAACAGATTATGCCAATAAAATTTCGTCGGGTATACATGCTACCAATGTAATAGAACCCAAAAATGATGATACTCATTTAACTAAAGATGCTCTTGATTTAAGTGTAAATAATTGGCAAAAAAATTGGGATCTTAAATGGGGAGGAGATCTTGGGAATCAAAAATTTATCAAACCACATAGTTTGGATTTTCTTATGGATTATGCTGAACTAACACATAACGATACGGTTAAAAGGCATGTTGAAAACACTTTAGACAACATCGCATCGGGTGGCATTTATGATCATATTGGCGGAGGCTTTTTTAGATACAGTACCGATCCATATTGGAAAATACCTCATTTTGAAAAAATGCTCTACACCAATGCGCAACTAATTAGCCTCTATTCTAAAGCATATAAGGTTTATAAAAAAGTACAGTATAAAACTATAGTAGAAGAGACCATTGCCTTTTTAGAACGTGAAATGAAAGGTAAAAATGGAGGGTATCACTCGGCGATAGATGCTGATAGTGAAGGAAAAGAAGGTGGTTATTATCAATGGACAAAAGAAGAGTTACAACATATTTTAAAAGAAGAGTTTTCTCTTTTTTCTGAGTATTATGATTTAGGAACTTCTGAGAGCCCAGAAAAAGAAGCTTCTTTTAGTATACAACAATCTTCTAATGATAGTATGTTTAGTGCTCAAAATAATATCAAACCAAAGAAACTGATATCTCTAAAAGCTAAATGGCAAGAATTACTCTTTAACGAAAGACAGAAAAGAGTATCCCCTGCTATTGATGATAAAGTGATTACTTCATGGAATGCCTTATTGATTAATGGATTTATTGATGCTTATAAAGCTTTTGG
This sequence comes from Bacteroidia bacterium, assembly GCA_030427585.1. Taxonomy (GTDB): domain Bacteria; phylum Bacteroidota; class Bacteroidia; order Flavobacteriales; family Flavobacteriaceae; genus Aquimarina. The sequence goes on from JAUIBW010000004.1 coordinate 174,103, forward strand.
GAATAAAGAATACCTTACCAAAGCTATTGCACTTTACGATGTTATTAACACCAATAATGCCAACAACAATTTTCTGGTTCATACTTTTAAAAAAGGTGATAAGCAGCAAGAAGGTTTTATAGAAGATTATGCTTTACTTATTGATGCTACTATCAATTTATATAGTGTAACCCTGAAAACAAAATACCTGGATCATGCAAACGCTCTACATACTATCGCTACAACTCATTATACAGATTCGGTGACTAAGATGTATAAATACACCAAAGAAAGTAAATTGATCTCTACACTAATTAAAGTTGATGATGGAGTAATACCATCGCCAAATGCTGTTATGGGACATAACCTAAAAAGACTTGGTATTCTAAACTATGATAACCAACTTACAGAAAAGTCGAAGCAAATGTTATCTTCTATGGCAGATTATTTAACTGATAACGCAAAAGATTTCTCTAAATGGAATGCTTTACAGCTTCATACTGTTTATCCTTTTTATGAAATTGTAATCGTAGGGGAAAAAGCAGATGCTATAGCCGATACTTTTAATTCGTATTATATCCCAAACGCTATTGTTGTGGGGAGCACTAAAGAAAGTTCACTACCTGTATTTAAAAACAAATATATAGGAGATGCAACTTTTATATATGTTTGCCAGCAAGGAGCATGCAAACTTCCCGTACAACGTGTAGAAGACGCTCTTAAGCAATTATGAAATAAAAAAGAGATTCTTTATCAGAACCTCTTTTGTGATGTCGGGATGACAGGATTTGAACCTGCGACCACACGGCCCCCAGCCGTGTACGCTAACCGGACTGCGCCACATCCCGAAAAAATTAAGAGTGCAAATATAACTTTTTATTCTAATTTTTGGGAATCGATTATCAACTAAAATGTAAAACTTTTTAAGACGATTTCAATTTACTCCCAAACATATTTAATCTCATACTTAAACCCTTTTAAAAGGATATTTGTGACAAAAAAATAAAAAAAGGCTATCAAGTTATTTTGATAGCCTTTGTGAAATTATTTTATTTCAATAACATCCAGACAGACAAGTTTTGCCGTACATGCTTTCATATCAATATGCCAGTTACATCCTGGTGGCGGTGGTGCTAATGGAAACATGCAATCATTAATATCACTAATTGGAATTCTTACTGCTCCTCCTTTTATTTCTTTTTGTTGAGTCTTACTCAAAGGCTTCCCTAATTTTTGTAAATCTTTCATAATCGAAAATTTTAGATCCAAGTATATGCTATACTAGTTATGTATATCATCGGTAGTTCCCGTTAATGTTCCCAACTTCTTAATCGCTTCCATTTGTCTTGCTATCTCAGCCAAAGCTGCAGCTAAACCATCTATTCCTCCGTTAGTTTCTCTTAATTCCTTACCTGTTAAATTTCTCATTTTTTGATTGAATTTTAATTAAACATTATTTTTTTAAAGTTGCTTCCTATTGAAAACTTTGGTAAAACTAATATATGATGATCTCAAATTATGAGACGCCTAAAAATAATTCCTGAAAAGTTAGAATTCACGAATTCATTTTAAGTTCACTACATCAGGAAACATCTATGTTTTAGGTAAGAAATTAGTATAGAAGTACAAAAAGTAATTTAAATACTTTTTCAAAAAATTGTCGGGTAATTGGTATACTTATTTATCTCTCTAGAATTTTGATCATTTTAAATGATTTTAATAAATGAAACAATCCTGGTAAAATTACCGTCCCACCAATAATAAGAGATATTCCTAAGACATTAATAACACTATCTGGAGCTATATTTTCTATTAAACTAACACTTCCTGTTTGGGTAATTATTATATCTGGGTAATGAGAAATCAAAACTGCCGATAAAATTAAAAATACCTGTAATCCTGCAAAAAACCTACTCCATACTGTATTGCCTTTTTTGATAGTTTTCCATAACGGAAATAACAGAAAGGCTGAAAGTACAATCGAAATTATTGTAATAGGGTTTTTCATAAACTCTTGTACAAATACATTCTTAACGATGTATCCATATCCAAAGGTTAATAGTCCTACAACAAAAACAATAATTGTAGCAATAGCTGATTTTCTAATATAGATATTTTCGTTTCCTTCTTTTGATTCTCCTATTAGTAAAACTGAAGATAAAAATGCACAAAGCGCTGCAAAAAATAACCCAACCAATATGCTAAATACATTAAACCAGGGTTGTACAAATGCTTCATAAAATGTTAAGGAGCTAATATCATCTACTAAACGTATTTCTCCACTAATCAATGCCCCGAATACCATTCCTAAAAATATCGGGGTAATCAAACTAGAGATTTTAAACATATTATCATATAACTTCTGAGAGTTATCAATAATAGCATCATAATGCCTAAACACAAAAGCCACTCCCCTTAGCGTAACACCCAGCAATATTATAGTAAGCGGAATATGTAAGCTCACTACCATGATATTATAATACACTGGAAATGCTATCCACAGAATCACGATCAAAATAATAATCCAAATATGATTAGCTTCCCAAACGGGTCCCATAACACGATAAATAGTCTTCTTGGTAATCTTCTGATTTTCTTCTGATGAAAAAAGCTCTACTATCCCAGCTCCATAATCTGCTCCACCCAAAACCACATAGAGATATAGGGAAAAGATCAAAAAGAATAATACAACGTACAGCATATTTAATGATTTGAGTTATTTAAAACTTTTATTTGTCTAAGCATCAACCAGGTAACCGCAAATGATAGAGTAAAATATACAACAATATAGGTATAGAAACTAAACACAATACCAGGCATAGGAGTTACTGCATCTTTAGTTTTCATAATCTTATGAATTATCCAGGGTTGTCTCCCTACTTCTGTAACAATCCACCCTGCTTCTAATGCAATAAATCCCATTGGGGCCAATAACACAAATAGTAGCCAATACTTATGACTAGCAAACCATTTTTTCTTTTTTAAGGATATAAAATATAGAATTCCTGCAAAAAGCAAAAGGGTACCGATTCCTACCATGATCTGAAATGCATAATGCACCATAGCTACATTAGGCCATTCATCCTCGGGAAAATCATTTAACCCTTTAACTTCGGCTTCAAAATCAGAAAAAGCAAGAAATGATAACATTCTCGGGATTGCTATTTTATACTTTACTACTTGTTTTTCTGTATCTACTATTCCACCGATATATAAAGGAGCTCCTTTTTTGGTATCATAATGCGCTTCCATTGCTGCAAGTTTTACAGGTTGTCGTTCTGCAATATCTTTAGCAGAAATATCACCACTGATCGGTTGTAATATTGCTGCTATTGCTCCAAATGTTATCGCGATTTTAAATGCTTTTTTATGTAATTCTACTTTTCTTTTTCGGTACACCTGATATGCATGAACTCCCGCAACAGCAAAACCAGTAGCTGTAAAAGCAGCCAATGTCATATGCAAAGCTTGTGTAAACCAGGCAGGGTTTAACATAGCCTGTACTGGATCTATATTTAGAAATTTCCCATCTACATATTCAAATCCTGTTGGAGCATTCATCCACCCGTTAGCGGCAACTACCAAAATTCCAGATGCTACTCCCGATAAACCAATAATAATTCCGGTTATCCAATGAAATCTCTCTGGTAGTTTACCCCATCCATATAAATAAAAACCTAAGGCTATAGCTTCTACAAAAAAAGCTGCTCCTTCTAGTGAAAAAGGCATTCCGATAATGGGTCCGGCATGTTTCATAAACTCGGGCCAAAGTAACCCCAGTTCAAAAGATAATGCTGTACCCGAAACAGCACCGGTAACAAAAAATATTGCCACCCCTTTTTGCCATGATTTTGTTAGAGTTAAATATACCTGATCACGCGTTTTTAACCACTTATAGTGAGATACCACCATAAAAAAAGGCATGACCATGCCAATACAAGCAAAAACAATATGAAATATTAGAGTAAATGCCATTTGGAGTCTTGCCGCATCAAGATTTTCCATAAGATCTGTTTTTTAAATCTTCAGTTTTACAAAGATACTTTTCAGCATAATAATTGTTAGTAACACGGGTTACAAACATGAAAAAAAAGACTGTTTTCCCATAAGTTCCTTTTGGCCTATAAAGATACGATCTAGCTCTGGTTTAATCATTAAACAAAGGCTTTATTTTTTTATAAAAACTAAAAAAAATCATGCTTATAAGAGTATCCTGATACTAACACATTTATACCTTATTTTTTTCTAAGAAATTTGATATATAATCACTGTTTTTAATTCGATCACATCATAAATGTTCTTCTCGGGAAAAATTGACAAGAGGTTAGGGAAAAACTACATTTTTAGAAAGCAAGTATCATTGCATCTTTACTCCATCAAATACAGAACAATAGTAAACTCTAAAAAATAAACATGGAAAATACAATCGAAAAAAACCTTAAACACATTCACGAATTATTGTCGAAAGGAGCTTTTATTGAAGCAATGGATACTTACTTACATGATGATGTAGAATTAAAAGAAGCCAATGATGCTCCTAAAAAAGGAAAAGCGTTTAATCTTAAGTTTGAACAAGATTTTATAGATAATCAGCTTTCAGAATTTATTAGGTATGATGTTAATAATTATGCTATTAATGGAAATCATTCTTTTTATGATGCTGTAATGGAATTAAAACTAAAAGATGGCAGTACTATGCTTTCTGAACAGACTGTTGTTACCGAGTGGAAAGATGGAAAAATTTATAGAGAACGATATTATCACGCATAATACCCCATACCTATGCAAAACCCTTTTTATGTCAAGGTATAAGAAGGGTTTTTTCTCATTTTTAAAACAAGGAATAAAAAATTCTTTACTTTATACTATAATTTGGTTTTATTTTAAATGATTTGTCTATATTTGCACCCTCAAAAGGGAAATATACACCTCGGGGTGTAGCGTAGCCCGGTTATCGCGCCGCGTTTGGGACGCGGAGGTCGCAGGTTCGAATCCTGCCACCCCGACAGAAAAAACCCTCTGTTTTCAGTAGATCACAGAGGGTTTATTGTTTCTTCACGTCATAGGGTCGGCAGTATAAAGTATAACTATTCCCTAAAGAGAAAATAGCTCCTCAATTAAGATTTATACTTAATATAAAACTACAAATTTGTATTATCCCGTAAATTAATAACAAAAAAGACGTAGTCAAAATTTATTATAAATCATCATTCTAATTTACTGATCTATATTTTTTACTCCTTTAATACTTTATGATATAAATCTGCTAATCGTACTTCAATATAATCAATGATTTTATCCTCTGGGCGTTCTTCCACATACATAGTATAGATTTTCTTCAGATACTGCTCTTTTAATTTTTTAAGTTCACCTTCGGGGTTTCGGATTTCTTCCTGGGTAAGGTTCCATTTTTTGATAGAGAGCAACATATCTGTATGTGCATTGAATTTCTTTTCGATGACCTGTAAGGCCTTGATATCTTCTGGCTTCTTGTAGGTATTTACCTGGGCTTGTAGATATAAATATTCCTGTTGTATTTCAGAGTTTACTTGCTCCCCTTCATGGATAAGTTTTAGATAGCCATCATAAATCCACTCGTCATACTTATCCAAAAACTCTTCATAGAAATACAGGGCTTTTAGATATGCTAAAGCTGCATCTTTATACACTTTTTTATGCTTATCCTCAGATTTTTTCACAACCCTGGCCAACAATCTTAATTCATCCTTTTTATGTTTTACCATCTCATTTGCCTGTTTTTCTTTGGCTACTGCATTAAGTTGAGGGGTGATTTCCCAAGGCAATCCTTCAAAAGTACGTTTACGGTAAGAAAAACTTAACCATGCATTTTCCTTGCGTTTAAAACTAGGTTTTTTGATGCCAAAAGTATAATTATACCCAAAAGTGGCAGTTAGCTCACTTAAATTGTCTGCCGTTCCTCCACTTCTAAAAAGTTGTATAGCACTTGCATTAAAATTATGCCGTTTTAATACTACGTAATTTAGATTCAAACGAATATTGGAAACTTGTGTTTTGGCAGACGTACTTTGGGATTCATTATACGATAGTCCAAGTCGGGTTCCCAGTTTTTTTTCAAAAAAACGTTTCCCGATACCTATGTTAGGCCCCCAGGTGGTAGCATCTTCTGTACCGATAGTATTGTAAGTAAAATTAATGCCTGTATTAATATCAAGACTTATATTAGGGAATGCAATTGTATAATTTGTCGCTGCATTATGAAAGGTAGAAGCATCGCCGACACGTACAATACCCCCCTGCTCATTTGCTACATCATTAAGAGCATAATTAAATGCAATATTCTGATTGGATTCCTTTTTTTGTGAAAGTACGTAGTTAATTCCGAAGGTAGCATTTTGTGATAATTGTTTATAATCCAGATCTTCTATTTCATCATCTAGCAGATTATCATCATTGATCACATCAAATTGATTGGGTTTGATGTTGGTATAGGTCTGAAAATTGGAATAGGATCCGGTAAAACTTAAACGGTCTGATGCTGTATACCCCGCATTAACAGCTCCTACAAAACGATTGGTAGCATTGGCTTTTATATTGTCGAGATCATCACGCTGATATCCGATGTTCATCGCAAGGGTGAGCTTATCTTTAAAAAAAGAGCTAGCGGTATTCAGAGTAATATTTTCAAAATCATTATTAAAATAATAGGCTCCCAGGGTTTCATATCCAGGATCAATACGTTCGTAACCAATACCTACATTAGTTCTGCCAATGTTATATGTTAAGTTGGTTCTAAGGGCATTATAAAATTCTGTTGATGCGCGGTTACTAAATAATGTCGCAGCTAATCCTGTGCTGCCTTCATCACTTTCCGGTGCGCGAAGATCTTGTGTGATAGCAGTAGAGGCATATTCTACATCTAGAGTGAACTCTTTGGTGATTTTTACCTGGGTGTTTATACTGATCACCAGATTTTCTTTAGGCAATACGCCTTTAGCTTCTGGTACAGAATCTATCGAACTTATATTATCTTTAGCATAAAAACCTATAACCCCCACTTTAAAACGTTCTTTTTCAAAGCTGGTTTTAAGCCCATATCCCATTCTTTGAAAAGCAGGAACAGTACGTTCATCTTCATCATCTGGTGTTGCTTTTAATAACTGTCCTGCCATTGCACTAATTTTGAATGCCCCGGGTGGAGCAAGATCTACACCACCACCAGTAAACTGATGTCCATTTAGGGTATATGGAGAAAAGTTCATAGCCACATTACCAATATGGGCAGTCGCCCACTTGTATTTGGGGTGCAAACTGATACGATTAAAATCAAAAGGTAATGCATAATCCAGGTTATCCCCCTGATTGGTAAAACTATAAGAGATGGGTACAGCAAACCCATAGATACTTACATTCAGGTTTCCACGCAGGAAATAGGTAAAAGGTTCCCGATTACTATTTTGATTGGAACTATAGTATACCCCATTGGCTGAAATTACACCACTTACCTTAATAGGTTTAGCCTTACCGACATTTTCGATATCGATGCTTTGGGCGTATCCAACAAATGAAAATAGAATAAGAAAGAGTAGGGTATAGTTTTTCAATACCTAATATTTTTTGTAATCCTTAAGATGTACCAGAATCACCGCAACAAGTTTTCGGTGATTCTGGTTTCTAAATTTGTTTTATTGTTTTTGAAATACTTCTTTAAAAACACTTTCTTTACCTTCTTCTATGAAGGTACTTGATTTTGTAAGTCTATTTCCTTCTACAACTATAGTGACCGTACCTTTTTCGGCATTATCTCCGTGACCAATAGTAAATTCATATTTATTTTCTTTGCCTAAGTTTTTCCAGAAACCGGATTGCGTACCTTGTGAATCACATATATTTTCTGAGCCTTGTTGTACCATATCATAAGGCTGTATCACAAGGCTTCCACTATCATGAAACACCATAGTTGATTTCTTGACACAATCTGAAATATTCTCAGATACATCATTAGTATAGGTTTGCTCTAATTTCCATTTTCCTAATACGATATCATTGTTTCCATCATCATCACTACTGCAAGAAAAGGTTAATGCGGTTAAAAATGCAGTTGCTACTAAAATTGCTTTTTTCATGGTTTTAAAAATTTGAGTTGTTATATATTTATTAATTGTTAATGTTATTACGGTTGGATTTGTTTCGGTTTTATTTTTTATGTTTTGTTACTATTATTATATTCCTCTTTTCTTACTCTTACCAACACGCGCGAGACGTTCGCGATATCAGGAGAGATACATTTCCTTTATGATTCAAAACCTTTTGCTTTCAATACCTTATAAACTTTTTCGTTATGATCACTAATACGTTTATGTTCTTTTTTTGTATTTTCTTCATTCTCATAAATAGGTAAACCGAATTGTCCTTCATAATTTTCTAATTCAATACTTTCACCAAGTTCATTAATTCTCCCGTGTCTAGTATAATGATCTGTCATTAAATAGTAATCTATGATTACCTCTTTATCTAATTCTTTAATTTTAAACTTTAGTTCCTTACATCCTCTGTTAGCATATTCATAATATTTAGAGATGTTAACCTCATTTAACTTTATCTGCTTAGGAAAAGGAAGTTTACTGTCATTTAATACTTTAGACAATATTCTTTTACAATAATTTTCTTGGTTTTTATTGAGAGTGATTTTCACTATTTTTAATCTGTTTATACATCTTAAGAATTCTTTTTTCAATTTTAACGTGATCCCACATACCTCCCCATATTTTTACAACCCCGGGCAAAAATGTCATAAATTCTGGTTCTACTTTTAAGACTTCTTCTAACCACTTTTTTTTATAAATAGAATAAGCACTTTGACCTACCTCTTCTTGACTACGCATACTTCTATATAATGAAGATGCCCAATGTTTGATACGTTCTTCTCTGGATTTTGAAGGGTATTCTTCATCCCAGAAGAGTTTTTCTTCTTTTTGAATATCTTGAGATACTTTTCTCAATCTTTTATCAATTTCTTCTAATTCTTCCTTTGAATACATAATTAATCTACTTTATTTGAATTAAACGTATTTCGTATATTCCATTGACAAAGTCTCGCCCGGTCACCTGAAATTCACTTCCTCTTGGTAATAACAATTCTTTTCGTTGGTATCCTCTGAATTTAATCCCATCTGCAAAATCAGAAATATCTGGAGCATCTTTAACTTCCATAATCAACTTCACATTTTTAGATGGTTTATCAAAAAAAGCAGCTCCTTTTGAACTTCCAGCAGATGTAAATTCATCGTATGGGACTTTCATCCCTTTTTGATGTTTAGCAAGAAAAGCTGTTAAAGCTTTACCATCCAACTCAATTGCACGAAAAGCATTACCACTATATTTTGGTAACTTCCTTATCGATTTATCCAATAATTCAGATATTTCTTTAGTCTTTACTATATTTTTTCCCTCTCTTAACCATCTATTTAAATCACCATAGAAAAAATTGGTCGTATATCCCCAAATTGCATAAGCTTCATCTCTTGCCAGTCTTGATGTATTACTTTTAACTAAAATATCTTCAATTGATTTAAAGAAATCTCCTTTGGTATGCACATTATGATATTTTCTAAAATAATCAAAAATCTCTTCTTCTGATTTTCCAAATTTCTTTAAAGAATTAACAAATTTTTTGGGTAACAAATCCTTTACAAAATCACCATTAACGGCATCTTTAAAAATCTTTAAAAGGTCTTCATCAGAATATTTACCTTTACCTATTTCATTTGCTATTTCTGTTAGCAACTCTGCATTTTCTTCAAGATAATCCAAATTATCGGATCTCCTAATGACATCTTCAAATTGATATCTATCAATTCCTTTTGTTTTTAGAATTGGAGAAATTTCTTCTAAAGATTTACGAATATTTGGGAACTTAGCTAATAAAACTACAGCATCATCAACCAATTTCCCTGCATTTTCTACCAAATTTTCAATAAAATCAACTCCTTTTTTAACTTTACCAAGTGCAGCTATTCCTCCTGTTCCTAGCAATGTACCTGCTGCTACAATATCTTTACCTGTTTGGTGTTTAATTTTATGAATGTTTGGTCCATTATATAAATCAGAACGTTCATCAACAAACTTGTTATAAATCTTCTCTATATCAATATTTAGAATAGCCTGATTTATTTGATTTCTGGTTTTTTCATCTGTAGTATAGTCCACGACAATACTAATCAATAAAGGAATGCTTTTGATTTCATCAATTGCCCCATCAACAAGTCCTGCAGATAGGGACTCCATATAATACTCTTCATTTTTAAAAGAATATTGATCCCATAATTCTTCAGGAAGTTTAACATCGTATAAGACTTGTTTGAATGTCGAATACACTTCAAGAGTAGCATCTTTAAATATTTTGATGATTTCTCCTGCAGTAAGTTCTTTGCCTTGCAGCATATTAAATAAAGCTTGGGCATGAAGTTCTGCTATGGCTTCATAATCTTTCTGGGTAAGTTTATCAAAATATTCTCGATCAAAGTTTACTTTATAACCAATTTCCTTTGCTTTGGTATCATAGTGAAAATACATTACTAATTCTCCTCTGTTCGGATTCGATGCTCTATGTCTAGCATCCTCTATCATCTCTTGTGGTGTCCCAGAATGAGTGACTATTATTTGATGTATTTTACCATCATTAGAAAATGTATAATTTAATTGATCCGGAGATGGATTATCATCTGTGTTACTAAAATCTACTACTTCTTGATTATCAATACGAATATGTTTAAAGAACTCTTTACCATTTCCATAACTAAAAACACCGTCAAAAACAGAATCTTTTCTCAATGTAACTTTAGCATTAGTATCATTTTCATTAAGTCCTAAATCTTTCTTGATTTTGTCTAATTCCGCATCTAGCTCTTTTTTCTCTTTTTCGGCAATTTCTTTTTTATTATCAGCTTCTTCTTTGAGTGCTTGAGCTTCTTCTTGTAACTGTTCTTTTTCTGGACTCTCTGCTTTATCAGCCTGTTCTAATATAGACTCTGCTTCTTCATCAAGCTGTTGGGCTTCATTTATGGTATTACCTACATTATTAACTTGTTCTATAAGTCGATCACCTTTATCTTTTGGTAGTTTTCCTGAATTAACTAAATCATTTATGATATCTTTAAAAGAATTCATCCAAGCTTCCAAATTTTCCAACTCATCACTCACATCATCCATTCCGCTCCAATTAGGATCATAATCAGTCACTAAAACCCCATCGACAAGCTCGTAGTCGGTATTGATCTTTATATCTACAAATCCAATTTTTATTTTGGTATCTGCCAGATAAGGAACAGTAATATATCCCCAACCTGAAAATCTACCAGTGCCCCCCTGAGCAATTTCACCTATAGCAGGTGCTTCGGTATTACCAGCAGTAACCCGTTTTACTGTTATAGGAAACTCGCCTGCGGTAAACACCTCATTGACCACTAAAGTCTGTAGTGGTTCCTGATTGTCAATATGCTGCTCTGGGGTGACCCCACATGTGAAATCTGATCCCCCACGGGTAGTGGTCGTAAATTCGAATAAACGAGAGAAGGTGTAGCCCCCATTTTCTCCACATTTTCCCCCTACACGGTATTCATAAGTGGTGTTTTCCTGTAAGCGTTGTATACGGGCTTGTTCACTGTAGGAATTTACCTCATACCAATTTGCATTATCCCCATCCTTTTTACGGTACTGTATTTGGTATTGGCTATGATCTACCCCTTGCCAATACACCATTGCAGAACTATTGCTATTACTTTCTGCCAGAACAAACTGTGGTGGTGTACACTGTTTGGTATAATTAAAGTGAAAAATCTCGCTATATCCCTTATTTTTAAACAGGGACAATTCACTAATTCCGTCAGTTACAATAGCCTGTACTCTCCATCCATAGGTTTTATCGGGTAGTAATGGGGTTTCTGCCGGGCCATACAATAGCGTTGTGGATCTGGTCGTAGTCTGATATAAAGGCCTGCCTGCTAAAAAAGCTGCCTGGGGATCGATATTGGTATCCCAAATCTCTACTAATGTAAATTCATATTGTACGTTGGTCGCGTTGATATGCCTTGGTGTCCATTGAAAAATGATATTCTGCGAATCCCTAAAAGCAACATTCTCCCCACGGCCAGGCATATTTAAAATGGGAGGATCATTAAGTACAATATAGGCCGTAGCACACCCTTTTTCTCCCAGTTGTTGTCCTGATAGATAATCATATACTTCAAAACAAAATTGGTACAGCCCTGCTGCAAGGGGTTTGCTATATTGTTGCGGGGATATCCCAACCAGGTTCTCTAACTGAAAATAAGGGCGTAAGTCTATATTAGTCAATCGCTTCGGAACCCCACCATTAAGTGTAATGGGGTTTTCTCCTATAATCACATCTGTACTTCGTGCTGAAAACCCATTATTACCCTCAATAGAAAGTTTTAGGGTAACCTGCCTGTTAAACTCATTAACATCCCGTAACAGTAGGTTAAATACCAAGCGATCACTATTAGCTGTAGCATAATCTGATAACTTCACACTGTAAGGCGGAAACAGGTTTCCGTTTACCTGTACAGGTAGTTGTGCCATGACCAATAATGGGAGTAACATACCTACAACTAATAGCACTTTGAAAAAGCTATTTTGGATGTAGTCGGTTATTTTATTGAGGGATTTCATGGGCTATATTTATATTAGTTTTGCAGAAGTATTTCTAAGTTTATTCCAGAGTAAATGGAAATTCATTGGTTTCATAATGCTCACCTTCCCAATTAAAAGTGAATTTTATTTTATAATCTCCGGATTCTTCTATTGGCATATGTATTGTAGCAAGTCTGGCATAGTGTAAACTAGGGAATTCTAATAAATTTCCTTCAAAATCCCTGTTGGAAATACGATCATAAGCCAAACAATGATTATTTGTAGTGGTAAGCTGATCCTGAACAATGTATTCTTTTCCATCTGAGAGACGGGTAATGACCGCATCACTTATTTCTGTCAACCCAGGTTGATAAGAATTGAGCTGTGAACCCGATATTGAAGAGGTGAAAAAGTTTCCCCTAAAGGAAATAAAATGTACATCTTCCCTGCATTCCCCACTTCCAGAACGAACCTCATCGATAGAAATTTTCTCAATGTGTACAGCCTTGTTAAATACCCGTAGTTTAATTGGCCTGCTATTGTCTTTATTGGAAAGGTCAAAAGCATTTATAGGGTTGTGGTAAGAATTTCCAGACTTAATCCCTATATAATAATCCTTAAAATATTCGTAGGGAGTATCAGACAAAATATCTTCTGGTAGTCTAAATTCAATGCGATCTTCAAAAATACTTAAGTCGATTACCGGAATACTATCATTGGGATTATCCACATTCACAAGATGAATTTCAGAAGAGTCCGTATTTTTATCACTTTTTTTTAAGATATGAGAAAAACCTTCATGGGAATATATATAGTGTTCATTAATATCCATAAAAGAATTGGTTTCCCGGATCAGTTGAAATAACGAAGTAGTAAAAAAATCCTGTTCTATAGCACCAATAGTGTTTTCTTTTCCGTTTCTATCATCATACACCATATCAATGATATATGTAGTAACAGGGTTAAGATCAGTAATAACTTTATTTTTTTCGAGAGGGTAACGTTTAAATGTGGACTCCCCTTTTTTCTTAATTCCATAATATACTGTATATCCATTTGGATTATCAAAAGAGCCTGTGTATGATAAAGTAACTCCCTTTTCTGTTATACTAGTGATGTCAAGTTTTACATCTTTTGGGTTAATTTGGATAGATACTTCATTTCCATCCTCGTCGCTAGAACAGGAATATAATCCAAATACTATGACATATGCGATACTTAATATTTTTAAAAGCTTCATAAGTGTACTAATTTAAGTTGTTTTTTGTTTTTGAATTTTTATATCGGTTTCTATATAAGAGTTTTGCCCATCGGCAACAAATCTTTTAATTTTTACAGCCCCTTTTCTTCCGTCCGCTGTTTCAAAAAGCACAATTCTAGGTACTATACTATCATCAAAGGGTTGCAACCCTGCTGTATTTTCGATAACAGTTATTCCTTGTAGTAAACGATCATCACTCATAGCATCAAATTGTGCCAGGCTTAGGTTTGCTCCACAAGCACAGGCTTCCTGGGTATTGATCAATTTGGTATGGGTAGCATTAGGAATGGCATCAAAAGTTGTACTTTCCAGGTCATCAGGAGCATAAAAACGATTTAGGGTAAAGCTATCGTTTAGCCCAAAGAACACCAGATCAATTAGCCTTCCGGTATCTGCGGTTACTTCGGATTTTGTATATATTTTTTCTGTAAAAGCAGAGAAAAAACTTCCGATCACATTCGTATTATGTGCAGTATTGATCCCAAAACGGATATCTTCAAATATTTTTAGGTTCGTATCGGGTAATAGCGTTATGGTTTTAGTACTAGATTTTGTCTCTTTTCCATTAGTGGATGTCAATATGATTTGATGTGCTCCCGGAGTAGTAAATACAACTACCGGATTTTCTTCGGTACTTTCTATAGGGGTTCCCCCATCAAAACTCCATTGATACGACGTACTACTAACGCTTGTATTCTGCATGGTTAATTTTACCGGTACTTCCAGGTCTTTATCCTGAAAATCTACCTCCCAGTCAAAATCGGCAACCAGATTCGGGGCAACCGTAATAATGGTATCTTTAGTATACGTTTCCCTGCCATTGGATACTTGTAAGGAGATCGTATGTTCTCCCGGAGTAGTAAATACCACAGAAGGAGGTGTTTGATCGGTAGAAGAAGCTGGGGTTCCTCCTTCAAATGTCCAGTTAAAGGTCTGGGCACCCGTAGTATTATTTTCTAAAGTTACTGTAGCCGGAGAAAAGTTATCCTTTTCTATCGTTGCCTTAAAAGCGATGATCACGGGAGCATCCAGATCCAACGTAATGCTTTTTTCTCCTTCAGCACCATCACGGTTTACAGCATATAAGGATATGGTATAGGTTCCCGGGGTATCGTACACAAGTGTTCCGGGATTTTTTTGCATAGAAGATGCCGGACTTGCCCCCTGAAAAGTCCACTCGTACTCATCTGCCCCTTCGGTTTCGTTACTAATAATCACCTGTACGGGCACAGAATAATCGTTGTCTACAATCACCGTCCTAAAATCTACAGTAACGGGTAGAGTCTCCTCCCTCGAACAGCCCCATAGGGGCACTATACATATCAATAGTATTGCAAGTACACCCCTGTATATTTTTAATAAACGTATTCTCATTCAATAATTATTTTACGGATTTCATCGCCTTTTGGAGTTTCTAATACCAAGATATAAGCCCCTGTAGCGGTTGTCATATCATAGTTGATGATATATTGATTTTGTCCATCTTTACGATCTTCGAGTTCTATAGCATTATTGGTAAGATTATACATACGCAAGGCTATAGCTGCTGCTTCTGACAAAGTGATTTTTACAGTAAACTTTCCATCAGAGGGGTTCGGATATACGATAAATTCTTCTATAAAGGGCTTACGGGCATCCCCAACATCAGGTAATTGTATCGCCTTTTCTACGATAATGGTTTTTTGGTATTCGGCATAACAATCTCCCTGATAGGTACGCAAGGTAAAAGCATACGCTCCCGGTTCTTCAAAAATTACTTTTAGCTTGTCCTTATTTTCTTCTACAACTTCTATGGAAGCTGATCCCGGTAAATACCATTCTACCAACTCTCCATTAGGAACACTTACATTAACCAGGGTAACTTCATTACCTGTAAATGCCTGGGAGAGTACCACAAAATCTGCATCGATTACCTGATCCGAAACTCCTACTTGTACTGTACCTATTCCAACACACCCTAAAGCAGTGGTAACAGTTGCCGTGTATTGCCCTGTTTGTGTTATGGTAACTGTTGGACTATCACTTGTAAAGCCATTATCAGCTTCCCATAAATAGATAGCTCCGGGATCATCTATCGAAATATCTAATGCCAGTTCTTGTGCTGCACAAAGCGTTCTGTTTTCCCCCAAATCCACAACCAGTGGTCCCGGATCTTCTAAAATAATTTCTGTAAAAGCTGTACAGTCGCGTGCATCAAGTACTTGTACTGTATAGGTTCCTCCTGTCAGGTTTTCAAGTGTAGTGTTACTTTCACCACTTTGCCAGCTATAACGATATGGAGGGGCTCCTCCCTGTACATTAATAACAATACGCCCGTCACTTCCTTGATGACAGGTAGGGTTCTTTTCCTCCAAAACCAGAACCTCTAAACCATCAGGCTGTTCGATGATTACAGATTCACTGGCCTGACAACCATTTGCATCCGTTACATACGCTACATACTTTCCTGCAATAAGGTCTGAGATTCTAAGGGTAGTCTCTCCCGTAGACCATGAAATATCATAAGGAGGAGTCCCTCCATCAATACTGGCTTCTGCCCAACCGTCTTCACCACTACCACAAGTCACATTGTTCTTTTGAAAACGAATGCTCAATAATTCTGGTTGTTTTAAAAAATATGTACTGTCCCGTTCGCGAACTAATATATTATTTTCATAATCTCCAAAAATGATGTTATTAGCATCCCTGATATTTACGGCATACGTTCCGGTATCCAAATCTTTAGCAATACTATCACTTACAGCTAGTACTTCCCAAACCCCTGTAGTAGGGTTTTGTTTTTTCCAGGTATAGTAATATGGTAATCCTCCATTATCAAAAAGACCTAACTGTATCCCTCCTTTTGCATGGGCTATAAGCTCCCCATTGCTGGATTCATCTGCAAATTCATTCTGGTTATTACACAGTATCGATTCTGATTCTTCTATTGATACCTCTAAAGGATCAGGCTCAAAAAGTTCGTATTCGGCATTTATAACAGTACAAGTATTTTTATAAGTTGCCGGAGTATAGTTTTTATCCCATACGGTTAAGTAGTATTTTCCTTTTGGAATATCGGTGAGGGTTAAAAAATATCCTTGTCCAGAAACTATTTGTTCTGTAATTGTTGTGAGTATGGTATTGTTTTCATCCCGCCACTCATAGGTATAGGTACCACCATCTGGTGTACCACCAAAAACACGGGCTTTGATTTTACCATTAGTAAAACCATAAGCTGTAGGATCTGTAGACGCATCGGTATCAAAAATCACCTGTAACGCTTCTGAAGGTTCGTTGATAGTGGCAGACATAATAATTTCATCTCCCTGATTAGGGCCGGTCTGATATTCTGCCACACAATCGTTTTGATCTTTGATTTTGATTTGGTAGGTTCCTTCGGTTAGTCCGTTTTCTGTATGCCTGTTCCCGGAGGAAAAAAGTTGCCAGTGGGTTGGCCAAGGTTCAGTAGATTTCCTGAACAGGTATTGATATCCTCCAACACCTCCCGAAGCACTAAAACTGATACTTCCATCATTACCCCCATGACAGAATACATCGATAGTATTGTTTTGAGGAATATCCTGAAAAACCACAGCAGATGGAGCTACAATAGTCCCATTACTATAGTACCTGAAACCATTGGCATAGGTAGCTTCTCCATTAATCCCTCCATTGACTACAAAGCGAAACCGTCCCGGAGGAAGATTATTGATCGTATAAGTACGGTTACTTAATACCCTAATATTATCAATATTGCGCACAGGTCGATAATCCGGTGTCCCATCAGGATTAGTACCATCTATAATATTCAGGTTTAAGACCCTAATATTGATATGCTCTCCCCCGATTAGGTCACGGCTAAAAGTAACTTTAGCTGTTGCGTCAAAAGTATCATAACACGAAGGCGGAGTGGTTTGTACAGTATTTACCCTTGGAGCAGAAATTTTATATTTATACCGTACCGTATTTGAATATCGATTTTGGGCACATCCGGTATTGATCCTAATATCAATGGGTTTACCATGCATAGCGTTAGAAACCCCGGGAATATTTTTACCTTGTATCGTTAACCAGGGACGGTTTTGATTTGCTGTCGGAAAACTGCGGAACGTACCATTGTCCAAAGCATACTCCCAAGTGTACACCGAATTATCCACTCCTCCTGTTAAGGGGCCTATGTCTAAAAACTCTTCACTCCCAATACTATTGACAGAAGGTATAGGAAGGGTTATAATGGGTTGAATATCTATTTCATACCACCCGTTAGAAGGGCCACTTATGTTAGGGTTTCTTTTATAAAAACAGGTGGTACTTATATTTTCTGTATCACTATAATGATCATGATTGTTACATCCAAAAGCATTTCTTGTTTGCCTGGAATTATCAATACGTATACTGGTCACTCTTTTATTGGTAACTTCTGTCTCAAATTCCCACTCTTGATTCCTTATACTACTTTCAAAAAGTATGTCTTCTGGCCCCGTATTATAAAATACAGTTATTTTTCTTAATCCCCTTACCGTACCACAAGTACCAGCATCGTCTATCCATCCTTTAATATTGATTCTATAATATGCCTGTTCAGTTTGCGACCAACCAAACTGAAGAATACAACACAGGATAAGAAAACAAATTATTTTTTTCATCATCAATAATTTACATCAATGGATTTAAATGTAGCAAAACTACCACTATCCATGATTGGTTTTATATAATAGGTATACTTTGTATTGGGATATACCCTGGTATCTTCAATCTTATTTTTGGATACAGGGACCTGGATAAAGAGTTTTGGTTTTCCTGTATTTTTTGATTTATAGATCGCTATTTCTTTTACTTTATCAGGATTTGCAATCCGCCAAAACAAACGAATACTTCCTTTTTCGGTATCGATTTCTGTTCGTAATCCTTTGATCATTTCTTCCGGAGTAAAATTTACTGCACTTAAAGTAATAGGAGTCGAAGGCGCAGAGGTAAGCCCACTATGATCTTCTGCAAATATGGCATATCGGTATTTTTTACCGCTTGTTGTAGAAGCATCCGTAAAAGATTGGATCGTATCGGTCTCAAAAATTACCTGCCATCCTTTTTCCTGTTCGGCTACATCTTGTCGATATAATATGTGTTTTGCAACATCTGTACTACTACTATTTGCCCAGGAAATATCAATCCCATCCTGTTGTATTTTATATTCTGAAAACACCGGACTTGTAGGAGGTACTTTATCGGGTTTATCCAAAGTAAGTAGTTGTGCATAATCAGACATATTAAAACGTTGATCTACAGCCACCACACTATAGTATACTTTAGGGTTTAATGAAGCTACAGTCACAGTATCTATAAATTGATTTTGTGGTATAGGATCAACGGTAATCTGTGAGAGTTCTTCTCCCTTAAGATTACCTTTAAAAACTCGATATCCTAACATATCTTTTTCGGTATTGGCTTTCCACGATAGAGTTACTACTCCTGTAGTATCAATCACACCTCTAAGCGCTGTGGGTGCTTGCGGAGGGATCGAATCTATAGGCTGTATCAATACGGCCAGTGATGTTTTTTGAGAACCATTCACCCCTTTGGCGGTAATGGTAAAATAGTTTGAAGGTTCGAGATCAGCATAGTTATATTCCCGTTGGCTTTTCCCTATAGCACTCACCACAGTAGTATACGTCCCATTAGCCGTAGCAGATCGATTTAGGTCAAATCCTGAGATCTGGTGTTCTGCCTCTTTTGGAAATTCCCATTGTATTTTTGCTGATCCATCATCTACTAACGTTCCCCTGGTAATATGAGGTACTTTTTCCAGAGGGCGTATTCCTTTGGCTTTAGCAATGGCAGAAGGAGGACCCGTTTTTCCAAAAGTAGATACTCCTTTAACCCGATAATGATAGGTTTTACCATTTTGAGGAATGGTATCCATATACATCATACGTGTAGCAGGTTTTCCCGGTTTATCATTCATATTGACCAATGGGGTGTCTCCCAGGCGGTCAAACTGTACTCCATCTTCAGAACGTTCGATAAAATAAGAGGTATAGATGGATCTAAATATTTCATATTCCCAGGTAAGCATAATGGTTTTATTCTGTCCTACAGCAATAAGATCAATGGGAGCAGGAAGTGGTTGTATCTTTGCAGGCTCAATAACAATAGTTCCCATTTGTATATTGGCAAGGGTTTCGGGAACCATTGCCGTAATACGGTATAGATATTTTTCATCGGTTTTTGCTGTAGTATCTACATAACCGTACCCTGCCAACTTTGCCGCTTCAAAATTCATATCTGCAGCAAACAAGGCAAACGAAAAACGTTGTTCCAATTCTTTTGCTTTATTAACGATTTCCATCAGCCCACCTTGCTGATTTCCTTCTACTTCAAAACGTTCTCCGTATAATGCCTGAGCAAGAATGGCTGCATAATTATTTTGTTCTACAATAGATTTCCATGCCTCCAGTGGTTGTGCTTTTAGCGGTGTGGGGGTGAGCATTTTTTTTTCCGGTTGTGCCAGCACTATACCCTTTCTGGCCACAGTAAAGCGTTCGATCTGAAAACCATAAGCATTTGCCCTTTTCCAGGCCACAGGTTGATCTACAGCCCATCGTAATAACACTTCATTGTCTTGTGATGTAGCCATTACTTGTATGGCAGGTAGAGGCTCTTCCTTTGGGTTTTGTTGCCCCGAGATACATCCAAAAACCAGAAACAGTATAATTGTTAGTTTTCTATACATTATCGCATGGTATTTGTATGTTTAAACACATAGTTGGCTTTTGTCGTTTTTTTGCTCCCCGGAAGGGTATAATACAGCGAGATCATATATTTTCCCGAACGCATATATAAATATCGATTATCCAGAATTGATAATAATGAGTCTGGTCGTTTTAATCTTCCATCTACATAGTCATTTAACACCTGATTTTCAATATCCCTAAAATCCATATAATACGTTAATGGTAGATTATAACGGTACGGAAAAGAAGTGGCCAACAGTGCTGAATGAGATTGATTTTCTAATCCTGTACGATAAAAACTCAATACTGGTATTGCTTTCTTGGGTCTGAACCCATATTGGGTGATATCCCTTTTCAATAGATAAGGGCCATTTTCAGGGTATACGGTATACAATACAGGGTCTATATCTTGTGTAAAATACGTGTCAGCAAGAGTGGCTTCTACATGCACTAAGGGGGTATGTTCAGTATACTTACTTCCTGCAATTTCTAAAATCTCAAAACCTTCATGGGGTTTGATATTCGATACCAGGTATACAATATCAGAACTTAAAGTGGTACTCCACAAATGATCAGTCACTGAGATACTCTTGATCTTATCTACAAAAGTATTGTATTTGCTAGAACTAAATTCATATCCAAGTCTTTCTATCGATCCTTCCTGAGATACATTATCTGCCGTTTGCGTAGTGACCTGAACAGTATTGTTGGCATCCAGATTCGTAGTTCGCGTAGAAGATGAATTAGTAACGCTACTGCCTCCCTGCTTGGGCAAACTCACAATCTGGTATTGATATCTTGTCTCTTTATCTAAACGTGGCAAGGCATACTGCACTTCATTTGCAGCTGTATTATAAGAAAATTGAGGTTGTTGTACTTTCCCGGTTTCATCGGTAATTACTATTTCACTTTTCCACTGGCTATCATCAAATAGATAGTCTTGTCCTCGCCTTAATTGTATATACCCATTTTTATATTCATCGCGATAGTATTGTTTTTGATCTATCACAGGATATGCATATAGTATATTATGCAAAGGGATATGATCAGGAGCCTGCCCGGTTACAAAACTTCGGGTTTCGGTTTCTATTGCTTTTTTGCCATCTACCATGATGGTTTTAAAAATGCCATCTATCTTTTCCTGAAAACTCACTTCGACTTCAACTTTATGTTGTGTATCCGGAGTAAGGATATCTTCGGAATAGAAAGTAGCCCTGTCTTTCATATAACTCCATTCAAGTTCTCCTGGTACTTCTTTGCCATTGGCATCCAAAACCCTGAATTTTTCCAGGATCACTTTATAAGTTTTATCTGCCTCATCTTCCGGGATCACAATAGGCTCTCCTACTTTCATACTAAAAGTGGCTTGTGGTGCAGCAAATACATCAACTTCATCGGTTCCTTCTTTGGGAGTGAGGTCAGCAATCATTTTAATACCTCCTAATGGAGCTGCATTTTCTAATTCGCATTCTTTACCAATGGTCACTTTAAATCGAAAACGTCCCTTTACCAATCCTCCCAGAAGGTTGTAATATCCTCCTGCATATCCTCTGAACCAAAATGGGTTGGGGCCTTTACCTTGCATTAAAATAGCTGCACCTCCTTTGATAATAGGGATTTTCTTTCTCACAAAAAACAGTTTGATATTGATCCCCATTTCTCCTTGTAGATATGCATAGGATTGTCCATTGGCATACCATCCGTCAATACCTACTTGATCTCCTGTATTAACGCAACGAGCCTCACCGTAATCTTTGAGCATAATATCAAAACCGACTCCTGCCTGAAAGCGTGCATAAAGGATCAGAAAATTAAGATCCCCAGTATCGATTTTAAAATCTGCTCCAAAAGCAAATCCACGCCCTTCTCCCAATGCATTTAAATCCCGCATATAATCTAACTGCTCTGCATCTACACCCAGGATTTCTGCTACTTCAGGCGGTGGTGGTGGGCTACCCGGGATACGGTCTCCTACCATAAAATACCCTCCGGTTTCTATAGAAAAACTCCCGATACCCATTTTAAGTCCTAATCGATCGGTAGGCGTCCCCATATGCATATACCACTCATCCGGAGAGATATGTACTACTCCCCACCCGGCACGGCCACCAGAGGCCCGTCCCTGAACGATCCCACCTCCTACGTTGACAAAGATGTCTAATTGGGCATGAAAAGATTTATTTACAAAATCGAATTCCATTCCCAGCTTCGCACTAATGGATGCTGCCAGGCTTAGTTCCGCTTCATACTCCATATCTGCCTTGTCTAAAAAGGTTTTTCCGGCTTTACTGTCCATTACTTTATTGACCAGTTCATTATTGGCCATATCCCCGAGTTTTTCAGTAAGTTTACCTACTGGATTAGGGATATCAAAAGCCTTCATAATGGATGCTTCGCCAAAGAAGCCCAATCGGTTGACACCTCCTTTAGTATTAAACTCTATTTCAAAGCCTGCTCCAACCGCCACAGCTGTTTCGCTTCCAATAGAGCCAAAAACCATAGCTTTAACTCCCAGGCTAGTAGATTTATTAGGAATATAAGAAAGCCCCGAAGGGGAGAACTCAGTTATATTACCCCCAGGCCGTTTTGTCATCTTATAAAATGCGCCTCCTGCAAACCCTGTAATCGTAATGGGCCCTGCTTGTATCATTAACCCATGTACTGAAGCATCAACATACCAATATCGAAACTCCTTCTTCCCAAAAATAGCTTTGCAACTTATAGGCCCAAAACTGCCAAAGGTTCCTGTGATATAGGCCGAAAAGCCATCGCCATATTCTGGATCATTATTCATAAGTGTTAATCCGCCCTCTAGCTGAATAGCTCCCATGTTAGCTTTGATATGAATCTCGGATAAGTCAATCCTGTCATATTTCCATCGTTGCTTACGGTTTTCTTCCCTGAATTTGCAAAAGATACCTAACCGGGCTTTGGCAGCAAACCCTTTACTTTCTTTGCCCATCAAATTGATCATCAGGTCAAATCCTATTGCAGCCCCTTGATCATTGGATGTTAATGCAATATCCCCTATAGAAACTGGGAAATTTGCAACTTTTACTTCTCCCTTATATCCAAAATAGCCTACCTGAAATATAGGGGATTCGGTTTGTAATACCAGATCCTGAAAAGTGATCCCTTTAAAACTTACCGCTTTTTCTTTTTCCTGCTGATTATCCACTTCTTCTGCCGTAGATGATACCGTTTCGTTCTCATTAATATCCGCAGAAATTGTCATATCCCCATGCAAAATGGCTTTGGGGCGAAAATTGCCATCTTTCACCCTTAATTCTATAGCAGAATTAGGGGCAAGCCTGGCTTTAGCCTTCCAGATATTAAATTTGATTTCGTTTAGAGAGGATAAACGTAGCATAAATTCATCTTCTGAAATCAATCCGGAATACGCCAGCCCTTTTCTTTTAACTTTTGTAGCATCTTTAGTTGTATCTTTTGCAGCATCGGTTACTTTATCCTGCAATTTGTCAGAAATCGGTAGCAAAATACGTCCATCAAAACTAGCACCTACAAACTTACTGGCTGCCAATTCTAAACCTAACTGATCTACAGACATGGCCCAAGCATTACTTTTGTTAGTTCTTCCCTCTGATAACGGAATGATATTATTAACCGCAAAATAACCTGATAACCCATAGTCATCAATAATCATATGATACGCCTCAAAAGATACACGTTGATTTTTAGTGATACTCTCTTCGGTCTGAAAAGCTTCGGGCATACCTATCTTTAAGGACTCTACATAAAAACCTCTCCAACTTTCTACATTAGGGAATAAAAGTCCATTATCACGATAGAATTGTGGAAAATTGTTATGTAAGGTACGCCGGTCACTAAAATCAAAAATGGCTTTATTGACAGAGAACATAAATGCTTTGGGCATACTGGCCAATACAAAAGGGGATAAACTCACTTCGGCAACAATATCATTCCACCCCGAAGCTACCAATCCAAAATTACCGGTAACCCGGTTGGGGATTGTAATTGTTTTTCCATCTGCTCCTTGATAAGAACGAGTTTTTGGCATAGGTTCTCCATTAGCCCCTACAGGAAGGATCATATCCCTTGAGAATTGTACTTCTGCCTGTATCCCCAGTTCTTTTAAACCATCACAATCCATATTAAAATAGGTCAGGTTTTGTACATTTCCGGTATTTAGGTTCATACCACCTTTTAAGGTTAATAACCATTTACCGCCATTCCAGGGAATATGTACATCTCCTAAAAGTACTAGGTTTGCATCACCAATAATCCCACCTTTATGGGTCATTTTTAAATTATTGGCACCAAAAAATAATTGAATACGGTTTCCGTCTTTATCGGTTTGTGGTATTGTAATACGGGCAAAGGCTGTAAATTCTATATATTGGGTGTTTACGGTGGCAGTAACAAGTCCTAGTTCTACTTTAACCCCATCATCATCATTCCCCTCTTCATCTTTTGGAGTATAGGTAATCCCTAATGGAAGAGTTTGAATATTTTCATTTCTAAAAGAGTCTACCCATTTGCCTTCTGCTTCAATCTGATCAAACATGGCAGCAACTTCTGCACGACTGGCCTGTATATCTTTACTCTGCTGATATTCCTTTTCTAATAGTGAGTAGGTAAACTCTGGATGAGTAATGCCACTTTGTTCTGAAATCTCTAATGGAAATTGCTTCTCTACATCTTCCAGCATTACAAATTTTGATGTAGAAGTTATTAGAGAAGAATTATGATGGGTAGTAGTAGAAAGCGTGTCTTTTTCTGTTTTAGGAAAGGCAAAAAGTGATATGGCCCATAAAAATGACAACACAAGACTACAACGTAGTTTTATATCCATATAGGCTTTATTTTGAGGCGTTTGGGTTTGCAATGGTACAAATTTTAAAACAATTGTTAATACTATCTTAATTCTGCTTGATTGCAACAGCAAACTTATAGTTTATCTTGTTGATAATCAATACATATAATAGGGGGAAAACACCCTGTGTCTTTGAAAAACATAATGCATATATCGATGGCTTTCCATAATAAGAATAGGCTCGATTCATAGTTAAACACCTAGCTATCAAATCATTATTTTGTTTTTACGTTCTTGTAAAAGTGTTTTTTACCTGTTTTTGAAATAAAAAAATATTTTGTTGGTCTTTTTCCTCCTTTATGTTTTGGGTATACATCTATTAGTCACAATTTCAATCTATATGCTGCAATAATAAACTTTACCAGTTTCATTTTTCGGAACTGGGAGTTTTTTATTATTTTTTTCTAATGAATTAACTGAATAAATAAATCGCAAAATTATGGTTTTACCATATTTCATCTCTACGGAAATCCGTAACACTGTTTTTTTTCAAAATTTCAGAGTTTCAAAGAATTTGAGACTCCAAGTTTTAACTTCTGACTTCTAACTCTTGTACTTTAATTATTTTACATTCTTTTGTTTCAATTATAGAATTGAGATTTTTTTAGACAAGCGCATACTAGCTTCGTAGTGTACTACCTATTTGATTAGAAGTACTAGTCTTTAAGGAGTTTTTAGAAACTACTCCCATTTTTCATCATTGGGCAGGGAGGGTCTAACAGATTGTAAAAAATTCTTGAATTATTATTTGTATTTAATAAAAGCTTTATCGTATGCTTTAACTTCTCTAATAAATGTGCGTTTATTTAGTTTCTTGGCATGGTAGACAAATATTTTTGGGCTATTGCTGTGCTAGACATTTTTAGAACTTTATACCTTCCTTTCCATATATCATTTCTAACTATCCAAATAATTTAGTTTTTTTTAACATTTTGTGTGTATATTATTTGGTACGTTTGTCTGTTATGAAAATTGGGGGGCTAAAAAATTATATCACTTATATTTTTATTGTCATTTTCCTTTCTCTGAAAGTGGCAGGTCTGCACTTATTGACTCATGATGATGATGGTATAGAACATTGTGAAATATGTGATCTAGTTTCTATAACCAATTTTACTCCCGCTGCTGTTAGTGACAATACTCAAAGTAATGTTTGTAGCACTTTTGAATTCTATACCCAAAAAAATGTAATACGTCACTACAACTTCGTTTATAGTAGTGATATACATATTACAAATCTATTTTCGAGACCTCCTCCTTTTTTAGTATAGTTGTTTCACTCTATTTTCATTTTTAACGGTTAAACTCTTTCTTTTAAGCGATTACTTATCGGGTTTTATACTTGCAAATTTTCTTAAATAAATGAAATGATGCTTCCTATAAATGCCCGTTCTAATATCCTTACATGATAGTTCGGTTTGTGTTTTCATAAACTCTGACTTTCTTCTGTTAACTCATGTTTTTTAGGGTCAAAAACTTAACGATTTCTAATTTTAAGTACTCTAATTAGGCTGTAATTCTATATAATCATAAAGGTTATAAACATTTTGATATAAGGAATAGTTATCCTCTTATTTAAAATCTCAGTTTAGTTACTACCACTTAAGATTATACCTCTATTTATTAATACGATCTCTTTTTAGAGATACAATAATACTTTAAACACAATGCTTATCGCAAAAAACTTGTCAAAAACTTACAATGGAAAAAAAGCAGTAAACAATGTTTCTTTTCAAGTAGAACAAGGTTCTATCTTCTGTCTCCTTGGTCAAAACGGAGCCGGAAAAACCACAACCATAAATCTATTTCTTGGCTTTATAAAACCAGATAGTGGGCAAATCTTAATTGATAATGAAGAAATTCAATCCAATGCTATTTCTATCAAAGAAAAAACAGCCTATATCCCAGAGACAGTCCAGCTATATGGAAATTTATCAGGAATAGAGAACTTAGATTTTTTCAGTCGTTTGGCAGGGTATAAATATCCTCACGAAAAACTGCAGGAATTTTTGACTAAAGCTGGCTTACAGGAAGAAGCTCATCTACAATATCTATCCACTTATTCTAAAGGAATGCGTCAAAAAGTGGGTATTGCAGTTGCAGTTGCCAAAAATGCTGATGTAATTTTTATGGACGAACCCACATCTGGTCTTGACCCTAAGGCATCGGCCGAATTTACTACAACTTGTAAAGAACTCGCTAAAGAAGGTAAAACCATATTCATGGCTACACATGATATATTTAACGCAGTACATGTAGGTACTACTATCGGAATTATGAAAGAAGGCTCTCTGGTTCAACAAATTAAAACAAGCGGAATTGATGCCAACCAACTAAAAGAATTGTATTTAGAAACCATTTAAAATTACCCCATGAAAAAAGAGATTTTAATTATTTTATTTGCCATTGTTTGGCAACAAAGTTTTTCTCAGATCAATATTAAAGGTAAAATTGTTGATATCGAACAAGGTGTTATTCCAGGCACCACTATTTCCTTTACTATCGGAGATAAAAAGGAAGGAACTATTTCTAATGAAAACGGAGAATTCAACTTTGTTTTACAAGAAACAGGAACTTATGAAGTAAAGATCAGTTATGTTGGTTTTAATTCTATTACCAAAACGTATGATTTTCTAGAAAATAAAGAATATGACCTTGGTATAATAACACTAAAAGATGATATTCAGCAACTTCAAACCGTAGAAGTAGTAGGGCGTACAAAACGAGATTACAATAGTGATTATTCATTTTCTGCTACTAAAATAGCCATTGCGAACAAAGAATTACCTCAGGCTATAGCCTCTGTAACAAAGGAACTGATTGCCGATAGGCAAGCCTTTCATTTAGCAGATGCCGTAAAAGTCGTTAGTGGCGTTAGCCCATCTAGTTTTTATAATCAATATAATATAAGAGGTATAAGTCAAAACGAAGAAGGGCAGATCATTAATGGTATGCGTACTCGGCAGTTTTATTTCTTACAACCCCTCACCTCAAATATAGAAAGAGTAGAAGTGATAAAAGGGCCTGCCAGTGCAACTTTTGCCAGTGTTGATCCCGGTGGAAGTATTAATATGGTTACTAAAAAACCTTTATCGGTAGATAGAAAAGAAGTAAGCTTGAGTGTGGGTAGTTTTAGTACTATGAGAGGGACCTTAGATTTTACAGGGCCACTTAACGAATCAAAAACATTGCTATATCGTATCAATGGAGCCTACCAAACGGCACAATCTTACCGTGATTTAGTAAGCAATAAATCAATCTTACTATCGCCATCGTTCAGTTATATCCCGAACAAAAAAACCGCTATCAATGTAGAGTTCATTTTTAATAACATGAATGGTAATCTAGACCGTGGTCAACCTATTTTTGGTGCTGTAGCGGGACAAACCAATCTTAATAGCACACCTATAAGCCTTAATTTAGGGGCTTCTAGTGATTTTTTCAAATCAAAGGAAGTAATTATTATGGGAAATATTTCTCATAAGTTCAGTTCTAATATCACTTTCAATACTTCCTATATGAAACAAACCTGGACCGAAGATTTACAAGAGCATCGTACTACAAATACATTTGCTGTAGATATTGCAAACGAACCTATTCCTAGCTTGGTCGCTATGCGATTTGTACAACGAAAGCAGTTTTGGAGCATTGATAATGTGAACAGTTATTTCAATTTTGATTTCAAAACAGGATCGATAGATCACAAATTATTGGTTGGATATGATTTGCACTACTGGAAAAAACTTAAAGGAGGTGGTCAAAACTCAGCGCGAGGGTATTTATTAAATGATGGTAGTGTTACCAGGTCTTTTGAACCAGCAAATGCATCAGATTATCAAACCATTACTATTGAGGGGCGTACATTACCCAAACCTAATGTCAACCATTTTGATTTGGCAAACCCATCATACACTATACAAAATATTCAGGATTATACCATCAATTCGCGTATTGCAGTTCCTTCTGCATTGACCATGAGTAACGCTGTATATATCCAGGAGCAGTTGAAATGGAACAAGTTCTCTCTATTATTGAGTTTAAGAAATGAATGGTTTGAAGATATAACTCATTATAAAGCAACTAATGAATCTTCTTTTACAAACCAAAGGCTTCTTCCTAGAATAGGTATTACTTATGCCATAAATAATAACATTAACGTATATGGAACTTACCTAGAAGGTTTCCAACCGCAATCTAACACTGTAACCTTACTACCAAGTACGGGTCAGTTTTTTTGGGCCGACGAATCGGCTTCGCGATTTAAACCTTTGATTTCTGATTTAAAAGAGATAGGGATGAAAGCTGATTTGTTTAATAAAAAGATAACGATGAACATGGCTATCTACGAAATTAATCAAAAGAACATTCTAATGAGTGCCAATGATCCATCACAACCTGATTTATTGGTACAACGTGGAGCCGATCGTAGTAGAGGATTTGAGTGGGATATGGCAGGCTACTTACTACCCAATTGGCAAATAAATGCTTCTTACAGTTATATCGATGCAATTATCGTAACCGATGCCAATACCGCCTTGGAAGGTGCCAGAAAAGAGAACGTACCAAAACATAGTGCTAATCTGTGGACACGTTACAACTTCGACAATGGGTCTATATTAAGAGATTTGGGTATTGGGTTTGGTGTACAACATCAAGGAAGTAAAGTACCCTGGTTTACACGTGATTTCGAAGTGCCTGCTTCTACTATTTTTGATGCAGCACTGTATTATACTCCTACTAAAAGTAATCTACAAGTAGCTATAAATGTGGGTAATTTATTCGATGAAACATATTGGTTGGGTGCACAAACATATACGCGTTTGTTTCCTGGAGCTCCCAGAAACATAACGCTTACAACAACTTATAAATTCTAAATCTATGAGAAAGTCAGTAATCATATTATTTGCCAAACAATTATGGCAAACTACCTTTAGATCCAAAGTATTGCATATTACTATGGTTTTGGTGACTATTTTAATTGCATTTGCTGCCTATAGCGGATGGGATAATTACAATACTCAAAACCGTATTCGTAATTTTTATCAGGAAGAAGCCAGGCATAGCTGGGAGAGCAACCCAGATAAGCATCCACATCGCATGGCACACTATGGTTCTTTTGCTTTTCGCCTAAAACACAAACTAAGCCTGTTTGATTTTGGAATGGAAAATTATACAGGGAATGCTGTTTTTTTAGAAGCTCATAAACAAAATACCATAAATTTCTCAGAAGCAAGCCTTTCTACCGGCTTGCTTCGCTTTGGAGAAGTGAGTTTAGCTATGTTGTTAAAAATCATCTTTCCATTGCTTATTTTCTATTTAGGATTTGGAGCTTTAGCTAGCGAAAGAGAAAATAACACCTTAAAAATAATGATTAATCAAGGAGCAACCTGGTCAGAAATATTTTTTGGTAAATCTCTTGGGTTAATGAGTCTAGCTATGTTTTTCTTTGTTCCCGTAATCATAATTACTCTGTTATTTATGTTTTTGGCAGAGGGTAATGCGATAACATCTTCTGAATTACTAAGATATTTTATATTGATATTAAGTTATATACTGTTTTTTGGTATTATTAGTAGTATTACCATTCTAATTTCTGCAATGAGTAAAACTGCTAAAGATTCTTTGATAAAACTCTTAGGAATCTGGCTCTTCTTTATCATCATACTTCCCAAAACACTTCAAGCTTTTGGGCATTACCTTTACCCTACTCCCTCAAAAATAGAATTCGAATCTATTGTAGAAAATGATTTGATAAAAGAAGGGGATAGTCATAATCCCGATGATATTCATTATAAAGCTATTAAAGACTCTGTACTTCTGGCAAATAATGTTGAATCTGTAGATCAATTACCTTTTAACTATGGAGGTTTTATTATGAGTCAAAGCGAAAAAATCAGTGCTTCAATTTATAATCAGCATCTAAATGATTTATTAACTACATATAAAAGTCAAAATGCTATCGAAAGGTTCTCTGCTATACTCAACCCATATACTGCAATAAAACATATTTCTATGGCTTTTTCGGGAACTGATTTCGCTTCTTATATTAATTTTCAGCATCAGGCAGAGCACTATCGTTATCGACTTGCGCAAGAAATGAATTCGCTACAAATGAAATTCATTCCAAACAAAAAAACAGATACCCCTAGTGTTATAGACAAGAGTCATTGGGAAGCATTTCCTGATTTCAAATATGATCATTTACCTGTATTATCTATTCTAAAAAATGAAGCGCTATCTATTTTATCTTTAATTCTTTGGAGTATTCTTTCTATTATAATCGTGAAAAAAATATCTCAAAAAACAAAAGTCTTATAACTATGTATTCCATATTATTTAAATCTTTTATTAGAACTAAAATAGCAGCTATTTCTCTTGTACTTCTTCTGGGGGTAGGTATAATAAGTGTTTTTATTGGAAAACAGTTTAATATAAAGCAAGAAAAAGCAATTATTGAAGCCGAGTCGTTTCAAGAAGAGAGTATCAAACGAAATGTAAAATATCATAATGATGACTTGGGTCTTTTACTTTATTATTTACGTTTTTCTTTAGTTAAGGAATCCAATAGTTTAACAGGGCTTTCTATTGGTCAGCGAGATGTAAACCCTTCGATATTAGCAGTAACCATACGTGGTCTTGAAGGGCAAAAATATGATACCGATTTTGAGAATCCATCCCTTCTACTATCGGGTAATTTAGATCTTGGATTTGTAATCATTTACTTGTTTCCGTTAGTACTTATCACGTTAACATTCAACTTATATTCTGAAGAAAAAGAAGGGAAAACCTGGCGATTAATAGCCACTCAAACTTCCTCTCCTCTTAACTTTTTATTTAAAAAGTTATCTATTAGAGTATTTTTTCTATATATCGTATTAGTTATACTTTTTTTATTGGCTATTATTATTTTACAATTACCAATTAATGAAGCTCTTCTGGCTTTTATAGTGGTAAGTGTTTTGTATTTGGCATTTTGGACTTCTTTATGTTTTATCATTATTTCTTTTCGAAAAAACTCGAGTTTTAATGCATTAACATTACTTTCTTTATGGATTGTACTAACTATATTACTTCCCGCTTCGATAAACAATTTTGTTGTAAACACATATCCTGTACCAGAAACATTAAAAACTATGGTAGAACAACGAGATGGATATCATAAAAAATGGGATATGGCAAAAGAGGTTACTATGGACAAATTTTTTGCACATTATCCACAGTATAAAAAATACCCCGTTCCTAAAGATAAATTTAGCTGGCTCTGGTATTATGGAATGCAACAAATGGGTGATGATGAATCTTTGGAATCCAGTAAAATGATGAAGACAAAAATAAAATTAAGAGAAAAAGTAAGTGAAGCAATATCTTGGGCAATACCTACGATGCATGCTCAACTGACCTTTAATCAGATTGCACAATCTGATTTAAATAATCATCTACTCTTTTTAGATCATCTAGATAAGTACCATGAAGAATTAAGGCTGTATTTTTATCCCAAAATATTCGAAAATTATCCAGTTAGAAATGAAAACTGGAAGGAATTTAAGCCAAAACGTGCGTCTATTGTACATACCATTAATTGGACCAATTCTATACTTCCATTAGTATTCCTTACAGTAGTTATTTCATTAATTAGCTTTTTTAATTTGAGAAAAATCTAATATATAGAAGAGTAATACAGACAAAGGCTCTATAGTATAAATCAACTTCCCTTCGGACAAATAGGTTTAATCACAAATGTAATTGAACCTATTTTTTTGTATTTTCTAAAAACTTAAACAAATAGCCAATACCTTGGTTATCTTAGAGTAATTTTAAGGTAGAATACCTTAGATAGATTTATGATATATAAATGATTTCTTGCCTTATGTCAAGAGGAAATAATTCAAAACAAAATAAGTTTGAAGCTGGTCATTAATCAAGGGGAAGTATTTTATAAAACAGAGGGTATATAAAAAATTTGAAATGAAAGTAATTTTAATCGTAAATGATTTTATATCATGAACAGTTTAGTAGCATTTATACAACGTATTATTCCCATTACCAAGGCAGAAGCTATAGATATCGCCCAATCTTTTGAATATAAAGAAGTAAACAAAGGAGAATTCATTGTTCGAGAAGGTAAAATTAGTGATGACTACTACTTTTTTGAAAAAGGGTTATTACGAACGTACCTATACGACATCGAAGGTAACGAGGTTACTACAGATTTTTATACTTCAAATTCTATTGTTTTTGAGGTTACTTCTTTTTTTCAAAGAGTGCCTTCGCAAGTAAATATACAAGCAATTACCGATTGCCAAGGATATCGATTTTCATACCAACAGCTAAACTCTCTTTTTCATAACAAACCAGCATTTAGGGACTTTGGAAGGGCTATTCTGGTTAAAGAATTTATTACTTCAAAAAAAAGAACCATCTCGATGATAAATCAAACAGCAGAACAACGATATAAGGCTCTTTTACAATCAAATTCAGAAATTATTATGAACGCTCCCTTAAAACATATTGCATCCTATTTAGGAATAACAGATAGCACATTAAGTCGTATTAGAAAAGATGTTGCCAAAAAATGAATATTGAATTTTAAAGCTTCTAGCCTATAAAAACAGTAGTATTACTTTATATATTTCATCTTGTTTAAGAATTCTTCTTTGTATGTTTTTCCGATAGGTATTTTTTCATCTGTTATATACACCAAATTCCCCGACACTTTTTCTATTTTCTCGAAATTTACAATATGAAGTGGTTTAAAAAACAAGAAATCTTTAGAAATCATATCATTACTTTTATTTTTTGCTTAAATTAAGGTTTCAAAAATGTTTTTTTTGAAACCTTTTAAACCTCTACTCATACCCCAAAGATTTGTGTTTTGGATACTTTAATACCAAATGACACATCGCTTTAAAACAGATCATAATATAGGAGTACAGCAATCACTTTGAAATAAAGAAATAAAATTAAAAGTGACTTTTTTAGATATACTGTGTCTAAACTATCAAGAGGGATTATATGTAATAAAATACGGGTTGAAGAAGACAGAACTGGATGAAAATTTGGAGGATAAAGAGCTTGTCTACAAAATAGCCAAAAGTAAGGATACAAGGCTATATGCAATTCTTTATGACAGATATGCAAAAACCATATATAATAAATGCTTGAGTTTTGTAAAATCTAATGAAGAGGCACAAGACTTAACACACGATATTTTTGTTCTTTTATTCGCTAAGCTAAAAACATTTAAAGGAAATTCTAAGTTTTCTACCTGGCTTTATTCATTCACCTATAATTTCTGCGTGAATTATGTACAAAGGATTCAAAAAAAGAAAAAAGAAAAAATCATATCCATCGATGATATCATTATTGATTATTCATCAGAGGAGATAGACGATGAAGATATGATGAAATTAAAATCCAAAAAACTAGCAATGGCACTAAAAAAAATTGAACCCGATGATAAAATCATTTTAATGATGAAATATCAGGATGACCTGTCTATAAAAGAAATTGAAAAAAACCTAAACATCGGCAGTAGTGCTGTAAAAATGAGATTGAGCCGAGCTAAATCAAGATTAGTGAACTCATATAAAACTTTATAACACCTTTTAAACCTAATACCCCACAAAAATGAAAAATCCATTTAAAAAAATCATTCAAAATGAAGAATTGCCTGCTGCTCTTAAGAAGAAGGTACTTGATGATGTTGAAATAGTAAAATTATCACTAGATCTGGCCGATTTATTTGCTATAAAATATCCAAACTCTCTTGAAGAACTTTTTAAAATAGTAAGTCGTTCTAATAAAAATTAAGGTTTAACCTCCAAAAATCGTATGGAAAAATTTTTAAATTTTAAATTGATTGAAAATATATTTAATGAACTGTATGAAATTCTACCTAATATAATTGGTGCAATTTTGTTCATTTTAATCGGGTGGCTAATTGTAAAACTCATTCTTTTTATCATTAAAAAATCCTTGAAACTAACCAAAATTGATACTTTGGTATCAAAAATTAGTGATAATGGGGCTCTTTTTAATTCTACCACCAAAATCGAACCTACCAAAATAATTTTAGCTTTTGTTAAGTGGTTTCTAATTCTTGTATTGGTTATTGTTGGTGCCGATATGTTTGGTTTAAATATGGTTTCAAATGGTGCAGGGAGATTAATCGATTATTTACCCAAAATATTCAGTTCGATTGTAATTTTAGGATTGGGATTATACCTGGCATCTTTAGTAAGAAAATCTGTTTATGCTATGCTAAAGTCCCTAGATCTTAATGGATCTAAAGTAATAAGTTCTATCCTCTTTTTTAGTATTATAGCTATTGTTTCTATTACCGCTTTAAATCAGGCAGGTATCAATACTAGTATCATAACCAATAACCTTTCTCTGATTCTGGGAGCTTTTTTAGTCACTTTTGTACTTGCACTAGGCTTAGGCTCCAGAGATGTTGTATATCGATTATTGCTTGGTTTTTACTCTAAAAAGATTTTTGAAGTAGGGCAAAAAATTAGAATCGAAGATGATGAAGGGGTTATTGTTTCTATTGATAATATTTGCATAACAGTAGAAAGAAATGACAATAATAAAGTAGTCTATCCTATTAAGCTTATAGCAAATAAAAAAGTTGAGATTATTGGTTGATGAATTATGAAAAGAAACATCAGAGGTTTTTATTTCATTCTGAAAAAAATCTAATTGATACTTGTTCTAGTATTAACTTCAAATACAATAAGTAATAATACATAATCATACCGAAAAATACCTTCAAAAATTTATTTTAATTCATAAAAAGTGAATATAAAGTGACCTTTTGTGTTTTCATGTGTCAAAACTATATAACAGGTAAAATAGAAGTTTCATACTTCTTGTAAAAGGAGAAAGATGATCATATTGATTGCTGTTCAGGTTTTAATATTAATAGTTCTAATTATACTAATAGTTCGTAATTGGTTTGAATACATGAAGAATAAGAGACAACTACATAAGATTAATAAAGAAAAAGGAAAAATTTAGGGGGTCCAAAAATTACATAATATGTTTTTTTGGATAATTACGTTTTTTATAGCAGGTCAGTTGATTAGGGGATTTTTAAAAACTGGCCTCTATAAAGAATGAGCATTTTTACTTTGCAACACAATTATATATTTTTCTTCAAGGCTAAGATTACTATAATTTAATCGTTAAAATATCCTAATATTCATTTACACAATCGCGTTTTTTAAAACCAATTGCCTCTAGTTTCCGATATTTGGAAAAAAACAAATCTTGAAAAGAATATTTTTATTTTTAATACTCGCTTGTCATTTTTCTGTACACTCACAATTTGATATTAAAGGAATTATTATAAATAATTCGAATAAACTTCCGATAGCCAATGTAAGTATCTATGATACAGGTAGCAACGTTAAAGTTTTTACTAATGCAGACGGTAAGTTCTCTATAAAATCTTCAGGGAAAATAACTTTTTTTAAAGATGGTTACATTGAAACTACTATAGATATTGATAACCACAATCCTACTAAAGACGGATACATAGTAATACTATTAACTCCCATTACAAATTTGGTGGAGGTAGTGATAGAAGATTATTTTCGTCCACAAAAACATAGGTACGCAACAGAAGCGATCTCTTCTATTACAACTAGTGATATTAATCGCGGCAACCCTATAGAGTTACACCCTATTCTTAATAAAGTTGCTGGTGTTTTTATGCAAAATGGTACTTTAAACACCAATAGAATTACAATTAGAGGAATCGGAGCCAGAAACCTCTTTGGTACAGCTAATATAAGAGCCTATTTTGGAGATATCCCATTAACCGATGGAAATGGAGAATCTTCTATAGAGGATTTAGAACTTGGTGCATTATCCAGTATAGAAATCCGTAAAGGACCTTCTTCAAGCAGCTATGGTGTAGGGTTAGGAGGAACTATCTTATTTCAACCTCAATTTGCAAATACAAATACTTCTGAAAGCGAACTTACTACATCCTTTGGAAGTTATGGACTAAGAAGAATTTTGGCAAAAGCTGCTATATCCAAAGAAAAATCTAATATTACAGTACTCTATAGTAACAACCATACCGATGGTTATCGTGATAATAATGAATATAACCGAAATACAATAACACTGGCCTCTGGTTTTAATATCGGAAAGAAAAATAATTTTTCGGTAATAGGTAGCTATGTTAATCTTAATGCTGGTATCCCCAGCTCATTAGATCAGGAAAATTTTGAAAACAATCCTAGACAAGCTGCATTCACCTGGGGACGTTCACAAGGAAATGAAGATGTCGATTATGGAATATTAGGAATGACATGGAAACATAAGTACAATCCAAAAATAACACATAACACCAGTATTTTTGGTTCTTTTAGAAATAATGACGAGTCCAGACCTTTTAATATCCTAAAAGAAAATACTACCAGTTTTGGTATAAGAAATCGAGTTTTAGGAACCCATCAAATTGCCAATCAAGAATTAAACTGGACAGTAGGCGGAGAATTATTCCTGGATTATTATACCGGTAAGACTTTTGAAAACCTATACCGGGATTTTTCTCCTGGTACTGGTAGTGTGCTAGGTAATCAACTTTCTGATCTCGATGAAAAACGATACTATTACAACATTTTTGCTGAAGCAAATTATAAGATTAGTAAAAAATTTAGAGTAAACTTGGGTACGAATCTTAATCAGACTTTTTTTGATATCGATGATCAATTCTTATCTGATGGAGAGGATAGCTCTGGTAAATTTGATTATGACCCCATACTCTCTCCCAAAATAGGAATAAACTATACTCTAAATTCTCAATTTACGTTTTACGGAAACATTTCCCATGGTTTCTCTACGCCCACTACTTCAGAAACGCTATTACCCGATGGGCTTTTTAATCCTGATATAAAACCTGAAATAGGGTGGAATTACGAAATCGGTACCCGATACAGTATATTACATGATAGGCTATATGGTTCTGTATCACTATATCAATTTAGAGTGAAAGATCTCTTGGTTTCAAGAAGAACCATCGACGATAATTTCTTTGCAATTAATGCCGGAAAAACTACACATATTGGTGCCGAATTAGAATTGAATTTCGATATGATAAAAATAAACTCCGGAGTATTAAAATTCTTTTTCAATGCATCAATATATGATCATAAATTTGATGAATTTATAGATTTGGATAATGATTTTTCGAATAACGATCTTACCGGTGTCCCTTCTGAGGTTACCAATTCTGGGATCGAATTTATAGCTCAAAAAGGATTCTACGGTAATTTTAATTTTCAGACTGTAGGTAAGATACCTGCAAATGATGCAAATACATCTTTTAGTAAAAACTATGAATTGCTACATGGCAAAATAGGATATAAAAATAGTATTGGATCTCACTTTTCATACGACTTATTTTTTGGGGCAAACAATATTTTAGACACAAAGTATGCTTCTCAATTACAAATCAATGCCCGAGGATTCGGGGACAATGCCCCAAGATATTTCTATCCCGGTTTACCATTTAATGTATATGGAGGGATTAACATAAATTATAGATTATAAATAATATTTCTTTGTATTTTTCAGAAATTAACAAAAGAGCTATGAAATTCTCATCATTTTTAATTTCTCTCACAATTGTATGTTCAGCTTGCGCACAGCAACAAAAAGAAAATGATATTACTTTAGAAGGTGATCCAAAAAACTATACTACAGAAATTGTTGTTCCTGATTTACAAATCCCATGGGGGATGGTCTGGTTACCCGATGGTAGTATGCTTATTACAGAAAAAAGTGGAGAATTAATCCATTTTAAGAATGGTAATAAGGTCTCTATTGGCAATGTACCAGAAGTATATAACCGCAACCAGGGTGGATTGCTAGATATAGAACTACATCCTAAATATAAAGAAAATGGATGGCTATACATCACTTATTCTTCTAAAGAAGGTGCAGAAAAAGGTGGTAATACCGCTTTGATTAGAGCCAAACTAAATAACAATCAATTAACCAATATAGAAAAACTATATAAAGGAACGCCAAACACTACAAAAGGACATCATTTTGGATCGCGAATAGAATTTGACAACAAAGGATACCTTTACTTTTCTATAGGAGATCGTGGTAATAGAGATGTAAACCCCCAGGATATTACTCGAGATGGCGGAAAAATATATCGTCTTAATGATGATGGTTCAATTCCTAAAGACAATCCGTTTGTTACCAAAAATGGAGCAAAAAAAGCTATCTTTTCTTATGGTCATCGTAATCCGCAAGGAATGGCAATACATCCTAATGGTACAATCTGGGTTCATGAACATGGCCCTAAGGGTGGTGATGAAATTAATCCAATCATAAAAGGCGCAAACTATGGGTGGCCTGTAATCACTTACGGTATTAATTATAGTGGTACATCTATTACAGACATCACTAAAAAGGAAGGAATGGAACAACCTTTATACTATTGGGTGCCTTCTATAGCTCCCAGCGGAATGGATTTTATAACCAGTGATATCTATCCCCAATGGAAAAATAACTTACTAGTAGGTTCACTAGTATTTCAATATCTTGAATTGGTAGAATTAATAGAGGATAAGGTTACAGGGCGAAAAAAATTATTAGAGGGTATAGGGCGTGTGCGCAATGTAAGACAGGGACCTGATGGCTTTATCTATGTAGCAGTAGAAAATAAAGGTATTGTGAAAATAATTCCTAATTAAATTAGAAATCTGTAAACGCATGAGAAAATATTTAAAACGTTTCTTCATTATAGAGATTACCATATTAATCATAAGCATTTCACTTATTGCACAACAAGAAAAATCAGATACCGAATATGCGCTCTATTCTAT
This sequence comes from Bacteroidia bacterium, assembly GCA_030427585.1. Lineage (GTDB taxonomy): Bacteria > Bacteroidota > Bacteroidia > Flavobacteriales > Flavobacteriaceae > Aquimarina. The sequence continues at coordinate 214,393 of JAUIBW010000004.1, forward strand.
ATCAAAAATTCAGGATACAAAATTATCAGAAAGCATAGCTCGCGGAAACGAAATTTATACTGATTTTTGTATGCAATGCCATCTTCCAGACGGAAAGGGGTCTCCTAATGTATTTCCGCCATTGGCAGGATCAGATTGGTTGATCAATAAGCGAAAAGAAAGCATCTATTCTATCAAGTATGGGTTAAATGGTCCTATCAAAGTTAATGGAAAGACTTATAATAGTGTAATGACCTCATTAGGTCTCGAAGACGAAGAAATTGCTGATGTAATGAATTATATCATGAATAGTTGGGGAAATACCCAGAAAAAAATGGTCACTACAAAAGAAGTTTCTGGGATTAAAAAATAATATTTCTTCAAAGTTTATACTGGCAATTAAGAATTCATTTAGCATGATATAACAATCAGGTTATGTATCACGTTAATAAAAATAACTAACTAATCAAACATGACATATGAAATTCTTAGCATTTATTTCTGTATTTCTAATCATGTATCATAGTAGTGCTCAACAAAAAAGAGATGCAAATCCCAATACGTATAGATTTAGTTATAAATCAGAGTTATATAAAGGTACCAGATATGAGATAACTACAAAACTAAGAGCGTTAAAGAATAATTCATGGTTTATAAATATCCCAGAAGAAAAGCAAGCAGAACTTACAAAGTTGTTTAAAAAAGTAAAAGGTCAACCCATACCTAGATTATATAGAAAAGATGCAATTGTATTTCTTGATGCATTATATGCCTATGAAGATTTCTTAACAATATATGACAATGCACTTTATGAGGTGATTCAACACCTGAAACATGATATGCGTCGTCTTGATTTTAAATTCGAAAGGCAGTTTACACAAGCCAAAATACAACTCAATCGTACTCAGAATGAAGCAAAAAATAATATAGAACGAATAGATCTCTTAAAAAAGGATGTTTACGATAGTCAAATAAAACTAGTAAGCCACAGGTGGATGAAGAAAAAGATGGAAAAATATATCGGTATGGACGCTGTTAAAAATCCAGATGATTTGATCAAAGAGTTTAAAAAAGCCGAAGCTATGAATGTCTTTACGATGATTGAAGAAAAGAAGATTGAAAAAATCAATTCGTATCTTGTAGATCAAATCATTGATTTTTTTTATAAAAAATCACTACCAGAAATAAATATAGACGCTCTGGAGTTAGATTATATCGATAAAATATAAATCAGGGTATTACCAATAATTTATAAGTATCTTACTCTCCTTAATAACAATTCATGATAGAATCTAACAAAGACAAAAATGCCTGGGCTTGGGTGCCTTCATTATATTTTACAGAAGGATTACCATATGTAATTATCATTACATTTTCTGTAATCATGTACAAAAAACTAGGGATTAGTAATGCCGATATTGGCCTGTATACCAGTTGGCTTTACCTCCCTTGGGTTATAAAACCACTATGGAGCCCATTTGTAGATATTAAAGGTACAAAACGCAATTGGTTTTTAGGCATGCAACTCCTTCTTGCTATAGCATTTTTGGGAGTAGGATTAACGATTCCTACCAATAATTTCTTTATCCTTAGTCTCTCATGTTTCTGGATCGCTGCATTTGCATCTGCTACAAACGATATTGCCTCTGATGGGTATTACCTTATTAGCCTTTCACAAAAAAAACAATCTTTTTTCCTAGGAGTACGCAGTACATTTTATCGCTTGGCTATGGTTACCGGCCAGGGACTAATTGTAGTACTTGCTGGTTTTTTAGAGGAGCATTATGGTAATAATCAAAAAGCATGGTCCTATACCATGATTATTACTGCTATTTTCATGATTATATTAACAGTAATAAATCTTTTTGCAACCCCAAAAGTAGAAAATGAAGCCGAAGCTTCTAAAGAAAAACCAATACGTTTCTTCGATATTTTTAAAACCTTCTTTCAAAAAAAACAAATCGGTATTGTTCTCGCTTTTATTCTTCTTTATAGATTAGGAGAGTCTCAATTGGTCAAAATGGCTTCTCCCTTTTTACTAGATCAAAATGAAGCTGGCGGATTAGCACTATCTACTACCGAAGTAGGAACTATTTATGGTACATTTGGGATTATCGCCTTAACTATAGGAGGAATTTTAGGAGGTATTGCCATTTCTATATATGGACTAAAAAAATGGATGCTTCCTATGATATTAGCTTTAAATCTACCCAATATATTGTATGTTTTACTAGCTTTCTGGCAACCATCTTCTGTGGTATTCGCAACATTGGTTGTTATTATAGAGCAATTCGGATATGGATTTGGGTTCGCGGCCTATCTTATGTTTTTGATTTATGTAGCAGAAGGTGTTTCTAAGACTTCTCATTATGCAATCGCAACAGGATTTATGGCATTGGGTATGATGCTGCCAGGTATGATTAGTGGTTTCATTCAGGAGATTCTTGGATATACCGGGTTCTTTATTTGGGTTGCCGTTGCAGCAATTCCTGGTATTATCCTTACACGATACATCCAATATCCTGCTACCTACGGAAAAAAAGACAAAAATTAAATTAATGCGAATAATGAATCTATCCAACCTTTCTAAAACTGAAAAAATTGGCCAGTTTTTCTTTCCTGCCGCATTTATTAATGACACAGATCGGGAAATAAAAAAAGTTGAAAAATTAATTCTGGAGTACAAAGTAGGAGGACTTACCTTTTTTCATAGCAGAGCCAGTGCAGCTACTAACTTTGAAGGCAAGAAAAAAGTTATTCGAAATGAAAACAGTGCTAAACGACTCGCAGAGCTTATCACGCATTATCAAAACATAGCCCCTACTCCACTACTCATTAGTATTGATGCAGAATGGGGTTTGGCAATGCGGGTAGAGAATACTCCACAATATCCTTATGCCATAACATTAGGAGCCATACCTGAGGATCAATCAAATTTGATTACCGAAGTAGGAAAACAGATAGGAAATGATCTTAAAAGTATAGGAATTCATCTTAATTTAGCTCCGGTGGCCGATATTAATGTCAACCCTAACAACCCTGTAATTGGTTATCGCTCTTTTGGCGAAAAAAAAGAACAGGTAACTCTTAAATCTCTAGCATTATACAAAGGACTTAAAGCATCGGGGATCTTAGGCTGTTTTAAACATTTTCCGGGACATGGGGATACTGCTGTAGATTCGCATCTTGGACTTCCCGTAATCACCAAATCACGGCAAGAATTATATGATGAAGAACTGTATCCATTTATAAAAGCAATAGCATCGGGAGTTGATAGTATCCTGATCGGACATTTGGCTGTACCTTCTTTAACTAACGGAAAAGATGTATCGGCTACGTTATCAAAAGATATCATTAAAGGAGTTTTAAGAAACGAATTAGGTTTCGAAGGTGCTGTTATTTCCGACGCCCTTAATATGCATAGTGTTTCTAAATTATATCCCGAAAAAGGAATGTTAGAGTGGAAAGCATTTGACGCCGGTAATGATATTCTATGTTTTGCAGAACATGTAGCAGAAGGTATTCGTACCATAGAAAAAAATGCAACCGACAAGCAAATTGAAGAAAGCTTTATGAGAATTCAAAAACTGAAAAAAGATGTGTTTAAAAAAGATATGCCGAATCCTACTTTTGATTCTGAAAAAGCAGCTTCATTAAATGATAGCATTGCCAAAGTATCTCTTACCCACTATAAATCGGATAAGGAAAGTTTTGAAAAATTTAATACCCAAGATTTTGAAGCTGTAGTTATAGGAAATAATGAAGATTGTACTTTTTTTGAAGAAATTAATCAATCAAAACGGTTTACCAAAATGAGATACACCCCATCTTTTTCTTCTACCGTTTCTGGTAATAACATTCTTATAGCGTTATTTCCCCCTTCAATAAAACCAATGCATGAGTTTGGTATTGATCCAGAAACACAACAAACTATAGAAGAGTTAAGTAAGTCAAAAAATGTAACTTTATATTTATTTGGTAACCCATATGTTTTAAGAATATTACAAACTAAGAACATAAATAATATAGTACTTGTATATCAGGATTTTAAAACTTTTCAGGAAACTGCTGCCAAACACTTTCTTGGGCAATTTAAAGCTGTTGGTCTATCGCCTGTACAACTTTCAATATAAAAAGATATGAATTCGATTAAAAATGAATACACTGTGATCGGCTTAATGTCTGGAACCTCTCTAGACGGATTGGATATTGCCTGTTGTACATTTAAAAAGAAAAATGATATCTGGGCATTCTCTATTACTAATACAGAAAGCATTGATTATGATGTTACCTTTAAAGAACAATTAAAAAACACCGTACATCTCGAACCAGCAGCTTTATTAGCTTTTCATAACGAATATGGAAGTTGGCTTGGCCATCAGGTCAAAAAATTTATAACTACAAATAATATTCATGTAGATTTTGTTGCCAGCCATGGTCACACTGTTTTTCATCAACCCGAGATTGGATTAACATATCAAATAGGATCTGGACAACATCTTGCGAATGCATGTGGGCAAAAAGTGATCTGTGATTTTAGAACTAATGACGTTGCTCTGGGTGGCCAAGGAGCTCCCCTGGTTCCTATAGGGGATCAATTGTTATTTAATCAATATGATTTTTGTCTTAATCTTGGTGGGATTAGTAATATCTCTTTTAATAGCGAAACAAAAAGAATTGCTTATGATATTTCGCCGGCCAATATGTTGCTTAATTTTATCTGTTCGACTATAGATAAAACATATGATAAAGGTGGAGAAATAGCAAAAACCGGTACTTTAAATCCCACTTTACTAGATACCTTAAATAATCTGTCGTATTATACGCTTCCGTTTCCAAAATCTTTGGGATACGAATGGTTTTCCGAAGAAATGATTCCTATTATTGTTCATAATCAGGATTCTGCAGAAAATCTTTTACATACCGCGGTTCATCATATTACAACTCAAATAGCAGATGTAGTCAAAAAAACTAAACATAAAAACAGTACTATACTGGTAACGGGTGGTGGTGCAAAAAATGATTTTCTTATCGAACTATTGCAACAAAAATTAGATGGTTTTGTAACTGTTGTAATTCCCTCAGAAGAAATCATTAATTTTAAAGAAGCATTGATCTTTGCATTTATGGGGGTACTTAGAGAGAGAAATGAAGTAAATTGCCTGCAATCTGTTACCGGAGCACGGAAAGATTCTTCATCTGGAGTATTATATCATCCTTGGTAAAAATCTCTTGTATATTTCTATAATCTGAAAAAAGGTATAGTATAACTTTTACGACTATAAAAGTTTTGATATGTAATTACTCAAAAACAATCTTTAAATTTGTCAAAAAAATCAGAAATGCTAATTATCGGTATCGCCGGAGGAACAGGGTGTGGTAAAACTACGGTAGTGAATCAAATTGTAAATGAACTACCAGAGAACGAAGTATGTGTCATATCGCAAGATTCATACTATAAGGATACAGGTCATCTTACTTATGAAGAACGAGTTAAAATAAATTTTGATCATCCGCAATCTATAGATTTTGAGCTATTAGGTCAACATCTTACCGCACTTAGAAAAGGAGAAACAATAGCACAACCCGTATACTCTTTTGTAGAGCATAATCGAACCAGTGAAACTGTTAGTACAGCACCAAGTAAAGTAATCATTGTTGAAGGAATTTTGATCCTTACTAACCCTAAAATACGGGAGATGTTTGATATCAAAATATATGTACAAACCGATAGTGATGAACGCTTAATACGTAGATTAAAAAGAGATATCGCAGAGCGTGGACGTGATATGGATGAAGTTTTGGATCGATACCAAAACACTTTAAAACCTATGCATCAACAATTCATTGATCCAACTAAAGAATTTGCGGATCTTATTATACCCAACAACAACTATAATAATGTAGCTATTGATATTGTACGTACCATTATCAAAGAACGCTTGAATTAACTTTTGTACCTTTACCACAAATATTATTCTCAATTAGATTGAAGCTAAAACAATATTTTCAAAAACTAAAAAATAAACCGGCGTTGATCCCGATATTTGCCGTATTTTTAAATAAATATGTACTCATTATTCTGTTATTTATAGTTTGGATGTTGTTTTTTGACACTAATTCCTGGTTGATTCATAGAGAGCTAGATGAAGAAATCCAGGAGCTTGAAGATAATAAAGAATACTATATGAAGGAGATTGTAAAAGATCAGAAAGATATTAAGGTATTAAAAGACAGTAGCGAGCTTGAAAAATTCGCTAGAGAAGAATATTTTATGAAGCGAGATAATGAAGAAATATACATTATTGAGTATGAAGATAGTGTACCTAAAAACAAAAAAGATGACTAAATCCCTATTCGATGGTTTTGAAACAGTTTCTACAAAACAATGGAAACAAAAAATTCAATTTGATCTCAAAGGTGCAGATTATAATGAAGCATTGATTTATAAATCTTTAGAAGGTATTGATATAAAGCCTTTTTACAACCAAGAAGATAGTATAGAAAACAGTTCTGTATCGCATCCTTCTACCTGGAAAAATTGTGTGAAAATAGTAGCTAGTACAGCAATTATTGGTAATCAAAAAGCACTTGAAGCTATTAAAAAAGGTGCCGAAAGTATTCATTTTATAATCTTACAAGAAGATATTGATCCCAAAAGCCTTTTACAACATATTACTAATGCTACTTCTGTTTTTATAGAAACCAAATTTCTTTCTCCTTCTTATATTCTGCAGCTAAATCATGTTGCCAAAGAAGTTAATCTCAGTATCTATATTTTAACCGATATTATTAATAATCTGGCGAGTACCGGAAACTGGTACAAAACGCTACAAGAGGATCATCATACATTTGAACAAATTACTAAAAATGATTATCTTAAAAATAGTATTAGTATTGATATAGGATTGTATCAAAATGCCGGGGCTACAATGGTACAACAATTAGCGTATGGATTAGCTCATGCCAATGAATATTTAAATCATTTTGAAAACGCATCAAGTACATGTTTAGAAAAAGCACTTGTAGTCTTTAAAGTTGCAGTAGGTGGTAATTACTTTTTTGAAATTGCTAAACTAAGAGCACTTAGAATATTATGGAGCACATTGGCACCAACATATAATGCTATAACAGATTGTCATGTTTTGGCATATCCATCATACAGAAACAAGACTATTCTGGATTATAATGTAAATATGCTACGTACTACTACAGAATGCATGAGTGCAATATTAGGTGGTGCAGATACCATTCAAAATCTACCTTATGATGATATTTATCATCTTGAAAATGATTTTGGAACTAGAATTTCGTTAAATCAACTTTTGATTTTAAAAAACGAAAGCTATTTTGATCTGGTTGCTAACCCTGCTGCGGGATCTTATTATATTGAGAGCTTAACAAAACAAATGGCAGATAAAGCATTATCATTATTTAAAAATATAGAAGAAAGCGGTGGTTTCTTGAAGCAATTAAAATCTGGAGTTATTCAGAAAAAAATAAAAGAAAGCGCCGAAAAAGAGCAAGAATTATTCGATAATCAAAAAATTATATTGACAGGAACCAATAAATATCAAAACCCCGAAGAACATATTCCTGAATTTCAGAAAACGGTATTTCCAGAAAAAAGAGTTCGAAAAACACTTTTACCTCCAATAATAACAAAAAGGTTATCTCTAGAAATAGAAAGAAAAACCATAAAACCATAGCATAAGTCATTATTTTTTTGCGCTTTACAAGTAATAAATACTTATTATAACTAAATATTAATCTCATACCCCTAAAGATTAAATATCTGGTTGTATTATTTTTTTAGTTCTATTTATATGTACTACAGCTAATACAAACCATCGAAGAAAATTTTGACTGCCTTAATATTGACAATCAAGGATCACTAAAACAACCTTTTGATTTTTTTGAAAAAGATTTATTCCATCATTACAAATTTAACAACGATACCCTAAAAACGTATCAAACATTTCTTAATGAAGTATATAGCCTATCTATAAACCTAAGGGAACTTCCTTCTAAAAACTCTATACAACTGGCACGCATATACAAGAAAAAAGCTACTGATAGAAATTCTCTTTGGGTTTTACTAAGTCAATATGATGAAGAAATGGTCTCTTCAAAAAGCACTTATGATCCAAAAACTCAGCAAAAAGAAGAAGTTTTGACATTCAACTATCGTGGTGGGTTTATTCAATGCCTAAAAAACAATAGCGATAGCGAAGGGTTTAAGGATATTGTAAACACTTTAGAACTTGACGGAAATGTAAGCCCTTCCTTAATAGCACAGAGATTACACGACTTACCAGAATAAGAATTTAACACCCGTGAAGTAAAAAGTTTCATCGCTTTTGATATCTATTATTCTATTTTGATAGTAATAGAAAAAGCATTTAGGTAAATAGAAAAACACAGCATCTTTTTAAGGCTGCAAACTCTATTTTACAACATCACTAATTTTATAAAAGATAGTGGTCATAATTTCTGATTCAAGAAAAAAAACACAATAAAACGTTAATATTTGCCAAGTTATTGTTAACTTCCCAACCAAATTATAAAATTTAGTCTATACATTAACATTACTAAATCTAAATTAATGCCCCTTAAGATTAGATCTAGAATTATGGTCATAACTTTATTGGTATGCATAAAGGTGACTTATTCTCAATCTGGTTATGACTGCCTTAGCGTAGATGAAACCGGTATTATAAAAAAAGCATATGATTCTTTTGAGAATGACCTATTTGCTCATTATAAATTTGGTACAGATTCTATAAAAACGTACCGAACCTTCTTAGCCGAGGTTGCTAGTTTATCTCTTGACTTAAGAAAACTTCCCTCCGAAAACTCTATTAAGCTCGCTCGAGAATTTAAAAAGATTGCTAATAATAAAACCTCTCTTTGGATCAAATTAAGCGAATACGAGAATCATGAAGCTGTAAAAAAATCCACACCTGCTACGAATAAAAAAAACGGAGAGGAAATTTTAATTTTTAATTATAGAGGTGGATTTATTCAATGTCTTAAAAATACAAGTGATAGTGATGATTTTAAAGATATTATCTCTACTCTCGAGGAAGATGGTAATGTTAGCACATCGCTAATCTCACAAAGAATTTATTACATTCCTGATAAAGAGTTTTGTGCAGTAGAAATAAAAAACTTTATAGCCTTTGATGTATACTACTCTATCTTAATGGTTATCGAAAAGGCATTTAAGTAACTTTTTCACTATTCTCTAAAAACTTAAGTTTGAATCCATTTTTTTAATAAAAATCGTTTTTAAAACCTTAATTTTATGGCCTTGTTAATTTATCATTTTAAAAAATGAGGCTTTGAGTAATGAATAGAAAAGACATACAACATATCCAATTACCAAAAGAAGCTATCCCAAATAGACAGCAACAGATTTCTACATTTACTACTTCAGAAGGAGTTGATATAAAATCTTTTTATGAAAAAGAAGATATTAAGGATCTAGATCATCTCGATTATTCTGCCGGGATTCCTCCCTATTTACGAGGGCCATATTCAACAATGTATGTTCGTAGGCCTTGGACAATACGACAGTATGCAGGGTTTTCTACAGCAGAAGAAAGTAATGCTTTTTATCGCAGAAACCTTGCCGCAGGGCAAAAAGGACTATCTGTAGCTTTTGATCTGGCTACACATCGTGGATATGACAGTGATCATGAACGTGTTTTTGGGGATGTAGGTATGGCAGGAGTAGCGATCGACACGGTAGAAGATATGAAAGTTCTATTTGATCAGATTCCACTTGATAAAATGTCTGTTTCTATGACTATGAATGGAGCTGTTTTGCCTATTATGGCATTTTATATTGTAGCTGCAGAAGAACAAGGTGTTGATAAAAATTTACTATCTGGAACCATCCAAAATGATATCTTAAAAGAGTTTATGGTGCGTAATACTTATGTATACCCTCCTACTCCATCTATGCGAATCATTGGTGATATTTTTAAATATTGCTCTAAGAATATGCCAAAATTTAATCCTATAAGTATCTCTGGATACCACATGCAGGAAGCAGGTGCTACCTGTGATATCGAATTAGCCTACACATTAGCCGATGGATTAGAGTATATTAGAAAGGGAATTGAAGCAGGTATGGATATCGATTCATTTGCACCGCGTCTTTCTTTCTTTTGGGCAATTGGTATGAATCATTTTATGGAAATTGCTAAAATGCGTGCTGCACGAATGCTATGGGCCAAACTAATCCAGCAATTTAATCCCAAAAACCCGAAATCTTTGATGCTTCGTACTCATTGCCAAACCAGTGGATGGAGTCTTACTGCACAAGATCCATTTAATAATGTAGCTCGTACATGTATAGAAGCTAGTGCTGCTGCTTTTGGAGGAACACAAAGCTTACATACCAATGCTCTTGATGAAGCCATTGCATTGCCCACAGACTTTTCTGCAAGAATCGCCAGAAATACACAAATATATCTACAAGAAGAAACTCAAATTACCCGCACGGTTGATCCATGGGCAGGAAGTTATTATGTAGAATCCCTAACCAGTGATATTGCTGAAAAGGCATGGAAACTTATCGAAGAAGTAGAAGAACTGGGAGGAATGACCAAGGCTATTGAAGCGGGGATTCCTAAAATGAGAATAGAAGAAGCTGCCGCACGTAAACAAGCCAGAATCGACAGCGAACAAGATGTAATCATAGGAGTTAATAAATTTAGATTGGAAGAAGAAGAGGCTATTAGTACTTTAAAAGTAGATAATCAAGCTGTAAGAGCCCAGCAAATAGAAGGGCTTAATAAAGTAAAAGCTTCGAGAGATGAGCAGGCTGTACAAAATGCATTGAAAAATTTAACTATAGCAGCAACTAATGAACATCAAAATTTGTTAGCTTTAGCAGTAGAAGCTGCAAGACTAAGGGCGACTTTAGGAGAAATTAGTGATGCCTTAGAAAAAGAATTTGGAAGATATAAAGCAGAAATCAAATCATTTACAGGAGTGTATGCAAAAGAAATAAAAGATGATGCTTCTTTTAATAAAGCGAGAGAATTAGCAAATCAATATGCCAAATTAGAAGGTCGTAGACCAAGAATTATGATTGCCAAAATGGGGCAAGATGGCCATGATCGTGGTGCAAAAGTTGTTGCCACCAGTTATGCCGATGTAGGCTTTGATGTAGATATTGGACCACTATTTCAAACTCCGTTTGAAGCGGCAAAACAAGCTGTAGAAAATGATGTACATATTGTAGGGGTATCTTCACTGGCAGGAGGGCACAAAACTCTGGTTCCTCAAATAGTAGAAGAGCTCAAAAAATACGGAAGAGAAGATATAATGGTTATTGTTGGTGGTGTAATTCCACCCGATGACTATGATGCTCTCTTTGAAGCGGGAGCGGTTGCCATATTTGGACCTGGAACAAAAATAAGTGATGCAGCAATCACCATCTTAGAGATTTTAATTTCTGTATTTAACTAAATCACCCTGCACTTAAAGTGCAGGGGTTTGATTTTACTAGGGACTAAAGTCCCCAAGCCTATTCCAATATGAAATTGGAATTATCATTTTCTTCTCGTCTGTGGTGCTCCAAATATTCA
>JAUIBW010000041.1 GCA_030427585.1 Bacteroidia bacterium
TACTGGAGCAACCGGAGCACAAGGACCAACTGGTGCTACTGGAGCAACCGGAGCACAAGGACCGACTGGTGCTACTGGAGCAACTGGAGCGCAAGGAACAACAGGTGCCACTGGAGCAACCGGAGCACAAGGACCGACTGGTGCTACTGGAGCAACAGGTGCACAAGGGCCAACAGGTGCTACTGGAGCAACAGGTGCACAAGGGCCAACAGGTGCTACTGGAGCAACAGGTGCACAAGGACCGACTGGTGCCACTGGAGCAACCGGAGCACAAGGACCAACTGGTGCTACTGGAGCAACCGGGGCACAAGGACCGACTGGTGCTACTGGAGCAACTGGAGCACAAGGAACAACAGGTGCTACTGGAGCAACCGGAGCACAAGGACTGACTGGTGCTACTGGAGCAACTGGAGCGCAAGGAACAACAGGTGCCACTGGAGCAACCGGAGCACAAGGACCAACTGGTGCTACTGGAGCAACAGGTGCACAAGGACCGACTGGTGCTACTGGAGCACAAGGAACAACAGGTGCTACTGGACCACAAGGTGATCCTGCAACAGATGATCAAACACTTTCTACTGATGGAACCCCGGGTAATATCTCTATAAGTGGTGGAAATACAATTAACCTAAGTGTTGTAAGTACAGATACCAATAATCAGATAACAGTAGGAACTGATGGTGGAGCATTCTTCATCAGCCCTGTAAAAGCAATGGGGAAAGTTGCTGGCACCGGAACAGCGATAAAAATACTAAATGCAACGGTTTCTAGAATAAACGAAGGTGATTATCAAATAACATTTACAACTGCAATGCCTGATGCTAATTATATTATTCAATTAGCCACTATAGATTGTGGAGGTGATTGCCCTGGCAATACAGGAGCTGACTATGATGATCCTGGTATCACATATTACGATCAAACCACGGCTGGTTTTAAAGTTAATATTGGAGATAGTGATAACGGGGCCAATCAAAAAGATGATATTGATTTAGAATTCATGTTTACTGTACTTGATTTTTAACTCAATCATTTACTCATCTTTTAATGAAACCACTATTAGATATATCTAAAAAAATTAAGATAAGGAAAAGAATAATACTATCAAAAATGAAAAAACTACACCTAATAGCTTTGTCGTGTATTCTGTCTGCTAATATATATTCGCAGATTGGCACAGGTGATGCAGCTGCATTAATGGGATTACCAGCAGCAACTAATATGGCTGAAATAAATGCAATTATTGGCCCTAGTATAGGTTCTATGGTTTTTAATTTAGATGATCAGGAAATTTATCGATATACTAGTACAGGATGGCAAAGAAGTACTGATGATCAATTAGATTCTGAAGTAAATCTGGCAACCCCTATTGATGTTGATGAAAGTGGATCGGCAACTATTACCAACGAAACAACTGTTCAGGAAGTGATACAAGCAATTGCTCCTATCACTTCTAAAGCAGCAAGAATTTTTTATCCACCATCAATAGCAATTGATGCATCAACTACAGGGACAGGTAGAACCGTAGATTTATATAGTGAATACATAGCACAATTTGGTACCCCTACTGCATCAAGTGCAGGAGCACCTGCTACGATACCAATATACAATAGAGCAGAGCTTTATTATTATGTGACTTTTGCAGATACTACAGTATTCAACAATATAAGTATTAATGCCAATGGAGTGATGACTTATGATATTATAGCGACCCCAGCTGATTACAATTCGCTAATCAATGTAGTATTTGTTGTAAAATAATATAAAAAAGCAAATGAGTTATAGTAAACAATTTTCATTTATCTTATCTCTACTTGTTTTTATGATAAGTAGAGATGCTATTGCACAAGCAACTGTTCAGATTGAAGTGGATTGGAATAATTACTCTGAAGAAAATGTCATTACCTTTAGAAGCCCGACAAATGTAAACCTAGGTACTATTTGTGATCCAACATGCGGTGTTTTTACAGATGCCAATAATATATTTGATAATATTGCAAGCCCCGCAACCTTTAATGTTCCCTATGGTAATGGATACACATTATTCATAACAGATGCTTATGGCGACGGATGGGCTGATTATGGAGGAGGACCTTCGTATGTAAGAGTATATGTTGATGGGGTCGAAATATTACAGAATTTTCCTGGTAATTTTGGAGCAAACACTACCATTACCTTTAATGTTTCTCCGCCTCCTGCAGAAATAAGTGTTAATGATATTTCGGTTAATGAAAATGCTGGAACAGCAACTTTTCAACTTACTCATATAGGGTCAGGTACAACCCCATTTTCGATAGATTATACTACTACTGATAATACTGCTACTGCTGGATTAGATTATACTACTAGTTCATCTACTGTTAATTTCTCTGGTATAGTAGGAGAAATTATTAATGTAGTTGTTCCTATTATCGATAATTCTTATGCTGAACCTAATGAGACATTCAATTTAATATTATCTAATTCTAGTAATCCTTCTGTAGTTCTAAATAATGCTATAGCAACAATTATTGATGATCCCGGAGATATTCCCATACAGGCAAATGTACCTTTAACACTTTTTGATGAATTTAATGGGTATTATGACTATGCTGTTACCGGAGATTCCTTTAGAAATAGCACTGCTAATGAATGTAGTATTATCGGTGCTACCACCGGAACAACATTAACTACTGCTATACCTGCTGGCGCTACTATTGAAAAAGCATACCTTTTCTGGGCACATTCTTCGGCTTCGCCAGATGAATCAGTAACTTTTGAAGGACAAACTGTAAACGCTGATATTATCAGAAGCTCTAGCTTTAATGGTGGAAATTTATATGGAATGACTAGTGATGTTACTTCGTTAATACAAGGCATACCTAATCTTTCTACAAACACATTTGATTTTTCTAATCTTACTATTGATAATGGAGAGCCTTATTGCTCTGGCACAGTGGTATTAGGAGGCTGGAGTTTAATGATATTTTATACGGCACCTAGTTTACCAGCGGTAAGTATTAATTTATATAATGGTTTTGATGGTCAACAATTTAATAGTAATAGTTATACGTTAAGTGGCTTTTTTGCTATTGGAGCATCCGGATCAAAAACCACCATACTTTCCTGGGAAGGTGATCAGGGATTAGCAAATAATGAATCTCTCACTGTAACTACAGGTTTAGGTACATTTACACTATCCGGAGATGGAGATAATAATGGTGTAACTGTAAACAACCCTTTTAATTCTACAGTATTTGACGATACTGCTGTACCTAACGTAAATCGAACTACACTTGGGTTGGATTTGGACACCTATAACATATCAGGTTTCATTGGTCCCGGAGAATCTACAGTAACGACTAATGTAAATGTAGGGCAGGATTTTGTAATCTCTAATGCTGTATTACTTAAAGTTCCTAGTAACCTTATTGTTGGTACTGTTTTTGAAGATGTAAATTATGGAGGTGGAAACGGCAGAAATCTTGTGACTGCATCGGGAGTTCCTGTAGTTGGAGCTACAGTAGAACTTTATGACAATACTGGAACATTTGTAGAGTCTACCACAACAGATACCAATGGGCAATACACTATTGGTGGTATGGAAAACGGAACTTACAGCCTTCGAGTTGTGAATAGTACGGTTAGATCTACTAGAGGTGGAGGAGCTACTTGTACAACATGCTATCCTATCCAAACGTACCGAAGAAATTATACTGCGTCTACTTTTACAGATATTACTACAGAAATAGGTGGTGCCGCACCGTCGCAACAGGATGTAGCCGCGGGGACTCTAACTGGCGCGCAAAGTATATCCTCTATAACCATATTAAGTGAAGGAGTTGTTGGTATGGATTTTGGTTTTAACTTTAATACAGTAGTAAATACTAATGAAAGCGGTCAAGGGTCATTAGAGCAATTTATTGTAAATTCTAATAATTTAGACGAAGCAGGATTAGATATTGAAGCCAATAGTATATTTAATCCCGCTGCAGGAGAAGACACATCTATTTTTATGATCCCTCCTACTAGCGATGCATTAGGCAGAACTGCGGATATAAATTTTGCTGGAGGTATTTTCACAATAACTCAGTCAACACAATTATCTGCAATTACAGCCTCGGATACATTTATAGATGGTAGAACCCAAACTGCTTATTCTGGAGATACAAATACAGGAACTGTTGGTTCGGGAGGAACAAATGTAGGAGTTTCTGCTACAGCGTTACCAAATTATGACCAACCAGAAATCCAAATTGATGGCTCTACTTCAGGAGACGTTTTTACAATACAAGGTAATGGCATAACCATAAGGAATCTGGCCATTTATGCAATTGGAAATGTTGGTATTCAAAATACAGCAGGCTCTGTAGCTAACCCTACAATAATTACAGAAAACTTAATTGGTGTTAATGCTGATGGAACAGTAGGTTCTGTATTAGCTAGAGGAATAAGGGTTTCGGGTACAGCCGTTACCGAAATTACAAATAATTACGTGTCGCAAAACGAAAGCAATGGTATTTCGATAAACGGAGGTACTTCGACAACAGTACAATACAATGATATTGACGCTAATGGAACTAATACATGTGCTGATGGTATTGAATTACTAAGCGGTACAGGTGTTTTGATTCAGTATAATTTAATTAATAATACGGCAGCAATAGGAATTGATGGTTGGAACTATGCAGGAGGTGCTTCGATAGATGAAAATACAATCACGAACTCTGGTCAAAATGGAGGAATATGTTCTGGATCTATAGAAAACAGCGGGGTACGTTTGTTTGGAAATAATTCTTCGATTACATCAAATATCATTGCAAATAATGGAGGCGCAGGTGTTGTTATAACCGGAGGTAATACTTCTGGAAATTTAATTTCTCAAAACTCTATATACAACAATGGTACGTCTAGCCCAGCTCTGGGTATTGATATAGATCAGGCAACCACTGGTAATCCCGTTGGTGATGGAGTTACTATAAATGATACAAATGATAGTGATATCGGGCCTAATGGAAGCCTTAATTTTCCTGTTTTCGAATCTATTGTAATTACAGGAAATAGGCTAAGACTAAGTGGCTGGAGCAGACCTGGTGCTACATTAGAATTTTTTGTTACAGATATTTCTCAGGGAACAGCTAGTATTGGTGACAATCAATTAGGACTAACCCAAGATTATGGTGAAGGACAAATATATCTCGGTTCTGCCATAGAAGGGAGTGGTTCGGATCAGGCTTCCGGAACTTCATCATACTCAGATCCCGATGGAAATGCAGATACCACAAATCGTTTCTCTTTTGAAATTATTTTAGCTTCACCCTATCCTGTAGGAACATTGATAACCGCAACTGCAACATTATCAAATAGTACATCTGAGTTTTCTAACACCTTTCCGATAGGAGCTAAAACTGTGATAACTAATAGAAGAATTACATATAGAGTAAGACCTAATTAGTAAAATTGATAAAAATAGAATAATACCATTTGCACTTTAAACCTACTGGAATAAAATGTTCTTTTTTTATCTCAGTTTCAGAATAAAAATAAACCGTAGTCCTGCTATGCTTGATTTTTCTTCTTTACTGAAACAAAAAAATCTTAATTTTCTTTACCAGTAAATTCAAAATACAAATGGTATAAATTAAATCAAAGGTATTTACTCTATAATTAATTTATTTTGAAATCTAATACATTTACTTCTTAAATAACTAATTTTTCAATTACTTATAAACAAAACCCATATCATTATTTTAACAATTAAATGTTGACTTTTAACTGGTAACTTAGGCACCCCAAAGAAAAAATCGGATTTATTATCAACTGTTATAACCAAACATTAAAAAATTATGATGAGTAATAAAGAAGTGGTTTAAACTTTTTGATTTAAGTGAAAAATAGTGGTTTTGTGTTCAGATGAAATAATTTTTTAGTTGCATAGCAGGGCTACGGAAGTCAAAAATTGTGAAATATGAGCGCAAAAAGACATTTTTTTAGCAAATTGAAAAAAGTTTAAACCACTTCAAAATATCATTTATATTAATTCAATAAAATTCCTATATCAATCTATTAATTTTCTTATGTTTGCTTTGTCAAAATGTTTATTTTTTTACGAATATGTAACTTTTCAGCAAAACCATACCTTTAATCGAGTTAAAAATGCATTTCATCGATAAATAATTTCATTTTATCGTGAAAAAGTAGTGTACTTTGCTAAAAAAGAATATATTTGCCATAACATATTTACTGTTAAACCGTAAAAACAGTATTACCCCAATATAACTATGGATAGAATAATTTTTATTGTCGTATGCTTTCTGGCCCAAGTTACTTTAGCCCAACAAGCTTTTCATAACTATGGGAATATTCAAATTCACGACCAAGGAGAAGTTGGTTTCCACACTGATTTAATTAACGATGGTACATTTGATCAAAATTTAGGTTTTGCAGGGTTTTACAATCCTACAGGTAGTCTTAATGTATCTGGTAACAACCGCCCTATTTTTCATAACATGGAAATTGATGTTGTAGATGATCTGCTGTTGGATGTAGCCGTTGGTGTAACAAATTTTCAAGAATTTATAAACGGAAGGGTGCAAACTCCCAGAGATAGACGTAGTGTTTCTTTAGATTATATAAATGACGCCCCTTATTTAGGCGAAAATGATGATCGATATGTAGATGGATATTCTTCTATTACCGGAGTACTAGATTTTACTTTCCCTATTGGAGATGATTTTAGACTACGCCCTATGCGTATCGAAAATCAGGCTGCTGTAAACACAGCACGAGGTGCATACTTCTTTGAAAATCCAAATTCTCCTAACTTTTTCTCTACTAGCTTTAATACCGATAATTTCAGTAATGTATTATTTGGAGTAAGCTCTTTTGAATTTTGGGATCTAGATGGAGATGTAGAAACCAGAGTAACCCTTACCTGGGATGATAACAGTAATATACCTACTCTTGTTGATGAGTTAGAAGATCTTAGAGTTGTAGGGTGGGATAGAAATTTACAACAGTGGGTAAGTTTAGGAAACTTTACTGCCTCTGGAGATTTAAATAACGGAGAAATCACTTCAGAACTAATGATTCCTGACAACTATGTTGTTCTTACTTTTGGTTCTTCGGATATCATCTTAGATGGTGATTTAGAGATATTTACTGCAGTTTCTCCTAATGGTGATGGAGTTAATGATACTTTCATCATTCAAGGGATCGAGCAATTTTCAAATAATGAAGTAATAATTTATAACAGATGGGGAGTTGAAGTGTATCGTAAAAAAGGATATGACAACTCATGGGGTGGTTACTCTGAAGGTAGGGCTACAATTGCCCAGGATGAACAATTACCCGTAGGTACATATTATTACATCTTAAAAATTGAAGGTCAGAAAGATCGTTCGGGATACTTATATATTAATGTATAAGATTGTATTTTGTCAAAAATCATAACTTTTGGCCATAAACAATCGCACTTATTTCTATCAAATAAAAAATTTTACTAAAAAATATAAACCGAGAATCATCATACTCTTATTATAAGAACTTTAAGTTTAACTACAACTCCTGGGGATGTCACAGGAGTTCTTGATGATAATATTTTAAATATCTCAAATGTTAACAACTCTGTTTACCATCAACACAATTGACAATAACTCCTGTACATTTGAAGAGTCGCATTTTTTATTCATAGTTATTGGTTCCCGATAATTGTAAGTTACACAAAAGCACTTTCACTAAAAATTCTATAACTTTTTCACAAAATGATGTACCCATATTTCATATCCTTCATTAAGATAGAATTTATGCGAAGGGTAATTTACCACATAACTATTTAGTTCAGAAGCCTCGCATCCCCTACTCTTAGCATATTCATAAATCCAACTAAATACCTTCTTCCCTATTCCTTTACCTCTATTCTCTTCATCAATATACACATGATCTGGTTCGCATGATCTCCCTAAATAATGACGTGTCATAAACCACAACCCAAAAAACCCTATTAGTTTTTCATCCAAATACACCACTCCCCAGCATTCATAATTTTGCTCAAACATTTCACTAAACCTTTCTTGTTAAAACAGCACCAGAAAATTGATTATTCATCAATTTCTAAGGTAATGGTAAAACAATATCAAAATCCTCTTTTAAAATTTTGTGAAATGCTAAATTCATATGATGCTTTTCTGCAAAAATAATTATACATTTATCTCAAAGAGATGCAAAGAATTCTTAAAAAAGAAAGCATGTGTAATTTATACTGTTTTGTTGGCTTTTTATAGCATCTTTTTTAAGTACTGCAAACAAATTTAAAAAGAACAAAAAATATAAAGATGAAAGCAAAATCAGGAAAAACACAAGATCTGATCGACAAAAAATTTCTAGAGGAACGTAGCGTATTTCTTTGGGGGCAGGTAGATGACAAATCGGCTAAACACGTAATCGACAGACTTATGTATCTGGATATGATAAGCAACAAAGAAATCAAATTATATATTAATAGTCCTGGAGGATATGTTACATCAGGATTTGCAATGTATGATACTATAAAAAGTTTAAAAAGTCCGGTTTCTACGATTTGCACAGGACTAGCTGCTTCTATGGGATCAATTCTCTTGAGTGTTGGTGAAAAAGGGAGAAGGTTTATACAACCTCATGCAAAAGTGATGATTCATCAACCAAGTGGTGGTGCCAGAGGGCAAGCTTCTAACATAGAAATCCAGGCTGCAGAAATTCTTAAGACCAAAGAACTTAGTGCTCAAATCCTTGCGGATAACTGCGGACAAGATGTTGAAAAAGTACTAAAGGATTTTAATCGTGACTATTGGATGGATGCCCAAGAATCATTAGAGTACGGTATCATAGATGGAATTCTGGAATAATGATCTAAAAATAATATAATGATACTCAGATCCCTATGGTAAGAAGAGATTTTATTGGTATTAGTGCCCTGGGAATGATTGGGGTTTCATTATCATCATTTTCTATGTTTCAGTTAGAATTCTCTAAAGATGACCTTATGGGAAAAAGCAATCCTTCACTTTTTGGTGATGGATATAAGCTTCGAAAAGATGCTCATGAAGCTTTTCTTAAAATGAAAACTGAAGCATTAAAAAGTGGATTCAAAATAAAAGTTGTTTCTAGCTATAGAAATTATGCACACCAGAATCGAATCTGGGAACGTAAATACAAAAAATTTACAAAAGAAGGGTTACCCCCTATTAAAGCAATACAAAAGATTATAGAATATTCTACTATTCCTGGTACCTCAAGACATCATTGGGGTACCGATTTAGATATTGTAGATGGTAATGCTCCTCAACCCAAAGGATTACTTCTTGCCAAAAATTTTGAAGGTGATGGCCCATTTTGCAAGTTTAAAGAATGGATGGATAAGCATGCAAACTCTTTTGGTTTCTATCTTGTATATACGGATAAAGCAGACCGAAAAGGTTTTAAATATGAACCCTGGCACTATTCGTATGCTCCACTTTCTATTCCTATGTTAAAATCATATCAAAAACTAGATATTGTCGAAGAATTAAAAAAGGCGAATCTGCTTGGTAGTAGCTTTTTCTCAGAAGATTTTATTGCACAATATATCACAGAGAACATATTAGATATTAACCTCGAATTATTGTAGTTACATAGAACTTGTATAACTTTTATACTCGCTATAAAATGTCTCTTTATATTCAAAATACCTTTTATTATTCTGTAGTAATGTAGCACAGCATAAAAAAATCTTCTTTTTCGATTGAATCAAAAAAATCAAAATAAGTTCTATATACTAAAATTATACTATTTTAGTTATTTATTAAAATAAAGACCCCATACTAATGAAAACTTCTTTAATTAAATACTTTTGTGCTTTTGTGCTTTTGTGCTTTTATGTACTGCCTTTTCTTGTTCTAAGGATGATGATAATACCATTACAGAAACTCCAAGTGAAGTTTCGATTACAGACGAAATACTAAAATTGGTAAATGAATATCGGCAAACTAAAGGACTAGAGTCTTTAGAAACAAATATAACTGCCGAGCAAATAGCTGCTGATCATACGCGATATATGATTTCTAAAGGTGATATCAATCATGATAATTTCGATACTAAATTCGATACTTTACGAGAAAAGGAAAATGCCATAGCAATGGCAGAAAATGTCGCTAGTTTTTATCCTGATGCCCAAAGTGTTGTAGACGGATGGATTAATAGCGAAGGGCATAGAAAAAATATTGAGGGTAATTATACTCACACTGGTATTGCCGCAATTAAGGATGAAAGTGGCAGATACTACTACACACAAATATTTTACCGCTAAACTCTGCAAACTCAACTATGCAAGGTTAGCACTAATCTTGTTTCTTAAAATTAAGAAACAGTACCTCTAGTAGTTGCTTACTAAGAAGTGTTTTTACATTTTATTAGTAAGCAACTTTTATATTTATTAACTTTAAGCTTTTTGATATTAAAATTTAATATATAATGAGACGTGGCGGCTTAAAAATCAGAATATTAATAGGCTTAGCAATTATAGCCTTTGCATTTTTTAAAAAATGTAATAATAAAACGCTAAACCCATATACCGATAGAGTGCAAAATATTAATATGACAAGTGATCAGGAAATTGCTATTGGACTACAAAGTGCTCCTGAAATGGCCCAACAACACGGAGGATTATACCCTGATCAAAAATTACAAAGCTATATCGATATGATTGGAAACAAATTAGTCAATTCGAGTATGGCAAAACAAACTCCTTACAAATATGAATTTCATTTGTTAGCCGATCCCAATACCGTTAATGCTTTTGCATTACCGGGAGGGCAAATATTTATAACCTATGCTTTATTATCCAAATTGCAAAATGAAGATCAAGTTGCAGGTGTATTAGGCCATGAAATCGGTCACGTATTGGGGCGACATTCTGCAGAAAGAATAGCAGAACATGAATTCTGGAAAACGATATCTACCGGAGCATCAGTTGGTGCAGATGCTGGTGGACTTGTAAATGGTATTGGGCAAAATGTTTTATTAAAAAATGGTCGTGGCGATGAGTTGGAAAGTGATAAGTTAGGCGTATTGTTTATGATCAATTCGGGTTATAATCCTGAAGAAATGATTGGTGTAATGAAAATTCTAAAAGCAGCTGCCGGGCCTAACCGTGTTCCCGAATTTCAAAGCTCCCACCCTGATCCTGAAAATCGTATAGAAAAAATCAAAGAAGCGATACGAGAATATAGCAGTGTACAATAAAAAAACCATTGCTTGTTGATATCAACAGGCAATGGTTTTAACACCTATGACAATTTCTCTAAAAGAGCTATTGCATCCTTAGCATTAGATTGTTTTGCAAATTTCATTGCTGTATAGCCCTTGCTATCTTTAGTTTTAATGTTTGCTCCATTTTTCACAAGCAGTTTAATAATATCTGCACGGTTATATCGTGCAGCATACATAAGTGGGGTCATCCCATCGGATTTTTGATTAACATCACTGCCGAATTCAATTAATTTTTTTACAGTCTCTAAATCTCCTTTTACAATTGCCATACAAAACGGACTTGTTTTATATGCTGTAAGATCGTAATTATAACTAGTAGTAGTCACATTTGTTTCTGTAGCTAAACTTACAGAAGTAATACACATAACCAATAAGGTTGCTAAAACTGTTTTTTTCATGATGAAATTGATTTTAAGTTTATTTGATTGACTTATTATACAGTACGACCATCGAATCGGTAATATGTTACACCTACTCTTGCCAAATAACAGGATTTTAACTTTCTTGTAACAATTTTTTTTGATAAAAACGATACATTTCTATACAATAAACCCGCCTGCCATTATAAAAATGATAGACGGGATTTATATCGGTTTAAAAACTAATTCTGAGTAATTACTTTTTCTTAAGCTCTAATAACAACGCTACAGCTTCTTTGGCTCCAGATAATTCTGCATATTTCATCGCAGTATAACCTTTTGCATTTTTAGTATTGATTTTTGCTCCATTAGCAACCAAAAGCTTAATGATTTCTAATCGATTATAACGAGCAGCATACATAAGAGGCGTCATACCTTCTGAAAACTTATTCACTTCACTCCCTAATTCGACCATTTTTTTCACCATTTCATAGTCGCCTTTAGCGATTGAAATGCAAAAAGGAGATACATTAATAATTTCTGTTTTTGCAACCTTATACGCGTTAAGGTTTTTTACAGGATCGTTTGCTAAAACCAGACCAACTGTCATACACATTACTAAAATTGATAGCTTTTTCATTTTTTTATCTTTTATAAGTTCATTATTGATTTGTGCTATGTCAAATTTTGACGGTGCAAATGAATTACATTATTCTCATAAAAAATAGCTTAATTTTAAGAATAACTTACTTTTAACCTTCCCTACACAAATTCGTTAATAATTTCACAAAAACCACATGTCAGTTAATACTACAAAAAGGTATAAATCACATAAGAATAACACAAGCTTTTTGTGTGCTTGTAGGTGAAGTTGTAACTTTGTTTCTTATTTCATTTTTTGAGATTTTAAGCTCAAAAAACAACCAACCAAAAACCTTAATTAAGAATACATTATGAACAAAAAAGTAATCCTGATGATCCTGGATGGATGGGGAACATCGCCCGATCCTAAAGTATCTGCAATTGATCATGCAAAAACTCCGTATATCGATAGTTTATACACTCACTACCCTAATGCTTCTTTACGTACAGACGGGCTTCATGTAGGTTTACCAGATGGGCAAATGGGAAATAGTGAAGTTGGTCATATGAACCTTGGGGCGGGTAGAATTGTATATCAGGATTTGGCCAAAATCAATATGGCAGTTAAAAACAACACCTTAAAAGACGAATCCGTTCTTCTGGGTGCTTTTCGTTATGCTAAAGAAAAAAATAAAAATGTTCATTTGCTAGGTCTGGTAAGTGATGGTGGAGTTCACTCTCATATCGATCATATTAAAGGATTAGTCGATGCAGCCCATTCTTATGAGTTAGAAAATGTTTTCCTTCATGCATTTACCGATGGCCGTGATGTAGATCCAAAATCTGGTAAAACACACATCAAAAATATCCAGGACTATATGTCTAAAACCACAGGTAAACTAGCCTCTATTGTAGGAAGGTATTATGCTATGGATAGAGATAAAAGATGGGAACGTGTTAAATTGGCCTATGATCTTTTGGTAAATGGTATTGGAGAATCTAGTACTAATGCTCTCAACAGTATTCAGAATAGTTACAACAACGGCATTACCGACGAATTTATCAAACCAATTATAGTACAGGAAAATGGGGTTTCGGTAGCTACCATAAATGATGATGATGTTGTAATTTTCTTTAATTTCAGAACAGATCGAGGCAGAGAGTTAACCGAAATGCTTTCTCAAAAAGATATGCACGAGTATAATACGCACAAGCTTTCTTTACATTATGTTACAATGACTAATTATGATGAAAACTTTGAAGGTATTAATGTTATTTATAATAAAGATAACATTACCGAAACTCTTGGAGAAATCATTTCTAAAGCTGGTAAAACTCAAATTAGAATTGCAGAAACAGAAAAATATCCTCACGTTACCTTCTTTTTTTCTGGAGGGCAAGAAGAACCTTTTGAAGGAGAATCCAGAATATTAAGAAATTCTCCAAAGGTGGCAACGTATGACCTTAAACCCGAAATGAGTGCTTATGAATTAAGAGATGCTCTGGTACCAGAACTACAAAAAGGTAATGTTGATTTTGTGTGTCTAAACTTTGCAAATGGTGATATGGTAGGGCATACAGGAGTAATGGAAGCTGCAATCAAAGCTTGCGAAGCTGTAGATCAATGTGTAAAAGATATAGTAACCACTGGTATGGATAATCAATATTCTACCATTCTAATTGCCGATCATGGTAATTGCGAAACTATGATTAATCCAGATGGTACACCACATACAGCCCACACAACTAATCCCGTTCCTTTTATCTTAATTGATAATGACCAGATACAAATAAAAGATGGAGTTTTAGGAGATATCGCTCCAACCATTCTTGATCTTATGGGAATAGAAAAACCTAAGGCGATGACACAAGATTCATTACTAAAATAACATTCAAAAAATACCATAAAAATTTCACGTTTTTTTGAGGCAAGTCGCATAAAATATTGATTTTATGCGACTTGTGTTTTTCTATCTTTTTATTTTTAAAAATTCTTTTGTTACCTTAACATAATAGATAAAAAAAGTACAATTAGTACGCAGCGAAACCCAATATTCTTGGTTATACATTATATGAGTTAAGCACTAACCCTTATTCATGAATAAAAAAGAACAAGATAGACTAGTAAAAGCTTGCAAAAAGGGTAATCGGGATGCCATGGAAAAAATATACAATACTTTTGCTCCGCGAATGATTGCGGTGGGTCTTCGCTATTGTGTAAATCAATCTGACGCAGAAGACATTGTACAAGAAGCTTTTATCAAAGTATTTAAAGGTATTCAAAAATACCGCCATAAAGGAACGTTGAGGAGTTGGATTGAAAGAATTGTCGTGAATTGTGCCATTGATCATTGGCATAAAATGAAAAAGACGATTCATGTAGATCATGAAGATTTCATCAATAAAAATGAAATACAGGAACTAGAGGAGCCCGAAAAAGACCATCTATCTAAAGAAATATCAATAGAAAGACTAAGAATCTTGATTGGTGATTTACCAGAACAGTATCGCTATGTTCTAAATCTATATGCCATAGAAGGATATTCTCATAAAGAAATAGGAGAAATGCTTAATATAAAGGAAAGCACATCAAGATCTAACTATACCAGGGCAAGAAAGAAGTTATTAGAGCGTATGAGGACTAGTGGAGTTGTAAAGTTTTAACGTTTAAAACCTAAATGAGTAACAAATGAAAGATGATAAAGACCTTTTAAAACCGCTTTTACAAGCAAAGTTTAAAAGTGATTCGATTATACCATCGAAGGATAGGTTTGATGACATATACAATGCAGTACAGAAAAAAAAGGTTAAGCGAAATTATATACCTTGGTATGAAATCACTGTTATTGCCATATTACTTTGCGCTATATTCATTCTGTATTATGTAATGAATAACACTACTTCTGAAAATACCGTGATCACACCATCGCATCAAGAAAATATCGATATTATCGAACCAAACAATGTTCAAACAACAATTCAAATAGAAGAGCAACCAAAAATCATTAAAGTCAAACCTATAGAATCGAATACAGAAAATAAACCTGTAAAAACTTCCAAATCAAAAACTTTTTCTATAGACGCTACCATTGTAGAACCAGACGAAAAAAGTAATGAGAAAGGATTTATTGGGGTTTCCTATATTGCTTCAGAAAAATATGCTTCAACAAAAAGCACGAAGTATATTAAGCTTCCCGATTCGAGTACGATGGTAATGAGAAAAAACAGTAAGGTCAATTTTAATACTTCGATACAAAGCTATAGAAGAGTTGATCTTGTTGGTACTCTATTCTTTTCAATACATAAAAATGAATCAAAACCATTCGTGATACACGGAAACTATTGTAATGTTCAGGTTAGCGGAAATTCTTTTGCAATATCTGCAGAAAAAGATGCCGATTATATCACGCTTATTGAAGGTTCTGCAAAAATAATTCATCGTGCAACTGGTACAAAACAAAATGTGGTTTCGGGGCAAAGCTTTAGTATCGATAACCAAGGCATTATGCTTCTTAAAAGATCTCCAAATCAATTTGCCTCGAAAACTGGTGTTTTACATTATCAAAACATTAGTGTAAATCAAATTATAAATGATTTAGGCGAAAACTTTGATGCCAAAATCAGATTAAAACGCAGTCCTCTACTCGATTGTAAATACACAGGATCTTTTAGCAGTGCAACTACCGAAAAAGTACTGAATGAATTAACTAAGAAATTCAATGTAAAAATAGAAAAGGAAGGCGAGATTTTTATAATTATAGGAGAAGGTAATTGTACAAATTAAAAAGACATATAACATTTGCAGTAACTAAATAAATAATCTTTTTCAACTCTAAAAAATATTCTGACACTTCTGGGTCATTAGTATTTTTACTAAAAAAATTTATTGTTTGTATATTAAAAAACCAGCCCGTGAAATGTTTCATGAGCTGGTTTTTTAAACTTAATATATTGATCTACAGATCAAAAGTTATCGTTCCTTCTATTGAAGTAAGTACAACCTCACGATCACAGGTTCCATCACCATAATTAATAGTAAAGTTAACTCCAAAATTACTAGAATAATCTTGTGCCCCTTGTACAGGGTATTTATAAAAGTCTAATCCTTCAAAACAAGCTGTCTTATATACTATCGGAGATCCATCAACAGATTTTGTTTTTATAAAGAATGGTTTTTTTAAATTTTCTAATGAAGAAGATTCTTTTAGTGTAATAATCTCCTGATCTGTAAAACGATTTTCAAAAGAAAAATTTCTATTCGTTGTATACTGATACGTTTCTCCATCAGGAGCTGTAATAATTCCATCTATTTTTACATCAAATACAGGAATATCATCAGTGCTTTGTTCTTCATTTTTTTGTGCTATTCTATACCCATCAAAAATATATCCTCTATTATATTGTACATTTTTAAACACTGCAGAATCCTTAAATTTAGATGGTAAATCTTCGGCTACATAATACTCTAAACTACCTGTCCAATCATCAAATTGACATTGATCCCCTGCATCATTCAAAATTAATTTACTGTAATGACTATATTCAGAAAAACCAGGAATAGGTTTCTCCTGGTAAGGAATTAATAATTCGATAGAAAAACAAGTTCCTTTGCTACTTTTAGAGGAGTTTTTAAGATCTAAAGAAGCCTGTTCAGAAATTTTTCCAAAATCATCCATAGCCAGGTTTACAGTTTTACTCAATTCAAATGTTTCTTTATTATTCTGTTCAGAAACATTATCATCAACATCATTTTTAGTACAACTCACTACTAGGCCAAAAATCAAGGCGCAAATCAATAATTTTTTCATGGTTTTCTTTTTTTACGTGAATATTATCTTTGTTTTCTATCTATTAAACCTCGAAAAAACAAAAACGCTGCGTCGGTATTTCATTATTTGTTAAACTAGTATCAAATTATTGTATCAAGCATTAGAATTTATATATTGGCAGCGCAAATAATTGTTGATCAAAATGAAAAAAATATTTTTTTTAGCCATTATCGGTTTTCTTTTTTCTTGCGGAAGTACTTCTACTGCTACAAATGACAAAAATCCTAATACAGAACTAACGCAAAGTGACCAAAAGCAAATTTCAACAGAAAAGAAAAATAGCTCCAAACCAGATTTTTTAGTTGGTAAGCAAGATCGAGAAGCGTTGGAGCAAGAACCATATGGGAATTGGTTTAATGCGAATTACAAAAGTTATACTGTTGATAACATAACTGTAGAAAAACTATCTCCTTACCTAAAAGACATTACGATACAAGCTTTTATGGGCACATGGTGTAGTGACAGTAAAAGAGAAACTCCTACATTATATAAAATATTGGACACTTCTAATTTCAATTATAAAAATCTAGAGTTAATAACGGTAACAAGATCTAAAGACACTCCTCAAGGTTTTGAAAAAGGGTTGGATATTATACGAGTGCCAACTTTTATCTTTTATAAAGATGGAAAAGAAATAGGTCGTTATGTAGAATTTGCAAGAGAAACCCTCGAAAAAGACATATTAGCAATTGTTTCTAAACAACCTTATAAACATTCTTACGAAGATTAAATAATTCGATAACACCAACAGAGAAATTAAGTGCACTTGGACTCCAACTACCTGAAATATCCGTTCCGAGAAGGTCTTATGTATCAGTAAATACAAGAGGAAATATTGCCTATATAGTGATTCCATTTCCTATCAAAAATGGTGAATACTTGTATTAAGGCAGATTAGGAGATACCATAACAACGGATCAGAGATGTGACGCTATGAAATTATGTTCTCTTAATGTTCTTGCTCAAATAGATAAAAAAATTGGGTTTGATGCTATTGAAGGACTCAACCATATTGATGCTTACTTTCAGTCGGTTACTAATTGGAATGATTCTCCTTTCGTAGTATAAATGGAGCTTCAGATCTATTTATTAAGGTGCTGGAAGAAAAAGGCACACACAAGAGCAATTTTTGGAGTGGATAATTTACCTCGATTTTTTTTGTAGACCTAACTACTTCATTTACATTAAAAACCATTTAAAAATACTCTAATCAATAGCGTAAAAAAGTGAAATATCAAAATAGAGGGTGCTGTTGAACAGAACAAGCATTATTCTTTGTAAATTTGCCTTCTTTTATCAAGGAATTGTTACATATGATTATTACTAAAACACGTGAAGAAATAGAATTAATGCGAGAAAGTGCATTAATTGTATCTAAGACATTAGGAATGTTAGCCTCTGAAGTTAAACCTGGGGTAACTACACTACAGTTAGATAAACTTGCAGAAGAATTTATTAGAGATCATGGTGCAATTCCTGGTTTTTTGGGATTGTACGATTTCCCAAATACCTTATGTATGAGTCCTAATGCACAAGTAGTTCATGGGATTCCGAATAACACGCCATTAGAAGAAGGTGATATTATATCTATTGATTGCGGTGCTATTAAAAATGATTTTTATGGTGATCATGCGTATACATTTCCTGTAGGTGAAGTGTCTGAAGAAGTAGCACGCCTACTTCGTATTACTAAAGAATCTCTATATGTTGGGATTGCCGAATTTAGAGTTGGAAAACGGGTAGGTGATGTTGGATATGCAATCCAGAAATTTACCGAGGAAGCTGGTTATGGCGTAGTTAGAGAATTAGTAGGTCATGGTTTGGGTAGAAAAATGCATGAAGATCCTGAGATGCCTAATTATGGGCGTCGTGGTAAAGGGAAAAAATTTATCGAAGGTATGGTTGTTGCTATTGAACCTATGACAAATATGGGAACACATCGTATCAAACAATTACAAGATGGTTGGACTATTCTTACCGCAGACGGGAAACCAAGCGCTCATTTTGAGCATGATGTAGCTATAATCGACGGAAAACCAGAAATTTTATCGACATTTAAATATATCTATCAGGCATTAGGTATTGAGTCTAATGAAGAAGATGCCTTTAGACAAGAAGTATTGACTATATAGTCATATATTCTTTAAGCACTCAAAGTCTGCTTTGTATAGGCTTTTCAAAATGAAAAAACTATTTAAATTCATACTTAATACTATCCCCAGACCATTATTGATTCGATTGAGTTATATGGTGCGTCCCATACTATCATTATGGTTACGAGGGGATACATACACTGATCCTATTGATGGTAAAAGTTTTTCTCGTTTTTTGCCTTACGGATATGGTAAACAGAGAGACAATGTATTGTCTCCTTCGACTTTATCTTTAGAACGTCATAGGTTACTATGGTTATTTCTAACTCATGAAACCGAATTTTTTACTGCTCCTGCAAAAGTATTGCATTTCGCTCCCGAGCAGGCATTTTATAAAAGATTTAGGAATTTAAAACACCTTGATTATACTACTACTGATCTTAATTCTCCACTAGCCGATGTAAAAGCAGATATCTGTAATTTACCTTTTGCAGATGATGAGTATGACATTATTTTTTGCAATCATGTTTTAGAACATATCCCCGATGATACTACAGCAATGCAAGAAATCTTCAGAGTTTTAAAACCAGGCGGAATGGCTATTCTACAAATTCCGCAAGATCTAAATAGAGCTACAACTTTTGAAGATGATAGCATTACAGATCCGCAAGAACGAGCCAGAATATTTGGCCAATATGATCACGTAAGGGTTTATGGCAGGGATTATTTCGAAAAATTAAGAGCCATTGGTTTTAAAGTTGACGAGGTTGATTATACTACTGTTTTATCCAAAGAAGAGGTAACAAAATACTGTCTTGCCCCAGGAGAAATCCTTCCTGTCTGTTATAAACCATAACTAAGATCAAAAAATCAGGCAAATTCTATTACATTACTTTAAGGGTGAGTGTCAAAAAATTATTTGAAGATTCATGCTAAAAAAATAATGAGTTTTATTAAGTATTTATGCTTTTTTTATATTGAAGTGGTTTAAACTTTTTTCAATTTGCTAAAAAAATGTCTTTTTGCACTCATATTTCACAATTTTTGACTTCCGTAGCTCTGCTATGCAACTAAAAAATTACTTCATCTGAGCACAAAACCACTATTTTTCACTTAAATCAAAAAAGTTTAAACCACTTCATTGAAATTATACACTTTCCTTAGGCATTGTTTAGTATTTAACAGAAGATTAAAAAAGCTTGCGAAAAGTGCTATTAAACATACACTTTTGTTAAACTTTAATATTTCTCTAACATTTAGATTTGTTTGACAACAAAATAAGCGTAATTTTTTAACACAAATTTTAACAAAAATGAAATCAAAAAAAAGATTTTTAGCGATTATGGTTGCTGCAACTACCATAATTTCGGCATCATGCACTAAAGATGATGAAAGCACTCCCGAAACAATGCAGGAAAAAACGTTAGAATATGCCAATCTGGATTATTCTTCATTCAGTTTTGGAAATCCAAATTCGAATGATTTAGCTATTTCTAATGCTGATACTCATTTAATATCATCTGTAGGAGAGCTTAAAGAAGGATACCTTGGTTCTGATAAGGTTCATTATCAAGTTAATGATCAGGGAGATTATATAGTTGGTGGAGATATGTTATTGCCAAAAGGTGCAATCATAACCGACAAACCGGTACCTACTGCCAAGGGTGCAATTCCTTATGGAGTTAGAGGTTGGACCAATGGTGTAATCCCTATTCAATTTACCTCGGGGGTACCTAGCCAAAATAGAAACAGTATTATTCAGGCTGCTGGGGTATGGGCTAATCGTTTAGGTGTACGATTTGTATATTACAATCCCAGTATACATAGAAATTACATTCGAGTAATAGCAAATGGCGCAGATTATTCCCGCCTTGGAATGTATGGTGGGGCACAAGATCTTTCTACAAATGATCCTTATGTATCTGTTGCAATTCATGAGCTAGGGCATGCTTTAGGGCTTGCTCACGAGCATCAAAGATCAGACAGAAACAATCATATTATTGCATATGTAAACAATCCTAATATAAGCATTCAGGGCACTCAAAATTTAACTTCTTTTGATTGGTCTTCGATTATGCTTTATCCTTCCAAGTCTATAGGAGGCGGAAGATACGATATGGTAAGAAGAAGTGACAACAGACCTTTTACCAATGCTATAGAGTATGGTAGAAGAAATGGAACTTCTTATGGCCCCAGTAACTCAGACATACAGGCTTTACGCCAATTTTACTAGAAATAGATAAGTTATTTATTTCGCAAAGCAGCTCGAAATGTTTCGAGCTGCTTTTTTATCCATCTTTAGGTTTAGAATCACTATCCGGAAAGCCATTTACAGATAGTGTTTTTAATTCTTTATTTTGATCTTCATAAATAAAGAATGCTTTGAGTTCCTGATGTGTTTCTAAGAATTTTCTCGAACCTTCTAATCCCATCGACATTAATGCTGTTGCATATGCATCTGCTTCCATACAGGTATTGGTAATAATAGAAACCGCCAGAAGATTTGATTTTAATGGGTATCCTGTTTTAGCATTCAAAATATGAATATATCGCTCTCCGTTTTCATCAATTTTATACTTTCTATATCCACCAGAAGTTGCCATAGCTTCGTCATGTAACGAAATTACTTTGCTATACGATTGTGTGTCATCAAAGTTAGGATCTTCTACTCCTATTCTCCAAGGTTTTTGTTTAATCACATTACTTCCTTTACCTCTGATCTCCCCCCCTATCTCAACCAGATAATTCTTAAGCCCCTTGTTTTCAAAAAATTCTGCAAAAATATCTACTCCATATCCTTTTGCCAACGCATTAAAATCGATATATGTTTTAGGGTCATCTTTTATGATTTTATTCTCTTTCAGTAGTACTTTGTGTAGACCGACCGAAAGCAATAAACTATCTATTTTAAGACTATCTAAAGAGACTATTTTTCCTTCCGGTCCAAAATCCCATGCATTTACCAAAATCCCAATAGTAGGGTCAAAAGCTCCGTTTGTTTCTTTATGTATTTTTTTAGAAGCAGTAAACACTTTCACAAAATGTTCATCGATCACTACAGTAGTATCACCAGAGTTTATCCTGGATATATCAGAATCCTTGATATACGTAGACATTGATCTGTTGATCACATTGATCAAACTATCATATGATCTCGAAAAATCATACTCTTCATTATCTATAAACTGTGCCGAAAACGTGGTTCCAAAAGCTTTTCCACTTGTATAATTAAGATGTAATTTAGGTTCTTTTTTACATGAAAAAAACAGCCCTATTATTATAACTATTCCTATTTTTCGAATCATAATTTTAGTTTAGATGAGTTTCAATTATCTGTAGCCCCGCGTATTCCAAAATATATTCTTCGTTTAAAAGTAATGGTTTATTTGGGTTTTCAGAATTTTGTAACCCAACACCTGCATAGAACACTTTTGCTTCTTGTTCTGTAGCATGTTTTTTAAAGGATTCCATCCAGATCATATCGTAATTATGAGGGTTATCTGGGTACGAAACCGCTTTAACAATCACAAAATATCTTTGATTAGATTTATCAATACACACAAACTGAGGATGTTTTCCCAAAGTGCTATTAATTGCAATAAATTCGAAGCCTTTTTTTTCTAATTCTTCACCTACAATATTCATTGCAAGGTTATGTAATTCTTGTTTAGTAAGTATTCTGGTCATAGCGTTGCAAAGATATTATTTTGGAAACATAATTTATAATTATACCTAGCTCATCTTTATTTTTAAAAAACCTAAAGCATACGTGTACCCAAATTGGGTATAATACTATTTCTAATTTGGATATACTCGTAAAAAATAACGCATTTTTACATCAAAAATGATATTACTCATTTATTGCTAAGTACATAATCTCAATAATTACTCTTACTTCAATACTCATATCATTAAGTATTGTCAAGACCCCACAGGTTTAAAAACCTGTGGGGTCTAATAAAAACTTCAGCATCAAATATATTTACATTGAAACATTTACTTAAACCTAATAAATTGTGCTTTTTCAAAATAATAACTCGGTGTGTATACAGGTTGATTTTGCTCAAACCTATACCATGGAGAAATTGCTGTATCCTCAAAATTTTTAAGCAGACATACATTCTGAGCTGGTGTATTTCCCTGAGCCAGAAGGTACATCTTATCCCCTTGATCATTTATGATTTCGTCTACTATGATTTCAATATGACCAGGAGAACCGGGTTTGACAATCATATCACCAATTCGTATATCTTTTACCGATACTTTTTGTAGTTCGTTATGCATTGATAGGGTTCCTGCATAAGTATATATAAGATTTAAATAGGTATAAAAATTAGCTTTAGAATCATTGGGTGATGCTGTTTTATGAAATGTTACTTTGTTTCCGTTTATTTTTGGTCGATATCCTTGTGCATATTTGCTCCATGAACAGTAATGACCCGAAGTAAAATTGAATCCAATTTCATCTTTTCTATTTTGCTCCCACAAATATTCTGATCGAATCCTCATCAATGCATCTGCACATTGTTGTAATCCATTTGATGGAACGGGGACTTCTAGAATTGCTTCGTGCCAATGCTGTGCAAAATATTCGCTATCATCATAATTTATAATCTTGCTACCATAAGGTTTTAAGGGATAATGACGCAAATATTCCTGAAAAGAGCCTGACGTATATTCTGTTCTCTTATACCCTTCAGGAATACGAACTCGGCTAGAAATCGAATCTCCTTTAGTATTAATATAATTTGGCTTTGCAACTACATCTGTAACGATACTTTTTACATAATTGGTCACCATTTTTACTTTTGATGTATGCTTAAACACTAATATTAAAACAATGATTACAACCAGAGATACTATATATTTTTTCATAAAACCTCATTTATGCTCAAAAATAAAAAAACCAGTATAATTGATTATACCATTTATAGTGAAACAATTTATTTAACCCGTTATACCTGCAAACTTTTGGTGAAAAGTGTCATGCATTTACATTAAAAAACCGATACTTAAAAGTATCGGTTTTTTATTTATACTATATCTGAAAAATTAGTTTTATCCTCCAAAATCATCGAATCTAATATGTTCGTCTGGGATACCAAAATCTTCTCCCATTTTCTGTACTGCCTTATTCATTAATGGCGGTCCACAGAAGTATAGTTCTATATCTTCTGGAGCTTCATGATGATTAAGGTAGTTATCGATTACACAGTTATGAATAAACCCTACAAATCCATCTCCTTCGGTATCATTTATATCTTTTTTCACTTTCCAGTTATCTTCCTCTAATGGTTCTGATAACGCCAAGAAGAATTTAAAATTCGGGAATTTCTTTTCAAGATCATAAAAATGATCTAGATAAAACAATTCACGTTTAGAACGACCACCATACCAATATGTAACAGTACGACCTGTTTCTAAAGTTTTGAATAGATGGTATAAGTGAGAACGCATTGGTGCCATACCTGCTCCTCCTCCAACGTAAAGCATCTCTGACTCAGAATCATTAATAAAGAATTCTCCATAAGGTCCAGAAATAACTACTTTATCACCTGGTTTTCTAGAAAATATATAAGAAGATGCTACTCCTGGATTAACGTCCATCCATCCATTTTTAGATCGATCCCATGGCGGGGTAGCAATACGTACATTAAGCATAATGTCTCTTCCTTCTGCAGGATAAGAAGCCATAGAATAAGCACGCTCTACAGTTTCATCATTCTTCATCACTAATGGCCATAGGCCAAATTTATCCCATTCTGCCTGAAATTTATCAGGAGTTTCATGTTCTTCTGGATGAGCAGTGATATCTATATCAGAATATTTAATCTCACATTTCGGAATTTCTATCTGAATATATCCTCCTGCTTTATATCCCATATCTTCTGGAATACGAACCACAAATTCTTTGATAAAAGACGCTACATTATAATTACGTACAACCTCGGCTTCCCATTTCTTGATTCCAAAGACTTCTTCAGGAATTTCGATATTCATATCTTGCTTTACCTTTACCTGGCAAGCCAAACGTGCTCCATGTTGTAGCTCTTTACGAGAGAAATGCGGGGTTTCTGTAGGCAATGCTTCTCCTCCTCCTGATAACACATGGCATTCGCACTGGATACAGGTCCCTCCACCACCACAAGCAGAGGGTAAAAATATTTTTTGATTACCAAGGGTAGATAATAAAGTACCTCCCGAAGCTACTTCAACCTCCTTTTCGCCGTTAATAGTTATTTTTACCGGTCCAGATGGTAATAACTTATCTTTTGCGAATATTAAAATTCCTACCAACACCAGGATAAGAACCAAAAATGAAATAATGGTTATCGCTATTGTTCCAACGGTAGATGCTAAAAATATCATAATTATTTAAGTATTGTAACGTTAGTATTTTCGGCTACTTCTTTTGTAGTCTCTTTTTTTTCAACCTGAACAGCCTTAGGTTCTTTCTTCTCTTCTTCATCTCCTCCTGTTAACATTCCTCCAAAACTCATAAAACCAATTGCCATTAATCCTGTAAGAATAAATGTAATCCCGAGTCCTCGTAAAGGAGCTGGCACATTAGAGTATCTAATTTTTTCACGAATTGCTGCAATAGCAAGAATCGCTAAAAACCATCCTATACCAGATCCTATACCATATACAGCTGCATGGGAAATCGTTGCAAATTCTTTTTGTTGCATAAATAATGATCCTCCAAGAATTGCGCAGTTTACCGCTATTAATGGTAAAAATATACCCAAAGAGTTATATAATGATGGTGAAAATTTCTCAACTATTATTTCTACCAATTGTACCATAGTTGCAATTGTAGCAATAAACAATATAAAGGTTAAAAAACTTAAGTCATAATCAGCATATTCTGGTCCTAACCATACCAGAGCACCTTCTCTAAGAATGTACTTATCTAATAAAAAGTTTAACGGAACTGTAATTGCTAATACAAATATTACTGCAGCACCCAGCCCTACCGCAGTAGATACTTTTTTAGATACAGCAAGGTATGAACACATTCCTAAGAAGAATGCGAATACCATATTATCTATGAAGATCGATTTTAAAAATAATTCTAAATATTCCATGTCTCTTTATTTTAATGATCTTCTATTAATGCTTTATTTCTACTTCTTTGAATCCAGATAATGATTCCTACTGTAATTAATGCCATTGGGGCCAATACCATAAATCCATTGTTTTCATATCCCAAAGCATATAATCCTGTTTTTTCTATAGGATCTCCTAATACTTTAGCACCAAATAAAGTGCCTGATCCTAATAACTCTCTAAAGAAAGCTACTATAATCAATAACACTCCATAACCGGCTGCATTACCAATTCCATCAAGAAAAGATTTCCAGGGGCCATTACCCAAAGCAAATGCTTCAAAACGTCCCATGATAATACAATTGGTAATAATCAATCCTATAAATACAGAAAGCTCTTTACTTAAAGTATAGGCAAATGCTTTAAGGACTTGATCTACTATAATCACTAAAGCTGCCACTACTACTAGCTGAACAATAATTCTAATTTTTGAAGGGATGATATTTCTCATCAAAGAAATAACTACATTACCTATTCCTAATACAAAGATTACCGAAATTGCCATTACAATTGAAGGTTTCAATTGTGCAGTAATTGCCAAAGCCGAACATATCCCTAATACCTGAATAGTAATTGGATTATTATCGGCAAGAGGATCTGTTAGTAGTTTCTTGTTTTTCTTAGAAAACAAAGGCTCTTTAGGCTCTTTTACTTTAACTTTTTCTTCTGTTACTTCAGCCATTTGTTATTTTTTTAAAGTTTCGAAATAAGGTTGATACATCTTTATTCCTTTCTTTACCATTGCTGTAACCCCATCTCCTGTTATTGTTGCTCCTGCCATGGCATCTACTTCATTATCACTTTTATCTTCATTTTTAGGGTCTGCATTTCCTTTTTTCACAGTAATTCCTTTATAGTTTCCTGATGCATCTAAAATACTTTCTCCTATAAAATCATCTCTAAAATATGCTTCTTTGATATTAGCTCCTAACCCTGGTGTTTCTCCTTTATGGTCAAAAAATGCTCCTTTAACGGTTTTAAATTCCTTATCTAAAGAAACATATCCCCAAATTGCATCCCATAATCCATTACCTCTCATCGGAACTACATAATATTCCTGGCCATCTTTTTTACCAATAAACAAAGGCATTTTTCTTTCGTAATTAGGGTCCTGTTTTACTTTATCATTTTCCTTTTTTACTTCAATATCAAATGCATTATCTGTTTTTTGAGCTGTACTACCAGTAATAATATATTGTTCATTACCTACATATTTATCAAACAATTCCTGAGCTTTTTCTGCAGGTACAAACTCATTAGGGTCTTCGGTATCTGCAACTCCCATAGCAAATAGAATATTCTGCTGTTTTTCTGTACGCTTATTAGCATCTATTCTTCCTTTTAATGAAGATGCGGTAAATGCTAATAAAGAACCAACCACAACTACCATTGCAATGGCAAATATGATCGTATATGAATTTTTATCTGTATTAATTGCCATGACCTACGCCGTTTTTAGTTTTAAACGTTTCATTCTTTTCTTGATATTTCCTTGAACCACATAGTGATCAATAGTTGGAGCAAATACATTCATTAATAAAATAGCTAGCATTACTCCTTCTGGATATGCCGGATTAAATACTCGAATAAGTATTGAGATAAATCCTATGAGAAACCCATAAATCCATTTTCCTTTATTGGTTTGCGATGCTGTTACCGGATCAGTTGCCATAAAAACAACCCCAAAAGCAAATCCTCCAATAATCAAATGATGCCAGAATTCTGTACTCATAAGACTATAAAATTTACTACTCTCACTAATCCATTCTGCACTTACTACTCCATTAAAGATTAATCCCATTACCAAAGCACCTAGTACGGCACTTACCATAATTCTCCAGCTTCCGATCTTTGTAAAGACTAAGAATAATCCAGCTAATAAAATTAACAATGCAGAAGTTTCTCCTACCGAACCTGGTATAAACCCTAAAAACATATCTGAAACTGAATAGGTAAGTTCTTTTCCTTGAGCCAAAGCTCCTAGAACAGTTTCTCCTGATATAGCATCCAGTTGTGCACCTCCGGCTATTTCGTTAGCTCTTTCTACTGCACCTTGTACCCATACTTTATCACCAGACATCCAGGTTGGATATGCAAAAAACAAGAATGCTCTAATAGTAAGAGCCGGGTTTAGAATATTCATCCCTGTCCCTCCAAATACTTCTTTACCTATTACAACTCCAAATATTATTGCAACTGCCAGCATCCAAAGAGGTATATCTACTGGAACAATTAAAGGAACTAACATTCCTGTTACTAAGTAACCTTCTTCTATTTCATGTCCTTTAATAACACAAAAAACAAATTCAATTCCTAAACCTACAATGTAAGATACAATTACCAATGGTATAATTTTCCAAAAACCTATTGCAAAATTATCCATAGACCAAAATACGCTGCTAAAAAAACTTTCAGCTCCATTTTGAATAGCACCTATACCTATATTATGCTGATATCCGGCATTAAACATCCCAAATATTAAACATGGTATTAATGCCATTACAACGGTATTCATTGTACGCTTTAAATCATCAGCTCCTTTTATATGAGTTCCGTTCTTAGTCGTCTCATTTGGTGTATATAGGAAAGTATGGAAACCACTAAAAACCGGTAACCATTTTTTGTTTTCATTTTTCTTCTTAAAATTATGTAACTTATCTTTTAATCCCATAGCACTATCCTATTTCTTTTAACATTAGGTCTAATCCTTCTCTTATAATTTTTTGATGTGGTTGTTTAGAAGCACATACAAATTCTGTAAGAGCAAAATCTTCTGGAGCTACTTCGTACATTCCTAATTGCTCCATTGCATCTAAATCATTTACCACACATGCTTTAAGCAATTGTAATGGATAAATATCTAAAGGAAACACATTCTCATAGCTTCCAGTAACTACAAAAGCTCTATGTTCACCATTTGTATTGGTGGTAAGTTCATACTTTTTATTAGGAAACAACCAGGAAAAAGTAAGTGCTCTAGAAGGAGAGATTTTATTAAAAACGGGTTTATTCCATCCAAAAAGTTCATAGTCATCTCCTTCGGGAATAACTGTTATGGCATTATGATAATATCCAAGGTAACCATCTGGTTTAACATTTTCTCCGGTAAGTACATCCCCACTAATCACTCTAATATTTCCTTCATCATGTACTCCAGAAGCATATACTATAGATGATACCTCGGCCCCAATCTTAGTTTTAAAATATTTAGGAGTTTTAACAGAAGAACCTGCCAAAGCAATTGTTCTTTCTGCATTAAATTTCCCAGTTAATAACAACTCTCCAATAATAACTAAGTCTTGTGGATTTACAACCCAAACTGTTTCTCCCTTATTAATAGGATCTATCTTAGCCATTTGTACACTCACATTTCCTGCAGGGTGAGGTCCCGAAACGTTATGAATTGTACTATTCTCCAGGCCAGACAGAGGCGAATTTCCTTTTGCACCAACAGAAATATGTACTTTACCTTCAGTTAATTTGCTTAACGCAGTAACTGCAGCTTGAAGTTCTTTTTCTTTTCCTTTTAATACATAATCACTATCTGCTGCCAAAGGAGCAGTTATATATCCTGAAATAAAAATAGCTTTTGGAGCTACATCGGGATTCGCAATTACATCATAAGGACGTTGTTTGATAAATGGCCAGCAACCTGATGCTAAAAGGTGGGTCTTAATATCATCCCCACTCATAGAGTTCACATCCTTTGCACCAAAGTCTGCATGTTTCTGCTCCTTATCCCCAAGGATCTTAAAAGCTAAAATCTTTCTTTTGGCACCACGTACAATCTCTATTACTTCTCCACTTACAGGAGAAGGAAAAAGCATTTTTTCATTAGATTTTGAATAAAAAAGTGGTTCGCCGGCTTTAACTTCTGTACCTTGTTTAGCAACAACTTTTGGCACGATCCCGTGAAAATCGTCAGGCCTGATTGCGTAAACATTGCTCCTGATGGCATCCACAGTAACTTTCTCTGCTTCGCCAACAAGCTTAATGTCTAAGCCTTTTCTGATACGAATGTCTTTTGACATATTTGTAGTCTATGTTAATTAACTAAAAAAATCGTGCAAATTTACTAATTAAAACACGTAAGTGAAAGCTGGTTTTGTTATAAGATATTATTTATAATGTTTCTAAATAATGATCTATGACTCAAAAAAATACTCTTTATTCTTTAGGCATACATTTTGCTTATATTTACACTCGCAATTCTCTATATCATGTCACAAAGATTTACACCATCCCTACTTCTTCTACTATTACACATTGTTGCTTCTTACACTTTACTTGGTCAATCCGCTGTAATCGAAGTCAATACTGCCGATCACATTAAAACAATACAGCTATTAACAGATGCCGAATTCTCTGGAATACCTGTACTTAAACTAGGAGACCCTTTTAGAATCACTTTTGATGATATTAATGGTGATGAGTCTGATTATTATTATAGAATAAGCCACTATAACTTCGATTGGACACCTTCTTCTTTATATAAAAATGAATATCTGGACGGTTTTGATGAAATTAGGATTGTAACCTATGAGAATTCTTTTAATACATTACAAATGTATAGTCATTACACCTTAAGCATTCCAAATGAGGATACCAGAAGACTTAAAGTAAGCGGAAACTACCTTATAGAAATATACAAGGATGATAATGAAGTTGTATTCTCTAGAAAGTTTATTGTTTATGAACCCTTAACATCGGTAAAAGTATACACCAAAAGATCTAGAGATCTCAAACATATAGACACCAAACAATCTGTTCAATTCGAAATAAATTCACCAAACGAAATTTTAAGAAACCCCCGACAAACTGTAAAAACTTTGGTGATGCAAAATAACGACCTCAAAAATGCAATTACTAATTTGGTTCCTCAATTCACTATTGCCAATAGTCTAGTATACAAATACGATCAAGAGTCAAGTTTTTGGGGAGGAAATGAATTTTTATTTTTTGACAGTAAAGATATTAGGGCATCTACAGTAAGCACACGAAGCATAGAACTAAAAGATATCTATCATAACTACCTTTACTCTAATCGAGTTAGAGCTAATCGAAGATACACGTATAATCCTGATATCAATGGTAATTTTGTTATCAGGAATCTGGATGCCGAAAATAACAATGTCGAAGCAGATTATGTTTGGATGCACTTTTCACTAGATTGCTATGAACCCCTAGAAGGAGGAGAAATTCATATCTATGGTAATTTTAACAACTATACTCTAGATGAATCAACTCGGCTTCAATATGATAAAGAAAGTGGTAGGTATTACAACAAAAGTCTTTTTAAACAAGGATTTTATAATTATAAATATGTCCTCTTAAGACCAGATAAAACTATAGACCCAGGTTTTATTAGTGGCAATTTTGATGAAACCGAAAACGAATATACCGTAATACCTTATTACAGAGCTCCTGGAGCACGCTACGATAGGGTTATCGGAAAAGGAATAGGAAACTCAGCTAACATTACAAATTAATATAAGTACATTCATGTTTTAGATTGTAATAAAATACTACTATTTTAGTCCCGTAAGGAAACTATCAACCAAAAATGAAAGATACGGGAAGATTCTTAAAAGAGTATCGCGGTAGCGAATGTCTTAACTGTGGTGTACCGCTAGATGTTATTGATCGATATTGCCATAATTG
This sequence comes from Bacteroidia bacterium, assembly GCA_030427585.1. Taxonomy (GTDB): domain Bacteria; phylum Bacteroidota; class Bacteroidia; order Flavobacteriales; family Flavobacteriaceae; genus Aquimarina. The sequence goes on from JAUIBW010000041.1 coordinate 31,897, forward strand.
TGGGCAAATTAACACCAATAAAAGATTATCACTTAAGGATTTTTTTAATGAGTTTTTTGCCAGTATCTTTTCTTATGATTCTCGTTTAAGACATACTATTATCGCATTACTTTTTAAGCCTGGAAAAATCTCTAAAGAATACACTCAAGGCAAAAGAGTAAAATACGCAAATCCATTTCGTTTTTACCTTAGCGTTTCTATCATCTTTTTTATCATTAATGGTTTGTTTATTGATTTTGATGGATTTAGAACAGAAATCGAAGGTCAAGTCAACGTCGGAAAAGATGCGATTAGTGAGATCAAAGAAAACATTAAAATGGATGATTCATTAAAGCAGAAAATTAATGATCAAATAGTAGCAACTAACGGTATTTCTGAGTCTGACAAGAAAGAGATTAGTGAAGGGATTTCAAAAATAGAAGAGCTTCCTTTACTGAATAATAAGTCAACCAAACCAAAAGAAGTCACCTATTATTCGCAAGAACAGATTGATAGTATTAGTTTCTTTAAAAGAGGCTTTAAACTATGGTCTATGTATGAAGATTACTATGACAAAACAGAAGAAAAATCTACCTATAGAGCCTTATCAGAGTTAAAGCATGAAAAAAATCAATACAACAAATACATCTACCATAGAGTTCTAAAAACCAAATCAATAGAAGAAAATTATGGACAAGAATTCTTTGAATTTATATTTAATAAATTACCTTTCATCATATTCTTCTTTCTTCCTTTTTTTGCGTTAAGTATTTGGCTCTTATACATTAGAAGACCTTTTAATTACATGGAGCATCTTGTATTTATATTCCACACTCAAACCATGTTTTTTATCGTCATAGGTTTTTCAATTTTAATTGCTAAAATCACCAACACTAGTGCTCTTTTTGGGATTGCAATGCTTGTTTTCTTATTTTACCTATATAAGGCTATGCGGAAATTTTACAATCAAGGAAGAATCAAAACAATTGTTAAATTTCTGCTTGTGAATGTATTATTTTTTATCTTAGCAGGAATCGGTTCTGTATTAACAATAATAGGATCTGTATTTATATTTTGATATGGTACAGCAAATTACCAGAGGGATAAAAATTTCGGTGGATACCACTTTCGAAGGTACGTTCTATAAGAACTATAAGATTCACTTTGCCTTTGGTTATCGAATTACTATAGAGAATCAAAGTAAAGACTCTGTACAACTTACTTCTCGTTTCTGGGAAATCAAAGATGCTTTAAATAATACTGAGATTGTAGAAGGTGAAGGTGTAATTGGTAAAAAGCCAGTTTTAAAACCTGGTGAGTCTCATACATATACTAGTGGTTGCTTACTTGGTTCTCCTTTTGGTGCAATGAAAGGGCACTACAATATGGTTAATTTTACATCTACCAGAAAATTTAAGGTTATGATCCCCGGTTTCAAATTAAGCGCACCTTTCGCACTTAATTAATAATCCTCTTTACCAATTCGAACTTAATTTTCTTTCCATCTTGTTCTACATGACAGTATTTACAATTAGAATCATACACAAAACTATAGCTCTTTAAGATATTAAAACGCCCCTCTATCACGGCAAAAAGACCTTTAAAATCTTCTTTCCCGCATTCGGTATACCTTCTAATCTCGAATAAGTCTTTTTCTAAAGATTTATTTAATATAAAATATGCACTACTACCCGTACCCGAAAGAAAATGAGCATCTTTTAAAAACTCTTTTGGGCTTGCCCCATAATTATGTTTGGTTTCAGGAATATTTTTGTCAAAATAATTAGTGAGGTTTTCTTTAAAAACAGATCCCGGGTACACCTTTAACTTTCCTTGCTCTACCTGATAAATTGGATTACCTGCAGCCCCTTTTTCTACATTTCCGAGAGGGCTTGGCGTAAATAGTTTATTACGCAATAATGGTTTTCTTATTTTAGTATAATCTGTACTTGCCAAAATCGTATCGGTAACAATTCGCGAACAATTACTTCCTTCTTTTCCAAAAGCTTTATAAGGAATACTTCCTTTTTCCTGAACAGATAACACATAATCCCTTGCCTCTTTATAATGAATATAGTCACACACAGATGCTACTAATCGGCCATCGCCATGCGTTTTATCAGGGTTTGCCTCTAACCAAAGTAAAAACTCCTCTACATTACCCAATTTTTTCTCGGGTGTAATAATAGCCTTAAACGGAATAGCCAATTCTACATCGGTAACTGCACTTCTTACTCTGCCATACCCTTGCGGAGTAATATATCTTCCAAAATCATAGTATTCGGCCCGACCGGTTTCGTTTTCAATAAGCACAAAAGCAGCGTGCCCTGCTTTAATATAACTATGTTTTCCTAATCCCAGTGCCAAAAGTACTTTGGCCGAAGGTTCATCTGAGTGTTTTACAAATGTATCAGGATAAGCAAGTGAAATTATTTTACCTGTATAATTCAATTTTACATAAATTTAGATAATTTTCTTAGGCTGTTATAGCTTCAAAAACAACAGTGCTTACTTCTTTATTTTGCAGATTCTCATAACGCATAGAAAGTTCTTCTTCATTTTTTACTACTTGAGTAATGCTTATGGTTTTCAAGAACCCTCTATCTATCTGAAGATCAATATTCTTATCTCCTACTCCAGCATTCTTATGGAAATCCAAAAGTGTTATCGGAGTTAGCACATTTTGGTTTTCATGAGTAGCAAACCACTTTTTTCGTGTGACTTTCATATCTTTAGTATATAAAGTAGAAGACGACCATATATGGGTTTTCTTTTCTAATCTCTTAAGATGTTTTTGTTCTCCATCCCATACCAGTTCAAAAAGCAAAAGATCAGATTGCCAATTAGCAGCTACAATCGTAAAAGGCTCTATCCCCATATAATTATAGGTATGAATTGCCTTTTCTAAATCATCGGCTTCTAATAAATCTCTCACAACAACCCCTCTACTCTGTCTATATGATGGCGACCTTTCATGAATTTCGAACCCGCCATTAAGCAGGCAAATCATAGTATTTTTATCACTAACACCAATCCAGGTGCCTCCGGCCACAGCATCTTTAGGAAACAACATCCTGGTTTTATGTACCTGATAAAATTCAGGAAATAGTGTTTTTCGGTCTACTGCTTCATCACGATTAGAGGTTAATATAAAATTATTTTCTTGAGTTGGGACTAAGGTAACTGTACACATAAATTTTGGGTCGGCTAAATATCTCACAACTTACAAAAAAAATACATACTCTATAATCTTTAGATGCCAAATCAAAAAGTAACCCTTTATGTCGCCTCTATGATTATTCTAAAATAACCTGCAACACAAAAGATAAATACCCGCACACAAACATGAGGAAGAAAATATGAATTCTAGCATTTAACAGATTTTTTTGGTATAAAAGGTTAAAATAGACTTTAGCCTATATAATTTTCTATCTTTGCTATCTTAAATAACAAATTCATTAGATAAATACATCTTACTAATTTAAATTAACACATTACATCATGGGAAAAGGTTTTTTTCAAGTTCCTACTGCAATAAACGAACCTGTAAAGTCATATGCTCCCGGAACACCGGAAAGAGAAGAGGTTCTGGCAGCATATGCAGCAATGTATAATACTACCGTAGACGTACCTTTATATATTAATGGGGAAGAAATAAGAACAGGTGACACTGCTACTATGTCTCCTCCACACGATCATCAGCATAATCTGGGGACTTATCACAAGGCAGAAAAGCAACATGTACAAAAAGCAATTGATACAGCACTTGAAGCCAGAAAAAAATGGGCTGACCTAGCATGGGAGCAACGTGCTGCTGTATTTTTAAGAGCTGCAGAACTTATTGCAGGGCCATACCGTGCAAAGATAAACGCAGCAACTATGCTTGCACAGTCTAAAAATATATTTCAGGCAGAAATTGATGCTGCATGTGAGTTTATAGATTTTCTACGCTTTAATGTAGAATATATGACCCAGATTTATGAAGATCAACCAGATTCTACATCAGCAGCCTGGAACAGATTAGAATACAGACCATTAGAAGGATTTGTATACGCAATTACCCCTTTTAACTTCACTGCGATTTCAGGAAATCTTCCTGCAAGTGCTGCACTAATGGGAAATACTGTAGTATGGAAACCTAGTGATAGCCAGATCTATTCTGCAAAAGTTATTGTAGATATATTTAAAGAAGCTGGTGTACCCGATGGGGTAATCAATGTGGTATATGGAGACCCTGTAATGATTACAGATACTATATTAGCTAGTCCTGATTTTGCAGGAATACATTTTACAGGAAGTACACATGTATTTAAAGATATCTGGGCAAAAATCGGAACTAACATTCATAATTATAAAACGTACCCAAGAATTGTAGGAGAAACTGGGGGTAAGGATTTTATTATGGCGCACCCAAGTGCAAATGCAAAACAAGTTGCAACAGGTATTACTCGTGGAGCATTTGAGTATCAAGGACAAAAATGTAGTGCAGCGTCTAGGGCTTATATCCCAAAAAGTTTATGGCCAGATGTAAAGAAATACATATTAGAAGATGTTGATTCTTTTAAAATGGGATCGCCAGAAGACATGAGTAATTTTATTACTGCGGTGATACACGAAGGATCATTTGACAAATTAGCTAAGTATATCGATCAGGCCAAAACCGATGCTGGTGTAGAAATTATAGCTGGTGGTAATTATGATAAATCCAAAGGGTATTTTATCGAGCCAACTGTAATTGTTGCACAAGATCCTAAATACACTACAATGTGTACAGAGTTATTTGGCCCCGTAATCACTATTTATGTATACGATGACAATCAATGGAGTGAAACTCTAAAATTGGTTGACGGAACCAGTGAGTATGCTTTAACAGGAGCAATTTTCTCTACAGATCGCTATGCGGCTGCAGAAGCTACTAAAGCACTAGAAAACTGTGCCGGTAACTTCTATATCAATGACAAATGTACAGGAGCTGTTGTTGGGCAACAACCTTTTGGTGGAGCCAGAGCTTCGGGAACCAATGATAAAGCAGGTTCATACCTCAACTTATTACGTTGGGTATCACCTCGTATGATCAAAGAAACATTTGTTTCTCCGTCAGATTACAGATATCCGTTTTTAGGAGAATAATCTCAACAAACTATCTATATAAAAAAGTGCCATTCGGCACTTTTTTTTGTTTGGGTGTACCACTTAAAACCTCTACATTTACTCGAAACCACACACCAACTTAGTATGAAAAAAATAATAATTGTAGGAGGAGGTATTGCAGGCCTTGCAACCGCAAGAATGCTTCAAAACCAGGGATATGACATTAAATTAATCGAAAAACAACCTGAATGGCAAATATCCGGAACCGGACTATACCTACCTTCTAACGGAGTTGTTGCTCTAGACAAAATAGGACTTGCAGCTACTGCAAGAGAGAAAGGATTTAGTATAGATTATCGCAATATAAAGAACGCCAAAGGAGAGACAATACTTGACCTGGATCTTGAAAAAATATGGGAGAGAGAAAAGCCGTGCCTGGGTATAAAAAGAAAAGTACTTCATGACATTCTTATAGATGGACTACATACTATTGATATCGCTTTTAATACCACTATTATGAGTATACAAGCAAACCCAAATTCTGTAGCCATAGAACTATCAAATGGGTCTAAAGAAGAATGCGATCTGCTTATCGGTGCAGACGGATTATACTCTAAAACACGAAACCTGATTTTGGGAGATATCCCATTAAGAAAAGTAACTGCAAAAGTATGTCGTTTTATCATTAAAAAACCAGCAGATATCAATTCCTGGACTTTATTTATAAGTGCTGCGGGGCAATTTCTCATCATCCCTATCGATAAGGATTCGGCATATTGTTATGTAAACAGAAAAACAAAAGGTTTTAAAACATTTGACAAAAAGCAATACATGGAGCCTTTTAAGAAATTTGCTTCTCCTGTTCCTGAAATTCTTAACGACTGGAATCCCGATGATGCCTATTGGAATGACCTGGAAGAGCTTCCTAAACTACCTGTTATGGGTAGTGGCAGGGTTGTTCTCATAGGAGATGCCGCTCATGGTATGCCCCCTTTTATGGCACAAGGTGGTGCTTTGGCACTCGAAGATGCCGTTGTGTTATCTGACTTATTAAAAAATGAAGATTGGAGCACAATGGCCGCTACATTTTCAAAAAACAGAAGCGATCGTATAGACTGGACCAGAGCACGCAATCAAAAACGCGAAAAACTTTCAAAATTACCCTATTGGATTGCCAAACTGGGATTAAAAAAAGTAGGAGAAAAAAACTGGACCGAAGATTACAGACCCCTTGTCGAAACTCCGAATTGGTAGATTTAAATATTACATGTATCTTTTGTTCAAAACAAAAAAAGTAATGTATTACAATCTGGTATGACTATAAGACCCGCTACAATAGAAGATTTACCTATTCTTTTGGATTTTGAACAAAAAATCATTGAGGCAGAGCGCCCAATGGACCCTACATTAATACAGGATAAAAAAATAAGCTATTATAGTGTTAAGGATTATATCTTATCTGATCATACAGAGGTTGTAGTTGCCGAGATCGAAGGAGAAATTGTGGGAAGTGGCTACGGGCAAATACGCGACCGAAAAAACTTCTTTAAACAAAAGCAATTGGGCTATATCGGTTTTATGTATATAAAAGACGAACATCGGGGAAAGGGTGTTAGCCAGGAAATCATAAAATATCTTTACGATTGGTTTGCCAGTAAAAACCTGGAAGAAATACGCCTTACGGTTTATGATCAAAACCCAAGAGCTATACGAGCTTATGAAAAAGTTGGTTTTAAAAGGCACCTTATTGAGATGAGAATAAATCTTAATGATTTAGATTAAGATAGGGATCTACAAATCCTAATTCTACATATCAGCTCTACCAGTCAGCCACTCCTGCACCTGGTATCAAACCTCCTTTTTTTGGCAGGAACATTACCTCCTGTTTTATCAATAATAATAATAATAATAATAGAAGTTGAATTTATCGATCTTATATTTTTGCCATAAAGCAAACACCCTATCATTTTTGAAAGGGTGTCTATTATTTGCTTCTTGTTAATGATTCAACTTATATAGTCCAGAAATAAGGATCAGTGGGGTAAAAAATAAACTCATCGCCCTCTTTTTTCACAAAGATTATTTCTTGATTAGGCAATCCTTGAAATAAAACACGATTAGTCTTTTTACTTAATTTCATAAAATAATTATAAAATACTGAAAAAGGGATTACTTCTTCAGAATTTATTGATTTTACAATATACGAATCATGATGTATTACTCTAAAACCATGTTCTTGACTATTTTCTATAGAAAGAGGTTTTATTATATAAGTGCCTACACAACCATTTGGGTGTGGAACATACTTCAATAATTCTTCTTCTGAATCAATCCCGATCAATAAGATATCCTTTTTAAAATTATAATCCTGTGAAAATGAGACTAAGCAGACTGTTGAAAAAAATAATAAAAATATAGTTTTCATAGTAAACAGATATAAACCAAGCCCATGTGAATAGAGCTTGGTTTGTTCAATTAGTGTTAAAATCTCTATTATTATATTGCTTCTATAAATGGGATAACATGATAATAAACATAATCATCATCTCCTCCTCCAATTTCTTTTTCTACAAAAATCAAATAGTATTTAGAAAAGAACTTAAGAAATTCAGCTCTTCCCTTTTCTCTTATACTATTAAATACAGTTGAAAAAGACTCTGTATCCTCCGAAGGTTGGCTTCCTTTGCTTTTAGGTTCTCTTGTTTTAAAGCCGTATAACGTTGAATATTTTGACAATTCTTTTACATAAAAAACATCTACACATCCATTATGCTGTTGTGAACGAAACAGAACATTTTCCTGATTATTAATTCTTAATACTAATAAATCTTTTTTGTTTTCCTGTGAAAAACCACAACTAAAAACAATACAAAACACTAAGACTATGACTCTTTTCATAAATAGGATATTTTGATTTAGATTTAATACATTTATTTAATTACGAGAGCAAATATTTTCTCCTTTCTTATTGCTTTAATGATTATTTATAAAAAAACCTGTCAACATTGACAGGTTTAAAATTATTCAAATTAGTACAAAAAATAGGTTGGTCCTTCTTTGCCTTTCATAGCGTAATGAAAGGCTAAAATTTTAGCCTTTTTCATCCAAACATAACATTCAGTCTTATCGTTTACACTAACAACATATATATGTCTTCTTGCCTTCTTAGAAAAGTGCCTCAAATTAGGTTGAGAACTTGTATTATAATTTTCTACATGAAAGCGAACATCTTTATTAACTAAATCACCCTGCACTTAAAGTGCAGGGGTTTGATTTTACTAGGGACTAAAGTCCCCAAGCCTATTCCAATATGAAATTGGAATTATCATTTTCTTCTCGTCTGTGGTGCTCCAAATATTCA
>JAUIBW010000042.1 GCA_030427585.1 Bacteroidia bacterium
TCATCCCTTCTTTCATATCCTACTGTACGTTCGGCTATTTTTCCTATAGGGTGCTCTCTTACTGTGCGTTGCTCTACTATTAACCCTCCTCGATTCGCTCCAAATTCAAACAAAGGGAACTTTTTAACTTTCATATATTGAGAATACCCTAAATTTCTACGTAGCAATAAGTATCTATTTTTATTTGCTCTTGCTGTTCTTATAATTTTATCATAGTAAGAGACTGGTTTTCCAAATTCTTTGGATAACGCTTCGCAAAGTGGTTTAATATGTGCTCTAAAATCCTTATCATTTACTGCTAGTGCATCAAATCGTATGTCATATTTAGGAACAGATGTTGCTAAGAGGTTTCCTTTACTATCATACAAATTACCTCGGTTTGCAGGTATATCAAAGGTTTTAAAAACTCTTTCCTGAGCTTTCTTACGATACATATCCCCTTCTACAAACTGTATATTCACTAACTTAGCCAATACTGCTATTGCAAAGATGAACATACACGCTGCTATGAAATACAATCGGTTTAATATGTTTTTTTCTTTTATTGCCAACAGTTTACTTTTTTACTATTATTTTTCTTGGAGGTCTTTCGGGGCGTTTTAGTCCTTTTTGCGTCATCTTTTTTATTATTGATGACTCCATCTTCAACCTCATCAATTCGGTTTTTCCATCTACAAAATGCGTCCTTAATTCTCTAACTTCATTATTCAATCTAGCAATCTCATGCACTTTACTTTCTGCATTATGTGAGCTTGCAATCATTATTATTGCCAAAAAAGAAAGAAACAATAGCATTCTCCAATTCTTCATTGCATCATCTGCAATAAGAAACTTACCTTTTAATATGTCATAAATTGTCTGTTTCAAATTCTTTCGGCTATTCTTAGTTTAGCACTTCGTGCTCTATTATTTTCTTTAATCTCTTCCTCATTTGGAACTATCAATCCACCTACTTTTTTAAAGGGTACTGATACGTTACCATATACATCTTTTTCTGGCTCTCCTTCAAACATCCCACTACGTATGAATCTCTTTACCAACCTATCTTCTAAAGAATGATAAGAGATCAGGCTAATTCTTCCTTCGGCATCTAAAAGTTCTGCTGTTTGTACCAAAAACTCTTTAAGAGCTTCAATCTCCTGATTCACTTCAATTCTAATCGCCTGATATATTTGTGCCAGTATTTTATGTTCTTTATGCTTTGGCAAAAATGGCCTAAGCACTTCTTTTAATTCTACACTGGTTTTTAAACTTTCTTCTTTCCTGGCTCCAACTATCGCTCTTGCTAGCTTAGGAGCATTTCTCAATTCTCCATATTGCAAAAACATTGTTCTTAGATCAGACTCATCGTATTCGTTAATTACATGATAAGCCGATATTTCTCTGTTTTGATTCATTCTCATATCCAGATCTGCTTCGAACCTAGTAGAAAAGCCCCTATCTGCTACATCAAATTGATGTGAAGAAACCCCAAAATCCCCCAAGATCCCATCTACTTTTCTAACCCCATAAAATCGTAGAAATCGTTTAATGAATCTAAAGTTTTCATTTATTAAAGTAAATCGATCATCATCAATCGCATTCTTCAAAGCATCTTGATCCTGATCAAAAGCAAACAATTTTCCTTCAGGCCCCAAACGTTTCAGAATTTCACTAGAATGACCTCCTCCTCCAAATGTGACATCAACATAGACTCCATTAGGCTTTACTGCTAATCCATCTACTGTTTCTTTAAGTAAAACCGGGTTATGATATTCCATCTCTTTCATCTTTTCTTTTCTAGTTTTAATAGTCTAAACAAAAGCTAAGCTTCTACTAATATTTTCCAAAAAAGCGTATTAACCTTTATCAATTCTATCAATCATTGTCTATTTCGTCATCAAACCCCATTACTTCTTCTGCCAAATCTGCAAAATCAACAGCTGCATCATCAATTGCCTTTTCATATTGATCTTTATCCCAAATCTCTATAATATTTACAGCAGATGACAATACTAAGTCTTTAGTAATCCCTGCAAAGCCAACCAAATCTTTTGGAATTAAAAGTCGACCAGCAGCATCAATTTCAACTACTTTTACACCAGCTGTAAATTTTCTGATAAAATCATTATTTTTCTTTTTAAAGCGGTTGAGTTTATTAATTTTTTGCATCAAAAGATTCCATTCTGCCATTGGATACAACTCCAAACAAGATTGAAAAACAGCTCTTTTTAGTACAAATCCATCTTGCAGCACCGGCGAGAGTTGCTTCTTAAAAGCAACAGGTATCATCAGACGTCCCTTAGCGTCTGCCTTACACTCATATGTGCCGATTAGATTTACCACTTTTATCTCCTAAACGTTTAATTAGTCAAATATATTGAAAAAATTACCACTTTTTACCACTTTTTACCACATTGTTAATAAATTGTCTTCTAAGCAACAAAGTCTTATCAACTAAAAACTTTAAGATTTTGTTTATCAGCATACTACGCCAACACTTATAAACTCTTGGCTTTGCCTAATTTGAGATAGAAATAATAGGTCACAAAAAAAAATATAAAAATTCATTCTGTAGTATTAATAAAAAATCCCAAAACTAATTATGAAAATGCTATATTTGCTTTTAATTCTTGTAAGAAGTATTAATGAAGCACGAATTAAAAAAAGACGGAAAATTTAGTTATCTAGATTTAGGGGAAGGCACACCAATCATCATTTTACACGGACTGATGGGTGGTTTGAGTAATTTTGAAGGTGTTAGTTCTTACTTCCCTGAACATGGGTATAAGGTACTGATTCCTGAGCTCCCTGTATATACTTTACCTTTACTAAAAACTAAAGTAAGTACTTATGCCAAGTATCTTAAAGACTTTATTGACCACTTAGGATATGGTGATAAAGAAGTTATACTTCTGGGTAACTCTCTAGGAGGACATATTGCACTTTTATGCACCAAAATGTTTCCCGAAAAAGTAAAGGGTCTGGTTATAACCGGAAGTTCTGGTCTTTACGAAAGTGCCATGGGAGAAAGTTATCCAAAACGAGGTGATTATGAATACATTAAAGCTAAAGCAGAAAATGTATTTTATGATCCCGAAATTGCTACCAAAGAAATTGTAGATGAAGTATATGCTACTGTTAATGATCGAAATAAATTAATTAGAACTCTTGCAATTGCTAAGAGTGCTATTCGACATAACATGGCAAAAGATTTACCAAACATGAATACTCCAACTTGTGTTATTTGGGGGAAAAATGACAATGTTACTCCCCCAGAAGTTGCAGATGATTTTAATCGTTTATTACCTGATTCTGATTTATACTGGATTGACAAATGTGGTCATGCCGCTATGATGGAGCATCCCGAAGAATTTAACCGTTTACTATACAATTGGTTACAAGAACGTAACTTCTAATCATAATTGATTTGATACTATGAAGATTAGTAGCGCTGAATTTGTAATGAGTAATAGCGATGTTACCAAATGTCCTAAAGATAAACTCCCTGAATATGCATTTATAGGCAGATCTAATGTTGGCAAATCCTCATTAATCAACATGCTTACTACCCGTAAAAGTCTTGCTAAAACATCGGGTAGACCGGGAAAAACGCAGTTGATTAATCATTTCATTATCAATAAGGCTTGGTTTTTGGTTGATTTACCGGGATATGGATATGCCAGAGTATCTAAGTCTTCAAAAAAAGTATTTCAGAAATTTATTACTGCATACTTCTCTAAACGAATACAATTGGTTAGCGCTTTTGTTTTAGTTGATTGCCGTCATGAACCACAAAAAATAGACCTTGAGTTTATGCAATGGTTAGGCGAAAATCAAATACCATTTTCTATTATTTTCACAAAAGCCGATAAGCTTTCAAAAAAGAAGTTACCCACTCAAATAAGTGCTTATACTAAAGAAATGCTCAAATATTGGGAAGAAATGCCTAATTATTTTATCACCTCATCTTCTTCTGGGCTAGGTAAAGAGGATGTTCTTAATTATATAGCAGAAATTAATTTGCAACTAAAAAAGTCTTAGCTTATTTTCTGTTTTAAAAATCCTATCAATTTTTCTGTAGAGTTTAAAGATAATATCTCTTTTGAATCAAATAGTACATTAATTTTTTCTCCTTGTTTTTGAAAGATAATAGGAAAATCAAAATTCTCACCTTCCGGATAGGAATATGTTTTCAAAAACTCATCTTTATACATAAAAACGAATTTATAATCTGAATTTTCTCTAAAATCCTTCCATATCTTTTTTTCAGAAAAATTACTATGAGTAAGGCTACAAAGATCACATGAATATGTAGCCGGGCTTATAATTTTATGAAGGTTATCAAGATATTTATTCCAAATATCTGATTTTGTATTATATACAAAATATAAGGTTTTTTTCAATGTTTATATTTCGACATTTAGTCAATAAATTTGATAAAACATTTCAAAAAAGGAAAATACTATTTCTGCTTAAGTTCTAGTTTTTCAGCAAAGTAATCACAAAAGTCTTTCATAGTTGCCGACATTTTTTCGTCTTGCGTAGCCCGATAAAAAGTATCACTCATAGCAACCAATGTTTGATGAAAAAAGATCTTCATTTCGTCCACAGGCATATCTTTAGTCCATAAATCAATACGAAGGCTTTCCTTATTTTTGCTATTCCATACAGATAGAAGCATTGCTTTGGTTTCTTCATTCTCTACTCCACCATCTTTTGCTGTCCATTTTAATTTTTCCGGAATTCTGTTTTCATCTAACTCTATATCTATTTTTATTTCTGACTTATGATTATTTGCCATTATCTTTCGGGTTTATACTTTGATCTGTTAAAAATCGTTTCGGCATCTGCCACTATTAATTGCCGCAAAGATACATTGTTATTTTTCATATACGAAGCTACAATCCTCCATCCTATAAATTGTCCTATTCTATCTGGGGCTTCTTTATCAATTTCTTCCAAATAAAATTTTGAAAAAGGCCCAGGATACAAAAATCTAGGCATAAGAGCACCGTCGGTACTGTATAATAGTTGTCGATCTACGAAATACCTCCATATTTGCTCTTCATTAGCTTTTGCCCAAGCATACTGTTCTTCTGTATACCCTATTTTTCTGGCATCGCTAAAATCTGGTAAGAGTAAATTTTTAAGATATAGTTCTTTCCCAAAAGAAACAAGATTACCCAAAAACGTTCTATCCCTAATCGGTCCTATCTGGTTTTTAGCATACATAGAAGCTATATCCGGTATTATATATTGTCTATCAAAATGCTGTCTTAAATATTTTTGTATACCTTCATAAAAATGATGATCCTTACCTAAATAAGTATCCAAAGAAATAATGAGTAACCCTTTTGAAAGCACCACTTTATTATGATAATCTACATCATTCGTAATTGTAACCACTCTAGGTTCTTTAATTTCTGGGAAATAATATTTAATACGCTGAAAAAGTGAATACAGTTCATCTTCCTCGGAAGAAAAATCGAAAAAAACCTTTTCTACTTCTTTGTTCAATTCTTGTTGTATTGTATCTCGAGACCTTTTGATCCATACACTATCTGCATACTTCTCTGAAAATAAGAAAGGGTATTCTTTTTTTAAATTAGGTAAGTTTTCCTCAGTCACTTCTGCAAATAATCGATCAAAACGTTCAATTTTAATATCTACCGGGATTTTAGCTACTTCTTTATCTACTTTATTTTTGCTAGAGCAAGAATATAATATACAAAAAATAACGGCGAATTTTAAATACTTAATACTATTCATTCCTAAATTATAATATCTCTCTAAATAATTTCTACTATTCCAGAACGCCATCTTTTTTTATTAATTTTATATTCGCAAAGGTAAGATATCAAATTACCACAGACAAAGATCGAAATGCGAAGTATAAAATTGAAATACTTCTCGTTTTCAGGTCTAATTAACATTAACAAATAATAAGTATGCAAACAGAAAAAGTAATTGATCACATCGTAAACTGGTTAAAAGAATACGCTACTAATGCAAACATAGAAGGTTTTGTTATTGGTATAAGCGGAGGGATTGACAGTGCAGTTACTTCTTCTTTATGTGCAAAAACGGGATTAAAAACACTTTGCGTAGAAATGCCTATTCATCAAGCCCAAAGCCAGGTAACAAGAGCCCAGGAGCATATCGCCCAATTAAAAGAAAGATTTTCTAATGTTTCTGATGTCAGAGTCGATTTAACTCCTGTTTTTGAAGAGTTAAAATCTGTTGTCCCTAAGACAGCCCCGAGTGCACAACTAGATCTGTCGTTAGCTAATACCAGAGCTCGATTAAGAATGTCTACATTATATTATTTTGCCGGTTTATACAAATATTTAGTTGTGGGAACAGGTAACAAGGTCGAAGATTTTGGAGTTGGTTTTTATACCAAATATGGAGATGGTGGTGTAGATTTAAGCCCAATTGCAAACTTGTTAAAAAGTGAAGTATATACAATAGGAGAAGCTCTAAAGGTACCTAATTCGATACAAGTTGCCCCTCCAACTGATGGGTTATTTGGAGATAGTAGAAGTGACGAAGATCAAATTGGCGCAAGTTATGATGAATTAGAGTGGGCTATGAAAATGAAAGATGAAGGTAAAAAAATTAATGATTTTGAAGGAAGAGAGCAAGAGGTTTTTAAAATTTTTGTTCGCTTAAATACCGTAAACCAACATAAAATGATCCCTATTCCGGTGTGTAAAATACCCGTTAATCTATTATAATCAACATTTTGTCGATAAATACATAAAAAAAAGTTTACGAGGACTAGTTCTTAGTAATTTTGCACAAAGATTTGAAAATTACCCCTAGCCTAAGATGTTACACTCTTAAAATTAAACTAACATTAACAATTGTAAACAAGAATGACAACCGTATTAATCGCAGATCATCATCCAATTACAAGGAAGGGGATCGTTTCATTATTTCGCAACTCAGAAGATTATGAGATCATTGGCAAAGTAAGTAACGGAAACGAGATGTATGATGTTTTGAAAGCTAATACTCCTGATGTGCTCATTATGGAGTTAGATTTACCTCAGATCAATGGAATTATGGCATTGAGAACTATTAAAAAAGAATTTCCCAGAATCAAGGTAATTATTTTTAGTTCTCATCCCGAAGAAATGTATGCTTTAAGTGCTATTAAAGCAGGGGCTTCGGCATATTTATCCAAAACAGTACCAACAAAAACACTTAAAAAAGCAATCGAACGTGTTGCAAGAGGTGGTATATATTTAAATGATAACCTTACACAACAATTAGCAAACGGAAATGCTAATGAAAATAATATGGTTGTAAAATATAAAAAACTATCCTCCAGAGAAATAGAAGTACTCAACCTTTTATCATCTGGAAAACGCAATAAAGATATAGCTTCTACATTATCCATTAATGAAAAAACCGTAAGTACGTATAAGACACGACTTCTAAAAAAACTAAAAGTGGATAATCTTGCCGATCTAATCCATCAATCCAGATTATTGCATATTAGCTAAACCACTCGGTTTAGTTTCTCAGATAATATTCTTTTTAATGACAGATAATCTATGATATCCTGCATGATTTCTTGATTATCATCGGCATCAGTATTTAGAGCTTTCACTTCTTGTGAGAGCTCTTTTACTTTTTGGCTAATCAGATATCTTCGTAGATTTAAAATAATATCACTTACATATTGAGCTATTGTAAAATCTTTTTGTTTTACATGAATCTCCATATCTATCCATCTATGCAATGTATATCGCTCTTCATTCATCATGATGGCTGTGATCTCAGAAGCTATCTCGGGAGTCACGTGATTAATAAAGTTTTCAATTTTAAATTCTTCACTTTGATGTAATTGTTCTATTAAAGTAGAATATATATCTTTAAAACTATTATTAGTAAATTCTATTTCATCATCCTGAAGATCGAGATATATTTTCTCAAATACTTTTGTGGTATGTACTTCTGGCTCTAAAACGAGATTTCCTTCATCATTTTCTTTTAAAACAAGATCTTCAAACTCTTCTTCACGATTTCCATAAAGTAATAATATCTCTATGATCTTTCGTTCTAGCTCATACTGTTCATCAACTTTTGGAGGTTGCACAGTTTCTTTCTTTACAACTTCTAGTGATTTTTGATGCTGTTTTTGCTGTTTACGGTCTTCTTTTACATCAACATTACGAATTTGTGCCAAAGTATCGAACAATACCTCTTCAGAAACATCCATTATTCGAGAGCATTCTTTTACATAAATCTCTCGTTTGATCACATCTGGAATTTTAGAAATACTAGTTACCATATCTCTAATCAGTTCTGCTCTTTTAATAGGATCATTCTTAGATTCTTGTTGCAATAATGATGCTTTAAAGCTGATAAAATCCTGAACATTCTCTTCGAGATACGAGTTTAATTCTTCTAACGTATTTTGTTTAGCAAAACTATCTGGGTCTTCTCCATCAGGAAAACTACAGACTTTTACATTCATTCCCTGTTCAAGAATCAAGTCAATTCCTCGTAAAGATGCTCGCATCCCTGCAGCATCACTATCAAACAATACTGTAACATTCTTAGTTAGTCTACTAATTAAGCGAATTTGATCTGGTGTTAATGCCGTTCCTGATGAAGAAACTACATTGGTAACCCCTGTTTGATTAAATTGAATAACATCTGTGTATCCTTCTACAAGATAACAGTTATCTTCTTTGGCGATAGTTTGTTTTGCATGATAAATACCATAAAGCACTTTACTCTTATGATAGATATCACTTTCTGGAGAGTTAAGGTATTTTGCTACTTTTTTCTCATTGGTTAAGATTCTCCCTCCAAAGCCCAGGACTCGCCCAGACATCGATTGAATAGGAAACATTACTCTACCTTTGAAACGATCAAATTGTTTTTCTTCTTTTACTATAGTTAGACCTGTTTTCTCCAGGTAGTCTAATTGATATCCTTTTTTAATAGCTTCGGCAGTAAATGCATCCCAAACATCAGGAGAATACCCTAATCCAAACTTTTTTATAGTTTCTTCGGTAAACCCACGCTCTTTAAAATAGGTTAGTCCAATGGCTTTACCCTGTTCTGTTTTTAGTAAAGAATTCTGAAAAAAAGTATTAGCAAACTCACTAACCAAATACATACTCTCTCGTTCATTCGCTTGTTCTTTTTGCTCGTCTGTTTGTTCGGTTTCCAGAAATTCTATATTATATTTCTTAGCCAAGTATTTTATGGCTTCAGGATATGTAAAATGTTCATGTTCCATCAAAAAAGCAACTACATTACCTCCTTTTCCACTAGAAAAATCTTTCCATATTTGTTTTACGGGAGACACCATAAAAGAAGGTGTTCTTTCATCACTAAAAGGGCTTAACCCTTTAAAATTACTCCCTGCTTTTTTTAATTGCACAAAGTCACCTATTACTTCTTCTAACCGAGCAGTTTCGAATACAGCATCTATAGTGGACTTATGAATCATTATCTAGTATTATATAATTAATAAGGAGTAGTAAGTGTTCTATTACTTATCCTACTACAAAAGTTTGTTTTCACCTATAAACAAGCTCAACGCAAAAATAATATAATTCCTGAGACACTGTCCTTTTCTTGATTTAATAAAAAAAGAGGCTGTCTAAAAAAGATAGCCTCTTAATATTAGTTTTCTATGTATTCAGAAGTTATTTTGCTATAATAAAACTTCTTGTAACTATAGTTTCATTAGCAGTAATTCTTGCAAAATAAGTTCCTGCATTTAGGTTACTTACATCGATTTGCTTAACTCCCTGATCATCTATGCTACGAACCTTTTGACCAAACATAGAGAAGATCTCTAGTTTTTGGATTGGTGTCTTACCAACAGATATATTTAAAATACCTTTAGTTGGGTTTGGATACAACATAAATCGTTTGTCATTTGAGTTAACATCTGTTAATTCATAAGTATCCAGCCTTACACTAGATCCTTGAACACAGAACTCTGTAGCGTCAGAACTTGTAAACTCTCCTCCTGATGCAATTGTACCTGCACTACTTGATAATGTGTAAGAACCATTACCATAAGAACAGCAAATCCCATCTCCAAAAGAATCAGAAATTGTAAATGTATAACTTCCTGAAGCTGGTGCACTAATAGTTTCTGTAACGGTAGACCCATCTGGATTTGCCGTAGAATAACTTTTTGAAGCTATCGTTGTACCTCCTGCATCGGTTAATGTCCAAGAAGTTTCTTCTGGATAGTTATCAAATGTTATACTTAGCGATAAATCACCAGTAGTGCAATTTCCTGTAGTATCACTAGTAAGTGATATTTTATCTATTGCTGCATCAGCTTGCCAGGTATTTCCTGTTACACGATTAAATCTAAGTTTTAGTCCAACCCCAAGATACGCTGCCAAATCTATTGTAGCTGTTTGCCATGAGTTTCCCTGGTTTCCGCTTTTGTTCCAAATACTTGTCCAGGTAGCTCCATCATCACTGCTTGCTTCAACATCTAGTGATCCAAAATTGGCAGCACCATACATATGATATCTAAATGAAAATACAGCCGCTGTAGCACCGCTAAGGTCAATACAAGGAGAATTAAGAATTGCTCTTTTATTTGGGTATCCAGTACCATTTCCAGAAGCTTCAACATAGATATAAGTTGATCCATCATCTGCACTTGAAGGTCCTGTATTATTAGAAGGTGTACCGGCAGAATCTCTTGTCCAATCCAGATCATCTCCCGATGCTTGTGTCCATCCTCCAAAATCACTTTCAAAGCTTTCACTATATGGAACAGCAACTCCATTTAAACATCCTGTTGCAGCTAGAGTAGTTACACTTATTGGTGCACTGGCAGCTGACTCATTTCCAGCAGCATCTTTAGCTAATACCTTAAACTCATATGTAGTCTCAGGAGAAAGTCCTGTTACCACAGTAGTTGTAGTTGTTACCGTAGCAACTACCGCTCCATCTTGTAATACATCGTATCCAGCAACACCAACATTATCGGTAGATGCATCCCAGCTTAAAGTAGTCTGACCTGCAGAAGTATTAGATGCAGTTAAATTTGCAGGTACAGTTGGTGCCTGAGTATCTGGCGCAACTGTAGTAACAGTAAGTGTTGCACTTGCAGCAGATTCATTTCCTGCAGCATCTTTTGCTTTTACAGAGAAATCATAAGATGTACTTGCTGTTAACCCAGTAATATCTGCTGTAGTTGTAGCTACAGTTGTTACTACGGTACCATCTTGATATACATCATATGCAGTAACTCCTACATTATCAGTAGATGCGTCCCAGCTTAATGAAGTAGAAACATCTGTAGTATTAGATGCAGTTAGATTAGCAGGAACTGTAGGAGCTTCTGTATCCGGAGTATCTGGTTCAATTCTAAAAGCAACAACATGACTCTTTCTCACATTAGGAGACGGTCCTTTCATGTACTCACTAATATGCCAAAAAGTTTTATCATCTAATGGATCGATAGTCATTTGGCCATAATCTCCATAACGACCATCACCTCTATTATTTTGGCTATCTCCATCTGCAGAAACCTGTTCTGCCACAGTCATTGTTCCTACCGGGTCACTTGCTAATCTCCCTGTGTATCGTAATGAAGTATAAACACTAGAGCTTACTACTGTATATGCTAACCCAATATTACCCTGAGAATCCTGGGCAATACTTCCGCAAAAAGCACTAAGTCCATCTGGCTGTGTATATGTACCTTCTTGATGAATAGTCCATGGTTGTCCATCTGCAGTTTGGCGAAGTTCATACCAACGAATACCTGCCAGGCTATCAGTACCATCTAAGTCTACCACAAAGTTCATTACCACAGAATTATGGGTACCAAAACGTCTGTAATTTGTCATATACATCATAGTTGCTTGTAAAGCATCTATATCTGGCCCATTACCTGGCTCGTCAAGATTTTGGAAAGACCCATTATCAAATACACTATCAAAAGCAGTTGTATTGAGTATTTGTGGTTGTGAAATTGTAGAATTTGCCGGAGTAGCCCAATCTACATTGGTTGTCCAAATTTTTAAGTGATCTGTCGAAATTCCAGACCAGCTATCATCTTGCATATACACGATAGAACATCCTACACCTGCAGGAGGAAGTGTTGTACCTGTAGCATTAAAACCTCCTGGGCTATAAAACCCGTTGGTTTCTGCTCCTGGTAAAGGAAAACTTACCATCTGCGCAGATGCTTCTCCCGCAATCATCTTATCTCGTTCTACTGCAAATACTACATTATTAGTATCTGGAGCATTTTGATCTTTGTTTGCAGTAATATAGTACCCATCATGCCAGATAGATAATTTTTCGTAATCAGGAAATGTTCCTGTATTAAATCTGTACGTAGACCATCCATCATTTACGGGGTCTGGTCCTTTACAAACGGCTATTAAGAACCCATTTGGTGAGTTACTAAACTCCATAATAATAAATCTTCCGGCAAAATTATCATATACCACTACTGGATCTCCTAAATCTTCTCCCGGAAACAAGGTTGCCAAAGAAGCTTCTGCCAATAGTACATTACCTGATCTATCAAGGATACCAAAACCAGAATTAAATGCATACACATAATGATTAGGACCAATAGCCCCGGTTGCGTCATTTAATACAGTTCCTACATGAGCATCAAAAGAGGCTATCGGAGCTCGAATTGCCATTTTACTAGCGCTTTTTTGTTGCTCGATAAGCGGGTCATTTCCTTTAGGAAAACCTTTGCCTGGCACAAAAGTATTACTTCCTCTACGCTTAGGTGGAGCGACATGCCCTTGCCCTTTAGCAGAAATAATGTTTTTCATTTTAGAAAATGCTGGGATATCCTTTTTATAAACCGCTTTACTTACGGCATTGGCTTTAACAGGAGCCCCTTGTTGAGCTAGCAGCCCGAAGCTGCAAAACACGAATAATGTTAAATAAAAAAATTTAGTTTTCATATGAGTGAAATTTGGTTAATTGTTCAATTTTGCACCAATCTCAACATAAGTAGTAACGTCTACATTTTGAGGCAAAAAATGTAAAATCGCTATTTAATTTTTGGAAAGAATTATTTCAATTATGACTTGGATAAATATAGAATATTTCATCTAGAAACAAAAAAATAAATTGTCATAAAATACTTACGATCAAATAGTTACGCTAAAACCGCAATTATTTTAAGGGGAATACTTTAATTTAAATATTTAACAAATATTATTTATTAGTAAATTATTTAACATTAAAAATCTATATGTTAAGCATATAGATTTGATAGGATAATAGTCAAATAAAGGCCTAAGAATTATAATTTAAATAGCCTACAGGATTAAAAAAGCAAAAGAGCGATATAGTCATATCGCTCTTTTAAAATAATCACTACTTGCTCTTACTTTATTTAAAAAAAACTATTTTACACAGTATAGTCCATTAATTTTATTAAATATACGGGTAATTGTATGAATTTATTTATCGATTAAAAGTCAAAACGTAATCCTAACGACACATTATTTTGTTCAATCTCTGCATTTTTAAAAATCGGAGACAAATCGTACTTAGCATATATAGACATATCTCCAAAACCAATATACCCACTTAATCCATATACTAGATCACTGGTGTTATAATTTCTTTTAATTTTATCTTTAACACGATCACCATTTTCTTTATATTTTAATTTTTGGCGAGTACTTATATTTGCTCCAACATATCCTCCCAGACCGATTCTAAATCTATTTGTAGTAGAATATCGTATACTTTTTTCTGTTTCTGTTACTTTAGACGGGCCAAATTCAAAATATACAGGAACCACAAGGTTATCCATTCTAAATTTGGATTTATCCAATTCTACTCTAAATTCTTCTAATGCAGTCTGGTTACCATTTTCGACAAAATACCTATTATTTGTGGGTTTTAAACCATTAGAAGTATATGAAATCCCGTACTTAACTCTTAGGAAGTTCGTATTTTTAAATACTCTTGTTTTCCAGGCCCATCCAATTTCAAAAAACCTACTTCCAGCAATTTTATAATCAGAATCATCTATTGATTGCCCTTCTACAATTGCATTATTAAGTCCGAAAGCAATTACCAAATTTGATGTTGTACGTCTATCATATGGTATCTCTCTATCTTTATTAGATCCAAAATTGATTCCGCAGAAAGTAAATCCTTCTTCCCAATCTTCTTCCAAAAATTCGGTAGCACCTTCGCCATTACGTTCTAAAAGTGCTATTTTATTTTCTAAAATAGCGATTTTGTTTTCAATATTAAGAGCATGTGTTTTTGCTGCTGCTTCTTTAAGTCTTTGCGCATCTTCTTTGGTTATTTCGTCATTTACCAGTTTCTCATTAATTTTTTCTACTTCTTTTTTTAATGCTTCTTTTTCTGCATTAACAACATGTTCCTTTTGTTGTACTAATCGTTCTATAGTATGATTCTTCTCTACCTCCTGGGCATTTAATAATTGAGCAAAGAGTGTCATGGCCACAAATGCGGCTATTGTAACTATTGTCTTCATTGTTTTCTGAATTTTATGTGCAACCTCCCTAGATATACCCGGGAGATTGCAGATTGTTTGATTGATGAATGATTTTAATTATCTCTTTCTACTACAGCTGTCTTAACTTTTTGGAAACCTGTTTTAAGCGCTTCAAAAACACGTTGTTTAAAAGTTTCGTCAAGTTCTGCTTCTACATCTTGCAGAAGGTTTGATGCACTCACTGTACTAGATTTTAATATTTTTACCGTTGAAATTTCTCTTTGAGCTTCAAGTAATAACGCATTGATTTCATCATCGGTTACTTGAACATTATTTTTTTGAAGCTCCTGAATTTGAGCTACTACTCCCGCTACCTTATCTTCAATAATCAAAGAATCTACAGGTAAAACTTCATTTTTAATCGTATTTGTATTTTTTCCATTTTCTGCCAACTCCGTATCATATTCTTTATCCCCTAATATTTTTTTTGCAGCCTTATCTCCAGGTATTATAATTTCTGAAGGGATATTTTTCTTTTTTATCTTTTTGTTCTCCTTTTTAAGAGGTAGTGTTTCAATCTTATCAGGTGTCGACTTTTCTTCAACAATTTTAGAATTGTTTTTTTCTATATTTTTTTGTTGGACATCTCTATTTTCAACTACCTCAATATTTTCTTTTTTTATAATCTCATTACTATTATCGACAAATTGGGTGTTATTTTGTTCTGAAACCGGATTTTGATTCATTAGTATCGAAGTCAGGATCAAGACACCCGCAAAAATGGCAGCAATACCATACCAATGGATTTTTTTACTTTCTTTTTTTTGTTTTTTTACGCTGTCTAATTGCGCTGTTAATCGCTCCCAGGAATCACTAGAAGGCTGTATAGCGCGCTGTTCTAGCTTGTCTTTCATCTTTTCTTCAAATTTCAATGGCGCCATTACTTATCTTATTTTGTTGGTTTAACTTTTGTTGCAATGTTTTCCTAGCTTTAAATAGTTGAGATTTTGATGTACTTTCAGAAATCTCTAACATTTTAGCTATCTCATTATGTTTGTATCCTTCTATAGCATATAATACAAATACCATTTTATATCCTTCTGGCAAACTATCTATTAATTCCTGAATCTGGTCTATTTCTAATTCTGTATTAATATTGTTCCAGGACTCTTCTGTATAGCTTGCTATTTCTTCGGTGAAAAGAACTTGTTTTTCTTTTCTTAAAAAAGAGATTGATTCATTAACCATAATTCTTCGTATCCACCCTTCAAAGCTTCCTTCAAACTTAAACTTATTCAAATTCATAAAAACTTTTAAAAACCCGCCAAGCATCACTTCTTCTGCAAAATGAATATCCTTAATATATCGTCTACACACACTAAGCATTTTGGGCGCATACCGATTGTATAGCTGATGCTGTGCATCGCGATACTGCTTTGCTGCCCTTTTAATAAGTTGGGTTTCATTTTTATAAAATTGAATAACTTTCAATATAAAATCAATTAATTAGATCTTCTATTTACATAGACGAGAATAAAAATAAAAAGGTTGCCTCGTATTTAAAAAGCAATTAGTGTGTATTATAAATATTTAGAGTTAATTGATTATCTTTTTACTTAACAAACTCACTATACGTCTATTGCACAGTGTTTTTTAATACTAAAAAGCCTCTAGTTATTTTTTTCGGTCGATAACATAATCAACCATACGTTCTAAAGAAGATTTATAATCTGAATCAGGATATTCTGATAAGATGAAAAGTGCATCGTTTTTAAATTGATGCATTATTTTAATAGCGTACTCTAATCCTCCACTTACTTTTACAAAATCTATAACTTCTTTAACTCTCTTTTTATCTTTATTATGATTTTTTACCGAGTTAATTAGCCATTTCTTTTTTTCTTTAGTACAGTGATTTAGTGTGTAGATAAGAGGGAGTGTCATTTTTTGTTCTTTGATATCAATCCCTGTGGGTTTTCCTATAGCTGTATCTCCATAATCAAATAAATCATCTTTAATCTGAAAAGCCATTCCGATAAGTTCTCCAAATTTTCTCATTTTTTCAACATTATCAGAATCGGGGGCTACAGAACACGCTCCCAAGCTACAACAGGCTGCTATTAATGTCGCCGTTTTCTGACGGATGATCTCATAATATATCTCTTCTGTGATATCAAGATTTCTGGCTTTTTCGATTTGTAGTAGCTCTCCTTCACTCATTTCTCTAACTGCTACCGAAATAATCTTTAAAAGGTCAAAATCCCCATAATCAATAGAGAGTAACAAACCTTTTGATAATAGATAATCCCCTACCAAAACTGCTATTTTGTTTTTCCATAAGGCATTTATTGAAAAAAAGCCTCGCCTTTGATTAGAATCATCTACAACATCATCATGAACCAAAGTTGCAGTATGAATCAATTCTATTACCGAAGCTCCCCGATATGTTCGTTCGTTTACTTCTCCTCCTGATATCATTTTAGAAACCAGAAAAACAAACATAGGTCGCATCTGCTTACCTTTTCTATTTACAATATAATGTGTAATTCTATTAAGTAAGGCTACCTTAGAGGTCATTGATTCTGAAAACTTTTGTTCAAAAAGTTCCATTTCATCAATGATTGGTAATTTTATTTGTTCTACAACTTTCAATATGCTGTACTTGATTCTGTTTTCTATAGTAACGCGAAGATAATGTAAAATAGTTTTTCTTTGAAACCGATATTGCTATATATCAAGAATATTCCTTTTAATTAAAAAAATAGAAGGAGTATCTCTAAGATTTGTTAGCTAGCTGGCCACAAGCTGCATCTATGTCTTTTCCACGACTACGACGAACATTGATAACAATACCGCGAGATTCTAGTGCATAAATATAGTTTTCAATTGCGTTGTTTGATGCCTGTTGAAATGCTCCATCATCTATCGGGTTATATTCTATTAAATTTACTTTACAAGGAACGTAAGAACAGAACTTGATCAAAGCTTCTATATCTTCCTTTCTATCATTTATCCCTTTCCAAACTACATACTCATAAGTAATCTTACTTTTTGTTTTTTGATACCAATATTCTAATGCTTCTTTAAGATCTACAAGTGGAAATGTTTCATTAAAAGGCATTATTGATGTTCTTATTTCATCTATTGCAGAATGTAATGAGACTGCTAATTTAAATTTTACCTCATCATCTGCCATTTTTTTAATCATTTTAGGCACGCCAGAAGTGGATAATGTAATTCTTTTTGGAGACATTGCCAATCCTTCGGGAGAAGTGATTTTATCAATAGCTTTTAATACATTATTATAGTTCATTAAAGGCTCTCCCATACCCATAAATACAATATTCGATAAGGGGCGATTATGATATAGTCGACTTTCTTTATCAATAGCCATTACTTGATCATATATCTCATCGGGATTAAGGTTTCTCATCCTTTTTAACCGAGCTGTTGCACAAAATTTACAATCTAAGCTACATCCTACCTGAGATGACACACATGCAGTAGTTCTGGTTGGAGTAGGAATTAGTACTGATTCTACTACTAATCCATCATGTAATTTTACCGCATTTTTAATTGTACCATCTATACTTCGCTGCATTTGATCAACCCGAATATGATTGATCACAAAATTTTCCTCTAATATTTTTCGAGTAGCTTTAGAAATATTGGTCATGTCGTTAAAACTATGAGCACCTTTACTCCATAACCATTCATAAACCTGGTTTCCTCTAAAAGATTTATCTCCATTCTCTTCAAAGAAAAGCCGTAACTGATCTTTAGTTAAGGTTCTTATGTCTTTTTTCTTCACATTCATAACTTCTACAAAAGTATAAAGATAAATGGTACTGTAGCCTACATCTTCTTTCTTTATTATAGCAATCAAAAAACCCTTGGAGAAATATCCAAGGGGCCTTAGTATTATTTTAAGACAACTTTATTTTTTAATTCTTCTCCATTCATGGACTCCTCCCCCTCCTTTATACTTCACCTTAAGTATATTTGGTTCGTCTTCATCAATCCATATTTGGCAATCAGAAACTCTACCATTTTTTATATTTGTAAATTTTCCATCTACGTATTTATCTCCTTTTAATTTTAACCCTTTTAAAATGACTAACCCTTCTACATTTTGATTTTTGTCTGCACCTTCACATTCATAACAGATCGCATCTCTTTCTGATATACGCATCATTCTTTGTATGGTACCGTACACTTTATCATCTATAATATATAACTGAACGATATTAATAGCTACCCCTGTTTTTTTATCATAGGTTTTCCATCTTCCCAGTATAGGATTAGGTTCGTAAGAGGCAAGTAAATCTTCTTTTAATTGTAAATCAATAGGATTTTCTCCCAACCAAATTTTAAATAAGGCCTTTTTAAACTCTTTACTATTTATTGTTCCCAGTAATTCCTTGTTCTTATAAAGAGTTAATTTTCCTCCTTTAACATATAAAATTTTATAAATATCAAATTTATCTATCTCATTAGGAAGAAGATTAAGAAAATCTCTAATTTGATTTTCTAACAAATAACTATTACCATCTGTAGCTCTTTCTAAACCATTTCTTATAATATCCTTAAACTCACTATCAGTAATTGAAGAAATAATTTTAATGGTAATAGCCATAGTAACATCTTTTTCTGCTACCATTACTCCATCCTCTACACCATCTACTTCAAAGTCCAAATATAATGCCATTGCATATAACTTTTCTGTAGATCCAGCACCATTAAGCATTAACTCTGATTTATCAAAAACATCAATATCATTAAAGCTGATGTTACCAACCTTCGTTTGAGCATAAGAAAAAACAGTACTAAAAAATGCCACATAATAAATTACTTTTTTCATTCTATAATTAGGTTTAGTTCTTTTTTTATAATTGGAACATACAAAAAAAACAGTACAAATTTATAAAAAGTACGTTTATAAGCCTCATCTAGCATGTTTTTCGACAAAAACCGATATTAATCGTTTTTTGGTATTTAAAATTAATTACGGTTTTACCATAATTTTTTAAGGCATCGAAAATAGCACTTTTTTTGCGAAAAACGCAATTTAATAAGCTAATTTCTAGAAACATACGAAAAAACCCTACTAAATTTAAGGTCTAGCAGGGTTTTTAATAATATTCATTTTTATTTTTATATGATTAGCATAGCATCACCATAAGAATAAAATTTATATTTTTCTTTTACTGCTTCTTCATACGCTTCTTTAATAAAATCATGTCCTGCAAATGCAGATACCATCATTAATAAAGTAGATTTAGGTGTATGAAAATTCGTAATCATACAATTTGCAATACTAAAATCATAAGGAGGAAAAATAAATTTATTAGTCCACCCTCTAAATTCATTTAAAGTTCTCTCTGATGACACCGAACTTTCAAGAGCTCTCATTACTGTGGTTCCAACAGCACAAATCCTCCTTTTATTTGCTATCCCGTTATTAATTGTATTAGCTGCATTAGCAGTTACATAAGCTTCTTCGCTATCCATCTTATGTTTAGATAAATCTTCAACCTCAACAGGATTAAATGTTCCTAAACCTACATGCAATGTGATTTCTGCAAAATCAACTCCTTTGATTTCTAATCTTTTCATTAAATGCTTAGAAAAATGAAGTCCTGCAGTTGGGGCGGCAACAGCACCTTCATTTTTAGCATATATAGTTTGATATCTTTCTTCATCTTCTGGTTCTGCATCTCTCTTAATATATTTAGGTAAAGGTGTTTCTCCCAGATCGTTAAGTTTTTGTCTAAATTCATCATAGGAACCGTCATACAAAAAGCGTAGTGTACGTCCTCTAGATGTGGTATTATCGATTACCTCTGCCACTAAACTCTCATCATCTCCAAAATACAGTTTATTACCAATACGTATTTTTCTAGCTGGATCAACAAGTACATCCCAAAGTCTTGTTTCAGAATTTAATTCACGTAATAAGAATACTTCAATTCTAGCTCCTGTCTTTTCTTTATTACCGTACAATCTAGCAGGAAAAACTTTGGTATTATTAACAACCATCACATCATTTGGTTCAAAATAATCTATAAGATCTTTAAACTGTTTATGCTCTATGGTTTGGTTCTTTCTATTAAGAACCATTAGTCGAGATTCATCTCTGTTTTCAGCTGGGTACTCAGCCAATAAATCTTGTGGAAGATTAAAATTGAAATGTGATAGCTTCATTCGTATTTATTTTTTGAAGGTGCAAATATACAATCTTGCAACAGGGGTTGTCAAGTAAAATGGGATATATTTGTATATACAGAGGTACTGTTTTAAAATTATCACATAAAAAATCATCTTCAAAATATCTAAGTTGGTATCAACTAACTCTACTATGGCTCTCTTTACACTTCTGAAATTTCAAACCCTAATTTCTTTAAATCTAACCAGAAATCGGGATAAGATTTAGAAACGACATTAGCATCTTCAATATACAATGATGTTTTAAGTGCTAGAGGTGCAAATGCCATAGCCATACGATGATCATGATACGTTGCTATAGTTACATCTTTTTTTATGGATTCGGAAGGCTCTAAACGAAGAGAGTTTTCAGTAATATGAACTTGGCCTCCTAATTTCTCGAGTTCATTCTTTAAAGCTTCCAGACGATCTGTTTCTTTTATTTTTAATGTATGCAAACCAGTGAGATAGCACCCAATACCTAATCCAAAACAAGTTACAGCTATGGTTTGAGCGATATCGGGAGAATTAGATAAGTCTAATCCATCCTGAAGTTTCAGAAGCTTACCTGGCACCTTTTTTAAAGTAATTGTATTTTGATCAAAAGTAGTTTCTACTCCCAGGTTTTTGTAAATTTCTGCAAGTTTAGCATCTCCCTGATAGCTCTGTTTTTTATAACTTCCAATAGTGACAGATGTATTATCAGAAAGCGCAACAATACTATAAAAATAGGAAGCAGAGCTCCAATCTGATTCTACTACAATATTTTTTGGCGAAATTTTTTCGCAAGGACTAATAGTAATTTTATTGGCTTTAAAAACACCTTTAATACCAGCATCACTTAACAAACTTAATGTCATATTAATATAAGGCACAGAGGTTACTTTGCCTTCTAATGCAATTTCTAATCCATTGGGCAACGAAGGAGCAATTAACATTAACGCCGAAATATACTGACTACTCACATTTGCTTGCAAAGAGACAGAATTTGTTTCGGGTTGCTTTCCTTGAATACGTATTGGAGGATACCCGTGTTTGTTTTCATAACTAATCTCACACCCTAATTGTTCTAATGCCTCGACCAATATTTTAATCGGCCTTTCTTTCATTCTTTTACTTCCTGTGAGTACAGTCTCTCTACCGTGTTTAACAGCAAAATATGCCGTAAGAAAACGCATTGCTGTACCTGCATGATGAATATCTACAGTAATTTCATCGCTCTTCAATGCTTTTTGCATTAACTTAGAATCATCACTATTGGATACATTTTCGATACCAATATTAGGGTATAATGCCTGGAGTATTAATAATCTATTTGTTTCACTTTTTGATCCCGTAATTTGTAGCGTATTACTTTTTATATTGGGAATACGTTCTAATTTCAAATTCATTTTATCGATTGGATTTCCTTTTTCTTAATTCAAAATAATATCCCATAATCATCCCATATACTAACCCTCCTACTATTCGAGATATCATATACCTAATCCATTGTTGATGATTGATTCTTTCTTCTACAAAAGTACTCCAAGCAGAACTGTTGTATTGCATGAAATACTCTATAACACTAAAAATAATTATAAAGCCAAATCCTATAAAGCATACAGAGGACCAGTACTTTTTTGACGAAAGAATTGATATAAACATTATTTTAATTTTTCGTTGTTATGGTGACGATTGTGGTCTCTTTTTGTTTTAATATCCAGCTTCTTATCAAAAGCTTCCTGAAGATTAATTCCTGTTTGATTAGCCAAACATAATACCACAAACAAAACATCGGCCAACTCTTCTCCTAGATCTTTATTTTTATCACTTTCTTTTTCACTTTGTTCACCATAACGTCGTGCAATAATTCTGGCAACTTCTCCTACTTCTTCTGTAAGCTGTGCCATATTGGTTAATTCATTAAAATACCGCACTCCATGATTTTTGATCCAATCATCTACAGCACGTTGGGCATTCTGG
Organism: Bacteroidia bacterium; assembly: GCA_030427585.1. Lineage (GTDB taxonomy): Bacteria > Bacteroidota > Bacteroidia > Flavobacteriales > Flavobacteriaceae > Aquimarina. The sequence goes on from JAUIBW010000042.1 coordinate 22,610, forward strand.
ATATTCATAATTATATTTTTTTAAGAACTATCTGTTCATTTTCTTTTTCAACAACCTGATTATAAAACTCTTTTAATGTCAAATAATAATCAGAAGGAAGAAAAGCCTGATTAACGGTTTCATTAACAACAATCTGTATCGTTCCATTAGCTATATTTGACCTAAATGAAAAAGCACCTATGTTTTCTGGCATTTTAAAAGCTCTCGATTTTGGAAGTTCGACTACTTCATATCCTTCGGGAATTTTAATACTTATCATATAGGCATTAGTATATCCATAACCAAAATCTATCGGATATTCTCTATTGCTAGATTTGAATACATTTTCTTTGTCTCTTAAAAATAACAACGGAGAAAAAAACATCTCATTTTCTATGGATTCTACCTGGTCGTAAGATATAAAATTAAAGCTTTCGCTTACTCCTTTTCCGGCTTCATTTATACCTTTAACCGTATATTCTTCAATTTCATCCAGGCCAAACCTTTTCTTAAAACGCTTTACTTTACTTTCATCATCTTTTGCTCCATTTTCTATCCTAAAATCATGGGCAAAATAATCCATATGACGAACATTAAATTTCCCTTTTACAACTCCATCTTTATCAATTTCACATTGTGTACTATATCTTTTTAAAGAAGGTTTTTTGGGCCTAAAATCTACTCGTTGCGAAGTACCATTTTTAGAAATTACTCTTCCAGATCCACGAATTACTCGATCTGGTAAAACATTAGGTAAAGCATATCTATCTGTAGCATCTAAGTACACATGACTACCATCGGCTAACTTTACTCTGGATATCACATAATTAAAACCATCTACGGTGGGAAACAGAGCAATAACTCTGTTACTTGCACTTACTAATACAGGATTAGCATCCAGGCCAACATGAGACAACATAGAAGTAAGCATCAGGTTGATTTCTGCAGAATTACCTGTCTTTTCTTTGTATGCCTTTTTAACTCCCACACTTGTACCCACAGCATACGAATCATTCCATCGCATCCTTTTTTTTACATAATCGAATACTTTCATCATTTTGGTTGTCTGATTTTCTGAAAGCGACACTACGGCTTTCAAATCTTCTTCATAGTAACTTTTCTTTTTTAATTCGTCACCAAAATTACCGCTTTTATAAATTGTTTTTGCAACATCTTCCCAGGTTGTAGAATAGTATTTTACAGGTCTATTTGGCCAATTAACACTAGATAGCTCATAGCTTATACTCGAAATATAATTTTTCGCATTTCCAGAAAACGGTTCTATTTTAAAAGCAGGGATATTGGTAGAGTTAATCGTATTTTTAACAACCTTAAAATCAACACCATTGGTTGAAAAACTTGATTTAACAGGGCCTCCCATAAACCCATTTCCTCCTGTTCTGGTTTTAGATGTTAACATGATCTTACCGTTATGATTTGACTCTTCAATATCAATTGGAAGATACCCTGATGTAAACTTTTTGAATATAAAATATTCTGGAGATTCAACGACTACGTCTAGTTTTTTAATTGGTATTTCATATTGCAGATAGATTCTATCTATATTGTATACAAATGGTGAAATGATCTTATACTTATACTCAATTATCGAACCTTCTTGTAAAGCAGGCATTGTAAATTTTACTTGATCGTAATATTTAGAATGTTCATTTTTAAAAATTCCATCTTTTTTAAGTTTGGTTTCTACAATTTTATTATCTACCAAACTATAGGTAATCCCTTTTAAGCTCACTATCTTTTCATCTTCGCTATTTTCATGATATAAAAACACCTCATCTGTTGCATAATCAAATCCATCTTTTTTGTATAACTTGATTCTTTTATATACCTCGGTAATCAATTGAAAACCCTGAGATTGATTATAATTCATATGTACATGTTTCTGTTCGTAAAGAACGGCAGCATTTGCTGTACTATCCATAGGATAAAATTGCTCTGCTAATTCTTCTTTAGATATTTTTCCGTATTTATATTCCTGTGCAAAACCTCTTATAGAAACTACAAGTATAAAGCCTAATAATAATGTATTTATATTCTTCATTGAGATGGTTATTTATTGTTGTTTTAATGCTATTCTAGATTTATCTATTTTCTTAATTTCGGATCTAAATTTTCTATATTCTTCATATTGTTCTTTTGGAAATGTGCCATCAACTATTTTTAAAAACCGCTTAAATTTAATTTGCTTATCACCAATCTTTTCGAGTTCATAGCTATACCTACCAAATACAGTTTCAATAGATTTTTTTTCGGGTAAATTTCCTGCCATATATCCATCAGGTAAATTAATGACGTATTCATCTGTATTTACATATCCTCGTGATATTACCAAAGGGGTTTTCCTGGTATCATATTTAGGTAGATTAATCTGATCTCGACTAAAAAGATTAGGAGATATTAACAAACGGGTTCCTACTTTTTTGGCATAAGAAACGCAAGAAATTTCTATATCTTCTGTAAATTTGATATCGTCTTTATTATCATTAAGATTTATTTTACCAATTTCCAGATTATTGATATGCCCCCAAAATTCTTTATAATATAATTTTTGATCTTTTGGTGTTTCAAACTGAATATTATAATTCTGGTCATATTCAAGCCCTTGCGATACTCTTTTCACAGTTGCAGACATGGATCTATCTACTTCAAGATTAACTGTAGCCGTAGTATGAAGTATATTTTCTTCAGGTTCATATTTCTTGGTTCTTTTAATGGTTCCCCCTTCAGGGGTTATGACCAATACATCTCTATTATCAGTAAAATCCCCTATAAAATTAAATGGAGTAGTTTGGCTAGTACATTCAAGCCAGAGGTCTTCTTCCTTATCTGGTATATTAAGGATTACATGATTACCTTGCATTGATGCAAATTCTGAGTCGATATCCCTTCTTTCATCAGCATAAACTACAGTGTAATATGAAGTTATACCCTGGCTATCCAATAAAGCTTTAGTATAATTAGTTAATGCTTTACAATCTCCATATCCTAATCGATCTACATCTTCTGCCAAAAATGGTACCCAACCTCCAATACCTAATTGAATACTTATATACCTGGTTTTGTTCTGTACATATTCATAAATGCGTTTTGCTTTTTCTCTATTAGTAGTAGCGCCCGAGACCAAGGCTGATACTTTCTGAATTGTAGTTTCTGGTAATTTATCCCTACCAGACACCAAATTTTCATATTGCCATTTCCCCATAGATTTCCAATCGACAGCAGAGCCTTTTACACCTTCTAATGAGAATTCGTTTAATGCCACTTTTACCATTGGTGTCATATTATTAAGAGAAGGACTATATACTTCGGGTAATCGTGCTGGGATATTAGAAATAGAATACGAAGTCTCCAAGTCGGTCTTATTTGTTTTAACCGGATAATCATCAAAATTTGTTTCTCTATATCTAATTGAGATTTTTGAAGGGTTTAAAATTTTATAGGTCGATTTCTCAACACTTAGTCTATATGCCAAAATAGGTTTCCAATACTTTATAAATGCTGTAGTTGAGCTTTCTACTTCGCTTTCAAATGCAAGTGTATAAGGGTAATTTAAAGGAGTATATTCAAAATATTTTATTCTATTATCATTCATTAGTGATATCCCATCAGAAACACTTCTATCCTTAAAATCTTTCTTTTTGTATTTTTTAATTTCCTTACCAAAAGAATTGTAGACTATAGCTTCTAATTTTTTAATTTTTGTAGATGGGCTATACCCTTCGTAAGAATTTGCATATCCATCTCCATATTTATTTAGAACGGTAACAATTCTTTTGGTTTTTACAACAACAGCATTTATTGACTTTATCTCAATAGTAACTTCTTCGGATCTTACAATAGCATTAGCGTTTTTGGTAAGTGTAGAATCTAAAAGTACAGCTTGTAGCCTAAGGTCATTCTGAGCAGAGGTTTCCTCAATACAGAATAGTGTAAGCACAACTGAAACCAGCAGTATTTTTTGAAACATAAAAATTAGTTTAGGGGGTAGTTTATTCTTTGTTTTTTGTGTCTACTGTTATGGTAACAGGCCCATCATTAAGCAATGATATTTTCATATCAGCTCCAAATACACCTGTACCTATTTTCTTTCCTAAATCCAACTCTAATCGTTGTACAAAACTCTCATAGAGAGGGATTGCTATGTCTGGCTTGGCTGCTTTAATATAACTGGGTCTATTACCTTTTTTGATACTGGCATGTAATGTAAATTGACTTACCACTATAGCATCACCATCTATATCTAATACGCTTTTGTTCATTACACCGGCTTCATCCCCAAATATCCTAAGGCGGGATATTTTTCCTGATAACCAATCTATATCCTCTTGTGCATCCTTTTCTTCTATTCCTATTAGAATAAGTAAGCCTTGATTTATACTTGAAACCATTTTGCCTTCGACATGTACTGATGCCTCAGAAACTCTTTGAATTACTGCCCTCATTTACTCATTATTGATTTTTAAAAACAAAAGCTTTTTTTATTACTCTATTCATTTGATATAGAATAATATGTTTTGTTTGTGTATTTTTCATTCAACTATTACATTAAATAATTCTAAAAGTCATTTTAATTAACAACTTTATGGCACAAGTATACGGTGTTTGAGTTTCATTTTTCGGAACTGAGAATTTTTTTTTATTTTCTTAACAACTGATTTAGCACAACTTATAAAGTTAATCTGTTTTGTTGCCGAGGATTATAAAAATTATTCGTCGTCGTAATTATTTTTTCTGTAGTGTTCTTCTTCTCCTTCAAGAATTTGCAAATAACTTTTATATCTAGACCAGGCAATTTCTTCGTTATCTAAAGCCTCTTTAACAGCACATTTTGGTTCATTAATATGCAAACAGTTATTAAACTTGCAATCTGATTTTAACTCAAAAAATTCGGGAAAATAATCTCCCAGTTCTTCTTTATCCATATCAACAACTCCAAAACCTTTTATCCCTGGGGTATCGATAATCTTGGCATCAAAATTAAGATCAAACATTTCTGCAAAAGTGGTGGTATGTAAACCTTGTTGGTGTTGATCACTTATTTCGGCTGTTTTTAATGACAGACCAGGAGCAATTGTGTTAACCAAAGTAGATTTTCCTACCCCGCTATGACCAGAAAACATGCTTACTTTATTTTTCATTATTGCTTTTACCTTGTCTACATTTTTACCAGTTTTTGCTGATATCCCTATACATTCATATCCAATTTTTCTATATATCGCTGCCAGATATTTAATCTCCAGAAGCTCATCTTCATTATATGTATCTATTTTATTAAAAAGCAAGACTGCTTTAATCCCATATGCTTCTGCTGTAACTAAAAACCGATCTATAAATGTTGTAAATGTTGTTGGGTTATTTAAGGTTATTAATAAAAAGACCACATCTACATTTGAAGCAATGATATGTGTTTGTTTTGACAGATTTACTGATTTTCTAATAATGTAATTATGCCTTTCGTGAATATATTCGATAACTCCCGTTTCCTCGTCATTTTTAGTTTCTAATTTAAAATCCACAAGATCTCCTACTGCAACGGGATTAGTACTTTTGATACCTTTAATCCTAAACTTTCCTTTTATACGACATTCGTATACTTTTCCGTTATTAGTTTTTACGGTATACCAACTTCCTGTAGATTTATAAACGGTACCTGTCATAAATACAAAGATGCAAATATTAATATTTTTAGAAGGCCTATTTCTTTTCTTAATTAAAAAAACATAAAACTCTACAAAGAAATTTCTTTGTACAATTATTGTTCTTCTCTAAAGTATTATATCAAAAATTGGTAAATGTATTATAGAAACCGTATTACATCGAAGTAGTTTTTTTAATATAAAATCTAATCACAATACACTATCTAGTTTAAAAGAAAACATAAAACCCACTCGTTATGAATCGTAGCGAATGGGTTTTTATATTATCCTCTTGCTACTTTTTTCTGATGATTTATTGATTCCTGATGAATTGCTTTATAAATACGAAGTATAAATTCTTCACTCAATCCATTTTCTTCTCCTTCAAGAATCATTCTTCCTAGTATTTCATTCCATCGTTTAGATTGTAAAATAGCTACATTTTGCTTGGCTTTTACTTTTCCTATATCATCAGAAATTTTCATTCTCTTTGATAAAACTTCTAACAATTGATTATCTGCTATATCAATCTTAGCACGTAATTCGCTAAGTGCTTTTTGATATGCTTCATCTTCTCCAATTTCTTTACGAATTTTTAAATCTTTCATATACTGAATCAATGTTTCTGGTGTAATTTGTTGTTTAGCATCACTCCATGCATTATCAGGATCATAGTGTGTTTCTACAATAAGTCCATCAAAATTAAGATCCAAAGCTGTTTGAGACAGGTCAAAAATTAAATCTCTTCTTCCTGCAATGTGAGAAGGATCTAAAATTAATGGTAAATCTGGGAAACGATTTTGTAAATCGATAGGAATCTGCCACTCTGGGATATTACGGTATTTTGTTTTCTCATAGGTCGAAAACCCTCTATGAATTACTCCCAGGTTTTTAACATCTGCGGTATAAAAACGTTCTACAGCCCCTAACCAAAGAGATAAATCAGGGTTAATCGGATTTTTTATTAATACCGGATTATCGATTCCTTTACAGGCATCTGCAATATCCTGAACAATAAAAGGAGACACTGTACTTCTTGCTCCTATCCATAAAACATCAACTCCATGTTCTAAAGCTAATTCTACGTGATGCGGACTTGCTACTTCTGTAGCAATCTTCATCCCCGTTTCTTCTTTAGCTCTTTGCATCCACTTTAACCCCAAAGCTCCCACCCCTTCAAAATTACCAGGTCTTGTTCTTGGTTTCCAGATCCCTGCACGCAATATTGTAGCATCAGAATCTTTAAGTTGATGTGCTATTTTTACTATCTGGTCTTCTGTTTCGGCACTACAAGGCCCTCCGATCACCAATGGGTGGTCCAGATTGTAATGATCTAACCAGTTTCTAAGTTCTTTTTTATTCTCCATTTCTATTTTTCTTCTTATTTATTAAAGTTTGTATTGGTTTTATAGCCTAAGCAATTCCTTTCAAAATTGTTTTTATATGATTTGTATCTTCCATTTCTCTATATACTGCTGAAAAATCATCGTTTTCAATCAACTCTTTAAATTGGACAAGATTAGCAATATATTCTTCTAATGTTTCTATTATATTTTCTTTATTATGCTTGAAAATTGGTGCCCACATAGCGGGTGAACTTTTCGCCAATCGAACAGTTGAAGCAAAACCACTACCTGCCATATCAAAAATATCTCTTTCATTTTTCTCTTTCTCGATTACAGTTTTACCTAGCATAAAAGAACTAATGTGGGATAAGTGCGAAACATAGGCAATATGCTTATCATGAGACGAGGGGTCCATATAACGAATTCGCATACCTAATCTAGAAAAAATCTCCATCCCCTTTTCTTGCAATTTAAATGCTGTTTTTTCTACCTCACAAATAATATTTGTTTTCCCTCTATATAAATTTGCAATTGCTGCTTGTGGCCCAGAAAATTCTGTTCCTGCAATTGGATGAGCTGCCAGGTAATTCCTTCTTTTGTCATGATTCTCTACAGTATTACACAATTTCTTCTTGGTCGAACCAGCATCAAAAACTAAACAGTTATCATCTATTTTATCTAAAATAATGGGTAATATCTCTACGGTCGCATCTACGGGTATCGCAATTATAACCACATCTGCTTTATCTAACTCATCCAAACTAGATATATAGTCAATAAGACCAAGTGACAATGCTTCATTCAGGTTATCTTCACTTCTATCTACACCATAAATCTTAGCTTCGTTAAAAGCTGCTTTAATATCTATGGCAAAAGAACCTCCGATTAGACCTATCCCTACTACAAATACATTCATCTAGTTACATTTTTGATTTATCATATCCTTTGTCGCTAATGCTGATTCTGTTTTACAAAGTCTTCCTATAGCCTCTTTAATATTCTCTTTGGTTACACAAAGTGAAAAACGTATGTATCCTTTTCCATTACTCCCGAAAATATCACCTGGAGCGATGAAGATATCATTCTCATATAAGATAGTATCTATAAATTTTATTGCGTCTGTTCCTTCGGGTAACTTAGCCCAGACAAACATTCCTTTTGCGGTTTTATCATAACTACACCCTAAAAGATCTGCCAACTCCCAGATTAAGGTTCTTCTTTCTTTATAGATTACATTCATTTTGTCGTACCAACCATTAGAAATACGCAATGCTGCGATAGCTCCTCTTTGGATTCCTTGAAACATACCACTATCCATATTACTTTTTACTTTTAAAATTGCCTCAATTTTATCAGAACTACCACTAACCATTCCCACACGCCATCCAGCCATATTAAATGTTTTGCTTAAAGAATTTAACTCCAGTACTACTTCTTTTGCTCCTTCTATCGATAAAATACTCGTAGGGCTATCATTTAAAATAAAACTGTATGGGTTATCTTTCACCAATAGAATACTATGTTTTTTAGCAAAATCAATCATTTTTTTAAACAACTCAACATTACCTGAAGCTCCTGTTGGCATATTTGGATAATTCATCCACATGATTTTCACCTTACTCAAATCTCTTTTTGAAAGACTATGAAAATCTGGTTCCCACCTATTATTTTCAACTAAATCATAAAAAATTGGTTTTGCGCCTACCAAATTAGTTACTGCACTATATGTTGGATATCCAGGATTAGGAATTAATACTTCGTCTCCTTCATTAAGATAAGCCAGAGAAATGTGCATAATTCCTTCTTTAGATCCCATTAGTGGTAAGATTTCATCTTTTGGGTTTAAGAAAACCTGGTATTTTGCACTATAAAAATCTGCAATAGCTTCTCTCAATTCTGGCAAGCCCTGATAACTTTGATATTTATGTGCACCATCTACAAGTACCGCTTCCTGAATAGCCTGCACTACTTCTTTTGGTGGGTCCAGATCCGGGCTACCAATAGCCATATTTAAAACTGGTTTTCCTGAAGCAACAAGTCCTCTAACCTCCCTTAATTTTTTAGAGAAATAGTACTCTTCTACTGTTTCTAATCTTTTTGCCGTTTGAATGCTCATCCATTTTGGTTTTTATATTCGCCTAATACTTTTAGTTCTAATGCCATAATCTTTAGAATAGACATTGCTTTAGCGTAATCATCATAATCTGTAAAAGTTACATCTACAAAAAAGGAATATTTCCAGGGCATATTAATAATAGGTAATGATTGGATTTTGGTTAAATTTAATCCGCAATCACTCATTACATTAAGCACAGTAGCTAAACTTCCTTTTTTATGATCTGTTAGAAACTTTAAGGACGCTTTATTGATATCTTTCTTTTCTGAGCCAGATCCTTCTGCCATGTTTAAAATAAAAAATCGGGTACTATTAGATTTTATAGTTTGAATTTCTTTGGCTAAAATATTTAATTGATAAATATTTGCGGCAGTTTCTCCTGCCACGGCGGCAACTCCTTCTAATTGCTGCTCATGAATTCTCTTAGCAACATCGGCTGTATCTGCATCCTCTATCAATTTGATATGTGGTTGTCCTCTAAAAAACTCTTTGCATTGTAGCAAAGCCATTGGATGAGAATACACTTCTTTAATATCTGAAATTCCTTGCCCCTCTATAGCCATCAAACAATGATGAATCGGTAAAAAATACTCTCCTCTAATGATAAGATCATGCTCATCGATATAGGCATAATTAGGAATAATAGAACCTGCAATAGAGTTTTCGATTGCCATTACTGCATCTGTACTCTTATTATGTTCTAAACTATGCACTACTTCCTGAAAAGACATGCATTCATCTACCTCTATATCTTCTCCGAAATATGCCTGAGCAACACCGTGGTGATACGAACCTTTTATTCCTTGTATGGCAACCTTTTGTTTCATCTGTTTATTTTATTTTGCTTTTATCGGTCAGATGGAATTCGCCAATAATCATTTTGGTTGGTATTAACCGTGTTATTATGGCTCATTTCATATATTAATTTTATTGCAAAAAAAAATCCCGATTTTTCATCGGGATTCTAGTTTTATAAATTTTGCTGATTTATTTACATAGCGATCCCAATCTTGCTTTTAAAATAAAAGAAGAAAAAATAGAATCCGTTCCAAGTAAATAAATTGCTCATTATTGTATCATTATTACGTTGCTAAATTAGCCAAAACTATTACGATTCAAAATAAATTTTGATTTTTTTCATAATCACCAGAGTATTATCATCAAATTTTGATGTTTTAATAGATATTAATGAAAAATTTTAAACAAAACACCATGTATTCTATGAATCTTCTACTTTTTAAACCACTAACAAACGTTTGTATTTATATCACATTCAGTTCTTTACCCACTTTGGTGAATGCTTTCACCGCTTTTTCTAAGTGATTACGATCATGGGCAGCTGACAATTGCACTCTAATTCTTGCTTTTCCTTTAGGTACAACCGGATAGAAAAATCCTATAACATAAATTCCCTCTTCAAGTAATTTAGCGGCAAATTCTTGTGCAAGTTTTGCTTCATACAACATTACCGGAACGATAGGATGATCTCCCGGGATTATATCAAATCCGGCAGCAGTCATTTCTGATCTGAAGTATTTTGTATTTTCTTCTAGTTTATCTCGCAATGCTGTAGAAGAGCTTAATACATCTAATACTTTTATCGATGCTCCTACAATTGATGGCGCTACTGTATTAGAGAACAAGTAGGGCCTTGATCGCTGCCTTAGCATTTCTACAATTTCTTTTCTTGCAGCAGTAAACCCACCAGAAGCACCTCCCAAAGCTTTACCATAGGTCCCAGTAATAATATCTATACGCCCCATTACATCACGATATTCATGTGTTCCTCGGCCTGTTTTTCCTAAAAAACCTGTAGAATGACATTCGTCTATCATAACCATAGCTCGATATTGATCTGCCAAATCACAAATTTTATCTAATTGTGCAATTGTACCATCCATAGAAAAGGAACCGTCTGTAACAATAAGTATACGTCTTGATCCTTCTGCCGATTTTAATTGCTTTTCAAGATCTACCATATTATTATGTTCGTATCTAAATCGTTTCGCTTTACATAGCCTAATCCCATCAATAATAGAGGCATGGTTTAGTGCATCAGAGATGATCGCATCTTCTGGTCCAAGAATAGGCTCGAATACTCCTCCATTAGCATCAAAAGCCGCTGCATATAAAATGCAATCTTCCATCCCTAAAAATTCGGCAGTTTTACGCTCTAATTCTTTATGAATGTCTTGAGTTCCGCAAATAAATCTCACAGATGACAATCCATAGCCATGAGAATCTATAGCTTTCTTACCTGCTTCAATTACATCAGGATGAGATGAAAGGCCTAAATAATTATTTGCACAAAAGTTTAATACATCTTTGGTATTTGTCGTATCTATACTGGCTCCTTGTGGGGTAGTAATTATTCTTTCTGATTTATACAATCCTGCCGATATTATTTCATCCAGCTCTTTTTGTAAATCGTCTTTTATATTTGAAAACATATTACTTGGTATTATTTATTCTTTATTTTTATATTTCATTTCATGTAAAGATGTAAACATCAAAACATTAAAGTTGCCTGATTCTTTGATCCCGTTTTATATTTTTCTTTCAGTTTTTGGATCATTGTACTTGTAATCGACTTAAGGTCAAATTCTGGTTTCCATCCCCAATCTTTACTTGCAGCAGAGTCATCTACCGATTTAGGCCATCGTGCAGCAATTTCTTGTCTAAAATCAGGGTTATATTTGATTTCAAAATTAGGATATAATGTACGAATTTCTGCCGCTACTTCTGCAGGAGAAAAGCTAATTCCCGCAATATTATACGAAGTTCTTATATTGATATCTTCTTTAGGTGCATCCATTAATTCTAAAGTTGCACGTATGGCATCTTCCATAAAGATCATAGGTAAGGTAGCATCTTCTTCTAAAAAACAACTAAACTCTTCTTCTAAAACTGCTTTGTGATAGATATCTACTGCATAATCTGTAGTACCCCCTCCTGGTAATGATTGATATCCAATCACACCTGGATAGCGAATCGACCTAACATCAAGTCCGTATCTTAGAAAATAATATTGTGCCCAATTCTCCCCTGCCGCTTTGCTAATCCCATATACGGTAGCAGGATCTAAGTAAGCATTATTTGGAGTGTGTTCTAAGGGTGCTCCTTCACCAAAAACGGCAATAGAGCTTGGAAAAAACACTCTGTCAATATTATATTGCCTAGAAACCTCGAGTACGTTAAACAAAGTTTTCATATTAATATCCCAGGTTTTCAAAGGTGTTTCTTCTCCTTTGGCAGAAAGAATTGCTGCAAGGTGATATATTTGAGTAACGTTATACTGAACAACTACCTCTTCTATTCTATTACTATCTGTTGCATCGATTATTTCAAAAGAACCTTCATATCCTTCTCTATGTCTTAAATCAGAGGCAATTACATTAGAGCTTCCAAATTTTTGTTTAAGAGATTCTGTTAATACAGATCCTAATTGACCATTCGCTCCTATTACCAAAACAATCGTTTCCATATCTTCTATTTTCACTTTAAAATTCAACTATTTAACAGTGTTATTTACTTCGCAAAGTACAAAATGTAACGTTTCCTGCCACAATTATTAAATAATTAAGCAATAATTACTATATATCACATTAATTTCGGCTATATTTACTTCAATATAAGCTTGAATTCTATTTTTGAAGTAATTTTTTTTGAATTAAAATGGAACAATTAGATCATACCGACATTACTATCCTTAGAATTTTACAGGAAGATTCTAAAAAAACAGCAAAAGAAATTGCCAAAATCCTTAATATTACTGCCTCTCCTGTATACGAACGAATACGACGATTAGAAAAACAGGGGTTTATTAAAAAGTATGTTGCGATCTTAGATAAGAAATTAATTGATCGTGCTATCACTACAATTTGCCAAGTTTCTATGCGCTATCATAATGAAGCTTTTATAGAGAAATTCGAAAAGCAAATCCAAAATTTGAAAGAAGTACAGGAATGTTACCATATGGCAGGGCAGGTAGATTTTGTTTTAAAAATTCATACCAAAAGTTTGGAAGAATATCATGATTTTGTAAAAACAAAACTTTCAAAAATTGAAAATATTGGTGTCCTAAATAGCACTTTTGTTCTTAAGGAAATTAAGCATACATCAGAGTTTTATATTTGATAGATATTTTTTTAACCAGAGTGCAGATATTTTCATTTTGCGTTGCATAGTTTTTCTATCTAAACTTATTATCCCAAATTTAGGAATATATCCTTCTGCCCATTCAAAATTATCTACCAATGTCCAGAGTAAAATTCCTTTGAGGTTTATATTTTTACCCAATACAGTTTTCATTCCTTCAATTACTTTTTGGTAATACTCGATCCTTTTCTGGTCATCTTCATTCTTAGATAGTGCCATTCCGCATTCCGAAAGCCAAAGTGTTTTTTTAGGGTTATATTTAGTAAATCTTTCTAAAAAATACTGTACTCCTTCTGGATATGTTTCCCAGCCCATTACCGAAATGTTTACATTTCTTTTTTCAGGTTTTACCTGAATTGCTCTAAGATATGGGATATACCAAGCTGCTTTAACTACCTCTCTTGCATAAGTTTGAATTCCCCAAAAATCAAAATCAGTTTTTAATGCTTCAATATCTCCTTTTTTATAATATTTAGATATACGTTTTAAGGTAGGAAAATCATTATCGGGATATCCTAATCCCAAGTGAGGTTCTATAAAGAGACGGTTCATCAATGTATCGATCCTAATGGCTGCCTTATGATCAGCAGTCGTATTTCTATAAGGTTCGATTTTGGTACAACTTACCGCTGTACCTACCTGAAGGCCTTCTCTTTTTTTCAAAACTTTAAACCCTTCAGCTTGTGCCAACAAAAGATGATGTGTACTCGAAATAAAATTACGAATCCCTCTCTTACCAGGGGCATGTACACCCAAAAAATAACCTCCACCAATACATACTATCCCTTCGTTAATCAATATCCAATACTTTACCCGATCTGCAAAATGGTTTCTTAGTACAGTTACATATGCCGCATACCAGCTAATACTAGCTCGATTTGCCCAACCACCCTTATCTTGTAATTTTTGTGGTAAATCCCAATGGTATGTTGTAATCCAAGGTTCTATTCCTACTTTTAAACAGTAATTAATTACCTTGTTATAAAACTCAATTCCTTTTGGATTTATCATTCCTGTACCTTCTGGTAATATCCTTGACCAGGAAACAGAAAAGCGAAATATCTGTAACCCAATATCTACCGCAAGATCGATATCTTCTTCGAATCTATGATAAAAATCTGTCGCAATTTTGGCATTAGAACGATCTTTGATTCTATAGGATTTTTGAGTAAATGTATCCCAAATGGAAAGACCTTTTTGATCCTTATTATAAGCCCCTTCAGTTTGATGAGCAGCAATTGTAACCCCCCATTTAAGGTTCTTAATTTTATTCATTATGTTTTAAATCTAAAAAAGATAAACATATCATATCAATGCTTAAATAATCTTTTTTTAAGAAAAAGAGAGGCAATAAAAAAGATAATTTGCTGACTTAAACAAACCAGTTTATGAAGAAAATTATTGATTATTTGTTTCAAGTTAATTAGTGACATCTTAAAATATATTATCCTATATAAAGATAATCCATCTTTTATCTTATCATTTTACCTCAATATTATCTTAATGTTACTATCATTTTTTCTAAGTTTCTCATACAATACATATTTGAATTATGTATTTTTGGATACCAACTTATAACACTAAGAGAGTTTTTACCACTATATTTCTACTAAACAAGTCATAAAAAGAATTATAGGAGCAGAGGCTATCTATAATGTTATCTAACCAAAAACAAATGAAGCAGGAGATAATTCTGCCAAGCATTAAAGTATTAGGCAAGGACTTATTGCATGTAACCAAAGTGCAAAAGGCTTGGACTATTATGAAACCATTTCTGTGCTGTTTTGGGTATTTTTATTTTGCCAGTAATGAATTATGGATCTTGGCAATTTTATCTGTTGTTGTATTGATGTTTGTTACTTATGTTTCGACATCTCACGACCTTGTTCACGGAACTTTAAAATTACATCCTGGTGTAAATAGATTTTTCTTATCAATTGTTGAAATGTTAACCTTAAGAAGTGGTCATGCGTTTAAAGTATGTCATATTAATCATCATCGCAATTTTCCTAAAGAAAATGACATTGAAGGTGCCTCTATACATATGAAACCATACGAACTAATTCTAGAAAGTATTATTTATATATACAAACTATTTTTTTGGGCACGAAAACACTCAAAAGCCAAGGATAGAATTTGGATACATGTTGAAGGAGCTATATTTCTTATATATATAATAATAGCAATACTACTATACCAGCACTATCCATTTTTATTATATTATTTTTTATTGGTCCAAATGGGAAGTTGGCTGTATCCACTTTTTACAGTATATATACCCCACAAAGTAAATTATACGCACCCAATATTTCAGACAAAACTATTTAGAGGTCCAATCATAAGTTTCTTCTTTGCTCATCATAATTATCATTTAGAACATCATTTGTACCCCATGGTTCCTCATCAAAACTGGAGAAAACTTGGAAAAAGATTACTCCCATATCTTAAAAATTACAATCTCGAAACTATCAAATTATAAAGTAAAAATTAATGAAATTATATAGCCTATTTATTAAAAATGGAATTATTCCTTTTGTGGTTTTGGGTATTATATTATTGTTTATTGGTGTATTTTTAATAGGACAATCACTTTCTGGAAACTTTTTACCTCATGATAGTGATATTATAGGCATGACGGCAAAACAACTTTCTAGCTATAAAAATGGAAGAATCGTGGAGTTCATGTTTCATGATCGCGTTTCTTATGGAGGTGCTTTAATTACAGTTGGCATTCTATACCTTTGGCTAGCATTAGTTCCATTACAAAAAAAAGAACCCTGGGCATGGTGGGTTCTTTTTATATCAGGTATTTATGGTTTTGCAAGTTTTTTCTCGTATTTGGGATATAATTATTTTGATTCATGGCATGCACTAGGAACAATAGCGATTACCCCTTTATTTATATTAGGGCTATATCATTCTTATCAAAAAGAATCAAAATATCAATTTAATTCTCTTTTCAAAAAACAAAAAAGATTTCATCTAAGTTCAAGATTGGGTAGAGGAAATTATTTAATACTACTAAGTGCTTTAGCACTTTTTCTGGGAGGTGTAATTATAATGATTGTAGGTATGACTTCTGTTTTTGTTCCTCAAGATCTCACTTTTATGGATATCAAAGTATGTGGACTTCAGGATATAAGCCCTAAACTAGTCCCTGTAATAGCACATGATAGAGCTTCATTTGGAGGTAGTTTGGCTACTATTGGTA
>JAUIBW010000005.1 GCA_030427585.1 Bacteroidia bacterium
GAAAATCTACAAATACTCTTTTATTTTTCACCTTATTATAAATTTAGAATTCTCTTTACCCAATTATCTACCAGATATTTTTGATAGATCTTACCTGGTATTTCTTCATATTTGTTTTCAAAAAAAAGATTTAGAGATTTGAATATCATTTTTATCTATAATTAAGATATTGTTTGGGTTATAGAAATCGTAGTTGGCAATAGCTGCATTGGTGGTTATTAGTTTTTTGCTATTCCCTAAACTTTCAAAAACCCTAAATGATAGTCCATCTTGTCCTTCCCTATGAATATCTAACAGAACGTTAGAATGAGCTACTAACTCATTAACTTCTTTCATGTTTATTCGTTCTGTAACATACTCTACATTACTTTTAGATTCGATTTTCTTTTTCCCGAAACTAATAATTTTATAGGACACCCCTAACTCATCTAATTGTAGTGCAATATTATCTATAACTTTAGATCGTTTGCTAAACGTGCTTATATTAAAAACTTCTTGTTCTATTGACAGGTTATTCTTGTTTTCTTCAAAAATATAATTTGTTGCAAACTTAAAATTATGAGTTTTAGCATCATTGGGTTCAAAAGTATATACCTCGTTAAAAAAAGGGGCTACTAATAATATTTTTGGTATTCTTTCTATATTATCATTAAAAAATGCTGTCAAATCCTCTGTAAATAAGCTTATATTTTTAATAATCTGAGGAAGTAAGAAATTAGCGTTAAGCATTAGGATTTTATCTTGTTTCCCAATTTCATTCAATCGCTTAAGAATTTCTTTATTTAAGTGATTTTTTTTTATATCATACTTAAAAAAAGTTTTTCCAATAAAGTTAAAAATTCGATGAAAAACTGTAGGATACTGATACCTAAAAGTGTGAAAGTTTATATGATTAACTTCATATCCTTGCCTTTTTAGACTCTTGGCTATTTCATCATTAATCCCCAAAACATCTAGACTAATCAGTGTTATTCTCATATTTTAAATAATAATAAAGACAAACTTACTAAAACTAAAGAATCATATTGCTAAAAAAGTATTTTTTAAAATCAATACATTTGTCAGCATTATATTAAAACCATTATAATGAATTATCTATTTATCATTTTACTTATTGTGCTATTGGGGATTGCATTTCCCAAAATTCTCAAACTTATTAAACATAAGTCATTATATCCTTTTATGCCCTACAAATATAATTTTAGAAGAAGGCGTATAACTTTTTCTAAAACATTACAGCTTTTAAATGAACGGAATGCTAAAATACTGGTAGAAACAGGAACTTCGAGAAACGGTCTTAAAGCGACTAAAACTGATGGTGGAGCAACAATCGTTTTTGGTAAATGGGCAAAAGAAAATAATGCAAAACTGCATTCTGTAGATATTAGTAAAGATTCTGTGCAAGGAGCCCAGGAAGCAGTACAAGAAGAAAATTTACAAGACAGCACAACAGTATACCTGGGAGATTCGCTAGATTTCTTAAAGAATTTCAACGAATCTATCGACTTTTTATATCTAGATAGTTATGATTATTCAAAAACTGATATAGAGATTCAAAAGAAAAGTCAAGAACATCACTTACAAGAATTTATCCTGGCTGAAGATAAATTACATGATAAATCTATTGTTTTGATAGATGATTGTAGACTTCCCGGAGGCGGTAAAGGAAAAACAGTTGTAGAGTATATGCTAAAAAAAGATTGGGAGATTTTAATTAATGCATATCAAATTTTATTAGTAAAAAAATAACCTCTGTTTAAGGGGTAAAGAAATTATTACACTTCAATTATCGATATTAATTAAATTAATGTGATTTTAGCATAGATCGATATATTTACATGATATTTGGTAATTGCAAAAATTATCATTAACTAAAAAACAGTATAGTAATGGATTATGACAATAAACCTGAGGGGTACTACAATAATATCAGAAATGAAATGTTTTCTTTTTTTCCAAAAGATGCAAAAATAGTATTAGATGTTGGTTGCGGAGAAGGTACTTTTGCTGCTTTTATCAAAGAAAAACACAATACTGAAACCTGGGGTATTGAATTGATGTCAGAGCATGGAAAAAAAGCCGAAAAAGTGCTCGATAAAGTTTTTATTGGTGAATGTGAAAAATTTATTGATGAATTACCAAATAATTATTTTGACGTTATCTATTTTAATGATGTTTTAGAACATCTTGTAGATCCATATTGGGTACTAGAAAATATAAAAAGTAAATTATCAAAAAACGGTGTTATTATAAGTTCGATACCCAATATGAGATACCATAGTGCTTTAAAAAACCTAGTGCTTAAAAAGAATTGGGAATATGAAGAACACGGCATAATGGACAAAACACACTTACGATTCTTCACTGGTAAGAGTATTGCAAACATGTATACGAGATTAGGATATAAAATAGTGCTTCATAAAGGCATTAATAAAACGAAATCTATTAAGCCTTTTCTATATAATATTCCTTTTCTATTTACAGCAATGGACATGAGATATCTGCAATATGCTACAGTTGTTAAAAAATAAGGTAGCCTAATAAAATTGGTAAATACAATTTTATCCTTTTTTATTATACAAAGAAACCTTCATTTTGAGGCTTCTTTTGTATTTTGCAACATTAAAAACTCATCTAATGTCTGATCAAATCATAGAAATCCAAAATGCCATTAATACTTTAAAAAAAGGAGGAATTATCCTCTATCCTACAGATACGATTTGGGGGATTGGCTGTGATGCCACTAATGCAGAAGCAGTTGATAAGGTCTATGCTTTAAAAAAACGGGAAGAAAGCAAGTCTATGATCTGTTTGGTTAGTGATTTTAAAATGTTGCAACAATACATAGAAGAAGTTCCGGAAGTAGCCTATGATATTCTAAAATATGCGACAAAACCTACTACTATTATCTATGACAGACCGCTGCGTGTGGCAGAAAACATTATTGCAGATGATAATACATTAGGTATTCGGGTAGTGAGAGACCCTTTTTGTGGAAAACTAATTAAGAAGCTCAAACGACCTATCGTCTCAACTTCTGCTAACATTAGTGGTACACCTGCCCCAAAAAACTTAAAAGAAATACCCGCTGCAATTTTGGAAGGCGTAGACTATGTCGTAAATTTGCCCCTACAAAATAAAGGAGCTAAACCCTCTTCGATTATTAAAATAGGAGGTGATAGTACCGTAAAAATTATTAGGAAGTAATTGATTCATGTCGGAAATCAAAAATTATAAAGAAGCGTTACAACATCCAATTTTTGATACAATTGCCAAAGCATCAGCAAATCTAGAACTAGACAGCTATGTCATCGGCGGATTTGTAAGAGATCATATATTGCAAAGAAAGGCTGCTAAAGATATTGATATCGTTGCTATTGGCAGTGGTATAGCATTAGCAAAAGAAGTATCCAATCTTTTACCTGGCAATCCCAAAGTGCAGATTTTTAAAACCTACGGTACAGCAATGCTAAAAACCGATGATATCGAGGTAGAATTTGTTGGGGCACGAAAAGAATCTTATGCTGAAAATAGCCGTAATCCTATCGTAGAAAACGGAAGCTTAGAAGATGATCAAAATAGAAGGGATTTTACCGTTAACACTCTTGCTTTACACCTATCACCAGAACATTATGGAGACATATTGGACCCCTTTAATGGTATAGAAGACCTTACATCAAAAATAATCCGTACTCCTTTAGATCCTGATATTACCTATTCTGATGATCCTTTGCGAATGATGAGGGCAATTCGTTTTGCTACGCAACTTAATTTCAAAATTGAATCCACCTCGCTAGAGGCTATTGCAAAAAACAAAGACAGAATTAAGATTATTACCAAAGAACGTATTGTTGATGAGTTGCATAAAATTATTTTAAGTGATAAGCCCTCAACAGGTTTTAAATTACTAGAACAAACCGGTCTTTTAGGTTATATCTTACCCGAACTTATTGATTTAAAAGGTATAGACGAAGTCGAAGGACAACGACATAAAGATAATTTTTATCATACCTTAGAAGTTGTAGATAATATTGCCCAAAATACAGATGATCTCTGGTTACGCTGGGCTGCTTTACTTCATGATATTGGCAAGGCCCCTACCAAAAAATTTAGTAGAAAAGTAGGGTGGACTTTTCATGGTCATGAATTTGTGGGTTCAAAAATGGTATTCAAACTCTTTAAGCGTTTGAAAATGCCATTAAATGAAAAAATGAAGTTTGTTCAAAAAATGGTATTAATGAGCTCTAGGCCTATAGTGATTGCAACAGAAGTCACAGATTCTGCGGTTCGAAGGCTGGTGTTTGATGCAGGAGAATATATTGAAGAATTAATGACACTCTGTGAAGCCGATATTACCACCAAAAACCCTAAACGCTTTAAAAAATATCACAATAATTTCAAGATTGTAAGACAAAAAATGATCGAAGTTGAAGAACGAGATCATATTCGCAACTTTCAACCGCCCGTTACAGGAGAAGAGATTATGGATACATTTAATATTAAACCCTCTCGTGAAATAGGAATCATTAAAGAAGCCATAAAGGAAGCAATTCTAGAAGGCGAAATTCCTAATGAACATGAGGCAGCTTATGCATATATGGTAAAAAAAGGAGAAGAATTAGGATTAAAGAGTAGCTAAGAATTTAAGTTTCAAAGGCTATAAAACTATAGTTTTTGAAATTTTAATTTAATACTAAATCAATTATGAGTACATTCAGAAACCTGATAATTTGGCAAAAATCGATGGAATTAGTTACTAATATATATCTTGAAACAAAAACATTTCCTAAAGAAGAATTATATGGCTTAACTTCTCAAATAAGAAGAGCATCAATTTCAGTTCCTAGCAACATCGCTGAAGGTTATGGAAGGTTAGGTAAAAATGATTATTTAAGATTTTTAAATATTGCTATCAGCTCACTTTTTGAATTACAGACTCAATTAGAAATAGGAAAAAACCTTTCTTTTATTCAAGAAAACAACTTCAATATTTTGTTCGAAAACACTAGAGAAATTGAGCGTATGTTAGTTATATCAAAAAAATCAAAGATTCTTAATAAAAATTATACTTTTCTTAGATTCTTAGATTCCTCATGTCTTAGATTCTTCTTAACAAAAAAAAATGAAAAAAGACAATAAAAAGGTAATATACTGGTTGCTTACAGGCTGCTTATTGATTTTTATTATGGTTATTGTTGGCGGAATTACCAGACTTACTCATTCTGGGCTATCGATCTCTAATTATAAATTAATTTCGGGCACTATTCCTCCCATGAGTGAAACAGAATGGAATGCTGCATTTGATCTGTACAAACAATACCCCGAATATCAAAAAATAAATCACCAGTTTACTCTCGAAGATTTTAAAGACATCTATTTTTGGGAATGGCTACATAGAGTTATTGGAAGATTTATAGGTATCGTATTTATTATTCCATTCGTATATTTCTTAATCAGAAAGCAACTTACTAAGCCCACTATAAAAAAATCCTTAATACTTATGCTATTAGGAAGCTTTCAAGGGTTTCTGGGTTGGTTTATGGTAAAAAGCGGGTTAATTGACAGACCCGATGTAAGCCATTATCGTCTTGCCATGCATCTTACTGCAGCATTCATAACCTTTGCATATACATTTTGGGTAGCTCTTGATCTTATATATCCTAACAAAAAACAAATTGATATTAAATTTAGAAATCTAATCCGATGGGGATTAGCAGTACTTTTACTTCAAATCATCTATGGTGCTTTTGTTGCAGGATTAGATGCTGGTTTACTACATAATCATTGGCCATTAATGAATGACGGAACTTTAATTCATGAATCGGTTTATATAGAACAATCTCCTTTAATCAAGAATTTTGTAGAAGGAAAAAGCGGAGTTCAGTTCGTTCACCGTTATCTGGCCTATATCGTTGTAGGACTTATTGCCTTTATCTGGTATAGAGGTAAAAGAATTAAAAAAAATAATATTCAATCTAATTCATTAAATACGTTAGTAATTATCGCATGTATCCAGTTTTTGTTAGGAATATTTACATTAATTTTTAGAGTACCCATAGTATTAGGGGTATTACATCAAATTGTTGCTTTTTTCTTATTAGGGGCAATGACTTTTTCATTACATCGTTTTAGTAAATAACAATGCATTTATAGTATCTTTGCATTTTCAAATTAATAAATAATGATATACCGTTTCAGAATTATCCTGGATACAGAAGAAGATGTATTTAGAGATATTGAAATAGAACAAGATGCAACTTTAGAACAGTTTCACAATGTAATAACCCAATCTTTTGGTTTTGATGGAACAGAAATGGCTTCTTTTTACATTAGCGACGATCAATGGAATCAAGGAGAAGAAATATCATTATTTGATATGAGTGATGGTAACCAGCCTGTTAGATTAATGAATGAGACAACTCTTATCGATGTGACTCACGAGGCTTCTCCAAAGTTAATCTACATCTATGATTTTTTAAGTATGTGGACGTTTTTGGTAGAACTTGCTGAAATTGCCGAATATGAAAATGGAAGAGAATATCCAAATGTAATGTATATTCATGGCCAAATACCTGATCAGGCACCTGATAAAGAGTTTAAAGTAGACAACGTTAATGAAGGTGAAAATAAAGATTTTATGGATCTTGATGAATATGAAGACCTTGGATTTGATGAGAATTGGAATTAATTTAGGTAACAAAGTTTCATAGAAGCAAAGCCACAAAGTATATATGAGTACCTTCAGAAATTTAAAAATATGGCAAAAAGCTATAACTCTTGTTACTAAGATATGCCAGGAAACTAAAGGTTTTCCTCAGGAAGAAATTTACGGTCTTACATCTCAAATAAAAAGAGCCTCAATTTCTATTCCTAGTAATATTGCCGAAGGCTATGGAAGAGAAGGAAAAAATGATTACTTAAAATTTCTTAATATTGCTATGAGTTCACTTTTTGAGCTATAAACGCAATTAGAAATTGGAAAAAACTTGAATTTTATATCTGAAAACAACGTCATTGCTATTTATGAAGACACTAGGGAATTAGAACGGATGCTTTCAAGCTTTATTAAAACCATTAAAACCTCAAAACAAACTACAAACTCTGCTACTCAGTAGCTTTGAAACTTATAAAAAATGATCAACTTATATAGCACTCAAATCGAATCATTATCCGTTCACCGGGTTGGAAACAAAAATAAAAACGAAAATATATTTTTATCAGAATCCCCGTACATCCTTAATGATGAATTAACTGCACTTCTAAAAGAATATTTCTTTAAACCTTTTAGAGAAAAGGAAGAGAATTATTTTCAATTTGCTAATGAGGTAGATATAGAATTTAATCCGCTGTATAAAATTGCAACCGAAATTTTTGAACACCCATCTTCTGTTCATGAAAAATCTAAAAGAATTGCTTCATTATTATACGAGCAATCACAACATCCCCATATTAAAAGTGGGGAAGTATATATAGCATATCTGGATAATGTAACTATAGATAACGAAAAAGTTGACGCTATAGGTATCTTTAAATCAGAATTAAAACATGATTTCCTTCAGTTTGAAGAAAAGGAGTCTGATATTGAATTACTGATCCAACAAGGTGTGAACCTTAATAAACTTGATAAAGGCTGTTTAATTTTTAACCATAAAAAAGAAGAAGGATATAAAATTCTTTCTATAGATTCTAACCGTTATGACACCAAATATTGGTTAGAGCATTTCTTAGGTGTAGAAGCTTTTGCCGATGAGAATTTTTACACTAAGAGATATATGAAATTCTGCCAGGATTTTGCAAAAGATGTAGTGCTTCCTGCCGAAGACAAAAAAGAAGAAGTTATGTTTATGAATCGTGCAGTAAACCACTTTGCAAAAAATGATGAATTTGAAGAGTCTGCATTTTTAAATGATGTAATTGATAATCCTGATCTGATTCCAGAATTTAAACATTACAAAGTAGAAAAAGCACCAAAATATCAAATCGAAGATCTTACCACCTTTCCTATTGCCAATAATGCCGTAACCGCCGCTCGAAAAAAGATGAAAAATGTCATCAATCTAGACACTAATGTGCAGATAAAGATGGATTTCATCAACCCAGAATCCGCAGAAAAATTCGTAGAAAAAGGATGGGACGAAGAAAAGCAAATGTATTACTATTTGGTATATTTTAATAAAGAACAAAAAACCTAGAAAATAGTTGGGTGTCAGAAGTCAGGAACTGAAAAACTCACTCACTCATAAACTCACTCACTCATAAACTCACATGCTTAAGTTGGGAGTTGGAAATTAGAAGTTGAAACATTAAAATGAAATATCTATCGTAAATGGAATTCATTCTGGTTGGTATTGTAGCTTTATTAGGATCTGGATTAACATTTTTCTCTGGTTTTGGGTTAGGTACATTATTGATGCCTGTATTTGCAATATTCTTTCCTATAGATATTGCCATTGCTCTTACCGCAATAGTACATTTGCTTAATAATTTGTTTAAACTAACTCTTGTTGGTAAAAAAGCTAATTTGAAAACCGTGCTACGTTTTGGGTTACCTGCTATTGTATTTGCCTTTTTTGGCGCATATACATTAGGTAAACTCACCTATATAGATCCCTTATTTAGCTACACTATTGCTGATACCATATATGAAATCACTGCGGTAAAAATATCTATTGCTATAGTATTAATCTTTTTCTCCCTCTTTGATCTTATACCAAAGTTGAAACGATTAGAGTTTGATATCAAATATTTACCCTGGGGTGGTGCACTAAGTGGTTTTTTTGGAGGATTATCGGGGCATCAAGGAGCATTACGAACAGCTTTTTTAATTCGGGCAAAGTTAAGCAAGGAAGCTTTTATAGCCACAGGGGTGGTTATTGCCTGTTTTATTGATATCTCGAGACTCACTATATATGCAAAAGACCTTTTACAATTAGGTGATCAGCTTAATTATCCTATGCTTATAGTCGCAACATCAATGGCTTTTATTGGGGCTTACATAGGAAATAAATTTCTTAAAAAGATAACCATACATACGATTCAAATAGTGGTAGGGGTTTTATTAATTGTGTTTGCAATACTTCTGGGGATTGGAATTTTGTAAAACCTGAGTAGGAAGTCAGAGGCTGGAAGTCAGATGTTTTACAATTTCAAAGAAGCAAAGTTTTTCCACTTTATACTTCCGACTCCCGACACCCAACTCTCGACTTCAAACCCTGTATTCCCGACTTTTACCTTTTTCACTTCAATATTCGATATTAGATATTCGACATTCAGTATTATTTTTTCACTTTTACATTTTAAAGCCCCTAAGAAACAAAGTTTCAAAGTTTTTCTACTTCAAACACCCGACTCCCGACTCCCGACTCCCGACTCCCGACTCCCGACTCCCGACTCCCGACTCCTAAAACTAATAATTTCACAAACATTCTTTGGTATCACAAACTACATTTATGTATATTTGTTCTCGAATTCCTACCCTATTATAAAATCAATATGTATTTAATTTTTTAAACTATGAAGAAAAGTATTTTTCTATCGGTATCTTTTGTATTGGTATCATTCATCGGTACTGCTCAAAACAACACGTTTCCAACTACTGGTAACGTAGGGATTGGAACGACAAATCCAGGAGCCAGATTAGATGTGTTAACAACCTCAGGACAAACAGAAAGTTTGGCTCGCTTTAAAATTTATGATGCCCCTAGTGATTATTTACAATTTACAAATTCTACAGGAGCTGAAAATCAATTTATCCCATTGATCAAAGGACATCATCAATCAGATAATAGAATCACTTTAGCAATTATGGGCTCTACATCGGATGCAATGGATAACGGAACACATGCTTTAGTTAATTTTGACGCACGTAGACCAACAGGACCTGTACAAAATAGACCATTATTTTCTTGGACTAGTTACACAACCAAAATGATGACAATGACTGCGAATGGTAATTTAGGGATAGGAACAGCAACTCCAGATTCAAAACTTGCAGTAAATGGTAAAATACACGCCAAAGAAGTAAAAGTTGATCTCACAGGTTGGCCAGATTATGTATTCGAAAATAGTTACAACTTACCCAGCTTACAAGAAGTAGAAAATCATATTGTAGAAGAAGGACACTTACCTAATATCCCATCAGCTTCAGAAGTAGAAAAAAACGGTATTCAGCTTGGAGAAATGAATGCTAAACTGCTTCAAAAAATTGAGGAACTTACATTGTATATGATTGCGCAAGACAAAAAAACCAAGCAATTACAGAAAGAAATAGAGCTGCTTAAGAAAAAAACAAAATAAGTCAGATGTTCGAAGTCAGAAGTCGGAGGTATGATGTATGATATATAAAATACCTAATTTTTATCTCCGAACTTCGGACTCCTGACTCCTGACTCCTGACTCCCAACTCCCGACTCCCAACTCCTGACTCCTGACTCCCGACTCCTGACTCCCGACTCCTGACTCCCGACTTCCGACATCAGACTTCTGACTTCTGACTTAAGACCTAATTCGTCACTCTAATAACCGTTTCATATTTACATTCTCATAATTGCGTCGTACAAAATCCAGAGCAGTTTTTAGCACTTGCCCCATAGATCGACTACGGCGAAATTTTAAATCCAGTGTAAAATTATAGAGGTGTTCACGCAGTTCTTTTATATTTTCTTTTGTAGAAAGCGTATCTGTACACATACACTTTATAAGAGTCTCATATCGAGATCTAGACGTAAGTATTCGTTTTGCCAAAACCGAGCGTTCTTCTTTTCTATATTGCTCTATAGAACCAGGCTGCAATTTGTTCATTACAATATTTACCATGTCGAAATTCTCTTTAAAAAACTGAGGTTGATATACTTTTAGTTTTCCTTCATAACATTGCTGATCAAAATCAATAGCCCTTATCTTGTATTCTACATGATCAAAATCATGAATAGGAATAATCACATAATTATAGGATCGCATATCCCCTAACAATCGCATTTGACAGCGCTCATTAAACTTTACAAACTCTTTTGCTATCTGTGACTTGGCCTGATCACTTAAATCGGGTAAGAAGTCTTTGATAAATACATCTCCCGGGATTCCTGCAATATGTTCTTCAATAAGCGTATTTTTATACACCAAAAAGTTAATTCTATTTGGAGAAAACATATGTTCTAATTCTAATCCATAAATACGTGAAGCATCTGCTTTTTTTACATAGATATACGTATAGTTATCATTAAGGATATTCCTAACTTTTATTCTGAAAGGCTTCGAGTTCCCAAAAGTACAATAGTCAATAGCATCGATATTAAGAAACTCAATAGCATCTTCATTACCATCAGAATGCAGGATTGTATATACTTTTTTAAGGCTGGATTCTATTTCTGGTCGCTCATGTTCTTCATAATATACCCGTACCCATAGCGTATCTTCATCCTTACTATCATAAACTACTATAGAACCCGAAAACCTTAGTAAATCATCGTAAAATACCGGAATCTTAATTTTACGGTTACATTCTTTCAGGTATGCATCCAGTTTATCGTTGATAGGATACGTTGGTTTTTTCTTCGACATTAATTTTTCATCCATTGTACTTCTTTTTCTAAAAAGCAATTTACAAATTTCAAATAGCAAAAAACGAAGAACAAAATTAGTATTACAATTTTAATTAAGAAGTGAAAAGGTATTTAGGTTCCCTGCACCATGCAAGAGCAAATCCTACAATTAGAAAAGTTTCCTGCACCATGCAAGAGCAAATTCTACAATTAGAAAAGTTCCCTGCACCATGCAGGAGCAAATCCTACAATTAGAAAAGTTCCCTGCACCATGCAGGAGCAAATCCTACAATTAGAAAAGTTCCCTGCACCATACAGGAGCAAATCCCGTAATTAAAAACAAACAACAATCAACAACTATCAACTTTCTTGTAACAAAACCCTATACTTGTCGTCTTGTTTTATATAACCACCAAAAACAATTACAATTGGAAAATATCCTCACCTTAAACAATCTCACCAAAAAGTTTGGAGCGCTAACAGCTGTCAAAGACCTCTCTTTTACTATAAAAAAGGGAAATGTGTATGGTATTCTTGGTCCAAACGGAAGTGGTAAATCTACTACTTTGGGTATCGTACTTAATGTTGTTAACAGTACCTCTGGTGAGTTTATCTGGTTTGATGGCAATACATCAACTCATGATGCGCTAAAAAAAGTTGGAGCAATCATAGAACGCCCAAACTTTTATCCATATATGACTGCAGCCCAAAACCTTAAATTGGTATGCCAAATTAAAGGGGTTGACAGCAGTAAAATTGAAGAAAAACTGGAAGTCGTAGGGTTATTAGACCGAAAAGATAGTAAGTTCAGAACATTCTCTCTGGGAATGAAACAGCGATTAGCTATTGCTTCTGCCCTGCTAAATGATCCCGAAATATTAATCCTTGATGAACCGACTAATGGATTAGATCCACAAGGGATACATCAAATTCGTGAAATCATTAAAAAAATTGCTTCCCAGGGAACCACAATACTTTTGGCATCTCACCTACTCGATGAAGTAGAAAAAGTATGTAGCCATGTAGTGATTATAAGAAAAGGCGTAAAACTGTATTCTGGACCTGTAGATGAAATGAATACTAGTTATGGTTTCTTCGAACTAAAGAGCGATCAAAAATCTGCATTAACAGAGTGGTTATCTAAACATAATGATTTCAAAAATTTCAAAGAAGAAGATGGAAAAATAATTGCATTTTTAGCACATGAGCTTGATGCAGAAAGTCTTAACAGGCAACTATTTGCAGCAGGAATAGTTCTTACACACCTTGTAAAACGAAAAGAAAGCCTTGAAGAACAATTCTTACAATTAACCAACAATTTAAACTAAAGCCATGTTACGACTACTAAATATAGAATTTCAAAAATTAAGATATAATAAAGCCGCAAAGGTAATTACGATAACCTATTTCGTACTTATAACTTTTATCGCTTTAATCGCGTCGATAGAATTTAATTTTGCCGGTGTAAAATTTAGAATAGCCGATCAGGGGATTTTCAATTTTCCGTATATCTGGCATTTTAATACCTATATCGCTGCGTGGTCAAAACTATTTTTGGCTATTGTGATTGTTTCTATGATGGCCAATGAATACAGTCATCGAACCTTAAAACAGAATCTAATCGACGGGCTAAGTAAAAAAGAATTTATTAGCTCTAAGTTTTTAACTGTTGGTGTCTTTGCCTTGATCTCTACCCTGTTTTTATTCGTGGTATCAATGATTTTGGGATTAAGCTTCTCTGACTATAATGAATTTTCTATCATATTCTCTGATCTAGAATATATCCTGGCATATTTCATAAAACTAATTGGCTTTTTTGCTTTTTGTATGTTCCTTGGGATTTTTGTGAAGCGCTCTGCCTTCGCCCTTGGGTTTTTATTTATCTGGTGGGTTATAGAAAATATTATATATGCGTTGCTGAAATTTAGATTATTTAGAGGAACCGAAATTGCAGATAACATCGTACAGTTTTTTCCTTTAGAATCTATGGCAACCTTGATTAATGAACCTTTTACACGTTTAAATTTCATTCAATCGGCTGCAAGTCAATTAGGAGAAACTTTTCAAAGAGATTATGCTGTACATTGGTACGAAATCTTAATTGTACTGGTTTGGACAGTTGTTTTTATATATCTGTCTTATTACTTGCTAAAAAAGAGAGATTTATAATATATTTGGGCTTCAGAGTTCAACTATGCGATACATCTATATAGTTTTTTTTGTTGTATTCTTTCACTATTCATTGCTGTATAGTCAGGGAGAAGCTAACAGTTGGTATTTTGGTCAGAATGCAGGGATAAGTTTCAATACAACTCCCCCAACAGCACTTACTAATGGTAGAGTAAATACACTTGAAGGGTGTACTACAATATCTGATGCAACAGGAAATTTATTATTTTATACCGATGGCATTACTGTTTGGGATCGATCACATGCTATTATGCAAAATGGTACAGGGCTAAAAGGTGACCCTTCCAGTACCTCTTCTGCACTAATTGTTCCTCAACCAAACTCTCCAAATCTGTATATCGTTTTTACTGTAGATGAACCTCATCATGACAATGCTGATAATGATCCCTCTACTTTTGATGGAGATGGGGTAAACGATGGGTTTATGTATTCTATTGTAGACATGTCTTTGAATGGTGGAAATGGAGCTGTAGTTACAGGACAAAAAAACATCCCCTTGGTTACCTATAATACCTCAAATAACCTAGAAAGCCTATATAAGTGTTCTGAAAAAATTACAGCAGTAAAAAGTGATGATTGTGATTCATTTTGGGTCATTACACATTTTGTAGATACATTCTATGCATTTAAAGTTGACCAAACCGGGGTTAACACTACACCTGTTACTTCTCGTATTGGGGTTACTGTTCCTCTTTCTGGATATCGACGTAATGCTTTAGGATACCTTAAAGCTTCCCCAGATGGTGATAAACTAGCTGTAGCACATTTTGGTTTTGCAACAGTTACAGCAGGTAACGGACCAGGAAAAGTTTTACTTTACAATTTTGATAATACCACAGGGACTATTAGTAATGAGATCGAGTTAAGCAACAGCAATTCTCCTTATGGAATAGAGTTTTCTCAAACCGGACAAAGATTATATGCTACTTTCGATATTGGAGATGAAGGAAACGGACAAAGTTTTCTGATGCAATATGATTTGTCATTGCCGGATAATCAAATTGCAGCAAGCGGAACAAGAATTCTTAACCAAAATAACCAAAGCACTTTTTCTTTTGGCTCAGGAGCTATACAACTGGGTCCAGATGGTAAGATTTATCGAACTCTATATGATTTCAACACCCAAAGAGGTGATTATCTTGGAGTTATCCAAAATCCCGAAGCAGCAGCTGCCAATATAGTTTATAACGAGCAAGGAGTACGTGTTAATACAGATGGTTCTAGAGGTGCTCTTCTTGGGCTCCCCCCCTTTATTCAATCTATTTTTGCAAAAAATATTGATATTATTAATAATGGAGATCCTAATAATGTTAATCTTGCTTTATGTGAGGGAGGCACATATCGTTTATCATACCAAAATATCCCAGGTGCTAGCTATACTTGGTTTGTAGACAACAATCAGATTGCAAATGCTGTTCATTTTTTAGATATTACAACAACAGCCAACTACAGGTTAGAAGTTGATCTTAATGATGGTAGCTGCCCTCTTATTGGCGTTGCTAATGCTACTTTTTTTGAAGTTCCAACTGCTATTGCCGCTACATTAGTACAGTGTGATGCATATCAAACTATAGGGGATAATATTACGTTGTTTGATTTGCACCTTGCAAACGATCAACTTACCGGTGGGAATACTCAATACACAATACAATTCTTTATAGATCAACCTTCTGCACAGGCAGGAACACCAAGAATCAGTAATGAAAATGCTTTTCAAAACACTCAAAATAATCAGCAAGTGTATGCACGGGTAATCAATACCAACAATACAAATTGTTATGATATCACCACTGTTACTTTAGAGGTAAGCTCTACCGATGTAAATGATGCCGAGTTACGAGTTTGCGATGATGATGGTGCCGAAGATGGGTTTACCACTTTTGATTTAACCCAAGCAAATCAACAGATATTATCAGGAATTACCAATCCTGGATTGACAATCACTTATTATGAAAACACAGAAGATGCACTATTAAACAAAAACCCTATTACAATCATTACTAATCGTACACAAAACACTCAAGGTGATGATATTGTTTATGCAAAAGCTGAAGAAAGTGGAGGAGAATGTTTCGGGATAAGCAGTGTACGTTTATTTGTGGTTCCATTACCTGATATCGAACCAGACGCTGAGTATTTCCTATGTCAAAACGAAACAAGTATCGAAATCGATGCCGGCTTACCGATTAATAGTAACTTCAATGATTTTACAATCTTATGGTCAACAAATGAGTCTACAGAAACAATTTTAGCAAATCAACCCGGAGATTATACAGTAGAAATTACAAACCAGCAAACCGGATGTTCTAAATCCAGAACAGTTACTGTAAACGCATCCAGCGTAGCAACTATAAGATCCATCGATATCAATGATGCAAGGGATAATAATACGGTTACCATTAATGCAGAAGGCCTGGGCAATTATGAATATGCAATAGAAATAGATGGGGTTTTAAGCGCATATCAGGATGATCCAACCTTTACCAATGTCCCCCCTGGATTTCACAGTGTCTATGTAAGGGATAAGAACGGATGTGTTCCTGTAACCTCTCAGGATATTTCGGTTGTTGGATTTCCTAAGTATTTCACCCCAAATGGAGATGGTTTTCATGAAACCTGGAACGTAGAAGGAATATCCTCCCAGAGTATGGGCAATTCTCTAATTTTTATATTTAATCGATATGGAAAACTAATCAAGCAACTAAGGGCAGGTACTCCCGGATGGGATGGAACTTTTAACGGGAAACTAATGCCCTCTAGCGAATATTGGTTTCGTGTAGAATTAGAAGATGGCAGAATTCTTACCGGAAGTTTCTCTCTTATTCGTTAATTCTATACGTAGTATTCTGTATCTTTATTGTGAAAAAGAGAAGATACATGAAGTTCGAATTGGAATCTGAATTCAAACCTACTGGAGATCAACCGGAAGCGATACGACAACTGGTTGAAGGTATTGAATCTAACGAAAAATATCAAACGCTTTTAGGTGTAACAGGATCAGGTAAAACGTTTACCGCTGCTAATGTAATCCAACAGGTGCAGCGGCCAACTCTAATATTGGCGCATAACAAAACATTGGCGGCACAGCTTTTTTCTGAGTTTAAGCAATTTTTCCCTAAGAATGCTGTAGAATATTTTGTTTCATACTATGATTACTATCAACCGGAAGCTTATATCCCTACTTCGGGAACCTATATCGAAAAAGATTTATCGATCAATGATGAGATTGAAAAACTACGTTTAAGTGCCACTTCTTCGCTCTTATCAGGGCGGAGAGATGTTTTGGTTGTCGCTTCAGTATCCTGCCTGTACGGTATTGGTAATCCAGCAGAGTTTAAGAAGAATGTGATCTCGATACAATCAGGACAGTTTGTATCCAGGACAGCGCTATTGCATCGTTTGGTACAAAGTTTATATTCAAGAACCGAAGCAGAGTTTAAACATGGAAACTTTAGAATAAAAGGAGATACTGTTGATATTTTTCCAAGCTATGCAGATGATGCATTTAGAGTTCATTTTTTTGGAGATGAAATTGAAGAGATCGAATCTTTTGATGTACAAACCAATACTATTATTGAGAAGTATGATCAATTAAACATTTATCCGGCCAATATGTTTGTAACTTCTCCTGAAGTATTGCATAATGCAATTGACCAAATTGCACTTGATTTAGGAAAGCAGGTAGAATACTTTAAAGAAATCGGAAAACCACTGGAAGCTAAACGATTAGAAGAACGCACCAATTTTGATCTGGAAATGATTAAAGAGCTTGGTTATTGTTCTGGTATTGAGAACTATTCTCGTTATCTTGATGGTAGAAACCCAGGTACAAGACCATTCTGCTTACTCGATTATTTCCCCGATGATTATTTAATGATCATTGATGAAAGTCATGTTACCATACCCCAGACTCATGCCATGTACGGTGGTGATCGTTCGAGAAAAGAAAACCTGGTAGAATATGGCTTTAGACTTCCTGCTGCAATGGATAATAGACCTTTAAAGTTTGAAGAACTTGAAGCAATTCAAAATCAAGTTATGTATATCAGTGCTACACCAGCAGATTATGAATTACAGAAAAGTGAAGGAACCTATGTAGAACAAATCATTAGACCAACAGGGTTGTTAGATCCTGTAATTGAAGTTCGCCCTAGCTTAAATCAAATTGATGACCTTATCGAAGAGATGCAAAAACGAATTGATTTAGATGAGCGTATCCTTGTTACGACACTTACCAAAAGAATGGCAGAGGAATTAGCAAAATATCTAACTAGAATCGATATTCGTTGTAGATATATCCATAGTGATGTAGATACATTAGAACGGGTAGAAATAATGCAAGATCTGCGAAAAGGTATTTTTGATGTATTGATAGGAGTAAACTTATTACGAGAAGGGTTAGATCTTCCTGAAGTATCATTAGTGGCTATTCTGGATGCTGACAAAGAAGGTTTTTTAAGAAATAAGCGTTCCTTGATACAAACCGTTGGTAGAGCTGCAAGACATGTAAACGGAAAAGCAATTATGTATGCCGATAAAATTACGGACAGCATGCAAAAAACTATTGATGATACAGAATACCGACGACAAAAACAGATAGCTTACAACACCAAACATGGCATAACACCAACTGCAATTAAAAAGTCTCTGGATAATGCCCTAGCGGGTAAAAAAGTAGAACCATATACTTTTGAAAATGCTCCTACCCTACAAGCTGCCGAAGAGGAAACAGCATATTATACGAAAGAACAGTTAGAAACACGAATCCGTAATGTTCGTAAAGAAATGGAAAAAGCCGCTAAAGAATTGGATTTTATGACTGCAGCTCGGTTACGGGATGAAATTAAAATGCTACAAAGTAAGATACAGGATCAAAAAGTATAATTTTTGCCTTATAATTATAGTGTAGATCTTGAGATAATCATGCCATTAAAAAACATAAGATCATTATGAGTAACATTTCAATTGAAAAATTTATTGAAGGTATTCCTAAAGCAGAACTTCATCTACATATCGAAGGCACATTCGAACCTGAGTTGATGTTTAAAATTGCTAAAAGAAACAATAAAGAAATCAAATACTCTACCGTCGATGAGTTAAAAAGTGCGTATAGTTTTAATAATCTTCAAGAATTTCTTGATATCTATTATGCCGGTGCTAGTGTGCTTATCGAAGAACAGGATTTTTATGATCTTACCTGGGCATATCTTACCAAAGTCCAGACGCAAAACCTTGTACACACTGAGATTTTTTTTGATCCTCAAACCCATACCGACAGAGGTATTTCATTTGACACCGTTATTAAAGGGATTTATCGTGCATTAGAGGATGGTAGAGAAAAACTGGGGATTACCTATAAATTGATACTATCTTTTTTAAGGCATCTGGATGAAGCTTCGGCTTTTGAAACATTACGACAAGCTTTACCTTACAAGAAATGGATTAGTGGAGTTGGCCTAGATTCTTCTGAAATAGGAAATCCACCTTCAAAATTCGAACGTGTTTTTGCTAAAGCAAAAGAAGAAGGTTTTATAACCGTAGCTCATGCAGGAGAAGAAGGACCAGCAGAATATATATGGGAAGCTGTTGACTTATTAAAAGTAACCCGTATTGATCATGGTAACCGATGTTTAGAAGATGATCGATTAGTAAAGTTATTGGCAGATCTACAAATACCATTAACACTATGCCCTTTATCTAATCTTGAATTGAAAGTGATTAACGATTTAAAAAATTATCCTTTACCAGAAATGATGGATAAAGGTTTATTAGTAACCATTAATTCTGATGATCCAGCCTATTTTGGAGGATATATGAACGAGAATTATATAAACATTGCTTATGCACTAAACCTTTCTAAGAAGCAAATAACAAAATTAGTAAAAAACAGCTTCAAAGCAAGTTGGTTATCTGATATAGAAAAAGAAAAGAAGATTGCGCAGGTCGAAGTATATTTTCAAAATAATTAGATTTCCATACGTGTATAGAAAACAATGGTATAATCAACTTCAAAACATAAGCTTTTCTTCCGCTTTCACTTCTCTCAACAAATCAGATAATCAA
This sequence comes from Bacteroidia bacterium, assembly GCA_030427585.1. Classification (GTDB taxonomy): domain Bacteria; phylum Bacteroidota; class Bacteroidia; order Flavobacteriales; family Flavobacteriaceae; genus Aquimarina. The sequence continues at coordinate 19,794 of JAUIBW010000005.1, forward strand.
ATACTATAGGGTAAAATTTGCCCCTTATTTGATAAGTGCTATAAACAAAATAGCTTTGCTCTATAATCTTTAAACCCAGAATATGAGAGGCGTAATACTACAAGGAAGTTCGAAAAGTAATGGAAATACTAATAAAATAGCATTATTTATAAAAGAAAGAACCGGATTCGATATTATAGATTTGAAATCTAAAAATATAGGTCCTTTTGATTATGATTTTAAGAATAGGGATGATGATTTTCTACCCACAATAAAAGAGATCGTCGAGAACTATGACATTCTTATTTTTGCCACACCAGTATATTGGTATGCAATGAGTGGGATAATGAAAACTTTTATCGACAGGATAACGGATTGCATAAAAATCGAAAAGACAATCGGAAGAAAGTTAACAGGAAAAAAAATGGGGATGATAAGTTGTGGTTCTGGATCAGAATTAAAGAAAGGCTTTACAATGCCATTTATAGAAAGTGCATATTATCTTGGTATGGATTATTTAGGAGATATACATACATGGATAGAAGATGAGAATATTCCGAAGCAATTACAAAACAGTATCAATGTTTTTATTTCTGAAAAGGTAAAAAAATAGAGATTAAACAAAAGAGGCTGCCTAAAAACATATTTCAGACAGCCTCTTTACAAAAAATTACATGCAATTTTTTTTAAAACTGAAAGCGATACCCAAAATCAGGAAAGAATCCAATTTGATCTACCTGGTCTACCTGATTCGTTAAACGGTTATAACGACGTGTAAAAATATTCTCATTATTCGTTACATTTTGAAGATCAATATAAAATTGGTGAGAATGTTTTTTTGATTTACTGTTGACTTTGTATCCAAACTTAACATCCCATCTAAAATAGTCATCATTTTGCTCACTAAAAGCTAATTCTTCTCTTAACACCTGAAAACCTGCTGATTGTGAAGCTTCTAGATTAACCGGGGTAAAATACCTTCCTCCCGATACAGTTAGCTTAGTGTCAAAAAATAATACATCCTTTTTTGCCTTACCAATAGCAAACTCTTTTCCGGCAAGAAGATTTACTACATATCCATTATTAAACGGTGTGTTTCGTTCTATACCATCACTTCCTTTATATTTACTTTCGAATAATGAAGTGGTTAACAACCCATAATATCCATCACTAAAAAACTTCTCTAAAGTCAATTCTATACCCTGATTAAAACCTGTTCCCTCATTAACCAGTGACACTCTATCATTTTCGAAACCAAAGTCTGCTCCCTCTGTCAAAGAAGAATAACTTGATGAAAAGGGCTCTACTGCCGCCTTACTAACATCCTGATAATACACCTCGACTTTACCTCTCCAACCTTTACTAATTCTTATATCATAACCTAAAACATAATGGTTACTTCTCACAAAATCAAGATCTAGATTGGTCTGTACCAATTCTCCATTAACATCTTCATTTAAAAACAATAATGGTAAAGGAACTGGTTGATGATGCAATCCATATCCAAAACTAAAACGATGATTCTGATTAATCTTATAAGAAAGCCCTGCCCTGGGTTCAAATACAAATTGTTCATTAAGCGTACTATACTGACCGTGTAGTCCAGCATTTAACGTTAGTTTCTTAGTAAGCCTAAACTGCCCTTGAATATAGGGTTGAATAATACTTAGATTTTCATCTATATCTGTAAACGTGAAAAGATCGGGATCACCATCACCATCATTATCAGGTTGTTTTGTACGATCTCGTTCTATAGATTCTATTCTAAAATTTTCTACCAAAACTCCTGTTCGCAATGTACTTTTGTTACTTAATTTTGAGTTAAAAAGTGTAGAAAACGTGAGGCGTGATTCTGTATTATCGGCTTCAGTATATTTTATAATACGTTCTTGTGGAGTGTTTTTTTCAATAAAGCGGTCTGCTTTAAATTCATTAGTTGCAAAAGATCCTGCTACTGTTGTTCTTAAAAAAGAGGAGGAACCAATATTGATCTGGTGTTTAAGACCAATCACCCCAAAGCCAGAATCTGCCTTAGAATTTTCATCTTCGGCAGCAAATAGATCATCCTTATCAATATCATCGCCCAGAAATTCAATATCGGAAAAACCAATAATTCCGAATAATGAAAAGTTACCCAATTTACTTTTTCCAAAATTTATATTAAATGAAACATCATAGTAATTTGGTGTAGCCGATGTCCCTCCTGCTCCTATTCCTAAAATACTTACTAATGAATATCTTCCGGCCACCAAAAATGAACCTTTATTTTTACCTAATGGTCCTTCTGCCATGGCTTCTACTCCTGTAAAAATACCTATCTGGCCAGTATATTCATAGTCATCTACATTACCTTTTCTAAACCCAAGATCAAATACTCCTCCGATTGCATTTCCATATTCTGCCGGGAAAGCCGAAGTAATAAAATCTGAGTTTTTTAACAAATTAGGGTTTAAAGCAGAAACTGGTCCTCCGGTTGTTCCCAGTGTAGAATAATGATTCGGACTTGGTATGGGCACTCCTTCTACCCGCCATAATAATCCAACAGGAGAATTACCTCGTATCACAATATCATTTCTACTATCATCGGGAGAAGAAACACCTGCAAAATTTGCTGCTAAACGCCCAACATCACTCCTTCCTCCCGAAAAGCGCGTTACTTCTTCTACTCCAAACTGTCTTGCCGAAACAGATGTAAGTTTATTTATAGCCTGTGCTTTGCCTGTTTCTGATGTAATAATAACCTCATCTAATCGATCAAAAGCTTCTATAAGTGTAACATTAACCGCTGCGTCCTTACCAGAGGTCACCACAATATTCGGTATCGTAATCGATTCGAATCCAATGTAACTTACCCGTATCATTTGACGGCCAAGCGGTACATTCTCTAATGTAAAATACCCATCTATATCCGTGATCACCCCAATAGCTTGTTCTACATTTAATAATTCAATTGTAGCTCCAGGTAAAGGGCTTTCTGATTGTTTATCAACAACAAGACCTTTAATAATTCCTGTTTGTGCATTTGCTATGTATCCTAGAACAACAATAAATACAAAAGTGATTTTTCTCATGATTTGACTACTATTTTTTTTCAAATCTGTAGTTTCTTTTTCAACTCTTAAAATTTAAAATACCTAGTTGTCATTCTTACTCTTGAAATGTCAAAAACAAGTCTGAATAGCACAAAATGAAGTAACCCCTTATGCAACCAGATCAAACGTTATTTAAAACAATTCAGCATCTTATCTGACGATTGAATATGTCTAAAAATGATTATTGTATACCAGTTATGTATCTTTACCTATACTATTAAAAAGGACACACCTATTATTGACTTGTATACATGATATCTAAAGCATACATAAAGAAGTTTACATTTCGCTTTATTGTTATAAACGTGGTTTATTTCCTTATTAAATCAACTATCGATCATAATGGTGATGTGACAGAATTTGATGCTACTAGTTTATTTTATTATTTGACTGCTTTTTTTCTTTTTATATTCACTTGGGAGGCTAATGACTGGTTAATACGAAAGGTGGTTAAATCTAATGAAGGTAAAAGTCTGGATCTAAATAATGGCATGAAGATTATTGCTATCAATATGGCAATTTTTATTCCTATAGCTGCTTTATTATATTATTTAGCGATTTTTGAATTTAATCATATATGTAAAATTAATGCAGACAAACCCTGGTTGCGATTTAGAATAGATTTTTTTAGAGCTACACTCTTAGGCTTTGCCGTTGTTATTTTTAATCTCTTCTATTATTCTCTAAAACAGAAAAAAGAAATGGAAAATACAATGGACAAACTAAAAAAAGAAGTCATGACGTCTAAATATAAGTCCTTAAAAAATCAAATTAGTCCCCATTTTTTATTCAATAGCTTAAATACACTTACATCATTAATGTATCAAGACAGGGATTTGGCATCTGATTTTGTATCGAGATTAGCAACATGTTATAGATATATTCTGGATAATCGTGAAGAGGACCTGGTTAGTCTGGAAAAAGAATTAAGTTTTCTTGATTCTTTTATATTTATGATGAATGTAAGACATGAAGGCGCACTTAGTATTACCACTCATATTTCGGTTGATCCAAAAGAATACGTAATCCCTACCTTATCGTTACAAATGCTCGTAGAAAATGCTTTAAAACATAATTATTATTCTAAAGAAAGGCCTTTGGAGATTAGTATTATTTCTATTGAAAAAAATAGTATTCTTATTCAAAATAATTTACGGATAAGAAAACAAAAAGAAGAATCAACACAATTAGGGCTTAAAAATATTAAAAAGAGGTATTCCTTTTATACAAATCAAGAAATATTAATAGAAACAGAGCATGAATATTTTAAAGTTACTATCCCACTATTGACCAAAGATATAAAAGAAGTTACCATGGTAAAAGTTTCATAACATGACTGCTGTAATTGTTGAAGACGAAAACATAGCCTCTAAGCGTTTGGCAAATCTCATTGAAGAGTTAGCTCCAGAAATAAAGATTACCGGTCAAATCACTTCTGTCGAAAATGGAAGGTATTGGTTTGAGAATAATCCGCTCCCTGATCTAATATTCCTAGATATTCAATTAAACGATGGGTATGGATTCGATATTTTAGATACACTAGAAAACCATCCTCCTATTATATTTACTACAGCATATAACGAATATGCCATTAGAGGTTTTAAGTATAATGGATTAGATTACCTGCTAAAGCCAATTGACAAAAAAGATTTAAAAAATGCTCTTGCCAAATACAAAAAAAGCTTTGCAGGTACTGGTAAATCGATAGATGATGTAAAATTTGAACGTATTAAAAACTTGTTTGTAAAAGAATACAAACGTCGTTTTATGATTAAAGTTGGAAATCAATTTAACACTTTTAATGTTGACGATATTGCTTATTTTAAGTCTCACGAAGGAATTATTTTTTTACATTCCCACACCGGAAAGCAATATCCTATTGAATACACTATAGATCAACTTGAGGAAATTCTAGATCCAGTTCATTTTTTTAGAATTAATAGAAAATTTATGATTTCTGTTAAAGCTGTAGTCGAAATTCACAGTTATTTTAATAGTAGGCTATTATTGAAACTAAGACCTATGAACGATGAACAGATTATTGTTTCCAGGGAGCGGACTTCTAATTTTAAAAAATGGTTGGATCTTTAATTTCTCAGGTGATGAAAAAAATTATTCAAGCCATTTTGTATTAATTAAAAATCAAACTTTTTATCAAAATTGTTTGGTTACGTCATAGAAATCGAATTGGCGTTTTTTTATAGTATTAGTTTTAAAACACATAATGTGCAATAGTAATTAAATCTTTATGCTACTCTTCAGAACCGTTAAATTTATGTTTAGACTTCAAACGCTTAGCATCTTTAAGACTTTTATGTATCATCCATTCTAGTTGCCCATTAACGCTTCGAAACTCATCGTCAGCCCATTTTTCAATCGACTTAAAGGTTTCTGGGTCTATTCTAAGAACAAATGATTTTTTCTTACTCATAAATTACGAATGTAATGTTCCGGTATTAATTACTGGTGTTGCTTCTTTATCACCGCACAAGACTACCATTAAATTACTTACCATAGACGCTTTTTTATCATCATCAAAATCTATAATCTCATCTACAGATAATTTGATTAAAGCATCTTCAACCATACCAACAGCTCCTTCTACTATTTTTTTGCGTGCTGCTACGATAGCTACTGCTTGTTGCCTTTTTAACATCGAACTTGCTATTTCTGGTGCATATGCCAGGTATCCAATTCTAGCCTCAAGAACTTCAATTCCTGCAATGGCCAAACGCTCTGTTATTTCATTTTCTAATGCTTCATTTACCTCATCCATGCCAGATAGTAATGTTATTTCCTGTTGCCCATCGGCAAAATTATCATAAGGATAAGAACCTGCTAGTTTTCTTACAGCAGCATCTGTTTGTACTCTTACAAACTCTTCGTACTGATCAACATCAAAAGCTGCTTTATATGTATCTGCTACTTTCCATACCAAAATTACATTAATCAGAATCGGATTACCAATTTTATCATTCACTTTTACCCGTTCGCTATAGAAGTTTCTAGCTCTCAAAGAAATTCTTTTTTTGGTATAAAAAGGATTGGCCCAAAAGAAACCGTTACTCTTTACTGTTCCTTTATACTCCCCAAATAACACCATTACTTTAGAACTGTTCGGATTTACAATGAAAAAACCCTTAATGATAAATAATATTACTACCATTAGAATTATAAACAAAGGATTTTTACTTAGAAACAAACCAGTAACCATCCCTATTATAACTAATAAAAGTAAACCTAACATTAGATAACCACTACTTGCTTTTATATTTTTTTCATGTTTCATAATAATATCATTTTGATATCACAATAATATGAATATTTTTTTAATATTTTGAGAAATGGTCAAATATTAACTTAAAAGATCAATAATGACTAGTTGAATTATTTTAGGTTTGAGTTAAAAATAAAAACGCTCTTTGAATATAAAGAGCGTTTTTTGAAACATTAATAACTAAATCTCAAAATCAATCAAATCATGAAATCTCAATCAACCTTTTTGGTTGTACTTTTGCTTCTTCCTTTTTAGGAAGTCTTATCAGGAGTACTCCGTTTTCATACGAAGCCCCTATTTTATTACCATTTACTGCTTCTGGCAGGCTAAACGAACGCTTAAATGCATTGTATCCAAATTCTTTTCGTGTGTACTTTCCATTTTCATCTTTAGTTTCTTTTTCTGATGTAGTTTCTGAAGAAATCGTAAGCACATCATTATTCAGTTCAATACTAAAGTCTTCTTTAGAAAGTCCTGGAGCAGCTAATTCTACTACAAATTCTTCATCTGTTTCTTTAACATTAACTGCTGGAGTATTTACACCAATTTTATTAATATTAGATGTTCCACCAAGCCAATCTGCAGTAAAAAAATCATCAAAAAGAAAAGGTAATCTGTCTGTTTTTTTTAGTAAACTCATTGTATATTTTTTTTAAGGTTATTCTTATTTTCAATTACAATGAATATATAGCAATTTAGGTTCCGTTTCAGATTTAAAGACATTTTGTCATTTAAACACATTAAAATAATGTCATTTTGTCAAAAAATGCATTTATGATAATGACAAAAAAGCTTAAACACCGTATTTTGAAGACTAATTTTCTTTTTAAAGAACTATTACAATCCTTCCAAAAGTTTAAATCTTTAGAAAATTAGCAATCGCTACTCTCGATCAGAAAAACATCCAGGTAAAAAAGATCCCACTCTACAGTGGGGTAATTCGACCTAGTAAACTCAATTCGCTTTCAGCTTTTGAGTTTATGGTCTCATTAATTATAAAAACGTGTAAAAATAGAGATCAATACCTTTGGTGGAATTACCTTATTAGGATATTCTTGCATTTTCTCAAGCACCATATCAACCGCCTCTAACCTTAGCCCCATGTACAACCCTATTTCTTTTATCTTATGAATTTCTAATTGAGAAGTTTCCTGGTCAATATTCATAAGCAATACTAATCTATGAAATTGAAGAATTCTTTGTGATTCGGGTTGTAAATTCTTTTTTTCTACCCCTTCTTCTATCAAAGTATCCACCTCTTCTTTTGTTATCTTAAGTTGCGATGCTATGGCCATGATAAAATTATATTCTTGTTCTTTAAATTTTTTATCTGCTTTAGCAAACTGTATCATTTCAGAAAGCAAACTTAATTTCTCTTCTTTACTATGCATAAACCAATTACTTTTTATCGAAAATAGTAATTTTCAACTAAACTCATACAACATTCTTTATACTCAACTTCTCTTTTTAATCCCATTATCAATTCAAAAAGATATACCTTTGCAGTATGGGTTTAACAAACAATGATATTTTTAAAAAATTAAGAGTTGCACATAAATTACGGGATGACGACATTGTAAAAATCTGTGCGTTGGTAGATTTTAAAGTAACTAAAAGCGAACTAGGTGCATTTTTCAGAAATGAAAATCATCCCAAGTATATGGAATGTGGTGATCAAATACTACGTAACTTCTTAAATGGATTAATTATCCATCTTAGAGGCCCTATGCCCGAAAAAAAGAAAGGTATCACAAAGAACAAGAATACCAACTAATGTTTTTTACGCGATAATCGAGATTTAAATGGTTAAAGGCTTGCCTCGAAATCCAAATTATTTTTTTAATCCCATACTTCTTGGGCTTACCCTAAGATAGTTTACTTCAAAATAAATGCTTAATTTGGTTGAGACTAATATTTTTACTCAACAAAGATTCAACTTAAGTATCTATGCTCACTACAGCCGAAAAACAATTGTTTAGAGAAGAGCTTTTCTGTCATTTAGATGGGATTGCTGTAGCTCCCGTTGCCTATTCTCTCTATAAAAATAATATTACCGATTATTTAATTAGCTATAAAGAAACATCAGTTTCACAGATTGCTGTATCTCTTAAGACCAATGAAGGATATCTTAATGTTGCTCTACGCATACTAAGTGCTCAAGGTTGGCTGGATTACGATGTAAATAAAAATGATGTAATTATAAAAACTAATACACTTTCTGAATTAGCGTTTAATCATTTTTATTTATATGAAGATGTCGTCAATCTATTGGACTATTCTGGTAAATTTCACCCTAGAAAATTTGAATTAGAGCCTTTTCATAAGCTAGAACAGCTATTTAAAAAATATCAAAACCGTTTTAGCTTACCTACTGAAAAAGATAGCGTCATTACTCAAATTCAAGATCAGGTCCTTAAGCATATTGAAGGTATTCTGGTAGGGCCAACTACGGTACACTTGGGCATGGGTGGTATGTTTCATAAATACTTTATGGAAGCGTCTTTTAGCGCAGATGAATATCACAAATTTCCAGAAAGTTTTAATACCATCCTTACATTCTTAAGCCACCTGGGGTGGTTTAGTAAATCAAATGGTAATTATACATTTACCAATAAAGGATTGTTTTTTGCCAAAAGAGCTTCTGCCTATGGTGTTACTGTTTCATACATCCCTATGTTTCGACAAATGGATGCTTTATTATTTGGCGATCCCAATGTACTATGGAATCCCCAGGGTGATACCGAAATACATGTAGATAGAGAAATGAATGTATGGGGAAGCGGAGGTGCACATACCACTTATTTCAAAAAGATTGATGAAATTATCATTAGTCTGTTTAACAAACCTCTAGATGAGCAACCTAAAGGAATTCTGGATATGGGATGTGGCAATGGTGCTTTTTTGATTCATCTTTTTGAAGTTATTGAATCCAAAACACTTCGTGGTAAACACTTAGATGATTACCCTTTATTTTTGGTTGGTGCAGATTATAACAAAACAGCTTTAAAAGTTACCAGGGCTAATCTAATCCAGGCAGACATATGGGCCAAAGTTATTTGGGGAGATATTAGCGACCCTGATTTGTTAGAAAAAGATTTAAAAGAAAACTACACTATAGCGTTAAAAGATTTATTATCAGTAAGAACCTTTCTAGATCACAATAGAATCTGGAGCGAACCGATTTCACAATTGGATACTCCCAGTCAATCTACAGGGGCATTTGCTTATCGGGGAAAACGATTACTTAATAGCGATGTTGAAAGAAATTTAAAAGATCATTTTAAAAAATGGGCTCCGCATATTGAAAAATTCGGGTTAATTGTCATAGAACTACATACGATATCCCCAGAGTTAACTGCTAAAAACCTTGGTAAAACTGCAGCTACCGCCTATGATGCTACACATGGCTTCTCTGATCAGTATATTTTAGAAATCGATTCTTTTTTAAAAGTAATCGAGGAAGTAGGTTTACAAAGTGATGAGAAATACTTTTCTAAGTTTCCGAATTCTGATCTGGCAACGGTAAGCATTAATTATATTATTGGAAAATAATTATTTAACCTAGATCTAAAAAATCAATTCTCCTTATCATCGATAAATAAAAAAGTCCCGGTTGATGATTTCCGGGACTTTTTATGCATTCACATGTTTTACAATCTTATTCTTCTACGATACGTACAGGCATCTTGAATACTTTAGCTTCTGAACCATATTGTGTTCCTACTTTTTTATAATTTAATCGACTCTTAATATAACCATCTAAGTTTTCACTTTTAGAATCAACAGATAATACTACGATTTCACCTTTACTATTTAAAGTAAATGTTACATAAGCTGTTAATTCTTTTTTAATTTTAAAAGAAGGTTTCTTTAATAACGTTTTAATCTCCTTATTAAGAGCGTTTTCTATTTTTGTTGGGTTAGTACTCGCACTTGCAACACTACTTACTGCAAAGGCAACTGCCAAAAGTAATACATTCAATTTTTTCATGATCTATTCGTTTTTATTGATTTATACTTATAAGACCATTGATTACCCAAATTTGTTACACTATAAAGAAATATTTAACACAGATTAACAAACTAATTAAATGCAATTAACATAGAAACTCCCTAAAAAAGCCATCTCCCAGCTCTTATGTTAATTTCTTGTAAGCTGAGTAATTATATCTTTATATTCTGGAAATTGCTGAATTAAGTCTTTTCTTTCTGCCAATTCGAAATCATCGAAATCAAAACCTGGCGATACGGTACACCCCACTAAAGAATAGCTATTTTCTTTTTTTACACTAGAAGCAAACCAGCACCCAGCAGGAACTACCAATTGAGGTAGCTCTCCTTCTTCTAAATTCATCCCTAAAGAATAGCGACGATATTCTCCTTCTAAATCAATAACATGCACAAACAAAGAAGCTCCTTCATAATAATGCCATATTTCATCCTGATTAATTTTATGAAATGCCGAAAAATTATCTGAGGTAAGAAGAAAGTAGATAGCAGTGCAATAATTGCGTTCTCCACTATATTTTTTATCTAAAACATGTTGAGGAATAACACCTTCACTTCTATAGGTTTCTTTATAAAACCCACCTTCGGGATGCGGGTTCATACCTAATTTCTGAACTATCTTTTCTATCCTTGTATTCATCGTATTTATATTTTAGGTGTTTTTTATAAAAAAAAGAAGCGATCTATTGATGATCGCTTCTAATATATACTAAAGTCTAATTAGTTATTACGCTAATACTGCCTGTACTTTATCTGCAGCCTCCTGAAACTCTACTGCACTTTGCACGTCTAACCCACTATTATCAATTAGTTCTTTTGCAATATCTGCATTAGTCCCCTGTAAACGAACTATAATCGGTACATTAATCGCATCACCCATATTTTTATATGCATCTACAACTCCTTGTGCTACTCGATCACAACGAACGATACCACCAAAAATATTAATTAGAATTGCTTTTACGTTTGGATCTTTAAGGATAATTCTAAATGCTGTTTCTACACGTTTTGCATCAGCAGTACCTCCTACATCAAGGAAATTTGCTGGCTCTCCTCCTGCTTGCTTAATCAAATCCATTGTAGCCATGGCAAGACCAGCGCCATTTACCATACATCCTACATTTCCATCAAGGTCAACATAGTTAAGACCTACTTCTTTTGCTTCAACTTCGATTGGATTTTCCTCTCTGATGTCTCGCATATCTACATAATTTTTATGGCGATATAATGCATTATCATCCAAGGTCACTTTGGCATCTACCGCCATAATTTTATCATCACTTGTTTTAAGAACAGGGTTTATCTCGAATAAAGATGCATCTGATTTAACATAAGCTGTATATAATGACATTACAAATTTGGTCATTTCTTTAAAAGCAGCTCCGCTTAATCCCAAATTGAAAGCAACTCGTCTTGCCTGAAAAGGAAGCAATCCAACAGCCGGGTCAATTTCTTCTGTAAAAATTAAATGAGGGGTTTCTTCTGCTACAGTTTCGATATCCATACCTCCTTCTGTAGAATACATAATCATATTACGTCCAGAAGTACGGTTTAGCAATACCGACATATAAAATTCATTCGGTTCGCTATTCCCAGGATAATATACATCTTCTGCTACCAATACCTGGTGAACTTTCTTACCTTCTGCAGAAGTTTGAGGAGTAATCAAATTCATTCCTATGATTTGTTCTGCTACTTCTTCTACTTCCTTAAGGTTTTTAGCAAGCTTTACTCCACCACCTTTTCCTCGTCCACCAGCGTGAACTTGCGCTTTAATTACATGCCATTCTGTTCCGGTTTCTGCAGTAAGTTGTTTTGCCGCAGCTACAGCCTCGTTTGCATTTTGTGCTACAATACCGCGCTGTATACGCACGCCAAAGCTATTTAATATCTCTTTACCCTGATACTCGTGTAAGTTCATACTATTATTTTTTTGCCTTTTTTTAGGAGTTCCAAAAATAGGAAAAGTGAAGTTATTGTGCCAATCTTTTTATAGTAAAAAAAACCAACCTTCTTTTATGTCTTAATCCATCAAAAAAATGTGCAAACACAGGTAAAGATGATCTTTTATTCGTTACAGTTTAAAATCCTCAAAGTCTAAAGGGTCGAAATTTTTAAAATACCCATTCATTTTGATCGCTTTTTTAGCATTATTCATTTCTCTCACCACAGGAATTGTTTTTTTAAGATGACTAATCAAATATTTTAGCCTTTCTACCTCATTCCGAAGTTTTAACAAATGATATTCCTGATGTAAAGCCAGTCCTATTTTATGCGCTACCTGATAACTAACAAAAGGAATATCAAATACAGGAGGGTTATCTATCGTTAATTCTACATACAAAATAGCTATATTTTTAAGCAATTCTTCCTGCAACTCTTCTTCACTACTATCATTATCTTTAAGAAATTCTACCTCTCCTCCAGCATATAATTTACCAGGAAATTGCTGATAAAAGTTTTTGATTCTGAAAATTCTTGTCCCCTCACATATCACATCACTTTCTCCTCCTGAATATTTCTGAGCTATTTTTTGAAGTTTTACTTCTGTACCATATTCTAATTTCTCATTAATATAAGTAGGTATCCCAAACAGAATTCCTTCTTCTTCACAATCATTAATCAATTGTTGATACCTTTTCTCAAAAATATGCAAAGGTAATCGTTCCTTGGGGTAAACAACGGTTTGTAACGGAAAAAGAGGTAACATGATTTTTTTATTAAATGTACTAATTAACAGTGTTTATATTCCTTAAACACAAGTTAAAAATCTTAATTTTTCTTATGCTTTGTATTTTTTCTTTTCAAGACACAGATATCTCTAATTTTATTGATAATTTCGTAGGCTTAAATTTGTGGCACAATGGAAAATAAAAATTTATTAGCAATTGCAAATGAGTTTGGGAGTCCGGTTTATGTATATGACTCCTCAAAAATTATCTCACAGTATGATCGCCTTTCTAATGCTTTTAAGAAAGTCAAACGGTTAAAACTTAATTATGCAGTCAAGGCACTATCTAATATTGCTATTTTAAAATTGATGAATTCATTAGGAGCCGGGCTAGATACTGTTTCTGTTCAAGAAGTAGAACTAGGGCTAAAGGCAGGTGTCAAACCTAGTAGTATTGTTTTTACTCCAAACGGGGTTTCTCTTGAAGAAATAGAAGAGGTTTCTGCTTTAGGCGTACAAATAAATATTGATAACCTTTCTATCCTGGAGCAATTTGGGACAAAACATCCGAATGTCCCAGTATGTATTCGTATGAATCCACATGTCATGGCAGGAGGAAACAGTAAAATATCTGTAGGACACATAGATAGTAAATTTGGGATATCAATTCATCAAATTCCACATATCCTTAGGATTGTAGAAAATACAGGGATGCGTATTAATGGTATACATATGCATACTGGTAGTGATATTTTGGATATCGAAGTATTTCTACGTGCTTGCGAAATACTTTTTGAAACAGCAATGAATTTCAAAAATCTTGATTTTATCGATTTTGGAAGTGGATTTAAAGTACCCTATAAATTAGGTGATATTGAAACAAATATTGAGGAGTTTGGCAGTAAAATGACTAAACGTTTTAATACTTTTTGCAAAGAATATGGTAAAGAATTAACACTAGGTTTTGAACCCGGTAAATTCTTGGTGAGTGAAGCGGGATACTTTTTAGCTCAAGTAAATGTAATCAAACAAACTACATCAACTGTTTTTGCCGGTATTGATAGTGGTTTTAATCACTTTATTCGACCAATGTTCTATAATGCTCATCATGAGATTATTAATATTTCTAATCCGAATGGAAGAGAACGATTTTATTCGGTAGTTGGATATATTTGCGAAACAGATACTTTTGCTACAAACAGAAGAGTTTCTGAAATTAATGAAGGCGACACAATTGCTTTTAAAAATGCAGGTGCTTACTGTTTTTCTATGTCTAGCAATTACAATTCTCGTTATCGCCCGGCAGAAGTGTTATGGCATGAAGGAAAAGCTCATTTGATTCGTAAGCGCGAAACATTTGAAGATCTTACAAGAAATCAAGTGGATATTGATGTTTTTTCTAAAGTTGCCGAAACGACAACATAACATCCAATTTAAACAATACTACTTTATAAAATCCTTTTGTATACTACAATTACAAAAGGATTTTTTTATACACTTCAGATATAATATACTATTTTTAATGATCTTAATATTAACCGAATAATTATGAATTTCAAAAAGACTATAGCAAAAATATTACTTGATCTTATACCTGTAGCTGTTGGAGTTTATATTGGAATTTTAGGAAGTAATTGGAATGAAAACCAAAAGACAATAGAATTTAAAGATCATACTATAGAGAGAATAAGAAAAGAAATAGAAAAAAATAAAAGTTTAATTCTAGAAGTGAAAGACTATCATATAATGGTAAATGAAAAAATAAAAAAAATGCCAAGAATTGAATCATACAAAGATACTATAAGCCTACATTTTTGGAGAGGGCTTAGGATACCTAGATTACAAAAATCTGCATACCAAACTGCAATGCAAACCGGTATAATTGGTGAAATAGAAATAGCTCTTTTAGAAAAAATAAATGAAGTATATCTACAAATAGATCTATACAATCAATTTAGAAATACTGCTTCACAAGGTCTGTATGCCAACGATTTTTCTGACATCAAAAGCTTCAATAAAATTGCTTCTTTTTTAGGTGTAACAATGGTTGATTTATATTATCTCGAAAATGAAATAATCGAAAAGTTCAAAACTTGCCTTTCAGAAATGGATAAAACAAATAAAGAATAATAAACACATTGTATTGAATTGAGCTAAGTACTTAAGAAGTATACTTATTTAATTTGAATTTACTAGAACTAGTATTATTCCTTTATTATCCCTGGTTGTAAAATAGTAAACTTCTCTTTTTCTTTTGCCTCATCTACCATTCTTTTTACATCTGCAAGAAGTGCTTTAGCATCATAAATTACCCCATCTTTAATAGTATATCTAACCCCTCCTGCGCGAATAACTTTGTTATCATCTGTTAATCGAATAGTTCCTGTTCCGTAAAGCACTTTTAAGTTCTGAAGTGGATTTTCTCCTACTACTACAAAATCTGCTAGTTTACCTACTTCGACAGAACCAATTTTATCTGGAACTCCTAAAGCTTCTGCTCCATTTAATGTAGCTGCTCTAATTATTTCAAGAGGATGAAAGCCAGCTTCTCGAAATAATTCTAACTCTCGTATATATGCAAAGCCATATAATTGAAAAATAAATCCAGAGTCTGATCCTACAGTAACTCGCCCTCCTCTATTTTTATATTCATTAATAAAAGTCATCCATAGTCGATAATTTTCTTTCCAAACTACTTCTTGTTCTGTTCCCCAGTCATGCCAATATGAACCATGTGAGATTTTACTGGGTTGATAAAATCTCCATAATGAAGGCAATGTATAGATCTCATGCCATTCTGCTCTACGAGCCCTTTGTAAATCTCTACTTGCTTCGTAAATATTAAAGGTTGGATCCAATGTAAAATCGAGTTCTATCAATTCGTTCATCACTTTATTCCAATGATCAGAATAGGGTTTTGCTGCCTGTTTCCATAGTTTACCCGCTTCTTCAAATCGATGTTGTTCATTTTGATAATTATAATCCAAAGGGTAGTGCTGAACAGTTTTATCCTCAAACAACGCCTCTGGTAATCCATACCAGTGTTCCATAGAAGTAAGTCCTGCTTTTGCAGAATGTAAGACATTCCATCGAGCCACATCGGTTTGAGAATGATGACAGGCAGAACGTAGTCCTAGTTTTTTATTTTCATCTAATGCTGCTGTCATAATTTCTGGAGCCGCTCCAAAAAATTTTACCCCATCTGCCCCTTTCTTTGCATTTTCCTGAACCCATTTCCTCGCCATCTCAGGAGTACTTATTGGCGAAGTACTACCCTGTCCAAATCCTGTATATGCAAAAATACGAGGGGCTATAATTTCGTTTTTCTCACTTGCCATTTTTAACTTCATTGTCCAATCTACACCTCTTCCACTGGGTTCTCTAACGGTCGTTATACCATGTGCCATCCATAATTTAAAAACATAATCAGCATCTGCGCCTTGCGCCATTCCACCAATATGTCCGTGCATATCTACAAAACCCGGCAACACATACATTCCTTCTGTATTAAGTTCCTTGCCTCCGGGTTTTAATACAGGACGTTTAGCTGCATTGATTGGCATACCTGGATACCCAACAACAACAATATTTTTAATTATATTATTTTCTACAACAATATCAACTGGTCCTCTTGGGGGCGCACCATTACCATTAATTAATGTTATACCTCTAATGATTAGTTGAGAGAAAGGCCCTTCTTTAAACTCTTGCGCATTGGTTTGCAACACAACAAATACAACAAGAAGGCAAAGTAAGTATTTTGTTATTTTCATTTTAAAAGATTTGCATGAAACAAGAAAGGAGAATGTCTTTGCTTCACAATTAAAAAGCATTCTATCTATATATTGTGATTAAACTTACTCAATTCAAAATAAAATTGAGTGATCTCTATGAAGATTTTAACACCACTATATCTCTCAGTATCAAAAAATTTAATATTCACTATCTTTAATGACTATCAAAATCATTTTAATCATTGAAAAGCTACAATGGAATTCGTTTACCAAAAAAAATTACATTTATAAATCTATTGAAGAATTATATGATTTATACAACCTCTAAAGGGATTACCTACTAGTTTTTAAAACAAGCTGAATACCCCACTATTGATGGACAACTCTGGAAACCATAGGAATATATCCAAAAATGTTACACATATGGCTCTGACAATGGTATAATTGAAATGAAAAAGAAAAAGGAGAAGTACTAGAAGCTAACGGGAATAACGATATTGAAATTTAGTTTTAGCGATTCAAAAGTTTCTGTAAGGTTCGAAAAGAAAAACAATGCAACCATGGTGATTTTATCTCAATTTAGCATCCTTGTAGATGATAAAAACAAGTTGCAAATACGCTATGAATGTAGTAGTGGCTGAACACTTTGACTTGTCAATCTAAAAGCTTTTATAGAACACGGTATTTTATTAAATGAAACTGAAATAAATTTACAGGAGAGTGATCTTTCGGGATATGAATTTGCAAATATGCAATTATAAATTTTTAATATTTCTAACTAAATATTCTAATCCATTAAGTTTTAATTCATATACTGTTTGTAATTGTTGTCCCAGCAGTCCTTTGGGAAAACCCTTATTATGATACCATATAACGTAATACTCTGGAAGATCGATCAGATATCTGTCTTTATATTTGCCAAATGGCATTTTGGTATGTGCCAATTTGATTAAAAAATCCTTTTGGAGTTGGATTTCCATAACATTGATTATAATAACAATTTATTTAGTAAAATCTCGGTAATACCACATCAATGTTTCTACTTTTTTGTTCCATTTTTTTTGAGCTTCTTTATTTCTAGAGTGATCTGTTTCTTCATCATATCTTTCTTGCATATTGACCCTCATTCTCTCTACTAGCTTATACATTTTGTTAAGATCTCTTCTAATATTTTTCCCTGCACTATATTCTTTCAATCTTTTTCTCATTATTCTGGCATGCAATTCTGAAATATCAAAATGCAACTGTTCGTGTGAAAGAAGGCCTTCAGACATCTGTCCTCTCTTAACCCAAGACAGAGACGGATAACAATAGCTATCGACCTGATAATTTAATTCAATTTCTCCTTTATCTTTACCATAAGACCATTGATAAGTTATTCCGGTGTTCACGCTGGCATCATAATTACTATTTAAATTGGGTTTTCCTCTAAAATCTGACCAATCTAACTCGCTTCTTTCTGCGTACGAGAATTTCCCTACATAACCATTATTACTGGTAAAAAATAAAATTAAAATAATAGTAAAGCACTTACTCATAATTGCAAACAATTATGCCCAAATAAAAGTTATATTTTCATCTATTTCAGAGACGCTGGGGGAACACAATATGGGGCAAAT
Source organism: Bacteroidia bacterium (assembly GCA_030427585.1). Lineage (GTDB taxonomy): Bacteria > Bacteroidota > Bacteroidia > Flavobacteriales > Flavobacteriaceae > Aquimarina. The sequence goes on from JAUIBW010000005.1 coordinate 38,174, forward strand.
ATTGTTTGCTCTCTGCAAAATAGCATTATTTTTTAGTTCTAAATATACACGTATTTTTAAAAAATACATAATTTCTAGAATCTAATTTCGATTTATTTTTCCTTTGTTTTCTTTAATACTCCAATCTAATCAATTATAATGCCAAGAAATTTTCATTTCATAAAACAATAATAACAAAAAAGACAACCAATACATTATCAAATATATATAAAAAATCCTTTTTTTTATATATCAAAATGCATTTTTAATTTAGTATTAAAAATATTCCCCAAATAATACTAGTATACTTTATTTTTCTTTAAAAATTGATTTTCAAATCAATACTTAAGATTTCAAAACTAACAAAAATTATTCAATCAAAGTTAATTTCAATTCATCATCAAACTTAATCAAATATGCTGCACTATTATGATACCCTCCTAATAGTTTTTTAGAATAGTTAAATTTATTCTCTACATACTCTGTTGTTCCTTTGTAAGAAGCAGAATGGTATAAGTCATCAGCAGTTCCTAATCGCATCAAAATATCATATGCTATATCAAAACCACGAATAGCCCAATTATTGGGATCAATACCGTATTCTTTCTTATATCTTTTAACAAATGGAGATACTTCTGTATCTTCTTCTACTGCTTTGTTATCAAATTCCTTATCTACCGATGGGTAATGCATATGTAGTTTTGACAAGTGCTCATTTTTGATATTATCATTATTAAAGGCATTATTTTTATCTGTAGTAAATAATGTTATTTTGTGGCTTTCTGCTTTGGCATTAAGCAAAGGAATAACATTGCTTATCATCGCTACATCATTTGACTCCAGAAAAACCCAATTGGGTTTATTCTTATCTAAAACCTTGTTTAATCTAACTTCATAGAGATAATTACCTTCTTCAATTTTAGCGATTTTGGCTTTAGGGAATTTAGCGACTAGCTTCTCTTTAATTTGTTCATATTTTATTCCCTGTTGCACTATAAGTACAATATTTTTATCGATAGAGTCTTTTTCTACAAACGATATTATTTTATCCTGAAGTACTACATTAGCAGGACGGGTTTGAAAGAAATTGTCATACAAACTCGATTCTTTTCTTGATGCAGGTGAAAAAACAGGTGTATTATACTTTTTGAGTTCTGAAGCTACTATTTCTAAATTAGTTTGGTACAATGGTCCAATTACTACATCTGTTTCGTTAAAATCATTTTCTGCCATTAGCTTTTTAATATACTCTTCATTATTACTTTTCTGAGTATCAAAAACATTAAGTTCTGTAGTTATTCCTCTTGTCTTGGCCGAATCTACAGCAATCAGGACTCCGCTATAAAGATCTAATGCTATTCTAAGGCTTTGCTTACTTTTAAGAAATTCTTCGGTATCTTTTCTAGCTTCAAAATTTAAAGTATCCAAACCAAAAGGTAACATTACTGCCACTTTTTTAGGAGAGAAATTGTAAAGATTTTTACTTAGATCTATATATTTCTCTTTGGTCACATCAAAATTAGTAACCGCAGTTAATGTGTCTTTAGGGATTGTAATTACCATACCTGCTTTAAGTCCATCTCTTAAATATGGATTCATTTTAAACAAAGAATCGGCAGAAATACCTGTACGCTGTAAAATTCTAAAAATAGTTTCCTTTGGTTTTACTTCGTACAACTCAAACCCGGGTTGAATTGAATCTTTTAGAGACACAAAAATAGTTGTAGGTACCGTAATTTGCATTCCGATAGGAAAACTAGGATTCATATTAGGATTGAGTTTTTCTAACTCTGCTATTGTGATTCCGTGTCTTCTTGCAATATTATATTTAGTATCTTTTGGTTTTACTGTATATCTAGTTGTAGAAGATAATCTAGAATTTGGGTCCTTAATTGTTTCACCACGCGAAGGTTCATCTTCATATACCGGTATTCTTATTTTATCTTTTTTCTTTATCTGTTCTGCATACAATCGTTTATTATTCTTTTTTATATCCTCAACTGTAACTTTATATTTCTTTGCTATACCATATAATGTTTCTTTTCTTTTAACTTTATGAGTAATATATCGAATAATTTTTCGCTCTTTAGGAATAATTTTCAAGCTATCAAGTACGGTGTTTTTTCCTTTTTCAGAAATCGCATCAATAATTGTAGGGTCCTTTTTTATAATTTTACCTACATTTAGTATTTGCCCTATATTAATCCCTTTATCGGCTTCTGGATTAAGCAAATAAATAGTTTCTATACTTATATTATATTTTTTAGACAAACTGTATACAGTATCATCTTTTTCTACAACATGGGTATTATACTCCTGATCATCTGTGATTGGAATAGCCAAAATTTCTCCTTCATTAATTCCTTCTTTTGCTGTTGGGTTTATTCTATATATAGCTTCTGGAGTTGTATTATAACGTTTAGCTATTCTATATACATTTTCTCCTTTCGCAACAGTATGACTTTTATATTGCTGTGCAAAAGTTGAACCTGATACTATCAACAACAGAAATATCAATAAGAACTTTTTCATGTATTTATCCGATTTGTTTTTTTAACTCCCTAACTCTCTAATTTAGTATATTTCTATTCCCATTCTATCGTTGCCGGTGGCTTAGAACTAATATCATATACTACTCTATTAACGCCTTTTACCTTGTTTATTATTGCATTAGAAGTTTTTTGTAAAAATTCATATGGTAGATTTACCCAATCTGCTGTCATCCCATCTGTGCTTTCTACAGCTCTTAATGCTACACAATTTTCATAAGTGCGTTCATCCCCCATTACTCCCACACTTTGTACAGGTAATAAAATAGCTCCTGCCTGCCAAACCTTGTTATAAAGGCCATTTTCTTTTAATCCATTAATAAAGATAGCATCTACCTCTTGTAAGATAGCAACTTTCTCTGGTGTTATATCTCCTAATATTCGAATTGCTAATCCAGGGCCGGGAAAGGGATGCCTTCCTAACAATTCGGGATCGAGTTCCATCGATGCTCCTACTCTACGTACCTCATCTTTAAATAACATACGCAATGGTTCAACGACTTTCAATTTCATAAAATCTGGCAACCCACCAACATTATGGTGAGATTTGATAGTGGCAGAAGGCCCATTAACAGATATAGATTCTATTACATCTGGATAAATTGTTCCTTGCCCTAACCATTTTGCATCTTCTATTTTATGAGATTCATCGTCAAATACTTCTATAAAAATCTTTCCTATAATTTTGCGTTTTCCTTCGGGATCGCTTTCTCCAGCCAATGCATCCAAAAAGCGTGCCGAAGCATCAACACCTTTAACATTAAGCCCCATTCCTTCATACTGTTTTAATACTGCAGAGAATTCGTTTTTACGTAACAATCCGTTATTTACAAAAATACAGTGCAAGTTTTCACCAATAGCCTTATGTAGCAATACTGCAGCTACTGTAGAGTCTACACCTCCACTTAGACCTAATACTACTTTATCATTACCTATTTTTTCCTTAAGTTCTGCTACGGTAGCGTCTACAAAAGAATCAGGTGTCCAATCCGGTTGAACATCTGCTATTTTGATCAGGAAGTTTTCTAATAATTGTTTTCCATCGGTAGAGTGATATACTTCTGGATGAAATTGAATAGCATAAGTCTGCTCATTTTCTATCCTATATGCCGCATTTTCTACATCTTCTGTACTTGCTAATCTAACAGCCCCAGTAGGAAGTTTCTTTATGGTATCACTATGGCTCATCCATACCTGGGAACCTTTCGTGATATTTTCGAAAAACTGTTCTCCTTTCTGTACAAATGATAAATTAGCCCGACCATACTCTCGTGTATTTGATGGAGCTACTTCTCCTCCACTAAAATGAGCCAGGTATTGAGCACCATAACAAACGGCCAAAAGTGGTTTGTTACCTCGAATTGCAGATAAATCAGGATGAGGAGCATCTTCTCCTCTAACAGAAAAAGGAGAACCAGAAAGGATCACTGCCTTAAAGTCTGATACATTCTCGGGTAAATTATTATAAGGGTGTATCTCACAATATATATTTAGCTCTCTAACTCTTCGAGCAATTAGCTGAGTATATTGCGATCCGAAATCTAAAATAAGTACGTTGTTTTGCATAGGCAAAAATAAAATTAAATTACAACCCCCGAAATCCTAAAAGGAATAATTTTTAATATTATTTACTATCTAAGTTTTTAGGCAATATTATTCTTATAAAACAAGCAATTGCCAAAAACCTTCTACCTAAGCCAATTAACCGATCGTCGACATTTAATTACATTTCATCGATTGCAATCATTATAAACAACACAATCATTTTAAATTTACATCAGAAACCTACTAATCCCAATATAATGAATAACTTTATCCTGAAACTTGCCGTAATAATTACCCTTTTTTCTAGTACAAGGTGTTTTGCTAATGACACCGAGTATAGTATAAAAACCTCTGATCAACAGATATCGAGTCTTATAATGAAAATTCCTAACATCACAATAGATCAAAATACATTATCTAATACTTCATTAAGCAAAAAAAATAGGACTCTTACCATGTCTATTTTAGAATTTATCAAAGAACATACTGATCCGTATAAAAAGAAAAATGAGGCTCAAGGTAGTTGGATCAAAAGCACTAAGTGGATTAAAGATCCTAATTGGATAAAAAAAGAACTTGCGTAGTTCTAAGTTACTACCTTATAAAACAAAACATCTTATTTCCTAAAAAAATTGACGCCTCTTTTAATGTTTCAAGATCAGAAATTCTCCTTTTAAAGGATCCAAATATTTCATTAATGTTGGAATTAAATCATCACCATACTCCAGGTAGAACTCTGTAAAGTTCTTATTACGTTCTTGCAAGCTTTGATTGGGAAAAAGCTCATTTTGCAGTGTCGTTAAACGCTTTACATGATCACTTAATTTACGCCTTTGTGCTTTTAGCAATCGTTTTTCTAAAACATCTAATCCTTTCAGCTGTTTTATTTCTTGCGCTTTTACTGCATTATTAAAAGTTATATCTGTTTGCTCTGCCAATGTATACATGGCTTTAAACTGTTCTTTCAAATGTTTACGTTGCGGATCAAAATCAATATTTATATTAGATATACGACGTACCTTACGGTTAATTAACTCATGTTGTTTCAGAAATAATTCAGTATCAGAAACATTAAGTTTTTCTATTTTCTCAGCTTGCTTTTTGGTTTGAATCAGTACCGAATTACGAAGTAACAGTATAGGAAAAGGTATCTTTACATTTTCAAAGTAGTCTTTTAACTCTAACCAATATGCTAATTCTCCACCACCACCAATATAACAAAGGTTAGGCAAAATCACTTCCTGATACAAAGGTCGCATCATTACATTAGGACTAAATCTCTCTGGCATCTCATAGAGATGTTTTATTAGCTCACTCCTGCTCCAGTTAATATCTGTTTCGTTTACGAAATACCTTTCTCCTTTTTCAATAATACGTTCACGTAATCCATCTGCGAGATAAAACAAATTAATTTCTCTAGGGTTTACCTGTACTTTATATCCTTGCGCTTCTAATTTTTCTGCTTTTGGTGCTACTTTGGTATAGGCTACCTTATCTGTTAATTCTCTTTCGACAAATGGAATAAAAAGCCTTTTCAGTTCACTATCATCTCCATCTATAATCACCAGGCCATACTCTCCAAATAATTCATTAGCCAGATATCGTGTTGCATCTGCCAGATTATTATGTTGTAGATAAGCTTCCTTAAATAAGGTTTTAAGGTATTCTGCATTTCGTCCTGTTCCAATTTCCGAAGAAAAAATTTCAAAAACCTTCTCTAATCCTTCTGTATCGAAAACACCTACTGCCCCTCCATCATTACGATTCCACTGTATCTTCTTTCCAAAAAGATTAAAATAATTAATCTCATCAAAATCATGATCTTCTGTTGCCATCCAATATACAGGTACAAAATCATATTCTGGATATTTCTCTTTTAAATCTTTAGTAAGATTGATCGTAGAGATAATTTTATACAAAAAGTATAATGGCCCCGTAAAAAGATTAAGTTGATGCCCGGTAACAACAGTAAATGTGGTGGGCTTATCTAATGATCCTATATTTTGGCTGGTAAGATCAGAAGGGTTAATCCCTTCATATTGTTTACCTAAAGCATGTACCAATACTTTTCTATGCTCATTAGAAAAAGAGTGTTGCTTTTCTTTAATTTGACCTTTAAAATTTTCTAATGTTGGAAAACGATTATAAAAAAGTTGTAATTCAGATTTTTGGTCTAAATAATCGCAAATAAGAGAAGAAAAGTAATTCGTATCACTAAACGGAATACAGACACTAGACATAAGCAAAATTTTTGGTCGATAAATATACGGCAGATTGTGATCTCATCTGCTTTTTTATATTTTTTTTAATAGTTTGAAAGAATTCATCTATAAATCTTTATCCAAATATTAAAATTTAACAATATTCTCTATTTCAAATCCTAAATTTTAGTTAATACCGATTAAATCCTAAATTTAACTCGGTATTTTTCCCCTTCTAAAAGAATTCACCGATCAATGAAAAAACTAATCATTACACTCTTTGTCGTAACTGTAACGACTTGTTTAACCTATTCTCAAAACAAATTACAATCTCCTGCCGAATTTTTGGGCTATGAAATAGGTGAACAATTTACACGCCATGCCGATGTTATAAACTACTTTAATCATGTTGCTGATCATTCTAGTATGGTAAACTATCATACTTATGGGAAAACAAATGAACGTAGGCCCTTGACTTATGCTATTGTTTCTTCTGAAGAAAACTTAAACAACATAGAAAACATAAGAGTAAACAATCTAAAAAACATTGGTATTGCAGAAGGTACAGCAAATCCAGAAATTGCAATCGTTTGGTTAAGTTATAATGTACATGGCAATGAAGCTTCTAGCACAGAAGCTGCTATGCAAACCATTTATGAATTAATTACTAAGAAAACTGCATGGTTAAAAAATACTGTGGTTATCATAGACCCTTGTATAAATCCCGACGGTCGTGATCGATATGTAAATTGGTATAATCAAACAAAAGCTACACCTTATAATACAGATCAAGTAGCAACAGAACATAATGAACCCTGGCCAGGCGGAAGACCAAATCACTACTTATTTGATCTTAACCGTGATTGGGCGTGGGCAACCCAGATAGAAACAAGACAACGTATCAAAGCTTACAATACATGGATGCCACATATTCATGTAGATTTTCATGAGCAAGGTATCAACGAACCTTATTATTTTGCTCCGGCGGCAGAACCTTTTCATGAGATCATAACTCCTTGGCAACGAGATTTCCAAACTCAAATTGGTAAAAATCATGCTCGTTATTTTGATGCAGAAGGATGGTTATTCTTTACCCGAGAACGTTTTGATTTACTATATCCTAGTTACGGAGATACCTACCCTACATTTATGGGTGCCATAGGAATGACCTATGAGCAAGCAGGACATGGACGTGCCGGTTTGGGTATACAAACTGATGAAGGCTATGTACTCACTCTAAAAGATCGTGCATTACACCATACTACAACAGGATTATCGACAGTAGAAATTTCTTCTAAACAAGCTGCAAGATTAAATACCGAGTTTAAAAAGTTTTTTAATACTTCTGGTCTGAAATATAAAAGTTATGTATTAAATGGAGAAGCTGATAAGATGAATGCACTAATAAAATTACTGGAAACCCATGGTATCAAATATGGATATACGAATACTGCAAAAATTTCTGGATTCAATTTTAAAGAAAATAAACAAGGAAGTATTAACGCAAATGGTGCATTGGTAGTAAGTACAAACCAACCAAAAGGTAAAATGGTAAAAGTGCTTTTTGAACCCAATGCCAAACTTAGCGATCCACTTACTTATGATATTACTGCCTGGAGCATACCACATGCATATGGACTAGACGCTGTAGCTTCGACTTCATTAATAGCTGCTAATGGAAATAAAAAAGCCAATACTATAAATAATATAGCTAATCCATCTGGCGCAGGCTATATCACCAAATGGAACAGTATCGATGATGCTGCTTTTATGGCTGATTTACTTCGACATAATATTAGAGTGCGCTTTAGTGAAAAAGATTTTAGTAATGGTACCGAAAGCTTTAAAAAAGGAAGTCTTATCATAACCAAAAGCGACAATCGAAAAACTAAAAACTACGACAAAACAGTTATTGATATCGCTAATACTCATCAAAGAAAACTATATACAGCTCCTACCAGTTTTTCTAGTAAAGGAGTAGATTTTGGTTCTCCAGATGTAAAACTCATCAATAACCAACGTATAGCAGTGTTAAAAGGTCAATATACCTCTTCACTAAGCTATGGAGAAATCTGGTATTTCTTTGAACAACAACTTAAATTTCCTATCACGTCAATTGATACAGATTATTTTAAGAATATTGATCTTACCAAGTATGATGTATTAATTATGCCGAATGGATATTACAACAGTTATTTAGATAAAGGAGCTTTAGATAAATTAAAAGGATGGGTAAGCAGTGGTGGTAAAGTAATTGCAATAGGTAATGCTGTTAGTGCTTTTGCCGATAAAAAAGGGTTTGATCTTAAGAAAAATAAGGCTGATAAAAAGGAAAAGGACTCTATCGGTAACCTTACTCCTTATAATCAACGTGAACGAAAAAGCGTAAAGGATTTTATTACAGGAAGTATTTTTAAGACCAAAGTAGATCATTCACACCCAATGGCCTTTGGATATGATGACACTTATTTTAGCTTAAAATTAGGAAGTAGTTCTTATAAATTTCTTCAGAACGGATATAATATTGCTTACATAGAAAAACCACAAAGTGTTTCTGGATTTGCAGGTGCAGATGCCCTTAAAAATCTAAACAATTCTTTGGTTTTTGGCGAATCAAGAATCGGTAGCGGAAGCATTATCTATATGGTAGATAATCCATTGTTCAGAGCCTTCTGGGAAAATGGAAAGCTTTTCTTTGTTAATGCTATCTTCTTTACTAACAATAATAAATTTAGAATTTAAATTAAATAATCATGATTAACTCACACCTCTCTACAACCATTAAGACTGTAGCCTTATCGGCTATTATACTCTTAGCCAGTTGTAACCAAAAGAAAGAAACTGTGGACACAACAACAGCATCAGCACCTAAAGAGACTGCTAATGTCTTATTACAAGAATGGACCGGACCATATGGTGGTACTCCTGCATTTGACAAAATGAATGTCACCGATATAAAACCAGCACTTGAAAAAGGAATGGAGCTTAATCTTAAAGAAATCGATGAGATTGCAAATAACCCTGAAGCCCCTACTTTTGAAAATACTATTGTTGCTATGGAGAGAGCCGGGGCAGAACTCGATAGAGTTTTTACCTACTATGGTATCCTAAGTAGCAATATGTCTTCGCCAGAATTTAGAGATGTTCAAAAAGAAATGGCTCCTAAACTATCCGAGTTTAGTTCTAAAATATCACAAAACGAAAAATTGTTTAAGCGTATTAAAACTGTTTATGACAATGCTCAAAAAACACCATTAGAGGCAGATCAACAACGTGTGGTAGAACTAACTTATACTTCTTTTGCCATGAATGGAGCAGAATTAGATGAAGAAAAGAAGAAACGTTATGCAGCGATCAACAAAGAATTATCAGAGCTGTATACCAATTTTTCGAATAATGTATTAGAAGATGAAGAAGGATATGTAACCTACCTAACCAAAGATCAATTAAGTGGTCTATCAGACCCCTTGATCAAAGCATATGCAAAAGCAGCTACAGACAGAGGGCAAGAAGGTAAATATGCAGTAACAAATACAAGATCTTCTATGGACCCTTTCCTTACATATTCTGATGAACGTGCTATACGTGAAAAAGTATGGAAAAATTATTATTCTCGCGGGGATAATGGCGATGACAAGGATAATAATGAAAATATCGCTAAAATCCTGAAACTAAGAAAAGAACGTGTTGGATTATTAGGACATGATAACTATGCAGACTGGAGGCTACAAAATCGTATGGCTAAGAACCCTGAGAATGCGATGAAACTTATGAATGCCGTATGGCCAGCTGCCATAGCCAGGGTAAAAGAAGAAGTAATCGATATGCAGGCCGTGGCAGATGCAAATGGAGATAAGATAATAATAGAACCATGGGACTATCGTTACTATGCAGAAAAAGTAAGAAAAAAGAAATACGATCTGGATTCTGATGAAGTAAAACAATATTTACAATTAGATAAATTAAGAGAAGCTATGTTCTTTGTAGCTGGTGAATTATTTAATTATAAATTCACTCCTATTGAAGAAGGTAAAGTTCCTGTTTTTCATGAAGATGTAAAAGTATGGGAAGTAAATGACAAAACCTCTGGAGAACATATCGGTCTCTGGTATCTCGATCCATTTGCCAGACCTGGTAAGCGATCCGGAGCATGGGCTACCACCTATAGAAGTCATACTACTTTTGATGGTAAAAAGAATGTGCTCGCTTCTAACAACTCTAATTTTGTTAAACCAGCTCCAGGAGAAGCAGTTTTAGTTTCTTGGGATGATGCCACTACTTTTTTCCATGAATTTGGTCATGCTTTACACTTCTTTGCTTCAGAAGTACGATACCCAACTCTTAATGGTGGTGTACGTGATTATACAGAGTTTCAATCTCAATTGTTAGAGCGTTGGTTATCTACCGATAAAGTCATTGATAACTATCTGGTACATTACAAAACCGGAGAAGCAATCCCAAAAGCACTGGTTGATAAGATTAAAAAAGCAGCTACCTTTAATCAAGGATTTGCTACAACAGAATACCTGGCTTCTGCCCTAATGGACATGAAATTTCACCTGGCAGACCCAACTAATATTGATGTAGATACATTTGAAAAAGAAACCCTTGCCGAATTAAATATGCCAAAAGAATTAGTAATGCGTCACCGTACACCGCATTTTGGGCACGTATTTTCTGGAGAAGGATATGCTACCGCTTATTATGGGTATATGTGGGCAGATGTACTTACCTCTGATGCAGCAGAAGCTTTTGCCGAAGCTCCTGGAGGATTTTATGATAAAGAAGTTGCTGCTAAACTGGTAAAATATCTTTTTGCACCACGCAATGCTATAGATCCGGCAGAGGCGTATCGCAAATTTAGAGGGCGTGATGCTAAAATTGAAGCCTTAATGAAGGACAGAGGATTCCCGGTTCCTAAGTCATAACCAAAAATAACATGTAATTAAAATACACATATACCACTATAACAGAGGTATATGTGTATTTTTATATAGGAGTTGTACTTCAGCATTATAAAAACTAATCTACCCTAAGTTTAGAATAGATGTAATATAGGATAAGAGAACAAATAAGACACTTTTATGAAATACATGTATAGATCAGTAATCGTACTTTGCGTTCTTGTTTTTTTTAGTGGAAAAAATATCAAAAAAATCATCTATGGATATCGTTAGAGGGCTTAAACCTGCCATTGCCGAATTTACCGATTTAGAGCAAAAACTCGTTATAAAAGTTTCCGAAAAACTAAAAAAAAATGGGTTTCCAGTTGATAATGTAACAAGAGTTCACCTCAAAAAAAGAATGCTTAATGATAAAGATTATTATGCCAAGAATGAAATTACATTTTTTGTAAATCTAGGGGTTTATAAACAAAATGAATTTAATTGGGGAATTGAAACAATTACTATAGACTGGGAAGACCCTTCTGTTGTAAAAACACCAGATGGTGGTATCGAGTTTATAGTGGGTAATAAGATAAAGCCCGAAGACCTTGTCATGAATCTTTATGGGATCAACGACTCTTATTCATACCATTCACTTTTAAAAGATCATAATAGTATCATAAAAGAAATAAATAATGTCTTATTGGCCAATAATTTAGAAGAAATTAAGTATTTCACTTCTCAAGAAATAGCAGGACTAATTAAAAATTACCTAATTGTATTAACGGCATATAATGAAAAAGAAAATGTATATGAAATGGCGATAAAGAGGATAGATCATGATCTTAATGATTCGAAACATTTTAATAAACTCTTTGAACAGTATCGTTTAAAAATAGATATAAATACATCGAAAATAGAAGTATTAAATAGTTTTGACCCTACTTTTTTTCCTACTCCATCTACAATGCCGCCAATTAAAAAGAAATTTAAAAAAAACAAAAATACAGCATGACAATTCAGGATTTAAAATATACCAATAAATAAAAACATGAATCAAGATACTATAATCAAACAGATAACAACAGATCTTCTAGAAAGTTTCACCTTCTTTGCAGATTCTAGTTATACAGGATATGATCCTTTACATCCGGTTTCTAAGATTGTATTTGCTGCACAGGGAGAGATTACTACACCTCCGGATTTAGGTTTTATGGGATATGGAGGTGGATCAGAAGGAGAAGCCTTTAGTGATTGTGGGGTATTAGATCTCGAAGTTTTTTTTCCGTTAAATGAAGAAGGTGATTATTATCGAGAGGATGATAACGAGTATAAAGAAAAATGTTTTCACAATGCTTGCCAGGCAGTTTTACAGGCACTTACTGCTATTGCTAAAAGTGACGAGTTTCAAAAAATACCTAAAGAAGGCCCCGTAGTATTTGTGTTAAACCTTATAGATCAGTTTAATAAAGTATTATGTAGAATTCATCCTGATGGAGAGGTTGAATTACCACCAAAAAAAGAATAGTATAAAAATCTAAAAAATCAATTATATCAGATTCTCTCTTCCATCACAGATAATTTGGGAGTATGGATACATCAGAATCTCTGGTTTTATATAGGCGAATAGAAATAGGGAATATCCAGGATTATACGTTAAAAGATCCTAAAAGCAGAGTGTACATATTTATACTAGATGGTGATCTAACAATAGAAAATCAAGACCGACATAAAAGAGATGGATTTGGTTTATAGAAAACAGATCGTATTAAAATTAAGGATGATTGTGATTTAAAAATATTAATGTTATCTAATTGTTAATTCTTAATTTTATTAGAGTAACTTCAGCATTAACAAATTTTCAATAAAATCATTCATAAATTAATAAAATCATTCTTGTTTCAATAGAGTATTGTATAATTAAGAATTTCCTCTATACTCTAGTTGAAAACTTCATAATCGATTCTTTCCAAAACTTCTGATTATCAAATGATTCGTTAATAAAATTTTAATATTTCGTACTATTTTTTTAGATACATTTGCCGCCGATTTAGATAAGTAAAAAATTTAACCCAAAATAAAATTTAAAAACGATGATCAAAAAATTACCATTTTTACTTGCTGTTCTTATTATTCTTTTTTCATGTGAATCAGAATCATTTGATGAAAATGCATTCACTCCAGAAAACGGACCTGAGGTTGATCCCGAAATTAACCCCGTTATTGAACCAGGAAAAATCATTGATAATTACATTGAAGTTGACAAAGGTTTAAGTAACTAAACTAAGGAAGTAAAATCTCCTTGGTCAAAAAATAGTTTCTCTTTATACAAGTATAGAGTTAGCCAAAAAACAAAAGAACCTATTTTTTAAAAGAGACTGTCTATAAATGACGGTCTTTTTTGTTTTGGTCGTTTTTCTTAAATTTTCGTCTCCAAAAAAGTATTATTTTTTCTGTGATAATAAAAAACCATCCCTAGTTAACAGGATGGTTCTTATAAAAAGTTCAAAGCTTTCTAATACCTTATTCTTAGTACATGTACCTTAAAGCTATTAAATCATAGTTACTAAATCGTCCTCTTTCATTACCACTGTAACAAGCGATCATAACAGAATTAGTATCTAAGCCTTGTTGACCCGTTTGATTTGCTGTTGGTGTGCCAGGAATATGTATAGCTCCTATGCTACCTTGCCCTTCATTACCAGAACCTGGACAATTTCTTCGAGCATAATTAGTATGCCTGAAACCTATTGCATGTCCCATTTCATGAGTCATTAAATGCCTTAAAACATTACTACTTAAACCATCTGAAGGGCCAAATATTTTAATCCATTTTCCTGGTCGGCCTCCGTTAGGAAATTCTGCCTCACCTCCTGATGCTGAGCCACCTGCATTATAAACCACCATATCACCATTTGTGCTAGCAGAAAAACTTAAATTAAAATTTAAAGAAATATTTGCGGCATTGTAGTTATTCACTGCTCCCTGTAAAGCAGTACGCATTTTACTTGTTAAAGCATACCCTGATCCTATATATCCTATAACATTAATTGTACGCCCCTGGCTTACCAGATTTCTAGTTCTATATTGCTTAGTACCATTATCCATTTTTTCTAAAGCTTGTTCTGCTAAATTATCAAGCGCTATAGTTATATCATGTGATTTGATCGCTTTTGCTGTCGATCCATCAGGGCGTTTTAGAGTTATATACTCTGCTCCATTAGGATTAACTCCTGCATCTAAAAGCCCTTGGATATGAGCTTTTGATAACGGTTCTTTAACAGCTTCTTCTTGTGTTTCGCCAGAAACTTCTTTTTTCTCGCAAGATGTTGTAAATCCTACTACGATAGCGCAAAGCGCTAATAATTTGATTTTTTTCATTCTAATTAAATTGAGTTTGTGTAGTTATTAAAAACTAAAAAACAGAATTTTTAAACTCTATTTTCTAAATACAATTATGTAGAAAGCTTTGAACTTTTCTAATTTTTTGCGCTTTGAAGATATAGTATTTTTAAAAAATAATATGTCATTTTTTTAAACTTTTTATTACAAATATGCTAAAATCATGTGATTCTTCTAAAAAATTACCAAAAAAGTAATTTTTAAATAGCAAGAAAATCGGTCAAATACACAGTTCATAAACGAATAAAGTGTTAAGACAAAAGGCTAATAACGATACTATAGAAAATTGAATCAAAAAGAAAAAAAAGAAACGAAAGTTTTTTCCTACGGATTATAAAATTCAAGTTTTCAAAAATAATTAAGTTTTATTTTTTTTAATATTTAACAAAAATTATAAAACTGTATTTTTATTAAACAAAAAAATAGGTAGACCAAAACCCAACCATATATTTTTAAGATGACTCTTTTTATATAAAAAAATCAAAACAGTATCTTTAAAAGATAATATAACAACAAAAAAAATGAAAATACTTAATAGAGTTCTTTTTCTTCTTTTTATTGGGTTTGGATGCTTACAAACCATCGCTCAGAAATCAATAGAGCATAAATACAAAGAATTTAATTTTTGGATTGGAGAATGGAATGTATATAAACACAACACAGATTCTATTGTAGGAAAAAGTAAAATAGAGTCTATTATAGACAATAAAGTAATTAAAGAGACCTATCATTCTACAACATCAAAATATCATGGTACCAGTCTAAATAAGTATAATCCAAGGATTGATCAATGGGAGCAATTTTGGGTAGATAATAGTGGTCTTACCCTACACATTGCCGGCAATCTCGAAGAAGGAAAAATGATGTTGCAAAATGAGGTAATTACAAAAAAAGGAGTTCTATTAAATAAGATTAGATGGCAAAAAAATAGTGATCATACGGTACGGCAGACCTGGTATCAAAGTACTGATAAAGGAGAAAATTGGGTAACTGTATTTGATGGCGATTATAAACCGGTAAAAAAGAACTAAATTACCTCTCCATACAAATCAAAATCTTCGGCTTCATTTATTTTTACTGTTGCAAAATCACCAGTTTTTAGGTAATACTTAGAGGCATCTATAAGTACTTCATTATCGACATCTGGGGAGTCAAACTCGGTACGGCCCACAAAATAATTTCCTTCTTTACGATCTACAACTATTTTAAATTCTTGCCCTATTTTTTGTTGATTTAGCTCCCATGAGATTTGTGATTGGATCTCCATGATCTCATTAGCTCTTTCTATTTTTACTTCTTCAGGAACATCATCTTCTAGATTAAAAGCATGCGTATTTTCTTCATGAGAATATGTGAAACATCCTAGGCGTTCAAAACGCATTTCTTTTACCCAATCTCTTAAGGTTTCATAGTCTTCTTGTGTTTCTCCTGGATATCCAACAATAAGTGTAGTACGAATAGCCATTTCTGGAACAGCTTCTCTAAATTCTTCGAGAAGTTTTGTTGTTTTTGCTTTGGTAGTTCCTCGTCGCATCGATTTTAGTATGGAGTCAGAAATATGCTGTAATGGTATATCGATATAATTACACACTTTTGGTTCTTCTCTCATTACGTTAAGCACTTCCATAGGAAACCCAGTCGGAAACGCATAATGTAAACGTATCCATTCTATTCCGTTAACCTTTACTAATGCTCTTAGTAAATCAGCCAATTTTCTTTCTTTATAAAGATCTAATCCATAATAGGTTAAGTCCTGCGCTATCAGAATTAATTCTTTTACTCCATCTGCAGCTAATTTTTCTGCTTCTATTACTAATTCTTCTATAGGTGTCGATTTATGAGTACCTCTCATCAAAGGAATTGCACAAAAAGAGCAGGGGCGATCACATCCTTCTGCAATTTTAAGATAAGCATAATTTTTTGGAGTTGTAGTGAGTCGTTCTCCAATTAACTCGTGTTTATAATCTGCTCCCAAAGCTTTTAATAAGCCGGGAAGTTCTGTAGTGCCAAAGTATTGGTCTACATCAGGAATTTCTTTTTCCAAATCTGGCTTATATCGTTCTGACAAACAACCTGTAACAAAAACTTTATCGACTACTCCTTCTTCTTTTTTCTGTACATACTCTAAAATAGTATTTACAGATTCTTCTTTGGCATTAGCAATAAAACCACACGTATTAATGACAACAATATTTCCTTCCTCTTCATGAACAACTTCTTTATTATTAGCACGCAATTGCCCCATTAGCACCTCACTATCATATACATTTTTACTACATCCTAGTGTAACTACATTGATTTTGTTCTTCTTTAGTGTCTTTGTTCTCATATCTTCTGGATAAAGGTGTGCAAAGATACAAGGATTAACCAAAGTATACGATATAAATTCAATAACTATATAAGTCTAATCCAGATCACAGTACAAAATATCTATTAAACCTTTTGTATATTGTAGAGTCTAAGTCTACAATGTACAACTTATGAGAACGAAATCTATAGCTTTTCTGGGTTTGATAATGAATTATGGGGGGAGTTAATCTACTTATAAATTAATTTGGTTTTTAAAAAGAAACTCGAAAAACTACATTGGGTGTTACTCCTAATGTAGTTTTTCGAGTTTCTTCAGGAATTTTTTCTTTATTCAATGAATAATAATTCGTAACAGTATTTTTATTATTAGTAATATTCCAAATAGATACACCGGTATGCGCTTTTATTCTTTTGGTTAGATTGAAATCATAAACTGCAGAAAAGTCTAATCTAAAATACTCCTTTAATCTATCACTATTAGCTGTACCATAATTAATTTCTTCTTCAACAACAGGTTCTGATATTACTGGTCTAGTAGTTGGCAGTCCTGAATTCCAATTAAGTCCTGTCGCAATTTTAAATCCTTTAAATGAATATGCCCCTCCCCAAGTAATAGAATGTGTAATATCTATATTATTAGGAAATTCTCTTTCTTTAAAGGCTTCAAAAGTATATTTGTTATTGGTATATGAATAACTTAGCCATGTACTAATATTTGCAAACCGTTTATTAACTAAAAACTCTAATCCACTTACTGTATAATCACCAACAGATCTTATAAATTCATACTGATTTTGAAATCCCTGGCTTCTTGCGGTGATACCTTCTATCGTTTTGAGATATCCTTCTGCTGTTATTAACCAACCCTTTCGACTATATTGTAGTCCTGACGAAATCTGCTTGCTTTTAATTACAGGTATATCAACATCATTGGCTAAAACCCATCTTCGTTTCTCAATACCCAAAAAATCATTCTGAAAATTGATCACCTGAGAAGTATTTTGATGTTTAAATTCGCCCAACACCTCTATATTAATGTATTTACCTATACGCTGATTATACCTTATTCTGGGTTCAATAAAATGGGTATTAAACTTTTCATTATAAGTATATCGAACACCTAGACTAAAAAATAACCTTTTATCTTTTGCTTTATAATTAGCTTGAGAAAATATACTATGTGTTCGGATTACTTTAACTTGTTGCTCAATAAAAACAGGAATATCAACATCATTTAAATTCGTGATTCCGGTTTCGATAAATTGGTATCCATTTTGAAGAGAAGTATTCTCATTGAATTTATAAGATGTATTAAGTTTGATTCCTGTTTCAGAAACTTTATTCTCCTGTAAAAACCTCTGCCCTTGTTGAAGATTTGCATTTGTAGCCCTTAATTTATAATCTGTTTCATATAATTGCAAAGAAGAAATAAAATTTTCATTCCAATTTCTTTCATACCAAATACCTCCGGCAATACTACTTTGTATAATATTGCTTTGGCGAGAGACTGGCTCTGAATGTATTGCTGTATTTTCGGTAAAGACTAAGTCATTATTAATCAATAAAAAATTGGCTCTAACTTTATCTCTGTTCGAAAATTTATAATTCCATCTTACATTAGTATCATAAAAGTCAAACTCAATATCAGAGTTAGATACTTCTTCTTCATTATTGTTGTCTAATTCGCTATCCTGCGATATTCTATCAAAATAACTAGAATATGTAGGCGTTTTCAAAAATTCATTAATCGATTTTCTGGTAGAAAGCTGTAAAGAAGATTTTTTACCAATCGGAATATCAGCAAAAGCGTCTACATTAATCATATTTACACCTATACTAGCCGAGAAATCACTATTCACCTCTGAGTCAGAATTCATTATAATTGTTCCCGAAACTCCATCTGTATGCTCCGAATGTGTTCCATTTTTTATTAGGGTAGCTTTTGATGTTATATTAGGATTAAAAACAGATATTAGTCCAAAAAAATGACCCGACTGGTACATTTTTATACCGTCCCACATGATCAGATTTTGATCGTGGGTTCCTCCTCTTATATTTATATTTGAAACAGTTTCATCTGCACTTTGAACTCCTGGTAAAGCCTGTATTGTTTGTAATACATCAGTTTCAATAAGTCCTGGAAGAATTCCAAAATTTGAATAATCTATCTTAAACCCTCCTACATTAGTTTTACTTATTCCTTTTGTGATATAATTTTTAAGAATGATTTCTTGTAAATCAATAGTTTTCGGTTCTGGATATATAGTTAAGCAACTCTCGTTTTGAAAAGACGTTATAGAAAGAGTTAGCGTTTGGTATCCCAAATGATTGATCGTAATATTCTTTTGATCTTCCTTAATCTCAAGTTCAAAGTATCCTTTTTCATTACTAATTGTCGATACATTTTCGCTGTGAATTGTAGCACTTTGTATAGGGTTACCTATACTAGTTTTAATTTCTCCGCAGATTATCAATGATCTATTACGTTGATTAATTGAAACAAAGTTATTCTTGAGAATGGTAAAAATAAGATAGGTTTCTTTTTCGAGGTGGTTAAGGGCTTCTTCAAAGGTTAGGTCGCCAAGTGGAGGTATAACAACTATATTTTCAATAATATCGTTTGCGTAAGTAAACTGAAAAGGATAGCGAGATTCTAAATCATAGAGAACGGTGGCCAGAGGTTGTTTTTTGGTTTCATTCTGGCCATAAGTGTGGGTACAAAAGGTAAAAAACAATACCATAATGTAACTGGTATTCTTTACATTACTCTTTAATTTTTTGGAATGTAATATGATTAGACGTATCAATTGAATAGTTTAAATCTAAAGGTAAAGTTATAGATTTTAAACCATCTTGTAAATTATTATGTACGAAACCTCCTGTAAAAATACGTTGAGTATTAATATTATCTATTGAAAAGGTTACATCATACTGTCTTTTAAACTCTTTAATTACTTCTCCAAAAGGTACACTTTTAAAACTACTTGTATTACTTACCCATGATGGAAAAGAATTCGAATTCTTCTCAAAAGTAACATTATCATTAACAATCTTAAAAGAACTACCAGCAGGAATATTTCTGGTAAAATTCTCGTTACGTACCAAACTTACCAAACCTTCAAGGCAATTTACTTCAAAATAACCATCTCGACTTTTTACATTAAATTGAGTTCCGAGCACAGTAACGACACCAAAAGATGTTACCACATCAAATCTACTACCTTTAGACACTTTAAAAAGGGCTTCTCCATCAAGGCTAACACTGCGTTTGTTATCCCACTTTTTCTCATTATATCGTATTGAAGATTTTGAATTAAGGATTACTTCTGAAGCATCAGGAAGCTTAATGTTAGTCTTTTCTCCAATAGAAGTATTAACAAGTGTGTCTTTTGATAAAAAAAAGAAAGATGCGATACCTAATATAACAACTATAGTAGCAGCAATTTTAAGTAGTGGATTATACCAACCAATATTTTTAACTTTTGATTGATTTCTATCATGGATTCTAGCATAAAAAGTTTCTAAATCATTAATTTCTATAACTTCAGAAGCTTTAAATTTTTTAGCACCTTCAAGAATTTTGATATGTGAATCATAATCCTCTAAATTCTCAAAAGCTCTTCTTTCTTCCTCCGACAATTTGTCTGATAACCACTTTTTTATTAGATATTCTTTATCCATTTTTAAGTACTCCTTTATATATATAACAACTCAACACCTATTTTCCCTATATTTTATTCCAAAATTATTTAAATCCTTCTAATGTATTCTTTAATTTATTGTATGCTACATGAATTCGATTTTCAATAGCTTTTCGCGTTGTACCAAGCATTTCGGCTATTTCTGCTTGTTTTTTACCTTCTACTTTATTCAACAAGAATGCAACACGTTGATCCTCGGTCAAAAGGCTTAATGCTTTTTGGTATTTTTTCAAGAACTGTTCTTGTTCGAGAATGAACTCGGGAGATTCGTTGGTATACTCTTTTGGTTTAATCTGTTTATATCGCAAAACCACTTTTTGGTGCTTGATTTCGTTAAGCATCATATTATTGGCAACTGTAAACAGAAAGCCTTTTGCTTTATCCGGAGTAACATCTTTACATTTATCCAGAAGTTTCATAAAAGCATCCTGCATCTTATCATTAGGGTTTAAAGATTCTCCGAATTTATAATAGAGATATTTAAATAAATCATTAGAATATTCTTTATAAATCACAGAAAATACAGTGTCATCACAAACATTTTCACGTAGTTTTTCTGGCATAAAACAATACATATTTTTAATAAATATAAAAAATACAAAATAATTAAGGGATTTTTAAACGTTAGTTGTTTTATAATAGAAGGCTTTTCTAAAATAAAAACATGAAAACACAACAAAACTTTGTTTTACTTTTTTTGCCCCTGATTATATTAATCATGTTCTCATCATGTAGAAGCGAATCTGACATACTTATAGAAGATTCTGAAAATCAAAATATTAAATCTACTTCAAAAGCGACTAATTTGATGTTAAAAGTTTCTATGAATGATGGATCTATTGATAATATAATTGATAATTCTACTTGTTTTACAGTAAAATTGCCAGTTACTGTAATTGCTAATGGATCAGAAGAAATTATTAACTCCGCTGAAGATTTTCAAGTCATTGAAGACATTTTTGCGGAGTTTAATAATGACACAGATGAATTAGAAATTATTTTTCCTATTACGGTTATTTTTAATGATTATACCGAGGCTAGTATAGAAAACCAAATTGAATTAGAGGCCATAAATAGTAATTGCACAACCAATAATGAAAATATAGAATGTGTAGATTTTAAATATCCTTTCTCTATTTCAGTTTTTGATTCTCAAAGTGAACTCTTGCAAACTCTTACTTTTAATAGTGATAAAGAATTATTTAAGTTTTTGAAAAATCTAAAAGAAGAAGATATTGCAACTATAAACTTCCCTGTTTCGCTCATTTTTTCTGATGATACAGAAACAACAATAACCAGCATAGAAAATTTAGAGCAAACCATTGAGAGCATTATTGAGAGTTGTGATGATAATGATACCACTATCGATCTGTTTATCCAGACCATTACAAAAGGAAAATGGGAAGTTCAAAAGTATAAGGATAATCAAAGTAACGAAACTCAAAATTACAAAGATTTTGTCTTTACTTTTTCTGAAGACGGCTCTGTATCTATAGAAAATATTGTGACCAATGAGACTACTAATGGTAGCTGGTCTGTAATTACAAGAGCAGATGGAGGTCTTGATACCAGCCTAAATTTTGGCTCACAAGCTCTTTTAAATAAACTTAACAATAACAATTGGAATGTGAAAAAAACACAAGAAAACAGAATAATGCTAGACGACAGAAAGGGTAGCGGACTTAGTAAAGACGAGTTGTTTTTTAAAAAAACACAATAAAATTATAAAGTTATGGTAGCAAAGAATAAAATATTAATTGGCGGAGCTTTAATAATTGGATACTGCATTTTTTTGGTATTTATTTTTATAATCAAAATGAATATTTATAATTAAGAATAAAAATATAATTATCTGTGGTAAATATAATTGTACTTAGAATACATTAAAGATTTAATAAATCATCTGACAGGGGTAATTATCAGAAATTTAATTAAATCATTACATACCTCCGAAAATATTTTTTCGGAGGTATACTTTTTTAGCATTCCTCTACTTTGTATATTTAATTCTAACTCGTTTCAAAAAAAATAGTTTATAAACATATATCTTTTTAGATATTCTTTATAAACCGTAGTAATTATATTATGGTCACAGATACTTTTATCTATTTTTTTCTCGCACAAAACGAAGATCTCTTTTTTTAGTAAAAAACATAAAGTAAGTAAAGGGACTTTTAAAAGTTAGTTGTTTCTATATTATAAGGCTTTATCTAAAATACAGCCATGAAAATATAAAAGAGCTTTAATTTAATTTTTGTTATCAAACTTTAAAATGAAACACTCTCAAATACCACAACTTAATAATAGTTCTCAAATGTCTAGATTAAAAATAATTCTAAAGCGCAAAACTCTCATTTATGGAGTCTTGATGATAATCTATTGTGTTATATTATTCTTAATATCTCTAAAAGCAACAGTCATTTAATTAAAAAGTACAAAAAAAAGTAAGGATGTGTATACACACATTTAGTTTTTATAAACCTCTGAAAATAGATTTAATTTTTCATACGTAAGATCATTTTTTTTATTAATTCGGGGGTTTATCATTATATTTTTATTTGGGAAGAAGAGGTTATCTGAAAAGATAATCTCTTTCTTATTTATAAAAACCCCATACTTAAAAAGTATCTTCTTTTCTTTTGAAACTTATTTTTATAAACACAGCTCATTTGCTTATTTGCAACAATTTAGTTATAGAAAAAAATTAACAATAAACATAAATCATTTTTTAATTCTTCTTTACTTACATAACTTATTATCTCTTAACCTATCCTATTTCAACACAAAACACCACATATCGCATTGTCCTAATCACATTTTTTATTTCCCTGAAAACAGGGATAGTAAAACAATTTACAAGATTTAATTTTCGGTTTTGATTATCAACTACATATTAAATTCACAAAACAAATCATGAAAAAAACAATTCTTAAAACAATTTTTGTGGTATTACTAGCTACCTTTATAGCTAGCTGCGAAAAACCGGAAACAGATGAAAACATTGAATCTATCGAAAACACAAAACTAATAGATGTATTCGATCAGAAAGCTCCTAATTGTTATGGTCAAACACGATATATTAATCATAATCAAACCATCCCTAAAGGTTGGGTTTTAATAAGCTCTACAGGTAGTACCTGGAAAATTAAATGTACCACAGGAGCTCCTTATGGAGTAGAAATAGATATTGTTCCTAAGTCTGTAATTCCCTCGGGATGGGTATTAATTACAGATAATGACAGATACTGGCGAATCAAATGTGTTATAAAAGGTAGGTATAAAACAAAATTAAATATTGTACCTAATTCTGTAATACCTGCAGATTGGGTATTAACCGGAACTCGTTCTGGTGTATGGGAAATTACTTGTGTACACAAAGCATTATACAAATCACAATTAGAAATTATTCCTAACTCTACGATACCTAAAGATTGGGTACTAACACGTACAGTGGGTAGTATTTGGAAAATTACCTGTGCAAGTGGCGCATCTTATAGTGATGAATTAGATATTATTCCTAATTCTACGATACCAAAAGATTGGGTATTAATACATACAGCAGGTAGTAGTTGGAAAATAAAGTGTGCCGGAGGGAACTCCAGATATGGACATGAACTTAGAATTATTCCTAATTCTGTTATACCAGCAGGTTGGGTATTAAAACGCAATGTAGGCAGCACATGGCTAATAGCATGTGCAAAAAAGGCTACTATTGGTAAAGAATTAGAAATCATTCCTAACTCTACAATACCTAAAGACTGGGTATTATCTAGTGCTAATAATAGTCGCTGGATAATTACATGTATAACAAATGCAGCATTTAACGCTTCAGTAAAAGTTGTACGTAACTCGACCATCCCAAAAGGCTGGGTCTTATCCAAAGTTATTCATGGATATTGGATAATCAAATGTATAAACAAAGCTCCTTTTAGAGGGAAAGTAGAAATTGTTGCTAATTCGGTAATACCTTATGGTTGGGTATTTATTGGTCGCACACCTATGCTAAACTGGTACATTGTATGTGCAAAGGGAGCTAAACCTGGAGATTTATTGACTATTATGCCCAACTCTGTAATTCCCCCGGGTTGGAAACGTATTTCTGCCTCCCCTTCTTCTTGGCTAATAAGATACAAGTAAATAACTTCATTACCTGAAAAGTTGTTAAATCTAAACCGTAGATATGAAAAAACAACTTTTCAGGTAATTCTATTTAGCAATTTAGCATCATTCAATCGACATAATTAGCAGGTTCTTTTCTTTCTTTTGTAGCTTGCTCATAAGCACTACCTAATTGTAGTAATAATGCTTCCGAAAAAGATTTAGCAATAAATGTGAGTCCTTTTGGTTCTCCTTTACTGGTATATCCCATAGGGACCGTAAGAGCCGGATATTTGGCTACAGCAGCATAACCCGCATGATAATTATTTATAGATAGCACTGCATCTAGTTGATAGGTGTCAATATGAATATCAAAATAATTACGTGCAATCTTTTTTAGGTTTTCTTTTATATTATCTAATTCTTCAATAGCAGTATTATCATTGAGGATACCTTCAAATAATTGTTGCCCATAAGGAATTCTCTTTATTGAATCCTGTTGATTAAATACAATGGCATCTTTTATATTTTTAATAGTAACATCACTTCCTGCCTGAGTACTTATGTATGCTGGAAGATCATTTCTCATATCTATATTTAAAATACTTAAAAAACCCGGCAATTGTACTTGTTTTGGTTCAATCTCTATAATCTCTCCTCCAGCTTTCTTTATTTTTTCTATAGCCATTTTATAGATAGAGTCTTCTAAAAACTCTTTAATTACGCCAAAACGTTTTTCTTTTAGAGAACTCCCCTTTATCGAATTGACAAAATTTATATCAATAGCTGTAGAGGCAGTATCATTGTCATCTTTACCGGTTATAGCATTAAGTACAATAGCATTATCGATCACGCTCTTAGTCATAGGCCCAGGAGTATCTAATGTGCTCGAAATAGGCACTATTCCTGTTCTGCTTAATACTCCTATAGTTGGTTTTAAACCTACAACAGAATTTTGACTAGATGGTGACAAAATAGATCCACTGGTTTCTGTTCCTATTGCGGCAACACAAAAATTAACTGCCACAGCAACTCCGCTGCCAGAACTCGAACCACCAGTTTCAAAAACCATTCTTCCATAAGGATTAAGTGTTTGCCCCCCTACCGCGCTGTATCCAACGGGGCATCCTGAACATAAAAAATATGCCCATTCACTCAAATTAGCCTTACCCAGAATTAATGCGTTTTCATTTAATAATCTTTCTGTAATAAATGCACTTTTACCTTTGTTATTTTGTAATGCTATGGCACCTGCAGTAGTCATCATATCTTTTGTTCCTATATTGTCTTTTAACAAAATCGGCATTCCGAAAACAGAATTGACATCAATATTTTTTTTATTCATTTTATCCAAACCCCTAGCTTGCTCCACTACCTTAGGATTGAGGGCGATCACCGAATTTAAAGATAAAGCATTATCACTTTCGTACTTCCTGATACGATAGATATAGAAAAGCGTTAACTCTTCATAGGTAAGTTTACCATCTTTTATTTGTTGTTGAATAGTAGGAATATCTTTTTCGAGAATATACTTTTTTAAATTATCGTATTTTTCTTCAGAAAAGAAATCCAACTCAGGTTCTAAAGTTTTCCAGATATCATTTTTATCCAGCACTTTAGAATTTATTAGTTTTAAATGCATCCTTGTTTGCTCCAACATTTCTGTAGCTGCCAAATCTGCAGTTTCATCATATGGTTGCCAAACTACCCTAGGTTCTTTTTCTTGTTGTGTTTCTATTTTTTCTTGCTTCTTACAAGAGGTAAGTATAAAAACTGAAACTAAGACAAATACTATCTTTCTCATTGCAATACGTTATGTAAAGATTATTTTATTCGAGACTATGTGATCCTATCAACTCATACTTAGTATTATTTTAAATAGCACACGTAAGTATATTATTTAGACACTTATAGTTCTTTAAAATAGTTAAAAAAGGCGGTGAGAATGCTTCTCACCGCCTTTTTTAACTATTTTGTAACAAATATTATTTAAAGAAGGAATCTACAAATTCATATTTATTGAATACCTGAAGATCTTCTATTCCTTCTCCTACGCCTATATATTTTACTGGTATCTTAAATTGATCACTTATTCCTATTACAACCCCTCCTTTTGCAGTTCCATCGAGCTTGGTAACAGCCAATGAAGTAACTTCTGTAGCTGCTGTAAATTGTTTCGCCTGTTCAAAAGCGTTCTGACCTGTAGAGCCATCTAAAACTAATAACACATCATGAGGGGCATCATCTATAACTTTTTGCATTACTCGCTTTACTTTTGTCAACTCATTCATTAAATTAACCTTATTATGTAATCTACCTGCTGTATCTATAATGATGACGTCGGCATCTTGATTGACCCCAGATTGCAAAGTATCAAAAGCCACAGAAGCAGGATCACTCCCCATATCTTGTTTTATGATCGGAATATCTACACGGTCTGCCCATACTTGTAGTTGATCGATTGCTGCTGCTCTAAATGTATCTGCCGCACCTAGTACTACTTTTAATCCTTTTTTCTTTAATTGATAGGCTAATTTTCCTATAGTAGTGGTTTTTCCCACCCCATTTACTCCAACCACCATTACTACATAAGGCTTTCTATTTTTTGGAATTTCAAAGTCAGTAGCTTCTCCAACATTAGTTTCAGAAAGTAAACCAGCAATTTCTTCACGTAAGATTTGATTTAACTCATCGGTTCCAAGATATTTATCCCGCGCTACCCGGTTTTCTATACGTTCGATAATCTTAATGGTAGTTTTAACTCCTACATCACTTGTAACCAATATTTCTTCCAGATCATCTAAAACATCATCATCTACTTTAGATTTACCAGCTACTGCCTTACTTAATTTAGAGAAAAAGTTGGTTTTGGATTTCTCTAATCCTTTATCTAGTGTTTCTTTTTTTTCTGAAGAAAATATTTTTTTAAAAAGCCCCATTTGTACTATTCAATATGCTAGAAATTAAAAACTAAAACCTTTGGTTATATTGCTTAAATATAAAAAGAAAGAGCCATTTCAATACAATTGAAACGGCTTCTTTTTAAATATCGTGTACAGAGATTTACTTTTTCTTTAAAAAGTCGTTAACCGCTTCTGGCGGCATAATTGACTCTACAAAAGTATAGGCTCCTGTTTTAGGA
Organism: Bacteroidia bacterium; assembly: GCA_030427585.1. Classification (GTDB taxonomy): domain Bacteria; phylum Bacteroidota; class Bacteroidia; order Flavobacteriales; family Flavobacteriaceae; genus Aquimarina. Next base: position 65,987 of record JAUIBW010000005.1, read on the forward strand.
GATTTTACCATTTTTATGGCTTTAGTTAATCTCTTTGATCCTGTCTGTAATGATGCTACTGATTTCTTTGCCATCTCTTATTATTTTATTTCTTTATGAACCGTCATTTTCTTCAAGATAGGGTTAAATTTCTTCAATTCTATCCTATCAGGAGTGTTCTTTTTGTTCTTAGTTGTAATATATCTTGATGTACCCGGCTTACCAGAAGCTTTATGCTCTGTACATTCTAAGATTACCTGTACTCTATTACCTTTCTTTGCCATTATAAGTATCTTTTAAAATAAAGAGATTATTTATTTAAGAAACCTTTTGCTCTTGCCTCTTTTAAAACAGCAGAGATTCCGTTCTTATTTATATTTTTTAATGCTGCGGTTGACACTTTAAGTGTTATCCAACGATCTTCTTCTGGAATATAAAAACGTTTTTTAATTAAATTCGCATTGAATTTACGTTTTGTTTTATTCATCGCGTGGGAAACATTATTTCCTACCATTGCTTTTTTACCTGTAAGCTCGCAAACTCTTGACATCTCTTCTTAATTTTGGTATTATTTCAAAACAGGGTGCAAATTAACGAATTATTTACCGAACCACCAATAATAGTTTAGTAATTTTTCTTCTTTTTTTAGTTTTTTCTTACCGCTTTAGAAAAATGAAAAAAACAGGTGTTTTTACGTATTTCAAAAATATGACAATACATCTATCTTTACATTAGTTAGTATTACAATTGTAGCTAACTACTTAATATGGGGTAATTAAGTAGTAAACGAAGCGGGTCATTTAAAAATGACCCGCTTTTTTTGTTGTGTTTGAAATTAAAAATACAAACACATACTAAACACCTATAAAACCTAATTCAAACAAAACTTATTTTTTAAAAACCTTGATCTATGTATTTAACATTTTGACTCTGTACAATATTTTCTATGGATTAAAAATTCTCATAGTGTCCAAATATTGTTTTCGATTACTGTAAAACTACTTCTGTTTATTGTTTCAAAACGTGTTTTATCGTTTAATTGCGATTTTTTGTCGGTGAATTGCAAAAATATATAGGTAAGCAATATCGATGGTATAGGCTAGAATAAAGAATATCCTAATAGTGTGAATTAAGTAATATATTAAGTAAAAGTTCGAAAGATTTATTTACTGCTTTACCAATGGTTCGTTCTCTAAGATTACTAAAGACGTACTTCTCTGAAAAGATACCTTTTGGGGAGGCTATTGCAATAAAAACCGTTCCTACTTCAACATCTCCATCGCCTTTTGCCGGACCAGCATTACCTGTTGTAGCAATAGCATAATCTGATTTAAATTTTTCTTTTGCTGCCAGAGCCATAGCTTCTGCAACCTCGATGCTTGTCACCGTATGCTTTTTGATAACCTCGGGATCTATACCCAATATATCTATTTTGGATTGTGTAGCATAGGTAACAGCTCCTCCATTAAAATAGGCAGAAGCTCCCGCATTTGCCGTAAACGATTGTGCTATTTTGCCTCCGGTACAACTTTCTGCGACAGAGAGTGTTTTACCTTTCTTAATCAATAGCTGACCAATTCTCATCTCTATAGTTTCGTCTTCTTCATACCCAACAATAACATCTCCTATTATAAGACGTAAGGCTGATACTTTATTTTCTATGGTATCCTCGAGTAGTTTTTTATCGCTTCCTCTTGCCGAAAGACGAAGTCTTACTCTTCCTAAATTAGGTAAATATGCTAATTTAATATATGAAGGTAAATTATTCTCCCAGTCTTCTATTTTTTCTGCTATTACACTTTCACCTACACCATAGGTAAGTATGGTTTTATGAATGATATAAGGCCTGTTAAACCTTTTTTGCAACCTGGGTAGTACTTCATCTTTCATCAATCCTTTCATTTCGTAAGGTACTCCAGGCATAGATACAAAAACTGTGTTTTCTTTTTCTAGCCACATCCCGGGAGCTGTACCATATAGATTCATCAAGACGGTTGATTTACTAGGCACAAGAGCTTGTTGTCTATTCACATCAGAAATTGGTGTAGAGATATACTTAGCAAATAATCTTTCGACATGCGCAAGTACATCTTTATTTTCTATTAATGTATCTTCAAAATATTCACAAATGGTATGTTTTGTAATATCATCTTTTGTAGGGCCCAAACCTCCTGTTATTAATACAACATCTACTCTATTACTAGCTTCTGCTATAGCATCCAGAATATGTTGTTTATCATCTTTTACAGATGAGATCTGATGTACATCTATACCAATTTTATTAAGCTCTTTGCCTATAAACGCAGAATTAGAATCAATGATTTGTCCAATCAAAATTTCATCACCTATAGTAATAATTTCTGCAAGCATATTTAACTAAAATCTGCTTTCAGGTCTTCGAGAGCCCCATTAACTGTAGATACAATATGATCCAGAATAGGTATGATCTGTTCTTTTTCTTTCTTTGTTTTTGACCAAGCTTCTATTTGTTTTATTTGCGCCAAAAGATCAATATCAAACAATTGAAGATTAGGTTTCATTTTATGAGCATATTGATATGCCATCTGTGGATTATCAGAATTTACAGCCTGAACCATACTATCAAGATCAGGCGGTATTTCTTCTAGAAAAGTCTGTACCAGGACAGCTATAAATTCGTTATCTCCTCCTGATAATTCATTTACATTTTTTAAACTATATCCTTTGCTCATTTATTTTACTTTTATTGAAAAAAATTGTTGGTTATTTATATATCCGGTCAAAATATCATTTGGTTTTACGACCCCAACACCAGCTGGCGTACCTGTAAATATAATATCTCCTATCTTTAAAGTAAAATATTTTGACACATATTCTATTAATTCATCAATCTTCCATAGCATAAGCCTTGTATTACCTTGCTGTGCAATTTCACCATTTTTCTCTAAACGAAAATCAATAGTATCGATATCTTCATATTCTTCTTTAGACACCCACTTTCCTATTACTGCTGCTCCATCAAAAGCTTTAGCTTTCTCCCAGGGAAGACCTTTTGCTTTAAGTTTAGCCTGCAAATCCCGTGCTGTAAAGTCTATCCCCAGGCTTACTTCATTATAATATTTATGAGCAAATTTTTTATCAATATACTTACCTACCTTATTTATTTTTACCAATACTTCAACTTCATGATGAATATCATTTGAGAAATCTGGGATAAAAAAAGGTTGCTTTTTTAACAAAATAGAAGTGTCTGGTTTTATAAAAACTACAGGTTCTTCAGGCCTTTCATTCTCTAACTCCTTTATATGATCTGTATAATTACGACCTATGCAAATAAGCTTCATGATATAAAATGATAAGAGAAATGATTATAGATTTAGGCTATTATTTAACTTACGAAGTCGAACTGCAGTAAGTACTTTTTTGGTATACAAAGGAAAATCTGCATTTTGTATCCAACCAAAATACCCTGGTTCTTCTTCCATTACCTTTTCTACCAATTTACCTTTGTGTTTACCAAAGGAAAAAATTTCTTTTTTATTATCGTCATATGTAATAAAACCAGCAAAATCTGCAAACTGCTTTCTGGAACTAAACTCTGATAAGAACTTAGTATTGTTTTCTAACTCGGGATAGCGTTCTAATTGAGCTTTCAGTACTTCGTAGGTTGCAAGTGTATCTGCTTCTGCAGAATGTGCATCAGTTAAATCTTTATCACAATAAAACTTATATGCTGCGGCTAATGTTCTTTTTTCCATTTTATGATAAATGGTTTGAACATCGATTGAAACTGTATTTTTCATATCAAAATCCAATCCCGCTCGCAGTAACTCTTCTGCCAATAACGGGATATCAAATCGATTCGAGTTAAACCCTCCCAGGTCACACCCTTTTATCATCTCATTGATTTTACCAGCTATTTTTTTAAAAACAGGTTCATTAGCTACCTTAGCATCATCAATGCCATGCACTGCTGTAGTTTCTGGAGGAATTGGCATTTCGGGATTAACCAACCAGGTTTTGCTTTCCTGGGTGCCATTTGGAAATATTTTTAGAATAGAAATTTCTACAATACGATCTTTAGAAATATTTATGCCGGTAGTTTCAAGATCAAAAAAACATATCGGTCTTTTTAAATTAAGCTCCATAAATTGATTGTGTGATACTCAAAGATAACAGCTATTCTTTAACATTCTTATAGACTAACTCTATTTTAACATTTACAAAAACTATACAACCTTATTAACGAATACATTATCTGCAAATTTTCTTGTAACTGTTTCTATTGTATTATCAAATTTAATTCGAATTGATTTATCAAACTCCCGGACTTCAAGAATTTTTATTTCACTACTTAATACCAAACCGATTTCTGATACATATTTTAAAAAATGAACAGAGCCATCATTTACAGCAACAAGTTGGCAAACATCTCCTTCTGATAAAGAAGAAAGTGTTATTTTAGGTATGATCGAATATTCTCCATTAGCATTAGGAATCATCTCACCATGAGGATCTTTTTTAGGAAAATCCATAAACCGATCCAATTCGTCAATCAACTTACGAGACTTAATATGCTCTAACTGTTCTGCCACATCATGAACCTCATCCCAGGTAAAGTTTAGATAATTACACAAAAAAGTCTCCCATAATCTATGTTTACGAATCAATCGCACTGCAACCGACTTACCTCTCTCTGTTAAATCTAATTTACCATACTTTTCGCTTACTACATAACCTTTAGCTTTTAACTTCTTAATCATGTTGTTTGTAGAAGCAGGAGAAACTTTAAGATAATCTGCCAATTGATTATTTCCTACTTTCACAGAAGCATCCTCTATAAGTAACTGAAATATAGCCTTTAAGTAATCCTCTTCACTTTTTGTTAAATTATTCAAATTTAATTTGTTAGTCATAACTAACTTTTTTAGTTTTGTCGAAATAATAAAACAAAATTACTAAACCTAATGCAATTACGTATAATAATCTTATTTGCTTTTACAAACCACCTTATTTACAATACTTTACATTCTCAAGAACTCAATTCTACCAGTATACTAAAAGGTGTAATATACGATGATAACGGAATACTTCCTTTTGCTAATATATATATAGAAGGAACTTCTCTTGGTAGTTCTAGCGATGAAAATGGCGTATTTAGTATTGAAAATATACCTGTTGGAGATTATAAAGTGGTTGCTTCATTTACGGGTTACACACCTATTAAGAAAAAGGTATCTATAGTAACAGGAGAAAATAAAATAAACCTTGTTATGTCACAAGGGTCATCTCTAGATGAAGTGGTGATCACAGGAACATTAAAAGCTGTAAGTCGATCAGAAAGTCCTGTTCCCGTAGAAATCTATTCTCCTACATTTTTCAAAAAAAATCCAACACCAAATTTATTCGAATCCTTACAAAATGTAAATGGTGTAAGACCTCAACTTAACTGTAGTATTTGCAACACTGGTGATATTCATATTAATGGATTAGAAGGACCTTATACCCTGGTTATGATTGACGGAATGCCAATAGTAAGTGGATTATCTACCGTTTACGGATTATCAGGAATACCTAATTCACTAATTGATAGAATCGAAGTAGTAAAAGGCCCTGCTTCATCTCTATATGGAAGTGAAGCTGTTGGAGGTCTCATCAATGTTATCACAAAAAATCCTAATGACGCACCTGAAATAAGTACTGATGTTTTTGCTACCAGTTGGGGAGAAACCAATATAGATTTTGGTTTTAAAACCAAATTAGGTAATGCTACTGCTCTATTTGGCGCCAATTATTTTTATTATGATCAAGCTATAGACAACAACGATGATGGATTTACAGATCTTACATTACAGGATCGTATATCTATATTTAATAAATGGAATTTTAATCGCAAAAGCGGAAAAAACTTTACCCTTGCCGGCAGGTTTTATTATGAAGATAGATGGGGAGGGGAAAATGAATGGAATTCTGATTTTAGAGGAAGTGATCAAATATATGGAGAGAGCATATATACTGCACGATATGAAATACTGGGCAATTACGAACTACCGATAGAAGAACCCTTAACATTCTCTTTTTCTTATACAGATCACGATCAAGATTCATATTATGGGACCGTATCCTACCAGGCAAAACAACGCATTGGTTTTACGCAGTTAACCTGGGATAAAAAAATAAAATCACACGATCTACTATTCGGAGCTGCTTACAGATATCAATATTATGACGATAACACACCAGCAACAATTACGAATGGCCAAAACGATCCTGAAGAAACAAATACTCCCGGTTTATTTTTACAAGACGAAATCACACTGGCCCCTAAACATAAACTATTATTAGGAGCAAGATTAGATTATCATAACCTGCACGGAACTATTTTTACCCCAAGGCTTGCTTATAAATGGAGTATTAATGACAAAAATGTTTTTAGATTAAATGCCGGTACGGGGTTTAGAGTCGTTAATCTTTTTACAGAAGATCATGCAGCTCTCACAGGTTCTCGGGAGGTAATTATCGAAGAAGATCTCGACCCCGAAGAGTCTTATAATGTAAACCTTAATTATATTAAAAAAATATTTTTTGACAACGGAACCTTTATTGGGCTGGATGCTTCAGCCTGGTATACCTATTTCACAAATGCCATTATTCCCGATTATGAAACAAATGCTGAAGAAATACGATATGGCAATTTAGATGGTCATGCTGTATCTACCGGAGTAAGCCTTAATACTGATATTAACTTTTCTAATGGATTAAAATTCACATTAGGAATGAGTGGGCTTAATGTTTCAAATACGGAGAACGGAATAACTACACGCCAGATACTTACAGAAAGTTTTACAGGAACCTGGGGAGCAACTTATAAAATACAATCCCTTAACTTAACAATAGATTATACAGGAAACATATACGGCCCTATGCGATTAGCAACTCAGGGACTAAACGATCCCAGAAAAGACAAATCACCATGGTGGAGTATCCAAAACATACAATTCTCACATAAAACCAAAAACAACATAGAAATTTACGGAGGCATTAAAAATTTATTAGACTGGACACCTAGCCGGGGAAACCCTTTTTTAATAGCCGGCGCCGATGACCCATTTGGACCAGATTTTGATACCACATACATATATGCTTCTAATCAAGGGATACGAGGTTTTTTAGGCGTTCGTTATTTCTTGTAAACTCAATACAAAATGAAAGCTTTTTATCTCATATCATTTTTCATAGTACCTCTTCTGCATCAGAATGCAATAGCACAACTACAGGTTAACTCTTTTGAGTCTATAGAAAACAAAATGACTATGGCCCCCAAACCTTTGGTCGTATTTATTCATACCAATTGGTGTATGTACTGCAAGAATATGGAAAATACAACTTTTAACAATACTGATGTTATACAACAATTAAACCAAAATTTCTATTTCGCTTCACTAAATGGTGAAAGTCGTGAAACCATACACTTCTTAAACAAATCTTTTCGCTTTCAACCTAATGGAAACAAAACCGGAGTGCATCAATTAGCCCGGGAACTTGCTACAGTTAATAACAAAATTGGGTATCCAACATTAGCAATCTTAAATCACAAATACGAAATCATATTTCAACAGCAATCTTTTTTAAACGCTAAAGAACTTATCAGAATATTAAATAAACTTTCTAAAAATGATTCATAAAAAATTAATGCTATTGCTCCTTGTTTTTACGTTTTTTTCCTGTAAAAAAGAAGTAAAAGATAAAAATCAAAAACTACAAGTGGTTACCACCACCTCTATGATCACCGATATGGTTAAAAACATCGGTAGAGATCTAATTGAAGTCGAAGGATTAATGGGAAGTGGTGTCGATCCTCATTTATACAAAGCCAGCGAAGGTGATGTATCTAAATTGGTGAATGCCGATGTAATTTTTTATAACGGTTTACACCTGGAAGGAAAGCTGGTAGAAGTATTTGAAAAAATGAAACATCAGCATATTAATACCATAGCTGTAGGAGAAAGTTTAGACAAAAATACGTTAATTGGTTCTGATTATTTTGCTTCGAATTACGACCCTCATATATGGTTTAGTGTAAAAAACTGGAAAATCATAACGACGTTCATTACCCATAAACTAGCAGAGATAGATCCAAAAAATGCTGAAGCTTTTAAAGCCAACGGAAAAACATACTTGACTAAGCTAGATGAATTAGAAAACAAATTAAAAAACACTATTGCTTCTTTGCCAAAAGAAAAACGAATTCTGGTTACAGCACACGATGCTTTTAGTTATTTTGGGAAAGCATATGATTTTGATGTAGTTGGTTTACAAGGGTTATCTACCGCTACGGAAGCTGGAGTACAGGATGTTCAAAAATTAGCTAACTTTATTATTGAGAAGAAAGTAAAAGCTATTTTTGTAGAAAGCTCTGTACCTAAGCGAACTATTGAAGCTTTACAAGCTGCAGTAAAATCAAAGAATCATGAAGTAGCCATAGGCGGAACATTGTTCTCTGATGCATTAGGTAATACAGGGACAAAAGAAGGTAGCTATATTGGCATGTTTACATATAATGTCAATACTATTATTAATGCTCTCAAGTAGCGGATATATTGAATAAAAATTGTTTACATGAAAGAACAAAAAATCGCAGTTCAAATAGATGATTTAACTGTAGCTTACAATTACAAACCTGTACTATGGGATATTGACCTCGCTATACCCGAAGGTGTACTTATGGCAATTGTAGGACCCAACGGGGCAGGAAAATCTACTTTGATAAAATCGATTTTAGATATCATTAAACCCATTGCAGGAAGTACCCAAATTTATGGAAAACCATACAAGAAACAACGCTCACTGGTAGCCTATGTCCCTCAAAAAGGAAGTGTAGACTGGGATTTCCCTACCACTGCATTAGATGTAGTAATGATGGGAACTTATGGAAACCTGGGATGGATCAAAAGACCAGGACAAAAACAAAAAAAAGCAGCTCTTGAAGCATTAGAAAAAGTAGGAATGCTTTCTTTTAAAAGCAGGCAGATAAGTCAACTTTCGGGAGGACAACAACAACGTATTTTTTTAGCAAGGGCTTTGGTTCAAAATGCATCTATCTATTTTATGGATGAACCATTTCAAGGAGTAGACGCTACTACAGAAAAAGCAATTATTAACATCCTAAAAGAACTTAGAAAAGCAGGAAAAACAGTAATTGTAGTGCATCATGATTTACAAACTGTACCAGAATATTTTGACTGGGTTACTTTTCTTAATGTAAAAAAGATTGCTACCGGACCGGTAAAGGACATTTTTAATGATGACAATTTAACCAAAACCTATGGAATTAATTATAAAGTTAGTATACAACGGTAAGAACTATGGATGTAAAAGAATACATAGAACTTGTCTTTACAGATTATACTTTGCGTACAATTACATTAGGTACGGCGGTACTTGGCGCTATTTGTGGTATGTTGGGTAGTTTTGCTGTATTACGCAAGCAAAGTTTATTAGGAGATGCTATTTCTCATGCTGCACTGCCTGGTATAGCAATTGCTTTTCTAGTTATTGGTACAAAAAATAGCTCTGCATTTCTATTAGGAGCATTAATTAGTGGTCTAATTGGCACCTTTTGGATTCGTGGTATCACTAGTAAAACACACCTAAAATCTGATACGGCTTTAGGTCTTATATTATCATTATTTTTTGGGTTCGGAATGTTATTGCTAACTTATATCCAGAAAATGCCCAATGCTAATCAGGCCGGTTTAGAAAGTTACCTTTTTGGGCAGGCAGCTACACTCTTAGAAAGTGATGTATGGCTTATGGTCATCGTTACGGGAATCAGCTTAGTAGTTTTGTTATTATTCTGGAAAGAACTCAAACTATTATTATTTGATCCCGATTACACTAAGACACTAGGGTTTAACACCAAATTCTTAGACATTCTTATCACCACGTTTATTGTAATTGCTATTGTATTAGGGCTGCAAACCGTAGGTGTAGTATTAATGAGCGCTATGCTATTAGCTCCTGCTGCTGCTGCTAGACAATGGACAAATAACTTAGCCGTAATGGTTATTTTGGCAGCGATTTTTGGAGCATTCTCCGGAGTTTTCGGAACCGCTATCAGTGCCAGTCATAATAACTTATCCACAGGCCCTGTAATTGTATTAATCTCCGGTGTTTTTGTATTATTTTCTTTTATTTTTTCTCCCGGTCGAGGACTATTATTTAGAGAAATTCGATTTAGAAAAAACAGAAGCGATCTTCAATTACATAAAACATTATCTTTCATGTATAATATTGCCAGCACACACGAAAATATTGCGCATCCACATGCCATTAAAATTTTGAATAATTTTCAAGGTTTTACCAGAAAATCACTTCAAAAATTAGAAGACAAAGACTATGTAAAAATTGAAGGCAATATGTGGTCTCTAACCGAGTCTGGGTATAAAACTGCTTCCAATTTATATAATCAACTAACAAAAGAAGAAAATGAGTAGCGCACAGATAGAAATACAATTAATTGCTAGCCTGGTAGCAATAGCTTGCGCTATCCCAGGAACTTTTTTAGTATTGCGAAAAATGGCATTGATCACTGATGCAATTAGTCATTCTATCTTACCTGGTATTGTGATCGGTTTTTTTATTACTCATGACTTATCGTCGCCTTTATTAATTATTCTTGCTGCTGCAAGTGGTGTCCTTACTGTAGTATTGGTAGAGTTTATCCAAAAGACAGGCTTAGTAAAAGAAGATACCGCCATAGGTTTAGTTTTTCCTGCCCTGTTTAGTATTGGGATTATACTTATTGCACAGAACGCAAATGATGTGCATCTAGATGTTGATGCTGTATTATTGGGAGAGCTTGCCTTTGCCCCTTTTGATCGATTACTTATAGAAGATACAGATGTAGGGCCTAAATCTTTATGGATCATAGGTATTATAGTATTGATCACATTAGCGCTATTATTTGCATTTTTTAAGGAACTAAAAGTTAGCACATTCGATGCTGGTTTAGCTTCTGCTCTTGGGTTATCCCCTGTAGTTATGCATTATGGATTAATGACAGTTTCTTCAATCACTACCGTAGGTGCTTTTGATGCTGTTGGGGCTATTTTGGTTATTGCATTAATGATTGCACCTGCAGCCACTGCCTATCTACTAACAAATGACCTAAAAAAAATGCTCTTATTATCGGTTATCTTTGGGATTAGTAGTGCTATTACAGGCTATTGGATAGCGCATGCGTTAGATACTTCTATTTCTGGATCAATGACTACAGTATTAGGATTAGTTTTCTTATTCGTATACTTATTTGCCCCTAACAAAGGATTATTTTCTGTCTTATACAGGCAAAAGCAACAACGTATCGAAGTTTCTTTACTTACCTTTCTTCTGCATTTGGGAAACCATCAGGAAGAAGAAGAACGACATGTAAAACATCTAAACGAGCATATTAATTGGCAGAAGGTACAATCAAAATCTGTGCTAAACCTGGCACTTAAAAATAATATGATTACAATTAACAACGATATTGTTTCTTTAACTAAAAAAGGAAAAAACTTTACAACAGAAGCAATTGATCATATTGTAAGTAATAAAAATTCTGAAATCGAAAACATGAAGGATCGATTTTTCTTATTTAGAGGATAAACATACAAACTCTACTTCTCTGGTATAAGTAATCACTTTTACATTTTTAATTTTAAATGTATTTTTAAAAGAAAAAAGGGAAATGCTTATATCTTTACAAAAGACTTTAATACCACTCTCTATTTTATTTAACAAAGCGATATATATTGAAGCAGTTTGGAGCTGTAATAGATTTTCTAATGTATAATCTGGGTTTAACATAGAAATCTATATATTTAGACTTAAAAGCGTAAGTTCGGTATAAGGATTTATTTTTAAAAAGCCCTCAAGTTGAGTAATTTTTCATAGTGAAATGAAGAAAAATTGTATCGAAATTAGGTTTTTACTTGTCTTCGATAGTTCGGCTGAGCCCTTCGATAAACTCAAGACAGGCCTTATCGAAGTACAATTTTCTACCGAAAATCACTCTAACTGACGTAAATTTTCTTACATCGAACTTACACTTTTTAAGTCTAATCTATTTCGATGCTTTATGAATCAAACAAAACTGCCTTGGTACTTTCTTTTTCTGGTTATTTTAGCAGGAGAATCTGTTTTTATTCTTCCATTTGTTCTTTCACGAGTATTTAGACCAACAGTACTTGAGGTATTTAACTTAGATAATATTCAATTAGGTATATGTTTCTCTATTTACGGAACTGTAGCTCTAATATCTTACCTTTTTGGAGGTGCATTAGCCGATAAGTTTCTTCCAAGAAAATTAATAGCTACAGCACTATGGATGACCGCTTTAGGGGGATTAATTTATGCCAGTTTCCCTAATTACACAATACTAAAAGTACTTTATGGTTATTGGGGTTTTACTACTATATTTTTATTCTGGGCTCCTATGATTAAAGCTACTCGTATTTGGGGAGGCAACACTTCTCAAGGTAAAGCATTTGGATTTTTAGATGGTGGTCGGGGATTAGTTGGTGCTTTATTCGGAGTTTTGGGAGTATTTATTTTCTCACTATTTATTACTTCAGAAATCTCTGAAGCGACTACTACCGAAAGCAAAGCTGCTTTTAAATATGTAATCTTAGTGTCTTCTGGCATTGTTAGTATTGTAGGAATATTGGTTTGGTTATTTATGAAAATGGATCATGAATTAGAAAAACAAATTACGGTAGAGAAAATTACAATATCTCAAGTACAAGAAGTATTACGTCTATCTTCTGTTTGGTTACTCATGATCATTATTTTATGCGCTTATGTAGGTTACAAAATTACCGATGTATTTTCACTATATGCTCAAGATGTTATGCTATATGATCAAGTACAATCAGCTCAAGTAGGTACATTTTTATTATTTATCCGACCTATTATTGGAGTTTTAATTGGAGTATTAGCCGACCGCTCACAAACCACTTTTTGGTTACTTATTAGTTTTATAGTTTCATTCTTTGGGGCATTATTGTTTGCCTCGGGTATAATTTCAGATTCTTCGACAGCTTTATTTTTTATATCAATTTTAGTAGTAGCGACAGGGGTATATGCTGCCCGTTCTTTATACTTTGCAGTAATGCAAAAAGGAAAAATCCCACTAGTTCTTACAGGAACTGCCGTTGGCATTATTTCTCTTATTGGCTATACTCCTGATATATTTGCAGGACCTGCAATGGGATACCTCCTGGAAAATTCACCCGGCCCAGAAGGGCACCGGCATGTGTTTTGGATGTTGGCATTATTTTCTTTTATAGGCGGTCTCGCTTCCTGGTATTATTATAAATGGTATAAAAAGTAAAAAACTGACCGTCAGTTTCCTTCTCCTACATCAAAAAGTAAAAAACTGACCGTCAGTTTCCTTCTCCTATATCAAAAAGTAAAAAGTTGACCGTCAGTTTCCTTCTCCCACATCAAAAAGTAAAAAACCAACGGTTAATTTTTCATTTTGATACTAAAGCTTAAAAAAAACTGTTTACTATCTATTGATTTATAACATATTACCAAAAATTACACAATGAAATTTACAAACACTTTATTTTCCAGGTACAGTATTGAAGAATTTGACGAACTCGGCAGGGCCATTACAAAAAAACTTGCTCTTAACCACAAAAACAATGAATGGACACTTAGAATTATTGCTGAATTAACAGAAGATCTTATACTCACACAAAAAGCTATTGGCAGCAGTACTAAAAAAGCATTTACAGCAGAGATCAAAGCCGAAGATGATTTATTTAATATGTATTTTATAGGATTTAAAAACACTATTTATAACTATGGCAACAGCCCTGATGAACAGGAAGTAAAAGCTAGTGAAGTATTACGCCCTATACTCGAAAAGAACGACGATCGCCTTTATGATCGCAGTTATATAGAACAAGCCGCCAAATATAATAGTCTTGTTAGTGACTTAAAAGCTCCTACAGCCGTTGAAGCTTTAAAAACTTTAAATAAAGTGAGCTGGAAAGAACAAATGGAAATCAAAATAAAATCTATTGAAACCTTAATTGCCAAACGGGATACTATCGAATCTGAAAAAGATACTCCTACCGATAAGGACGCAAAAAACAAAATTAAGGAGAGCATAAGTAATGCATTAGAAGAATTAACGATCTTACATCGTAGAAATCTTGTCGATAATATAAAACCTACCCTATTAGAAATTGACGAAGTGATCAAAAGGCTTAATGCCAATGCCCGTGCAAGACAAACACGAAAAGTAAATGTAGTGGATGGGGAATGAATGAACTATTCAGACATCAAGATTCCGGAAGAACATCCTTCTGGAATCTTATTTTTTTACCGATAATACTTGTATATCCTAAACAAATAGTATTGATACCTTTTAATACAGGTTTTTTCGAGGTGAGAAACAAAAAGTATAAAACAAACCTTAGGAATGTAAAGATTTTAGTCTATTGGCGTAATGCAAAAAAGCGAAATGCAATAACTCATTTTTCTGTTCTAAGGCTTTAAAACTTACCTATATCTAGAAAAGTTTACAAAAACTTAATCTCTTAAAAAAGAGGATCTAATCCTCTTTCTTTTCGGCGTTCATTAACTTTAGTAGAATCTTCTATGGGTAAATCTCCAATGGAAGATCTTTGAGTCCCGTATACCTGGTCATAGCCATAATCTCGAAGAATTCTGTCTTCTAAAAGAGCTATTGCCTGTAACGGAAGGTCGCCATGAATTGCAGAACATAATAAATCCCCATAATAATATGCCCTTAGTTCTGGAGAAGCATGTTGAATTGTTAAGAATATAGCCCATATTGAATTTCCCTTTAAATTCTCTTGCTTGGGAAAACCATATTTATGTAATATCGAAACCACAAAAATTCGGTTTTTTTTATCCGTACTTCTAATCTCTTCTGTACTTCCTGTGTTTCTTACTTCTTGGTCAGTCTTATAAACATCAGCCAGTATACTATCAATTTTGGTTGAATCTATATCAATTATTGAAAAATCTTTTGAAGGATCATAATATTTTTTTGCTCTCCGATGAATTTTTAAAATTCTGTCTCTAAAATTTAACGGTCTGAAACGAATTTCTTTTACCATTTCCTGATCATCAACAAAAAAATCTTTTCCTAAATAAGAAGTATCTACTGTCTTAAAATTAGATTTTTTTAAAATATTATAATTTGAATCCCTGTAAACTATCTTTTTGTCAAAATATAATTCTTTGTTGGTGATTTTAACGATAACTTCATCGTGTGTTAATAAAGTTAATTTTTCATTTCGTTTACATGCATCAATTGAAAATAATAATAGGAAAACAAGTAAAATCTTGATAGGTCTCATAAAAAATCTATTTTTTTAAAAACAACTATTGTTCTAACCAAAAATAACAAAGAATACTTTTTTTCATCCCCCTCATAGTTCAGTAAGAACAATTCTAGAACAATGCCCTGCTTATAAAGGCTAATATAATACTCACTCAACTTTTACATTTTAAATTTAAAATTTTACGGTTTTACATTCAATATTACGTTCCTCTTCAGGCTCAGTAACATAGAAACAAAAACTTTCGGTGTGATACAAAAAAAGCCATAACAAAATTGTCATGGCTTTATAAAAAATATTTGGTTGTGCTTTTAAAACTCCCTATTCACATCCCAGGCTTCCAGGTAATCTTTTACACGTTGTACAAATTGCCCTCCTAGCGCACCGTTAACAACCCTGTGATCATAAGAGTGCGATAAGAACATTTTATATCGAATACCGATAAAGTCTCCTTCTGGTGTTTCTATAACAGCGGGCACCTTTCTAATCGCTCCCAAAGCCAAAATACCTACCTGCGGTTGATTGATAATTGGTGTACCCATAATGCTTCCGAATGTACCTACATTAGTTACTGTATACGTACCGCCTTGTATATCATCTGGTTTTAAAGCATTATTACGTGCTCTATTTGCAAGATCATTAACTGCTTTGGTCATTCCTACCAAATTTAATTGATCTGCATTCTTAATCACGGGTACAATTAAATTACCATCTGGTAAAGCTGCTGCCATGCCCAGGTTTATATTTTTCTTTTTCACAATTGTATCTCCAGAAACAGAGATGTTCATCATCGGAAAATCTTTTAGTGCCTTAGCAACTGCTTCCATAAAAATAGGAGTAAACGTAAGGTTCTCCCCTTCTCTCTTCATAAAATCCCCTTTTACCTTCTTTCTCCAATTCCAGATATTGGTTACATCGGCTTCTATAAATGACTGCACATGAGCAGAAGTCTGTACAGACTCGACCATATGATGCGCTATAAGTTTGCCCATTCTGGTCATTTCTATAATCTCATCTTCTCCTGATGCTACTACTGGTGCTGCTTTAGCTACTTCTTGCTTTTTAACAGGAGTTGCTTCTGGTTTCGCTTTTATTTCTTCTTTTACAGGCTGCGTTTTTATTTTTCCGTTTTTGCGATCATCTACAAATTGTAAAATATCATTTTTGGTAACACGACCATCCTTACCTGTTCCAGAAATAGCTTCTAATTCAGAGAATGAAATATTTTCTGTCGCAGCAATATTTTTTACTAATGGAGAATAAAACTTACTACTTCCAGAAAAATCGGTTGCATTTCCTGCTACTACTGTTTCTGCAATTTGCGTTTCTAGTACTTCTGCTTCTTTTGGAGTTTCCTCTACTTTGGTAGTAGTTTCTTCCGAAGTTGATTCTATAGCTCCTTCACCTTCCGTTTCTATTACAGCTATAACCTGGCCTACCTGTACTACATCATCAACATCAAAAAGTTTTTCTACCAGTACACCTTCTACCTCACTAGGTACTTCACTATCTACTTTATCGGTTGCTATTTCAACAACTGCATCGTCTAATTCAATAGTATCCCCAACCTCTTTTAACCAAGTTGTTATTGTTGCCTCTGCAACACTCTCACCCATTTTTGGAAGTTTCAGCTCAAATTTTGCCATATTCTTAATCAAAAGTGTTTATAAGTTATCTTTTTTGCGAATTTAACTAAAATTCGACTTAAAAATTATTTTTTCCGTATTAAAATTTACTTAATACTTATTATTTCAAGTTTACAGATACTTCTAAATATATGCAAATCAAGAGTTCTTTAATGCATTCTCAAAAGGAATTCGATTAAGTATACTTCTTCCCAAAGTAACCTCATCTGCATATTCTAATTCATCGTTAACACCAATTCCCCTGGCAATCGTAGAGGTTTTTATATCTATCCCCTCTAATTGTTTATACATATAGAAATTAGTAGTATCTCCTTCCATAGTTGCACTTAATGCAAATATTAATTCTTGTACTTCTCCAGATTTAACTTTCTCGATCAAAGAACTAATATTTAATTCTTGTGGCCCAATACCATCAAGCGGACTTATTTTGCCGCCCAAAACATGGTACAATCCTCTATACTGACCTGTACTTTCTATTGCCATTACATCACGTATATCTTCTACTACACAAATAATTTCATGATTTCTACTCGGGTTGCTACAGATATCACAAATATTGGTATCACTAATACTATGACATGTATTGCAAAATTTAATATCTTCTCGCAGCGTTCCTAAAGCTTTTATTAAATGTTGCGTTTGGGTTTCTGGCTGTCTAAGTAAATGTAATACTAATCGAAGTGCAGTACGTTTTCCTATCCCTGGTAGTTGAGACATTTCATAAACTGCATTCTCTAATAATTTTGAAGAAAATTCCATAGCGCAACAAATTTAGTATTTTTAATGATCAACTCCACCCAGAGTTACACTCTTTAAACAAAAAAAATATGTTTTTATATCATAATGACATTTTTTACACCTATAACCGTACCAGCTAATTATAAAAGATAATAACAAAGAGAAAAATGAAAGTTTGTAGTGAGCAAGAAAACTTAATATAAATTTAATTTTGAGGTATAAACTATGATAATCTTAACTATACAATTAAGGCCTTTTTGTTACTTTTACTCCAAAAGTAAAAGTAATGTTAGATACTCTTTCTGAAGAAACACAGTTAATTTTAACAATCATAGTCATTGCTATCTTATTCGTAGCGGTATCCTGGAACACCAAACGAAATAAAAATAAACTGTATGATCGAGACAAACGTAATTTTAGGCAGAACTATCAAAAAAAGAAAAAGAGAAAATAACGCTACTGCTTCAAAATGAAAAAAATATATGTTAGAAAGGCAACATTAGAAGATATAGAATGGATTAGTACAACCTATCGAAATATCGATTTTGTACTATCAGATTATACTACCGAATATATTACATTAGCAGAAGTTAAAGGTGTAAAATGTGGATTGGGAAAAGTTGTTACTATTGATGAAGACAACGTAGAGCTGAGAGGAATGTATCTATTAGATCAATTTCGGGGTATGGGGATTGCAGAGCAGATCATCTTGTATTTATTACAAAATCATGAACAACATAAAAAGATATGGTGTCTTCCTTTTGAACATCTTCAAAGTTTTTATAATAAGTTTGGTTTTTTAGACCAAAAAATACACGATTATAAAATTCCGGATAAAATATCTGATAAACACAAATGGTGTAATCAAAACTATACTAAGGATGTACTTTTATTAGTTAAGTAGTTATCATCTATTAAAACAAACATGTAATTCGATGAAAATATATACCAAAACCGGTGATAAAGGAACCACAGCCCTTTTTGGAGGAACTAGGGTACCTAAGCATCATATTCGTATCGACAGTTATGGTACTGTTGATGAGCTTAATTCGCACATTGGACTTATCAGAGATCAAAAAATTGATGAGCCAAGTAAGAAAATATTAATCAATATACAGGATAAACTTTTTACTGTTGGAGCTGTTTTAGCAACTGATCCTGAAAAAGCTATACTAAAAAGTGGACAAAAACGACTAAATATACCTACAGTTTCTACAGAAGATATTGAATTATTAGAAAAAGAAATCGACAGAATGAACGAATCCTTACCGCCAATGACACATTTTGTATTACCAGGGGGGCATCAAACTGTGTCATTCTGTCACATTGCTCGTTGTGTATGCCGAAGAGCAGAGCGTTTAGTAACGGCACTCTATGAAATAACCCCTTTTGAAGAAACGACTCTACATTACTTAAACCGACTATCTGACTATCTTTTTGTACTGGCACGAAAGTTGTCCCACGATCTTAAAGCAGAAGAAATTGAGTGGATTCCTAAAAAAAATTCTTAAAATTAATAACTGTTAAAATTAGTAAGGGAAACTCCCTAAAAAATCACGTTCTTATAATTATTGTTTAAATAATTAATTTTTTACTTGACTTTTTAAACTAAAAAATTATTTTTGCAAAAAATTAAACCAGTAAACATATGTATTGGACTTTAGAATTAGCATCTTATTTAAGTGATGCACCTTGGCCAGCTACAAAAGACGAATTAATAGATTATGCAATTCGTACTGGAGCACCTCTAGAGGTTGTAGAAAACCTGCAAGCAATTGAAGATGAAGGAGATTCATATGACTCTATAGAGGAAATATGGCCCGATTATCCTACAGATGAAGATTATCTTTGGAATGAGGATGAATATTAAATAAATGAAATAGTATTAAAAGTCTCGCAAGAGGCTTTTTTTTTGCGTAAATTATGCCGCTTTATGGCTATTTATAGCATAAAAGTATTGTATAATATGACCACTTAGGTCATGAGATAGTGATAGACTTCAGGTATTGAAGTCAGATTTGAATGTTACCTTAAGTATATAAGGAACCAATTAATTTCGTTTTGAAATTAAAATCTCATTAAACACACAACCATAAAATTATGGGAATTTTAGATTCTGTATTAAAAGTATTTGTTGGAGATAAGTCCAAAAAAGATATCAAAGAAATTCAACCAAAGGTCGAATTGATAAAACAAGCAGAAAAGGCACTTGAGGGCCTTTCTCATGATGAATTACGAGCTAAAACTGTTGATTTTAAGAACAGAATAAATGAAGCACGTATAAAGATCAATGCAGAAATAGAGACACTTACCGAAGAAGCCAATAATACAGAAGATATCGACAGAAAAGAAGATATCTATGCCGAAATAGATAAGTTAAAAGAAGAAGCATATAAAGCTACAGAAGAAGCTTTAAATGATATTCTTCCTGAAGCCTTTGCGGTTGTAAAAGAAACTGCAAAGCGTTTTGCCAACAACGAATCAATAAAAGTTACAGCTTCTGCTTATGATAGAGAGCTCTCTGGCACCAGAGACCACATCACTCTTGATGGAGAACAAGCCGTTTGGGCAACAAGTTGGGATGCTGCAGGAAAAGAAGTAAAATGGGATATGATCCATTATGATGTACAACTTATAGGTGGTATTACACTTCATGAAGGAAAGGTAGCAGAAATGCAAACGGGAGAAGGAAAAACCCTGGTGGCAACACTCCCCGTATATCTTAATGCACTATCTGGTAATGGTGTTCACCTGGTAACCGTAAATGATTACCTTGCTCGTCGTGATAGTGAGTGGATGGCTCCGATTTTTCAGTTTCATGGACTTACTGTAGACTGTATAGATAATCATAGACCTAACTCTGCAGAACGTAGAGCCGCTTATAATGCAGATATCACATACGGAACCAATAACGAATTTGGTTTTGATTATCTACGTGATAATATGTCCCATGCTCCAGAAGATCTGGTACAGCGCCCCCATAATTATGCAATCATAGATGAGGTAGATTCTGTATTAATTGATGATGCTCGTACACCACTAATCATTTCTGGGCCTATCCCAAAAGGAGATATTCACGAATTTGATGAGTTAAAGCCTAAAATTGCTGATATCGTTTCGGTACAGCAAAAATATCTTACTACTGTTTTAGCTGAAGCTAAAAAATTAATCAAAGAAGGCGATGCCAAAGAAGGAGGATTTAAATTACTACAAGTATACCGAGGAATCCCAAAAAATAAAGCTTTAATTAAGTTTTTAAGTGAGGAAGGAGTAAAAATGCTACTTCAAAAGACAGAAAACTTCTATATGCAAGATAATAACAGAGAAATGCATAAAATTGATGCTGATCTGTACTACGTAATAGAAGAGAAAAATAATCAGATAGATCTTACTGATAAAGGTGTAGATTATCTTTCGGGAAAAGATGATCCGGATTTCTTTGTATTACCACAAATTGGTATGGAAATAGCTAAAATTGAAGGACTTGGGTTATCAAGAGAAGAAGAAGCAGAAAAGAAAGAAGATCTTTTTAGAGATTATAGTGTAAAAAGTGAGCGTATCCATACCCTACGGCAACTATTAAAAGCATACTCTTTATTCGAAAAAGATGTAGAATATGTGGTGATGGATAATAAAGTAAAAATTGTAGATGAGCAGACGGGGCGTATTATGGACGGACGTCGATACAGTGATGGATTACATCAAGCTATTGAAGCCAAAGAAAATGTAAAAATCGAAGATGCAACTCAGACTTTTGCTACAGTGACACTTCAAAACTATTTCCGTATGTACGGTAAATTGTCTGGTATGACTGGTACTGCGGTAACAGAAGCAGGAGAACTTTGGGAAATCTACAAACTGGATGTAGTAGAAATACCTACCAACCGACCAATTGCAAGACATGACAGAGAAGATTTGGTGTACAAAACCAAACGCGAAAAATACAATGCAGTTATCGAAGAAGTTACCGAACTATCTCGTGCAGGAAGACCTGTACTAATTGGTACTACTTCTGTAGAAATTTCAGAATTATTAGGGCGAATGCTTACGATTCGTAAAGTACCACATAATGTATTAAACGCGAAGCTTCATAAAAAAGAAGCCGATATTGTTGCCGAAGCTGGTAATGCAGGTGTAGTAACTATAGCTACCAATATGGCCGGTCGTGGTACAGATATTAAATTATCTGATGAAGTAAAAGCTGCAGGCGGACTTGCAATTGTGGGCACAGAACGTCACGACTCCCGACGCGTAGACAGACAGTTACGTGGTCGTGCCGGTCGACAAGGAGATCCAGGTAGTTCCCAGTTCTATGTATCTCTAGAAGATAACCTAATGCGTTTATTTGGTTCTGAGCGTATTGCCAAAATGATGGATCGAATGGGATTAAAAGAAGGTGAAGTAATCCAACATTCTATGATCTCTAAATCTATCGAAAGAGCCCAGAAAAAAGTAGAAGAAAATAACTTTGGCGTTCGTAAACGATTATTAGAATATGATGATGTAATGAATGCACAACGTGAAGTTGTATATAAACGTCGTTATCATGCTTTGTTTGGAGAACGTTTGCGTGTTGATATTGCCAATATGATCTATGACACGGTAGAAGTGATCACAGAAGGAAATAAAGCCGCTCAGGACTTTAAAAATTTCGAATTCGAATTGATTCGGTATTTCTCTATGAGTAGTCCGATTTCTGCAGAAGAATTCGAAAAAATGGATGTTTTAAAAATTTCGGGAGAAATTTATAAAGTTGCATATGAGCATTATCAGGATAAAATGAAACGTAATGCAGATGCTGCTTACCCTGTTATTAAACAAGTGTACGAAGACCCTGCAAGTAAGTATGAACGAATCTTGGTACCATTTACAGATGGCGTAAAAAGCATAAACGTTGCTACCGATTTGCAAAAAGCATATGAGTCTGAAGGAAAACAACTTATTACCGATTTCGAGAAAAATATTACGCTAGCCATTATTGATGATGCCTGGAAAACACATCTTCGCAAAATGGATGAATTAAAGCAAAGTGTACAGCTAGCTGTACATGAGCAAAAAGATCCTTTATTGATCTATAAGTTTGAAGCTTTTGAGTTATTTAAAGCTATGATCGAAGAGGTTAATAAAGATGTGATTTCATTCTTATTTAAAGGAGAATTACCAACAGGTAACACTCAGGATATTTCTGAAGCCCGTCAGGTACGAAGAAAAGAGAAATTAGAAACTTCTAAAGAAGAAATCCCTAATATGGATGAACGTGCAGCACAAAATAGAGCTGCTGGGCAAACACAAGGAAAACCTCAAGTCACTGAAACTATTGTACGAGAACAACCAAAAATTGGTCGTAATGATAGAGTAACTATCAAACATGTGATGAGTGGAGAGAATAAAACTGTAAAATATAAACAAGCAATCCCATTAATCGAAAAAGGAGAATGGGTACTTGTGAATGAATAAAGTTATCTTAGTATTTAAAAACCAAAACCTGAAGTTTATCACTTCAGGTTTTTTTTATATTTCTAATCTTTTACCCCAAAATTATGTATTTACAGGGAAAAGCTTTTATCAATCCTTCGTTTTAAAATGGTTATTTGTATAAGAAACAGAAGAGCAAGAAATAATATACCATACTCAGTAGTTTTATGAAATGTAAATTCAGAAAATGGATTTTTGAAACTTATCTGATTAAAAAAAGAAAAATCAATAGTACTTAAAATCGATTCTTTACTCTCTGATAAAAACGGTATAGTGCATAGTAACATAGCTATGGCAACTCCAACCATAAACCAAACTTTCTTAGAAATTAAAGGCTTGTATACTGGTGACACCTCATTAGCCGAAAGTTCTACCTGTTCCATAACACTCTTCAGAAAGTTTACTGAAGGGGTCTCTAATCCAGCTTCTTTGACTAAATTCTTAATGCCTTTATATTGCTCTTCCATTTTTACTACTAATTTCTAGAGAAATGTGATGTTTCAGTATCGAGTATAGCTTTTTTCTACTTCGATATAATTTTATTTTCACATTATCTGCGGTTAAATTTACAATTTCTACAATTTCTTTCACACTTTTTTCCTCAAAATAGTATAATGTAATAATTGCAGCTTCGTCTTCAGGAAGCTTCATTATACTGTCTGATATAATTTTTTTTCTTTCTTTTATTTGCAAATAGTTTAATGCATCACCAACCAGTTCCATTTCTCCTTCACTTACTTCTTCTATAAGCTCAGAAGTTATCATTCTTTTACTTGCTTTTATTGCATCCAGGCTTTTTCGATATGCAATAGTATATAACCAGGTAGAAAACTTAGCATCGCCTCTATAGTTGTTTAAAGATTTATACGCCTTGATAAAAGAATCCTGAGCAACTTCTTCTGCTTGCTCTTTATTCTTAACCATACGATACACTACGGTGTATACTAACCCCTGGTAGCGTTCTACAAGAACCGAAAAAGCGTTCACCTGCCCTTCTAGCACTTGATTAATATAATATTGGTCTGATTGATGGCTCATTTTCTCATAGGACGACACTATATAATCGTTGGTTACATAATTTCTATTAAAAAGTACAAAATATTTTTTTCATCTTTTTTGTAACCGCTTCGAATTACTCTTCGTCTTAATTAGAAAAACGAACAGTATTAATCTTTTAAACTAAAAACATGATGGGATCAGAAGTAATTATAGTACCTGCAATCTTTGGTGTATTTTTTGGAATTATTTATTTATTTATTTCAGCTAGAAATAAAGAGCGTATGGCTCTTATAGAAAAAGGAGCAGATGCTTCTATATTTTATAGTAGTAAAGAAAAAAGAGTTACTCCTATATGGAAAGTACTCATTTTAAATTTATCTTTATTGCTAATGGGTATTGGAGTTGGAATTTTCATAGCTGGTATTCTACATTTATCTGTAGGTGTAGATGAAGATATTGCTTACCCTGGTACTATTTTCTTAATGGCAGGAATTGGTTTATTCACTGGTTTCACTATGACGAAGAACCTGGATAAATAATCAAAAACACAAATATAAAAAAACCTTCCATATACTTGGAAGGTTTTTTTATAGCTTTTAAAACTCTTTATTACATATCTGCAACAAGATCGTCATTATCTACAAATTTTTCAACTACAACAGATTCTCCCTTGTTGTTCTCCAAAACATAAACTCCCGCTGGTAATTGACTAAGGTCTACATAATTTGTCGTTTTTGATAAAATATGTACCGTATTTTTCACTTCGAATAGTTTGATTTTATCTCCTTCTTCAAAATCAACTACAGTTACAAAATCTCCTTCTCTTGTTATTTCTAAAAGATTTGTCTCTGCATTTTCATAATAGTGAATAAACTCTTGTTCTACATTAATCTCTGTAGGCACGTGAGCTCTTTTACTATCATTTTCTAAAACAAAATTTGTTTCTACATTTTCTAATGCTCCGGCGATATTAATCTCTTCTTCTAGACGCTCTATAACAACAGATTCTCCTTCACTATTTTCTAATAAGTAAGATCCCATAGGCAATTGACTAAGGTCAATCTCTCCATGAGTTTTTGATAAAACATGATCTCCACTTTCTACTTCAAATAATTTAATTTTATCTCCATCCTGAAAATCTACAACCACAACAACAAGTCCTTCCATTTCTACTTCTAGAATTTGGTCCAAGTCATTTGCATAACTACTTAAGAATAAAAATAAGCTAAAAAAACACGCTATTAATTTCATCTTTATAAACTTTATAGTGGGGTTGTTATTATTTTATTACGGTTTTACCATACAATGATATTACTTAATTATAGTTAAACAAATTAAAAACCAGACTTTTAGATCAAATGTTTTCGATATTCGACAAATGACACAAAAAATGTTAAATTAAGCTTTGTTTAATGCTAATACACTAACAATCAATTGATTAATTTTTAAACATTGTTAAAAAATCAGATGAAAAGCAAAAATCTACAGATTAAAAGACTTATTCTATAATATACTTACGTTTTTATCCTCTATTCAATAGAAAAAAATATGGCATGTTAAGCTAAAGTTGATCTAAGGTAAATTTAAAAACCTTATCAATTAATTAGCACTATTATCTTAAAACTATTTTCTTTTTAGGATAAAGAATTGAATGTATTTAATTAGATGTAGGATGGTACCGACTAAAAAAGCCCTATCAGTCTAAACCGATAGAGCTTTTCTATAATTAACACTACATTACTATGAAAAAACTTTATTTATTATTTAATACAACTTCGCTATATTTAGCATTAATTGTGATTATTTTATCTGTACTACGTGTATTCTGGAATCCATTAACAAACACATTACCAAAATTCTTTCTTGTATTTATTTCTAAAGTCTTAGGTAAAGAAATTATACTTTGCGCCCCGCTATATGACAGGTTAAATGCTGTTTTAGGTAAATTTAATTTAAAATCACTGTTTTGAACTGACAGATCCAAGGTAGAAAAAGATTCGCCAAGATTGGCAATAGTAATTACTCCAAAACTTCCAGAGATCGCTCCATTTTCATCAAGTTGTTGGATAAAAACATTACTAGAATCGGCATTAACAAGAAGGTTTTTTGCATTTTGTATTCTACAATTTTTCACATAATTAATTACCAATCTACCATTGTTCCACTGTCGAACAAAAACAGGTGAATAAGAAGCTTTAATAAATGTTTGTTCACCATCTATAACATTAGCAGATAATGTAGTATGAGATAGAGAAGCTTTAATATTATTAGATTTTTCTGCTAATTGCACATCTCCATGGCGAATATTAAGTCTTAGTTTAGCCTCTTTAGGGATACGTACCTTAATGATTTTACTTGTACTATTAGTATTAACTTTACTTGTACTATATCTATAGACTGTAACATTAGCAGTTCCATTCTGATGATTACCAATATCTTGTATTAATTGAGATGCCCATGCATCCATTTTTCTTCCATATTGCTCATCCCAGGTTTCTAATTTTATCTTGCTTTTAGGGTCAGCTTCAAATTGTTTAGCCCATTTTTGCTTTTGTTCATCAATAAATTTTTCGCGTATCTGGCTCTCCCATTGCTTAATATATTTTTCATCATTTTCTTTAAAGGTTCCGTTATTATAATTAACGTTAGCTTGATTTTGAGAAAGCGTACTTGGCATAGGGTTTTTAGCAATGTTTTCCATAAGAGGCCCTAGCATATCAGTAATCATAGGACTTAACATCCTTAATTCCTGTAAGCTTTTTCTATCCATCGTGATACTAGAAGCAGTGACATTTCGACTCCATAAATTTCCTGCCGAGGAATTGATAGTTACTTTCTGACTATCTCCTAATACATCTACTTGCCAACTATCAAGAATATGTTTGCTGTTTTCATTAGAAAGATTACCTTCTAAGTAAGCTTCTACCTCGATTGTATTTTTATTCCAGGTTTCAAAAACAATATTAGTATGACTCGTATTAAGAACAACAGTAACATCTTCATTTACTGATAGCTTTTCATTTAATTTGTCTTGTCTGTCTTGCGCAAATAAGCCTGCACAACACAATAAGCCAAGAGTCACTATATTAAGCCTGTACTTCATTGTAATTTTCGTTTTCAATTCTCTCTAATTCTTTTAGTTTATCTTTTAACCTATTTAAAAGTGATAACCGTATCGTTAAATTCTCCATCATAGCCTCTACACTTTGAACATTAGGTCCAACTTCTATTAATTCTTTATTAAGTTTCTGGTATTCTTTATCAAGGTTATCTAATCTGGCCATAAAACTTTCTACCAACTCTCTATTTGTATCATCAATTGTAATCTGTGATAATTGAAATTTTATACTGGTAAGTATACTATTTTCGACTTCTTGATACTCAGGAGATATTTCTGCTAGAGGAGAAGATTGTTTTGCCAATATTACAGAGGAATTTTTTACAGGAGTAGTATTCATGTCTACTATATCCGGTTCTTCAGTACTGGTATTACCAAGTTGATTATACGTAAGTAAAGAAACTGAAAAGATAACAACAATACTAGCAGCAATATTAAGCCATTTATAATCAAACCTTCTGGTTTCTTTAGGAAACTCATTCTCTAATCTGGACATAAATCTTTGTTGGTGTCCTTTTCTTAATCGTTCTGCAGGAATCTGTTTATCCTGTTTTAATAGTTCTCTAATATCCTGTGCCATGTCTCAAATGTTTTAATTCTTCCTGTAGCTGTTTTTTCCCCCTATGTACTAATGTCCTTGAAGAAACTGGTGTAATATCCAGCACTTCACTAATTTCATTATGATCATACCCTTCTATCAAAAATAGCATGACGGCATATTTATATTTTTCCGGTAATTTTTCAATTGCTTTTTTTACCTCATCTACAGTAACAGAATCAGATACCGACCAATCATTCTGTTCTTCTACAGTAGTCATAACCTGCTCATTAATCGCAACCATATTCATTTTCTTAGCTTTTAGCATATCTATGCTTTTATTTATAACAATTCGTTTAAGCCAAGCTCCAAAAGTAACATCTCCAGTAAATTGATGAAGTCGCGTAAAAGCCTTGATGAAAGATTCTTGCATAGCTTCCTCCGCCTCAAATGGATCTTTAAGAAAACGCAACGCTACATAATACATACCATCACAGTATTTATTATAGAGTTTCATTTGCGCTCTACGATCGTTATTCCTACATTGTTCTATTAGCTCGCTTTGTAACAAACTTTCTTAACTTTATGGTTAGTGATTATTATTTAAAACTGTTTTAAATCGTACTCATCTATATAGACGAAAACATATATTCTATGTTGCAAAATTATGCATAAAAATCATAGTACACCAACAATATACTGTATATCAAATAATTAAAAAACATAATATATATTTATGATCCTGTACCTGTTTATGGCGTTTGTAGTATAAATGATATAAATATTACCCTTCTATTTAGTTACTTACTAAAGCTTTCTTATTTTTATGAATATTTAAACACAGACATAAGTTGTAAAAGAAGTATATTTAGAATAAAAAAATCGTTATGCCAAAACTTTTAAAACGAGCAATACTTATTTTATTAGGATTAGTATTGATTGGATTTGCAGGAATGTACTTCATGAAACAAAGTACCAAAAAACATAGTCCTGAAGAAATCGTTACTCATACAGCAAAGGATGCTACTTTCACTGTTTTTTACAACAGACCATACAAAAAGGGTAGAGAAATTTTTGGCAATCTGGTTCCTTTTAATGAAGTATGGAGAACCGGAGCCAATGAGGCCACTACATTTACAACAGATAAAGATCTTCTCGTTGATGGTACTGTACTTAAAGCAGGAACCTATTCACTATGGACCATCCCGAATCCCGAATCTTGGAAAGTAATTTTTAATAGTAAAGAATATGATTGGGGAGTAGGCATGGATGGCACTGCCAAACGAGATGCCTCGTACGATGTGCTCACTGTAGAAGTCCCCGTACAACCGCTATTAAATATAGTAGAACAATTTTCTATTTATTTTGAAAATGCAAATGATTTTACCATATTATACCTTGCGTGGGATAGAACTGCAATTGCAATCCCTATAAAAGTGTAAATACGTTCTCTTTGATAAACTTATATCATTTTAAGTACATAGTGCTGCAAATACTCAAAATAGCAGAAGGTCTATGTATTAATTACAAGTTTCTAAAAGAGAATTTATAACTTTGCCATAAAGTCATTCTGTGTCTAAAGATTCTACCAAACATACTAATTCTCCCTCTAAAACACCTTCTAGCACTAGTAGTCAAGCAATTGATCGATTTAAAAAGTTACAGCAAAAGGAAGTTGTAATTGCTGCTATTTTTAAAGCAATTATTGCTCAGGACACTGCTGCTTTAAGTAAAGGGATTACATTAATTGAAAGTACCCAGCAAAACCATATTGAAAAAGCACAACAACTTATCGAGATGTGCCTTCCTTATGCCAATAACTCTATAAGAATAGGCATAACAGGAGTCCCCGGGGTAGGTAAAAGTACCTTTATAGAAGCTTTAGGTAATTTGTTATTACAAAAAGGGAAAAAAGTTGCGGTTTTGGCAGTAGATCCTAGTAGCACAATTTCACATGGCAGTATTCTGGGAGATAAAACTAGAATGGAATCATTGGTAAGATCCTCTAAAGCTTTCATACGGCCTTCACCATCAGGAAATTCACTGGGAGGAGTAGCACAAAAAACACGAGAGTCTATTATCCTTTGTGAAGCTGCAGGATATGATGTCATCATTATTGAAACTGTTGGTGTAGGGCAAAGTGAAACTGCTGTACATAGCATGGTAGATTTCTTTTTATTATTAAAATTGGCAGGAGCAGGAGACGAGTTACAAGGTATCAAACGAGGGATTATAGAAATGGCAGATGCTCTTGTAATTAATAAGGCTGATGGTGATAATCTTACACGTGCCCTTAAAGCCAAAAATCAATTTAGAAAAGCATTGCACTTATATCCTCTTACCCAAAACAATTGGTCTCCAGAAGTATTAACCTGTAGTGCTATAGAAGGTACAGGTATTGATGATATTTGGGAAATGATCTTAAAATATCTGAAAATCACTTCTGAAAATGGTTTTTTTGAAAAAAATAGAGTTCAACAAAATAAATTCTGGCTATTACAAACTATTGAAGAAAAATTAAAAAACTCTTTTTATAACAACCCCAAAGTTAAAGCGGCTTTAGATTCAAAAATTGAAGCCGTACAACAACACAAAATTACTCCTTTTGCTGCTGCTAGGTATTTACTAAGCTTAAATAATGAGTAAATGGAAGAGATGCTATTCTTTCAAAAATTATAACTACTGTATATTTATATATGTATTCAATTTCGAGGTGGTTAACATAAAACTCTATGTCAATACATACCAATTATTTACTGCTATTTCTAATTGTTCGTCTGTGGGATATTTTTCCTGTACCAGCGATATAAAATAAGAAACTTCTTCTATTGAAGGAGTTAGTTTAGAAAAATTTTGCCGAATATCATATGCCGAATTCACCTCAAAAGCTTCATTTACAAATAATGTTTTTACATGTCTCGCTCGAAGTACCTTTCTATAAAGTGATTCGTAAAAATACTTATCATACTCCTGATTTTCACTTAATTGTTTCTGCATTCCCCACTTTTTACCTACTTCGCATATTTCGCGATACAATGCCATAAGTACATGTGGTTGCGCGTCTGCTTTCTCCATTTCATGATTAGGATTCTTTGCAGTTTTTACTCGTTTACTTATGATTAGTTTTCTAAGTTTATCTGAAGGTACAGGTAGTATAAATTGAGTACTATCACTTGATAATATAGGCTCTAATTCATCTTCTGTTTTTTTACCTAATTCTACTAACCTATTTCCTACCAAAGGAGCTTCAAGGATTAATACTTCAGTATCATTTTTATGTAATTGATACCAATCATAAACCGCTTTTCTAGACCATAGTCCACAAGATTTTCTGATTCCAGCATGAGTAACTCCATCGATTTCAGGATAAATCTTCAACACTTGTTCTGTTTCAAAACCCTGGCGTGCACCATCCCATTGTAGTATAGAAATCTTTCTATTCTTTTGTAATGCCATATAGGCAAATTGCTGTACATATAGACTTTTTCCTACTCCGGGTAACCCCGTAAAACATACAATTTTAGCCTCAGAAGCGACGGTATCCAGTATAGAATATATTTCTCCTTCTTTGGGTAAAACAATATATGATGAGTAATCCATATTACGGTTCGTCTAAATTGATAGTAATGCTTTTAACACTTCAAAAAAGATGGTATTTACTTTCGGTGTTGCTACTGTTACTCTAATATGATCTTTAACTCCAAATTTGCTACATGGTCTTACCATAATGCCAGCTTTTAGAAATGCACTTGTGATTTCTTCTTCAGCTATTGGGGATTTAAACAAAATAAAATTAGCTTCGCTTTTCCAATAGGTAATACCCAGTTTCTCAAATTGTACATACATCCACTTTTTTTGTTCGCTAATCAATTTTTGAGTGTTTTCTATATGCTCATTATCTGTTAAGGCTCCGACTGCAGCTGCAGTACTTAATACATTAATCATAAAAGGTCTACTGATTTTCTGTAGATACGAGGCAATTTTAGGAGTCGAAAATGCATAACCAATACGCATACCTGCTAATCCGTATGCTTTAGAAAAACTATGAATAGCTATTATATTTTTATTTTTCTTAATGTAATATGCAGCATTACAAAATTGCGGGTCTTCTACAAAATGAAAATATACTTCATCATAAACTACAATAACGGTATCCGGGATATTATCTAATAAATAGTCTACATCTTTTTTAGGAATTACAGTTCCTGTAGGATTATTAGGTGTAGTTAAAAATATCAATCGTGTATTCTCATTAATCGCATTAATAATCCTCTCTACATTTAAACCAAAATCAGGAATTTTTAAAGGAACATCAATTACTGTAGCATTTTCTATAGCTGCAAAATTACCATACGCTTTAAATGTTGGGGACGAAACGATTACTTCACTATCCGGACCTAAAAACCCTCTACAAATAATATCAATAATTTCTACACCACTATTAGCTGTTATATACTGGTCTGCTTCAATACCATTGTTATAGTGATCAGCTAAGGCTTTTTTTAATACAGAATCATCTCTATAGTGATATTCAGACAATTCATTTAATGATTCCTGTATTGCTTTTAATGCTTTTGGTGAGGGGCCTAAAAAATTCTCATTAGAAGAAAGCTTATATATTTTTTGATCTTCATTTTTGTTTTTACTTTCAGCTTTTGTAGCGCCTACTTTATAAGGTATAGTCTCAAGTATATGTTTTTTATACATCATTTGATTATTTTGGTATAGGCCCTAGAAAAGTAAAAATTAGTTTTTGAAACAGAATACATTAAAGTGTTATTATTATAGCACTTTTTGTCGTCTTTCCTACTTTAAAAGCCTTTTCAGAGCGAAGCTTTAATACTTCTTTATTTTTCTTAAAAAAATCAGTTACTAATTCTGTTTTTAATGTTATGCTATTCTTAAGCTCTACGATATTTACGTCATTAGTGTCTGTATCATAAATGGCTAAAGAGGCTATTCCTGTTTTATGAGCAGAAATCTCTCCGGGGTTTACAACCCATGTCTCATTTTCTTTTTGAAATGAGGATATATGAGTATGCCCAAAAAACACGGCGTCATACAATCCCGAGTTCGCCATGGGAATGGCAAGGTCGTCGTAATGAGAAATAAAAATTTTGCGATTATCTATTTCTAAAAAATCATATGTATTTAGGCTCACACTAAGGTTACTTCCTTTATAATGTGCTACCTTAGTAATCTCTGCTTTTTCGCCATCATTATTTCCCCAAATCATGAACACAGGAATCGTAGAACATGATAATACTTTTGCAATACCAGCATTCATTAAATCTCCTAAGCAAAGTATTTGTTCGCAATTCTGCCTTTCGATTTCCTCTAATGCAAGAATAAGATTATGGAAATTTTCATGGATATCTGAAATAATGGCTATTTTCATCTATATACATATTTTATGGGTTAGTTTACACCTCTCAACTTAGGCATCGATTTAAATTGATCTGTAGAAGGCATATCAATACCTACTCCTATTTCTATTAGTGTTGGTAACTCTCGTTTTTTTGCCTTTTGTATTGCTTGTCTAAAACTATCAAAATCTGATACTTTTTCTGCATGAGCACCGTATGATTCTGCCATTGCAATAAAATCCGGGTTTGTCAAATCACTAGCTATCACTTTATTGCCATAATTATTGATCTGCATATTCTGTACATTACCAAAAGCATTATTATTAAACAGGCAAATGATTACACCTATCTTGTGTTGTACGGCTGTAGCTAATTCTTGTACAGCAAACATAAACCCTCCATCACCACAAACCGTAATTACAGGCAATTCTGGTTTTGCCACTTTTGCTCCAAGTGCCGTAGGAAACCCCCATCCCAAAGCTCCCATATACCCTGTAGACAAATAGGTTCTGGGAGCGTAAGCTTCCCATAACAATCTGCTGGCAAACCCAACCTGTGTTAGTTCATCTACAAAAATCCCATCATCTGGCAATTCTTCTCTAATAATTCTTAAATACGTTGCCTGGGGCTCTAAATATGCAGTTTTTTCTTTCCAACTCGCTTTTAATACCTGCATTTCTTTTTCTCTACTCGTTCTTTGAGGAATCTTGTTTTTAAGTGTCTCCAAAATTGCTTTTGATGCTTGCGCTGCATTAGCTGTTAATGCAATATCTGGCATTGTAATTTTATCATGATCATTAACATCTATATTAATACTAATAAATGAGAGGTGTTCATCGGTACCCCATTTTAATATGGGCATACGCACATGACTTCCTATCCCTACCACTACATCTGCTTCTTTCCATAATTCATACGCAGCCGGAACAGGATGACTTAGATAATTTCTAGAAGAAACAATACCTTTTCCGGTTCGATATGAAAATACCGGAATTTGCATATAATTAGCCAATGCTGTTATTTCTTCACTAGCGTCCATAGCTCCGCTTCCTACAAAAATTAATGGATTTTTTGCATGTATCAAAGCCTCTGCTATTTTGTTTATAGTAGATATATCTATTTCCTCTTCTTGTTTTACTTTCGCGAAAGCGGGAAACGTTATTTCATCAGAACTCATTAGTAAATCCATAGAAATTTCTAACCCTACAGGCTGCGGTCTTCCTGTTTCTATTTCCTGAAAGGATTTCTGTATTTTATGCGGTATTTCCTTAATGTCATTCACCTTATCCGAGTATTTGGTAAGGCGTTTCATGATTCCTAATTGATCCTTAGATTCATGCAATACTCCCCAGCCTTTTCCCTGGGTTTTTAAAGGAGTTTGGCCAACTAATGCCAATACTTTTGCATTTAATCCATAGGCGGTTAATAGAGCTGCTGAGCTATTAAGGAATCCTGGCCCGGGAACCACATTGTAGACTGCCGTTTTTCCAGATGCCAGGTAATATCCTAGTGCCATATACCCTACTCCTTGTTCATGGCGCGTATGTATGACCGTTATTTCATCCTGATAGTCATAAAATGCATTGTACAGCCAGTCGTTTTGTACTCCTGGTAAACCAAAAACGATTTTAACCCCTTGTTTTATTAATAATCGTACTACGATCTGTCCCCCCGTTAATTTTGCCATAGTTTAGTACACTATATTTACTGCTTTTGTTTTTGTAAAAGCATATAATCCCTCTTTTCCCAATTCTTTTCCTATTCCCGATTGTTTAAATCCCCCTAAAGGGAAATGAGGATCTGATCTGGCATTAGAATTTATCCATACCCAGCCGGCTTCCAGTTCATCTACCATTCTCATAGACTTAGAAACATCTTTAGTAAAGACAGTAGAGGAGAGACCATAATTAGTCTGGTTAGCTAACTTAATTGCTTCTTCAATAGTCTTAAAAGGTACACCAACCAGTACAGGGCCAAAAATCTCTTCTTGTACTACTCTTAAGTTGTTATCTGTAGTTGAAAAAATAGCAGGCTCTAAAAAATACCCTTTATCTTTTATCTTTTTTCCACCTGAAATTAAAGTAGCTCCTTCTTCATTACCTAATGTAATATAATTAGTAACAGTATCTAAATGTGATTTACACACCAACGGCCCCAAATCCACATTATCTTCAAATCCATGTCCAATTTTCATTTTTTGAGCCTTATGCATAATATCCGTCATGACTTTATCATACACCTTTTCTTGTATATAGACTCTAGAGCCTGAAACACAAATTTGCCCCATATTTCTAAAAATACCTTGTGCTACGCATTGGGATGCCCAATCTAAATCTGCATCTTCAAAAACAACTGCCGGAGATTTCCCACCCAGTTCTAATGATATTCCTGTAATAGCATCTATTGCGGCTTTTCCTATAGCTTTTCCTGTGGTAGTAGACCCTGTAAAAGTTACTTTATCAATACCTGGATGTGATACTAAAGCATTTCCTGTAGTGCTTCCATTACCTAATATAATATTGACTACACCTTCAGGGAAACCTGCCTCTGCTATAAGTTCTCCCAGCACCAAAGAATTCAGCGGTGTCTCTCCCGATGGTTTTAATACTACAGTACAACCTGCTACCAGAGCTGGAGCTAATTTCCAGGCTGCAATAGAGAACGGAGTATTCCAAGGTATAACTGCTGCTACTACTCCTACAGGCTCTCTACGTGTAAATGCAAAATTTTGTTTATTATGGGGTTGCGCAATAGAAAGATTAAAGGTTTCTCCTTCAATTTTACTACACCATCCGGCATAATATCTAAATGTTTTAGCTGCTCCTAATACTTCAGATTTTCTGGCTTCTGCAAAAGGTTTTCCATTTTCTAAAGTAATCACTTCGGCAATATGATCTGCATTTTCTTCAATTAAATCAGCCATTTTATAGAGTAATCGCTCTCGGTCTGCAGGAAGCATTTTTCGCCATTTATAAGCATACAAGGCTCTTTTGGCTGCCTCTACTGCTTTATTTACATCTTCTGATGAAGAAATAGGAATGGTGGCTATCACCTCTTCATTAGCAGGATTAATTACCTCGCTAACTTCATCACAATCTGCTAAAACCCATTCATTATTTATAAAGTTTTTCTTAGACAGATCTTTAAAAAAAGATGTAGTCTTTGGGTGTAACGAAAGTTCTTGTATTGATTTCATTTATCTTACAGCATTTTTGGTTAAGTCTAGTCCCATTATCAATTCTTTTACCTCTGTGGAAAGGATAATCTCTTTTGCATTTATCTCTTTTTCAAAATATTTTTGCAACACTTTCATTCCGATTTCAGATAATTCTTTTCGAACTTCAAGAGAACGACCTTCGCGTAAACGAATTAATAGATTTATCATTTTATAATCTGGATTACCATCAATAATAAAATGATCACCAGATGGTACTACTCTACATTTTACTCCTAATCGAGAAATATGTCCCGTAGCTACAAATTCATCGGCTAAGGTTTGAAAAATAGCTTTGAAATCTGCTTCAATATTATTTGAACATTCTAATGTTATATGTGGCATATTAATCTGCTATTATTGGACGCGCTTCCATGGTTGCTTTTTTTACTTTGGTATTTATAAATGTACTTCCATTTTCAAACCAACTTCTTGGTGCCGGTGCTCCCCATAGCGTTTGTCTCTGCGGATCACTTAAATCCCAACCCAGCGGTTCTAAATCGGGGTCAACGGTTAAATAATCACAGGTATAAACTTCTATTCTATGACCATCTGGATCCAGGATATATAAGAAAAAAGCATTGGATACTCCATGTCTTCCTGGTCCTCGCTCGATATTATTTACATATCCGGTGGTAGACATCACATCCAGTAAATGAATAATATTGAGTGCGGTAGGTACCCAAATAGCTGAGTGATGTAATCTTGGTCCATCTCCATTGGTTAGTGCCATATCATGAACATTTCCTTTTCGATGCATCCAGGCAGCCCACATTTCTCCTTTTTCTGTAGTAGAATATTCGGTAAGTCTAAATCCTAATTGACTTACAAAAAATTCATATGTTTCTTGTGCATTGGGAGTGAAGACATTAAAGTGATCAAATCGCTGTGGATGCATTCCTTGATACGCTTTATATTCTCTAAGTTTTTGAGGTACTTTTTTCATACGCGCATAAAACTCTAATATAAAACCTTGTGGCGATACGACTCGTAATGTTCGGTCTTCGGCATATTTTGAAACCCACTCAGTATCAACATTAATGTTGTCTAAATGTGCTTTTAACGCATCTAAATCTTTTTCAAAAGCTACTTTAAACCCTACTGCCAATACAGAAGGTTCTTCTGCTTTTTTTAAAATATAAGAGTGGTGCTGTTGTTCTTCTAAACCGCGTAAGTAAATCGTATTTTCTGTTCTTTCGGTTTCAATTAAACCTAGTATATCTACATAAAACTTATGTGATTCGTCTAAATCGGTTACAGCATATTCTACATGGCTACAACGAATTATATTAAAAGGTAAATCGAAGTTATGAGGTACTAATGCCATATTTATTTTTTTATTATTACTACTATTCAATCCCTAATTTTGGGATATCATGATCTCCCAATGCTATAGAAATATTTTTGGTTTCCATATAAAAGTCAAAACTATACTCTCCACCATCTCTCCCTATACCACTGTATTTAACTCCTCCAAAAGGTGTAGGTAGATGTCTTACATTTTGTGAGTTTATCCAAACCATTCCTGCTTCTACCTGATATGCTATTCGATGTGCGCGACCTACATCTTTTGTCCAGATATAAGCTGTTAATCCATATTTTACAGCATTAGCTATTTTAATAGCTTCATCCTCAGTTTCAAATGGAATTACGGTTAAGAATGGTCCAAAAACTTCTTCTTGTGCAATACGCATATCTTTTGATGCATCAATAAAAAGTGTTGGATTTACATAACATCCTTTTTCTAATCCATCTGGTTTACCTCCACCTACTGCCAGAGTTGCTCCTTCGTCTTTTCCTATTTTGCCATAACTCAATACTTTTTCCTGATGTGTAGGGTGAATCATAGGGCCAATTTCTGTTTCCGGGTCTAATGGGTGCCCTACTTTTATACTGGCAACTCTCTTTTTTAGTTTTTCAACAAAATCAGGATAGATATCTTTTTGTAATAATAATCTGCTACTAGATGTACATCGTTCTCCATTAAGGCTGTATTTCATAAAAATTGCAGCATCTAAAGCCCGATCTACATCGGCATCATTAAAAACAATAATAGGGTTCTGCCCTCCTAATTCTAAATGCACTCTTTTTAGTGTTGGTGCTCCTTGTTTCATAATGTGACTACCTGTTGTAGTTTCTCCAATAAATGCAACTGCCTTTATGTATTCGTGTTCTGTTAATGATTTCCCTGCTGTTTCTCCAAAGCCATGCACAACATTCCATACTCCTTTTGGCAATCCTGCTTCATGTGCTAATTCTGCAAGTCTGTTTGCTGTTACAGGACTAAACTCTGCAGGTTTATGAACAACTGTACAACCTGCTGCGAGAGCTGGTGCTATCTTCCATGTACTTAGCATAAATGGAGTATTCCAGGGGGTAATGATCCCAACCGGACCTATAGGTTGGCGAATGGTATAATTTGCATGATGAGTATCTGGTGTAGATAACCCATTTTGTGCATCGATGACTTTATCAGCAAAATACTTAAAGTTTGCGGCACCTCTAATCGCTGCCTTTTTCATAAAGCGGATAGGTTGTCCTGTATCATAACTTTCTAGCACTGCTATTTCGTCTGCATGTTTTTCTATTTTTTCTGCTATGGCATATAAAATATCTCGTCTGTTTTTATTAGGCATCGCTTTCCATTCTGTAAAAGCATCCATTGCGGCCTGTGCTGCAGTATCGATATCCTCTTTATCACTTTCGGCCACCCGGGTTATAAAGTTGCCATCTATTGGTGTTGTATTCTCAAATGTTTTTCCCGAGATCGCTTCAACAGTTTTTCCATTGATAAGATTCTTGATACCTCTTTCTTTTAATTGAGG
Source organism: Bacteroidia bacterium (assembly GCA_030427585.1). Classification (GTDB taxonomy): domain Bacteria; phylum Bacteroidota; class Bacteroidia; order Flavobacteriales; family Flavobacteriaceae; genus Aquimarina. The sequence continues at coordinate 105,229 of JAUIBW010000005.1, forward strand.
TAAAAACTGTTGTAATAATTCTAAATTCTTGTCTAACATTATTCTGCTATTAAGTAATTTTCTAATTTTCCGATACCTGCTACTTCGCATATCACCGTATCTCCCGGATAAATATGTGATACTCCTTCTGGAGTTCCTGACCATATCATATCGCCTGGATTAAGTGTCATAAAACCTGACATATATTCTATCAATTCTGCAATGCTATGCCTAATATTTTTGGTATTCCCTTCTTGCCTTAACTCGCCATTTACCCATGTTTTTAGAGAAACATTAGTAGGGTCTATATCTTTGGCATCTACCATCCAGGGCCCGCAGGGTCCCCAGGTATCAAATCCTTTTGCTTTAAGTGGCGGCCTGTAATAATTTACCACAAAATCACGAACAGTGATTTCATTACCCACCATATAATATCCAACATAATCTAATGCATCAGCAGCTTTAACTTTTCTGCATGAACGACCTATTATTGCCACAAGCTCACATTCGTAATGCATATACTCTATGCCCGATGGAACCATAATATTGGATTTATGACCAATCATGGTGTGTGGCATTTTATGAAACAATATGGGATATTCCGGAATTTCTAATTTTAATTCTTTGGCATGATCTGCATAAGCTAGTGCTACACCTATTGCTTTACCAACTCCCTGTGGATCAACAGGAGGAAGAAACATAACATCATCGGGATTAAATTCTTGCGTACCTTTTAGTATTATATTATTTTCATAAATCCCCTGATGGATTCCTCCATTATATGCAAATCTTACATGCTTCATACCTATATGTTTATTGTTTTTATCTCTGAATCAAATTTTTGCTACCACAATTGTTATACTTTTTACAAACTAGTAATGTGTATTTGACGCATTATTCTTTTGTTCTGGCTTATAATCTTCTGCTAATCCTTTTGCCGCTTTTGCTAATAAAAGAGTATCAATCCCAACTCCAATCATATTAGCACCATGCTCACTATAATAGTTTACGATTTCTTTTGAGACAGAAAGGACTCCCGCTGTTTTTCCTTTAGCTTTAATGTGCTGAATAGCTTTCACGATTACCTCTTTTACTTTTGGGTGATTGGGTTGTCCCAGGTACCCCATAGATCCTGCTAAATCTGCCGGCCCTATAAATACGCCATCTACGCCATTTACTGCTAAGATTTCTTCTAAATTATTAATTCCCTGAACAGATTCTACCTGGCAGATCAAACACATTTCATTATTAGCATCTAGAAAGTAATCATTCGTTCTATTCCATTTTGATGCTCGTGCCAAAGCTGTACCTATACCTCTATATCCTTCTGGGGGATAACGCATTGCCTTTACAAGTTCTTCTGCCTGGGGTGCACTTTCTACCATAGGAACTAATAGGCTTTGCACTCCCATATCCATAAGTTGCTTTATAAGTACCGAATCTCCAACAGGTGGCCGTACAATAACCTGCACATCATACGCAGCCATTACTTGTAGTTGTGTTTGAATAGTTCGTAAATCAAATGGTGCATGCTCTCCATCAATTACAATCCAATCAAATCCAGAACCAGCCAAAATCTCTGCTGTAATGGTATCTACAATACCATTCCATATACCATAAATGGTTTTACGGTTACATATGGCTTCTTTGAATATATTTTTAGAAATTTTCATCTGTTCTTTTTTATTGTTTTTTTAATGTCAGATGGAATTACTCATCTGTTGATTACTTTTAATTAAGGTATTCGTGAATCTTTGATTTCACCATTGAACATCTCTGTTAGTATCAACTTTAATTGTTATGGTTCATTTAATGACATTACGTAAAATTGCAAGTTATTTTTCCTAATGAATTATAATCAACGGTAATAGTATCCCCGGCTTTTACAATAACCGGACGTGTAAAAGAGCCTGCCAAAATAATTTGTCCAGCATCTAATGTTATATTATGTTTTGCATATTTTTTTGCTAACCACATAACTCCCCTAGCAGGATGATCAAGCACTGCAGCAGCAATACCAGATTCTTCGATAGTTCCATTTTTGTATAATAGTGCGCCTACCCACCTTAAATCTATATCTCTAGGATTAATTCTGGTATTACCCAAAATAATCCCTGCATTTGCTGCATTATCAGAAATCGTATCTTTAACAGTTCTAACATAATTGGTATTGGGGTCAATCCTATAAGTACGTGCCGCAATAAGCTCTAATACAGGCACTACGTAATCTGTTGCATCCAATACATCTTCTACAGTAAGAGTATCACCAAAAAGTGGTTTTTTTAACACAAAAGCTAGTTCTACTTCTATCCTAGGGTCTAAAAAATCAGAAGTCTTTATCTCACAACCATTTTCAAAAACCATATCATCTAGTAGGGTTCCGTAGTCGGGTTCATTGATATTCATAGCGACTTGCATGACTTTTGAAGTAAGTCCAATTTTATATCCAACTACTTTTCTACCTTCTTTTTTTTTAATATTAACCCACTCTTGTTGAATTTGATAGGCATCCTCAATATTCATCTCAGGAAAATAATTTGTTGTGGCTACTACCTGTTTTTTATTTTTTTCTGAATCGTGTAATCGACTTGCTTCCTCTTTTATTTGTAATGAAGTTAACATAGTATAATTTATTAGTTGCAATCTCGTTTATTTAAAAACAAAGTAGATTCATAAAAGTGCTATAATTATTACACTTTTTGTTATTTCATTATTATCAGTGTAGTATAATGAGTTATTTTTGATGTATGAAAGATAAAGATTTGATTCGATTAGATAAATTCTCGGATAAAAAAGATTTACCCTTTTTTATGCGTCCCTTAGTTCATGAAAAAAATAGAAATAGAAAATACAGGGATCCTCATCGCCATACCTATCACGAAATTATTTATTTTAAATCTGGTGAAGCACTTCAGAACATAGACGATGAGCTTGTGAATCTAAAAACTCCAAACACTTTTTATTTAATAGAGCGAGGGCAGGTACACGATTTTATTAAAGGAAAAAACATGCAAGGTTTTCTAATTCGTTTTGATAGTGAACTTATCCCTTTTCAAACAACAATTGATAACATCTCTTTTTTATCAATAATTCATAATATATCCAAAGTAAATACAATTGTTTTGGACAAAGATGATGTATCACATTTTGAAACAATTTTGGATCAACTTCATTATGAGTACTTATGTCCTTTGTATTCTTATGGGAGAAGAAACACAATCGTTTTTTTATTACTCACTTTATTAGTGAAATTGCAACGAAAATGCAATGAAATCAATCGTGGTAATCAAAATTTAAATCAATCTTATGAAAAAAAGATGTATTATAAATTTCTAGAATTATTAGAACTTAATTTCTCTAGCTATCACGAGTGTGATTTTTATGCTCAGGAGTTAGGTCTATCGAATAGAAGACTAACCGAGATCACAATGCTTGTTAATGGTTCCTCAAGCAAGAAAATAATTATTGATCGCATCATTATTGAAGCAAAACGATTACTTCTTTACAGCCAAATCAGCTCGAAAGAAATTTCTTTTATACTAGGATTTGAGAGCCCTTCATATTTTAGCAGGCTTTTCAAAAATAAAACAGGAGAATCACCAAATTCATATAAAAAAAATATCAAAAGTAAAGAGAATGTATATTTCGAAAAAAAATAATTCTTATATATCACCATCTTATCTGAAATGATAACATAATAGTCTTAAGGTTATTTATCATCAATACCTGCTACCTGATCTTTACTCACTTCTTCAGGAATAGTATTGTCAGTACTTACACTTTCTTCTTCCTCTTCAAAACTTTCCATAGTATCTGCCAGACGCTTGCTAATTTTAACCAAATAGATCGTCTCTTCTGTTCTTACTTCTACAGCTTCTATTGCTTCGTTATGTTGGTTTTTAAAATGAACAATATCTCTATCATTATAACCATCGGGAAACTTTTCTACAAGTAGATTTAAAATATCTTTGTTAAGTTTTTTGTAGTCAACAATTACTCTTTTCATAGGACTCATAGGTTTAAGAATTAATTCTATACTTTACATATTTCAAATAGCATCTTTTTTGGTAAATACTATTATCTTGATTACAAATCTTGGGATATTTTTCATTAATTTACTCCAAGTAATTTTCTATTGAGTGTATATTATTTCACTGAGCAATTTGTTACTACAAGTCTAAATAAAAAAAATGAAACTTTTAAGAAATCAACTTTAAAAATCAATTATTTTTTTGTTTTTTTTACTTGTTAAAAATTTTAATTTTTCATATAATCCTAGTGTGTTTTTAAAAGTTTTTAGGAAATTTATATTTACAACGTATCACATTAAATCAAAAAGAAGAAAAGACATGAAGCTTGATTTTAAGAAAAATGGCTTACTATCTCTCTTTGGGAATTTTATTCTTTTTTTTGTATGTTTTCATTTTGCAAACATATGAAGATATAGAATCGTTCTCGATATATATTCATAAACGATTTGGTAGGTTTTATCTATGGCTAGGATTACTTTGTGTTTTACTCTTACTTATCTTAGTATTTTCTCTATGGGAAAAAGAAGATTAGGAAAAGATACTGATCAACCTCAATTTTTGAGGTTAGCCTGCCCCCTTACAGAGTTTTTATTGCACGAATCTCAAAAGGACGTATGATACGTGAAATCATATTGGGTGTACTCCTTGCACCTTCATTCATAAGTTTTTTTTAGTAACTTCTCTGGATTCTGCTATTTTTGTACTCAGTATGTTCACTGATGACGGGAAACAAAAACTTTTGAAGAAGCATTGACTTATGTGGAGGATTATACTTATAATTTTTTCTATCGGCATTATTCTATTAGGAAATGCCAAATCAGATATTAATGTACTTATTGTAATACAAAAACTCCTTATTATTACTTTGTTGCCTTTTTCAATACTTATGGTAATAATGATTGTATTATTCATTCTAGATTTCAGAATCCCATATCTCCTAATAATATGGTATTTTCAACGTTATCTATGTCGGTATTATGGTTATGATTAAAACAATATTTAAAAAAAAATGGATAAAATGGTTTTTATATACCATCTGTGGGTTCATTTTCTTAAGCATTTGCTTTTATGCTAGTATCTATTTTGGTTTTTGGGGTAAATTACCTGATAAAGAAGAATTAAGTTCTTTAAAGCAGGCCGAAGCCACTCAAGTACTGGATAAAGATGGTCATATGATTGGTAAATATTATATCTATGATAGACAACCTATATCATACGAAGATTTACCTCAGCATCTTATTGATGCACTGGTAGCTACAGAAGATGTACGTTTTTATGAGCATGATGGTGTAGATAACACAAGCCTGTTACGTGTATTTTTTAAAACCATTTTACTTCAGGATAAATCTTCGGGAGGAGGGAGCACCATAACTTTACAATTGGCAAAAAATCTCTTTGGAAGAAAAAAATATAAATTATTTAGTACCGTAATCAATAAATTGAAAGAATCTTTTGTTGCCAAAAGAATAGAAAATATATATTCGAAAAAAGAGATTCTCACACTATATTTTAATACTGTTCCGTTTTCAGATAATACTTACGGAATTGAAAGTGCTGCCCAGAAATTCTTTAATAAATCCACTCATCAATTAACACTTTCTGAAGCTGCAACACTAGTTGGGACACTTAAAGCTAATCATAGTTATAATCCAAGACTATTTCCCGAAAGGAGTCAGTTAAGAAGAGATGTTGTGCTTCAACAAATGGTTAAATATGGATACCTAAGTGCTCATCGATCAAATCAAACCATGAGTCGGCCTATCGTTATGGATTATCAATACTTTAATCATGACCTTGGGTTAGCACCTTATTTTAGAGAAGAAGTAAAAAAAGAATTGATCAATATCTTAAAAAAACATAAAAAACCTGATAGTAGTACTTATGACATCTATAATGATGGTTTGATTGTACATACTACATTAGACTATAAAATGCAGGTTTTGGCAGAAGAGGCTATGAAAGAACATATGCAGGTATTACAAAACGATTATGAACAATCTTTTGGTAGTGCTGCCCCCTGGGAAAACAATAAAGACCTTGTTAAGAATGCAATCAAAAACCTTAAAGTATATTCGATATACAAGGAACAAGGGTTGACAGAGGCACAAATTAAAGATTCTCTTTCTGCAAAGAAAGACATAGAACTATTCGAGTGGAGCGGTAACATTACCAAAAAAATATCTTCTCTGGATAGTATACAGCATTATTTAAAATTTCTTAATACAGGAATGATTGCTATCGAACCAACAACGGGTGCAGTACAAGCATATCTGGGAGGGATTGATTATCGCTATTTTAAATATGACCATGTTTCGCAAAGCGAAAGACAGGTTGGATCTACTTTTAAGCCTTTTGTGTATACTACTGCTATAGAAAATGGTATGAAACCTTGCTCTTATTTCTCGACAAAAGAAATTACCTATACAAATTTGGATAACTGGACGCCTAAAAATGCATCAGAACAAAATGATCCATATCTTAATTTTGCATTAGAAAAAGCGCTTAGTAACTCTGTTAATACTATTGCTGTAAAGGTGCTTAATGAGGTGGGTATTCCCAAAGTTGTAGATCAGGTAAAAAAATTAGGGATTACTGCCATACTTTCTGAAGAACCTGCAATGGCACTAGGTACAGATGGTATCAAATTAAAAGAATTGGCCGGGGCTTATGCAAGTTATGTAAATGAAGGTAAGAGCGTAAAGCCTTATTATATTTCGAGAATTGAAGATAAAAATGGTCGTTTAATTGCTTCTTTCGAACCCAAAATAGCTGAGACTCCTGCTTACAAAGATTACACCAAGCAAGTACTTTTAGAAATGATGAAATCTACTGTAGAACAAGGTACTGCAACTAGACTTAGAACCACTTATAACCTCAAAAATGATATTGCAGGTAAAACAGGAACTACCCAGGACAATAAAGATGGTTGGTTTGTAGGGATCACCCCAAATCTGGTAACAGTTACCTGGGTAGGAAATGATAATTACAATATTGGTTTTAAAACTACTGCTTTGGGACAGGGAGCCAATACTGCATTACCAATTTTTGCCAAATTGTATCAAAAGATGAACGCGGATAGTACATTTAATCCCATTACAAAAAGTAAATTTGAAAGAAGCTCAAAAGAAGTTTTAAAAGACTTAGATTGTAAACCCGAAAAAAGAGATAATTTTTTTAAGCGTCTTTTTGGCAAAAAAAAGAAAAAGAAGAGGTTTTAGATTAAAATATATCTAAACCTACTTTTTATCATCCAACTTCGCCATATTTCTTTACCAGAAATGTATGTAGCTTAAACGCTCCTACTCCTAATAAAATACCTATTGCCATACCAGTAACAATATCACCCGGATAATGTACACCTATATAAATTCTGCTATAACTAACAACAATTGACCATATCACCATAAATGGAAAGATATACTTTAGGTGTTTTCGTAAGGTTAACCCTGTAAAAAAAGCTAATGCCATAGAACTAGCTGCATGACCAGAAAAATACCCATGTCGTCCACATCGTTCTGCAATAAAACGTGTAAACTCTGCTACCCCATCTGCTCTACAGGGCCGTGGTCGCATAAACAACACATTTTTAAACAAATTTGATAGTTGATCAGTAGCAGTAATTAATAATGCAACAACCACCAGCGTAATGATCGTTCCTCTAACTCCAAAATATTTATAGAAAAAAATCAGTAATACTAAATACAGAGGAATTTGGTATAATTTTTCTGTCATAAATAACCAAAATCCGTCCCATACAGATGTTCCCAGATTATTAAGATATAAAAAAAGGTCTTTGTCTAATTGTATAAGGTCTTCCATTGTTATGGTCGTTTATCTATTTTTATTCGTCGTAACGTTCTATTTCGCGATCATAAAAATCGTTAGCAGCTTTAAAAAGATTTTCTGCTTCCTCTAACAATTCTTTTTCATCATTTTTATCAAACTCTTCAAGCCATTCTACTTCATCATTTTCGAGGTTAATAATGCACCTCGGAAACTCGGTATGAATTACAAAAATGGCATCTGGATAATCAGTATTATCACCTAATAAGAATTTTGGGAAGTCCATAATGAATACTTAAAATTACAAAGTTTCAAAGGTAGTATCTTTTTTAAGGAAATCAGAAAATTATTAGGAAACTACTATTCAATTTTAATTTCTATTCTGTTGTTTGATTCTGGATCCAAATTAGATTTTGCTGTAACAACAGGCATAGTATCCCCAGCCGCTACTACTTCGATTAAAGATTCGTCTATACCTTGTTCTACAAAATATTTTTTCACATTACTTGCTCTCATTGCAGACATGATTTCGTTTTCAAAAGATGAACCGGCGTCATCTGCATGACCTATAATTTGAACTTTGTTTACTTTAAATATAGTTACGTATTGAATATAAGAATCTAATGCTTCTTTAATTTCTTTGTATGCTTCACTTTCGCCTACAAGGAATTCTACAGGTGAAAAATCTAGAGCCATGTCACATACCTGGCTAGATGTAAGGTTTTTGGTATCTCTCATTTCCATTAGTAAGACATCATCTACAAAATAATAAGCTGTATCAAACTCTCCTCCTTTTACAGATTTTCCTTTTGGACTATCTGAGAAATATCCTAAAGAAATATATTTTTCTGTTCCTTTTGCTCTATATACTCCACAAATTTTAGTCCACTCCTTAGTATTACATACCATTTTGGAAGATTCTATATTTAAAGGAAATCTAGAGGTAGTGGTTATTTTTGGTCTTCTGGCCGTAAAATATGATCCAATAGATGAAGTACAGGAATTCGAGATGCCTTCTCCTAAAGAAACATACATATGAAAATAGTAATATTTCCCCTTGGATAAGGGTTGTTTTAATTTGGCTGTTACTCCTTCTTTATAAGGACCACCGGCAATATACATTCCTACTTTACCTTCTCCTGTTCTAGGCTCTTGTTCTCCAAACTGTTTTAAAAAATTAGGCGATTTATGAATAAATCTAATATCAGCTAATCTGGGGTGGTGAGCATCCGGAGAGTTAATTGTAGCTTTCCAATCCTTAATAATTCCAAAGTTTTGCATCTCCATATCCAGTCGTGAAATCGCTGCATTTGTAGCTTCGAAACTAGGATTAGGAATAAGGTTTTGATTTTTACTATGAACAAAGTTTTGACTTATACTACTCTGTGTAATCAAAATGGTAAGTGTTACAAGCAGTAGACAAAATCTAGAATTTGGGACTTTCATATTTTGTATTCTCTTTTTTTGGAAAGATAGTTAATTATTCGTTAATACCAAATAAACGTAATAAGTATGAAAATGGTATTTGGTCTTTACTTTTATTAAAAAAATTACTTCTAGAGCCTTGATTTGATAGGCAAAAAATAGGTTGTAGTTTTAATTCTTATGAATTAAACCTTTGGTCAAAGCATTAAATCTAAAGTATAGAAGTAATGCAGAAACAGAAAGTCCAGCCAACAATCCAATCCAAATTCCTGAACTTTTATATTCGGTATATAATCCTAAATAATAACTAATAGGAAATCCTACTACCCAATAGGCTATAAACGTAATTAAAGTAGGAATTTTAACATCCTGAAGACCTCTCAAGGCTCCTAGTACAGTAACTTGTATCCCATCAGAAATCTGAAATAGTGCAGCGATAATTAATAGTTTTGCTGCAATGGTAATCACCTCTGTATTATCTGTTATATTTTCGGTATCTTCTATATCCAGATATATTCGGGGAAGTAAATCATTAAACAGAATAAATAATAAAGCAAACACAACTGCTAATAAAAAAGTGAGCAAAAATATTGAAATTGCTATTCTTCTTAAATCTATAAAATGCTGAAGTCCTTTTTGATTACCAACACGCACCATTGCAGCCACACTTAGTCCCATAGCTACCATAAATGTCATAGAAGATAAGTTTAATGCAATTTGATTAGCTGCCTGTGGGTTTTTACCTAAAATACCTGATAACCATATCGCAGCTGTAAAAATTGCCACTTCAAAAAACATTTGTAATGCAGAAGGAAAACCTAAGGCTATTATTCTGTTTATCATTTTTCTCTCTAGCGAGAAAAACTTGGTATGAGTAACATATGAGGCAGATTTTTCTTTGTTTTTTAGAAAAACCCACAAAAAGATGACCATTACAAACCTTGAAGCTAATGTTCCGACGGCTGCTCCGACTATTCCCATTTGGGGAAAACCAAATTTCCCAAAAATCAACACATAATTGAGGGCTATATTTACCAAATTAGCAACCAAAGTTGCATACATAGGGTACTTGGTCATAGACAATCCATCTGAAAATTGCTTTAATGCCTGAAAACTTACTAGCGGAATCAAAGAAAAAGCGACCAGATCCAGATAAGGTATTGCTAGTTCAACCACCTCTGAGGGTTGTTTCATTAAATACATCAATGGTTTTGCTACGAGTATTAATAAAAACAGTGCAATTCCTAATGTAGTACATAGAAATAACCCATTTTTAAATGCAGATTTACCACTGATAAAATTATTTTCTCCATCGGCCTCTGCAACCAGTGGTGTTATTGCTGTAGAAAACCCTATCCCCAAAGACATTGCTATAAACATAAAACTATTACCCAGAGATACTGCTGCCAATTCTGCCGTACCTAACTGTCCCACCATAATGTTATCGACCAATCCTACAAAGGTATGCCCCAACATACCCAACATTACTGGTGTAGCCAACTTTAGGTTATATCGAAATTCTTTAGTGTATTGTTGTAGCATTTTACAATTTTAGAAGACGCAAAGGTATTAGAACCAAAATAAACTAAATTATTCTTATCGTATATTTAACGTTATGTATAGTGATCTGATTAAATGATGTATATCATTTTAAATTTAAGTAGAGTACTATTTTTTTTACATTTTACTTATATCCGGGTTTATTCACATCTACTTTATCCCATATTTATCAAAAAGATACATCAAACTGGTCATTGTAGCAGCGCCTAGTTCGAGTTCTCGTTTATTAACGGCATCAAAAGTATCATTCTTTGCATGATGATAATCAAAATAGCGTTGTGAATCAGGTCGTAATCCTGCAAGTACGATTCCTTCTTTTTTAAGTGGTCCGATATCGGCGCCACTTCCACCTTGAGTGAAAGAATGTATCAAATAGGGTTCGAAAAGAGGTTTCCAGCTTTGTACCTGGGTAAAATTAGCATCATCACAATCAAACGAGAAGCCTCTGGGGGTAAATCCTCCAGCATCACTTTCTAAAGCAAAAACGTGGTTCTCTCCTTTATCTTTAGCTACTTTTGCATATTTTTTACCACCTCGTAATCCATTCTCTTCGTTCATAAATAATACTACGCGAATAGATCGTTTAGGTTGATATCCTATTTCTTTAAACAACCTCAACACTTCCATAGACTGTACTATTCCTGCCCCATCATCATGAGAACCATCTCCCAAATCCCAAGAATCTAAATGCCCGCCAACTATCATATATTCGTTAGGAAATTCACTTCCTGTAATTTCACCAATCACATTATATGATTGCACATCTTTCCAGGTACGGCAGTTCATATTAATATGAAATTTAATGTTAGGGTTTAATGTTAACATAGAACTTAACAAATCTGCCCCATTAGTACTTATTGCTGCAGCAGGAATTTTATCTATATCTTTAAGGTCGCCATAGCTCATTGCCCCTGTATGGGGGAAATCATCCAGTCTAAGATTCATAGAACGAACAATCACTCCCACAGCACCAAACTTAGCTGCTTCTGCCGCTCCAGAATATCGTTGATCTACACACCCTCCGTAAGCTCTAAATGTTTCAATCAGATCTGCTTGCATGGGCCTGTTAAAAAACACTATTTTTCCTTCAATCTGAGTAGTACCAAGCTTTTTGAGTTCTTCTAATCCTTTAACCTCTACAATAGGGGCTTTAATACCTCCTATTGGTGTTGGAACAGAACCTCCTAATGCACATATCGGCACATTGGTTGTTATACCTGGTTCTGTTTCGATATAGGCAAATTCTGTTACGCCACGAGTCCATTTTGGTACCATTACTGGTTGTAACCATACTTTATCCAAATCTAGTTTTTTTAACTCTCTTTCTCCCCATTCTACAGCTAGTTGAGCATTTACAGAACCCGAAAGTCTCCCTCCAATCTGATTAGAGAGATAATCCAACCATGCATAACTTTTACCATCAAGTAGTGAGGTATCATATATTTTTTTTAATGTAACTGCATCTTCTTTTACCTCATTCTGTGCAAAGCTATTAAGTGATAAAATTGCAAAAATGATGGGGATTATAGTTCTTACCATAATATTTTCTTAAACTTTTTTATTCGTTCTCTAATTCTTGTTTATACAAATCCAGATTGGCTTTTGTTTTGTTATCTAATTCTGGTTCTTGTATATCATCATATGCTTTTAGTGTTGTATATAAAGTTTTTGCTACAATATATCGTGCTACTGGTTTATTATCAGCCGGAATTACATACCATGGGGCATGTGGTAAAGAAGTTCTATTTATGGCATCCTGATAACAATCCTGATATTGACCCCAAAGTTTACGCTCTTTTAGATCTCCTGCAGAAAACTTCCAATTTTTTTCTTTCTTCTCTAGCCTTCGAAGTAACCTGTTTTTCTGTTCCTCTTTTGATAAATGCAAATAAAATTTATAAATCAAAGTACCATTTTCGGCAATATGTTTTTCAAAATTTCGAATTTGTTCAAAGCGTTGCTCCCAGAAAGCATCATTAATATCTTCGACTGTATTAATATGAGGTATATTTTCTCCCATTATATATTCTGGATGTACTCGAGTTACCAAAACATTTTCATAATGTGTTCTATTGAAAACTCCGAACTTTCCTCGTTGTGGTAAAGCGATATAGTGTCTCCATAAATAGTCATGACCTATTTCTAAAGCTGTAGGCACCTTAAAGCTGTGAACGATAATACCCCGAGTATTGAAATCTTTAAATACTTCTCTAATCAAACTATCCTTACCAGCAGTATCCATACCCTGAAGACAAACCAGTACAGCATACTTGCCATGGGCATATAAAGTATCCTGAAGTTTTCCCAATTTCTCACGTGTTTCTTCGAGTGCTGCCTCAATTTTTTTCTCGTTCTCATTAAGGTCAAAGGTGGTTGGGATTTTAGATAATTCTATGGTATCAGACACCATAAAGTCTTTGTGATTTATCTTCTTCATATTATGACTAGTGTTATTGAACTCATCTAAAGTTTTTCTTTTACCAGCAAATTTCACATTTTGCTCTACAATTTTATCTTTTTATCAAAACGTAGTTATGGTTATGTCTCTCAAAAAAGCTTTATTATAGCTCGAAAGCCAAAATTCTAGCTAACAAACAAAAACTTTAGATGAGTTCATCACCCGAAAGATACTAAAGTTTTGGGTTTGTAGGAAAATAGTTTGCCAACACTCCATTTTTAATACGTTTTTTAACAAAACATAGAGTTAAACATGAAATATTTGAAAAAATAAATAGGTTTACCTAGCATAAAAATCATAACTAAACCCAATCATAAACGTATCATATCTACGTCCTAAGCTCTTAACATTTAATTCTGCATAAATATGTACCGGTACAGAAATCTGGTGTAATGCTCTTATTTTAATTTGTGCTCCATGGTTAAAACTTCCCGTTCTAAATCCTAGAAAAGCATCCTCTTCAATTGCTTCAAATTCGTCTGAATCATTACCTACATATCCTATCCCAGCTGTTATTGTAGTAGGATACCAGTTAAATAAAATCAAATTTACCCCAATTGCCAATTCATTGTATCCTTCATACTCTTCATCAGCACCTATAGCAAATGAACGATTGTATTCTCCTAAAAAAGTAGTGTAACAATTAAAAGCATATTCTATCCTGGCTCCTAATGCTAACTCATTTTCGAGCCCAAAACTTTTTGCCGCTGCAAACCCATAATTAGTGGCTCCCGGATCATATTGAGCAGAGGAGACATAGGGTATACACAACAACGAAGTCAACAATAAAATTCTTCTCATCATCTTGGGCATATACTAGAATTGGTCGTAATATAAGATGTATTAATTACAACAATTGTTTTTATCAAAAATATAACCAATCGCCACAACTATATAAAAGGATAAAAATTAATAATTACTTAGCTGCGAATAATTTTACATCTTCTTCACTTACTTCGTTACCGCCAAGAATAATTAAACGTTCGACCACATTGCGTAGTTCTCTAATATTACCTGTCCAATCGTATTGCTGTAATTGTTTTATGGCTTTAGCAGAAAACGTTTTAATAGGTGATCCTTGTTCACTTGATATTTTTTTAGCAAAATACTCTATTAATAAAGGGATATCATCTCTTCTATCATTTAATGCTGGGACTTTTACCAAAATCACTGCCAGTCTATGATAGAGATCCTCTCTAAACTTGTTTTCTGCTATTTCTTTCTTTAAATCTTTATTTGTTGCAGCAACTACACGTACATCTACTTTGATATCTTTATCACTACCTACTCTTTGTATTTTATTTTCCTGTAGTGCTCTAAGTACTTTTGCTTGTGCAGAAAGGCTCATATCTCCTATTTCATCAAGAAATATGGTTCCTCCATTAGCGGCTTCAAACTTACCTGCACGATCTTTATTCGCCGATGTAAAGGCTCCTTTTACATGCCCAAAAAGTTCACTTTCTATTAATTCTCCTGGTATTGCCGCACAGTTTACTTCTATCATTGGTCCTTTTGAGCGATCACTTTTTTGATGAATCCAGTGTGCAACTAATTCTTTACCCGTACCATTAGGACCAGTAATTAAAACCCTTGCATCTGTTGCAGCAACTTTTTCGATGATGTTTTTGATACCAGAAATAGCTTTTGATTCCCCTATCATCTCATAATTTTTTGAGACTTTTTTCTTCAGCATTTTGTTCTCTACGACCAGTTCCTTACGGTCCAAAGCATTACGTACTGTATTGAGTAAACGGTTAAGATCTGGCGGTTTAGAAATATAGTCGAAAGCACCTAACCTCATTGTATTCACTGCGGTGTCCAGATCCCCATGACCAGATATCATGACAATAGGAATCTCGGGTTTTATCTTTTTTATAGCTTCTAGTACTTCTACCCCATCCATTTTTGGCATTTTGATATCACAAAGTACAAGATCATAATCTTCTGCTTTGATTTTTTCTATACCCAAAAGCCCGTCTTCGGCTTCAAAGACTTCATATTTATTATTTTCTTCAGATAGAATTTTTACAAGGACCCTACGGATTGCTGCTTCGTCCTCGATAACTAATATTTTTGCCATTATATTTTTAATTTTATTCCGCTACGAAAATAGAATGTATTTTTATCATTGATTGCTAATACATTTTCTTGATTACCATCTCGTAAACGAATTTCATTACTTAATGTATATCCTATATATGTGTAAAACAATAAGTGTTCCGTAAAATAATATTCATATCCCAATGCTCCCATAACATTAAGCATTGATATATTTTCTATTATTTTAGTTTCTCCATTCTCATCTACAAATGTCCTGTTATTTTGCAAATTACCATAAAAACGATCTAGCCCAACAAAAACCTGGAGTGTACTTTTCTCATTAAAAAAATATTTAAGATTTGTTTTAGGAGTTCCAATAGCATACGACCAACTTTGGTGAAATCTTTTATAATAATTAATGACAGGAAGTGGAAAATTAAGACTCGCAGGATTAGTATACTGCACTCCTACAATTAAACGCGCCGTTTTTGGTTCTTCTATATTTTTATAGGTCTTTACAAAATATAAAGAACCCCTATATCTAAAATCATCACTCTCTGTACCTGACCCTTCAAAATTAGATGAAATCCCAACTCCGAATTTAGTACCAAATCGCCAATTATTTTTCATCTTAAAGGTATACCCTAACTCTACAGCTACGGTATGAAAACTGTTTAATTTGCTCTGATCATCAAATCCCAACTCATCATCTATCTCTAGATTATTAAATCTATATTGTGCACCGATTACCAGATAAGTTCCTTTATTATCCATTTTAATAGGATAATTAGCAGAAACTCTAATACGGTTATAGACATTATCACTATCAGCTTGTGGGATATAAGTATATTCGATCCTCGCTAAATCAGTACTCTGGCAATGTACACCACTAAAGCTACATAATAATATGCATATACAAAACAGATTGTTTTTATTCATTATTTGGAGCGTAAGTTATACTTTTTCTTATTCACTATTGGGCTCTTTTATCATGGTAACCACACGTTGCGGGAATGGAATACTAATATGATGTTCTCTAAACAAACGATCTATTTCAAATCTAATCTCACTTTTAGGAACTCCTGCCTGAAAACTATCATTAATTGTAAAAACCAACTTGAAATTTAACGAGCTATCTGCAAAATCCATAAATAACACCAAAGGAGGCGGTTCTTTTAAGACATTTGGATTAGAAGATGCTGCTTTGACAAGCAGTTCTTTTACCAACTGTGTATCACTACCATAAGCAACACCCACAGAAACAGATTCTCTGGTTACTGTCCCGTTTTGAGTCCAATTATATAAAGATGAAGTCAAGTATTTATGATTAGGGATAATCAACACCTTATTATCAATCGTTACTGCTCTTGTGGTCCTTAATTTTATTTCTTCTACACGTCCTACTTTATTATCTAACTCTATAATATCACCTACATGCACGGTTTGATCCATAAAAATAAATATCCCGGATAAAATATCCTGAATAAAAGTTTGCAGTGCAAGACCTACACCAACTAATAATGCGGCAGAAGCAGCAAATATAGCCGTAACGTTAAAACCTATACTATCTAATGCAAAAAAGATAACGATGAGATAAATGAAGTATTTTGAGAATGAGAATACAGATTCAAACTTAAGTTTATCCTGGCTTTGCATTTTACGGGTAAAAAATCTTTTTGTAAGTTTTAAAATAACCGAAGTAATAACAAAAACGAGTATTACAAAAAATAATAAACCTACAGTAAGTACAAAAGGATGTTCATCTGCACCAAAATGAAAAATTTCATAACTAAGAAACTCTTGTAGAGTATCCCAAATATTTTTAGGAATCACTTCTTTTACCTGCTCTTTTACTTGTTCTGTAATTTCTTCCTGCATCATAATGTTAATATTTCATCCACTTAAATAATTCTTTATAGCTTGGTTTTTTACCATACATAAGTATTCCTACCCTGTATATTTTTCCGGCCATCCATGTGATAAAGATAATACTTCCTACCAATAGAAGCATAGAAATCAATACTTCCCACCAAGGCACCCCAAAAGGTATACGCATTAACATCACTATTGGAGAAGTTAAAGGAATCATAGAAAATACTGTAGATACTGTGCCATGAGGATTTTCTATTACCGAAAAGAACCCTACATAAATCCCCAGCATTAGTGGTAAAATAATAGGCAACATAAATTGTTGCGAATCGGTTTCACTGTCTACAGCAGCCCCTATAGCCGCATAAATCGAGCTGTACAAAAAGTATCCCCCTATAAAATAAATAAAAAAAGATAGCACTAAGGTTCCTAATGGAAGCTTCATGATATCTTGAAGTATTAGTTGTATTTCTTGCTGACTATCTCCTTGCATAGTCATCGGTTGATCTATTCCTCCGGGTTGAGGATCTATCCCAAAAACAGAAGATACTACAGCAAGTAGCACTCCTCCCAAAATCACCCAGATGAGAAACTGAAGAATTCCTGCAAAAGAAGTTCCTAGAATTTTACCCATCATAAGTTGTAATGGTTTTACAGAAGAAATGATAATTTCTATAATTCGATTAGATTTTTCTTCGATAACAGACCGCATTACCATATTACCATAAATGATAATAAACATCATTAAGAAATACCCAGCTACACCTCCAAAGATCATTTTCACATAATTGGCCATTTTGGATGTTTTCTCTCCAGAAAAGTTTTCTATTAGAATATTTACTTTGGCTTTTGAGTCCTCTATAGCTTCCAGGTCCAAACCTTTTTCTTTAAAATTTTGGTTGGTTAGCTTACTAGCTATAATTTTTTCAATTCTATTAAGTATTGAAATACTTGGTGCTTCATCTGCAAAAAATTGTATTGATTTGGCGAGTTCACTGTTAGAGCTTTTCTTTGGCACGTACAATAACCCATCAAGTTTTTTAATAACCACAGAATCTTTTGCATCGTTTAAAGTTAGATGACTATAATCTATATAATCGACATCATCAGAATCTTTAAAATCTGTGCTAAACAATCCCGTTTCATCATAGAACACTACTTTACGAATTTCATCATTGTTTAAAGTCGCAAGCCAGGCAATTAAAGAAATCATACCTACCATAATCAAAGGACTCAAAAAGGTCATCACTACAAAGGTCTTATTTCGAACTCGAGCTATAAATTCTCTTTTGATAATTAATTTTAGATTACTCATTCTCTGTAATGGTTTTAATAAATATTTCGTTAACTCCTGGGATCACTTCATTAAATCTCATTACCTGACCTTTATCTGATAAATACTGTAATAATTCATTAGAGGATGTGTTATTATCTAAAGTTATTTTCATTTTCAATTGATCATCAATTGTTTTAAAATCTGCTGGGGTTACATTAAACTTACCTTGTAATGTGGTATATAAATCGGCATTATTTTCGGTTAAAACACCTACTTCAAATGTATTGGATTTATAGGCTCTTTTAATATCAGTCACTTTACCTTCTAAGATTTTTTTTGACTTATTGATTAATGCAATATGGTCACATAATTCTTCTACACTTTCCATACGGTGAGTAGAAAATATGACTGTTGCTCCTTCATCCCGCAGTTGTAGAATTTCATCTTTAATAACATTGGCATTTATGGGATCAAAACCGCTAAAGGGTTCATCAAAAATTAGCAATTTAGGTTTATGAAGTACAGTAACAATAAACTGTACCTTTTGTGCCATTCCTTTAGAGAGTTCTTGTATTTTTTTGTTCCACCAATGTGAAATATCAAATTTATCAAACCAATATTTCAAACGTTCTTTAGCTTCAACTTTAGTAAGTCCTTTAAGTTGAGCTAAATACAACGCCTGCTCACCTACTTTCATAGATTTATACAGGCCTCTTTCTTCTGGCAGATAACCAATATCTCTAATATGCTGTGGTTTTAATAATTCATTATCCAGATATACACTTCCTTTATCAGGTAAAGTGATTTGATTAATGATTCTAATTAGTGTGGTTTTGCCAGCTCCATTAGGGCCAAGTAACCCAAAAATACTTCCTTTAGGCACCTGGATTGATACATCTTGCAATGCAGTAAAGTTTCCAAATTGTTTTGTGGCCTGTTGTACCTCTAAAAGATTAGCCATAGATAGTAAAATATTATTCTAGTTTAATATGAAACCCGAATGATACGAAAACTTAAAAACTTATGCTAATTATGTTACGGATTAATAAGATAAAATAGTAATAAATTTAGTCTCCCATTTTTAGTCTGGATTATGCAAATACATAGTGCTAAAAACAAAACCCACCCTAAATACAAGTATTAAGGATGGGAAAAAAATTGCTATGAAAAAGAAAAATTATCACTAAATGTGTTAGTGATGTCTCAAATATACAAATTTTTCCTAATCAAACGTTAATAGAATTATAATGATTCAAAGTAGGTCGAATCACATAATTTAACTATGAAAACATATCTTTTACTTTTTCAAAAAATGACTTGTCCCCACTATCGGGGCTAGGTCTAAAATGATCATCTTTAGCCATTTTTTCAAAAAATTCTCGTTGTTCTTTATTCAGGGCTTTTGGAGTCCATACATTCACATGCACCAAAAGATCGCCTTTTCCGTAACCGTTAAGACTTGGAATTCCTTTTCCTCTCAATCTCAAAATCTTACCACTTTGCACTCCATCTTCTATCTTAATTCTCACTTTACCAGATACGGTATCAATTTCTCTGGATGCTCCTAAAACAGCTTCAGAAAAACTAATGTATAGATCATAGTGTAAATTATTTCCTTCTCTCTGTAATTCGGGGTGTTCCTGTTCTTCTATAGCGACCAAAAGATCTCCTGCAATCCCATTACCAGAAGCTTCATTACCTTTTCCTGCAACTTTAAGTTGCATTCCATCTTCTACTCCTGCCGGTATTTTTATACTCACCGTTTCTTCTATAGCTTTCAATCCCTGAGCATCTGCATCGGCAGGCCTGTGATCTATCGCCTGGCCAGCTCCACCACAAGCAGGGCAAGGAGAAGACGTTTGCATTCTTCCTAATATAGTATTAGTAATTCTGGTTACTTGTCCAGCTCCATTACATGTACTACACGTTTTATAGGTAGTACCCGGTGCTTGAATTTTTCGTTTTACCTTAATCTTCTTTTCAACACCATTTGCAATTTCCTCTAATGTAAGTTTAACACGAATACGAAGATTACTTCCTTTGGCTCTGCGTTGTCTTCCACCGCCGCCAAAACCACTAAAGCCTCCAAATCCACCACCAAAAATATCACCAAACTGGCTAAATATATCATCCATATTCATTCCGCCACCGCCAAATCCACCACCTTCAAAAGCCTGATGCCCATACTGGTCATAACGTGCCTTTTTATCAGAATCACTTAAAACCTCATATGCCTCTGCAGCTTTTTTAAATTTTTCTTCGGCAGTCTTATCTCCTGGGTTTTTATCCGGATGATATTCTATAGCTTTCTTACGATACGCTTTTTTTATTTCTGCATCTGTAGCATTTTTGCTAACACCTAATATGTCATAAAAATCTTCTTTCATAATTTCTTATTGACCAGTCACAACTTTTGGGAAACGAATCACTTTCTCTCCCAACTTATATCCTTTTTCTATAACGTCTACAATCTTTCCTTTTAGATCATCATTTGGAGCAGGTATTTGAGTAATTGCCTCGTGATCATCGGCATTAAAAACATCTCCCACAGACACCTCTACTTCGGATAAACCTTTACTTTTCAAAGTTTCCTTCAGTTTGTTATGGATTAGCTCTACGCCTTCAATAAGTGCTGTATCTTCTGATTTCTCAATTTCTTTTAATGCGCGATCAAAATCATCTAGTACAGGTAACATCGACTGTATAACATCCTGACTTGCAGTTTTAAACAATTCTAATCGTTCTTTAGAGGTTCTTTTTTTATAATTTTCAAACTCAGCAAAAAGTCTTAAGAACTTATCTTTTTCCTTTTCAAGTTCTTCTTTTAGTAGTGTTTCTGTACCTACTACCTCTTCTTTCTCTGTCTCTTTAACAGGAGCATCAAGTACTTCTTCTACTTGATCTTTTACATCTTCAGTCTTTTTATTTTTCTTACTCATGTAATTCGTACCTTTTATACGTTTTCATTTTGAATTAGCAAAAGTACTGCCATTTTTAAATTAATGTCATAATGTCACAGGATTTTTTTAGTATATATTTAAGAGTATTCTTTCTATAAAAAAATAATTTTGACATCATTTTTAACTAAAACTAATATTTATGAAAATCAAATTTGTTAGCATACTTATTGTTACCGTGCTTCTAATAACTGCTTATTCTTGTAAAGGGGAAAAGCAAAACGAAACCAATGCCAATACCCAGGAAGAGGTAAAAGAAGCTCCTGCAGAAGCTATTACGTATACTGTGGATGTTGCATCAAGTTCTATAGACTGGGTTGGATCTAAGCCCTTAGGGAAACATAATGGGGCATTAAAACTAGCTAGTGGCACATTTGAAACCAAAGAAGGAATGATCACAAGTGGGTCTTTTATCATTGATATGACCTCTATAAATGTTACTGATCTTGAAGGAGATGACAAAGCATCTCTCGAAGGGCATCTTAAAGGGGAGGGGGAAGGAAAAGAAGATCATTTCTTTAATGTTGCTAAATTTCCGAAAGCTGTTTTTGACGTAACCGGAGTTACAGAAAAAGAAGGAAAAACTTTTATTGATGGAAACTTAACAATAAAAGGTATCAAGAAAAATATTTCATTTCCTGCCACGACTTCTGTTGAAGGTGATACAATAACCTTAAACACCGAAGTATTTACCATTAATCGCACAGAATGGGGGGTAAATTATGGATCTAAATCGGTTTTTGAAAATCTGGGAGATAAATTCATTAATGATGATATCGAAATAAAGATTAGTCTTAAAGCTAATAAAGCTTAATTCTGTTTTTTTTAAAGATTATAAACCGGTACTGTGAGAGTATCGGTTTTTTTATCCAAGTTCTTTATCAATAAGCATTTCTACGGCCGAAACTATATTATCAAAATGAAAATCAAATCCCGTAGTAGAAATCTTACTACTACTAACACGTTGACTAGAAAACAAAAGGCTATGCATTTCTCCAAGAAACAACTTCATCATTAGCCTTGGTATATTAGGCAGGATTATTTTTTTATTTAATTTCTTTGCTATTGTATTTATTAATTTTTTGTTTGAAATAGGATTAGGAGCTACTGCATTATAAACCCCTGTTAGCTCTTCTTCTATTGCAAACATAAATATGCGAGCCAGATCATTAACATGAATCCAGCTTTGCCATTGTTTTCCATTTCCAAAAAAAGCTCCCATTCCAAATCGAATAGGTTTTACCATTTTAGGAAAAGCTCCTCCTTTCTCAGACAAAACCAATCCAATACGAAGTAAACTAACTTCGATATCTAACGTTTTAAACCGTAAGACGGCATTCTCCCATTGGGTAACTACTTCCCCTAAAAACCCAGTGTCACGCTCTGGAGCATCTTCCTTATAATAATTCTGAAAAGAATCTGGATATATGCCAATAGCACTTGCAGAAACAATATGACGAACCGAATGTTTGATATTTCTTAATGATTCTAAAATAAGGGAAGCAGTAAGTGTTCTACTTTCTAATATTTCTTTTTTATAAGAAGATGTCCATCGTTTTGCAACAGTAGCACCAACGAGATTAATAATCACTTCGACATCATTAAAACAATCGGTATCGATTTCACTCTTTTTTGGATCCCAAAAGTAACCCTGATAGTTCGTTTTAGTGCTTAGTTTATCTTTACTAGTGGTGAGGTAGTTTACTTCGATTCCAGATTGATGGCACAGATGAACTATTTCCTGACCTACTAAACCTGTTGCACCAGTAATTAAAACTCTCACATGCCTAAATTTTAGTGATTATTGGATAACTAATTTACTGCAAAATACTACCGGCTTACAACAAAACCTATCTCTTTATTATAGCTTTAACATACGTTTAGTATTCTTATAACTTCTAAATAAAGTAGGCTTATGATTCTACTTTTGTAGCTCTAAGCATTTCTCTTTTTCCTGGTGGCCCAGGAAGTCTTTCTACTTCAAAGCCCACTTCTTGCATTGCACGCCTTACACTACCTTTGGCCGAATAAGTAACCAAAACTCCTCTCGAACGAAGCGCCCGGTACATCTTCCTGAAAATCTCTATTGTCCAAAGTTCAGGTTGCACCCTAGCTCCAAAAGCATCAAAATAGATTAAATCAAAACTGCCTTTATCTGTTATATCTGCAAAAAATTGCTTACGCTTAACGAGTTTAAAGTTCGAAGTAATGTCTACTGATAATTCCCATAAAGATTGGTGCATTGTATCAAAAACCTGTTGTTTCTCTTTTACAGCAAGTACTTCGGGATAATTCATTAGTTTGGCCTCTGGTAGCGCTATTGGGTATCCTTCTATTCCAACATAATGAACTGGTAAGTTAATTTTTTCTGCTTCAAGAAATGTTATAAAAGCATTTAGACCAGTTCCAAAACCTATCTCCATGATATCCAGCAAACCAGACTCATTTTTACTCAAAATATAATCGAATCCATTTTTAATAAATACATGTTTTGCCTCATTAATTGCACCATGCTTAGAATGGTAATGCTCATTCAATTCTGGCAAATGAATGGTTTTTGAACCATCGGCAGTGGTAATAATTTTACGTTGTATCTCTTCTTGCATTATTCTTTTATCAAAACACCTTCTGCTACAAAAGAATACGTTTTCTTAGGAGTTATAATACTGGCAATTTCTTCTTCGGTTTTCCCTGCATCACTGGCAAAATGGCGTTGTTCCTCTACAGACATCTCGCTTACAAATGCTTTACCCTGAACAATGATAGTATCATTTTCTATATCCTTTGGTACAAAGAAGCCATAATCCTTAAACTTCACCATAGTTTCTTTATCGCCATCCAAAGCTACTTTCATCCAACAACCTTTAGCCTTACAAACAGCATTTACCGTACTCGAAAAAGCAACTGTTATGGTATCTCCTGCTTTTAAATTTTCATATTTTTCTGCTATTGCATCTCTATTGTATATATGATCTGAAGATACTTTATCACCAAAACTTTTATAATTTTCACTTGAAATATTCTTAACAGAAAAAAAGTTTTCTGTCTTAGTCGATGAATTACAACCTATTAGTACTAACAATCCTACAAAAAACAGTGCATTTTTTTTCATAATCCTTTATTATCTATATGTTTTGCAAAATTAAACATTTTTAAAATTCTTATTTTACAAGAAAAGGGTATTTTTGTAGTGAATTAAAAGGATGTTAGTATTCCTTTGGTTTTGAGACAAAGAAAAAGAATATGATAACAAGCCGTAAAAAAAGTCTGCTGCTATCATTAAACTTTTAAAAGATAAACCAAATAACGCGAGCATTAAGAAATTTAGATATTCTTTTCTTCAAAGTAACTATTTAAATCTCTTACCGCAGCATGTAGTGATTACACTCGTTCATAACCTCTTAATCAATGTAACGTAAAATAATTAAACGACTGAAACAAATGAAAAACACAATTTCTAAATCCTTGAAAATTAACAAAGTAAGTGAGTCCAAAATCGGGCAAGTAGATTTTGAAAATCTTAATTTCGGGAAAATTTTTACAGATCATATGTTTGTCTGTAATTATGTGAATGGAGAATGGCAAACTCCAGAAATTGTTCCTTATGGTCCACTCACAATGGAGCCTTCTGCTCGTGTTTTTCATTATGGTCAAGCAGTTTTTGAAGGTATGAAAGCATATAAAGACGATAATGGAGATACTTTTTTGTTCAGACCCGATGAAAATTTTAAACGTATCAATATATCTGCAGAACGTTTGGCAATACCAGAATTTCCTGAAGATTACTTTTTTGAAGGGCTAAATACCTTGTTAAAATTAGATAATGAATGGATTAAACCTGGTTACGGAAATTCATTATACATACGTCCTTTTGTGATTGCAACTCAGGCAAGTGTTTCTGCTTCTGAAGCAGATGAATATAAATTTATGATCATATGTTCACCTGCACAATCCTATTATAGTGGTGATGTAAGTGTATTGATTGCAGAAAAATTTAGTCGTTCTGCTAACGGAGGTTTTGGATATGCCAAAGCTGCCGGAAACTATGCAGGGCAATTTTATCCAACAAAACTAGCACAAGAACAAGGATATCAACAAGTGATATGGACCGACGCTAGCACCCATGAATATATGGAAGAGGCAGGAACGATGAATGTGTTCTTTAGAGTTAATGACACTTTACTTACAGCTCCTGTTAGTGATAGAATTCTTGATGGAGTCACTCGTAAAAGTTTAATTACTATTGCCGAAAAAGAAGGCATTAAAGTAGATGTACGACCTGTTAAGGTTAGCGAAATTGTAGAAGCTGCAAAAAACGGAAATTTAAAAGAAGTTTTTGGTGCAGGAACTGCTGCTGTGGTGAGCCCTGTAAAAGCATTTGGATATAAAGGAGAGCATTACGAAATCGCAAAGCAAGAAAATTCTTATGCTTCTTATTTCAAAAAAGCACTAATGGATATTCAATATAATAAAGCGGAAGATACTTTTGGCTGGAGATATAAAGTTTAATTTGGAGGTCTGAGGTCTGGAAATTACACCAACCATTTATAAAAACAAAACTCCCGAAAAATATTTTTCGGGAGTTTTTCTTATTTATCGATCTAAGATTTCTTTAATATTGGGTTTAAAATAATTAGGGCCTTTAAGTACTTTACCATCCTCTCTATAAATAGGTTGCCCATCTTCACCCAGTTTACTCATATTACTACGCTGTATCTCGTTAAACACTTCTTCTATCTTATGTTGCATGCCATGCTCAATAATAGTCCCACATAAAATATACAACATATCTCCCAAAGCATCAGCTACCTCTACTAAATCATCGTTTTGAGCGGCCTCAAAATATTCTTCATTCTCCTCTTTCATCAGGTTAAACCGAAGTGTATTTTTAGCGTCTCCTAAATCTGCTATAGGTTCGTTTTTATATCCTAGTTTAAATGAGGTATGAAATTCTTGTACCGCAGCAATTTTATCTTTCATCAGTATATTTTTATAGATTATCTTTGCCGTAAAAATAACAATTTATGTTTAGTCAGGGCCAGTTAATATTTGCAGGATTTTTTGTGGTAGCATTTATCATCTTAATGATATTTAGCTATCGAAAAGATATCAAACTACATCGCAAATATTACAAGGGTAGTCTTTTTATTCTCATTGGTTTTATTATCTTTATTTTGTTGCTTTTTGCGTTAAAAACGTATTTACAACGCGAGTAAACCACATTCACCCCTAGAATTCTGTCAAAATAGTTGCATTTTGGTTACTACCCTATTGGTATGTAACCCACGGTCATTTGTTTTTTTAAACCATTACGATGAAATACCTTGTATTGGGTATGGATTAACGATCCCTTTTTTAAGAGTTTTGAGAAGTAACTAAATAACTAACTAGAAAACATGAAACAAAGATTAATACAATCATTAACGTTTCTCTTTTTATTTCTTTTCATTGTATCCTGTACACAAGAAAAACATGACTTGCTCAAAAAGAATAAAGAAAAGTTACACAAAATTGAGGAAAAACTATTAAATAGTCAAAAACAACTATCAGAGTATAAAAAGATTGAAAAAATTCAAAATATACTAAATGGTCTAATCCCTAAATATGCCCCAATACAAAAAGTGATAGGGCTAACTCCTAGCAGAAGAGCTGGAAACTATAATCGTTTTTGCTTATCAGATCCCTCATTCAACAATTTTAAAACCAGTAATAATATAATTAATGTTGAAATTCCTATAACCGTAAAAGAACTAAAGATTATTGATGTTATTAATGTATCTAGCTCTAGAGTAAATGCTATTTTAATATTACTCGATGGACATAGTGGTCAAGAGACTCCAGAAACCCCAGTACAATCATTCATAGAAGCTAAGATAGAAATTAATAAAATAAATGGTTTAAATGAAAAAAGGCTTAATAAACATAAAAAATTAAAAGTCATCATTTTGCATGATGATGAATATTATAAAAAACATCATATTTACAACCTTTTTTTTAAAATATGTACTTTATTTCAAGGATACGGGCAAATTGGGTGTATTGATCAAACATGTGATTTAAGAAATCATTTTCCTGAATTTAGTGATTCTGAATATGAAAAATTCAAACCTAAAGAAGAAGGAGGAGGTGTGATTACAGGTGATTAAAAAAGTAGTCATAATACTATTTAATCTCCTGAGTAATATTTTTTTTGCTCAGGAGATTTCCTTATTTAATAAATTAAAATTACTTAATTCTAACAAACAATATCGCAACACCATAAAATATTGGCAAGCCAATGAATCTAATGCTATTCTAAACAAAAATCTAGTTTATAGTGAAATAGCTTTGGCTTATGAAAACCTTAATAAAGAGGATTCTGCTTTTATTTTTTATAATAAAGCATTAGATGGATTTATTAGTCAAAAAAAAGAAAGTAAAATAGCAGAAACTAATCTAAAGATCTATGATCTACTCGATAGCCAACTCCAAATAAACATTGACAAAGAGGTTTTTTTCAAAAACTTTGAAATTCATGCTAAAAAAAGTAACAACCCAACATTGTTAGCCAAATTATCACATATATATGCTGTTAGAACTTTTACAGATAGTAATCCCTCTATACCAAAAAAGTATTTTTACGATGCTATATACTATCATAAGAAATCTAATAATAAAAAAAGAGTTGCGGGAACCTATGCTAATATTGGGCTATTATACCTTAATAGAATGAACAAAACAGATTCTGCAAGATATTTTTTAAACAAAGGGCTTGAAATTTCTTCTCAAATAGGAGATATTGATACTCAATGGAATATACAATTAAACATTGGTAATAGCTACAAAGCTGATAATAACTATATCAAAGCAATACAAATTTACCTTAAGGCTGATTCTTTAGCTATTAAAAAGTATCCATTGAATAAAAAAAGATTATTATATCACCACCTTCAAGATTGTTACAAAGAAATCAATGATTTTAAAAATTCATATTTTCATCTATTGAAACATGATAAAATTAAAGATAGTATAAATCTTACGAAACAAAATATTAGCATTTCTAAAATAAAAGAGCAATATGACAACGAAAAATTAAGAGCTGATAACTTAGAAATAGAGGCAAAAAGAATTAAAAATGGAAACCTGCTAATAGGATCGCTTTCTCTTATCCTTGTAGGCTCAATATTTGTATTCCTCGTATATAAAAATATCAAACGCAAACAACGTATTGCAGAACAAGAACGAGAAATACAAATCCGAAAAACAGAAAAACTACTTAAAGAACAAGAACTTGCCGCTATCGATGCTATGATATCCGGGCAGGAGAAAGAACGGCAGCGTTTGGCTAACGAATTACATGATAATCTGGGAAGCACACTTGCCACGGTTAAACTTCATTTTCAGCATTTGCGACATAATAAAGACAATGCTAAAATTGAACATATAGAAGAATTATATACCAAAACGAATGCGCTATTAGATGAAGCTTATCAAAAAGTACGTACTATAGCTCATGAAAAAAATAGTGGAGTTATGGCTAATCAAGGATTACTACCTGCAGTTAAAAAACTTGCTGAAAAAGCATCTAACAGAGGTAAATTACATATCGAAGTACAGGATTATGGGCTTGGAGAGCGATTAGACAATGCATTAGAAATTTCAATTTTCAGAATGATACAAGAGCTTATCACCAATGCTATTAAACATGCCGAAGCTTCAGAAATACATATTTCTTTAACCAATCACGATTCCCTTCTAAACATCATCATAGAGGATAACGGCAAAGGTTTTAATGCCAGCGTATTACCTAAAAAAGAAGGAATGGGGTTAAGAAGCATCGAAAAACGTGTAGAACATCTACAAGGAACCTTTGAGATTGATTCTACTATAGAAAAAGGAACTAACATCATTATAAATATACCCATATGATCACTATAGCAATTGCAGAAGATCACCAATCTCTTATTGATGGCGTCGAACTTCTTCTTCGGTATGAAGAAGAAATTAGTATTGTTGGTATGGCAAATGACGGAGAAGAGCTACTCAATATAGTAAGAAGAAAACAACCAAAAGTTGTACTTACCGATATCAGAATGCCTAAAATTGACGGCATTGCTGCTACTAAAATCATAAAAAAAGAATTCCCTCATACCAAAGTAATTGCGTTTTCTATGTTTGATCAGGAAGATGCTGTTCGACAAATGATCGAAGCAGGAGCTTCTGGATATTTGCTTAAAAACTCACCCTTGGAAGAAGTATTAACAGCAATACAGCACGTAGCAAAAGGAGAGACCTATTTTGATGCTGATATTGATCCATCATTATTTTCTAAAGATGCTAAACAAGCTCCCAAAAAGCAATTGTTATCAAAAAGTGAACGGGAAATCCTAACACTCATCGGGCAGGGAAAGACCTCATCAGAGATCGCCACCATTCGTTTTAACTCGGTGTCTACTGTAGAAACCCACCGTAAAAACATCATACGTAAACTAGGTCTTCATGGTAAAGGAGAATTATTACGCTATGCTATAGAAAAAAAATATGATTTTTAGATACCCCTTCCTTTAGAAGATAAATATACCCTGCTATGGGTATTTTTTCGTGCTTGATTGTGAGGTAGATTTGATATAAATCTTAAAAAGTTATATCATGAAAACAAGGAAGATTTATACAAAAGAAATGTACCAACAATTCAGATATCTAGCTGCTTGGTTACCGGGAACACCTTTTACATTAGGGGATATTGGGGTATTGAAGGGCAAAGAATTTACTAAAATTGGAAACTTAGAAGAACATGGTATCAATTTTGAAATTGAAATAGATAAAACACCTGCTGATTTAGAGTATGCCTCTAAAGGGGGTGTTTCGATTATAACAAAATTATCAGGTGCTGTTTCTCCAGAAGGAAGTTCTTTATCTAATATAGACGCAGGAATATCTGCTAATTTCTCAAAAGAAAATTCTATTCTCTTTAAAGCTAATAATACTACTACACCTTCAATCAAAAATCAAATCAAACTTGGAGAAGAAGTTTTGGAACTCTACAAAAAAGGAAAATGGAACAAAGATTGGGCGATAATTACTGAGCTTGTAGAATCAGAAAGTGCAAGTATTTTGATTTCTAGCTCTAAAGAAGCCAAAATTGATTTAAAAGTCGCTGGAGATATAGGAAGCAAACAACTTGACATAGCCGACGCAGAATTGAATTTTCAGCTTTCTTTTTCAAAAGACCTATCTACAAAAATCATTGCACAAAAAGGATTAACACCTTTGTTTAAGGTATCTAAAATAAGAAATAGATTTATTTTACCTCCAGTTTTTAGAACAAAAGCAATGGATTCCATGGATTTTGCTTCGCCCGAAATAGCTATTAAAAAAAGTGAACTATTTTACTTTGGAGAACCTGAATTTCTGGAAAACGAAATAGACACTTATTAATTATACTTTTTTTCATCAAAACGTCCTTCCAAAAACACGATTTTGAAAGGACATTCCTATTATTATTCAAAAAGGTTAATTTACCTCTGGCAAGAAGTTATAATTCTTACTGTACCATAACATTTGCTCTTCAAAGGTTTTAGGTTGAAATATTTCAAAACCTGTAATCTCATCTGCCTCATTGGTTTGAGGTACTAAAAC
This sequence comes from Bacteroidia bacterium, assembly GCA_030427585.1. Taxonomy (GTDB): domain Bacteria; phylum Bacteroidota; class Bacteroidia; order Flavobacteriales; family Flavobacteriaceae; genus Aquimarina. The sequence goes on from JAUIBW010000005.1 coordinate 136,225, forward strand.
AGGATTTACAAAACCACTATACGGTGCAGATGTAAATTGTTTATTACGTTCTAATACTTCTGCATGCAATGCCTGATCAACTTTTACACCATATCCTTCTACCAATTCTTCTGCTGCTTTATAATCTCCTTCAGATTTGATACGTTGTGCCTCTCTTAATAAACGTCCAAAAATTTCGCGCAACTTAGCATAATCATTAATATTATAGTAGGTTTTTCCTTCTCTACTTACTTTTTCTATTACATTATCTTTCTTTCCTTGTTCAAAAGCCCATGCACTCACCCACTGTCGGTTTCTCATATGCGCTTCTTCTACGTCATCCCCCAGGTTTAAACGAATCAATTGTGTCATTAATCCATTTCTAATATATCCATCATAAGCAGCTTTACCTGTCTTTTCCCAATCTTCAACCAATCCTAGTTCTTGTAATTTTGGATCCATTAAGTAGTATAATCCAACTAAATCAGCACGACCTTCTTCCATAGTAGAAGCATAGTTCTTTAATGTTTCTTTAGTTTCACCTACGCCAGGATTTAATTTTCCCGATGCATGACCCACTACTTCGTGTAATGCTGTATGTAATTTATCTGCTAGTTGTCCATATTTTTCTTCTAGTTCGAACTCATCATCATCATGCGCAAATTCTTTTAAACGTCCCGATCCACCAGCATTATTATAGGCTTCAATGATATTTCCTAAAGAAACAGACTTAGAACCTACAGCAGCTCTAATCCAGTTCGCATTAGGAAGGTTTACTCCTATAGGTGTACTTGGCGATGCATCTCCTGCTTCTCCGGCAACAGCTACTACTTTATACGAAACTCCTACCACACTATCCTTTTTATGGGCATCCATTAATGGAGAATTGTCTTCAAACCACTGTGCATTTTCTGATAGTACAGACATTTTTTTAGACATATCAAAATCCTTGATCTGTACAATTGTTTCATAAGAACCTCTATACCCTAATGGATCATTATACACTTCAATAAAACTATTGATGTAATCGATATTACCATCGGTAGCTGCTGTCCATGCCACATTATAATCATCCCAGGTTTGTAAATTTCCTGTTTTATAATATTCAATCAATAATCCTATAGCATCTCCCTGAGCTTTATTTTCTGCTACCTCTTTTGCTTTTTCTAACCATTTTATAATTTCGTCGATTGCAGATCCATACAACCCTCCTGATTTATATACGCGTTCTTTTAACTCTCCATTCTCTTTTACCAATTGAGAGTTTAAACCAAAGGATAAAGGTTTCTCCTTATTTGGAGATTTCATTTTACTATAAAACGATGTAACATCGTTATTGGTAACGCCAGGTCCATAAAAATTAACTGCAGATTGTGCTACATTATCTATTCCTTTTGCCTGGTTTACTTTTTTTGCATCTTGATCATTAAAAATCACTTCATATACCTCTTTAGAAACTTCTGTACCCGTAGCTGCAAGAAGAGAGCTAAAATAATCCTGGCTAAATTCTGGCTTGATCTTATCATTACTGTAGTGGTGATGAATCCCATTAGAGAACCAAACTCGTTTTAGATACGTCTCAAAAGCTTTCCAGTTTGTATCACTCTTATTTCCTTCATAAGAAGTATAGATTTTTTCTAACGCTTTTCTAATAGTAAGATTATAGCGGTAATTCTGATCCCACATAATATCTCTTCCACTTAATCCAGCTTGTGTAAGATAATACACTAATTTTTGCTCTTTCAAAGTAAGATTATCCCAACCTGGTATCTGGTATCTTAAAATTTTAAGATCTGCAAATTGCTCTACAACATAATCAAACTTTTCTTCTGTTACCTCCTGATTTTGTTCCTGTTGATCAATTTGATCCTTAACACTTTGATCCTTTTTACAAGCAATCATTAAACTAGTGATCGCTATAAAAAATAATATTCTATCGAGTTTCATTTATTTTATTTTATTGTTTTGACAAATGTAACAAAATAAAAGGATGTTAAAATTGTTTATATTAGCTGACCAAACAATCTAAACTAACTAACATGAAAATAGTAAAATATTTATTTTTTCTATTATTATTAGTAATAATTGGCGGAGCTGTTTATGTTGCTACCATAGACGGTAAGTTTCAAGTAGAAGAAAGTAGAGTAATCGATGCTCCTGATGAATTGTTATTTACTACAATTAATGAGTATAGAACCTGGGATAAATGGGGCCCCTGGATGGATGAGTCTGATGATTTCATTATGGAATATCCAGAAAAAACGAGTGGTGAAGGTGCATCCTATAGCTGGAAAAGTGAAACAGAAGGAGATGGTAAAATGGAAACCATAAAAACTTCTCCGTTTACCAGCATAGATCAAAAAATTACATTTATCACTCCTATGGGTGAAAGTAAAAGTGATGTGTACTGGAAATTTGAAAAAATTGAAGATAAAAAGACTAAAGTAACCTGGGGGATGAAAGGGGAACAATCTTTTATGGAAAAAGCATTTTGGGCTACCCAGGATAGTAGCATATCGAAAATGCTAAAACCTATGTATGCTCGTGGTCTCGAAAAACTCGATGCATTTACTGATGAAAAAATGAAAAAATATACAGTTCATGTAGATGGGGTTACAGAACATGGAGGTGGTTTTTATATGTACAGCGCTACTGCTTCTTCAATAGCTGTAATTCCTGAAAAAATGAAGGAAATGATCCCTGCAGTAGATACGTATATGAAGCAGAACAATCTTCCGCGAACAGGGATGCCATTTACACTATATAACGAGTATAATGAAGAACAGGGAACCGCAATTTTCTCTACTGCAATACCAACCAGAGATAAAGTAGTTACTCCAAAAGAAAGCGCTATTCTTTGTGATTTTTTACCAAGACAGAAAGTGGTTAAAACCACACTTAAAGGAGATTACAATAATCTAAAAGAAGCATGGGAAGCTGGTTATAAATATATTGCAGAAAATAACTTAGAGCCCAATACTGAATCTGCAGCTTTTGAAGTATATCGGGTAGAACCGACATTACAACCAAATCCTGCTGAGTGGGTTACCGAAATTTATATTCCAATAAAATAATACTTATAAACTGCATTCTATTAAATCATAGAATGCAGTTTATATACAAATCGATCTAGTTGGATAGTAGATCATTAGAAACTCTATCAAAAACACATCACATCAATACTTGCCTTGCTATTAAAAAACAATAGATAAAACAGATGAAACGAACATTAAGAAAATTAAAAATTTCTTCACAAAAGATGATGTTTAAATTTCTTAATGTGAGAACGGAGTGGTTACACACGTTCTCAATTTTATAATTAATTTATTTTTAGATAATTACTAAAATTTAAACGTGTGAAACAAATATTCTTGGTATTTATTGGAGGAGGCACAGGTAGCATAGCACGTTATCTCATAAGTAAATACCTTAATAGTTCTTCTACAGGAATCCCATACGGCACCTTTACAGCTAATATTTTAGGGAGTCTCTTTATTGGGGTTATTCTCGGGCTTGCTCTTAAAAACAATGTAATATCACAAAACACAGTTACCTTTTTGGCAACTGGTTTTTGCGGGGGATTTACTACCTTTTCTACATTTGCTTATGAAAATCATGTATTACTAAAATCAGGAGATTTTATCAATTTCATGATCTACGCTATAGGATCGTTTGTTGCTGGGGTTCTTTTCATATTTTTAGGGATGTTTATAGTAAAATAACTGAAGAAAAATCGCTTTTAGGAATACGAGGAGAATACTTCTCGGTGTATAATAGCGTGTTAACAGATGTAATTGGGTTAGACACACAAGGTGATAGAGATGTTATTACAGCTACCCTTACAAGAAATTATACTATTAGAGAATTAACGATTAAACCAGAATTAAGAATTGATATTATTTCTGAAGATTTCTATAGATAAGAACAGAGAGGCTACAAAAAGTCTCTCTTCTTTTGTGTTAGGTGCAGTATACAAATTTTAATATATATTTATAAAGAAAAAGTGTTCTGAGTAGAGTAAACAGAGCATTTTTTTTATTCACGCTATGAACACTTTTCTTAGTAAAGACACTTACAACTTTATCCTTTCGGGTTCAAATTCTTTTACATAGTTTTACACCCTTAATCAAAAAACAATTACAACAATTATAATTAATTATGAAAGTAAAGATTACTACAGAATTTTTAAAAAAAATAGCTCTCCTTGCTTTATTTCTTTTGAGCTTTAATGCCACTAGTCAGGAAGAAAAACCAAAATCAACACTAGGTAAATTATTGTCTAAAATAAACTTATCGGGATCTATTGATGGGTACTACAGGTATAATTTTGCCGCTCCTAACGACAATTCGGTAGCTCCAAAAACTTTTTTTGTAGACGAAAGTGGTTTTGCATTAGGTATGGCTAATGCTATTTTGGGGTATGAAGGCAAAAAAGTTGGATTTGTAGCTGATCTTGTCTTTGGGCCCAGAGGCGAAGATGCTGTATTTAATTCTGATGATTCTGCTCAAATGATTAACCAGCTATTTATCTACTGGAATGTGACCGAAAGTGTTAAGCTCACCTTTGGTAATTTTAATACTTTTATAGGATATGAAATGATTTCACCAACAGAAAATTTCAATTATTCTACTTCATATATGTTTACCTATGGCCCTTTATCTCACACTGGTTTAAAAGCAGATATTGCCATAAGTGACAAATGGTCTGCTATGCTTGCTGTAATGAATCCTAGTGATTATACCGAAAACAACCCGTTTGACACCTATATCGCTGGTGCACAAATAGGATATACCCTGGATAATGGTAGTGCTTTTCTTAACTTTAGATATGGTAACGAAGGAGAACCAGGAGAAGTAGGCCCTACTTTTCAGATAGATCTTAGTACAGGATGGGATCTGACACAAGATTTTTATCTCGGCGCAAATACAACGTATGTATCTACAGAACCACAGGAAAATGGAGATGCTTCTGGATTTTACGGAGTAGCACTATACCCTCAATACAAAGCATCCAAAAAATTCGCTATAGGAATACGAGGAGAATATTTCTCGGTTTATAATGGCGGGTTAACAGATGTAATCGGATTAGACGAACAAGGTGATGGAAACATTATTACAGCTACCCTTACAGGAAACTATACGATTGGAGAATTAACACTTAAACCAGAATTAAGAATCGATGCTACTTCTGAAGATTCATTTATAGATAAAAACAGAGAGGCTACAAAAAGTCTTTCTTCTTTTGTATTAGGAGCTATATACAAATTTTAACATGTCTATTTTATAAAACAAAAGCGTTCTGATTGCTCAGAACGTTTTTTTTATTTATTCTCTGGATATTTTTTATATGCCTTAACACCAACAGGAATTTTTACATCAAGGTGATTTGCTTCTGGAGGTATTGGACAAGAATACCTGTCATTATATGCACAATATGGATTATACGAAGTATTAAAATCAATAATAATATAGTCGCTTTTAGGGATTTTTAGATCTATAAAACGTCCTCCTTCATAACTTGATTCTCCATTAGTTAAGTCTGTAAAAGGGAGGAATAAATAATCTTCAAATTCTGGTTGAGTTTTTAATCCTTGATTTTGATATATCTGCAATACATAAGTTTTTTTCTGGAGTATAAAATGTGCCTCCCCATATTTGACATATATAGGCTCTCTACCTGTTGTGGTTTTCATCACAAAAGGCGTTTCATATGGTGTACGAACAAATTTTGCACGGATACAAAAAGAAGTATTGATTTCAAAAAAATCGAGTGTTTTAAAACGTTCTAAATCTTTTGAAGTTAAAGGTGAAGTTTCTTCAGAAGCAAAATCCTTGTTAAGTTCTTCCTGAAAAGACAATATTCTTTCTATTGCTATAGAATCCTGAGCAATTATATTCCCAATAAAAAACACAAATAAAATTGATATTTTAAACACTTCCTCTTTTTTTTGCAAAAGTACAATTTACAATTAGTTAACTAATTAATTTTAATAAAATTATACCTAAATAATAGATAAAAAACTACTTTTATCTATTAATTGGAAGTCTAATACAAATCACAAATACATTGCTAAAACTTTTACTTCATTATTTCAACTCTTTTTCTGGGCTATCAAAAGAGGTGTGGTGGCTAGCTTTGATCACTCTAATCAATAGAGCCGGGGCAATGGTCATCCCCTTTTTATCTCTATACTTAACTGATGACTTGAATTTTTCGTTACAACAAGTAGGTTGGATTATGACCAGTTATGGATTAGGTTCTTTTTTAGGCGCCTGGTTAGGAGGTAAACTAAGTGATCAAATTGGTTATTATAAGGTCATACTTATTTCTTTGTTATTAACAGGTGTCTCATTTATAGTCATCCAATATTTCACTAGCTTCTGGAGTATTTGCGTCGGTTTCTTTGTTCTAATTGCAATTGCAGATATGGCAAGACCTGCTTTTTTTGTAGCATTAAGTGCCTATAGCAAACCAGAGAATAAAACCAGATCATTAACTTTTATTCGACTAGCAATTAATCTAGGCTTCTCTGCTGGCCCTGCAATTGGTGGACTAATTATAGCATCTATAGGGTATTATGGTTTATTTTGGGTAGACGGAATTACTTGTATTATAGCCGGATTAGTAATGATACAAACATTACACCCCAAAAAAGCAAAAATACAGGACAAAGAGGTTGTCGTAGAAAATCCGATAAGCGCTCATAAGGATGGTGTTTATGTCTTGTTTTTAATAGCATTGGCTTTGTTTGGATTTATATTTGTTCAGTACTTTTCTACAATTCCATTATATTATAAAGAAATACACCAACTATCTGAACAAAAAATCGGATTATTACTTGCTTTAAATGGTGCCTTGATATTTTTCTTTGAAATGCCATTAATAGCATATCTCGAAAAGACAAAATTAACTAAAATAGGGAATGTTATTGGTGGGTTTGTTCTAACAGGTATAAGTTTTCTGCTTTTATTAATTACTCCCTGGGCTGGAGTTTTGGTTATCGGAATGATTATCGCCACACTTGGGGAGATGGTCGCATTTCCTTTTGGGAACGCTTTTGCCTTAGACAGATCAAAAAAAGGAAGACAAGGTGCATATATGGGACTGTATAGTATGTCTTTTTCTCTTGCTCATATCTTTGGTCATAATTCTGGAATGCAATTCATAAATAATTTTGGATTTGAAAATACCTGGGTTTTTATGACCTTGATTGCCGCTTTAGGAACATTTTTATTATATATCGTAAAACGAAAACTTAATCAGGAAAAAACATCTGGTTAACCATTATTTATAAAACTCATAGCAATGAAAAATTTCTTTTTTATCTTTTGTATTATACTAATTTATAGCTGTACCCAACAGCAAGAGAAACAACCCAATATTGTAAAAACAGAACCAATAGAAGAAAAAAAGAATTTTCCTACGCTAGAACCTAATCGATATAATGTTGCTTTTCTCATTATGGATGGAACCTATAATACTGAATTTATGGCACCCTTCGATATTTTTCAACACACTCAATATCGTAAAAACATAAAGCAAATGAATGTTTTTACGGTTGCAAATACAGATCACTCAATAACTACATTTGAAGGTATAAAAATTATACCTGATTATAATTATGTAAAAGATTCTTTGCCTCAAATAGATATTTTGGTAGTTCCTAGTGCCGAGCACCATTTAGATACTGACTTAGACAATAAAGCGATGATTGATTTTGTAAAGCAAGTTGATAAAACTGCCTTATTTATGACCTCACATTGTGATGGTGCATTTGTTCTTGCCAAAGCTGGAGTACTTGATGATGTAGTATCTACTACTTTTCCTGGTGACATTGATCAAATGCGTAGTACGTTTCCCAATCTGGATATTAGAAAAGAAGTCTTATTTGTACATGACAAAAAGTATATAACTTCTGCCGGAGGTGCCAAAAGTTTTGAAGCTGCATTATATTTATGTGAATACTTATATGGCGCAGAAATTGCAAGGTCACTTGCAGAGGGACTAGTGATTGATTGGAATCTGGAAAAGGTACCCCATCTGGTAATTAATAAATAAAAATAATGAAAGCGACCTTGTTCAGATCGCTTTCAGTATTTAGGGAAAATTACGTACTCTCTTTAGCTTCAAGATTCGGGGTCTTTAGACTAATGTCCTCACACTTAATTTATCCCTGATGTATTCCAAACTAATATTTTAAATCCGTATCGTCATACAGTTTAAAATGTTAATTCTGGATGACACATCAAGTATTTTTTACTATTGTAAATATAATGTAAAAAAATCATAAACACCAAAAAAACAACGACAAAAAACATATAAATTCGATGAAATACACAAAATTTTATGATTTCAATTTATTCTGAAAAGAAGTATTTAGAATTTCCAAGGTATTTTTTTATTAATTTATTATACTTTTCAGACATCTTCAAAGCCAATGTGCCTTCTATAGTGTATAATGCGTTTAGATCTTTATATCCATTCTTCAACATTTGCTCTAAATAAAATAAAGCGGTTTCATTATCCTGATCCCGGGCACTTAATGAAATCACTTTTCGATACGATTCAAAATCTTTTTTATCGACTAATGTGCTTAAAATGTTAAGAAATAAATTTTCTTCCAGATTTTCTTCTTCTTTAAGAAGTTGCTTTTTATAACTATCAACCAGATATTTCACATACCCTTTCATTCTATAAGCGATATGACGAGCAAGTTTTTCTTTTCCTAAAATCAAGGTATCTAATTCTGACATTTGATATTTCCACCATCCTAAATTTTCAAAATTTTTTACTTCAAGATCTTCTTCTATAGAAAATAAATATGTCTCTCTAAGAAAATTTTCTTTGTTCAGATATTTTGTTTCCAGTCGTTTCTGTTGCTTATACTCTTTGGTTTTTCTAATTTCTTTCTGTTTTTCTTTTAGATCATTAGTATTAAAAAAAACACCATATTTAAGTTGCATACGTTTTACTTCATCTAATGCTTTTAAAAACTTACCTTGATCCAGATACGATTCTACTTGTTTTATTTCTTTGTGAAATAAATCCCGAACCCAAATAGAATCTTTTGGCATTCTTCCCTTATTCATAGCTAGTAATGTAAAGTCAGAAAGTGCTTTTTTAATCTGTTTATTGGGCAGTGATCCAGCATCTTTTTCATATACATAGACATCGGCAGGAACCGCTTTGCTTTTTAAGTACTTTTTAATATTGAAAAAATCCTGATACTTATGATTATCAATACTTACAATACCTCGATAAGAAAAGTTTTTTTTGACTCTTATTCTCGAATCGTAGAAATACGTATCCTCTATTGCAATTACTCCAAACACTTCATTAGGGTATAAAGCAGCCAGTAAACTTGCTAGCTTTGCATCTTCTTGTACCCCTGCAATATAGATTCTTCCTTTTTGAATCGGAAAAAGAGAAAAAATATGGTTCATAAAATCTGATACATATTCTACCTTTTTTTGTGCTTCTTGCTCTTCTAGGAAATTACTAATCGCAACAATATACCCTTGTTCTTCTGCTGCTTCTCTATATAAGTGTATGGTTTTTCCTGTATTTCCAGAACTATCAAACCCCAGCAGCAAGGGCCAACTTCTATTTAAATCAAAAGATTTGGGTAAATAAATACTAAAATGATTACCTGTCGAAAGAATAACCAAAGAATCTATAACAGCACCTTTTCTAAGTGTTAGTGTATTTTGCCCATAACTTATTAAGCTTAGGCTAAGTATAATAAAAAAGAGGTGTTTTTTGAGAAACAATATTGACACAACGCAATGAATTTATAACTAAACAGCACAAAAAATATACCACTTAATAGTGTTTTTATCTACATATTTTGCAATTTTCTTTATTATTTCATAAATCTAATGAAATCTGGTTTGGTATCATAAAAAAACGTCTGAATGCATTCAGACGTTTTTCATCTTTTCCCTGTACTCTCTTTAGCTCCCCAAACTAATGTCCTCACACAAGATAAAGATTGTTCTTTAATATACATATAATCAAATCTTATGCCATAAATTAGACATCCAGTTCTCCAAATTCGATATGCCCCGTAATTGGATTATTCTCTATAAGATTTGATAGTATAATATGTGTTTTGACTTCTCCATAAGTGATCAACCTATCTATAAATTCTTGTAAATGTATTTGGTCTCTTAACACTACTTCCATAATTATATTTTCGTTACCTGTGATTCGATAACAATTCATGACTTCCTTAAATTCTGATACCTTTATCAAAAATGGCTTTAATCTTCCCATAAATGCTCGTAGTGTAATTATTGCTTTTAATTGATATCCTGTTTTAGTATATGAGACATCAGCGATATATCCTTTTAAAATCCCATAATCTTCCATTTTTTTGATCCTTTCGGCAACCGCAGGAGAACTCAAACCTACTTTTCGCCCTATTTCTGTATTAGACAGTCTTGCATTTTGTTGTAAACACTTTAAAATATCCCAGTTTATAGCATCTATTTTCATTACGGTATTTTTCAATTTTTTAATGATTAAAGTGATTTAAACTTTTACACTATATATTACATACACCTCATCTTTTTAATTATTATTTCGAGTATAAAAATTTCACTTTTAAGTAAAAAGCAACAAAAGTCCTTAATTACTAATGTAAATTAACTATTTAACTTTAAATAATAAAGAAAAAATATTAAAAATAACATTATTTTTGGTGTAACAAATTGATATGAGATTACAGCCCCGAAATAAAAGGTTATACAAGAAGGCTCTTGAGATATTTACACTCTCGAGAAGTATTTCAAATTACCTTGTTCATGATTTAGCTCCATTACAAAATAATGGGAGTGAGCATCCTCATATTTATTTTACTGGTGACATCATAAGACAATCAGATGCACTAGCCCCTAAAATAATTACAGCCGAAAATCAAATCTTTCAGGATGAGCGTATAAGACATGCTACTTCTCTGATACATATTACCAATAGGCTTTATAAAAATTGTGAGCGTCTTGAACAATCTGAAAGTAACGGAAAAGAATTCTTAATTCTATTGCGTAAAGAGCTTAGAAAATTTAAACATCTACAACGTTCCTGGATGATGAGTTTATAAAATTTTCTCTTTATAGATTTTACTTTTTTTCATTTTATAGTATTACTTAATCCCTTCTGGAAATACTCTTTTTGTAACGTTTTAATTCATCTTTCACTTTAGAACTTAATAAAAATAGGCCTATCATATTGGGTACCATCATCGCAAAAATCATAGCATCACTAAAATCTGTAACTGCATTTAGTGTAGCTGCAGCACCTACTACTGTAAAGCAGCAAAAAATAGATTTATACAGGTATTCTGTACGTTTGCTTCTTCCAAAAAGATAGCTCCAGGCCTGGTATCCATAGTACGACCATGAAATCATAGAAGAGAAAGCAAAAAGTAATACTGCAATCGTTAGGAGATATGGAAACCATGAAACACCACTCTCTAATGCAGAGGCAGTAAGAAGGACTCCTTGTTCAAAATCAATTTTGGTACTTGTATCTACCTGCCCGGTTATGATTAACACCAAAGCAGTCATTGTACACACAACTACAGTATCGATAAAAGGTTCGAGCAATGCCACTAGTCCTTCGCTTGCAGGAAAACGTGTTTTTACTGCACTATGCGCTATTGAAGCACTACCAACTCCTGCTTCATTGCTAAAAGCTCCTCGTCTAAATCCTTGTACCAATACTCCTATAAAACCACCCATCACTCCTTCAGGATGAAAAGCACCTTCCCAAATTGCGCTAAATGCAGCCGGAATCGCTGAACTGTACAACACTAAAACTGTTAAAACTGCTGTGATATAAATCAATACCATAAAGGGCACAATCTTATCGGTTACACTAGCTATTTTTTTGATTCCGCCAATAATAACAACACCTACTAATATTGCCATGATAACTCCAAACACCCAACCTTGCCCATGTAACATTGAGTTATCCGAAATTATCACATGGTCAAACAATTTGAATGCCTGATTTACCTGAAACATATTACCACCACCAAACGATCCTCCTATACACATTACAGCAAAAATTACAGATAGCACCTTACCAAATTTGGCGTAGCCTTTTTCTCCTAAACCTTTGGTCAAATAATACATAGGACCTCCAAAAATTTTCCCGTCACTATCTACCTCCCTGTATTTAACTCCCAATGTACATTCTACGAATTTTGAAGACATCCCTAATACCCCAATAATAATCATCCAGAGTGTTGCTCCGGCACCACCAATAGACAAGGCAATTGCAACACCTGCAATATTACCCAGACCTACTGTAGCCGAAACAGCTGTAGTTAATGCCTGAAAATGACTAACTTCTCCGTTTACATTAGTATCCCTATTTTTTTCTTCTACCGAAATGCTTTCAGAAGATAATTCATCTGCCTCTTCCTTATCCAAATTCTCGAGGGCATCATACTTTCCTCGAACTACTTGTATTGCGGTATAAAAACTTCTTACATTAATGAACTTAAAATATAATGTAAAATATCCAGCTCCTAATAGCAATACTACAACTACCCAAGGAACTCCTACAGTTTCCGTTATAGGGATTTCTGCTAAAATTGCATCGACAAACCAACTGGTAGCATCACCAAAAACACGATTGATATTTTCATCTAAATTTTGTTCAGAAATAATACAAGGAAATAACATACTAAAATTTTTAAAGCAAATTGCTCTAAAAACTCAAACCATAAAAGGTTAAGTAGTGTTCAAAATTTACGACCAGAATGGTTAAGCATACGGTTACGCATCATCTTTTAGTGAAGTATACTGAAGAAAACTATTAGCCTTTGCAAAAGCAATCAATTGTTCTTTACCTCCTGCCCCACTTATGTTAAGCATCTTTTTTATTTGATGAATATGCGTCTGAAACCCATCTGTACTAATGTGCATTTCGTGTGCAATTTCTGTATATGATTTATAGTTACCATAATACGCCAAATACCCTAAAACTTCTTTTTGTCTATCAGAAAGCTCTATTTTTGAGGTGGCTTTTATCGTTTTTAGGTTAGTTTTTAATGTCTTGATCGTATCTAAATGGCTCTCATTTGCTATTTGTAATTGTTCGTTTTCTTTTTCGAGTTTTGCTTTTTGAATTTCTAGTTTTTGAGCCAGGTTTTGCTGTTGTTCTTTTTCTGAAAGAAATTTCCAGCTATATAAAAGAATAGAAAACAGAAGGATAAAAAGAAATTTGAACGAAATAGCAGTAATACTACCCAATACTCCCCAAAATTGCTGATCAATAAATTGTAAAACTCTATCCTGTGGTATTATGCGATGAGAAACAGCGATCACAATTAACACAAATAATGCAAATGTAGGTAAATACATAAACCGCATCTGCCTACCCGCAAAAGCTTTATTAAGTTCGTACAACAACGAAATAGCTACCAAAATAGAAATAGGGATATCGATCAACCAAATAAAATTATTACTAATCTCGGGGTTACCATAGGAAGATGCAATAAAAACAAAAGTGATCATTCCTAAAACGCCGCAAAAGAGTCCGATAAATTCCCGAACACTAAAACGTTGTACCAACCGCACTACAATACCTGGTTTTTGAGGATGCTCTATTGAAGGAAGAGAGAGTAAAATAAACAACGAGTTTGCCAAAGAAACCAGTACACCAAAATAAATTAGGATTTTAGTAGTCGAAGGCCATTGTAAAACTTCAACCATAATTAAGTTGACCAGGGCTCCCAAACCCCAAACAAATATTGCCAATCCAAACCATTTAATCCCATGAATAGCTTTTTTATTGGCTCCACGAAGTTTTTCTTTGCTAAAAATACGCTGAATCACTATTGCCGAAATTAGGCATACAATTGCAGTTACTGTATATTCTATGGTACTAAACACAGATTAGGTATTTACTTGTACCTAAAGATATTGAAATTTTGATCATTATTAATCTTTTATAAATAAACCCAAAACAATATGAAGTTTTAAATTGATTTAACTTGATACTATAAAGAAGCAAACCTCACAAGTCTTGAAGATTTGTGAGGTTTTGTTAAATGTATTTTTATATTATATTTTGCTTATAAAAGGCAAAGTTTTACATATTTCGTCTGTACTGCCCTCCTACTTCAAATAATGCCGAAGTAATCTGGCCTAAAGAACATTTTTTACACACCTCCATCAAAGCTTCAAAAATATTCTGGTTATTGATGGCTTTTTGTTGTAGGTTTTTTAATAGTTCTGTAGTAGAATCAGCATTTCCTTTATGCAATTCGTTTAGCATTTTGATTTGATATTGCTTCTCCTCTTCTGTTGCACGAATTACTTCTCCTGGTGTTACCGTAGGCGATCCTTTAGAGCTTAAAAATGTATTTACCCCAATAATCGGAAACTTTCCATTATGTTTCAACGTTTCATAGTATAAACTTTCTTCTTGTATTTTACTACGTTGATACATGGTTTCCATCGCCCCAAGCACTCCTCCTCGTTCTGTAATTCTGTCAAACTCTACCAATACAGCTTCTTCAACAAGATCTGTTAATTCTTCTATAATAAAAGATCCTTGAATTGGGTTTTCGTTTTTTGCAAGCCCCAGTTCTTTATTAATGATCAATTGTATTGCCATTGCCCTACGTACAGATTCTTCTGTTGGGGTGGTAATTGCTTCATCATAAGCATTGGTATGTAATGAATTACAATTGTCATAGATCGCATATAATGCCTGAAGTGTTGTACGAATATCATTAAAATCAATTTCCTGAGCATGCAATGATCTACCCGAGGTCTGAATATGATATTTCAACATCTGGGCTCTAGAATTTGCTCGGTATTTATTTTTTAGCGCTTTCGCCCATATTTTACGTGCTACACGGCCAATAACTGCATATTCTGGATCAATACCATTAGAGAAGAAAAAAGATAGGTTAGGTCCAAACTTATTAATATCCATTCCACGGCTTAGGTAATATTCTACATAAGTAAAACCATTTGCCAATGTTAATGCTAACTGCGTAATAGGATTTGCCCCTGCTTCTGCTATATGATATCCAGAAATAGATACCGAATAGAAGTTACGTACTTGCTGATCAATAAAATATTCTTGTACATCTCCCATTAAACGCAATGCAAATTCTGTAGAGAAAATGCAGGTATTTTGTGCCTGATCTTCTTTAAGTATATCTGCTTGCACTGTGCCACGAACAGTGTTTAGGGTTGTAGCTTTAATTTCATTATATACATCTGCAGGCAGTACCTGATCCCCTGTAACACCAAGAAGCATTAGTCCTAATCCATCATTACCTTCGGGAAGTTCGCCTTGATATTCTGGGCGTTCTACACCTTTTTTGGCATATATCTTTTTGATTTTTGATGCTACTTCGTTCTCGAGATTATTTTCTTTAATATATTTCTCACAGTTCTGATCAATTGCTGCATTCATAAAGAAACCTAACAGCATTGGTGCAGGGCCATTAATGGTCATACTCACCGAAGTCATGGCATGTGTTAAATCAAATCCAGAGTATAGTTTCTTTGCATCGTCAAGGCAGCAAATCGATACTCCTGCATTACCAATTTTACCATAGATATCGGGTCTCTGATCTGGATCGTTTCCATAAAGTGTTACCGAATCAAAGGCTGTAGAAAGTCGCTTAGCGGGCATTCCTAAACTCACATAGTGAAAACGTCGGTTGGTACGTTCGGGGCCTCCTTCCCCAGCAAACATACGTGTTGGATCTTCTCCGGTACGCTTAAAAGGATATAATCCCGAAGCATAAGGAAATTCACCTGGTACATTTTCTTGCAAGCACCACTTTAAGATATCTCCCCAGGCTTTATATTTTGGTAAAGCTACCTTTGGTATCTGACTATGCGACAAAGACTCTGTATGGGTTTCTATTTTGATTTCTTTATCTCTTACCTTAAAAGCATAAATGGGGTCCTTATATTTTTTGACTTTAGCAGCCCACCCGGTAATAATTTCCCAATTATAAGGATCAAGGTTTAGTTTTACCCTGTCAAATTCTGCCAAAAGTAATTTCAAAAATGATGTATTATCCTCATTTTTTACATTCTGAAGGCTTTCTTCATCAATACCATTCTTAGACAAAGCAATAGAATCAACATTAGTAACACTACAAATTGTTTTATAAATCCCGTATAATTTTTGTGCAACTTCTACCTGGGTACTTGCAGTTTTATCATACGCTCTGTTATTTTCAGAAATTTCTGATAGATATCTGGTTCGGCTTGGCGGAATAACAAATATCTTTTCTGACATTTCTTTCGAAATATGAAAATCAGATTTCAACTCTGCCCCTGTTTTCTCTACAATTTTATCCATAATTGCTTTGTAGAGTGTATTCATTCCCGGGTCATTAAACTGCGAGGCAATAGTACCGAATACTGGTAATTCATCCTGTGGAATATCCCACAATTGATGATTACGCATATACTGTTTTTTTACATCTCGCAATGCATCCAAAGAACCTCTTTTATCAAACTTATTAATAGCCACCAAGTCTGCAAAATCTAACATATCTATTTTCTCTAATTGTGTTGCAGCACCAAATTCTGGTGTCATTACATATAAAGAAGTATCACTATGTTCTAAGATTTCGGTATCAGACTGACCAATTCCCGAGGTTTCGAGAATAATAAGGTCGAACTCTGCAGCTTTAAGCACTTCTATGGCTTCTGCCACATATTTAGACAATGCTAAATTAGATTGTCGTGTGGCCAGAGAACGCATATATACTCTTGAAGAATTAATAGCATTCATTCTAATTCTATCTCCTAATAGTGCTCCTCCTGTTTTACGTTTAGAAGGATCTACAGAAATTAATCCGATTGTTTTTTCAGGAAAATCAATCAAAAACCTGCGAACTAACTCATCTACTAATGATGATTTACCAGCACCACCCGTACCGGTAATACCAAGAACAGGTGTTTTAGATGTTTTATTTTTTATATGAATTTGGTCTAAGGTATCCTTGGCGACTTCAGGAAAATTTTCTGCAGCAGAAATAACCCTGGCAATAGAACCGATTTCTTTTTCTGCTAGATGCTCTACTTCTCCATTAAGATGATCTCCTATAGGGAAATCTGACCTTTCTACCAGGTCATTGATCATCCCTTGTAATCCAAGTTCTCTTCCATCATCAGGAGAGTATATACGAGTAATCCCATAATCCATCAACTCTTTGATCTCTTCTGGAAGGATTACTCCGCCACCGCCTCCAAATATTTTAATATGAGTTGTTCCTTTTTCTTTTAGCAAATCATACATGTATTTAAAATACTCGTTATGTCCTCCTTGATAAGAAGTCATCGCAATAGCATTAGCATCTTCCTGTATGGCGCAATTCACAACCTCTTCTACACTACGATCGTGACCTAAGTGAATGACTTCTACTCCTGTAGACTGGATAATACGACGCATAATATTAATAGCGGCATCATGTCCATCAAATAATGAAGCCGCGGTAACTATTCTTACTTTATTTTTGGGTGTATACGGTGTTTTTTGTTCCATTGATAATAAAAAGTGGTTTTAATGCTGCCAATTTACGAAATATGCATCAAAAAGGATTATTTTTTTAGAATTATATAATCTATTTAACCTATTTAATACTTTCATTATTTATAGTTCAAATTTAATATTAATTCTGTTAGTTTTCTAAAAATCATACATTGATCAAGATAATACAATTCAAACCCATAAAAAAATACGGGTAATTAATAAAACTAAGGGGAAAACAATTTCTAAAATCAGTTCAATAATAGTAAGTTTATGTCCTGAGAAAACACAAGTCACAATGAAAAAAACAACCCTATTAATTAATTGCCCCGACAGAAAAGGAATTATTGCAACCGTCACCAATTTCATTCTGGCAAAAAAAGGAAATACCATATATATAGAACAGCATGTAGATCGTGAACTAAAAGAATTCTTTATGAGATTAGAGTGTGAATTTGATGAAGATGAAGATGAAGATGAAGAAAAACTAGCACTATTTAAAGAGTCCTTTACTACGCACGTTGCAGAAAATTATAATATGCATTGGGAAATGTATAATACCGAAAAAAAGCCTAGAATGGCTCTTTTTGTTTCTAAATATAATCATTGTCTTTATGATATTTTGGGAAGATATGTCTCTGGAGAACTAAAAGTACATATCCCTATTATTATTAGTAACCATGAAGATCTTAAGCCTATTGCTGATGCTTTTAATATCCCATTTAAATATATCCCAGTAACAAAAGATAACAAAAAACAGGCTGAAGCACAGCAAATAGAACTTCTTAAAGAATATCAAATTGATTTTATTGTCCTGGCGAGATATATGCAAATCATTTCTTCTGATTTTATCGATCAATTTCCTCATAAAATCATAAACATACACCGTTCTTTTTTACCTGCTTTTCCTGGAACAAAACCATATCATTCTGCTTACGAAAGAGGCGTAAAAATCATTGGTGCAACAAGTCATTATGTAACTTCTGATCCAGAAGGCGGTCCCATCATCGAGCAAGAGATTGCCCGTGTCTCCCATATTCATAATGCAGATGATTTTATGCTTAAAGGTCGTGATCTCGAAAAAATTGTATTATCGCGAGCCATTAAACATCATATTGAAAGAAAACTACTGGTATACAACAACAAAACTGTAGTTTTTTCTTAATGTAGAAATATCATAGAAACAGACTTCTGCTTCAATGCACAAAATATTAAAAAGAGATATCAATTTTATAAATACTTACGTTGCTTTAACCATTTTACCATTTTAGGGTTGATTTTATGTCTTGGTAGCTTCCTAATTGGCTTGGTCTTTGCTTTGTTTTGTATAAGAAAAGTGACCATCTCTGTATGATCATGTACTACAGCAATACACAGTGGTGTTTCTATATATAATCCGGTGTGAACCCCATACTCAATTGGCACTTTATATTCTAATAATATTTTTGCAGCCTCCAGGGCATTCTCTTCTGCCGCTATCATCAAAGGTGTTTTATCAAAGTTATTTGGGATATTAGGGTCTGCTCCATCATCTAATAATAATTTTACCATAGTTTCATTATTTTCTCTAATAGCAGATATAAGTGGTGTTTCACCTAAACCAAATACAGTGGTGTCCTGAAAATTAATATCGGCCCCAGCCTTAAGAAGTATTTGTATTAGTTTACTATTATTCTTAATAACTGCCATATTTAACGCAGAAAAACCTAATTCGGAAGTCATATTTACATCCGCCCCTATTCGCAATAGGTGCTTTACTAACAGAATATCTTCTCGAGCACAGGCTTCTACCAAAGATATGGTTCCTTCTTTTTTATTACTGGAAGTATAGGGTAATTTCATGCCATTTTTCTGAAATATCTGTGACTTCTTATTTAATTTAAAGTTAGTTATAAAAATAAGTCAATACACAGAAATACCTCCCTCTGTTTTCAGTGGTTTTATATTTCAATGTTTGGCATTAACATTTATAGTCCTTAATGTTTAGAAAGAAAAGTATCCTATGTAATAAAAATCTAAGTATACAAAAAAAGTAATCCTTCATTACAATAATGAAGTACTCTTTTATAAAGGAAAAATATCCCCGGTATTTGCAAAATGATATCCTTGTTTTTCGAGAGTTGTTCTTCCTTCATGCTCTTTTTGAAATACGGGATTCGAATGATTAAAATGAATAAATATTATTTTCGATTTCACTTCTTTAGGTTCATTTTCAAATAAAGCAATGGTTTCTTCGATAAAAGGATGTGGTACTTCTGACATTGGCCTTGGAATTTCTCCATTTTTAAAGAATGTGGCATCAATAAAAGCATAATCTACTTGTTTAACCTGATCTACAATGTTTTTCTCCCAAAGAGACCATTTATTAATATCCGGAATAAATAATGCCTTTTTATTATTTCCGATAATTTTATATCCTACTGTTTCAGAATATTCATCTCTATGGGGCACCAAAAAAGGAATTACTTGTATTTTATTTGTTAAAGCAATGAGAGAATCTACTTGCATAGGTTTTATAGCTATATTCTGCAAAGAGACTAATTGTGACCAAGGACCGTTAGTTTCTAAAAAAGATTGCATTCTTGGCATTGCATACACAGGTATTTTACTTGCTCCCATGGCTTCTCTACCAAAATGCATCAACCCTGTATAGTGCCCTATATGGGCATGTGTTAAAAATACACCATCAATAATAACATCACTTTTTAAATGTTCATTATCTAAAATTGCTAATTGTTCTGGCATATCTGGCGTTGCCTCGAATATAAATTTTTTATGGTTTTTCTTATCAATAACACCCAATGCAGTAATCAATTCTTTATCTGCCAGACCTTTTTGAATCGCTATATATTCGTTTGTATTGTTAATATGAGGAAATCCTCCGTCCTGTGCAATTCCTAATACAGTTATGTATTGATTAAATTCGTTTTGTAGAATGGATTGGCTTTTTATCGATACTTTTTCATTTTTACATGAAATAATTAGAGTAGATAGTATTAAAAAAATTAAATTTGATTTCATCTGGCTACATTTATTAATTTTTAAAGGTCAGGTAAAATTCGCAATAGGTAATTATGATTAAATTTCGAATTACCTTACCGGCGTATTTAATATAGTTATAATCACAATCTCAAATCTAATAAGAAATCATGAAACAAATTTTTAGTATACTCGCTATCTTTTTATTATCAAGTTGTGCAGAGTTACAGCAAGTTGTAAATAACCTACCGCAAACTACGGGAGGATTTGGAGTCACTAATATTGATATTGCTAACGGGCTTAGAGAGGCATTAGATAATGGTATTGATAAGCAGGTTACAAAACTTACTCAAAAAGATGGTTTTTACAGAAATCAACTGGTTAAGATTCTTCTTCCACAAGAGTTACAAAAAGTAGATAAAACATTAAGAGATGTCGGATTAGGTAAACTTGCAGACGAAGGGTTAAAAGCAATTAATCGTGCTGCAGAAGATGCAGTAAAAGAAGCGACACCTATATTTGTAGGTGCAGTAAAACAAATAACATTTAATGATGCTAAACAAATACTGTTAGGAAATAACAGGGCAGCTACCCAATACCTCGAGAGCAAGACCCGAAGTCAACTATATCAAAAGTTTAACCCTGTGATCAATAAATCATTTTCTAAAGTTGGTGCAGACAAAATCTGGTCTAATATTATTACAAAATATAATGCAATACCCCTTACAAACAATGTTAACCCGGATCTCACTGATTATGTAACGGGTGAAGCTCTTAAAGGAGTGTATGCAATGATTGCCGTAGAAGAGCAAGAAATCCGAACTAAGCTTAGTTCTAGAACAACCGACTTATTGCGACGGGTATTTGCGCTGCAAGATCAATAATATCTTAAATAAGTCTCTTAATTATTGATTAAGAGACTTATTTACATTTATCACAATTTTATACTACCTTAACTGATCCTTAAGAAACCTGCTTTTTATTATCTAGTATCTTTGCATTATTAATGTAAGAGAAGAAAAATGTTTGCCTGGTTAAAGAATAAAACTGAATTGCAAAAACTACAGAACACCTACTGTAAATTAATGAAGAGCGCTTATAAAATAGCACTTACGGATAAGAACAAAAGTGATCAGCTTCACCAAAAAGCTAATAAAATTTTAGTTCAAATAAAAGAAATTGAAGGGCAATCCTCCTGATGAATATTTGACACTCCTAAAACCGTTTAGTACTGTTTTTAAAAAATAAAGTATGGGCTAATTTCATACCAATACACTTCATGCATGGTATAGAAATAGTTATCATGTACAGAATTTCTATACTTCATGAAGTGTTCTAAAATACGCAAAAGCCTCTGCAAGTCGAGACCCATACCATGAGAAATATTCTCCATCAACCAAAATAATCTTAGCATTGGTTACGTTTGTCAATTCATCAATATGCTTTTCTGAAAAAGGATATGGTTCTGAAGATAACATGATCAAGTCCAAATCTTGTAGTGAACCAAGTTCTTCTTTTGACACTTCTGGATAACGATCTTTATCACCAAAGACATTTATAAAACCATTTACTTTTAGTAGATGATCTACAAATGTGTTTTTACCGGTTACCATCCAGGGATCTTTCCAGATAAAATAGGCAACTCGTTTTTGAGGCACCCCAGATATAAAGTTATCAAAATATTCTTTTTCTAATCTTATTTTAGATACCAGCGTAGTTGCTACCATTTTTTTGTCAAAAATATCTCCATATTGCATAATCATTTCTAAAGCTTCTGATATAGAAAAAATATCTGAAACATGTACCGGATATTCTTTTTCAAGATATTCTACTATTTCTCTTGTGTTTTCCTCCTTATTACAAAGAATAATATCAGGATTTAGCTTTTTAATTTTTTCATAATTAACTTTCTTAGTCCCTCCTACAATAGCTTTTTGACTTCTTATTATTTTGGGGTGAACACAAAATTTAGTAATCCCCACAATATCATCCGATAACCCTAACGAAACTAATAATTCGGTTTGCGAAGGCACTAAAGAAACAATACGTTTTGGAGGTTGTATAAATTCGATTCTCCTACCCAATTGATCTGTACATATCATATCGTTGGCTGTATTATATCCTATGAATACTTAAAAATTATAAAAAAATCATAAATACTTAATAATTAGATACTTAAAATAGGATTTTAGGAAATATCTTCTTATCTTAGAAAATATTAAATTAAAATTTTGGGGCTATGAGTTCAATATTACTAAATGTTATCATATATGGTATAATGGCATTTTTCGTTATTTTTATTGCATACGGGCTTTATGGTTATGCAAAACATGTTTTTAACGCCAATAGACGTTAATTCTATCCTTTTGGAAAGGAACAAGAATATTAAACTATTCTTGTTCCTTTTTATTTTTATGATTTTAGTATATTTTCCATTTGTTTTTGAAGTTCAAACGCTTTTTCTGCTGCCGCCTTAGCATAATCTACTCCGTCTGAAGCATATATAATACCTCTGGAAGAGTTGATTAACAACCCTATCTGATCATTCAATCCATATCTGCAAACTTCTTGTAAATTTCCACCTTGTGCCCCTACACCGGGAACCAAAAGAAAACTATCTGGTATAATTTTTCTAATTCCCCCAATAAACTCGGCTTTGGTTGCACCAACCACATACATTAAGTTTTCAGAGTTTTTATAGGATTTAGAAACTTCTAATACCTGCTTGTACAATTCTTTTCCCTCTACATTTTTTGTCTGAAAATCAAAAGCGCCCTGGTTAGATGTCAATGCCAGTAAAATCGCATGTTTATTCTCAAAAGCTAAAAAAGGCTCTACAGAATCTTTGCCCATGTATGGGGCAACCGTAACAGAATCAAACTCCAGGTCTTCAAAAAAAGCTTTGGCATACATTGTACTGGTATTGCCTATATCTCCTCGTTTGGCATCTGCAATCGTAAAAACTTCGGGGTAATTTGCATTTAGATAGGTAATTGTTTTTTCGAGAGATTTCCATCCTTTAATACCATATGCCTCATAAAAAGCAATATTAGGTTTATAAGCTACCGCAAGATGATGCGTAGCATCTATAATGGCTTTATTAAACTCAAAAATAGGATCTTTTTCATCTAATAAATGTTTAGGGATTTTATTTAAATCCACATCTAGCCCTATACATAAAAACGATTGTTTTGCATGTATTTGGGCAACCAGTTCCTGAGTTGTCATATTAATTGTATTGATCTATTGATTAACATTATTCTTTACCCTCTACATACTCCTGAAGATAGCTATATCGTTCAGTTAACCTTCCGTCTTTGGTCATTCTTGCTCTTTCGAGAATACCATCTTTGTCATCATTAAAAAATGCAGGGATTACATGTTCTAAAAACATATCTCCAAATCCTGTACTGGCATCTTTGGGTAATTCACATGGCAAATTATCAACAGCCATGACCCCGATTGCATTCGGATCTGTAGCATCGGTTTCTGTTTCAGTTTGTGGATTATAGCCATATATTGGGTCTGCAATTGTAGAAGATCTAATTGTAGTGGCAACCGGCCCATCGATATCACATGAAATATCTGCTACTAATTTGATATTAAAACTTTCTGATTTCGCATCTTCCCTGGTAAAAATATAAGGTGCCCCGTCCCCAAAAAAGTGACCTGCGATATACATATCGCTCACTTTTGCAAATCGCATAAAATCCCCTTTATATTCTTGTGGGTTTGTATAAAAATCACTCTTGTCCAGGGTACGTCCATCTTTGCGTTTATTATAATCCAACACATCAATTTGAACATAAACAGGCTCATGAAACGTATCATTCAGATATTCGTCTACAGCAATTTCTCTAATATTCATAGCATCGAGAATCTCTTTGGCTCCACTTCCTACTTTTCCATTTCCGGTAAGGACAATCTTTATATTGGGTAGCTTAATTTTCGATAATTCAGACTCTAATGCTTTTTGATCGCTAAGCGTTTCAGCCTTCGGTAAGGCAAAAGTATTAAACTTAAGTCCCCAAGCTCTAAATCCATTATACGCCCCAACAATCCCGGCGTATTTTCCAAATCCTATTAACCTAAAACCATTTTGTCCCACAATAACTTCGTGATCATATAGCTCTATATTCTTTTTGAGAATTGCCTTAAGTAAATCCCTGTTATACGATTGTTTTTTGATCGTATGCGAAAAGAAAAAGTATTTTTTGTTGGGTAATAAAGCGGTAATAGGCACTTCTTTTACACCAAGTAATACATCACAATCTGACAGGTCATCAGAAACGGTAAAACCTGATTTTTCATACTCAGAGTCATGAAAAACTCTAACATGAGAAGGTTCGACAATAAAAGAAGCTTGAGGAAATTTGGTCACTACTGATTTTAGGCCATCTGGTGAAAAAACAACACGACGATCTGGCGGGTTTTTTCGCTCTTTAATGACACCGAACTTAGTCATATGAATTGGTATAAATTTTGTATTAAAAAACGAGGGTAAAGATATGATAATTATGATTATATTTGCTGCCCGAAAGTATTTTTGGTCAAATTGAGAACATATTTTGTTTTCTAAAGAAATATAATGATCAAATTTCGGAAAATACCATTGGGGTCGACTGGTTTTGACAGCGAGATTAATGGAGTGGTAAGCACGTCGAGCGCTGGGATATAGCTCGTAAATATCATATTTCACTTTTTTAAACGGCGAGAATAACTACGCCCTAGCTGCATAATCTGAATTTATAGTAAGATAGTGCCTCGGTTCACAAGGTGAACAAGCAGGATACCTCTCAAAAGCCTTGGTTTGCGGCGATTGATCATGAGGTATCGTAAAAGTAAACCTAGAAATTATAGGATCTTGATATAATTTCGAAACTTAATTGAGAATAAGCGATAAGTTGGCAGTTTTTGGTCTTTCTTATCGACGAAAATTAAACAAAAACTAAGCGTGTAGAAAGCTATTGTATTACTTGTTTGGACGAGGGTTCGAATCCCTCCGACTCCACGATCAAGCGCAACTAGATTGTGATTTAAAACACGAAAAGTCCGTAAAGCTTGCTTTAGCGGGCTTTTTTGTTTTTAAAGCATCTGGACTGAAAGGACAGCTGGTTGCATTTGCAGGACTGGGCATTAAGGGATATGTAATCCCTCCGACTCCACAAAAAACTCCCAAATCATCAATGATTATGGGAGTTTAAAATTTTTAGTAACAAAATCGACAACTAAAATAGTATATCTCATTAACGTTTATTATCAGGACAAATACACCTTCTACTTATCCATTAATATAATGTCATTATTTATACTAGACCAGTATTCTAATGAATGAATAGCTGACGTTGAATTGAGGTTTTTAATTTTAAATACTTTCTTTAATCGATACTCTACTCCATTTAGTATCATCTCTTTTTTATTACTTTCTTCATTTTCAAAATGAGTCATCTGTATTACAATGTATTTTTCTTTCTCTATATGTAAGAACGATAAGTCACCTTCTCTGTAAAATTTAGATACATTTACCTGTGTCTTTCGTTCTTGGCTATAACCACATAAGGCTATTAAAAGAATTAATACTCTAATTAGGTTTCTCATTTGTTTATCCAACTTTAATTATTTAATTTTTTCCTGTAAATTTCTACTTTAGTTATGAAAGTATAAAAAATCCTATAATTCCCCATTCATTTATTATAGTTTTATTCAATCCCTTCTTATTTTTTTGTAATACCTATGTATTTTTATCAGAATTTCGAATTATTTTTATGGTTTTTTATTTTTTTGCTTTTATTTTTTAAGAGACTAATTTTATTTGTGATTCTTTGAAGAATACGCAATATTAATTACAATTACCTTCCAAATCACAAGAATCTCCTTTTGTGATTTCTAAAATTGGATTTTCTTTTTTATACTCACTCCACGCTTTTTCTATTACCTGTAAAAATGCTTCAGGAGATTGGGCTCCCGAAATTCCATATTTATTATTCAATACAAAAAATGGCACTCCGTTTACGCCAATATTCTTAGCTTCCATCTGGTCTTGTCTTACATGGTATGTATATTCGTCAGAAGCCAACATTTTCGCTGTCTCTTCTTTATCCATTCCGATAAAGCCTGCCAAATCTACCAGATATGTTATATCGTCTATATTTTTACCTTCTATCAAATATGCACTCAACAAAGCCTCGCCCATAACTTCTTCATAACCTTTGGTTTTTGCAAAGTGAATCAATCTATGCGCATTAAGAGAATTTGCAGTTACCGCATTTTCTATATGAAAATCTAACCCTACTTCTTTTGCCATTTGTGTTGCATTGCCAAATAATTGCTCTGCACTTTGTCTTCCCATTCCCTTTACATCTGCGTAATACGCTATAGTACCTATATGAGGTTGTGTTTTTAAATCTGGATCTAACTCAAAGCTTTTCCATTCTACTATTACATTATCCTTATGAGCAAAACGTTCTAATGCTGTTTCGAATTTCTTTTTTCCGATATAACAAAAAGGACATCTAATATCCGACCAAATACTAATTTTCATTATGTTTCTAATTTAATTTCACAGAATAAAGTCAAAATGACTTTATTTTACACAGTAATAAATCGATTTAATCATTTTACAACACATAAAACAATCAAAACCAATACTATACTTAGAATTTGATAAACAAATATATAATAGTAAAAAAATAATGATGTATAAATTTATGACAAAATATAGTCAAACATAAAAGGTCGTAAGACATATCAAAACCTAATCTCAGGTTCAGGATTAGGGTACTTATATAAATAAGGTCGATTCTTTTGTAAATAAAAATATACCTATCACATCTAATTTTATACAGTAATGGTATATAAATACACACAACTGTGTAACATTTCTACACTCATAAAATTAGAGTAATTTCCTAAGCACTTGTTATTCAAATCATATTCAAAATGGCATCAATGTTGTTTTCTCTCACGAGGAATTTAAGAAAACATTCATGAAGCGATCAACATCTTTCAAATCTTCGGAAACATTAATATCTATAAACAAATCCTCTAATCTTCTAAAAAAAATTATTTCAAATATAAAATCACCTCTCATTCTAATAGTAACATTTCTATTGCTATTTGGTGGTACATCTTTATTTTATTTTCTACAGCCTTATTTTGAAAAAGTGTATTTAGAAAGAATGAATACCGTCTGGGGAATCCCCTTAATGATCACTGGTATCTTACTACTTATTCTTAAGGTTAGTTTTTTAATTTATATACTATTTTTATACCTACGCTATAAAGTCATTAAACCAGTATCGTATAACAAATTACCTTCTTGTACAGTCATTGTACCTGCTTATAACGAAGGAGAATTGGTTTATAAAACTTTACTTAGTCTTGCTGAAAGTGATTATCCTAAAGAAAAATTACAGTTGATTTCTATTGATGATGGAAGCCAGGATAATACCTGGCAGTGGATGCAAAAAGCTAAAGATGTGTTGGGCGATCGTGTTTCGATTTATCAACAACCCAAAAACAAAGGAAAAAGGCACGCATTATACCGTGGATTTAATTTAGCCACAGGAGAAGTATTTATAACTGTTGATAGTGATTCTATAGTTAAAAAAGATACATTACGCCTTATGGTTAGTCCTTTTGTTGTAAATAAAGAATGTGGTGCTGTGGCAGGAAATGTACGTGTATTAAACAGAGAAAAAGCAGTAATTCCACGTATGCTAAATGTGAGTTTTGCCTTTAGTTTCGAATTTATACGCTCTGCACAAAGTAGATTGGGTTCAGTATTATGCACACCAGGTGCTTTATCTGCTTATCGCAGAGAGGCAGTCTTCAATTGCCTTCAAGACTGGATTAATCAAACGTTCATGGGTGAAGTTTCAAAAATTGGTGAGGATCGTGCTATGACTAATATGATTTTGAAACAAGGTTATAAAGTATTTTTTCAGCGTGAAGCATATGTATATACCAACACTCCAGAGCGCTACAAAAACTTATCCAAAATGTTTATTCGCTGGGAGAGAAGTAACATTCGTGAGAATATTGCTATGAGTAAATTTGCGTTTACCAATTTTAGAAAAGGATCTAAGATTGGTATCAGAGTACTACTCTTAAACCAATGGTTAAAAATGATAGTTGCTTATCCAGCCGCGCTGTTAATGTTATTTTTTATATGCACATATCCACTATTATTCCTTAGTTCTACATTAGTGAGTATATTAGTTTTTTCGAGTATACAAGCTTTATTTTATGCCAAAAAACATACTGTATCAGAATCTTTTTGGGCTTATCCGTATAGTGTTTTTTATGCTTTTACGTTATTTTGGATTACTCCTTACGCAATAGCTACTGCTGGCAGAGGTGGTTGGTTAACCCGTGATTTAAACGAAGAAGAATTAAAGAAACAACAGGTTGTTGTTGTATCACCTTAATCTAATAATCTATTATAATATCATTTCCATAATCAAGTCAAGCTTATAAACAAGTTACAATAACACTTCGTAATTAGTAAGGAGTTGTATTTGCTACAACTAGTTGTAGCAAATACAACTAAGTGAAATTTTCAATTCTTTTTAAACTTTAAGCGTTTTTAAAATAATCATCTGTTTTAAATGGGGTTGAGCCAGATTTGGTTCTAAGAGAACGAGGATCATCACCAGACGGTAGCCATCCAAGTACTACTTTAACCAATTTCTTTAATACCGAAGGAAACGCAAAAGCAACCACCAGGTAATGCCAATTTTCACTCCCTTCAAAACTATCTACCAAAATGGGAGTAGCAAACGTAAATAGTATTATTGCAACTAAAGTTATTATCCAATAATCAATAGATTTTGTAATTTTCACTTCTTCACCTAATTTCTGTTTTAGGTCTACCCAGTGAAGGACTTCTTGAAGGCATGCACCTAAAAAACACGTTATATAAATGCTCATAATCTCTATATTTTAGATAGCTAAGCTATCACCATAGGTCGAAAAAAAAATCCCCATTAGTGGGGATTTTTGATTTAATTTTGATGTCAAAACAACGTTTTAAAAATCATATTTCTGTTCCAGAGCATACCTAAGTAACTCCCCTTCACCATTAAGTCCTAATTTTTGAATCATATTCATACGATGTGTATCTACTGTACTCTTCCCTATAAAAAGCTGATCTGCTATTTCATTCGAAGTTTTACCCCTAGCAATCAAACCTAAAATTTCCTTTTCACGACAGGAAAAAACACTTTTGGAGGTGTTCTTTTTGACAGAAGGCAAATAGATTCTTTTATCAAAATAGGTTCATCCTTCTGCAACTATACATATAGCTTCGAGAACTATTTGTAAGGAATAATTTTTAGAATATAGCCTATAGCCCCTATTTCTAACATCTGCCTGATTGCTTCTTCCTTATTAAACATTGTAAATGCAATTACTTGGATTTCAGGATACTTATTTTGAAGAAGTTTCGGTACTGTAATCCCATCCATTTTTGGCTTTCTGATATCACAGAACACGATTGAAGGGATTTCTCTTTGAACAATTTCTAATAAGGCTTCTCCATTATTGGCATGAACTATCACCTTGATATCATCTTCATACCCAAGATAAGATAGGGGTTTTATATATAAGTAACTGATGATCCCCTGTGATAATCACCTTAATTATAATGGTATATCGATTATAATGGAAGTGCCTTTCCCAGGAGTACTATCAATTGTAAAACTACCTTCCAAATGTTCTATTCTTTTTTCAATATTATATAAACCGATTCCTTCAGAAGATGTTTCTATTTTTGAGAACTCAAAACCTTTTCCGTTATCTTCGATTAAAATATTTAAACTTTCTTCATGCTTTGTAAATTGTATACTTCCGGTGGTTGCCTCTGCATGCTTAACTATATTTGTGACCAGTTCCTGGATAATTCTAAAAATAGTAAGCTCTAGAGAATTTTCCATCCGTTCTTCCATACCAAAATTATAAACTTCAAGTACAATTGTATTGGTTTCAGAAATAGATCTGGCCATCTTCATCACTGCAGGGATTAATCCTTGAGAGGCAATAACTCCAGAATTTTTAGAATGTGCCATACCACGTATCTTCTGATATGCTTCTTCTAACAACTCACTTGCCTTTTGAAGAGCATTATCTTTTTTATCAACTTTAATATTTTCAAAATAAAGTCTAACCGTAGCCATTAAACTTCCTAAATCATCATGTAGCTCATTTGCTACTCGTTGTCGCTCTTTTTCCTGCCCTTCAATCATGGCATCTATACTTAGCAGTTCCTGCTCCTTTAATAATGTTACTACTTTTCGTTTTTGAATTTCGCGCTCTTGTTCTGCTAGTTTTTGCTTTTTTGAAGTATTTTTTTGAAGTAAAATAGCTACCAGACTTCCTAAACCAATAATCACCAGCGCAATAATCAGGAAGTTTTGATTTTGTTTTGTCTTTTGACGTTCTTCTAATAATTCTCTTTCTTTTTTTTCAGTCTCATATAAGACATTCATTCGAGAAATTTCGATAGAATTTTTTCGATATTGTAATTGATACTCTACATCTAGTGACCTATTTAATAAAACATAAGCCGAATCGTATTGTTTTGACCTGGCATAAAAATCTGCCTTGTATCTATCTATATAAAAAAAACTTTTTAACGTGTCTCTACTATCAATATAGCTACTGGCAGAATCTAAATGCTTGAGCGCATTATTCAAATTTCCCTCCTCACTATCCATAACTCCTAATCGTATAAAAGAGCCAAAAACCATATATTTCAAAAACGGTTTCTTGGCATGAGGGATTACCTTGTCATAATAAACTCGTGCATCTTTGAAATTCCTATCGAAACCATAATAAACAGCCTTTTCATAATAAAATTTTGTAAGAAGAACATCACTTATTTCATTCGTATTTGATACCAAAAGAGCTAGTTTATTCAGGCTAGAAGAAGATAGTTGATCAATCTTACTTATCGTTTTTGAATCTAAAATAGAAGTATACAGGAGAAACCAAAACCTATCAATATCATCTTCAATCAAATTCTCAAAATCAGATAAATAAGAAATATACTGCTGATTGCTTTGTAGGATTTCAGAATGATACAACTCTAATAAACCAAGAAGAAACTGCTTTTCCAACGGTTTATATCCGATTTTTTTTGCAAGAACATATCCATCACTAAAATACTGATATGCTTTTACTTGCATAGGATGATAATACAGCTCTTTGTAGCCTTGCAACAGTAAATATAAGCTGTTACTAATTTCTGTTGAACCCCTTAATTGTATACTGTCATAATGCGATTCGTTCGTTGTTTGTCCGGCATCATATAGCAAATCCAACAAAGCTGTTAATAGTTCTGACGCTTTGGGGTCTGGTACAGATGCTATATTTTCTTTCGCTTCATTTAATTCTAAATTTTTAAGATGGTAGAAGAACGTATCGAAATCAGTTACATCTTTTTTAGCATACCCCGTAAAATAAAGTATACTAAAAAAGATAACTATAAAATGAGTATTTTTTTTTCTAATATTTAGCAATACTTTTAGATTTAGGGCACCTGCCTCCAGGAGCCTTAGGAATAATTTGTTCTTGAGTAATTAATTTACCTGTATGATACTTAATGATATTTGCTGTTCTTGTACTCCTACCTTCCAGGGATGTGGGAGTACTTAACCATCTTCGCAGCTCACCATCAGAGTCATACGGGATAAAATCTTCTATAGTATCATCATCTAATCGTAAAGTTCTTTTTCTATTATATAAACCATCTCGCTCAAAAAATTCAGAATCATGTACAAGATTATCACCTACTCCTGTATAGGGCTTAACATCTATAGGCTCAAGAACTCTTTGAAAATCAATGCGATCAGAATTTTTAACAGATACTGCTTTATCAAAACCATAATATTTTAAAATTCCGGATGGTGTCATCGCCTTAATTTTAAATCGTATTTCGATTCCATCATCAATTATCACGGGATCACTCACCCCAATAATCCCCAGGTTAATCATTCCCTTATAATTTATTAATTGTAGAGCGATTCCTTTTAGTGTAAGGGCGTTCGGATCTGCCCTATCCACATCAAATGCCCCAAATACAGCAAAAAAAGTTTGATATAGTTGTGAAGCATATACTAATTGCATTCGATTCTCATCGGCCTCGTTAAGGCTTATTGTTAATGTTAAGTCTAAAGGATTTAATTGTTTTGTATTCATTTCTTAATTTTTTTGATTATTTCCCAAAATTGCAAAAGGAAAATGCTTTTAGAAATACCCAACTATGGGGATTTTTATACTTTGAATATACGCTGAAAATAATTTAATTTCTTTTTTGTACTCTAAAAAATTACCTCTTCTCTTTTTAAAAAACAAATATCACCCAAAATACCCATAAGTAGGTATTGAAATGCATATCAGCATTATATAGTTTTAGCATACCAAATAATCATTTGAAGTAATGAAATTGGGAGAATTAGGAATCAATGTATTGATGTACTTGAATAAAAGTAAGGGATTCTTTTTTAAAACAACAGCAGTTGTATACTCCATGTAAGTCAAAAAACTTTAGTTAGCGTCATAGAGAATCCATAGAATATTCAACTAAATAAACAAAAAGTATTATGAATTTAGAAAATGCACACGCTTTACTAATAGGGGTTGGTGGAGACCTTCCGATAACCATAGATGATGCCAATGCTATTGCTAAAGTTTTAGGAGACAGTAACAAAGCAGCGTATGATCCAAAAAATGTTATTCTCTTAACAGAAAAAAATGCTACCCGGAAAAATGTCTTATCTGAGCTTCAAAACTTAGTAGAAAAAGTAAAAAATATCGAAGATGCTACAGTAGTAATTTTTTATTCTGGACATGGCGGAAAATACAAAGGCTCTAATGGTAGTGACTATTATCTCTTAACCAATGGTTTTGATCCTTATGATAGAGATAATACCATGGTAAAAGGTGATGAGTTTTCTGAGTTAATAAATAGTATAGAAGCCAACAGGCTTCTAGTAATGTTAGATTGCTGTCATGCCTCAGGAATGATAGATAAAAAGCCTTTAATCAAACTAAAAAGTGCCGATGATCAAATTGTTAATTCTAATATAGAAATACTAAAGAAACTAAAATCCGGAACGGGAAAGGTATTTATTACCTCATGTGATGATGATGAACAATCTGTGATTTTACCCGAGTCAAAAAACAGCTTGTTTACCGAAGTAGTTCTGGAAGCTCTTGAAGGTTATGCCAGTAATGGTGAAGAGTATGTGGGAATCGTAGATATACTTTATCATGTACTAAGGCAAGTCCCTAAAAGAATTGGGGGCTATAATCATATACAAAGACCTATAATAAACAAAATAGATCTTTTAAGCCCAGATTTTTTTATTTGCAAGATAGCTAAGTATCTACAAACTGATGAGTTTAGGAGTAAATCAAATCCTGTAGATAAAAGCCAGTTAGAAAAGTTAGCTAACCAATTCAACATCGAAAACTGTAGCGAGCCTATAGTTATCTCTAATAATAGTGGTCCTATAGAAGTAATCGAAGATACTACCCTAAAGTCGAAAACACTCAAAGAGATAGCATCTTTAATAACTCAAGGAGAAACAGAAAAAGCAATATCACAATTTGTAGACATCACAAAAACACAATTAGCTGATTACAAAAATCAATCACATTTATTGGCATATAAATATAATGTATTGCTTAATGATAAAATGATGGATGATATTGACGATCAATCATATAGAAAAGAATTAACCAAGATAGCACGAGCTCTACATTTTTTTATTGAAAAAGCAGAGAAAGATCTCAATTCTCTTTCAGAATAAATCTTTTTAAATCATTAGTAACAAACTCGCAGTATTAAACTTTTAAACAATGTATTATGAACCTTCTTCTCACATCTATAATCACTTTTTTAATCTGGTTGTTTTTAAAAAAAGTGATAATCCCTTGGACTCTTAATAGGAGTTTTAAGTATAAAAAATTTGGTGAACTTTCTAAAATTGGACAGCTAGCTGCATTTGGGTATGTAAAAAAACTCTCTTTTATCGCTTCGATAACTTATTTTTCTATTTGGTTATTTTTAAAAATATTACATCTATTTACATACGTATTCAAGGATTCTTCTGGGGTAATCGATAATGTGCTTAATATACTAACATGGTCTGAAAGAACCATTGAAAGTATAGACAATCGCAAGTTTTACTTTTTACTAATCATCTTATGTATTGTAGTGATTGCTTTGATTATCAGAAATGCCAAACAGTTTGGAAAATCTGTGTATGCAGAATTATATGAAAAATATCAACGAGGAGAACTTGCTTATGAAGCTCCTTCACTAAAAATGGATGAGATATCAGATAGTATTGCTAAAGCTGAAGAAGAGTATAGACGAATCTTTTCGATAAATCCTGATAAACTAACCTTAAAAGAAAAGGAAGGAGTAAAAAACAACCTGGAATATCTGAATAATATCATATGGGCGCTGAAACATCAATTGAAAGAACAAGACATCAGACGTCGAATTATACCAAGTATAGAAAAAGTAGATAATAATTCAAACTCAAAAAATTCTTTTAGGGAAAAAATAATACTCTTTTTTAGTAGTAAAGGCTTGATAAACTCTCTGTATCGAACCAGCAGAGCTATTAGCTCGCTAGGCCTGGTGTTTATTTTACTATCCTTTATGGCAGCATCTTCATCTATCATTACTTCAGACACTAATAAGACAGCTACCAAACTTACCGAGTTTCAACTACAGGCACACCAAAGTAAGCTTGATAAGGAATGGAGAAAAATAGTTACTACAAACAATACGTCCCAAAAGGATAATGATAAAGAATGGAATGAGGAAGATGAAGAGACTGTAAATCAAATCAGTATCATTTTTGAACGCCAAATCGCCAAAGTATTAGCCAAAAATGCTGATAATGCACCTAATTCGACAGATGCTTTCAAAATAAGAGCAAATATAGTACGAGAAAATATTCTAAAAACCTATGCCACAAAAACCGATGGGGCTCCCAAAAAAGGATATAAAGTTTATGAGCAAAAAACAAATGGAACCACCTCTAATGCTGAGTATGCAAAAAAGTATCGTAAAACATATGCCGAAAACATAAACCCCAAAGAGCCTACGACAGATATAGGAAAGCAATTTAAAGAAAAGCTTAAAAAAGATGTAAAATCTAATAGAACAATATTAGAGCAATTAAAGGCAAAAGTAAAAAATTACAAAGGTACTTTTAGCAAGCCTGCAAGTATGAGAGAAGTGGCAGGTATGATTTTAGGAGAAAGCTATGAAGAATTTTCAGGTGAATTGGGGCGCATGTTACAATCACAAAATATAGAAGCAAAACTTGGACAGGATTTAGCAGAGCATATCGGTAATAAAACAGTAAAAAACTGGATTCAAAAACAAGAAAAACAATTTCCAATTGATTTAGTAAATAAAACCGTAAAAGAAGCTATCGATAACATTTCTACCCCCAATACTCAGGCAGATCAATTTATGGCATATGCTGTCGAAGATTTGAATTTTCCAAAAGCAGCAGATATTGCTGTAAACTTATCTGAAGAACATAAACCTTCTCTTTCTTATAATCAATTGAGCAACACAAAAGTTAATAATTCAAAACTAGCCGTTAAAAAATTAGCAGGTTTAAATCCTAAGCATGGTTTGCGAATGACAGAATCCCTGGCAGATCTAAATCATTATTTCCCGGGACAAGTAGGTGCTGATCTCGGTTCGGCAGCCGCCCAGGTTGCTAGTGAATTATCAGGGAATATTGCATCCCTTAATGCTTCTGGCAGGAGTTCTGTAAATTCCCCCAGATCTACTTCCAGAAAAAGCGTAACTCGAGCCAGAAGCTTTAAAGCTTTAAAAGGCTTTCGTAGAGTTGGTGGTGTACTGATTGGGCAAGACCCCACCAATACTGGAAAAACTGGTGTTAACTTTACAGATATCACCTGGAAAACTAACGGTAAAAAACTAGAGATATACCTAAAAAGAGTAGATGGTAAAGTGCTATTTGTGGGCAGTTATGATAGAGATATTGTACAACAGGCCTTAAGTTATGTTGCCGATGGGAGACCCTTAGCTGTAACTATGGTACAGGCCAATCCTTTACCTTTTCTTAAAATATTATTACATCCCTCATTAGTAAATACAGACTTAGGCTGTAAAGCAATTGACCTAGATAGGTTAGTAGATAAATATGCTGGGAGCGATTCTAATTATCAAATAAAAAAGGCATTGAAATCTTATGGATACCAGGAACTCTTATACCGCTATATAAGTTTACAAATTGTTGCTATACAAAATCAGGAAGCAAAACTAGCACTATATGACAGGTTAATCGAGCTAGAAAAAACGCTACAAAATGAATGGAAAAACATCTATACGATACTATCTGATGGGAAAATCTTAAATAACCCTAATCTATCTCATATGAAAAACAAGCCCAGATATTTTAATCAAAATGTTGTACAATTAATTAAAACTGCTATCGAAAAATCGAATGGGCATTTTTTTATGTTTAAATACTATGTAAAACAGAATGATATTGATAGTAATCTGGAATCTCTTATTTTATGTGAAACAGAGCTTTGGTCAGGAGTTCGAGAATTGCCATACAAAGTAGACAAGGAACTTTCTTTTTTAAGACCTCGGGATACTAAGAATTCTTCATTTTTCCCTCTTCGTTTTATTCGTCAAATTACGTATAACCGAATATCAGAAGATGATACATTTGATGAAGATATTATAGATCCTTGGGAATTCCCTCAACTCAAAGCCTCAGGAACTATAGAAAGAATGGTTAGGAATGGAATTTACAACAATGGTTCAGATCGTCCTGTATTGAAACGGATGCAGTCTTTTTCATTAGTACAACGATTATTTAGAGTGATCTTAAACGGAGATTTAGGGAAATCTTTCCCTGTAGAAAAACTAGCCATTTTGGCAGAAGAAACACAAAATGATATCGAAACACTACCTACTCCTACCTGGAACTCTAGTGGAATGACATGGAAAATTGCAAAGCAGCAATTCGGCAAAAACATGAATCCCGAAGTATTAGAAAATTTAAAACTACTATGGCACTCCCAGGAAATTGATGCATATAAAAATAGATTTCCATGTAAACCCAAATCCTAATTCATTTGAATATTATGAACTCTACCATTGAAGATATATTAAATAAAGCTCGTAATTTTATTGCAAATGACAACATTACACAAGCCATTAATGAATTAAACAAAGTTTCTGAAATAGACATTGAATATAAAAACTATCTAATATTATCAAAAAATAACTTTAATACATTAAAAACAGAGTATCATACAGGTTTGATAACATTTGATACTTATTCTATAAAAAAAATCAAAATTTGCCATACCTTATTAAGCATTATAAGTAAGATTGAATCCAATAGCAATCAGTGGGAAGAAAAAGAATTAGAAAAAAAAACAAAAACTAAAAAAACACCATTAAAACTGTTGACCATTATTTTTTCAATTTCACTTCTACTCACTTGTGTTTATTTTGTAAAACGCAATACTTGTCAAGAATTTTTTGAGGAAGGAAAATACAATGAGGCATACGAATGCTCTAAATCTCTAATTTTAGCATTCGAATCCAAAGAACAAAAAGATAACTATAAGAATTCTAAATTTATATCACTGGGAGATAAAGCCTATTTGGATGTTAATGTTAAAAAAGCAGAGCTAAATTATAATGAAGTTGATACTAGTATAAGAGAACTACATCTATCTAAAAACTTGACATAATATATCTAGTAAAGAAATTTAATGCAAATAATAATATAAAAAACCTCATAAAAAATAAAGTTATTGATTCTTCGCGTATTAAAAACACAAAAATAAATCCTCCTGATACTTTAGTACAAACTCCTAATTAGTCACTAATAAAAATATTTAACTTAAACTTTAGAATATGTAAGAAAATGAGATTTAATAAAATAAGAAAATTAATCATCAATAATAACATAGAAGAAGCAATTCAGATTTTGTTGGATAATGGTAATTCTGAAGTAAAAAACAAAATTACAGCGTTAGGGTCTCAATACAACGCATGGATAGATAAAGATGTTATGGATATTGGAGCTCCTATCGAGGAGCGTAATCGAATTGTATACGAAATTCTTACTTTGATTACAGAAACTGAAAAAGCAACTGTTACCGGGCGAAAACTTAAAAAATTAGAAAACCTTGCTACAGTAGAAAAAGAACTCTCTGCAACTTTTGAAAAGCTATCCTCATTACGTAGCAAAGGAGCAATCGATCTTTTTATGGAATGGTTCAGGAAAACTAATCCAGAAGCTTATAATACCCTATTAATCGAAGAAAGAAACCTGGGAAAAGCCACCAGTCTTAATAATGTTCTTTCTACTTTAAACCTAAACGAATTTATACTTGAGTATGGGCTTAAAGCACCAGCAAATCAAATACAAGAGTATATCTCCAGAAAAAATGATGAAATTCCGAAGTTTTTCAATGGTTGGATGGATTATAACAAACAGAAAAACTTCAAAATAAAAACACTGGTTAACTCTATCCCTGGAAAATTCAAAAAACATAAGATGCTATTATCTGGTGTGCTTGGCAGTTTTATAGGCACACTTGCATTTAACATCATTGAAAACTACTTGGATGACATTTCAGGTGATAACGGGCCTGAAGAATCAGAAATGGATGATGACGATGATTAGTTGGTGGTTATTATAATTGAATATCTTGTATGCATTACACTACATGAATATGTGCAAATTAGATAACTAATAAGAATAGTTTAACATTATTTTCTCTGTTTTTTCAAGAAAGTAACACCAAAAAGATAATATAGTATCATATTTACCTAACTTATAGTGCAAAACCCATACGATATCACTATGTTTTTTGAGGAATCACCAAATTGAACATTTCTTTAAAATTAAACTTCTGATTAATAATCTATTATTATTTTTTAAGGCTTAAAATTTATTCCAAATATAGCATAGTCATTTATTGTAGCCATGCTTGTAGCTTATCATAGATTTTCCTCTGATCTTCTTTTGAGAAATTTTTAATTCTGGTGCTATGACTTCCTTTGGGTAATACCATTTTTAAGGCATTTACATGAGGTTTTGGAGTAGGTGAACATGCTCCCCAAGGGTCATATTCTCCATAAATATAAATGATATGATCACCTTCATTCTCTACATAATCCCTAACCTTTTTAATATAATCCTGATCATACACCATACTAACATTTTTAGGTGCGAATCTCATATTAGTTGGCTGTTCTACCACTTTAATTAAATTCTGTACAGGAGTAGTGTCAAATCCGTAATATCCAAGTTCTACCATATGTTGATAATAAGAAGGTAACAGGTCGTGATATGTTTTATCATTGTAGAAACTAATTCCCACTACTTTATTAAGGTAAGCAAACAAAGTGGCAGCATCAACATGCCCATTAGGAATATCATCACACTTCCCTCCCCATTGCCAGAAAGAAAAAGGAAATTCTAGTACCGCATATTCTAGAGCCTCTTCTGGGGGTACTTTTGTAAAACTCATTTTCTTTTTTCTAGAATGCCGATCAATTTCTTTTAAAAGAGCCTCTCTTCGAGTTAACAATAATCGTTGAAAATTAGTAATCTTAGTTCTGCACTCATCGGTTCCAACAGTATCGATATGTTCTTGCGTTCTTGGGTCTTCTCGGGTATTAATCAAAGGAGCAACATAGGAAACTGCAGCATCCATATCTTTTGGGTACTTTGATTTATAAATCAATACAGTCTCCCCTCCTTTACTTATTCCTGTAGAAATCCATTTGTTGGTATATATTTTTTTAAGTTTAGTAACCAAAAGATGATAATCCTGAATAGCCAGATCATTGGTCAGGTACTTCCATGGAATCGGATTGGGTCTTGATTTTCCATAAAATCGATATTCTACCATAACCTGGTTTGCCTTTAACAGACTACTCAACTCATATGTTCGATGTTTTGCAGAATACCCTTCAGTAACTAATACTGT
Organism: Bacteroidia bacterium; assembly: GCA_030427585.1. Taxonomy (GTDB): domain Bacteria; phylum Bacteroidota; class Bacteroidia; order Flavobacteriales; family Flavobacteriaceae; genus Aquimarina. The sequence goes on from JAUIBW010000005.1 coordinate 176,738, forward strand.
GGGCTGCGAATAATCAGAATGAGAGAGATATACATAATGATCAAAAGTTCCTGCATCTGGATTATTGTGGTCTAATGGTTGTTTTAATATCAATCGGTACGATTCTGTAAAATGATCATTTACCTGTATTGCGCTTATATCTGCTGTAGGGAACAGATTTCTTAGTTTTTGCTCAAAGGATATTTCAGCAGTAGGTGGCACCGAACTTTTACAAGAAAAAAGAGAAAGATTAACAAGAAGTAGTACTAATATATACTTAGTTCGATTCATAAAATAAATAGTTTTTAATATTTTAAAGATAACCTAAAAGACTATTGACTTAATGATACTATATTACCTAAGAATGGTATCATTTTAATAAGATTTAAGTTAGTATGCCATTACGAATTAGTATTTATTTACATTTATAACCTATGGATACAATTGTTCAGATCAATACCGATTTTATTGAAAGTAACACTAATTTTAATGAGCTAATTGCTGAATTAAAAAACAAATTTGCATCAGATTCTATACTGGTGCCTATGCGCCATCATCATGATTTTCCAAACCCTGTGGTTCAGGAAGATTCTACGCTATTGTTGATGCCTGCCTGGAATCCTGGTAAAGAAGCAGGGGTAAAAATCGTAACGGTAAGTCCCAAAAACGGGCAGTTTGATTTACCCTCGATTCAAGGTACATATTTGTATATGGACGCCATTAAAGGTACTATCAAAGCAATAATCGAGGCAAAAAGTTTGACCGTAAAACGAACTGCTTCGGCCTCTGCCCTGGCATCATCGTATTTATCTAAACCTGATGCTTCTTCCTTATTAATGATCGGTACAGGTGCACTCTCTACTAATCTAATTAAAGCGCATGCCAGTGTAAGACCTATTAAAACTGTCTATATCTGGGGAAGGAATTATGAAAAAGCGAAAAAAATCTCAGCTAAATTAGAAGGAGAAAGTTTTCATATCCATGCTATACCTACAATCGAAGAAAAAATTTCTGAAGTCGATATTATATCCTGTGCAACATTATCCAAAACTCCTTTGGTGTTGGGTAATTATTTAAAAGCCGGACAGCATATAGATTTAGTTGGAGCCTACAAAAAGGATATGCGCGAAGCTGATAATGAAAGTATAAAAAAAGCTACTGTCTTTGTAGACACTTATCAGGGGGGACTTAAAGAAAGTGGAGATATTGTTATTCCTCTTAAAGAAGGTATTCTAAAAGAAGAAGATATCAAAGCTGATTTATTCGAACTCTGCTCTGAAGCTAAACAAGGAAGAACTAGTGATCGTGAAATAACTGTTTTTAAATCTGTAGGACATGCTCTTGAAGATTTAGCAGCAGCTACTTATTATTATAATCAATATACGCATGAGTAAAACATATCAAAACATTCTAAAAAATACCGATTTCAACCCCAAAAAAGATTGGTTACACATCAAAACCATCGATATGCATACAGGAGGAGAACCGCTTCGGGTAATTGTCGATGGGTTTCCCGAACTGAAAGGAAATTCGGTATTAGAATACAGGAGATATTGTAAGGAGCATTATGATCATTTACGTACCTCCCTTATGTTTGAACCCCGTGGCCATGCCGATATGTATGGATGTATCTTACTCCCTCCTAATGATAATGATGGGGATTTTGGGATTTTGTTTATACACAACGAAGGATACAGCACCATGTGCGGCCATGCTATTATTGCAATTTCTACATTGGCTGTAGAAATGAATTGGATCGATTATCACGAAGGAGATAATATCATAAAAATTGATGCTCCTTGTGGTCGAATCATTTCTTATGCACACGTAAAAAACGGAAAAGTAACAGGAGTTCGTTTTCATTGTGTCCCCAGTTTTGTAATTGGATTGGATAGAAAAGTAAAGGTAGATGGTATAGGAGAGGTTATCTATGATTTAGCCTATGGAGGTGCTTTTTATGCGTATGTAGATATGACTAAAAACAATTTTGATTTTGATTTAACTTCAAATTCATATAGAAAACTAATTGCTAAAGGAATGGATATTAAACATGCTGTAATGGAGCAAGATTCCAATATTTTACATCCTTATGAAGAAGATCTTAGTTTTTTATACGGTACCATTTTTATTGGAAATTCTTCAAAAGAAAATATTGATAGTAGAAACGTATGTATTTTTGCTGAAGGAGAAGTAGATAGGTGCCCCACCGGATCAGGAGTTTCTGGTAGAATGGCAATACACAAAATGAGAAATGAAATCCAGTATGGGGATACAATGACTATAGAAAGTATTACAGATTCTGTATTTAAAGGTTCTGTGATTTCTGAAGAAAAATATGGCCCTTATAAGGCAGTAATACCGCAAGTTGAAGGAACAGCATATATCACAGGAATACACACTTTTATGATCGATCCCGATGATCCCATGAAAAATGGGTTTATTTTTAGATAACAAATAAAATTACCCTAAAACATTATTGATAATACTTTAGGATAGCCTTTCAATTACTTAGTATTTAGATTGTTTCCTTAGAGCTCTATCACTATTATAGAGATAATCCAAAAGGATCATCAATAGAATGCGCAGGTTGTGTAAACCATTTTGGTCCTTCTTCGGTCATATAGATATGATCTTCTAATCTAATTCCAAACTCATTAGACACACATATCATAGGTTCATTACTAAAACACATTCCAGGGGTAAGAATTGCATCTTCATGTCTAGCTATATATGGCCATTCGTGGATATCCAACCCAATACCGTGACCAGTGCGGTGCGGTAGCCCCGGTAATTTATAATCAGGCCCCAGTCCTTTGGCCTCTAACGTTTTTCTTGAGGCATTATCTATTACAGAACATGGTTTTCCTAATTGAGCAGCTGCAAATGCAGAAAGTTGAGTTTCTTTCTCGAGATTCCATATTTTACGTTGTAACTCACTAATTTCACCATATACATATGTTCTGGTAATATCTGAAATATAATCATGCAGGACACATCCTGTATCAATTAATACTATTTCGTTTTCTTCTAAGTTTTTTGGTGCTTTTACCCCATGCGGAAAAGAGGAATCTACTCCGAATAACACAATACAAAAATATGACCCCGAAGGAATACCGTATCGTTTATGAGCTTCATTAATAAAATCAGTAACCTCTTTGGCACTGATTCCCGGTTTCAATATTCTTGCTGCAGCCTTTTGTACTTCCATCGTAATATCCATTGCAGTTTGCATGATGGCAATTTCTGCTTCAGATTTTATCATTCGACACTCGGCAGTAATTGGTTTAGCATTAATTAGATTGTAATTGGATTGTTCTTTTAGAATTCCGTCAATAATAAAAAAGGGAGTTGCTTCATCCATAGCTACATCCTTACCTTTAATATTTTTCTTGTCGAGAATATTCACAAATAAGGCATATGGGCTTTCATGTTCTTCCCAGCAATGAACGGAGCCTTTTATTACCATGAAATCTAAAATAGTGCCTTCTTCAAACCGAGGGCCTATATAATGTACTTCTCCATCAGGAAATAGCAATGCTCCCACCATTCGCTCACTTGGGTTCCATCGCATTCCTGTAAAGTAAAATAAGTTTGTTCCTGCATGCAGATATACTGCAGGAATCTCTTGCTTTTTCATGAGATCACAAGCTTTATCTATTCTGGCTTGAAATTCTTCTTTTTGAATGGGTTTTGCAAGATGAGCTTTTGGCTGTATCGCATTTAATTCTTTTTCGATGGTAGAACCACCTATTCCTAGTGCATTCATACTATATATTTTTATAAGATGTACTGCTATGCAGTCATCAACTTTTCAATTTCTTCAATTTCTATAGGCATCGCTTGTGTGAGATTTATATTTCCTGTTTCTGTAATAAGATAATCATTCTCGAGGCGACAACCTATTCCTTCTTCGGGGATATAAATACCAGGCTCACAAGTAAGTACCATTCCCGATTCTAAAGGCCTGGAGTACAAACCGACATCGTGAACATCTAATCCAAGATGATGTGCCGTACCATGCATAAAATACTTTTTATACAAAGGTTTATCCGGGTTTTGAGTAGCAACTTCAGAAGGATCAAGAACTCCAATTTTGATCAGTTGGTCTTCGACCAAACTAGCCATTTGTTTTTCATAATCTGCTGGGATAACCCCCGGCTTAAGTAACTTACTCCCTTCTTTTAAGCAATGTAATACTGCTGTATACACTTCTTTTTGTCGATCAGAAAATTTACCATTTACAGGAATACAACGTGTAGTATCACTATTATAATTACCATAGCAAATCCCAAAGTCTAGAAGTATCATATCGCCATCCCGACAGGTATTATCATTAGTATTATAATGTAATGCACAAGCATTTTTTCCTGAAGCAACAATAGGTTTAAAAGCATGTCTTGTCCCTCCATTTTTAAGGAGTGCATACGTTAATTCTGCTTCTAATTCATATTCCTTACAGTTAGGTTTTACTGCTTTGAGTACCCTATAAAAACCTTCGATACTAATATCTGCTGCTTTTTGTATTTGTGCTACTTCTTCATTTGATTTAACAGGGCGTAAAGCTCTTGTAATTTTGGCGGCTCGATGATACTGGTGCAAAGGATATTTTTCTTTACACCAGTTAATCATTCGATCCTGTTGTGTTTGTTTGTTATGTGTAATTCGCTTTATATGTTCATTATGTCCTAAATAAAAACCATCTGCTTCGAAGGCCATTAATTGAAGTATTTTTTCAAAATCATGTACCCATTCTATTCGTTGGACTCCTGAAATCTGACCAGCTTCTTCTTTGGTTAATTTTTCACCATCCCAGATTTTGATATGCTCATTCGTTTCTTTTATGAACAAAACCTCTCTGTTTTCGGGTTTATAAGCATCTGGATATAATACCAATATTGTTTCTTCCTGATCTATTCCTGACAAATAAAATAAATCATTGTTTTGGGCAAACCCCATAACATCATCTGCATTGGTATGCATGATATCGTTAGATGTTAGAATAGTAATCATATTTTCGAGAGTTTTGGAAGCAAAATTATTTCGGTTCTGTTTAAAAACGGTATTTGGTAAGTTTTTGTAACGCATATTAGAAATTCTATCCGAATAAAATGATTAATAGTTATTTTCCTGTTATACCTCTTCTTGTGTCATTAGTAAAGATACAGCCGTCAATTTATAAGTTGTTTTATTCATTTCATTCTTTTTTCTGTTTTTTTTGTAAATAAAATTCACTTCTACACCTTATTCTTTTATAAGTAAAACCAAAAGGGAGTGACAAAAATCACACCCTTTTGGTTATAAATTTAACAATACCAACCAACATTTAAACAGATTATTTTTAGAGTATTGTTCTAGAATCAAAACTTATACTTTTGCATTAGAATAAGCTCCGTCTACAGTCCTGATGACCTCATCAGGGTTTTCATTTTTAAGTGCATTTGGGAGCAATTCGTTTGGCCAATCCTGATAGCTAAATGGTCTTATCCATCGCTTAATAGCATTTGTTCCTACGGCAGAAAACCTGGAGTCTGACGATGCTGGATATGGCCCTCCATGGGTCATAGATGGGCAAACTTCTACTCCGGTTGGGACTCCATTAAAAATGATACGTCCAACTCTATCCTGAAGTGCATCAACGATATTCCCTAAGTTTTGATATTCTGATTTTTCTGCCAGAATAGTTCCTGTTAATTGCCCTTCGAGGTTATTAATGATCTCAACAAGTTCTGCTTCGTCTTTGCATCTAACCACTAATGAAAAAGGGCCAAAAACTTCCTGGTGCATTTTTGGATTGGTTAAAAAATCGGCTCCAGAAACAGCAGAAATTTGAGTAGGGGCAAAATTGGGTTCTACTTCTTCGGTTAAAGAGGCTACGACTTCTACTCCTGATTGAGAAGATATGGTAGCTCTATTTTCTACAAAGTCTCTTTTTATATTAGGGTGCAACATACACTGGGGAGCTATTGCAGTACTTTTTTCTGCAAGGTCTTTGATAAAGCTTCTGGTGTTATCACCATCTATTGTTAGGATCAATCCAGGATTTGTACAGAACTGACCAGTACCAACTGTAATAGAATTAGCATACGTAGTTGCTATTTCGTCTGCTCTTTTGGCAATTGCTTCGGGTGTAATAATTACAGGGTTAATACTTCCCATTTCTGCAAAAACAGGAATTGGTTCTTCTCTGTTTGCCGCCAGATTAAATAAAGCTCTTCCTCCCGAGATACTTCCTGTAAAACCAACAGCTTTTACTTTTGGATGCTTTACCAGGGCAGCTCCTACTACTCTTCCGCTTCCTGTAATATTTGAAAAAACGCCATTTGGCATTCCTGTTTTTTCGGCTGCTTTGATGATAGCAGATGATACCAGTTCTCCTGTTCCCGAGTGCATGGCATGAGACTTAACAATTACCGGGCATCCCGAAGCTAGTGCACTGGCAGTATCTCCTCCTGCAGTAGAAAATGCCAAAGGAAAATTACTGGCTGCAAATACCACTACTGGCCCCAAAGGAATATTAGTTTTTCTAATATCAGGTTTAGGTGCAGGTGTGCGGTTAGCATCTGCCGAATCGATTGTATTTTCTCGCCACTCTTCATTAGAGATTAGTTCTGCAAAAGAACGTAATTGAAAAACCGTTCGACCTCTTTCTCCTATTGCTCTTCCTTCTGGCAAACCAGTTTCTGAGGTATATGCCTGAATCAATTCATCGTCTAAAGCCAAAATCTCATCTGCAATCGCATGTAAAAATTCTGCTCTTTTAGTTCCTGCAACATTTCTATATTCTTTAAAAGCCTGATGTGCTAGCTCTGTAGCTTCATTTACTTCTCCTAAAGTAGCCTCATAAAACTCGTATTCGTTCTCAATATTTAATTTTGGGTTGAATGTTTTACGAGAAACGGATCCTGTTGCCGATAATCTGTTTCCTATATAATTTTTTCCGGTTATCATATATATTGGTTAATGGTTTTAATGTAAAATGAATTAATGATAAAATTGATTAAAGTAAAAACAAGGTATTTGGGGCAAAAAAAATCTAACTCACTACAGCATTTAGTTCTTTATACTCTGGTAAAGTAGGCCTTGTTTTTAATCCATTTTCAATAATGCTAAGGACATTTTTACGTTCTTCACCAACAAGTGGTAACCTTGGTGCACGTACATTTTCGGTACCGATTCCTGTAGCTACTTCTGCAAGTTTAATATTTTGTACTAGTTTTGCATTGATATCTAACTCTAGTAAGGGTAAAAACCATCTATATATTTCAAGAGCTTCCTTAATTCGTCCTACTTTTTGTAATTCGTAAATAGCAACAGTTTCTGCAGGAAAAGCATCTACAAGTCCGGCAACCCAACCGTCTGCTCCCATTAAGAGGCTCTCTAAGGCTAAAGTATCAACACCAGAAAGGATTTTGAGGCGATTACCGAATCTATTTTTGATTCTTGTAATATTAGATATATCTCTTGTAGATTCTTTTACTGCTTGTATATTATCCATTTCTAATAACTCTTCAAACATATCTAGAGTTACTTCAATTTTATAATCTACAGGATTATTATATACCATAATTGGTAGCTCTGTACTTTTAGCTACTTCTTTAAAATACACTACTGTTTCGCGATCTCCTGCTTTGTAACGCATTGGAGGTAGCATCATTAATCCCTGAGCTCCATCTTCTTTTGCTTTTGCAGCTGCATCGATTGCATTTTTGGTCGTTTGCTCTGCAATGTTCATAATTACAGGAACTCTGCCATTAACAATGTCAACCGTCTTTTTTACCAAAGTTCTTTTTTCTGTATCACTTAATGTACTAGCCTCTCCCAGAGTTCCTCCCAGAATAATTCCATGAACTCCGGCTTCTAGTTGTGCATTGATATTAACTTCAAACATATCAAGGTCTAAAGTATCCTCATTAGTGAATTTAGTTGTTACTGCTGGCATTACGCCTTTCCAATTTATAGCCATAATTGTGGTTTAATATTTCGGGTCAAATATACCATGAATTTAAGGTGTAAAGTACCTAGAAATTATCCATGTATGATACTAAATTAACCTACATAGCGTTGAATATCGATTTTTTGATTAATATTCGTTCAGGTTCTAAGAAAAAGGAACCGTATTTTAATATTGCTTTATACATAAAATTCCCTCTCAATTGACAGGCTAACTTGTCTATTAAGAGGGAAAGGACTATCACAAATTAAAAATGAGTTCTATATCTCTTAATTCACATCCCAGAATATTTTGGTAATCAATTCATCTTCTCAATATTTGAAACAACGTTTGTTACGTTTGTACCATTAGTGTTATATTCTCTAATAGAATATTTTAGTACTAACCTTTACGTATTTTTCTTTAGATTTTAACAAATAAATAAAGATTACACAATCACTAAAATTAGATGCAGATTTTTATGAATAGTAAAAGAAGAAAATACTGCTCTAAATGAAATAATTAATACTTTTTTGAAGAGTATTCTAATTCTACAATATTTAGAAGATAAGAAGTACTATATCATAATATATCTACACGTAGTATAAATGTATCTATATATGATGAGTAATTTAGATTGACTTAAATTGTCTAAAAAGCATCAATTTATAAGCTCTATGTATGAATAATCCTAAGAAAGTACTTTTTTATTCTATACATATCCTATAGGGCTATTATTTTTTTGGCATAAAAAACACTTTATAAAATGAACATATCTTCTTTTAAAAAGAAAAAAAACTAAAAAAAACTAAAAAAGAATAAAAATCACTGAAATTAAGCGCAAAAAATGAAAACATATCTCGATACTGTAATTTTATTGCAACTAATAAAAACACAAACTTCACAATGAAAAATTACAAAAAACACATGCTTTGGATAAGTATGTTATTGACAATGGTATTTGTATTCAAAATGAATGCACAACCTTTACATCAAACTACAAATAATGAAAATAATACCTTTTCTTCTCAAAGTAAACAAGCTTGTATCTGGGGTAACGATTTTCTTACTCCAAGAGTAGAATTTACAGATTTTGATGGATCAACTATTGGATCACAAATATTTAACCAGGTGATCCCTAATGCAGAAAGCTATATGCAACAACGCTGTCTGGATGTAGCTAAAATCTTGTATCGCAATTCTGCCGATGCGCCTAAGTTTAGGTTATTAAAATTCAATTTGAAAAATGAAGATTTTGTAGCTCATAAATTTGGAGATGGTGATCAAATGACCATAGAAGTGAGTACACAACATCTGGCAAAAATCTATAGAGATTCGGGAAACAATTCGCAGGTTATAAAAGATGAAATCGATGGGATTCTATTTCACGAAGTAACTCATGGCTATAATTACTCCCCAACTACAGGAGGAACATATGATGGTTCTTCTCCTTTTTGGGCTTATACAGAAGGTATAGCAGATGGGGTAAGGATATATGCAGGGTTTCATCAAACTAGAACTCCAGATGTAAATAATTCCAGAAAATGGTTAGGTGGATATACTACAACAGGATTTTTCTTACAGTACGTTACTCAAAAATATGACAAGAATTTTATCTATAAATTTAATAAAGCTGCAAAAGACTTAGGAAACTCATGGTCTTTTGACAATGCTTTTAAAAATATTCTTGGAAAAGGTGTAGAAACAGTATGGAATGAATACAGAAACTATATCAATACTGGTAATACTCTCGATTATGACGGGGATTATCCATGGAGCCTGGATTGTGGTGGCAACAATCGAAACAATGTCCAAACAGTAGAAAATCAAAATCCAGAAGATGCTTTTAATCTAAAGTCATATCCTAACCCAATAAAGGATAAATTGCATTTTGTAAAACCACAAAATTTAAAAAGCACATCTTTACTTTTTGAAATTTATGACACTCAAGGTTCTCTAGTTTTTACAGAACATACTTCGGGAAGCGAACTAAATCTAGATCATTTAGAAAGTAAAATGTATTTTATAATTGTAAAACAAAATGGAAAAACCATATATAGAAATAGATTTATAAAGCGATAACATCGGTTCATACTATACCATAGTTAATTAGAATTGTAAAAACACCTGCTACGTTATGTACAGGTGTTTTTTATAAATAATATTCTGAAGTGTGTTTAATCACCTTTAATGAAAAAGTAGTGTTTAGAACTCCGATATTATCGATTTTTGATAATTTAGAACGCATAAATTCATGATATTCTTCTAAGCTTGGCATATTGATTTTTAGTAAAAAGTCTACCTGGCCTGCCATATGAAAGCACTCTTGAACTTCTTTCAAATTTTTTATTTGATTTTCAAACTTATCAATAAATGATTCTCCATGAGATTGTAAAGATACCTGGCAAAACGCTGTAATAGGCAGACCAACCATATTCTTATTTACAATTGCAACGTATTTTTCTATATACCCTTTACTTTCTAAGCGTTTTATCCTTTCATATATAGGAGAAACAGTTAAGTTTAAAAGATTCGCTATTTCCTTCGCAGTTTTTTTAGAATCTCTTTGAAGGATACGCAAAATAGTTTTGTCTGTGTTATCTAACATTTCCATAGTATTCATATAATTATACTAAACAGATAAAAATACTGTAATTTTTAAAAAAATAAGATTTTTTTATTACAATTATACATTTATTCAATCTATTTAACCAAACATACTCATATTAAAGAAACAGATCATAAAATCTAATATAAGTGAATTTTATATAAAATTAACACTTTAAATACATTAAACCGGCAAAAAAACATACATATACTTACTTTTATTAAAAAAGAAGCAGAATTTTAACATGAAAAAAAACTTAATAAAGCAATAATACATATCGCGAAAAGATAAAAAAACTTTATAAATTAATTTTTGCCATAAAAATCACTAATATTTATATCAAAATACAAATATTAGTCTTCATATTATAAATTTGAAAACAACAATAATACTCTTAATCATAATACATTATTAATCTTTTAGAAACACAAATTGATTAAGAGTTTATTAGAGAAATCAGCAGTCAAATTATTAACTAAACCAATTTTAATATGAAGAATAAATTAGGATATCTATTTTTTGTGCTTACCTTCATGTCATTTTCCAATATGATTACCGCCCAGGAAATTACAATTACTGGAAAAGTAGCAGATAATACAGGAATGTTATTACCAGGGGTAAACATTATTATAAAAGACTCTTCTATAGGAACACAAACTGATTTTGACGGAAACTATTCATTAGCAGCCTCATCAGGAGACACATTGTTATTTAGTTATCTAGGAATGGAAACTCAAAGCATTACGGTATCAAATTCGGGAGTACACAACATCACCATGCAAGAGAGTTCTAATCAACTAGAAGAAATTGTAGTTACCGGGTATTCAAAACAATCGGTAAGGAATATAACTGGGTCTGTTACTGTAATCAAAGCAGAAGACCTAGCTGCCACCACTCCTGTCGATATCGAACAATCTTTGCAAGGGTTAGCTTCGGGGGTTACTGTAGGTTCTGAGGGAGGCCCCGGAGGATCTGCAATGGTAAGAATACGAGGGTTTGGAACCATTAATAATAATGATCCTCTTTATGTAATTGATGGCACACCAACAACTACCGGAATTAACCAGTTAAACCCAGCAGATATTGAATCTATGCAGATACTAAAAGATGCATCTTCTTCTGCTATTTATGGATTTAGAGCTGCTAATGGAGTAATCCTTATCACCACCAAAGGAGGTAAGTATAATAGCAAAACCAAGTTTACATTTAACACGAGTTTAGGAATTGACAATGTTCCAAAATCTGCTTTTCCAGATTTATTATCTCCTCAGGAGACCGCAAATGTTATTTGGACTCGTTTTAACAACGATGGCTTCGCACCTTCTCATCCCCAGTATGGTAACGGAAGTACTCCCGTATTACCAAACTATCTAACCCCTGCTGGAGCAGATTCTGCAGATCTATCTACATATGATGCCCAAACTAATAAGATTACCAGAGCAAATAAACAAGGTACAGATTGGTTTGACGAATATTTTAATGACGCTTTTGTTCAAAATTATAATCTGGGATTATCCGGAGGGTCTGAAAACGCAAAATTTCATGTCGGAATGGGAGCATTAAAACAAGAAGGTGTAGCCTTGCATACTTTCTATAATAGATATGTATTAAGAGCAAATTCAGAATTTAAAATAACCGATAATTTCAGAATAGGAGAATCATTTAACCTCTCTTATTCTGACAGAGTTGGTTCTGTTGGAAATCAATCTACAGGAGGCGATATTTCTTTCTTATATAGAGCACAACCTATCATTCCTGTATATGATATTGCAGGTAATTATGCAGGGCCACAAAGCCCGGGGTTAGGTAATGGTATTAACCCTGTAGCTAGTGCAACCCGAAACAAAAATAATCTACAAAGAAGCTATAGAACAATTGGTAATGCATATGCAGAACTAGACTTTTTAAATGATTTTACTTTCAAAACTAACATAGGACTAGACTATACTAATAACAATAGTTCCTTTTATGTTTTTCTTAACCCAGAAGTTGCAGAACCGAATTCTGTTAACCGATTGATAGAAAGTAATGACTATACGATCTCTTCTACCTGGTACAACACCCTTAGTTATGCTAAAAACATAGGAAATCACTCTATTAACGCCATGCTAGGAACAGAATCTAATAAAACACAAAGAAAATTCTTAAGTGCTTCAAGAACTGATTTCTTTACCGATGAGTTAGATTACAGATATTTGGATAGAGGAACCGGTTCTAGAGATAATAATGGTAGCGGAATTAAAAGTGGATATTTCTCTAGCTTCGGAAAAGTAGATTACAGCTACGACGATAAGTATTTATTATCATTTTCTCTACGAAGAGATGCTACTTCAAAATTTGCGCAAAACAAAAGATCAGATTATTTCCCTTCATATAGTGCTGCATGGAGAATATCTAGTGAAAATTTCATGAAAAACCTATCGTTTATCAATGATCTTAAAATAAAAGCTGGATACGGAGAACTAGGAAACGAAAGTATCCCTCAAGGTAGAATATTTAGTCAATATGTAAATAATGATGACAGTAATTACGATATAGGAGGAAATAATTCTAATGTCACACCTGGATATAGTTTATTCATATTCGGAAATCCGGATTTGGAGTGGGAAACAACGACAACAAAAAACATCGGAATTGATGGTGTTTTACTTGATCGAAAGTTAACATTCAGCTTTGAATACTATAATGCACTCACAAAAAAATTATTAGTTCAGGATCAAGCAAATGTAACTCTTATAGGTCTTGCTCAGGCAAAATACATAAATGCGGGATCTGTAGAAAACAAAGGATTTGATTTTTCACTGGGGTATAGCGATCAGATTAATGAAAACTTAAAATACCACGCTTCAATAAATATTTCTACTTATAAAAATACGGTACAAGAATTAGGAAACAATCCTAACTATTTCTTAGAAGGAAATTTGGCGCGAGAAACCAGACCGTCTAGAACACAAGCAGGTCATCCAATTGCTTCATTTCATGGTTTTATTATTGATGGTATCATCCAGAACGACGCAGAACTTGCTGCTACTGGTGATTACCTGGGAAAAGAGATAGGAACATTTAAGTATAGAGATGTGAATAATGACGGAGTGATTAATGATGACGATAGAGATTTTATCGGAAGTCCTCACCCTGACTTTACGTATAGTTTTAATATGGGGTTAGAATATAAAAATATTGACTTGGGAATATTCTTCCAAGGAAGCCAGGGAAATGATATTTATAATTTCACTAAATTCTTCACCGATTACAACAGTTTTCCCGGGGCAAAAAGCAGAAATTATCTAAATTCCTGGAGCCCATCTAATACAGGTGCAACTCTACCTAAACTCTCTAATAACCCTGCAGAACACTACTCTAGTGCTAGTAGCTATTATATAGAAGATGGATCGTACCTACGACTTAAAAATGTTCAATTAGGATACAGTTTACCAGGACGATTAACATCTAAACTAAAGATTTCGAAACTAAGATTTTTTGTACAGGCCAAAAACCTATTTACCTGGACAAAATACTCTGGACTGGATCCTGAAATCAACTTACAACAATATGGTGGTGATACTGTGAATCTGGATATTGGTATTGATAGAGGGGCATATCCTGTAGCAAGAACTTATATACTAGGTGTTAATCTTGCTCTATAAATTAAAAAATGAGGTAAAATTGAGCATAGATAAACAAATGAAGACGAAATCAATGATAATCTCTTATTGCTCATGCTACACAATAATCAAAAAAATCAAATATAAACAGATGAAAAAAATAATCTTATTTGTATTCGTTACGATACTAGTCATTTCCTGCGAGAAAGAACTAGACATTGAACCACAAGGGTCTCTTGTAGAAGGGGTAATAGAATTTGACAAAGAATGGGTCGACCAACAACTTATTAGTGCTTATGCTATTTTAGACGGAAACCCCGGCTATTTCTGGGCACCTGCCTCTAATTGGGCGCTTGGAGATGTAGCTTCTGATGATTTCCATAAAGGTTCGTCTATAGATGACCAACCTCAATTAAATGATGTTGAGCGTTTCTCTTCGGGAACAACAAACATTTATCTATCCAGAAAATGGGAATCTTTATTCGAAGGTATTTCCAGAACAAACCAAACGATAGAATCAATTGCCAAAGCTATAGAAAAAGGCACTCCAGAAAAAGATGTAACAGTTCTTGGTGCAGAAGCACGCTTTTTAAGAGCACATTATCACATGGATGCAAAAAAAATATGGAATAATATACCTTTTATGAAAGAAGGGTTAACCACTACTCCATCTAATGATACCGATATCTGGCCACAAATAGAAGAAGATTTAACATATGCAATAAACAACCTTCCCGAAAGCCAGGATGATGCCGGAAGAGCTAATTCATGGATAGCCAAAGCATACCTTGCAAAAGCGCATATGTTCCAAAATGATTATGCAGCAGCCAGACCTATTTTAGACAATATCATTAATGAAGGCCCTTTTCAATTGGTTCCTAATTATCATGATAATTTTAATGCCGAAAAAGATAATAATTCAGAATCTGTATTTGCTGTTCAAAACTCTGTAAACGATGGAGGAGATGGATTCATTAATGGTAACAGAGGTAATAGATTAAACCATCCATATGCTCCTGATGCTCCTGGTGGAGGATGTTGTGGTTTTTTTCAACCTAGCCAAAATTTGGTAAATGCATTTAAAACCGATGCTAATGGACTACCATTCTTAGACTCTTTTAATGATTCTGATATTACTAATGACCAAGGAATCACATCTGATCAACCCTTTACACCATATACCGGAAATCTAGATCCAAGATTAGACTGGACCGTAGGTAGAAGAGGTATAGAATATTTAGGTTGGGGAATTATGCCCGGGGCGAGATGGACACGTGATCAATCTAACGGCGGGCCATATGTGGGTAAGAAACATGAAATATTAAAATCTCAGGAAGGCTCAATGTCTGCCGCTGGATTACCACAATACAATGCGATTAATACACCATTAATAAGATATTCTGATGTATTATTATGGAGAGCAGAAGTATATGCGCAAGATGGCCTATTAACTGAAGCCATGAATCTTGTAAACAGAATAAGAGCCAGAGCTGCAAACCCAGATGGATTTGTTAAAAATCCCGACGGAACACCGGCTGCAAACTATGTAATCAATGAATATACATCATTTCCCGACCAGGAATATGCCATTAAAGCGGTTCGTTTTGAAAGAAGATTAGAATTAGCCTCAGAAGGACATCGATTTTTTGACTTGGTACGTTGGGGGATAGCTCCACAAGTATTAAATAAATACATTAGTGAAGAATCTTCAAAACGTGTTTATCTTAACGGAGCAAGTTTTACTCAGGGAAAAAGCGAATACTACCCTATTCCTCTCGATGCAATAAACTCTTCTGGAGGAGCTTTAAAGCAAAATTCAGGATATTAATTATTAACCATGTTCTACTAATAAATTTGTTTCATTAGTTATTTTTTGTTTTAGATTGTAAAGACAGAATCATTCACACAGATTCTGTCTTTCACATATTAATTCATCATACATTTTTAACACCTTATATAATTCAACTACAAATTTCAAAATAAATGAGTCATGAAATTGCTTATACTTAGAAGAACACTCCTAATCTTCATAATTGCAGGATTAGGTATCCATTGCACAAATAAAGAAAAAGTAAAAAACCCGGTAGATTATGTAGATGTTTTTATCGGAACAAAATCACCTGGACATACATTTCCTGGCCCTATGCTTCCTTTCGGGATGGTACAATTAAGTCCGGATACCAGAAATGACCACACTAGTTGGCCGGCCTGTGCAGGATATGATTATACAGATACTTCTATTATAGGATTTACCCATACGCATTTATCAGGAACGGGAGTTCCCGATTTAGGTGATATTTTACTCATGCCTACAACCGGAAAAGTACAATTTCAAGCAGGAACTCCAGAAAATCCGGATTCTGGATATCGTTCCAGATTTAGTCACAAAAATGAATTTGCCGAACCTGGATATTATTCGGTCACTCTGGATGATTACCATATAAAGACAGAACTAACAACTACAAAACGGGTCGGAGTACATCGATACACATATCCAAAAGCAGAAAAAACAAGTATCGTTATTGACCTAGAACACCGTGATCCAGTAATAGAAGCAACATTCGAGATCATAAGTAAAACAGAAATTGCCGGGTATCGAAGATCAAAGGCATGGGCCGGTAACCAACGTCAGTATTTTGTTGCACAATTTTCTAAACCTATCGTATCCTATCAAATTCTTACCGGAGAAAAAACAGTAACTACAGGTACCAAATTTAATAACAAAAAAATAATAGCTGCTCTTAATTTTGAGAGTACCGAAGATCAGGTTATCGCAAAAGTGGCCTTATCTGCAGTAAGTATTGATGGTGCCAGAAAAAATCTAAAAAAAGAATTACCTCATTGGGATTTCGATCAAGTTAGAACAGAAGCCAGAAAAACCTGGAATACTTCGTTAAGTAAAATAGCAATATCCGATAACAACGAAGATAAAAAAGAAATATTCTATACTTCTTTATATCATAGTCTTTTGACCCCTAATTTATATAATGACATTGATGGTCAATATCGCGGAATGGATGACCGCATACATACCGCAAAAGGATTTAATAATTATACTGTTTTCTCTCTTTGGGATACATTTAGAGGATTACACCCATTATTAACAATTATAGAGCCAGATGTAACCCGAGATATCGTTGTTACCTTACAAAAAAAACACGAACAATATGGTGAAATCCCTATGTGGGAATTGGCTGCAAATGACACAAGGTGTATGATAGGGTACCATGGGGTTTCTGTTATGGCAGATGCATACTTAAAAGGAATAACAGATGTGAATGCCGAAAAAGTATTAACCGCTATGATAGAAAGTTCTAATGTAAAAAAAAGAGGTATTAACTATTACACCGAACTAGGTTTTGTGCCCTCAAACAAAAGCAGTCAATCTGTTTCCAAAACACTAGAATATGCATATGATGATTGGTGTATTGCACAAATGGCCAAAGCACTAAATAAAACAGATATCTACAATGAATATTCGAGAAGAGCTCAATTTTTTGTTAATCTATATGATCAGCAAACAGGTTTTATGAGACCTCGATACTCTAATAGAAAATGGTACGAAGATTTTAACCCCACATCTGTCGAAAAAACGTATAATTTTAACTTTACAGAAGGAAACTCATACCAATACAGCCTGTTTGTTCCTCATGATATAGCAAGTGTAATTGATTTGGTTGGTGGTGACACTAATTTTAATCAATGGTTAGACAACCTTTTCTCTAAAAATTTTGATGAAGAAATTAGCGAAGATTCTGATGTTTCTGGACTACTAGGTCAATACTCTCACGGAAATGAACCGAGCCACCATCTCGCTTACCTGTACAACTATGCTGGTAAACCCTGGAAATCACAACAAACGATTCACAAAATATTAAACGAAATGTATACTTCTGAACCCGATGGGCTCTGCGGAAATGATGATTGCGGACAAATGTCTGCATGGTATGTATTGAGTAGTTTAGGGTTTTACTCTGTTACCCCAGGAGCTTCAGAATATGTTATTGGAAGTCCATCTTTTGAAAAGGCCGAAATTCACCTCGATAACGGAAAGACTTTTACAATACTGGCTCATAATGCTAGTGAAAAAAACATTCATTTTTCATCCCTGAAACTTAATGGTGAAGAATACCCTAACACATATCTAAAACACGAAGACATTCTAAAAGGAGGAGAATTGGTTTTTGAAATGACAGATGTTCCTAATAAAGATTGGGGGATTGATCCAGCAAACAGACCATTATCAGATACCAAAACAACAGTAAGTATCCCATATCTAAAATCTGATCATACTACATTTTTAGACACCAAAACAATTGTTCTAGGTTGTGATACAGAAAATGCAGATATATATTATACACTTGATGGTAGTGACCCCACAAAAAACAGTATGCGATATAGCTCTCCTTTCGAGATAAAAAAATCTACAGAGCTTAAAATTAAAGCTTTCAAAAATGATTTAATATCTAGTTATACAACAACAATATTCCTAGAGAAACTAAAAAGTATCGATCCAAAGAAATTAAAAACCAAGCTTAAAAGTGGACTTTCATATAAATATTACGAAGGTATTTTTCGATCTGTTTACGATTTTCTACAAGAAGATCCCGTACAAAAAGGAGAAGTCCAAACTATTAATATAACATCCCGTTTGCGAGACGAATGGATAGGTTTCGAATTTGATGGATTTATTAATATTCCTAAAAATGGTGTATATAATTTTGAAATTGCCGCAAATGATGGCGCTCAATTATTAATTGATGGTAAAGAATTGTTTGAAAGCGATGGAAGAAAATCATTTAGTTTTATTCAAAAAAACGATATAATTTTATCTAAAGGACTGCATAAATTTACGATACGATATTTTCAATGTTCAGATAACATCGGACTAAAAGCATTATGGAGTGGTCCTGATTTTGAGAAAACCGAAATTAACACCTCTTATCTTTATCATATGATAGATCAAAATAAAAAGAAATCTAATCCATAACTTTCAAAAAAAAAACAGCAAAAACAAACTTAACCGTTGGCAGCATAAGTAACAACAAACAAAAACATAGAATAAAAAATGATATTAGGAGTAGATATAGGAGGTAGCCATATTACTGTAGCCCGCATTGATACCAAAAACCATGAAATACCAGATTCTAATTTAATTTCAATAAAAGTAGACAGCACCGCTCAAGCAAGCGAGATTATTGATCAATGGATTTATGCTTTACAAAAAAGCATAGATGCTCTTGGCAATGAATCCCTTGAAGGAATATGCATAGCATTACCAGGTCCCTTTGACTATCATCAAGGAATTTTTGCCTACAAAATGAAGAATAAGTTTACTTCTCTTTTTGGGATAAACATTAAACAAATAATTAGTGAACGATTAGCATTATCTGCTACTACACCATTACGATTTTATAATGATGCAGCCTGTTTTGGCATAGGAGAATTCTGGAAAGGAAAACTTAAATCTACAGAAAAAGCACTAGCCATAACTTTAGGTACTGGTTTCGGAGCTACCTTTTTATTACAAGGACTCCCTGTACTTTCTGGAGATGGTGTTGCCAAAAATGGTGAACTTTACAATATTCCTTTTAAAAATGGGATAGCAGACGAGTATTTCTCTACCCGTTGGTTTACTAAAAAATATAAGGAAGCAACAGGGATTACGATACGTGGAGTAAAAGATCTAATTACTGATTCGAACTCTAACCTGTATGCAGATCAAATATTCAATGAATTTTCCAGAAATTTAGCCACCTTCCTGTCTCCGTGGTTAAAAGAATATAATGCAGAGGCGGTTGTGATTGGAGGAAATATATCTAAAGCATGGAGTTCTTTTGCAGATAACCTGAATATAGAATTAAAAAATCAGGGGTGCACCACCAAAATATACCAAAGTGAATTAAAAGAAAAGGCAATTTTATTAGGTGGGGCACGTCTGGTTAACAATATATTTTATGAGAGTCTCTGTTTTTAAAGGTATATAAACCGAGTAGATTAGCAAAAGATTAAAGTATAGTAATACAATAACAAAAAATAAACCAAATTATAATCTTTAAAAAACACTATTTTGAAAAACAGTACAACATATAAAAGTGCTTTTATATTTTTGACTTCCCTGTTCTTTTTATGGGGATTTATAACAGTGCTCGTCGATTCTCTAATCCCGAGACTTCGGGAGGTTTTTACGTTAAATTACTTTCAGGCTGGATTAGTTCAATTTGCGTTTTTTGGAGCCTATTTTTTATTATCGATCCCTTCTGGGTTTATTCTATCTAAAATTGGATATAAAAAAGGAATTATATTAGGCTTATTAACTCTGGCAACAGGATGTTTATTATTTTATCCTGCAGCATCGTATCGCGAATTTAGTATTTTTATGTTAGCATACTTTGTAGTAGCAAGTGGGATTACTATTCTACAAGTTGCTGCCAATCCATACGTAGCTGTATTAGGTTCTGAAGAAGGTGCTTCGAGCAGGCTTAACTTGTCTCAGGCTTTTAATTCTCTAGGCACTACCATTGCTCCGGCTATTGGAGCTATGTTTATTTTAAGTGACAAAGTTAAAACCCCTCAGGAAATTGCCGCTTTAAACACTCTAGATAAAGAAAGTTATTATATTTCTGAAGCAGCTGCGGTTCAATCCCCTTTCATAGGAATTGCCATATTTGTAGCCATCCTGGCCTTTATCTTTATATTTATCAAACTTCCTAAGCTAATAAAAAGCAGCCCAAAAGGCGGATACATAAAAGCTTTACAAAGTAAATCTTTGGTGATGGGAGCTATTGGAATATTTGTATATGTTGGAGCCGAAGTTGCTATAGGTAGTTACCTAATTAATTATTTTTTGGATATGAATCTGGCATCCTTAATCAAGGAGAGCACATTGATGAAAAGTATTTCTGAAGGGATTTTGGGATCAGATAGCCAAACACTAGACAATAAAGCAATAGTAGGTGCTTTTGTTACTTTTTATTGGAGTGGTGCGATGATTGGTCGGTTTATAGGAGCACATCTAACCAAAATTATAAAACCTGCAAAGGTTTTAAGTTTCTTTGCTATTGGTGCTACTCTATTGATTTTAATATCTATGTCAACATCTGGTTTTATAGCCATGTGGAGTATCCTGGCAGTAGGATTATTTAACTCTATTATGTTTCCAACTATATTTTCTTTATCTATAGAAGGATTAGATGATTTAAAACCACAAGCATCTGGTATTTTATGTACTATGATTGTTGGTGGCGCAATAATCCCTCCCTTATTTGGATTACTTTCTGATCAAACCGGGTTTAAGACCGCACTGGTCCTTGTTTTAATCTGCTATATTTATATAGTCTTTTATGGCAGAAGAAAAGCTAATACTTAAAAATAAACACTCATCACTCTTTATACTAAAATTTTAAAGTGAACATAAAAATCATATCGTAATGAAATATCTATCAATTATACTAGCAGCGATACTTTGTTTTTCTTCATGCAAGAAAACCCCTACAGATCCTGTAACCAAGGACTCTGTACCAAAAACCATTAAAAAAACAGAGTTCACGAAATATGTCAATCCATTTATCGGCACCAGCAAAATGGGACATACATATCCGGGAGCAACAGCACCATTCGGAATGGTACAGCTAAGCCCACAGACGAATTTTGAAGTAATGTTTAATGAAGACGGTAGTTATAACAGAGAAACCTATGAATATTGTGCTGGTTATCAACACAGAGATTCTACTATTCTAGGTTTTTCTCACACCAATTTAAGCGGTACGGGACACTCTGATCTAGGAGATTTTTTGGTAATGCCAACAACAGGGAGTTTAGTACTCGACCCCTTAAAAACTGCTGATGGCTCTAAAGGGTTTTATTCTACGTTCTCTCATGATCAAGAGTATGCTTCACCAGGATACTACAGAGTAGAATTAAAGGATTATAACATTACCGCAGAGCTTACTGCTACAGAACGTGTAGGGTTTCATCAATATACGTTCCCAGAAACAAAAGATGCACATATTATTTTGGACTTAGTTTACAATGTTTACCATCATGATAATAAAAACGTGTGGACATTCTTACGAGTAGAAAATGATTCTTTAGTAACCGGGTATCGCCAAACCAAAGGATGGGCAAGAACCAAAAAAGTATTTTTTGCTATGCAGTTCTCTAAGCCTTTTAGTAGTTACGGACACAAAAAGTACGATACTGTAAAATACGATGGGTTTTATCGTCGTTTTGAGCAACAGGAAAATTTTCCTGAAATGGCAGGAAAAGACATTCGAGCATATTTTAATTTTGATACAAAAACCAACGAAAAAATCAATATCAAATTTGCATTATCCTCTGTTAGTACCAACGGAGCATTAAAAAACCTGCGGTCAGAACTACCAGGTTGGGATTTTGAGAAAACGAAACAGAAAACCGAGAATAAATGGGATAATGAATTATCAAAAATCGAAGTAAAAACGATTACCGAAGCAGACAAAACTACTTTTTATAGTGCTTTATACCACACTATGCTTAGCCCAATTATTTATGAAGATGTAGATGGTAGTTATCTTGGATTGGATCAAAATATTCATACTTCTGAAGATTTTACAAACTACTCGATTTTCTCGTTGTGGGATACATATAGAGCCTTGCATCCTTTGTTTAATATTACACAACCCAGTCGTAATAATGACATGATCAAATCAATGCTTGCGCATCAAGAACAAAGCGTACATCACATGTTACCAATCTGGAGTCATTATGCTAATGAAAACTGGTGTATGATAGGCTATCATGCAACTTCGGTAATAGCAGATGCTATTGCAAAAAACGTAGGAGATTTTGATAAAAACAAAGCTCTTTCTGCATCAGTAAGCACTGCCAACGTACCATATTTTGATGGTTTGGGAGATTATATCAAATATCAATATGTTCCCGATGACAAAAGCCACTCCTCAGTTTCTAAAACATTAGAATTAGCTTACAATGATTGGTGTATTGCACAGATTGCAAATAGTATAGGAGATAAGAACACTACAGATCAATTTCTAAATAGATCAGAGTATTATAACAATGTATATGATCCTAAAATCGGATATATGCGCCCAAAACTATCAAATGGTGAATTTAGGAAAGAGTTTGACCCTTTAGATACACACGGGCAAGGGTTTATCGAAGGAAATGCGTGGAATTATGGTTTATATGTACCTCATCAACTAGAAAAAATGGTAAAAATGATGGGAGGAAACGAACGATTTAGCCAACATCTGGATTCTTTATTTACTATGAAATTAGAAGACAAGTATATAGAAAAGCACGAAGATATAACTCGAGACGGAATTATAGGCAATTATGTACATGGCAATGAACCAGGTCATCATATCCCTTATTTATATAACTGGACAGGGAAACCACATAAAACTCAGGAACGTGTTCGTATGATTATGGATACTATGTATGGACCTACGGTAGACGGGTTGTGTGGTAATGATGATGCAGGGCAAATGAGTGCATGGTATATATTTAGTAGTTTAGGATTTTACCCGGTTACCCCAGGATTGTCTAATTATGCAATAGGAAGCCCTCTGGTTAAAGAAGCTATACTACATCTGGAAAACGGAAAAGATCTTACAATCATAGCAAAAAACCAAAGTAAAGATAACATCTATGTAAATCAGGTGACTGTAAATGGTAGAGTTCTCAATACTACTACTCTTTCACATAATGATATTATAAATGGTGGAGAGATTATTTTTGAAATGCAAAGCACCCCAAAGAGTATAGAATAACATTTGCCACTTTTTTTCATAGTATTAATCTATATAGATAGATAATTTAATAAGACAATGTGAATACTATACCTTCCTTAATAAAAAAATAAAATAGGACCCCAAGGCTTTGACTTGGGGTTTTACTATGCAATTCAATTTAAAGAAAGAATAATTAATAATAATCAAAGCAAAAACTATTTTAAATTGTAATTTTAACGACTAGCTTTTTTTAGTTAGTGTTACTTAAATAGACTATATACAACAAATGATATTAGGAGTAGATATTGGGGGTAATTATATTACTGTAGCCGGAATAGACACCAAAACAAACAAATTATCAGAAACTAATCTAGTTTCTATTACTGTAGACAATACTGCTGAAGCCGATGAAATATTAGAACGATGGTTATTTGCAATACAGAAAGTTATCGATACTCTTGCAGATGATTCTCTAGAAGGAATTGGTATTGCTATACCTGGGCCATTTGATTATTATAATGGAATTTTTGCTTTTAAAATGAAACAAAAATATGCATCTCTTTTTTGTACAAATATTAAAGAAATATTGAAGAAAAAGTTGCAATTATCTGATGATATCCCGATACGGTTTTACAATGATGCCGCTTGTTTTGGTATTGGTGAAGTATGGAAAGGAAAGCTTAAATCTATCCGAAGAGGATTAGGGATAATATTAGGCGCTGGTTTTGGAGCTTCTTTCCTGTTTCATGGGCTTCCGATCCTTTCTGGAGACGGGATTCCTAAAGATGGAGAACTGTATCACATCTCATATAAAGATGGAATTGCAGATGATTATTTTTCTACTCGATGGTTTATCAAAAGATACAAAGAGCTTACAGATATTACAATTAATAATGTTAAAGAACTTACAGAAGCTTCTTTAGAAAATGATGTTGCAGTACAACAAGTTTTTAATGAGTTTTCAGAAAATCTGGCCGAATTTTTAAGTCCCTGGTTAAAATCTTACAATGCAGAAGCTATAGTTATCGGAGGTAATATTGCTAAAGCATGGCCCTTTTTTGCTAATGAGCTAGAGAATAAAATAAATGCTCAAAATTGTCATGTAAAAATACACAAAAGTGAACTTCAAGAAAAAGCAATATTATTAGGGAGTGCAAGATTAGTTAATGATACTTTCTATAAAGGGCTTGCTTTTTAATAATATCAAATGTATAACTTTTAGATTGGTATAAAGAATGAGGTTATTTGATCACCTTTTTCTTTTTAAACTTCCATTCTGTAATACCGCCATCTAGATCATAGATTTTGGTAAACCCTGCCTTTTTCATATAGCTGGAACACTTACTACTTCTTCCTCCACGAGCACAATATACAATTACAGGTTTTGTTTTATCAATTTTAGAAATTAGATTTTCAAAATTTTCATCTCTATAATCAATATTTATAGCTCCTTCAATATATCCCTGGGCGTACTCCCCTGGTGTTCTTACATCAATAAGTTGCACTTTCTCCATCTCTAATAGTTCACCCATTTCTTCAACAGTAATTAACTCTACTATAGCATCTTCTTCAACCTGTTTGCAATTAAGCAATACGGAAGCAATAAAAATGACTATTAAAAATGACTTAATTTTCATAAGGTTGTATACTACTCTTCTACGATTTCGCCTTCCCAATTCATAAAACCACCTACCAAATTATATGTAGTTTCGAATCCCATTTGATTCATTAACATGCATGCCTGAGCGCTACGTGCTCCAGAACGGCAGTATACGTAGTAATTTTTAGTTTTATCCAGCTTTCCTATTTCATCAAGAAAACCTTGTCCCTGACGAATATCCAAATTAAGCATATTAGGTATGTAACCGTCCTCTACTTCTTCTTCTGTTCTTACATCTAAAATTACTGCATTATTGTCATTTGCGATTTGCTCTTGCCATTCTTCTTGAGTGATATCTTCTGCCATTATAAAATGTGTTCTACTAAAATTGGACTTTTGTTTTTTTACTCCTTACAAATATAAAAAGTAGTTCATTAATTGTAATAAAACTACACCTTCAATTTATAAAAAAATCAGAAAAATATTATGCTTTAATACTACAACCTATAGCTTTTGTAACTTCTACAGGAACCTTTTCTCCATTTAATAGGGCATTCACAGCATCTTCTACATATTTTTGATCGGCTGCCGATGCATCTTTATAGTTATTATCAATAGCCCCTATATATCGAACGATATTACCTTGACGTGTTTTCTCCAGAACATAGACATGAGGAGTTTTTGTAGCTCCATACTGAGGGTATATTTTTTGCCCATCATCAAACAAATACGGAAAAGTAAACCCTTTATCATTTGCTCTTATTTTCATATTATCAAAACTATCATCTGGATAGGCCTTTGGGTTATTAGGATTTATAGCCACAACAGGATACCCTTTTGTTTTAAAAGTAGCATCCAACGCTATAATTCTATCTTCGTAAGCCACTGAGTACGGACAATGATTACACGTAAAAACCACAATAAATCCTTTGGCATCTTTATAGTCTTCTAAGGACACTAATGAATCATCTACATTTTTAAGTTTAAAATCTGTAGCAACATCTCCAATCGAATATCCTTTATCAATTTTAGCACCAGATACTTTATCTAATGCAAATGCACTTATTGCTATTACAAAAGCTACTCCAACCAGAATCTTTAAAGTTTTCATTGGTTTATTTTTTTATTATTCTTTGGTTCACATAGGTGATTACAGTATTTTTTTAAGCTCTTTTTCTAATTCATTATAGGTAAAAGATCTTTCATAAAAATTACTATTCCCGTCTCTATATATGATGGTTGCCGGAATAGAACCCGACCATTCAGCATTAACTTCAGGGATCCAGCTATTTGCATCCGGATCATCTAATAATATGACCTTACTTCCTATTTTTTGTTTTTTAACAAAAGGAATTAACTTGCCTTCTACCTGACTAGGCAAATCCAGACTTACCAAAATCACCTCAACTTTATCCTTGGGATACCTACTGTTGATCAACTCAAAATAAGGCAACTCGGCCACACATGGCTTACACCAGGTAGCCCAAAAATTAATCACTCTTACTTTTCCATCATTAATATTCAATAATGGCTTAAAGCTTTTAAAATCATACACGGGTATCTCTATGCCTTTACTTTCGAAAACATCTGTTGCATCAAGAGCCACAGTCTGCTGCTCTCCTTTACAATTAGTAAAAAGCACAATAAATACGGTATATAAAATTAATCTCGACATTATACTAATGTATCAAAACCATTAATTACGTAAAAGAAAATTAACAAGGTTTCTATATTTTATCTAAATATTTTCAGAATTTTTCACAATTGTCTAACTCAACAACATTACTTTTCTAAATCACAATAATACTATTAAACCTGATCTCAAAACTTGAATTTAACAAAGAATTAATAACATTTTACAATTTTTGAAACAAAAATTAACATACATTTGTATAGACAAATATTGTAGATACAATTGAATATAGAAAAAATCATAAAAACAGAAATCGAACTTCCGCTACCTAAAAAAGTCGTAATAAATTTATTATATACGGAGAACTGGATAATGGATAAAATTAATATCGAATTAAAAGCGTTTGATATTTCTCTTCAGCAATTTAATGTACTACGAATCTTAAAAGGGCAAAAAGACAAGCCAGCCAACCTCTCTACCATACAGGAAAGAATGGTTACCAAAATGAGTAATACAACCCGGTTGGTAGATAAACTTATTAACAAAAACTATGTAAAACGTGCAATCTGCGAATCTAATCGAAGAAAAGTTGAAATTACTATTACAGAAGAAGGTAAAAAATTTTTGGATAAAGTAAATCCTATAATGGATGAATTTGAAAATAGAGTTACTTCAAATTTTTCTACAGAAGATTTAATCCTATTAAATGAATTATTAAATAAACTTCGAAATTCTAACTCACAAATAACATAACTATTAATTTTAAACAATCATGAAAACTAGACTTAAATCATTATTCTTAGCCATTGCAGTAGTGGTAACAACATCTGCTTTTGCTCAAAAAAAAGAAATCAAAACTTCAGAAAGTACGATTAACTGGACAGGTAAAAAAGTTACAGGATCTCATACAGGAACCCTAAAACTATCAGAAGGGTTTTTAGTATTCGATGGCGATAATATTACAGGTGGTGAATTTGTAGTAGATATGACTACACTTGCCGTTACTGATCTTGAAGCTGGAAAAGGAAAAGAAAAACTAGAAGGGCACTTAAGTTCTGATGATTTCTTTGGAATAGCAAATCACAAAAATGCCAAATTAGTGGTTACAAAAGCCAAAAAAACAGATAAAGGTTATATAGTAGCCGGAGACCTTACCATCAAAGGAAAAACAAACCCTGTTAGATTTACTCTAGCCGTAAATGGGGATACCGCATCAACAACACTTAAAGTCGATAGAACAAGGTATGACATCAAATATGGATCAGGAAGTTTCTTTGATAATCTAGGGGATAAAGCGATCAATGACGAATTCGAATTAGCTGTTAGTTTAAAAATGTAATTTTTTATTGTTCAGAATTATAATTAATTTATATATTTGACCCAATACATAAAAAATGAAAACAATCTTAACAAATAATTGGTGGTGGTTATCTCAAAACGAAAACGTCGTGAGATAGCTTCTATCATTGTGTTAAGTAAACATATCAAAGGCTTGTCGAATCACGACAAGCCTTTTTTTTGTTCCCTAAACAAGGATTGTAATTAAAAATTAAAAACGCAAAATGACTTATAAATTAACCACACATTTCAAACAAATCCTGGCAGACACCTTTACTCCGGTAAGTGTTTATCTAAAAATTAGAGATCGTTTTCCTAATAGCCTATTACTAGAAAACAATGACTATAGAGGTAGCGAAAATAGCTTTTCTTATATCTGCTGTAACCCAATCGCTAATATCAAAGTAGAAAACGAAACTATTTACCAGTCCTTTCCCGATAAGAATATTGAAGAAACATCCATCACAGACGATACTAATATTGCTGAGGTTGTTGAGCAATTTGGTAAAAAATTTGTAACCTCAAAAAGCGAGTTTAAATTCATTAATAATGGCCTTTTTGGTTATATCTCTTATGATGCGGTTCGATATTTTGAAGACATTTCTATTTCTAAAAAAGAAGATGGTTTACATATACCCGACATACAATATACGGTATATCAAAATATTATTGCCATTAGTAATTTTACTAATGAAGCCTATATTTTTGCACACTGCTATCAATCAGAAAGTAATATTGCCGAAATAGAGTCTTTACTTAAAGTCAAAAATTTTGCCTCTTATAACTTTGAGACAGTAGGTGATACAACCTCTAATCTTAACGACGAACAATATAAAGAGCATGTTTCCCTTGCCAAAAAACATTGTCATCGTGGGGATGTATTTCAATTAGTGCTATCCAAGCGTTTTTCACAAAAATTTAAAGGAGACGAATTTAATGTCTACAGAGCATTACGCAGCGTTAATCCTTCGCCCTACCTCTTTTACTTTGATTATGGTGATTTTAAAATATTTGGTAGTTCTCCCGAAGCACAACTCGTCGTAAAAGATGATATTGCAGAGATTCACCCCATTGCGGGAACTTTTAAACGTACAGGTAATGATGAGCAAGATGCCGAATTAGCAAAAAAACTATCTGTAGATGAAAAAGAAAATGCAGAACATGTGATGCTAGTAGATCTGGCACGTAATGATCTAAGTAGAAACGGAAACCATGTTACTGTAGAAACCTATAGAGAAGTACAGTTTTATTCTCATGTCATCCATTTGGTTAGTAAGGTTACCAGTAAAAAACACAAAGACACCACTACTATGCAAATAGTAGGAGATACTTTCCCGGCAGGTACGCTAAGTGGTGCACCAAAACACATGGCCATGCAACTTATCGAAAAATATGAAAACGTAAATCGAGATTTCTATGGGGGAGCCATTGGCTTTATGGATTTTTCAGGAAACTTTAATCATGCTATCATGATTCGTACATTTCTAAGTAAAAATCACAAATTACATTGGCAAGCAGGGGCTGGACTCGTTAGTGAATCAAATGAGGAAAATGAATTACAAGAAGTATACAATAAACTAGGCGCATTAACAAAAGCATTAAAAATAGCAGAAGAAATATAAGGGTGTTCCCCCAATTACTTGGGGTCGGGCTATTCGCGCTACAAGGTAGCCAGCTGCTATCCCTAACACAAAAAAATGGTATAAAGTACAGAAGTCAGGTGTTAGAAGCCAGATGTAAATTAAAACTTTGCTTCTTTACTTCTATAAAACTTTGAAATTAAAAAAAGAACAATGAATACAAAAATATTAGTAATAGACAATTATGACTCATTCGTATACAACTTGGTTCATTATCTAGAAGATCTTGGTTGTGAGGTTGTCGTAAAACGCAATGACCAATTACGATTAGAGGATGTAGATGCATTTCAAAAAATCCTATTATCCCCAGGTCCGGGAATTCCAGACGAAGCAGGATTGTTAAAAGACATTATCCGCAAATATGCAGAAACCAAAAGTATTTTTGGAGTATGCCTGGGACAACAGGCCATAGGCGAGGTTTTTGGTGGTAGTCTTGTCAACCTTAATGAAGTGTATCATGGCGTGGCAACTAATGTAACATTATCGGTTACAGATGAATCTCTTTTTGAAGGGCTTAACACCAGTTTTGATGTAGGAAGATATCACTCCTGGGTAGTATCAGATAAAAATTTACCCGATTGCCTGCAAGTAACTTCATATGATGAAAACGGACAAATCATGTCCCTTCGTCATAAAGAATTAGACATTCGAGGAGTACAATTTCATCCAGAATCTGTATTAACTCCCGATGGGAAAAAGATATTAGAAAACTGGGTTAACAACTAAAGCATAGACATAACCCTCAAGGTTTTGGAAACCTTGAAGGTCTTAAAAAATAACATCATGAAACGAACATTAAGAAAATTAAAAATTTCTTCACAAAAGATGATGTTTAAATTTCTTAATGTGAGAACGGAGTGGTTACACACGTTCTCAATTTTATAATTAATTTATTTTCAAATAATTACTAAAATTTAAACGTGTGAAAAACTTACTCAATCGATTAATCAATCACGAAACCATCTCTAAAGAAGAAGCCAAAAGGGTTTTGGTTAACATTTCTAAAGGAGAGTACAATCAAAGTCAGATTGCTTCATTTCTTACCGTATATATGATGCGTAGCATTACTATCGAAGAATTAGAAGGATTTAGAGATGCCTTACTAGAGCTTTGTATCGCAATAGACCTTAGCGAGTATAACCCCGTAGACCTTTGTGGTACAGGAGGTGACGGTAAAGATACCTTTAACATATCAACACTTTCTTCTTTTGTTTCGGCAGGGGCCGGAATTAAAGTCACTAAACATGGTAATTACGGAGTTTCTTCAACATGCGGTAGCTCTAATGTAATGGAGCATTTGGGAATTAAGTTTAGTAATGATAAAGACTTTTTAAAACGTAGTATCGATGAAACAGGGATTTGCGTATTACACGCCCCATTATTTCACCCTGCAATGAAAAATGTCGCTCCGATACGTAGAGAATTAGGAGTGAAAACGTTTTTCAATATGCTTGGACCAATGGTAAATCCTGCATTTCCAAAAAATCAAATCGTAGGAGTTTTTAATCTAGAACTAGCAAGGATGTATGGATATTTGTATCAAAATACAGATAAAAAATTCACCATTATCCATGCGCTGGACGGGTACGATGAGATTTCGCTAACCGGAAACACAAAAACAATTTCTAATACTACCGAAGGAATGCTTTCTCCATTAGATTTTGGAGTACCAGTGCTAAAACAAGAAGATATTTACGGAGGCAATTCTATCGAAACATCTGCTGCTATATTTATGAATATTCTAAGTGGCAAAGGAACCGAAGCACAAAATAACGTAGTCTGTGCCAATGCAGGAATGGCTATCGCCACAGTAGAAGGCCTCGAACCAAAACAAGGATTCGAAAAAGCAAAAGAATCACTACACTCCGGAAAAGGATTAAAAGCATTAAAAAAACTTCAGGAATTAAGTAAAAATTAGTTGATCGTTATTCGTTGATCATTGATCGTATGGAGTATACAGAATTAAAAGTTTGGAAAGAAACAAGGAAATTGGTTAATAATCTTTATGATATAACCAAAAAATTCCCTAAAGACGAAGTTTATGGATTAACAAGCCAAATGAGAAGATCAGCTATTTCTATTCCTTCAAATATAGCTGAAGGTTGTGGTAGAAGAACTTCTTCCGATAGCATACACTTTTTCCATATTTCCAGAGGTTCATTATATGAATTAGAAACCCAGTTATATTTAGCATTAGATCAAAATTATATAGAAGCAAAAGAGCATAAACAGTTAATTGAACAAATTATAGGTTGTAAAAAATTGTTGAATGGGTTTATTAATTACTATAAAACACTAACAACAAAATAATATCATTAACAAACAACTATCAACAAATCACTATCAACAATAAATGAATATCCTAGACAAAATAATAGCCGATAAGCATAAAGAAGTTGCTCTGAAAAAAAGCATCATTCCTATCAAACAATTAGAGAGTTCTGTATTATTTGATCGCAAAACAAACTCATTGGCCAGGGCTTTACAAAATAGCGATACCGGTATCATAGCAGAACATAAACGCAGGTCTCCCTCTAAATCTGTAATCAATCAAAAAGTAAGTGTTCAAGATGTAGCCGATGGATATCAAAATGCAGGAGCTTGTGGGATGTCTGTACTATCCGATGGCAAGTATTTCGGAGGATCTCTAGAAGACCTTTTACTTGCCAGAGCCACAGTACAAATGCCCTTACTACGTAAAGAATTTATCATCGACGAATATCAATTAGTAGAAGCCAAAGCTCATGGAGCCGATGTAATCTTATTAATTGCAGCCATTTTATCACGTGATGAGATCAAGTCTTTATCCCAGTTTGCCAAAAGCTTATCTCTCGATGTATTGCTAGAGGTTCATAACCAGGACGAACTACAAAAATCAATCATGCCGTCTCTGGATATGCTGGGCGTAAATAATCGAAATCTAAAAACATTCGAGGTAAGTACAGATATTAGTAAAACCCTAAGTACGCTAATCCCCGATGATTTTGTAAAAGTTTCAGAAAGTGGTATTAGTACTATTGAGGCTATAAAAGACCTAAAACAATATGGGTATAAAGGTTTTCTTATCGGTGAAAACTTTATGAAAACCGAAAACCCCGGAGCCAGTGCAGTAGAATTTATTCAAAAACTAAACAAAGACCTCACAGGTCTTCGAGACCTGTGAGGTCTGTATTTAGTAAAAGCTAAAAAAATAACAAACGATGAAGTTGAAAATTTGCGGAATGAAATACCAGGAAAACATAGAAGCCGTTGCAGCTCTCAAACCAGATTACCTTGGCTTTATTTTCTATGAAAACTCTCCCAGAAATTTTGAAGGAGAAATTCCAAAATTACCTTCTGCAATAAAAAAAGTAGGGGTATTTGTAGACGCCTCTGTAGATTTTATTGTAGAGAAAGTAAAGCAATATGACTTTAAAGCTATTCAATTGCACGGAAATGAAACCCCTCGGTTTTGCCAAGACCTTCAAGGTTTTAAAAACCTTGAAGGTCTTGATCTTGAGCTCTGGAAAGTCTTTTCGATCAAAGATCAATTTGATTTTAACCGTTTACAACCCTACGAAGGTATTGTAGATTATTTTCTCTTTGATACCAAAGGAAAAGAAAAAGGAGGTAATGGATATACTTTTGATTGGAGTGTCTTAAAAGGCTACCCCTCTTCTACTCCATTCATTCTAAGTGGTGGTATCGGACTTGATGAAATCGAAGCGATTGAATCTTTTAAGAAGCGTCCCGAATCTAAATATTTACACGCTATTGATGTAAATAGCAAATTCGAAAGTGAACCCGGAGTTAAAAGTATAGAAAAACTTAAAAAAATGATATCAAACCTTGAAGGTTTTAAAAACCTTCAAGGTTTCAAAAAACAACCTATGAATTATCAAGTAAACGAAAAAGGATATTACGGAGATTTTGGAGGAGCATATATACCCGAAATGCTTTACCCTAATGTCGAAGAATTACGAACTACCTATCTCGATATTATGAACGAACCTTCTTTCAAAAAAGAGTTTGATCAATTATTAAGAGACTACGTGGGTAGACCTTCTCCTTTATATTTTGCTAAACGTCTTTCAGAAAAACACAATACCAAAGTATACCTTAAACGCGAAGACCTAAACCATACCGGTGCACATAAAGTTAATAATACGATTGGACAAATTCTTGTAGCAAAGCGATTAGGTAAAAACAGAATCATTGCAGAAACAGGAGCAGGACAACATGGTGTAGCTACAGCAACAGTATGTGCTCTTATGGGTATTAAATGTATTGTTTATATGGGTGAAATTGATATCAAACGACAAGCACCCAATGTAGCCCGAATGAAAATGCTTGGTGCAGAGGTAAGACCTGCTAAATCAGGAAGTAAAACCCTTAAAGATGCTACTAATGAAGCGATACGAGATTGGATCAATAACCCTGTCGATACACATTATATTATTGGCTCTGCCATAGGACCTCATCCTTACCCCGATATGGTAACGCGATTTCAATCTATCATCTCAGAAGAAATTAAGTGGCAACTAAAAGAAAAAGAAGGAAGAGAACATCCTGATTATGTAGTAGCATGTATTGGTGGTGGTAGTAATGCTGCGGGGACATATTATCATTTTTTAGAAGAACCCAGTGTAGGAATTATTGCAGTAGAAGCTGCCGGAAAAGGAGTACATAGTGGTGAAAGCGCAGCCACCTCGCAATTAGGAAAAGAAGGGATTATTCACGGATGTAAAACCCTGCTAATGCAAACCCCAGACGGGCAAATTACAGAGCCTTATTCTATTTCTGCAGGGTTAGATTATCCTGGTGTTGGACCATTACATTCTCATCTATATAAAACCGGCCGCGGAGAGTTTTATTCTGTAACCGATGATGATGCCATGGCTGCCGGATTAGAACTATCGCAATTAGAAGGAATTATTCCTGCAATAGAATCCTCACATGCCCTGGCCATTTTTAATGATAAGAAATTTAGACCCGAAGATGTTGTTGTCATCAGCCTTTCTGGTCGTGGCGACAAAGATCTTGACACCTACATAGATTATTTTAAATTATAACAATTCAGTAGTAAGTACATTGTAATGAGCACTAATTATGAGCCTCTCAATACTAAATACTCAATACTAAATACTCAATACTAAATACTAAAAAATGAACAGAATAAACACAGCACTGAAGCAAGATAAAAAATTACTATCTATATATTTTACAGCTGGATACCCATCATTAAATGATACTGCAAAAATCATACAAGATCTAGAACAACATGGAGTTGACATGATTGAAATCGGATTACCTTTTAGTGATCCTTTGGCAGATGGCCCAACAATACAAGAGAGTTCGACCGTAGCCCTTAAGAATGGTATGACTACTCAACTTCTATTTGAGCAATTAAAAGACATTCGTAAATCGGTTAACATTCCTCTAATCATTATGGGGTATTTTAATCCTATGATGCAGTATGGTATAGAAGCTTTTTGTGCTAAGTGCCAGGAAATTGGTATCGACGGATTGATTATTCCCGATCTACCGGTTAATGAATACCACGAACATTACCAGGAAACTTTCGAGAAATATGGCTTGATCAACGTGTTTTTAATTACTCCACAAACTTCAGATAAGCGTATTCGATTTATAGATGATGTATCTAATGGATTTATTTATATGGTGAGCTCTGCCAGTACCACCGGAGCCAAAAGTACATTTGGCGACACGCAGCAGCAGTATTTTGAGCGCATCGAAGCTTTGAATCTTAAAAACCCGCAAATCGTTGGTTTCGGAATCAGTAACAATGAAACATTTATGCAAGCAACCAAAACAGCCAAAGGTGCGATCATTGGTTCTGCTTTTATAAAACATGTAACTCAATATGGAACAGGTAACATTGGCGACTTTGTAAAAAGTATTCGATGATTTTGTATCTTTTGACCAATCAATGAGGTATAACGGTATTTCTCATTGCTGATAAAGTTTCGAATTCAGAGTAAAAAGATAGCATAATATGTTAACACATGGCATTATCCTTGTATACACATGTATAAAATGGCCAGTTGTGCATTTTGAGCTAAAATATTTTTCAAAATGTCGGTTCGAGTGATTTTTAATATTGTATAGAGAACTCTTTAAAGTTTAAAATTCTTATTCTCGATACAAATTTTACTCATTTTAATCGTAAAATTCACTCGAATTGACAGAATTTTATCAAAATGCACAACCGGTATACTATAGTAATACTAGTTCTGATTTAAATTTACTCATAAGAAAAATGATGGGTCTTTGGCTTAGATGAAAAATAAAATTCAAGCATAGCAGGGCTACGGTTGTGTTTTATTTTGAAATATTAGACAAAAAGACGCGGTTTTATTGAGTAAATTTAGATTGGAAATGGTATAAGAACCAATCTATGATTACAAAACATCACATACTTTTTTTATGTCTTTTCGTGCTTTTTGTTCAATTTAATTTTGGGCAAACCGACTTTAAAGATCAATTATCTAATGCTGCCTTAGCATTAACCAAAAACAAAGTTACATATGATCCTACTTATTTCTCTATCGACTATCCAAATGGTGATGTCCCCAGCGATAAAGGGGTATGTACCGATGTAGTAATTAGAGCTTATAGAACGTTAAATATCGATTTACAGAAAGAAGTACATGAAGATATGCGTGCTAATTTTGGGCTATATCCCAAAAACTGGGGATTGTCTAAGACCGATAAAAATATTGATCATAGAAGGGTTCCTAACCTAATGAAGTTTTTTTCAAGATTTGGGAACACAAAACCAATAACTAATGATCCAAAAGATTATGCCCCCGGTGATATTGTATGTTGGAGTCTGGGAGGAGGATTAACACATATTGGCTTGGTAGTCAATAAAAAATCTAGTGATCAACAGCGTTATTTGATCGTTCATAACATTGGTGGCGGACAAGTAGTAGCAGATTGTCTGTTTGATTATAAGATTATTGGTCATTATCAATATAAAAAGTAATAACACCTTTTCTAATTCTGGTAGCACATCCTACCACAGCTCTCTGGTATTCAATCATATACCCCTATCAGGAGTGCATGGTCTGATATGGTATAGTATTCTTTTTTAAGAAAAACCGGCCTAATCTCTTTGGTACTCCATATTTGATCTATTTCGAATAAAGGAATCCCATAAGGCCAGGTTGCTGTAAACCCTTTCGACATCTTATGAAAACTATTCAGGTTATTTTTAAAATCATCAAAATGTGCACTTTCGTAAGGGGTATTAAAATCCCCTATAATAAAAGACGGGTTATTTTTTATAGTGAATTCATAGATCGTATGTAATGCCGATTTTCTATTGGTAAAAGGTACGGCATTAACATCTGCTATGACTATCGATGTCTTTTGATTCACAAGAGTAACGGTTACATAATTAAACTTAAAACTCTCATCTTTGCAATAATACCGGATATCATTGATCTCTCCTTGTACTGCCAGTACCATTCCTCCTTTCAGTTTTTGTATACTATATGATGGAAATGTCTCCTCAAATCGCATTATATCCTTATCGGTCAATTCTTCTGCTTCTACCAATCCTATAAAAGACGGTTTTTGTTCCTTTGTTTTTTTGATAATAATATCTATCGATCGCTCTCCCTTTCTTGCGATATTCCAAAACAATATGCTATTTCTTTTATCAGAAAATTCTGGTGGTGATTGCATCCTATAGTAGCCCATAAACCAATACAGTGATACACACAAAAAACATCCGATTAAGAAATACA
Organism: Bacteroidia bacterium; assembly: GCA_030427585.1. Taxonomy (GTDB): domain Bacteria; phylum Bacteroidota; class Bacteroidia; order Flavobacteriales; family Flavobacteriaceae; genus Aquimarina. The sequence continues at coordinate 214,559 of JAUIBW010000005.1, forward strand.
ATATTTTTTTCACCTTAAAAAACAATACACATAATATTAAATTTCCGATCAGTAGAAATAACACTGGAGATGCATAGTACATAATATTGATAGGATATATAGTATCCCTAAGAACGAAATGAATAAAAATAAGTATGCCATAAAGTATAAGAAGAAACTTTCTTTTCGAAATACGATACCGGTATTTTACTGTTTTTCGAAAAAAACCCATCCTTACTTTTTTGATTCGCTCGAAAATAGTTTTTTTTATCGAGGTAGTTTCAAGATGTAATAGATTTTCTAATGTATGATCCTGCTTAAACCACTTCACTCAAAAAAATATTATTTTTCATTTTTACTTCTAAATCCTTACATTAGTAATTCACACCTAATCAATTATTTAATCTAAAATTCTAATGTATGGGCAAAGGAGATAAAAAAACACGTCGTGGTAAAATCGTTATAGGAACCTATGGTAAGTTACGACGTCGCAAAAAATCAACTGCTATAACAGCAGCAAAACCTAAATCAACCCCAAAACCTAAAACAGCAGCTAAAACCGAACCCACACCAAAAGCTGAGGCAAAAACAAAAACCGAGACGAAGACAAAGTCCGAAGCAACACCAAAAGCCAAACCATCTGCAAAAAAGACGACTAAGAAGAAAACCGAAGAAGAATCTGAATAAATTTAAAACCCGGATTAAAAATATTTTTGATATTGCATCACCCTAAAATCAATAGTATTGAATTTAGGGTTTGCTTTTTTTAATGCCTTATATTCCTGTAAACTTCCTATAGATCGATTAGCAGCTCCCGATGGTGCAGTAAGAGATACTGTATTGATGATTCTACCTTCTACACTAAACCGATGTATTCTTGGAATATCGTTTGATACCAATTCTAATTTGAGGTCATACCCTTTTAGGTGTCTTCTAAAAAAATACTCCGGGCCGTTTTTACTATTGCCCCCTGTAAAAAGCAACGTATCTATTTTCGGGTATTGTTTTAAATAGGAGATGATATCCCTAAGCCTGCTATTTTGCATTCCTAAATCTGATGCATCGATCTTTTCTCGTTCACAACTATGCACTATATCACAAACTCCTATTCCTCTAGAGGTTAAGAAGTTTTTTCTTTGATCTATTGCTTGTTGCGTAGTTTCAAACTTTAAACCCAAATCAAATATGCTATCCAAAACGGGCCATAGCAAACCACTTATACTACCATAACAAAAATTAACATCTCCTTTTTTTAATTCTCCGGTAGTAAATCTAGGTGGTGGTAATGTTCCTACAATTAGTTTGGTAGCTCCTTCAGGAAAAAACGGTTCGTATGGGTGCATATGTAGAAACAAATGAATTACGAATTATGAATTACGAATTATGAGTTACGAAGGTAGTAGTATTATTTAAAAAAGTAAAAGAAGAAGTTGATCTGGCCATATACCCCAAAAGATAGGGAGTCAGGCCCATCCCGAAGTGGTTCGAAGAATGGTCGAAGTATTTCGAGCAATAATTTTAATAGGTATCTACCTTTATTATAATGGTCCTAAAGCCTTTTGCAAAGCTTCATTGCCCATTTTGCAAGCCCTTTACCCCTACCCAGGGGGGATCGAGCCCTTAAAATACACCTTCGAAGTAGTATGGTAACGTTTTGAAATACTTCAGTAATTCTTCGAAGGAGTTTATTAAGGGGTAAGCGTAGTTTCCAGAATGGGAAGAAAGACTATATACCTGCTTATCTTCCTTCCTGGTATGCATACTTACCGTTTATATCGGGTTGCAAAATATAAAAAACACTTGATGGTTAGTATGAGGTCTTCGATAAACTCTGAACAAGCATTGTCATAACCTGAGTTCGATTCATCTGAAATGCGTCAGTTTGAGACATCCAATAAAATTTTACCCAGTGTCTAAGTTGACGTTCCAAAGCAGGGCTTTGAAATCTTTTTTCACCAGTATAAGATTTGTTTTGCGTTTGCAACATCTATGAAGCCTTGGAAAGATTTTAGCATAATAAATCTGGTTTTCAATGAAATTGAAAAATACCTTGAAAAAAGTGCCTTTTCTTTTGGTTCTGTTTGCTGCCGGGCAAGCAAAGAAATCGTAGATTCATGAACTCAATATTATCAAATAAAAACCTTGTGAACTAAAATGAACAGAAAGCCAAATCAAAGGAAATTAGATGAAATTTATGAGTATATAAATTTTTGAAAAACAAATCATTATGAAATACATCAATGGTAGTGAAATTCTGTTAAGAATTTTGTATCGAAAACAAGCATTTCAATGCTAAAAACCTATTCTCGATACAAATTTTACTCATTCTAATCATAAAATTCACTCCTTTAGATTAGCATTGAGATATTTTATAATTTAAAGAACGGAAAAGGTACACTATCTATTCACTCCTTTAGATTAGCATTGAGATATTTTATAATTTAAAGAACGGAAAAGGTACACTATCTATTCACTCTAAGTTTTAAAGCTTATAATTTGATTCAGACCTTTTCCGTTCAGTTATAAACTCAAA
>JAUIBW010000006.1 GCA_030427585.1 Bacteroidia bacterium
GTATGGTTCTGATTAATTTATCCGTAATATATCATAAAGAAGAGGATTATGAAAAGGAGCTTGTTTATTTAAAAAAAGCAGAAGAATTAGCCAAGGAAACTGGTAATTATCAATCACTTTCTGTAGTGGCAAATAATATGATGTTTGCATATGCTTTGAAATCTGATATGAAAAATGTTCAACGATATGCCAAGCGATATAGAAATGCAATTGATAGCCTATATAAGATAGAACAGAATAAGAAAATATTTGAAATTGAAACCAAATATGAAACTTCAAAAAAAGAATTAGAAATAGCTCGCCAAAAAGAATTGGTGCTTACACAAAGAACACATATTGCTATTGCTGTAGTATTGGTTCTATTGTTATGCATAATATTGTTTATGTATATACAACGTTTGAAAAGCCAAAAACTATTGTATGTTAATCAGAAAGAACTAAACGAAGAAAAAGTTAGTAATCTGCTTGATACACATAAGTTACAAAAGATTAAGGCCTATGTCGATGGTCAAAATAAAGAGAGAGAAAGAATTTCTAAAGACTTACATGATGGTATTGGAGGCAATTTGGCTGTTATCAAAATGCGATTGAATCGTATAAAAAATAAATTACCTTTAGAGTTAGAACCTATAATTACTAGTGTAGATTCTACTTACAATGAGATTCGATCTATTTCTCATGATCTAATACCAAAAAATATTAACCACTTGTATTTTACAGATTTAATGAAAGAACTTATAGGTTTTTCTACCAGTAAAGATATAGAGTACAGATATTATATTCATCCAGAAAAAAAACTAAATAATATATCAGAGAGTTTACAATTAACAATCTATAGAGTTATTCAAGAATTGATAACTAATATAAATAAGCACGCTCAGGCAACCGAAGTATGCATAAATATCACGATTCACGAAGAAACGAATACAGTAAATATGATAGTGGAAGATAATGGCAGTGGTTTTAATACTAAAAAAACCAACTCTGGAGTAGGATTAAGAAGTATAAAGCAAAGAATATCAGATAATAGTGGATTTATAAAAATAGATTCTAACTATGGTATCGGTACAGTAGTTTGTGTAGAGCTTCCAATAGGATAAAATAATTGTAATTAGTTTATTAAATAATATCCAGCACGTTAATTTTAGCAATAGAATCACAATTTTCTATAAGCATATTAATATTTTTTTCTTTAACAACTCCTTCAATAAAATAAGTTTTACAAGAATCTAGTTTAGTATTGCTTTTAGAAAAAATCACCTCCCCATTTGTTAGTAAAAAAGAAACATCTGCAGTATCTATTTTGTACTTAATCATATTACTTGAAACTTGTTCAGAAAAAGTTTTTTTCTTTATTCTAATATTTTTTAATACCCTGGCTGAGGGACCATAATCACAAGAAGCTTTTTTTCCACCAAGAAAGAAAAATAAAAGAATAAGACCAATGGCAAACCCTCCTAAGTAATAAAATAATCTTTGTACTAATTTCATAAACAGAATGCAATATTATGATGCCAAAAGTAAGCAAAGTTTTAAAAAATCATACACTTAGCGATGCAAAGTTTACTATAAAAAGAGTAATACAATAGTACTATAAAATTAGCAAGTTTATATCTCTATAAGAAAGGTCAAACCAATCTGCAATAGGTTTGCTAGTCAAAATCCCATGATAAAAATATAATCCATTTTTAAGTCCACGATCAAAGCGCACTGCATTTTCTATTCCCCCTTCGTCACCAATTTGTAATAGATAAGGCGTAAAGATATTACTTATCGATAATGAAGATGTTCTGGCATATCGAGAAGGGATGTTAGGTACGCAATAATGTATAACTCCATGTTTTTCAAAAACAGGGTGGTCGTGGGAAGTGACTTCACTTGTTTCAAAACATCCGCCCATATCTATACTCACATCAATGATTACTGCTCCAGATTTCATACGCTCTACCATGGTTTCAGTAACTATAATTGGAGCACGGTTTTTTCCTCTTACGGCACCAATTACTACATCGCAACGGCGTAGCGCTTTTAATAAATTTTTTGGTTGTATAGTAGATGTATATAATGGGCGTCCCACATTAGTTTGTATACAACGAAGTTTGGTAATAGAATTATCAAAAACCTTTACATTTGCACCTAATCCAATAGCAGAACGTGCAGCAAACTCGCCAACAGTACCAGCACCAAGAATAACAACTTCTACCGGGGGTACACCACTAATATTACCCATCATTAATCCCGAACCCATAGTTGTAGCACTGCTCATCAACTCTGAGGCGATAAGTACCGCTGCAGTTCCTGCAATCTCACTAAGTGCTCTTACAGCAGGATAAGCACCGTCTATATCTCGAATAAACTCGAAACCAAGAGCAGTGATTCTTTTTTTGGCAAGCCCCTGAAAATATTCTTTGGACTGTGTTTTAAGCTGTAGAGCAGAAATTAGTCCAGTTTGTGGGTTTATATATTCAAGTTCCTCTAAAGAAGGTGGTTCTACTTTTAAAATAATTGGGCACCCAAAAACTTTTCTTTTATCATTAGTGATTTCTGCACCAGCCTCGCTATAATCTCTATCAGTAAAACTTGCCCCAATACCAGCATTGGTTTCTAATAAAACTCGATGACCATGAGTTGTTAATGCAGCCACGGCATCTGGTGTAAGACATACTCGCTTTTCTTGATAATGGGTTTCTTTAGGGATACCAATAAAAAGCTTTCCTTTTTTGCGGGCTACTTCTATCATTTCTTCCTGCGGTAGCAGCTGCTCTTTGGTAAAAGGAGATTTTGATGTACTCATTTGTGTGAAATTCTTTATCTCAAATTACGAATAAAAATGCCAAGAAAACAAATAGGATTAATTATTTGGTGGTATGGCTTTGATTATCAGTAACTCTATAATGAAAGAATACGCTTTTCATTATCAAGTAAATTAATAGTAATCTTAATACTGTTTTCGGGTAATAATCCAGAAACTTTTTCAGGCCATTCTATAAATATCCATGCATCAGAGTCCAAATATTCTTCAAACCCTATTTGATATGCCTCTTCTTCTTCTTTTATTCTGTAAAAATCGAAATGATATATTACTCCATCATTGCTTTCATATTCGTTTACCAAAGAATAAGTAGGGCTAGAAATGATATCTTCTACCCCTAAGTGTTCACATATTTCTTTTATTAGCGTAGTTTTACCAACCCCCATCTCAGCATTAAACAGAATTATTTTACTCGTTGCATTCGAGATTATTTTTTCTGCCACATCAGGAAGATCCTGCAAGGTATATTCTATTGTCATTTTACTAATTCTATATTCTAAAGCCAGAATACTACAAAAAAATGAAGCTATCTAGGATTTAATATTATAAAAGGAATAATCATTTCTTCTAGGGATACTCCACCATGTTGGTATGTATTTCTATAATAACTAACATAATGATTATAGTTATTAGGATAGGCAAAGAAATAATCTCCTTTTGCAAAAATAAAAGAACTGCTCATATTTATTGATGGTAAATGTACTGCTTTTGGGTTTGTGGCTTCCAAAACTTCCTTTCTTTCATACGTAAGACTTTTTCCCGTCTTATATCGTAGATTAAGACTGGTGTTTTTATCGCCTATTACCTTAGAAGGGTTTTTTACATTTATTGTGCCGTGATCTGTAGTTAATAATAATTTAAATCCAAGTTGCTGCGCTTGCTGAATCATTTCTAATAAAGGAGAATTTTTGAACCAACTTTGAGTCAATGATCTATATGATTTGTCATTTGAGGCAAGTTCTTTAATAACCTCCATTTCTGTCTTGCTATGAGAAAGCATATCCACAAAATTATACACTACAACAGTTAAGTCGTTGTTTTTTAGTCCTTTGAAATTTGCGGCTAAGGTTTTTCCAGACTTTTCGTTCGTGATTTTATAATATTCATGTTTGATATTCATCCCTAATCGCTTTAATTGTGCGGTTAGAAATTCATTTTCATTCATATTTTTCCCTCCCTCATCCGTGTCATCTAACCAGAGATCAGGGTGCATTTTTTTCATTTCAGAAGGCATAAGTCCAGAAAAAATTGAATTCCTGGCATATTGTGTTGCCGTAGGAAGAATACTGAAATATGAAATTTCTTGTTCTTTTTTGTAATAATTATTTATGGTAGGTTCAAAAGCTTTCCATTGATCATATCGCAAATTATCAATTACGACTAAAAGAGTAGGTTGATTTTTACTAATTTCTGGTACTACTTTTTCTCTAAATAAAGTGTGAGACATTATAGGAGCTTCGTTGTTTTTGTCAAACCAATTGGGATAATTTTTGTCGATAAATTTGCAGAATTGAGAATTTGCCTCTACTTTTTGTGATTCTAAAATCTCAAACATCCCAGTATCTTCAATATTCTCTAGTTGTAATTCCCAATAAATTAGTCTTTGATATAAATCAGACCATTCTTCGTATGAGTTAACCATAGCCATATCCATAGCTATTTTTCTAAACTCTTGTTGGTAGTTGGCTGTAGTTTTTTCTGAAACCAAACGAGAATTATCCAGGTTTTTCTTTAAACTTAAAAGTATTTGATTAGGATTAACAGGCTTAATTAAATAATCGGCGATCTTACTACCAATTGCTTCTTCCATAATATATTCCTCTTCACTTTTGGTAATCATTACTACAGGAATACTATCTTCTTTTTCCTTAATTTCTGATAATGTTTCTATTCCAGAAAGACCAGGCATGTTTTCATCCAAAAAAATGATATCAAAATTATTATCATCTATTATATCTAATGCTTCAGTTCCACTTTGGCACTTGGTTACGTCATAGTTTTTTTGTTCCAAAAATAATATATGTGGTTTAAGCAAATCAATCTCATCATCTACCCAAAGTATCTTTATTTTACTCATCAAATTTTAATTTTTTTATTTATAAACTTAATATGTAGTCTATTTATTCATTTTACTAAGAAAACTTTAATATTTTAAATTTATTTTGAAATGTTTTATATGACTAGCATATATGTATATTTGCTTCTGTAAATGTAAGATGAACTTGAAAAAAAGAAATAAACTTAAAATATTAAACGACCCAATTTACGGTTTTATTACGATACCGAATGAACTAATTTTTGATCTTATCGAACATAAGTATTTTCAGAGGTTACGTCGTATATCTCAGATGGGACTTTCATATTTAGTATATCCAGGAGCACATCATACTAGATTTCATCATGCATTGGGATGTATGCATCTTATGCAAAAAGCTGTGAGAGTTCTTAATTTTAAAGGGGTTAGTATTTCTGAAGAAGAAGAAGAAGCTCTTTATGTAGCGATCTTATTGCATGATATTGGCCATGGTCCTTTTTCTCATGCAATGGAACATAGCATCGTAAATGAAGTAAATCATGAGTCTATTTCTCTTATGTTTATGGAGGAGATAAATGAAGAATTTAACGGTAGTTTAACACTGGCAATTCAGGTTTTTAAAGGAGAATATCGGCGTAATTTTTTACATCAGTTAATTTCGAGCCAATTAGATATGGATCGTTTGGACTATCTGAAACGCGATAGTTTTTATACTGGTGTGGCCGAAGGAAATATCAATAGCGAACGTTTAATTACCATGCTTACTGTTGTTAATGACGAATTGGTAATAGAAGAAAAAGGGATTTATTCTGTAGAAAAATTTTTACTGGCTAGGCGCCTAATGTATTGGCAGGTATATCTTCATAAAACAAGTTTGGTAGCAGAGAATTTATTGATTAGAGTATTGAAAAGAGCCAAAGAATTAGTTGATAATGGGACAGAGCTAAAAGCTAGTGAAGCATTAACATTTTTTCTCGAAAATAAGATAACAGCAGAAAACTTTACTACAGAAGTTTTAGAAACATTTTCTAGATTAGATGATTATGATATTATTTCGGCAATGAAAGAATGGTCTCGTTCAGAAGACTTTGTTTTAAGCATGTTGTCTTCAATGATTATTGATAGAGATCTTTTAAAAATAAAAATTAAAAAGAAACCTTTTCAGAGTCATAAAAAAGAAAATCATATCGAAAAATTTAAGAAACAATATAAAATTTCTGATGAAGAAGCCCGTTATTTTGTTTTTGAAGGGACTATTTCTAACCAGGCCTACCACCTTAATAAGCAGAATATAAATATTTTATATAAATCAAGAAAAATTGTAGATGTAGTTAAAGCTACAGATGAGTTTAATCTTGAAGCTCTATCAAAACCAGTAACTAAATATTTTATGTGCTATCCAAAGCACAAACATTAACACATTTTTTATACTTTTGCTAGAATGATTTTTACAGCCACACAAATTGCGGGTATTTTAAACGGAGAAATCGAAGGAGATGAAACCGTTGAAGTATCTAAACTAGCTAAAATTGAAGAAGGAACTAAAGGTTCATTAACCTTTTTGTCAAATCCTAAATACACCCAATATATTTATTCTACTGATGCATCAATAACTATTGTAGATAAAAACTTTGAAGCAGAGTCTACAATTAAAACGACTCTTATTAGAGTAGATGATGCATATAAAGCTTTTTCTCAACTGCTAGAGTATTATAATATGGTAAAGATGAATAAAGCAGGAATAGAACAACCAAGTTTTATTTCTGAAACAGCATCTTTTGGAGAAAATATTTATTTCGGAGCATTTTCATATATAGGAGATAATGTTAAAATTGGTGAAAATGCTAAGATTTTTCCCAATGTATATATAGGAGACAATGTAACTATTGGTGATAATGCAATTGTTTTTGCCGGCGCAAAAATATATTCAGAAACCATAATCGGAAATAATTGTGTAATTCATAGTGGGGCAATAGTAGGAGCAGACGGTTTTGGATTTACACCTAATGAAAAGGGAGAATATAGTAAAGTGCCTCAAACAGGTAATGTAATCATAGAAAATAATGTCGATGTAGGAGCAGGCACAACTATTGATAGAGCTACACTAGGGTCTACAATCATACACACAGGAGTAAAACTAGATAATCAAATACAAATTGCTCATAATGTAGAAATAGGAGAGCATACAGCAATTGCCGCTCAGACAGGAATTGCAGGATCTACAAAAATAGGTAAACATTGCCTTATTGGTGGGCAAGTTGGTATTGCAGGGCATCTTGTTATAGGTAATAATGTAAAAATACAAGCACAATCAGGTATAGGAAGAAATATAAAAGACGGAGAAGCTATTCAAGGTTCCCCTGCTTTAGGATACTCTGACTTTAATAAATCTTATGTACATTTTAAAAATCTTCCCAAAATTGTGGATAGAGTATACAAACTAGAGAAAAAGATAAATAATAATGAGTGATATTGTCGTAGGAAAACAAAGAACCATTAAAAAGGAAATAAAACTTACAGGTGTAGGCTTACATACCGGAAAAGAAGTAACCTTAACTTTTAAACCGGCACCAGAAAATCATGGCTATGCATTTTGTAGAATTGATCTTGAAGGTAACCCAATTATTGAAGCTGATGCTAATTATGTTGTAAATACGCAACGTGGGACAAATCTAGAGAAAAACGGGGTTAGCATTCAGACATCAGAACATGTGCTTGCAGCTTGTGTGGGATTAGAAATTGATAATCTTTTGATAGAATTAAACGCATCAGAACCTCCGATTATGGATGGTTCTAGTAAGTTTTTTATCGAAGCTCTGGAACAAGCAGGAATTGTAGAACAAGAAGCAGAAAGAGAAGAATATATTGTAAAAGATGTAATTTCTTATGTAGATGAAGAATCTGGTAGTGAGATTATTGTAATGCCATCTGATGAATATCAAGTGACTACAATGGTTGATTTTGGGACTAAAGTATTAGGAACTCAAAATGCTTCTTTAAAACATCTTTCAGATTTTAAAAAGGAAATTGCAGATGCCAGAACCTTTAGTTTTCTACACGAATTAGAAATGCTGTTAGAACATGGTTTGATTAAAGGAGGAGATTTAAATAATGCCATAGTGTATGTGGATAAAGAATTAAGTCCAAGTACGATGGAAAAACTTAAAGTAGCATTTGGAAAAGAATCTATCGCTATAAAACCTAATGGTATTTTGGATAATTTAACATTACATTATCCAAATGAAGCTGCACGCCATAAACTTTTAGATGTTATAGGAGATCTTGCATTAATAGGAACAAGGATTAGAGGGAAAATCATAGCTAATAAGCCTGGACATTATGTAAATACACAGTTTGCTAAAAAGCTTTCGAAGATTATAAAAATTGAAAAGCGTAATAAAGTTCCTCAATTTGATCTTTCTAAAGAGCCTTTGATGGATATTAATAAGATCATGGGGATGCTTCCCCACAGACCTCCTTTCCTATTAATAGACAGAGTTTTAGAAATGTCTGATAAACATGTGGTTGGTCTTAAGAATGTAACTATGAATGAACCATTTTTTGTAGGACATTTTCCGGGAGCACCAGTGATGCCAGGAGTACTTCAGATCGAAGCTATGGCTCAGACAGGCGGGATTTTAGCATTAAGTACAGTGCCCGACCCAGAGAATTATCTTACCTACTTCATGAAAATAGATAAAGTAAAATTTAAGCAGCAAGTATTACCAGGTGATACTTTGATATTTAAATTAGAATTGATAACACCCATTCGTCGTGGTATTTGTCATATGCAGGCCTTTGCCTATGCCAATGGCAAATTAGTTACCGAAGCAGAGCTTATGGCGCAAATTGTAAAATCAAAATAATCAATTAAATAGATGAATCAACCATTAGCATACGTTCATCCAGGAGCAAAAATTGCAAAAAATGTTGTAATAGAACCTTTTACAACCATACATAATAATGTGGTGATAGGAGAAGGAACCTGGATAGGTTCTAATGTTACTATTATGGAAGGAGCGCGCATAGGAAAAAACTGTAGTATTTTTCCTGGAGCTGTTATTTCTGCTACTCCTCAGGATAAAAAATTTAATGATGAAGATACTATAACCGAAATCGGAGATAATACTACGATTCGAGAGTGTGTTACTATTAATAGAGGGACTGCAGATAGAATGAAGACCAAAATTGGAAAAAACTGCTGGATTATGGCATATTGCCATATAGCCCATGATTGCGTTGTTGGTGATAATTGTATATTTTCTAATAATAGTACACTAGCTGGTCATATTAATGTTGGCGATTATGTTGTTTTAGCCGGTATGGCTGCAGTACAACAGTTTTGTAGTATTGGTAACCATGCATTTGTAACAGGAGGATCATTAGTACGTAAAGATGTGCCTCCGTTTGTTAAAGCTGCCAGAGAGCCTCTATCATATGTTGGGATTAATTCTATAGGTCTGCGTCGAAGAGGATTTACAACAGAAAAAATAAGAGAAATACAGAATATATATCGAATTTTATATCAACAGAACTATAACAATACTCAGGCAGTTGCAATTATTGAAGCAGAAATGGAAGCAACACCAGAACGTGATGAGGTTTTAGAGTTTATTAAGAACTCTCAGAGAGGAATCATGAAAGGATATTTTTCTAATTAAGAGATTCGATACAGTAATAATTATAAGAAATTAAAGAATAATGGCAAGCACTAGTGACATCAGAAATGGATTGTGCATCAAATACAATCACGATATCTATAAAATTATTGAATTTTTACACGTAAAACCTGGTAAAGGACCTGCTTTTGTACGTACAAAACTAAAAAGTGTCACTACAGGAAAAGTGATTGATAATACATTCTCTGCAGGACATAAAATAGACGATGTACGAGTAGAAACACATAAGTTTCAGTACTTATATGCAGAGGGAGATACTTTTCATTTTATGAATACCGAAGATTATAATCAAATTACATTGCAAAAATCAAGTTTGGATGCTCCTGATTTATTAAAAGAAGGAGAAATAGTAACTGTTATTATTAATTCTGAAGATCAAATGCCTCTTTCTGTAGAAATGCCTGCAAGTGTTATTCTTGAAGTAACAGCTACAGAGCCAGGTGTTAAAGGAAATACGGCTACCAATGCTACTAAACCTGCAACTGTAGAAACCGGAGCAGAAGTAATGGTGCCTCTTTTTATCAACGAAGGAGATAAAATTAAAGTTGAAACAGAAAAAGGGACGTATAAAGAAAGAATAAAAGAATAATAGTTTATATCCCAAATTTTTATAATGAAATTTCCACAAGCGCATACCTTACAACAAATAGCTACTATTATATCGTCAGCGTATGTAGGGGACTCTAATTTCCCAGTTTTAGGGATGAATGAAATTCATGTAGTTTCTCCAGGAGATATAGTTTTTGTTGATCACCCAAAATATTATGATAAAGCATTACAAAGTGCTGCAACGGTAATTTTGATTAATAAAGAAGTAGAATGCCCTGAAGGTAAGGCGCTCCTTATTTCTGATGATCCTTTTAGAGATTTTAACCTACTTACAACATATTTTAAACCCTTCAAAAAAGCAGACTCCTTAATTTCAAAAACCGCTAAAATTGGTGAAAATACAATTATACAACCGGGTAGTTTTGTTGGAAATAATGTGAGCATTGGGGATAATTGTATTATTCATTCCAATGTGAGCATTTATGATAACACTAGTATTGGTAATAATGTTACGATACATGCGGGTACTATTTTAGGAGCCGATGCTTTCTATTATCAAAAAAGGCCACATGGATTTGATAAATTAATTTCTGGAGGACGTGTAATAATAGAAGATAATGTAGATTTAGGATCATCCTGTACAATAGATAAAGGAGTTACCGGAGATACTGTTATAAAAGAAGGAACCAAAATAGATAACCAGGTACATGTGGGTCATGATACTGTAATAGGGAAAAAATGCTTGATTGCCTCTCAAGTAGGAATTTCGGGTTGTGTTGTTATTGAAGATGAAGTGACGATCTGGGGACAGGTTGGTATTACCAGTGCTATTACTATTGGTAGTAAAGCCATTATTTCTGCACAATCAGGAGTGAGTAAATCATTAGAGGCTAATAAAAGTTATTTTGGTACTCCTGCAGATGAATTTAGAAAAAAATATAAAGAGATTGCCTCAATACGACAAATCCCAGATTTAATAGATAAATTGAAAAAAAATGAATAAAACTGTTAAGGATATAGTACGGTCTTTTTACCAAACAGATCTTATTCATAATACTGAAGCCTTTTCTGAGTATTTACATCCCGAAATTGAATTATATTGGAATAGTAGTTTTGGGTTTAACAAGAAAGATTTTAATGATATTAAAGCCATGTTTAATGAAATGGCATTGTCTTTTGAAACTTTAAGATGTGAAATTAGCCATCTTATAGCCGAAGGAAATACAGTGACTATACGACACACATATTTTGTTCAAACCATTGAAGCACCAGATAAAGAGGAGCCCATAGCTCATTTTATTACAATTTGGGAACTTAAGAATGATAAATTATATAAAGGATATCAAATAAGTCAGCAAGGAGATAATGCTCCAGAAAGTATAATGTCATTTATTTCAAAATAATTAGTTTTTCATTTCAACCATAATTTTCAAAAGCTTACTTTTGAAGCTCTAAAAAAATAAAAAATCATAACGCAATGAGTGTTTTAGTTAATAAAGATTCAAAAATTATTGTACAAGGATTTACAGGTAGTGAAGGTACTTTTCATGCAGGTCAAATGATCGAGTATGGAACAAATGTTGTAGGAGGTGTTACCCCTGGAAAAGGAGGGCAAACTCATTTAGACAAGCCCGTTTTTAATACCGTAGAAGATGCAGTTAGAGAAGTAGGTGCAGATACTACAATTATTTTTGTACCACCAGCTTTTGCTGCAGATGCAATTATGGAAGCTGCAGATGCAGGAATAAAAGTAATTATTACAATTACAGAAGGTATTCCCGTTGCAGATATGATTACAGCATCAAATTACATTAGTGATAAAGAATGTAGACTTATTGGTCCAAATTGCCCAGGGGTAATTACTCCGGGAGAAGCAAAAGTTGGTATTATGCCAGGGTTTGTATTTAAAAAAGGTAATGTAGGTATTGTATCAAAATCTGGTACCTTAACTTACGAAGCAGCAGATCAGGTTGTAAAACAAGGACTTGGGATAACTACTGCAATAGGAATAGGTGGTGACCCAATTATTGGTACTACTACAAAAGAAGCGGTTGAATTATTGATCAATGACTCAGAAACAGATTGTGTGGTTATGATTGGTGAAATTGGAGGTCAATTAGAAGCAGATGCTGCAAAATGGATAAAAGAAAGTGGAACCTCTAAGCCAGTCGTAGGTTTTATAGCTGGTGAAACTGCTCCTGCCGGACGTACTATGGGACATGCTGGAGCTATTGTTGGTGGTAGTGAAGATACTGCAGCTGCCAAAAAAGCAATTATGAGAGAATGTGGGATTCATGTAGTAGATTCTCCTGCAGAAATAGGTAAAAAAGTTGCCGAAGTATTAGGGTAAATACTTTAAAATATAAAAAACATTAAAGAGCTGCAATTTGCAGCTCTTTTTTTATGCTATTAACGTTTATAATATCGATTAAACTACCTCTTCCTCGACATATTTCCCTTGGATAGTAAATACCAATAATAGTTCGTGTTGTTCCATTAGCATAATTATAGTGTACTTTTCCTCTATTAGTAGATTTTGCTATTCTAGATTTAAAATGGTTTTTATCATAATTTTATTTTGTTGATTTTTTTGACCTAGAACATTTAGAGATACTCAGGAGTAAGTCTGTATTTAAGTATAACATTTGATCATTTGTTATTATATGTTTTATGTTAAAAAAACCTTAAAAACTGTAACATTGATAATTACTACACGTATTATAGTACATTAATTATAAACTGACTCATATAATCAACTCTGGTGTGTTACAAGACACCATAAAACAATTAAAATAACATATGAAATTAATTAAATCGATTTTTTTATTGCTGTTAGTCATTTGCCTTAGCAATTGCAAAAAATCATCATCAGAAACGAATGTTTCGCAAGAAATTAAAGTCGAACAACATACCGACGCAGCAGGTTTCAATTATGAAACTGTAACTAACGATCCAACAGGGTTACGATTATACACCCTAGAGAATGGTTTAAAAGTATATTTAGCTAAAAATGAGGAAGAACCAAAAATTCAAACTTTTATAGCTGTACGAGCTGGTTCTAATTATGATCCAAAAGAAGCTACTGGGCTTGCTCATTATTTAGAACACATGGTTTTTAAAGGTACTGATGAGATAGGTACTCAGGATTTTGAAAAAGAAAAAGTACTACTACAGCAGATTTCTGATTTATATGAACAGCATAAAACAGAAACAGATGCAGATAAAAAGAAGGAGATCTATAAGAAGATTGATGAAGTTTCTTTCGAAGCTTCAAAGATTTCGATATCTAATGAGTATGATAAAATGATTAGTTCTTTGGGAGCAGAAGGAACCAACGCACATACATGGTTTGAAGAGACCGTATATAAAAACAAAATCCCAGCTAATGAACTAGATAAGTGGCTTACTGTAGAAAGTGAGCGATTTAGCCAGTTGGTGTTACGTTTGTTTCATACAGAGTTAGAAGCAGTTTATGAAGAATTTAATAGAGGACAGGATAATGATGGGTGGAAATCTTACGCAGCAATGCTAGAAGGACTATTCCCTAATCACCCATATGGGCAACAAAAAACCATAGGAACCTCTGAGCACCTTAAGAACCCTTCAATGGTAGCGATACATAATTATTTTGATAAATATTATGTTCCTAATAATATGGCGATGGTATTAGTTGGAGATATTGATTTTGATCAAACCATACAAAAAGTGAATAAAGCTTTTGGCGGTTTTGAGAAAAAAGAAGTCGTTCACCCTGTATTACCAAAAGAAGATCCAATAACCAGTCCGGTTATTAAAGAAGTATATGGACCTACAGCAGAATCTGTTTCTATAGCATTTCGTTCTGCTGCTATAGGTACAAAAGAAGAAAAACTACTCACATTAGCAGATATGTTATTGGCTAATGGTAATGCGGGTCTGATTGATTTAAACTTAAATCAGAAACAAGTAGTTCAAAATGCAGGTTGTTCCCCTACGTTTTTAAATGATTATGGATACCACCAATTTTATGGATCACCAAAAACAGGCCAAACTTTGGATGAAGTAAAAGATTTATTGCTTGCTCAAATTGATAAATTGAAAAAAGGAGAGTTTGAAGATTGGATGATCTCTGCAGTAGTTAATGATTTGAAACTAAGTCAAACAAGAGAATATGAAAATAATACTGCATTAGCTTCAGCATATTATAATGCATTTATACATCATCAGGATTGGAAAGATAAGGTCGAATTCTTAAATGAACTAAAAAAAGTATCAAAACAAGAACTGGTAGATTTTGCAAATTCTTTTTACAAGGATAATTATGTAGTGATATACAAACGTAAAGGGGAAGATAAAAATATTACCAAAGTAGAAAACCCTGGTATTACTCCGGTAGAACTAAATAGAGATAAACAATCAGAATTTGTCAAGGCATTTGCTCAGCAAGAAACACCTCCTTTAACACCTAAGTTTATTGATTATAAATCGGCAATTAAAGAAACTAAAACCGATAGCGAATTAAAAGTATCTTATATTGATAATCCTAATAATGACTTATTTAATCTTAGTATCATTTTTGATATGGGAAGAGATAATGATCGTAAAGTTTCTTTGGCAACGGGATATCTGGATTATTTAGGTACAGATAAATACTCTCCCGAAGAGTTAAAGAAAGAATTCTATAAACTAGGTATTGATTATTATGTTAATGCAGGTTCTGATAAAACGTATGTTGGTATTTCTGGATTAAAAGAAAACCTTGATGCAGGTTTGGCCTTGTTAGAACATTTATGGACTAATGCAGTTCCTAACCAGGAAACATATGCAAAATATGTAGATCAGATCGCAAAAGGACGACAAGATGGGAAAACGCAAAAAGGAAACATTTTGTGGAACGGGTTGATGAACTACGGTATGTATGGTGATAATTCTCCTTTGCGTAATATCTATACAATAGGAGAGTTACAAGCTGTTGATCCTCAGGAATTAGTAGATAAAATCAAAGAGCTTCGTAATTTTAAACAACGTATATTTTATTATGGTAAGGATATAGATGCTGCAATTGCATCAATAAACAAAAATCATAAAGTACAAAGCGAATTGCTAGACTATCCAGAAGAAGTTAAATATGTCGAAAAAGAAACAGGAGGTAATGTGTACTTTGTTGACTATGATATGGTACAAAGTGAAATGATATTTTTAGCTAAAGGATCAGAGTTTGATCCAAATAAAATGGCAGCTTCAAGATTGTTTAATACATATTTTGGGAGTGGGTTGTCATCTATAGTATTTCAAGAAATAAGAGAGTCAAAATCACTGGCATATTCTGCATTTTCTGCATATTCAACAGCATCAGAAAAAGGAGATTCAAATTATGTATATGCCTATATAGGCACTCAGGCAAATAAAATGCCCCAGGCAGTAGATGCAATGATGGATTTAATGACTAATATGCCAGAAGCAGAAGAACAGTTTAATGCAGCAAAAGAAGCAACATTAAAGAAAATTGCCGCACAGCGTATAACCAAATCTAATATTTTCTGGACTTATGAAGGGTTAAAGAAAAGAGGGATAGATAATGATAATCGAGAAGAGATGTATAATACGATTAAGGACATGACTCTAGAAGATCTTAAATCTTTCTTTAACGAAAATATAAAAGGAGAAACCTATAACGTACTTGTAGTTGGTAATAAAAAAGATGTAAATATGGATGCGTTATCTAAATTAGGTGTAGTTAAAGAAATGGATATCGATTATCTTTTCAATTATGAGAAGAAAAATGAAGATATAAAACTATAAAATCAAATAAACTATTATTAATTTATAAGCCCTGTGAGAAATCACAGGGTTTATTGCTGTTGACCTGTTTGTAATTCTTATATTTGAATTCACAATGCAAATTATAAATGGTTTAGATACCACAAAAACTAGAAACATAACGAATGAATCTTTTACAAGGTAAAACAGCTATTATCACTGGAGCTACTCGTGGTATTGGCAAAGGAATAGCAGAAATTTTTGCACAACAAGGAGCAAATATTGCTTTCACATATAGCTCTTCTGTTGAAGCAGCTAAAACATTAGAAAAAGAATTAAACGGATTAGGGATAAAAGCAAAAGGATATCAAAGTAATGCGGCAAGTTACGATCAGGCTCAGGAATTGGCTGCAGAAGTCTTAGAAACATTTGGTAGTATTGATGTTTTAGTGAACAATGCAGGTATTACTAAGGATAACCTTTTAATGCGTATGAGCGAGGAAGACTTTGATAAAGTTATCGAAGTAAACCTGAAAAGCGTATTTAATATGACAAAAGCGGTTCAAAGAACAATGCTTAAGCAACGCAAAGGAAGTATAATAAACATGAGTTCGGTTGTTGGGGTAAAAGGTAATGCAGGTCAAGCCAATTATGCAGCATCAAAAGCAGGAATTATTGGTTTTTCAAAATCTGTAGCACTAGAACTTGGCTCTAGAAATATTAGAAGCAATGTAGTTGCACCTGGTTTTATTGAAACTGAAATGACAGAAAAGCTTGACGAAAAAGTTGTAGAAGGATGGCGAAATGCAATACCGCTAAAACGAGGAGGTAATCCCGAAGATATCGCAAATACATGTCTATTTCTGGCAAGTGATTTAAGTGCTTATATTACAGGACAAGTATTGAATGTAGACGGAGGAATGCTTACTTGATTTTAAAATTACGATTAACGATTTAAAGAATTATTTTTTTTGAATATTTTAATATTTTTTGATGCTAAAGTCATTAAATTTCAACTTGTATGAAAAGAGTTGCACTTAACACTCTAAAATAAACTGTATTTCGTAACTCAACATATCGTATATCGTAATTTATAGAATGCAAACACAAACAATTTTATTGATCATAGCGGCTTTTATCACAGCATTAATTGTTGCATTGTTTCAATATTGGTATAAGACGAAAAACAGGAAAAAAAATATCCTGTTTTTTGCTCTTTTACGCTTTCTTAGCGTTTTTGCTCTATTATTGTTGTTAATTAACCCTACTTTCAAACAGAAGACCTATTATATAGAGAAACCAGCTCTGGTAGTTGCTGTTGACAATTCTTCTTCAATAAAATACCTTAAACAAGATCAAGAAGTTACCCGGTTTGCAAACCAAATTGCTGATAATGAAGAACTCAATGAAAGATTTGACATTACTTATTATTCATTTTCTGATAAGCTAAATGATTCTCTACGCTTTTCTTTTGACCAAAAGCAGACGAATATATCAAAAGCATTAGAAGAACTAGAGCAAATTCATAAAAACACAACTGCTCCTACAATTGTGATCACCGATGGTAATCAAACTTACGGTAAAGATTATCAGTTTAGTAGCATAGGGTATAAGCAAGCGGTATACCCCATTATTTCTGGAGATACAATTAAGGTACTGGATACCAAAATCCAGCAATTAAATGTTAACCGTTATGCATATTTAAAAAATAAATTTCCTGTAGAGGTAATTCTTACATATTCCGGTAATGAGAAAATTACAACTACATTTCATGTAAAATCGGGGAGTAGTACAATTTTTTCTCAACCAGTTTCTTTCTCAGAAGCAAATAATTCTACGGTGGTTAATTTTACCTTGCCAGCAAATACAGTAGGTGTAAATCAGTACGTTGCTACATTGACACCTTTGGATATAGAAAAAAATACAATAAATAATTCAAAAACTTTTGCTGTAGAGGTAATCGATCAAAAAACCAATGTGTTGTTGATTAGTGATATAGTACATCCAGATCTTGGAGCTATAAAGAAAAGTGTTGAAAGCAATGAAAGACGAAGCATAACGATTAGTAAGCCTAATGAGAATAAAGAGTTAGTTGACTATCAGTTAGTTATATTGTATCAGCCCAATACTAGATATAGGGCAGTATATGAAAAATTAAATACCCTGAAAAAAAATTATTTTACGATTACCGGCTCAAAAACAGATTGGGTTTTCCTTAATAGTATTCAAAATAAATATACCCAGGAAATTACACGACAGAATGAATATTATGTTCCCAGATATAATAATAATTATGGAGCATTTCTTCAAGAAGATATTGGTTTTCAAGGTTACCCTCCTTTAATAGGAACTTTTGGAGAAATTAGAATGAATTCGAATCATGATCCTTTGTTATATAGAACAATAAGTAATATTGATACAGATGAAATGTTACTTGCAACTATAGAGCAAGGGGGAATAAGAGAAGCTGTTTTGTTTGGAGAGGGAATATGGAGATGGCGAGCTCAAAGTTATTTAGATAGTCAAAAATTTGAAGATTTTGATGAGTTTTTTGGCAAACTGATTCAGTATTTGGCTTCAAATAAAAGAAAGAGTAGGTTAAATACCATCTCAGAGTCATTTTATTATGGTAATGCCAGTGTTATTATTAAAGCAGAGTATTTTACCAAAAATTATGAATTTGATAGGAGAGGGAATTTAAGAATTTCAATTAAAAATAAAGAAACAGAAGCTACGCAGACTATACCTATGTTATTGAAAAATAATTCATACGAAGTTGATTTGAGCAGTCTTGATGCAGGAAATTATGATTATACAGTAACGGTATTGGGTGAGAATATAGCACGTTCTGGAAGTTTTGCAATCCTGGAATATGATGTAGAACAACAATTTCTTAATGCAGATGTAACAAAACTGAAGCAAGTAGCTACTAATACTAATGGAAAGTCATATTATTTAAACCAAAAAGACACGCTTATAAAAGAACTACTAGAAGATCAAAGATATCAAATCGTACAGAAAAACAAAGAAAATATAGTATCTTTAATAGACTGGAAATATCTTTTAGCAATAGTTATTTTGTTTCTTACTATAGAGTGGTTTGCACGAAAATATAATGGACTTATTTAAAATTAAAAACTCAAAATTATTATGGAAAAATTACCAAAAATAGGATTGCCTATTCTAATTCTATTAGTATTAACAATCGTCTTTATTTCAAAATCAACAGAAACTATTGGTTCTGGAGAAGCTGGTGTACTTTATAAAACATTTGGAGGCGGTGTTGTTACAGACGCTCCACCTCTGGGAGAAGGTTTTCATATTGTTGCTCCATGGAATAAAGTAATTGTTTATGAAGTAAGGCAGCAAGAAGTTTTTGAAAAAATGCAGGTACTTTCTTCTAATGGATTAGAAATTAAATTAGACGCTTCTGCATGGTTTCAACCAGATTATGAAAAATTGGGGCTATTACATCAGCAAAAAGGAGAAAATTATGTAGCACGAGTTTTATTGCCAACAATACGATCTGCGGCCCGTAGTGTAGTAGGAAGATATACTCCAGAACAACTATATTCTAGTAAACGAGATGCAATCCAAAAAGAAATTTTTGAAGAGACAAAAAAGATAGTTGGTGATCAATACATTCAGCTTAATGAAGTATTGGTACGTGACGTAACATTACCATCTACAATCAAAGAAGCAATCGAGCGTAAACTAAAACAAGAGCAGGAAGCTTTAGAATACGAGTTTAGATTAGAAAAAGCCAAAAAAGAAGCCGAAAGACAAAAAATTGATGCAGAGGGTAAAGCAGTAGCGAATCAAATTTTAAGCGCCTCGCTAACAGATAAAATTCTTACAGAAAAAGGAATAGAAGCGACATTACAACTTGCTAAATCACCTAATGCTAAGGTGGTCGTTGTAGGATCAGGAAAAAATGGAATGCCAATAATTCTCGGCAATCAGTAAAAAAATATGAGTATATGATGATGTTTACAGGCACTCTAGAGTGCCTGTACTTTTTATGAATTGAAATATGTGTGAAACCTCTTGGGTAATTATAAACGCTATAAGCTAGCAGACGCTGTACTATGAAGATCGTAAACACAAAAAATCATTCAAATGGAGATAAAAAATAAGATGGATTCTTCTTTTTATATAAATAATCCAGATAATACATTTGTAGATAATATAACTACTTGTATTCTAGATAAATGTGGTGATACAAAGGCATTTCATTCATCTTTGCCAGGGTATAAACCAACACCTTTGGTTTCTTTACCTAATCTATCCGAAAAGTATAATGTTGGTAATATTTATATCAAAGACGAGTCGTTTCGTTTTGGTTTAAATGCATTTAAAGGGTTAGGAGCTTCATATGCTATACACCAGATTCTGAAAAAGAAACCACAAATAGAAACTTTTTGTACTGCTACAGATGGTAATCACGGAAGGGCTGTGGCATGGTCAGCTAATTTTTTTAACAAAAAAGCAGTAGTCTTTGTTCCAAAAGGAACCACAGACCAACGTATAAAAGCTATTCAAAATGAGGGGGCTATAGTTGAACAAGTAGATGGTAATTATGATAAAACCTGCGCTTATGCTAAAGCAGCAAGTGAAAAAAATGGATGGGAGCTAGTACAAGATACTGCCTGGGAGAATTATGAAGAAATACCAGCATACATTATGGCAGGGTATTTAACACTCTTTCAAGAAATAGAAGATAGCCTTCACCATATGTCACACCCAAAAATAGATCTTGTTTTTCTACAAGCCGGCGTGGGGAGTTTTGCAGGAACAGGAATTAGATATTACTTAGAAAAGTATGGGGCAAACCGTCCTAAGATTATCATTGTAGAACCAACAGAGGCAGATGCAATTCTTGCCTCATTTAAAAAAGGAAAAATAACGACTTCGTTAGGAAATAGTAAAACAATAATGGCAGGGCTTAATTGTGGAACACCTTCCTTAGGAGCATGGGATTTAATAAAAAATGGAAGTGATATCTCGATCAAAATTGATGATAAGTATTCGAGAGAAGCAATTCGAGAACTTTATTACTCTAATGGTTCAGACGCAAAAATT
This sequence comes from Bacteroidia bacterium, assembly GCA_030427585.1. Classification (GTDB taxonomy): domain Bacteria; phylum Bacteroidota; class Bacteroidia; order Flavobacteriales; family Flavobacteriaceae; genus Aquimarina. The sequence continues at coordinate 20,897 of JAUIBW010000006.1, forward strand.
ATTTCTGGAGAATCTGGCGCTAGTGGTTTAGCCGGTTTTATTGCGATCATGAAAGAACAAGAGTGCAAGCCGATAAAAGAAGCCCTAGATATAAGTGAAAGCACTAATATTCTTTTTATAAGTACCGAAGGTGCAACAGATATAGATATGTTTAATAGTGTTATAAGTGAAAAATAATTAATAGAACATTAGAATAGAAATGAAAAAAATACTAGAAACCGAAAGATTATCTCTTCGTGAATTTAATCTAGAAGACTCTGATTTTGTTTTAGAATTGGTTAACTCTCCAAAGTGGATAGAATTTATTGGAGATAGAAATGTTAGAACACAAGCAGAGGCAAAGGAATTTTTAGAAAATAATCTAATAAAAAGCTATAAAGAAAACGGGTTCGGTTTGTGGGTAGTTGTATTGAAAGAAACCAATACTTCTATAGGAATGTGTGGATTAGTAAATAGAGATACACTAGAGGATATTGATATCGGATTTGCAATGCTTCCAGAATATTTTGGATCGGGGTATGGGTACGAAATAGCCAATGCAACAATAAACTATGCCAAAAACATCTTACATCTTGATAAAATTGTTGGAATAACAAACCCTAATAACATTGCTTCGATTAAATTGTTAAACAAAATAGGGTTGCGTTTTGTGAAAACGATAGAATTACCAGAAAAGGATACCGTTCTATTTTTTTCTACTCCTACAGATACAGATGTGAAAGAAGAAAATGAACTAAACCAACTAACAACAAGATTTTTTAGCCTGTTTACTAATACAGAAGGGAAAACTTCTAATGTTGAAGAAATTGAGAATATCTTTATAGCTAATGGTATTATAATAAGTAATACCTATGGTGTTCCGGAAATCTATGATCTTAATAAGTTTATAACTCCAAGAAAAAAAATGCTAAGTGACGGGACACTTACAGATTTCAGAGAAAGTGAAATTTCACATAAAACAGAAATATACGGTAATGTAGCACAACGATTTAGTTTTTATGAAAAATCGGGTAAATTAAATGGCGTATATTTTGAATCTCGAGGAATGAAAACCATCCAGTTTATCAAGGTTGGCCTTAATTGGAAAATGTCTTCTGTAGCTTGGAGTGATGAAAAATAAGATGAAGTAATATATTGAATTTGCAGGCATAAAATAGATGTGATTTATGTTAAATTTAACATTTTTTAGGTTAAATTTTGGTATCACACCGTAATTATATTACTTTTAAGCCTCAAACTCAACTAATGCTCATATGAAAAATAAAATGACCCGCCCAGTTCTACTGGGTTTAGGACTGGTCGCGCTATCCGCACTTGTAGTAAATTCTGTAAACAAAGAAAAATTAGAACAAAATACAAGTGAAATTGAAATTACCAATTTACGAAAACAACATGCTACGTATTTAAAAAACAGCCCCTACAAAGAGACTTTAAAACTTACAAAGTCTGAAAGAAAAGCCAAAGGGCTTCCACCAAATAGATATTTTGAGCAGATGTGGGAATTAACCATGAACCCTGCAACTGGTAAAACAGAACCAGAAAAGATCTATGCAGTTCAAAAACAATTAGCAAATACAGCAAAAAGAGCCCCGGGAGATGCACAAGATAATCCTTGGGTAGAAAGAGGTCCTAATGATATTGGAGGACGTACCCGAGCTATTTTATTTGACCCTAATGATGCCAATAATAGAAGAGTTTATGCCGGTGGTGTAAGTGGCGGATTATGGGTTAATAATGATATCACATCTGTAGCTTCACAATGGAGTCGAGTACAGAATGTTCCGGGTAACCTTTCGGTAACCTCAATTACTGTAGATCCCAGAAACTCAAATACATGGTATGTGGGTACAGGAGAACAATATACTGCCGGAGCTGTTGTTGGTAATGGTGTATATAGATCCATGGATGGAGGAACCACATGGCAGGCATTAAATATCCCGCCTGCTGGAGGAGGTAATATAAACTTTAATGCTTCAAACCTTTTCCTTTCAGGGATTTATTATGTAAATGATATTGTAGCTTGGAATAATACAGCTCAAAATCGTACCGAATTATTCGTTGGAGTAGGAGCACATAGATATGGAGACTCTTCTGGACCAACAAACTGGTTGGGAATCCAATCTGCAGGAATTTATCGATCAATAGATGGCGGAGCAAATTGGAATAGAATAGAATCAGCTAATATGCAATACCAAAGAAATAATGTAAATTATTACTATATACCTAATGATTTTGAAATAGGTGCAGATAATAGGTTATGGGTTGGTACAATTAATTCACCATTAGGAAATGGTGGAGGACGCGTATTTAGCTCTGTTGATGGTGCTACATGGACAGAAGCTGCGGCTTCTCCTCTTAATGATTCTAATAGAGTAGAATTAGAAGCTTCGGAAACTAATGCTAACAAAATATATGCATTAACCCAAGGAGTTGCCAGAGATGCTAATAATAGAGTAATAGACCCTGTTCATGTTTATCGAAGTACAGATGGTTTTGCAACTGTCCCAACCGCAACAGCATTGCCAAATGATGTAGATAATGATATTCCTGCAAATGATTTTACCAGAGGACAAGCGTTTTATGATTTAATGATAGAATCTGATCCCAATAATGATGATATAGTATATGTGGGAGGAATAGACCTTTTTAGATCAACAAATAGTGGTAATGCATGGAGTCAGATCTCTAAATGGTCTAACAATAATAATTTAGCTGGAATAGGAGCTTCTATTGTTCATGCAGATCAGCATGCAATGGCATTCAGACCAGGAAACTCAAATCAGGCAATTTTTGGTAATGATGGAGGGATGTATTACGCAAATAGCCTTTCTACAGCTGCAAATAATAACGTATTTGGAGCAAGAAATAATAATTATAATGTTACGCAGTATGTAAAGGCAGGTATAGGACCTAATGGAGCTGGTGATGTAGCAGGTATTTTTTCTGCAGGAGCCCAGGATAATGGATCTCAGGCGTTTAGAAATGTTGTTCCAGGGATAAATGGATCTGAACCATTAACAGGGGGAGATGGATTTTATACTTTTGTAGACAAAGATGGTCAATATATGATCGCAACCTATGTTCATAATGCTATTTATAGATTTAATTTACCTTGGGATGGACGCAGTAGAATACAAGGGGGGGCAACAACACTTGTAAATGACCGGAGGACTGGTGATTTTGTAAATCAAATGGGATATGATAGCGATGCCAATTACTTATTATCAAATGCCTCTTCCTATGATGCAACTACACAGACTTGGAATTATGCTATAAAAACAATCGATGTGGCAGGAAATAGAAATGATGATATTACAAATGCATTATTAACAAGTAAACCTACTGCTTTTATAGCCTCTTCTTTTGCTAATAACACTTGGTATGTAGGTACTGCTTCAGGTGGTTTGTTAAGATTGACAAATGTAGGCCTGGGGGTAGCGAATTGGGAAGAAATAAATACTCCTTTTGTTGGATCTGTTTCCTCTGTTAGATTAGGAGCAACCGCAAATGATATCATGGTAACGATGCATAACTATGGTGTTACTAGTGTTTGGTATTCCTCTGATGCTGGAGCAAATTGGTTAAATAAAGAAGGAGATCTTCCAGATATCCCTGTTAGAGATATTTTACAAAACCCATTAGATAGAACAGAAGTTATTGTAGGAACACAACTAGGAGCGTGGGTCACTACCAATTTTGATGCAGCAAATCCAAATTGGATTAGATCACAAAATGGAATGAGTGATGCTAGTGTAACTTCTTTCGATTATTGGGAAATAAATGGAGATCAAAATAATAATACGATTATAGCTTCAACCTATGGAAGAGGTTTGTTTACAGGTTCATTCACAGCAAATGGAGCACAGGATAACGAGGCCCCAACTGCACCAACAAATCTTGTTGCATCTGATATTGTAGAAACTACATTAACATTATCCTGGACAGCATCTAATGATAATGTTGGAGTTACTGAGTATGATGTATATCAAGGAAATACTAGAATAGGATCTACTGGTGGAACCAGTGTAAACATTAATTCGTTAACAGCTAATACTTCTTATCAATTCAGAATCAGAGCTAAGGATGCTGCAGGAAACGAATCTGGATTTAGTAATACTCTTAATGTTACTACATTAGCTCCAGTACCTGTTGATCCTTGTGCAGGAGTAGCTGCCTATGTTTCTGGTCAGGCATATCCGGTAGGAAGCAGAGTGACATACTCAGGAGATTTATACGAGAGAACAGCTACAACCTGGACTAATCTTGGACCATGTGGAGCTCCGGGAGGAGATGCTCAAGCACCAACAGAGCCAACAAACCTTGTGGCATCTAATGTTGCAGAAACTACACTAACACTATCTTGGAACGCATCTAATGATAACGTTGGTGTTACGGAATATGATGTATATCAAGGTAATACTAGAATCGGATCTACAGCCGAAACAAGTACTACTATTAATTCGTTAACAGCTAATACGCCTTACCAATTCAGAATTAAAGCTAAGGATGCTGCAGGAAACGAATCTGGATTTAGTAATATTCTTAATGTAAATACATTAGCTCCAGCACCTGTTGATCCTTGTGCAGGAGTAGCTGCCTATGTTTCTGGTCAGGCATATCCGGTAGGAAGCAAAGTGACTTATTTTGGAAATCTATATGAGAGAACCGCTACTACGTGGACTAATCTTGGGCCGTGTGGAGTTGCCGCTGCTGTTGCATCTGTCAATTCAGCCCAAAGTACCAGTCTTACGGGACCTCCGATAACTCCAATGCCTCTTGGCTTTTATCCTAATCCTGTAGAAAATAATATGTATGTTACTACAACAGAAATATCAGAAATAAATTATATGATAATGAATACTACAGGACAAATTGTCGATCAAGGAATCATTACTAATAATACGGTAGACGTTCAAAATTTGAATAAAGGAATATATATACTGAAATTAAAATCAGAAAATGACATAATGATTAAACAATTCGTGAAAAAATAATAATTTTTTATAACAGTGATTTGTTTAGGAGGTTGTCTGAAAGGGCAGCCTTCTTTTTTTTTGAATATGTTATTTTAACTCATATTTATCTTTATGAATAAAAAAGCCTCCATAATATAAATTATGAAGGCCTACTAAATAGTAAAATGGTTAGTGGTTACTACTTATCTTTAAGTTTCTTAGCTTGCTTTGTCCATTTATCTCTTTCAATCCTACCAGGAAAGAATTGAATAAGTGTAGTTACTGTATCAATATCTTCTGTGGTAAATTTACTAATTTGATCAAAAGTATAGATACCAATACTGTTTAATTTTTCTTCAATAAAAGGACCAATGCCGCTAATCAGCTTTAAATCATCTTTTTGAGAGGCATCTGCTTTACCAAAACTATCAAAATTTAATGTGGGCATTTCTCCACCATTAGTTACTGCAACTCCTCCATGATCATGCGTCTTAACCGCTTTAATTCCATTTTCAGGATTAGAAAATGTCGAATTTGCTTTTTCGTTACTTACATTTTTAAGCATAGCATTTTCTCTTTCACATTCATCTAATGCTTTTTTATATTTCTTTTTGAGCGCTCTTTTCGATAGGAACTTTCCTAACAAAAATGCCAGGAATAATAGCAATAATAGGCACCACCAATTTGCTTCGTTTAGAAAATCTAACATAGTTGTAATATTTTTAGTTTACGGTTATTTCTATTCTTCTATTTTTTGCTTTGTTTTCTTCGCTATCATTCGGAACAACAGGATTTGATTCTCCCTTAGATAAGGCTATAATCTTATCTTTAGCTATGCCTTGCGAAATAAGATATTCTCGCACATTATTTGCTCTTTGTTGTCCAAACCAAAGATTAGCTTCTTCCTCACCAACATCATCTGTATGACCAGTGATTACAACCGATTTATCAGGGTATTTATTAATGTAATTTTTAAGCTCTAACGCATAATTAGATAAAGTTGCATCGGGTTGAAATGTTTTTTGTGCAAAATTAGAAAGCAACGTTCTGGTAACGATACTTTTTTCAACCTCGATCAATCTATCTTCATTTAATGTGTTGAAATTTAATAATATTCCGCCAGGATATTCTCCATTATCAGAATAGGTGTAATTATTTAATCGCGTTTTGGTTACAATACGATCTGCATTAATTCCAGCTTTAACCAAAATATCTTTAATAAAGTTAGCTCTAGAAATACCTAATTGTGTACTATCACTGTTTTCAGAAGAATTTTCATAACCATAAATAATAAGTTCCTGATCTTGGTGTTTCCCTAAATAGTCAGCTATTTGTTGACTAAAACCTTTTAAAGTATTTGGGATAAATACATCTGCATTGGTATTGTTAATTTTTAGGTTTTCAACGTATCTAAATACATCTTGCCCGTGAGGCCCTTTTGCAAATAATCCAACATCTCTATTTGCTGCTGCGATACTATCTTCATATGCTTTTTTAGCTAACGCTTCTAATTCGGGGTCAGGTTTTTGTTCTACTACAGGTATACTTTCATCAGTGCTTTTTGAACACCAATCACAAGAGTAATACCACCATATTGCCAGCCAGGCAAAGAGTAAAAAAATAAGAAAAGAGGAGAAATTTTTCATGCGTTGTTGATTAGTATTGGTTTTTTAAAGTTATAAAAATGTTTATAATCAACCTATTATCGTGTTTAAATTCTATGAATTTAATGATAGAAAAAGATGAATTGCAAAAAAATAAGCTGAAGTGCGTTTTGAGTAAAATTATTTTTTGTACATTCGCAGGGTATTTAGAAAAAACAATGAAAAATATATTTGTACATCATCATCATTCTTACATTTTCGCTCAGGCGTGGTAAGTATGGTATGTGTATAACACAATAATATGAAAAACCCCGTTTGAGTAATTCAAACGGGTTTTTTGTTTCTAGAAAACTTGTTTTTGAATTGCTCAAGCACAACAACAAAAAAATGTCAAAAATTAAAATTGCAATTCAAAAAAGCGGGCGCCTTAATGAGGATTCAGTAAAAATATTGAAAGACTGTGGTATTTCGATTGATAATGGTAAAGATCAATTAAAAGCTCAAACCCGTAATTTTCCTATGGAAGTTATGTTTTTACGAAATGGAGATATCCCCCAATACCTTAGAGATGGTATCGTTGATATTGCTATTATAGGAGAGAATGTACTTATAGAAAAAGGAAAAGATATTTCGATTACAGAACGACTTAATTTTTCAAAATGTAAAGTTTCTCTGGCAGTCCCAAAAGATTTTGTGTATAATTCGATTAAAGATCTTGACGGAAAAAAAATTGCTACATCGTACCCTAACACAGTTAATGAGTACCTAGAAAAACAAGGAATCTCGGCAGAATTACACCAAATATCGGGATCGGTAGAGATTGCACCCAATATAGGTTTGGCAGATGCAATTTGCGATATTGTATCGAGTGGTAGCACATTATTTAAAAATAACCTTAAAGAAGTAGAGGTTATGCTTACGTCTGAAGCTGTACTTGCGGTATCTCCAAAAATATCAGACGACAATAAAAAACTTCTTGAAAAATTGCAATTTAGAATCAAAGCTGTTTTAAAAGCCAGAAACTCTAAATATGTCCTGCTTAATGCTCCTAATCATAAAATAGAAGATATTGTTAAAATACTACCTGGTATGCGAAGCCCTACAGTATTACCATTGGCAGAAGAAGGCTGGAGCTCTATTCATACTGTTGTTGAAAAAAATAAATTTTGGGATATTCTTGATGAGTTAAAAGCAGAAGGAGCAGAAGGAATTTTGGTTTGTCCAATTGAAAAAATGGTTTTATAAATAATTTAATGTGTTTCTGCTATAGCAGAAATGAAAAAGAGATGCAAAAAATATACAATCCCAATAAAAATAATTGGCCAGAAATATTAAAAAGACCAACACAAGCTGTGGCCGATATCGAAGAAAAAGTATTGACGGTTTTTAATGAAATCAAAACAGAAGGTGACCAGGCAGTACAACGATATACTAAGAAATTTGATAAAGTAGATATTGATACAATTCTTGTAGGCTTTGAAGAAATAGAAGAAGCAAAAAAACTAATAGATCAAAACCTAAAAGATGCTATACAATTAGCTAAATCTAATATCGAAAGATTTCATGCGGCACAAAAGACGGATAAAGTTTCTGTTGAAACAACAATCGGAGTGAAATGCTGGCAGGAGAAAAGACCAATTCAAAAAGTAGGATTATACATCCCGGGAGGAACGGCTCCTTTATTTTCTTCAATTTTGATGTTAACTGTCCCTGCTAATCTTGCAGGATGCAAAGAAATCGTATTATGCTCTCCTCCAAATAAAGAAGGGAAAATCCACCCGGCTATTTTGTATGCTGCTAATCTTTGTGGAGTAACAAAAATATGTAAAGTAGGAGGAATTCAAGCTATTGCAGGAATGACTTTTGGAACAGAAACCATCCCGTCTGTATACAAAATATTTGGTCCGGGTAATCAATTTGTAACAGTGGCAAAGCAGCTGGCAACGAAATTTGGAGTTGCTATAGATATGCCAGCTGGACCAAGTGAATTACTTGTGGTTGCAGATGATACTGCCGATGCCTCTTTTGTTGCTTCTGATTTGTTAAGCCAGGCAGAGCATGGTAAAGATAGTCAGGTGATTTTGGTATCTACCTCTAAAGAAATGATGACTGAAGTAGAAGAAGAAGTTATTAAACAATTAGCAGTTTTGCCAAGGAAAGAAATTGCAGAAGGAGCTATATCCAATTCCAAATTGATTTATGTAGAAGATGACCAGGAAGCTATAGAATTAATCAACGAGTATGGCCCAGAGCATTTTATAGTATGTGCAAAAAATGAAGATTTTTATATTGATAATATAACCAACGCTGGTTCTGTGTTTATTGGTAATTACACCCCAGAAAGTGCTGGTGATTATGCTTCGGGGACTAATCATACCTTACCAACTAATGGATATGCTAAACAATATAGTGGTGTAAACCTGGATAGTTTTATGAAGTCAATGACATTTCAGAAAATATCAAAAGAAGGTATCCAGAACATAGGTAATGCAATTGAACTTATGGCTGAAGCAGAAGGTTTACAAGCACATAAGAATGCAGTAACATTACGATTAGATAGTTTATCTAAATAAAATAGACCTTCAAGGTTTAACAAACCTTGAAGGTCTCATTAGAATTTCGAAGATAACATATTATATAAAAATGTAGGAGAAAAAAAATGAACAAAACACAATTCAGCATAAAACAATTAGTTCGAAAGAACATACAAAATCTAAAACCGTATAGTTCGGCCAGAGACGAGTTTACAGATTTTGATCAGGATATGGTTTTTTTAGATGCCAATGAAAATCCTTACGAAAATGGAGTCAATCGATATCCTGATCCGCAACAGAAAAGTTTAAAAAAGATAATAGCAAATCAAAGAAAAGTTTCAAAAACCAATTTACTTCTTGGTAATGGTAGCGATGAAGTATTAGATCTAATATTTAGAGCATTTTGCGAACCTGGTATCGACAATATTATTACTATGCCTCCTACATACGGGATGTATAAAGTATTGGCAGATATCAATAATATAGAAGAACAACAAGTCTGGTTAGAAGAAGATTTTCAACCAGATGTCGAAGCCATACTTGCTATAGCGAATAGTTGTTCTAAATTACTTTTTATTTGCTCTCCTAATAACCCTTCGGGAAATTTGATTGAACAAAAACGAATAGAAGAACTTCTGGGGCGTTTTAGGGGATTAGTGATTATTGATGAAGCCTATATCGATTTTACAAATAGAGAAAGTTGGGTAAGGAGTATAGATAAGTATCCAAATCTAATAGTAACGCAGACGTTATCCAAAGCGTATGGTTTGGCAGGCATACGACTAGGAATTTGTTATGCTTCTGAAGAAATAATAGATATTTTAAATAAAATAAAACCTCCTTATAATGTGAACGAATTAACACAACAACGAGCACTGCAACGTGTTAGTAATGAAGATCGAATTCTAGCCGAGGTGTCAGCTATAATAGAAGGGCGTTCCCTTTTGGAAGAGGCTTTATCTACCGTAAATTTTGTAAAGAAAATATTTAAAAGTGATGCCAATTTTATTTTGGTAAGAGTAGATGATGCTAATAAGCGATACGATCAGTTAATTAAGAGAGGTATTGTAGTTCGTAATAGAAGTACACAACCTTTATGCAAAAATACACTTCGGTTTACAGTAGGAACCAAAGAAGAAAATGAAAAATTGATAGAAGTACTTACCTCAATTTCAAAATTGTGAACTCATTTCAGAATTTTTTTAATAAAAATAAAATTAGAGACAATAGTACAGTATGAAATAAGCCATAACAATTAAGTTGGTATCCAACCGAAATATTCTATGGTGATCCCATCTTACTGTTAAAAACAATAAATATATAAACAGATGAAAAAGAAAGTATTATTTATAGACCGTGATGGTACGATTATCAAAGAAACTGCAGATGAGCAAATAGATGCGTTCGAGAAAATGATATTCTATCCAAAGGCATTTACATATTTAGGTAAAATTGCTCAGGAATTAAACTATGAATTGGTAATGATTACCAATCAAGATGGTTTGGGTACCGATGTATTTCCTGAGGATACGTTTTGGCCTGTACATAATTTTATTATAAAATCTTTTGAAAATGAAGGAGTTGTGTTTGATAAAGTATTTCTAGATAGAACTTTTCCTCATGAAAATGCAAATACCAGGAAACCAGGTACAGGCTTATTGGCCGAATATTTTTCTGAAGAATATGATCTGGTAAATTCTTTTGTAATTGGAGATCGTTTAACGGATATGGAATTGGCTAAAAATCTGGGGTCGAAAGGAATTTTTATTAACGATAATACCAATCTGGGAACAGGGGAGATTACAATAAAAAAGGAGGAGTTAAACAATCATATTGCTCTAGAGAGTAATGATTGGCAAAAAATATATGAATTTCTTAAACTGAAAGATCGCGTTGTAGAAATTTCTCGAAAAACCAATGAAACAGATATTTATATCAAACTAAATCTTGATGGTACTGGTAGAAGTGATATTGGTACAGGGTTAGAATTTTTTGATCATATGTTAGACCAAATTGCTCGTCACGGTCAAATGGATTTAGATATCAAAGTAAAAGGAGATTTAGAAGTTGATGAACACCACACTATAGAGGATACTGCAATAGCACTAGGAGAAGTGTTTAGCAAGGCTTTGGGTGACAAATTGGGGATCGAACGTTATGGCTTTTGTTTACCAATGGATGATTGTTTGGCACAGGTAGCAATTGATTTTGGAGGACGTAATTGGTTGGTATGGGAAGCAGAATTTAATCGCGAAATGATTGGTAAAATGCCAACAGAAATGTTTTTCCACTTTTTTAAATCATTTACCGATGGGGCTAAAGCAAATCTTAATGTAAAAGCAGAAGGTAACAACGAGCATCATAAAATTGAAGCTATTTTTAAAGCTTTTGCAAAAGCTATTAAAGTGGCGGTAAAACGTGATCCCGATAAAATGATTTTACCCAGTACCAAAGGAGTACTATAATTAGTTGCGAATTAAGATTGAAGAATTGTAAATCTGAAAATCATAAATCTAAAATATAAAGTGAAAATTGTAATTATCAATTACGGAGCAGGAAATATCCAATCTATAAAATTTGCAATACAAAGACTGGGATATGAAGCAATATTAAGTAACGATCCCGAAGAAATCAAAGCAGCAGATAAAATCATTTTTCCGGGAGTAGGCGAGGCTAGTAGTGCAATGCATAAACTAAGAGATTCTGGGTTAGATCGCTTGATTCCAAAACTAGAACAACCGGTTTTGGGAATTTGCCTGGGGATGCAGTTAATGTGTAACTATACCGAAGAAGGAAATACTGAGGGGTTAGGTATTTTCGATGTTAGTGTCGTACGATTTGATAATCAGGTAAAAGTGCCACAAATAGGCTGGAATCAGATAGAATCTCTCGCTTCACCTTTGTTTGATGGGATCTTAGAAAATGAACATATCTATTTGGTACACAGTTACTATGCACCGGTTACCAAAGATACAGTTGCAAAGACTCATTATGGAATAACATATAGTACAGCTCTGCAAAAAGATAATTTTTACGGAACCCAGTTTCACCCAGAGAAAAGCAGCGTTGTAGGTGAGAAAATATTAAAGAATTTTTTGAAATTATAACTAAAAAAAACCTAACGAAAAAACTATGAGAATCATACCAGCTATAGATATTATTGAAGGGAAATGTGTCCGTCTTTCGAAAGGAGATTATAACACGAAAAAAATATATAATGAGAACCCATTAGAAGTTGCTAAGGAGTTTGAAGCCCACGGAATCGAATATCTGCATTTAGTTGATTTAGATGGAGCAAAATCTAAACATATTGTCAATCATAAAGTGTTAGAGCAAATCGCATCAAGAACAAGCTTGAAAATTGATTTTGGAGGAGGTCTAAAGACCGATGATGACCTTAGAATCGCGTTTGAAAGTGGAGCAAATCAAATTACAGGAGGAAGTATTGCTGTAAAAGATCCCGAAATTTTTACCTCATGGTTGAAAAAGTTTGGAACAGATAAAGTTATTTTGGGAGCAGATGCACATCATGAAAAGATTGCAGTAAGTGGATGGTTAGAAGAAAGTGATAAAGAATTGATTCCATTTGTCCAAGAGTACCAGAAAGAAGGAATAACGTATGTGATTTGTACCGATATTAGCAAAGACGGGATGCTACAAGGACCTTCATTCGAGCTATATCAAAGGATATTATCTCAAACAGATCAACTTAAATTAATAGCATCAGGAGGAATCTCTGCTTTTGACGAATTGCCAAAACTGGCAGAAATTGGTTGTGAAGGAACTATTATTGGAAAAGCGATTTATGAAAATAAAATAAGCTTGAAACAATTAGAAGAATATGTCCTGTCAAAAGCATAAAAAATAAATCTGCTGAAAAGCAACTTTTTGAAAAAATGAAGTTAGAGTATATAAAGCTCAAGAAGTAATTAGAGATTGTATCGTAAAAGAACTGAGTAAAAAAGAAGTATGTTAACAAAGAGAATTATACCCTGTTTAGATATCAAAAATGGACGTACCGTAAAAGGAGTCAATTTTGTTGATCTACGAGATGCGGGTGATCCCGTAGAACTTGCCGATGCATATTCAAAAGCAGGTGCCGATGAGTTAGTGTTTTTAGATATTTCTGCAACAGAAGAGCGTCGTAAAACATTAGCGGCATTAGTGCTTAAAGTAGCAGAAAAAGTAAATATCCCTTTTACTGTAGGTGGAGGAATTTCTTCTATTGAAGATGTAGACGTTTTATTGCAAAATGGAGCAGATAAGGTATCTATAAATTCATCTGCAGTAAAGAACCCGCAATTGATTAATGATCTGGTAGGTAAGTTTGGATCACAATGTATTACTGTGGCTATAGATGCAAAACAAATCGATGGCAAATGGATAGTACACCTGGTAGGAGGAAAAGTACCTACAGAGTTGGATTTGTTTGACTGGGCGAAAGAAGTGGAAAAACGAGGAGCTGGAGAGATATTGTTTACATCTATGGATCATGATGGTACCAAAGATGGATTTGCAAATGAAGCATTGTCTATACTATCAGAAGAACTAAATATCCCCATAATTGCTTCTGGCGGAGCAGGAAATGTTCAACATTTTGTAGATACGTTTAAAAAAGGTAAAGCAGATGCTGCACTGGCAGCAAGTGTTTTTCACTTTAAAGAAATAGAAATTAAAAACTTAAAAAAGAATTTGCAGGATAATAAAATTCCTGTACGATTATAAAAAAAAGAATCTTTGATAGACGAAAGCAAATGATATACACTTTGATATCATAGTAAACTTCTAGAAGTGTTTTAAATTATGGAAATAAATTTCAATAAAAATGGTGACGGACTCGTGCCTGCTATTATACAAGATGCAATAACAAAGAATGTATTAATGCTTGGATACATGAATCAAGAAGCATACAATACAACTGTAGAAACTAAAAAAGTAACTTTTTTTAGTCGCACCAAAAATAGATTATGGACAAAAGGAGAAGAAAGTGGTAACATTTTGAATCTAGTAGACATAAAGAATGATTGTGATAATGATTCCCTTTTGATTACAGTAAATCCAGTAGGCCCAACTTGTCATAAAGGATCAGATACATGTTGGAATGAGGATAATAAACCATCTTATGGATTTTTGTCAGAACTTGAAGATGTGATTAGAAATCGAAAAGAAAATCAGAAAGATACATCATCATATGTAGCATCGTTATTTAGGAAAGGAATTAATAAGGTAGCACAAAAAGTAGGAGAGGAAGCTGTAGAAGTTGTAATAGAGGCTAAAGACGATAATGAAGAGTTATTTTTAAACGAAAGTGCAGACTTGTTGTTTCACTATTTAATACTGCTACAAGCAAAAGGATATGAGTTAAAAGATATTGTAAAAGTTTTAGAATCTAGAAGCTAATATATAGTAAACAAATATCACTGAAAACCGGGAGTATTTTTTCCTTTTTTTTGATAAAATTGTGAAATATTATTGTATTGAGATTTCTTGGATTAATAGCCTTTTGAAACCTTATGTTTCTTGCTGTTGCATATATAAACACTATTATTACTTATGATTAAAAAACTACTCTTCTATACAATTATTTTTTTAGTGTCTTTCTCTTCGTATTCTCAATGTAATTTGGGTCTTGTCACTATAGAAAAGTGTGGTATGGAAAATATAGACTTCGATGGAGTTAATGGCCCAGATGGGATTATCAATATATATAATGAAACTGGAACAGCTCCTGCAGATGGTACATGGCGTATAGATCCGAGATTTAGATCAGCTTTTGATGAAGTAACCGGTAATTTATCTACATGGGCATTAAAAAGAGCAACTACAGCAGTAACTCAAAATAATTATTTTTTCGAATTAATGAATGCTGCTACCTGTGGAACAGATCCGGTTAGAACTGCACGGTTAATTTTAGGTCCATTTTCTGGAGTTGCATTACCACCATCTGGTCCAAATAATGTAAATGCTCAAGGTTGTGATCTTATTGGTTTTGATTTGTTTAGTGCGTTTGCATTAGATAGTAACACACCCTCGCCGCATTTGAATGGAGAATGGACATACAATGGTTCGAGTAGTAGCTTTATAAGTGTTGGTAATGATGGTTTTCTTATGGTTGAAATACCTTACCAGCCTGGGTTGCCTTTAGTAGATCAAGAAGTTTTCGAATTGACTTATACCGTTTCGGGTATTGCGGGATGTTCTCCTCCACAACAAACTACCGTTCGGGTAGCAATGGTTAGACAAGTAGATTCGGGCGAATCTGAACCTACTCATATTTGTGAAGACGATCTTTTGGCCGGAGTATATGATGCCGATATAGATTTAACTAATGACCTATATTTATTAGGAGAAGACATTGAAGGAGTCTGGTTACCAGAATCAACAGGGCAAATTGATAATTCTCAGGATTCTATGGTTAATTTGAGAGCGATTTATGATAATCTTATTAGTGGTAATAACTTACGATTTGGAATAGAGCAATTTAATTTCGTTTATAGCGTAGAGCAACGTTCTGCGGTGTGTGATGATAAAACTACAAAAGTCAGTTTTGTGCTCTATGAACAACTAAGACCATTTAACCAAAAAGATCCCCCTTTTCAAATATGTAACAATATTCCTGGAACAATAGATTTATATGATTTGTTAGAATTTACTACAGAAAACGGCATACCATTCCAATATTTTAGTGATAAAAGTACGAATTGGCGCTTGGTTTCTGGTGCATCAGATTTAGGATTACATGTTTTATCACCTCCTGATCCATTAAAACCCTATACACACAGGGGAACTGTAAACACTTTTGGAGCAGATCCCGGGACTTATATTTTTGAATATGCCGTAAGTCCTAATATCAATAGCGATCCCGGTTCTTTTTGTGATCCCTATGAGACAGATGTAACGGCAGATTTTTATTGCGAACATCCTTGCGATATTATGACAGCCAGAGTAGAAATTCAAATATTTGGATTTGACTATGCAGGAGAAGATACAAAAGATATTAACCTTTGCGAATTTCAGGGGCAAGTTGATCTTAGGAGCTTATTAAGGACTAATGGTAATGCCGTAGCGACTACAGGGGTATGGACAAACCCGGCAGGAGATGTAATTGATAATACATTTATTTTTCCAAATAGCAACGGTTCTCAGACATTTACATTTACTTACTCAACAAATACAGTAAATGGATGTGTTGATAGTGCAGATTTAACATTTACAATTAACAAATTATCTAATGCGGGAGAAGATGCAAGCGCAACACTCTGCTCAGATGATTTAACGATAACCCTTTTTGACCTTTTAGAAGGCAATCCAAGTACAACAGGAACCTGGGCAGGTCCTTTTGGATATACATCACCAGATCATTTAGGTGTTTTTGATTCAAGTAATGTTTTGCTACCGGTTTTGGGAGCAGGAGAATATATATATGTAGTTCCGGGTAATGCAGGGTGTTCTGCATCAGATCAATCTACAGTAATTATCACTATTGTAGAACCGGTAGAAATAGGTAATGATCGAAGTGAAACTTTTTGTAAAATTGATGGTAGGGTTAGCCTATATTCACTTTTAGACCGAGATACTCCCCGTACCGGAGTTTTTGAAGATACCGATAATACAGGTGCATTAAGCGCTGATGGAGTAGTAGAGTTTGAGACATTAACAAACAATATTTATAATTTTAGATATGTAATAGCGAATACCCAGCCTTGTGATCAGTCTTCTTTAAATGTAGCAATACAAATTGTGGATTTACCAATCCCTAATGTACCTCCTCAAGAATTTTGTATTCTTGATGCCGCCAGATTAGAGGATATAGAGGTTGATGTCCTAAATTATAACTGGTATGCTACTTTAGAAAGTGAAATTCCTATTATTGATAATCCTTTACTATTTGATAACCAGATGTATTATATTGCTACAATTGATGCAAATAATTGTGAATCCGAACGTCTTGAAGTTCCGATAAATATACTAAATACCGGGGAGAGGTTTGCCAATGGAGAATTATGTACTCTTGATTTTCAGGATGGAGTATCGCCAAACGGTGATAGTCAAAATGATACTTTTGATTTGTGGATAGAAGAGGTATATAATATCCCCGAAGCATTTCCTGATTTTGATTTGAAAATATATAATAGGTATGGTAGTCTTGTCTATGAAGGAAATATTAATACAGAAGAATTTAGAGGAGAAAGTAATGTATCAGTACAATTAGGAGATAACCTTCCTTCGGGAACATACTTTTATGTTTTTGTTCCAAACTTTGAAAATAATTTACCTATACAAGGAAGTTTTTACCTAAGCAGATAAACCAATGAAATTGAAGTTAGTTTTTGTAATGTCAATAATTTTCTGCTCGATGATCTATGCCCAGCAGGAACCACAATATTCTCAATATATGTATAATATGAGCACGGTTAATCCTGCATATGCTACAGGTCAAAGTGGTTTGATTTCGACCGGGTTATTATACAGAAGACAATGGACAGGGATTGAAGGAGCCCCGCAGACCGCCAATATATTTGCTAATATCCCAATGAGTGAAAAAATTGAGCTAAGTGTAAATTATGTAAATGATAGGATAGGAGATGCTATCCCAGTTAATAATGATTATATAAATGTTGATTTTGCATATATCACAAAGATTTCTGATCAAACTAGATTATCCTACGGATTGAAAGCAGGTATCAATAATTTTAAAATTGATCCTTCTGGTTCTGATGTTGCTAACGATCCTGCATTTGCAGATAATACATCTACCACACAATTAAATATTGGAGCAGGTTTGTATTTGTTTACTAATAATTTTTATGCAGGTATATCTTCGCCCAATTTGCTTCCTAATGATATAGATATCGACGGTATTGGTGTTGCACAAACAAAGACACATATATATGGTATTGCCGGATATGTTTTTGACTTTGTTGATGAAGTGAAATTAAAACCTTCAATGGTTATTAAGCAGGTTTTAGATTCTCCTTTAACTTTTGATCTTTCGTTAAACTCTTTAATTTATGATAAGTTCGAATTAGGAATATCGTATCGATATACAGACTCTTTTATTGCTTTGGCAGGATTTAATATTACAAAAAACCTAAAAGTTGGATATTCTTATGATTTTAGTGTTAGTGATTTAAGCGGTTACAATAACGGAAGTCATGAAATCGTAATACTATTTAATTTTGACCTTCTTAAGTTTAGTAACAAATATTCCTCTCCAAGATTTTTCTAAATGATAAAAACTAAGATATTATTAATAGTAACTATACTGATTACTCAGTTTACCTTTTCTCAACAAAAAAGCAGAGCAGATCGTTTTTTTGAAAAAGGTGATTATATAAATGCAGCATCGCAGTACGAAGAAGAACTTAATCAGGAAGGATATACCAAACATATCCTTAAAAACATTACCACTTCATACTATAATACTTTTCAATTTAGACAAGCCTATCGGTATCTAAAAATATTGACTTCGGGTAAATTTTATGATAAGGATAAAACATATGATAATCAGTATAACTTTATGATGTATCAGGTGTTATCTGCATTAGGAGAATATGAAAAATCGGTTGAATACCTCTCTTTATATAAATCAAATAATACAGTAAGGGATTTTAGTGCTTCTGATGCGATTTCTACAATAGAAGATTTTAAATTAAAGGATGATGATTATACTATAGCAAGTGCTGCTTTTAATTCTGAAGCTTCAGAATTTGGAGCTATTAGGAGAGATAGTATGCTTTATTTTACTACCGATAGACGTTCTTATGGCCCTTTGGATAAGAATTATAGGTGGACACATCGTCCGTTTCTGGATATTTATAAAGTGAAAGTGGATCAGGATAATAAACCTGTTTCAGAAATTGAAACTATTTCTAAAGAAATTAATTCAAAACTTCATGAAGGTAATTTTTGTTTTACCGCCGATGGAAATACAATCTACATATCTAAAAGTAATTCTGAAAAAGGGAAAAAGAAATTTGATAGTATTAATAATAATGCAATTCATTTATATAAGGCCATTAAAGTTAACGGCAAATGGGGGACACCAAAGAAATTAGAATTTAATGATGTGAACTATTCTATTGAGCACCCATCATTAAATGTAGCTGGAGATACATTGTATTTTAGTTCGAATATGCCTGGAGGATATGGAGATTTTGATATTTATTTTGTTGCTATAAATCAAGATGGTACATATGGTAAGCCAACCAATTTGGGTCCAACTATTAATACCGAAAATCGAGAACAGTTTCCGTTTATTTCAGAAAAAGGAAATCTATTCTTTTCTTCAAATGGGCATTTGGGATTGGGTATGATGGATATATTTGTTTCAGAATTAAGAAAAGGAAAATTTATAAGACCTATAAACCTGGGAGCACCAATCAATTCTAGTTACGATGATTTTTCTATAACTTATTACAATGAAACAGATGGGTTTTTTGCTTCAAATCGAAAAAAGGCTGGAGATGATATTTATACCTTTTCTCAGATTGGAGATATTTTTCCGCGAGAGTATAGAGCACGTTTTGAAGTTCGGGATTATACAACCGATAACTATATAGCTAATCCAGATGTTGTTTTGTACAATAATGATAATGTAAAAATATATGAGAGTCAATTAGATTCTATTGCAGCTTTTGATATTAAGATATTTCCGGGGAGATACAATTTTAAAGCGTCTGCAAATAAATATAAAACCAGAACCAAACCTTTGGTGGTTAAAGAGAAAGAAGAAGAGACCTATATCATTTATTTGGATCGAGCAAAAGATGCTGTTATAACCAATGAGAGCGATGATAAAAACAGGATACGAATTAAGGATAGTACTAATATCAATGAGCGTACCAGAATCAGTGAATCTAATACAGAACACAAGAAAGAAGAAATTACCAAAACCAGACTAAGAGAAATTCTTCTTGCTGATAAAGATGGCCCTCCGGTTATCGAAAGGAATGGGAAATTATATTTTGATATGCCTCCAATTTATTTTGATTATGATAAATGGAATATACGGGCCGATTCTAAAAAAGTACTGGATAAACTTGCAGTAAAGTTAGAACGATATAAAACCGTTTATATTAACATAAGTTCTCATACCGATAGTAGAGGTACAGAATCATATAACGAGGTATTATCAGCTAAAAGGGCAGAATCTACTCGTAATTATCTCGCTTTGGTAGGATATGTAAACGCTAGGAGAATGCAGTTTGTTGGGTTTGGAGAATCTCAACCTTTAATTGACTGCGATAGTAAAGTATGTACAGAAGAAGAACATCAAACTAATAGAAGAAGTGAATTCGAAATCGTTAAGTATTAATAATTTGCTGAAAGACATTATAATCTTTTGCTTTCTAATAAATTAAATTGTACTTTTGCACTCCTTTTTAGCGGATAAGAGAATTAAAAAGGATATCGTGTAATTTAATTAATACTTCTGTATAATTTTCGCATTGATTCTCAATAATATACAGGATACAAATTTTATCTTCAATGTCTGAAGAAACAAAAAACACAGACGTTCAGGAAGTAGAGAAGAAAGCAGTAGCTGAAACTCCACAACAAGCAAATCCTGAACAATTCCTAAAAGATTTTAATTGGCATAACTATGAAGAAGGGATAGATCCTATCGCTGATTCTAAACTTGAAGAGTTTGAAAAGTTAGTTGCCGAGAATTTTGTAGATACCCTAAATGATGAGGTAGTAGACGGAACAGTAATTAATATCACTGATCGTGATGCTATTATTGATATCAATGCCAAAAGTGAAGGTGTTATCTCATTAAACGAATTTCGTTATAACCCAGATCTTAAAGTAGGAGACAAGGTAGAGGTTTTAATTGATGTACGTGAAGATGCAACAGGTCAATTAATTTTATCTCACCGTAAAGCTCGTGTAATTAAAGCATGGGATAGAGTAAATGGTGCTCATGATACAGGCGAAATTGTAAATGGTTTTGTAAAATGTAGAACCAAAGGTGGTATGATTGTAGATGTGTTTGGTATCGAAGCATTCTTACCAGGTTCTCAGATCGATGTGAAGCCAATTCGTGATTATGATGCTTATGTAGGAAAAACAATGGAATTTAAAGTGGTAAAAATAAACCACGAATTCAAAAACGTTGTTGTATCTCACAAAGCACTTATCGAAGCAGATATCGAAGAGCAGAAAAAAGAAATTATTGGTCAATTAGAAAAAGGTCAAGTATTAGAAGGTACTGTTAAGAATGTTACTTCTTATGGTGTATTTGTTGATCTTGGAGGAGTTGACGGATTAGTTCATATTACAGATCTTTCTTGGTCTAGAATCAACCATCCAAATGAGATTGTTGAACTTGATCAGAAATTGAATGTGGTTATCTTAGACTTTGATGAGGCTAAGACTCGTATTCAATTAGGTCTTAAGCAATTAAAACCACACCCATGGGAAGCTCTGGATAAAGAACTTAAAGTTGGTGATAAGGTAAAAGGTAAAGTTGTTGTAATTGCTGATTACGGTGCTTTTATTGAAGTTGAAGAAGGTGTAGAAGGATTAATTCACGTTTCAGAAATGTCTTGGTCTACACATTTACGTTCTGCGCAAGATTTCGTAAAAGTAGGAGATCAAGTAGAAGCAGTAATTCTTACCTTAGATAGAGAAGAACGTAAAATGTCTCTTGGTATTAAGCAATTAACTCCAGATCCATGGACAGATATTACTACTAAATATCCTGTTGGATCTAAGCATAATGGTATCGTTCGTAACTTCACTAATTTTGGTGTATTCGTAGAATTAGAAGAAGGTATCGATGGTTTAATTTATATCTCTGATCTTTCGTGGACTAAGAAAATTAAGCACCCATCAGACTTTACTAATGTAGGTGATAAACTTGATGTAATTGTTCTAGAACTTGATGTAGAAGGACGTAAGTTAAGTCTTGGTCATAAGCAGACAGAAGATAATCCTTGGGATAAATATGAAGGTGAATTTGCTTTAGGTACTAAGCATACTGCAACCATCGGTGAGATTGTAGACAAAGGTGCTACTATAGATTTCAATGAAGATGTAGTTGCTTTTGTACCGTCTCGTCATCTTGAAAAAGAAGATGGAAGCAAGCTTAAGAAAGGTGATGAAGCAGAATTCCAAATTATAGAGTTCAATAAAGAATTCAAGAGAGTAGTTGCTTCTCATACTGCTTTATTCAAAGAAGAAGAAGCTAAAATCGTTAAACAAGCTGCGAAAAAAGCTGCTGCAAGTTCAGCAGAAAAAACAACGCTTGGTGATATCGATGCATTAGCAGATCTTAAAGCTAAAATGGAAAAAGGAGGGAAGTAATATTCTCAACACTTTTTAATATAAGCAAAAGGCTGTTCGTAAGAACGGCCTTTTGCTTTTAAAAACACACTGTATTCAGTGTTGTTATGACTCCCATATATTTTGAGTTTATTCTATATAATACCATTTCCAATCTAAATTTACTCAATAAAACCGCGTCTTTTTGTCTAATATTTCAAAGATAATGTGTTGGGTGGTTAAATTATAACGTTTTATATCCCTGAAAAACGGGAGAACATTTTCACTATTAGTGGTATGGTACCAGGGATAAAGCTTCCTGATATTTGCATTGTAAAAAATCATAAACGTTTTTTAAAATGAAAAATATAAACAGGGTAATCATATTTGTATTAAACTTCTTAATAGTCATTCAGGTAAATGCAAAAGAAACGAATAGATTGGCGGTTGTAGCAAATGATAAAGTGATCATAGCATCTATAAAAAAGAATTCAGACACAGAACCAAAAAGTAAAAAAACAAAAAAAGCAGTTGAGAATAAAAGCTTTCATTCTATCAAAAAATGGAAAATAACGATAGAATATATAGACGGTGGTATTATGTCTAAAACTATTGTGGTACAAGAAAGATCGGATTTAAGTGCTTTGGAAACTGCATTTTTAGAAGCTGAAAAATACATGGAGACTATTGAGAATATCAAGAATTATGAGGTTTCCCCTATATCCAAAAACTCGTTTGTGTTATTAGCTGGGGGGATATAGTATAAAGGATTATTTATAAAGGTGTAATACGACAATTACACCTTTTTTATAGCTTATACTATTGAATTTATATCTTTTTTTGATACTATGAATTTAGAACTACTAATTCATAGTAATATGTTTTCTGTAAAGTAGATTTTCTATAGTATGTTATTTAGAAATTGAATTGTATAATTCTAAAAATTCACTACTTTTGTATTCCAGATATCCATTTGGAGATTATGAGTCAAAAATTACTACTTAGTGCTAAAGAGATTGATATAATTCTGCACCGTTTGGCTTGTCAATTAATTGAAAATCATACGCATTTTAAAGACACTGTTTTAATTGGGATTCAACCAAGAGGAGCTTTTTTAGCTGATCGTATTAAGAAAATTTTGGTTGATGATTATAGGGTAATAGGTGTTAAATTAGGTTATCTTGATATTACATTCTATCGAGATGATTTTAGGAGAGGAGAAAAAATTCTTGAAGCTAATAAAACTCATATTGATTTTGTAGTAGAAGATAAACGAATTGTATTTATTGATGATGTGTTGTATACAGGGAGAAGTATTAGAGCAGCTTTAACAGCTGTACAGTCCTTTGGAAGGCCGCAAGAAATCGAATTACTAACGTTAATTGATAGGCGTTTTAGTAGACATTTACCTATACAACCTAATTATAGAGGTCGCCAGGTAGATGCTATAAACCAAGAAAAAGTAAAAGTAGACTGGATAGAGAATGATGGTAAAGATGCCGTGTATTTAATAGAAAATTAAGATCTCTAAATAAGATTGTTTTATTTAAAATTATAAATTAAGACGAATGAGCGAATTAAGTGTACATCACTTATTGGGAATAAAATATCTAAATAGAGAAGATATTGATTTAATTTTTGATACTGCTGATCACTTTAAAGAAGTTATTAATCGACCAATAAAAAAAGTTCCTTCGCTTAGAGATATAACGATTGCAAATCTTTTCTTTGAGAATAGTACAAGAACAAGATTATCTTTTGAATTGGCAGAAAAACGACTTTCTGCAGATGTAATTAATTTTTCTGCAGCATCTTCTTCTGTAAAGAAAGGAGAAACACTTATTGATACCGTTAATAATATTCTTTCGATGAAAGTAGATATGGTTGTCATGAGGCACCCTAATCCAGGAGCAGGTTTTTTTCTTTCTAAACATGTCGAGGCTAGTATTGTTAATGCAGGAGACGGAGCGCATGAGCATCCTACACAAGCTTTATTAGATTCGTATTCTATACGTGAACGGTTAGGTGAGGTAGGAGGAAAGAAAGTTGTGATTGTAGGAGATATTTTGCACTCTAGAGTTGCACTTTCTAATATCTTTGCTTTAAAATTGCAAGGAGCTGAAGTAAAAGTTTGTGGCCCTAAAACTTTAATTCCTAAATATATAGAGAAATTAGGAGTTCAAGTCGAAACCGATTTAAAAAAAGCACTAGAGTGGTGCGATGTTGCCAATATGTTGCGTGTTCAAAATGAAAGAATGGAAATTAGCTATTTTCCATCAACACGAGAATATACCCAACAGTTTGGAGTAAATAAAAAGTTATTGGATAGTCTGAATAAGGAAATTGTAATCATGCACCCAGGACCAATTAATCGTGGAGTAGAAATCACGAGTGATGTTGCTGATTCTAACCAAGCCATAATATTGGATCAGGTACAGAATGGGGTTGCAGTGCGAATGGCTGTAATATATCTTTTAGCTTCAAAAATTAAACGATGATTTATGATTTTTAATAAAGAAGGCTCTACAACTATAATTACACAAGAAAAAACTACAATTATTGAATTTGTTAAAGGTCTTGAAGACAAATATTCTTCCCTCGAAAATGATAATATAATTGTTAACTTGTTTTCTCTAGAAAAAATCTCTATAAATGATATTAATGAATTTTTAAGGGTTTCTAATAAGCATAAAGCTGCTAAGCATTCATTCGTTATTGTTACAAATAAGATTTCTTATGATGAAGTCTCAAGTGAAATAACAGTAGTTCCTACACTACAAGAAGCATATGATTTGGTTGAGATGGAAGAAATAGAAAGAGATCTGGGATTTTAGAAAATTCAACTTTTTTGTAATTGTTTACTTTACTTTTCGTCTGATAGGTTATGAACAGATTTGCTTTAGTTATAAGTATACTTTTTTTTGTGTGTTTTGGTCATGACGTTATTGCTCAGGATTGGAAATTTGACTTTGAAGAAGCAAAGCTACTTGCAAAAGAAAAAAACCAAAATATAGTATTGTTTTTTACAGGATCAGACTGGTGTCCTCCTTGTATTAGATTAGAAAGAAATATTTTCTCTAATCAGGAATTTATAGAATTTGCTGATGAAAAATTTATTTGGGTCAAGGCAGATTTCCCTAAGCGTAAAAAAAATAAGCTTTCTTTAGCTCAGCAAAAGAAAAATGAGGTGCTTGCGCAAAAATATAATAGGAAATGGGTTTTTCCTGTTATTTTAGTTCTGGATAAGGAAGGAAAAGTGTTAGGAGTAACAGGGTATAGAAGAGGTTTTGACGCAAAAAAATATATATCATTATTGGCATCATTTGATTCTTTTGGTCGTTAGATTGATTTATAAATAAGATTAGATTATATTCACAACCTGTTTAATAAAATAGGAGAAATAATTTTGAAACTTACGATTTTAGGTTGCTATTCTGCAACTCCCCGAACATTTACAAACCCTACTTCTCAGGTCTTAGAAATAAATAATCATATCTTTTTGATTGATTGTGGCGAAGGAACCCAGGTAGAATTACGACGAAATAAAATCAAGTTTTCAAGAATCAAACATATTTTTATTTCGCATCTTCATGGAGATCACTTTTTCGGACTAATTGGATTAGTATCCACTTTTAGATTGCTCGGTAGAGATGTACCATTACATATTCATGGCCCTAGAGGGATAAAAGAAGTTATTACATTACAATTAAAGCTTTCTAATTCGTGGACAGATTACCCATTACACTTTCATGAACTAACCAATACTGAATCAGAAATTATTTTTGAAGATGAAAAAATAATGGTACGTACTATACCTTTGCAACACAGGGTATATTGTAATGGATTTTTATTTCGGGAAAAACCAGGTGACCGAACGTTGCTCATAGACAAGGTATCTAATTATGATATTGATAAGGCATATTATCGCGGGATAAAAAAAGGAAAAGATGTTGTCTTAGACAATGGTACCATAATTTCTAATGAAGAACTAACAAGCCCTCCTAAACCTGTTAAAAGCTACGCTTTTTGTAGTGATACTAGATATAACGAAGAAAAAATTCCTTTAATAAAAGACGTTACTGTGTTGTATCATGAGTCAACTTTTTTAGAAAGCCATAAACATTTATGTGCAAAAACAGGTCACAGTTCGGCTATTGAAGCAGCTACTATTGCCAAAAAAGCAAATGTAGGGTCCTTAATTTTGGGTCATTATTCAACCAGATATGAAAATATTGAACTTTTTAGGGAAGAAGCGAAGACCGTTTTTGATGATGTAGAAATAGCAGATGATGGTAAAGTGTTTGAATATTGATATGGTAAAAATTATCTACTTATTATTGTTTTCTATATTTTTAAAATAGGTAAATTGCATAATAATTTGAGGTAATGAATAGAGATTTAACAGCATATAGAAAATCATATGAAAAAAGCTTTTTAGAGGAAGAGAATCTCCCGGATTCTCCATTTAAACTTTTTTCTGATTGGTTTGCAGAAGTAGAAGAGGTTGGTGGAGTTGATGAGGCTAACGCTATGACAATTACTACCACAGGATTAGATGGATTTCCAAAAGCTAGAATAGTATTGTTAAAACATTTTGACGAAAATGGTTTTGTATTTTATACTAATTATTCTTCAGAAAAAGGTAAATCCATAGCTGCTAATAATAAAGTGTGTATTTCTTTTTTTTGGCCTAATTTAGAACGACAGGTTATTATTAAAGGTACAGCGCAAAAAATAGAAGAAGAAGAGAGTATTCGTTATTTTTTATCTCGCCCAAGAGGGAGTCAATTGGGAGCTTTGGCGTCTGATCAAAGCGAAGTGATTAAATCAAGAGAAGCGTTAGAAAAACGATTACAGTCTTTAGAAAAAGAATATAAAGATAGCGATATACCTAAGCCAAAATTTTGGGGAGGATATTGTATAACACCTATTGAGTTTGAGTTTTGGCAAGGTAGAGCTAATCGATTACATGATAGAATTCGTTATGTTACTCAAAAAAAGAATTGGGATATAGAAAGGTTATCTCCATAAAAAAGATTACATAATTACAAAACTAGAGCGTCTGTTCTTTTGGTATTGATCTTCAGAACAGTCTTCTCCATCTTTACAATTATTAACAGGTCTGGTTTCTCCAAATCCAACGTAGGAGAGAATTCTATTTTTAGAAATATTTTTACTTATTAAGTAATGATAAATGGATTCTGCTCTTTTTTGTGAAAGCGTTAGGTTATAATTTTCTTCACCACGACTGTCAGAATGTGTTTCTATTTTGATTACCATAGTTGGATAATCATTATTCATAATTTCTACCACTTTATCAAGCTCAATTTTTGCCTTTTCGGTGATATCCCATTTATCAAAATCAAAATAAATTTCATTCAAATTTATCAGATCATTTATGGTTTTAGTCAATTTTAAATCTGATTTTAAAGGTGATTCGGGTGTATCACTAGATTGTACAATATCTCCCGAGGTAATACCACCACTTTTTGTATTATTAGATTTAGTTACTTCATCCATTTCTCCAGGTATTACCACAGCAAATTGGCTATTCATCTTCTTTTTAGGAATAGAAACAAGACGACTGGCATTAGGACAGTTTAGCTCACTAATATCTATAGCTAATTTAAATTGATAGAAATCAGGTAGTTCACAAGAGTTAATATGATTGTATCCTTTAGAGTATTTTATGGTTTCATTTAGCGTTCCATTAAATTCGGCCATAACAGGTTGATCTACTACAAGAATATCATCAATTGTGTTAATTGATTCACATTCGGTGTCTACAATCACATTATAACTAATTTTAAACGGTTCACTATCTGTTTTTACCATTTTATTTGGTACTATAAAGTTTAATGTTCGAGATGCTTTATCGTATTTTACCTTTATTCTTTTAGAGGGTAAAATCATAGTTTTTTCAGAAAAAACTACATTTTTTGGTAAAATATCTTTTATGATAGTATTTTTTGCATCATCATTACCATCATTATATATGGTAAGATTATATGTTATTTCTTGTTTTGGAGCTAAAACATCATTTGGATGAATGTATTGACCATTAGCCGTATACTTTGATCTTTTTACAATATGAATTGCAGGCTCGTATATTTCTACACTAAATGCAACCGCCATAACAGAATATCCATCATTATTAGTCGATAATCTAAATTTAGCTTCCGTTTGATTATTACCTATAATACTATTCCTTATATTTTTTATATCAAATAAATCGGCATCATACCCTAATGTATTCTGGCTTGCAGGGACTCTGGTTTTTACATTTTTTCCATTTTCAGTAATATTGGCATTAAAGAAATTGTTCATAGGATTAATACCATCTGCAAGACTTTTATATCTATTAGTTTCATTAGACATTACCTGGAAACGATCTCCTATAATTCCTTTGTCTCCTTCATAAGCAATTACACCTATTTTTCCATGAACTGCTCCATTAGGAATGGTTTGAAAATTGTTAAAAGAAAAAGCTACAGGTTTTGCTTTTGAGTCAATGTTTACAAAACCATCATACACATAAAATCTTTTTCTGGGTTTGGCATCATCCTCATAAATTACAACCATTGTCCATCCACCAGCAAGGCCATTACCTAAAGTTTCATCATCATTTATTGCACTAGTCGTGGCAGGGATGTTAGCAACAGTATATGTTCCTAATGGATTTTCTAATTTTAAAATATCTGCAGTAATATCTTTATAGCATGAATATTGTTTAAACAAAGATTCGCTATCATTATAGTAATCATGAATTATTTGTGCATCATTAATGGTTGAATAAGACTTTTGTCCAGGATATTTTATTTTTATAGAAGTAATATCATGTTGTCTGTTATCATCTGCATAAGCAGCTGTCCAATATAAACCAACATGTTTAATAGCATTACAGTTAGAATCGATATCTAAATCTGCACTACTAGAATTAAAAGTAGTAGGGTCGTTATCAATATCGATAAAACCCATCTTAAACTGATTGTTTAATCCACCAGCATTGTAGCTTTTATTAGGATCAAATACGTCAGACCCGTCATCATTACTAACTTTACCCAAAATAGTATTAGATACAAACTTAAAATCCCCTTTAAGTGTTAACTCTGTACGTTTCTTAAGAGGCACCTCTACCTGCCCATATGCAATTATAGAACTAATGCAGCATATGAATATAAGTAGGTATGTATTTTGAAACCATTTAAAATTTCTTTTTATAGTAATCACTTTTTCCACCTTTCTTGTTTTTTATTACCCTACTAAAATATTATGATAAATTTGTGCTCATAATGTTTGGGGGAAACACTCTGATTTAAGGGAAAACCGTATGTAAATTTATATTTTAACATTTAATTTTATACTAAAAAAATCATGTTTTCGATGTAAATACAGTTTTTATCGATTAAAATCAAGCGTTTACTATGCTCATTTTCATTATTTTAACCGTTTTCTCTGTTATTTTGTATTAATCATTTGATAGATAAAGCAACATGAATATGAAAGCCAATCTTACTTATAATTACATAAAAATTGATTTTTTATATTCTTATATTTAAAATTTGTAAAAACGAATCCTTAAACTTGTATTAAATAACTTCATTTTTGCTAAAATAGTATCAGATTCATGAAAACTTTATATATAATAAGACATGCAAAATCTTCTTGGGAGTTTGATGTGCCAGATGATAAAAGACCGCTTAATAATAGAGGAATAAGAGATGCCGGATTGGTAGGCGAACATCTGAAAACACTGGTAGGACCAATTGATAAGGTTTTATGTAGCCCAGCTAAAAGAGCGTATAGCACGGCCAAAATTATTGTAAGTCATTTAAATATTCCTGAAACCGTATTTTCTTTAGAACCAAAACTTTATGATTTTGAAGGAACTCAGGTTACCGATGTGATAAAAAATTGTCATAATGATGTTAATACTTTAATGATATTTGGACATAACCATGCTTTTACTTCAATTGCTAATCTTTATGGAGATCAACGTATAGATAATCTCCCTACAGCAGGAGTAGTTGCAATAGAATTTGAAGCAGACACATGGCAAAATATTTCTGTAGGAAAAAACTTATTAACAATTTTTCCTAAATCTTTACGATAATGACAGAAAATATTAAAAACCAATATGTTAATAGGGAGTTAAGTTGGCTTCAGTTTAATGCAAGAGTATTGCAAGAAGCTGCAGATGATACAGTTCCGCTGTTAGAAAGGTTGCGCTTTATAGGGATATTTTCTAATAACCTGGATGAATTTTTTAAAGTGAGATATGCTACTATTAAGCGAATAGATCAGGCAGGAAAGGATGGAAAGAA
This sequence comes from Bacteroidia bacterium, assembly GCA_030427585.1. GTDB lineage: Bacteria > Bacteroidota > Bacteroidia > Flavobacteriales > Flavobacteriaceae > Aquimarina. Next base: position 51,583 of record JAUIBW010000006.1, read on the forward strand.
TGTACTTAAAGGTACTACAGCAAACGAATTACTAGAAAAGATTACAAATATAGTTATCAAGCAACAGGCAGAAAGTCTTAAAACTATTGATAACATTAAACTTGAACTTGAAACTCATAATATTTTTATTATTGATGAAAATCAGGTTACACCAGATCAAGATGCTTTTATTCGTAACTATTTTATAAGTAAAGTTAGTCCAGCTCTAGTTACTTATATACTAAATGATCTAGAAAAATTTCCACATCTAAAAGATAGTGTAGCTTATTTAGCAGTAAAACTAGTGTTAAAGGATAAGATTCCTAAAGAAGGACGAATCTCTAAAATATTACAACAAACCACCAAGGAAAAAATTTATGCACTAATCGAGATACCAAAAAATACAGATCGATTTGTTGTACTTCCCGAAAAAGATGGAAAACAATTCATTATCATTTTAGATGATTTGATTAGGTATTGTATGCACATCAACTTTAGTATTTTTAATTATGTTAGGGCGTCAGCTCATATGATTAAAATTACCAGAGATGCACAGTTGGATTTTGATAATGATCTGAGTAAAAGTTTTATTCAAAAAATATCAAGTAGTGTACGATCTCGCCGTGACGGAGAACCTGTTCGATTTGTCTATGACAAAACTATTGAAAAAGATACTCTTGATTTTTTAATGGAAAAAATGGGAGTTGATAATACAGATAGTATTATTCCTGGAGGAAGGTATCATAATCGTAGAGATTATATGAATTTTCCAGATTTAGGAGCTATCAATTTGGTATACCAACCAATTAAACCTTTAGCAATACCTGGCCTTGTTTTGCAAGGAAGTTTATTAGATAAGATTGCCAAAAAAGATTTTCTGCAATACACACCTTATCACACGTTCTCATACACAGTAAAATTTTTGCGAGAATCTGCAATTGATCCAAAAGTAAAAAGTATTAAAATCACGATATACAGATTGGCAAATATATCTCATATTGCCAGCTCCCTTATCAATGCTGCCAAAAATGGTAAAAACGTTACTGTACAAATAGAATTACAAGCTCGTTTTGATGAAGCTGCAAATATTCGTTATGCAGAACAAATGCAAAGAGAAGGTATACATTTGATTTTTGGAGTTACCGGGCTTAAAGTGCATTGTAAAGCATGTGTAATAGAACGAGAAGAAAAAGGAAAACTTAAACGATATGGCTTTATAAGTACTGGAAATTTTAACGAATCTACCGCAAAAATCTATACCGATTATACTTTGTTTACAACCAACGAATCTATTTTGAAGGAAACCAATAGAGTATTTAAATTTTTTGAAATAAATTATAAAATAAACCGCTATAAACATTTGTTAGTGTCCCCGCATTACACAAGATCTTCTCTTGTGAAACTAATAGAAAAAGAAATTAGGAATGTAAAAGAAGGTAAACCCGCAGGAATTAAACTAAAACTGAATAGCTTGAGTGATTATGATATGATAGATAAGCTATATGAAGCAAGTAGAGCAGGAGTAAAAATAGATTTAATTATTAGAGGCATTTGTTGTTTGATACCGGGTATCCCGGGAATGAGTGAAAATATACGAGCAATAAGTGTAATAGATAAGTTTTTAGAACACACGCGATTATACATATTTCAAAATGGAGGAGAACCAAAAGTGTATATATCATCGGCAGATTGGATGACACGTAATTTAGATAGAAGAGTAGAGATTTCTTGTCCCATCTATGACGAGGATATTAAATTAGAATTAATGGATACTTTTGATATTTGCTGGAATGATAATGTTAAAGCCAGAAGATTTTCTAAAGAGCAAGATAATGTATACATTAAAAATGATAATGAGAAAGTAAGATCACAAAAAGCAACATACAATTATTATTTAAAAAAACTAGGAAATTAATTATTTTGTTAACTATAGAAAAATATGGAGCCATAGATATAGGCTCCAATGCAGTACGATTATTAATAAGTAGTATTCACGAAGAGAAAGGAAAAACTACTAGATTTAAAAAAACAAGCCTTGTTAGAGTACCAATACGATTAGGAGAAGATGTTTTTAAATCTAAACAAGTTTCTCAGGAAAATATTACTAGAATGATTGATACTATGCAAGCGTATCAGCTATTAATGAAAACACATAAAGTGATTAAATATAAAGCTTGTGCAACATCTGCTATGCGCGAAGCCGAGAATGGAGAAGAAGTAGCCCGCCTTATAAAAGAGAAGACAGGTATTCAAATAGATATTATAGATGGTAAAGATGAAGCTGCTATAATTGCAATGACCGATTTACACGAATTGATAAATACAGATGCAACATACTTATATGTAGATGTTGGGGGGGGTAGTACAGAGTTTACACTATATCATAATGGAAATACTATTAAATCCCGATCTTTTAAATTAGGAACGGTAAGACTACTTAATAATTTAGTCTCTGATAAAATATGGAAAAATGCAGAAGATTGGATTAAGAAAAGTGTTGTAGACTATCCTAAAGTTTCATTAATTGGATCTGGAGGAAACATTAATAATATTTTTAAGAATAGTGGTAAAAGAATGGGTAAACCCCTATCTTTTTTATATCTAAGCTCATATTATAAATTACTTAATTCTTTAACTTATGAAGAAAGAATTTGGCAACTTAATTTAAATCAGGATAGAGCAGATGTGATTATTCCAGCTACTCGAATATATCTTTCTGCAATGAAATGGAGTGGTTCTAGGGAAATCTTTGTTCCAAAAATTGGTCTATCAGACGGGATCATAAAATCATTATATAATGAAAAACTAAATAATCGTTGAAATTCATAAGTAATACATTTTATCGATTTTTATAGAGTAATAATCCGTATGGAGCCCCAAAATGTTAATGAAAATCCATTATTTTGTAGTAAATTAAACCATAACTTATAATTTTACTATGAAAAAAACAGTACTATTCACTGTGGCTTTATTAATGTTTATTGTTTTAAAATGTAAAGCTCAAGAGATTACATATGGAGTGAGACTTGGAGCTAATCTAAGTTCTATTAGTTCTGATGATATTCCCGAAAATCTTAAAGATAGCAGATTTGGTATAGTAGCAGGATTCTTAGCCGAAGTTCCTATTAATCAAAAATGGAGTATTCAACCAGAATTTCAGTATTCTTCTTTAGGTAATGATGATGAATCTTTAAGAGTAGACTATCTTCAATTACCAATAATACTTAAATATAATTTTTCTAAATTGTTTAACGTTCATGTTGGCCCGCAGGTAGGACTTAAAATTTGGGAATGGGAAGATAATTCAGAGGGCGAAATCAATTTTAATACATTTAACTTATCTGCAGTTGCCGGTATTGGAGTAAGTATTACAGAGAATTTTTTTGCTGATTTACGATATGGTTTTGGAGTGTCTAATATTATAGATGATCAAGATATTCCTAAAGGGGCAAAAGGAAGTAATAGGAATATTCAACTCTCTTTTGGTTATAAGTTATAATAATAGGGAAAAAGATATTATATATCATACTGCTTATAATTATTAAAGAAAGACTTCTTTATAATAATACTTTTGTTGCTATATTCTAATAAAAGATTGCTATTAAATTTGTTAATAATTTTATTGGTCGTTACTCTGGAGACCCTAATGTAATTAGATAGCTCATTTTGATTAAGAGGAGAGTTTATAATAATTTTTTCAGAATTATAGGGACACCCGAATTTTTCTTTAAATTCAAAAAGTACTTTTATCAATCTTAATTCTGCAGATTGAATTTGAAGTGTTCTTATTCTGTTTTCATACTCTTGATATTCTTTACCTAATATTGATAAAAAATTTTTATAGAGATTAGGATTTTTTTTTATGGTGTTTTGTATGGTATTTTTATCAAATTCATACACTTTGGTTTCTTCACCAAGAGATTCATATATACAATATGAACAAAAATCTATAAAAATAGAACTTGCTCCAAAAACTTGATTTTTTGTCAATATAATTAGAACTACTTCTTCTCCGTGGTCAGTAAAACAACCAACTTTCATGACTCCATTCTTAATAAGATAGATTTTTTTAGAGCACGCCCCTGTACTTTTTATAATCTCGTTTTGATAATAGATGTTACACTTGTATTGATTGTTTTTTACTAAAACGTTTAATAATTCAAAACACATAATAGGGGTTATTTTTAGAAATTGAATTATTTACTGACTTTCATTAAATAAATGTTAAAAAATCGAATTGTTAACAGATAATTAAATTTTTTATTGTGACTTAAACACATTCTTTTTACGCTAAAAATGTAATATCATACTAATCATAACTAAAATAAAAATGATTAAGTGTTAGAATTTTTATACCAATAATTTCTATGCGTTTCTAATTTCGATGCAACAAATATTAACTCTTAATTTGCACAAACTCATGAAGCGCACAAACTCAATGTGTAGAGGTATAAGTTTCCTCTATAAAAATAGTAGTTCCCAAAACCTATATCAGATAATTTCATTTAATAGATTAAACTAGAAAGGTATTTTACTATGGAATCTACAGTTTCTCATGCTACTTCTGAAGCAGAAGTACGTGATACTTTTGGGCATATACCCTTAGTACCAGGCGATACTTTTATAAAATCTACAATAGCGAACTTATCTTTATCAGATCAATATCTTTTTCAAAGGTTTGGTCAAGGGCCAATAACCAGAGTTCCGTATAGATGTATACATCATGCATTTGAGGCTCATGCCAAGGTAAATCCTAATGCTATTGCTGCTAATCATTTAGGAGAGATAATCACATATAAAGAATTAGACCATCAGGCAAACCTATTGGCTTTAGAGCTCATAAAAAATGGAATTCAAAAAGGTGATAATGTTGGGCTATTTGTTCAACGATCAATACCAATGTTAGTAGGAATATTGGCCATCTTAAAAGCAGGAGGCGCTTATGTCCCTCAGCATATTGGGCTAGCCAAAGACGAACAATTAAGGTATGTCGTTAAATCGGCAAGCATAAATTTAATACTCACTTTATCAGAGTTTAAAGATTTAGTGCCGCCAATAAACGATAATCAACTTATTGTTATAGATGATTTTTTAAAATTAAATTCAAATAACAATGAGGAGGTCATATTACCAGAGATTTCTGTTACCGAAAATGATATTTGCTATATAATTTTTACATCAGGAACAACTGGGAATCCTAACGGAGTTCAGGTGAGCCATGGAAATACGTGTAACATACTCCTTACGTCGCCTGGTAATCTAGGAATGAGACCAGGATTAAAAGTAGGACAAATTTTAAGCATTGCTTTCGATATGTCTGTATGGGAAATTCTGGGGAGTTTGGCAAACGGAGCTACCTTAGTTATACGTGGAAAAAATATTCAGGAAACGGTAAGTGAGGTAGATGTGGTAATTTCTACTCCAACAATTCTTAGTTCTTTAGATGTTACACGTTGCCAGAATGTTCGTGTAGCTATAGTTGCGGGAGAACCTTGTCCAAGGGTTTTAGCAGAAAAATGGTCTTCATTTTGTGCATTTCATAACTCTTGCGGACCCACCGAAACTACGATTATCAATACCGTAAAACGATTTTTTCCAACAGATGAATTACTTACCATAGGAAAACCTACGCCAAATAATACAGTATATGTTTTAGACGAAAACTTGAAACCTTGTAGTATAGGCGAACCTGGTGAAATGTGGGCAGGAGGTCTTTGTGTAACTCATGGATATATCAATAATCAAGAGTTAACAAATGAAAGGTATGTAGATGATCCATTTCTGGGCCAAGGTAAAAAAATGTTCAGAACACGAGATTTGGGAAGATGGACTTTAGATGGTGAATTAGAACATTTGGGAAGAACCGATGATCAAGTAAAGATATGTGGTTTTAGAGTAGAATTAGATTCTGTATCCTCTATTATAGAGAAAATGCCAGAAAGTAAAAGAGCAGCTACTTTAAAAATAGATAATAGAACTTTAATATCCTTTGTAAGCCCAGAAAATATAGACCAGGAAAAGGTTAAAAAACAAGTAGAAGAAGTATTGCCATATTACTGTGTTCCGACAATAGTGGTAGCAATGTCAGAACTTCCTATGACAAATCGTGGTAAAATAGATAAAACAAAATTAATGAAACTTATTCCTCATAAACAAGAAGAGGAAGAAAAGGTAGCAAATACAAAAGAGAATCAAAAACCTATAGAAGATCATGAAATACCCAATTTAGAGATAATACAGTTACCTCCTCAAAAAAAATCATTCAGTAGAATGTGGAAAGGAGAAAAATTAATGCATTATTACCGCTTGTTTGCACTGCTTTTAATAACAAATATTGGAATAATCATCTATGGGGCAACAGAAGGTAATTGGTGGTCTCAGCAAGAAATACGTTTAGATATTATTTCTAAAATTACACTAGTTAATTTTACAATAGGGATCCTTATCAGACAGCAATACGTTATTAATTTCTTGTTTTGGGTGGCTACCAGTATTCCTACAAGTTGGCCTTTGTCGATAAGAAGAAGAGCAGGAAAAATATATCATTTTGGAGGAATTCATATCGGAGGTACAATAAGTGGAACCCTTTGGTTTATACTATTTATGGGATCCCTGTATTATAATTTTTTTAATCCTCAGAATGAAACCTCTAAAGATATTACATTGTTATGGGTAACTACAATACTTACAGGAATTTTAGTTTTTATGATTATTATGGCTTTGCCAAAATTGAGAGCAAAATATCATAATAATTTTGAAAAAACACATCGGTTTGGTGGATGGACAGCGCTAGTATTATTTTGGGTGCAAACAATACTCATAATAAAAGGAAGTGGTTCTGAACAACCTTTTTTAGAAAATGTATTCTATTCTTTCAGTTTTTGGGCATTAACAGCAATAACTATTAGTATAGCGTTACCTTGGTTGAGATTAAAAAAAGTAGAAGTCGATATTACACGACCATCAAATCATGTCATTCTGGCACGGTTTAATTATGGAGAAACCCCTTTTGCCGGTTCTTCTACAGCAATTAGTAGAGACCCTTTAGTGGAGTGGCATTCTTTTGCAAATGTACCAGAGCCTGGCAGAGAAGGATTTCGTTTAACTATCTCCAGAGCAGGAGATTGGACAGGTAAACTTATTGATGATATGCCAAAACACTTATGGGTTAAAGGAATCACTACTGCAGGGGTAGGAAATGTTGATAAGCTATTTAAAAAAGTCATTTGGGTAGCAACAGGTAGTGGTATTGGCCCATGTTTACCACACCTTTTTTCTAGAGAAACTCCTGCTCGTTTAATATGGGCAACCCGAAATCCAAGAAAAACATATGGAGATGAATTGGTAGAAGAAATTCTCGAATCACAACCAGAAGCTATCATATGGGACACAGATGCACATGGAAAACCAGATATGGTAAAACTTGCATACATAGCATATAAAGATTTTGATGCAGAAGCAGTAATATGTATTTCTAATAAAAAACTTACCTGGAAAGTAGTCTACGGAATGGAAAGTAGAGGGATACCAGCGTATGGCGCAATTTGGGATTCTTAAACTTAAATATGTACTAACACAAACTCAACTTTTTTATACAACAACACATAGCTGAAACCAGCAATTTTAATAAAGACATCTTTAAAAAATGAATAGTCTTTAGGGAGACGCTATGTAAAAATTAAAACTATGAATATAAAAATCGAACAGAGAAAACGGGTAGTGATTATAACCTTAAACCGCCCAAAAGCATTGAATGCGCTAAATAGTGAATTGATGCGAGAAATGGTTTCTGTTATGCAGAAACTGGATAAGGACCCAGATGTAGGGTGTTTTGTAATTACAGGATCTAAAAAAGCGTTTGCAGCAGGAGCAGACATAAAAGAAATGGAAAATAAATCCTATATGGATATGTTTCATGAAGATTATTTTGCCACCTGGGAAGCTTTCACTTCAATTAGAACTCCCAAAATTGCTGCCGTATCTGGGTATGCTTTAGGTGGAGGGTGTGAATTAGCTATGATGTGTGATATTATTTATGCATCGAATACGGCAAAATTTGGGCAACCAGAAATAAAACTAGGAGTGATCCCAGGTATTGGCGGAACCCAACGCTTAACAAAAATGGTTGGAAAAACAAAGGCTATGGACTTGATTCTTACCGGACGTTTAATGAATGCAGAAGAAGCAGAACGATCAGGGCTGGTGTCTCGTATAATGCCAGTAGAAACCTTATTAGAAGCATCTGTAGAAGCTGCAGCAATTATTGCTTCTTATAGTAAAACAACAGCTATGGTTGCAAGAGAAACTATAGATAGAGCTATGGAGCTAAGTCTTCGCGAAGGAGTACTCTATGAAAGAAGAGCCTTTCATGCATTATTTGCTACAGAACACCAAAAAGAAGGTATGCAGGCTTTTATAGAAAAACGAAAAGCTAACTTTTCTATACCTAATCAAAAACAAATCATTCAAGCTCACTAATCATTAAACTCATAATTAAAGAAATTAAATCATGAAAAAACTCATAATTATATTAATAGCAATAGGTTTTCAGTATTCAGCAGTACAAGGACAAGAAGAGAAAAAGAAAAAAGCAACATTAGCAGTAAAAGTAATCCAAAATAGTGTTGCAGGATTTTCGACCTTATTTGTAGGAGGTTTTGAAACTAATAAAAGTTTCGATATTACTTTTTATAGCATGTTCTGGACAAACCCTTCCTTCGGGACTCTAGAATCGGGTAGTGATCAATTATTAGAAACGGGTATTGGATTAGGATTTAAACTCATAGACGGAAAATTATTTCTTAATCCAGGGGTTGGGTTTGCGCATGGTAAATTCTTTTCGGATGTTGCCGGTACAAAAATAGGAGAGGCTGTAATCCCTAATACTTTTGTGGCGTACCATAACTCTATTTTTGATATAGAAGCATATCTGGCTTATTATAAATCGTTAAGAGATAGGGATGATATCTCGACCAAAGATTTACTCCTTTTTTGGGCAGCACCCGGAATTAATGTAAGTGATCGTTTAGTACTAGGTGGTTTTTTTGAAGAATTAGCCTTTATGAACCTGGAAAATGACGATGTTAATAAGAATATACAGGTATATCGTTATTTGGGAGGTTCTGTTAAATTAAAACTTGATAACGGTATGGCATTTAGATTTTCTGCGGGAGCTAATCTGGTTACAGATGTAGGTGCATCGGACGAATTTTATAAAGTATCTGCTTTTATACCATTTTAAAAAGGATAAGTGTTAATCTGTATACCAAATTTATACGGTAAGGATTAAAAGTCCGTTTTCACAGTTCAGATTGTTATATTATCTTTACTTGTGATGTAATGAATAAAGCTATCGAAAGATAGCTTTATTCTATTTTTTTATCCATGAATCGTTTCTTTATTTCCCAGGGATTTCATTATTTCTGCTTCAAAAACTAATAATTCCTGCCATTTTTTATCGACTTCTTCGCGATTTCCATATTGGCGTGCAAAATTTAAAAACATGGTATAATGATTAGCTTCACTTACCATCAGACTTTTATAAAAGTCAGCTAGCTCTTGATCTTCTAGTTCTTCAGATAATAATTTAAAACGCTCACAACTTCTGGCTTCAATCAAAGCTGCATATAATAAACGGTGCACCAGTTGAGTTGTTCTACTTCCTCCTTTCGGAAAAAAAGTTACCAATTGAACGACATAATCATCTTTTCGATCTCTACCCAGAACCCAGCCTCGATCCAGGATTTTGTCATGAACCATTTTAAAATGACTTATTTCTTCTTTTACCAGTTTTACCATTTCTTGTACTAACTCTGTGTATTCAGGAAAACTTACAATTAGTGATATTGCTGTAGAAGTAGCTTTTTGCTCGCAATATGCATGATCTGTAAGAATCTCTTCAATATTTTTTTCTACAATATTTACCCATCTTGGATCTGTAGGAAGTTTTAAACCAAGCATATCTCTTTTTTATAATTTTTTACAAAGATATTGAAGTGATCTCAACTTTCTATATACTATAAAAAAAATGTATCCCTATCGAACTTGATTAAATCGCTTTGTAGAAACATAAAAATAGTTTCTTCTATGTTGTTTTTAACCAATTTATACACTGTAAGTTTTCTAACAGATGTACTACTAAATCAGGAAATAGAATTTATGATGGAGATATTTGATTATTTAACCGGAAGAGGAGGAATGCTAATATTAGGCTTATTTGTCGTTATTGTGGTTTTATATAACAAAATTAGAACTAGGAATTACTTTAAAAAGCCTTCAGGAAAAGAAAAAAAATGATTAATAGTGTTTTGATTCTGTAATACAGAACCTACTAATAGGTATTGAATAGATTTTTATATATCTAAATCAAAAGAGGAACGTAACTTATCAATAAGGGGGTTTTTTTCTCTTAATTTTTCATATTTATCTTGGGGAGTGAAAGCATATTTTTTAGAAGCTTCTTCATTTACAATAATCTTTAGCTCAATACTGTAGTTTTTTAATTTTTTGAACATAAACTGCAATAACCCAGATTGTGCAGCTTCCATATCAACTTTCATCGATTGATTAGGTAATTCTAATAAAATACAATCTTCGTCAAGGGTTGGGATATTCATAGCAAACATAGATCCAATAATACGCTCTCCCTTTTTATCTTGCATTTTACCATACTCTATCCAGACCGCTTGCATTTGTGATTCTGTAAATTTTTCTTTTGGTAAATTTTTGGGATCAATTATTTGCTCTTCTTTACTTTCTTCATGTTCTTTCTTCCTTTTAATACTACTTAATGATAGGCCAGAAGTTCTACGTTCTCTATGTATTAAACCCAGTTTTTTCTCTACTACTACAGGAGTTTTAGCTATAATTGTACTTTCAGAATTATCTTTTTGAATATCAGATTTTGCGTCTTTGTTTTGTGTAATCTCAGAAACGGTAGTAGCAGAAGGTCCTGTTTTTTCTTCTACTTGAGGAAGTGTATTGTTTTGCTTTTCAGTTTCGGTTTTTTCTAAAGTCTTTTCTTTTACTTCAGATGAAATTTTAACGGGCTTAATTCCTTTTTCCTTAAAGTAAGAAGGAGGAATTATGTAGGGTTTGTCATTTTTTTTTTCTCCATCCACAAGGATAGAGGCAAGTTGCATTAGGCATAACTCGACCAGCAATCTTTGATTGCGACTAGTTTTATATTTTAGGTCACAATCATTAGCAAGTTCAATACCCTTAATAAGAAAAGCATGTGTGGCTTTTTGCGATTGCTCTAAATATTTAGTTTTTGTTTGTTGTCCCACTTCGAGAAGATTGATAGTAGCTTGATTTTTGCATACTAATAAATCTCTAAAGTGTGATGCAAGGCCCGATATAAAATGATGCCCATCAAAACCCTGAGCAAGAATTTCGTTAAATTCTATAAGGAGTTGTGGGATATTATTCTCAAGTATTAAATCGGTAGTTTTGAAATAAGTTTCATAATCTAATACATTCAGGTTTTCGGTTACTGCCTGTCTGGTTAAATTTTTTCCACTAAAGCTAACAACTCTATCAAAGATTGATAGCGCATCTCGCATTGCCCCATCTGCTTTTTGGGCGATAATTTGCAAAGCATCTTCATCTGCGGTAATCCCCTCTTGCGTTGCTACTTGCATTAAGTGATTTTTTGCATCAGTCACGGTAATGCGTTTAAAATCAAATATTTGACAACGAGATAAAATTGTAGGTATGATTTTATGTTTTTCTGTCGTAGCCAGAATAAAAATAGCATGTTTGGGAGGCTCTTCTAATGTCTTTAAAAAGGCATTAAAGGCTGCTTGAGAAAGCATATGTACCTCATCAATAATGTACACTTTATATTTCCCAACTTGTGGAGGGATTCGTACTTGGTCGATAAGGCTTCTAATATCATCTACAGAGTTGTTTGAAGCTGCATCGAGCTCAAAAATATTAAAAGCAAAATCTTCATCAGGGTGTTCATTTCCATCCTGATTAATTGTTTTTGCAAGAATTCTGGCACACGAAGTTTTTCCTACTCCTCTTGGTCCGGTGAATAATAAAGCTTGTGCAAGATGATTATTTTCTATAGCATTAAGGAGTGTATTGGTAATTGCTTGTTGCCCTACAACATCCTTAAATGTTTGGGGTCTATATTTACGTGCTGATACTATAAAATGCTCCATCGCTACAAAGTTAAAAATTGCTTACAAAAAATAAATTATAGCTATCGGTTTTTATTTTTAGTTATTAACAGCCAAAAATAATTCTGAATTCTGATTTCTAAGTTCAGAATTATAATACTTTTGCACAAAGCAGATCACCTTATCGCTCTCGATAATTCGGGGGAGGAAAGTCCGGACACCATAGCACAGTATAGCGGGTAACGCCCGTCCGTCGTAAGACGAGGACAAGTGCAGCAGAAAGTATGTACAGGTAATGCTGTAGTGAAACCAGGTAAACTCTATACGGTGCAACGCCATGTAAACCAGCTTTTGAGGGTTGTGCGCCCAATGTTGGAGGGTAGGCGGTTTGAACTAATAAGTAATTATTAGTCTAGATAAATGATAAGGACCCGATATATCGGGAAACAGAATCCGGCTTATGATCTGCTTTTTTTTACAACTCTTTTAACAATATCTAATATCAATTTTCTTGTACCTTGTACCACAAGAAAAATTATTTTGAATGAAAATTGCTATAGTCTGTTATCCTACCTTTGGAGGTAGTGGAGTAGTGGCCACAGAATTAGGAATTGCTTTGGCAAAACTAAACCACGAAGTACATTTTATTACCTATAAACAGCCTGTTAGGTTAAACTTGTTAAATCCGAATATTCATTTTCATGAAGTAAGCGTACCTACATATCCTCTTTTTCATTATCAACCCTACGAATTAGCACTATCTAGTAAATTAGTTGATACAATTAAAAAGTATAAAATAGATGTACTTCATGTTCATTATGCTATTCCACATGCATATGCGGGATATATGGCAAAAAAAATGCTTGAAGAAGAAGGAATTTATGTTCCTATGGTGACCACATTGCATGGTACTGATATTACACTGGTTGGGAACCATCCTTTTTATAAACCTGCAGTAACATTTAGTATCAATAAAAGTGATATTGTTACTTCGGTATCTCAAAGCCTTAAAGATGACACGTTACGTCTGTTTGATATCAAAAACGATATTGAGGTAGTCCCTAATTTTATTGATGCGAGCCAGAGGAAAACTAGTTTTACAGATTGCCAGCGAGAACTCATGGCAACCCCAGAGGAACGTATAGTTACTCATATTAGTAATTTTAGAGCTGTAAAACGTATTATTGATGTTGTAGATGTTTTTTATAATATTCAGAAAAAGATGCCTGCAAAGTTATTGATGGTTGGAGAAGGCCCAGAACGTAAACCTGCAGAAGAAAGGTGTAAAGAACTAGGTATAAAAGATAAAGTGGTTTTCTTTGGTAACAGTAATGAAATAGATAAGATATTGTGTTTTTCTGACCTATTTTTACTTCCATCTGAGCGAGAAAGTTTTGGTTTGGCAGCATTAGAAGCGATGGTAAATAAAGTAGCTGTAATATCTAGTAATGCAGGAGGAATTCCAGAAGTGAATAATCATGGTGTTTCTGGTTATATGAGTGATATAGGAGACGTAAGAGATATGTCAGAAAACTCGATCAAGATTCTTGAAAATGATGACAGATTAGAAACCTTTAAAGAAAATGCGTATAAAGAAGCAATGAAATTTGATATAAGTAATATTATCCCGTTATATATAAAAATGTATGAGAGTGCTTTAGCAGCAGTATAATACATTTATTAATAAATATAAAAACCCCTTGTTATATATCATAACAAGGGGTTTTTGGTTTTTATTTTACTTGATGTATGCCTAAAATGTATATCTGGCAGAAATCCCTACACTTGCTCCAACATTATCCACATCCTTAAACCCGTTTGTTCGATCGATATCATGAATATCAAATGTAGGACGAATACTAAATGCTACTTGAAGCGGGAAATCAAAACGATAATCAACTCCAAAATCTGCTCCTATAAATGGAAAAAACTCACCGTCTCTATCTACCGTGTTAAAACCAAAATAGACAGTTTTAAAGTCTACATATCCGGCTCCTAAACCAGGACCAGCAAACCAGTTTAGTTTATCCCAAATATTATATGTCCAATGTAAATATACAGCTCCACGATAAGTAGAGATAAAAGAATTTGTTTTAAAGCCTAAATTAGCATCAATTCTATTGTGCTCACTTATTATTTGTCGTTGGTATGTAATTTCGGGACCAAAGCCTTCATCTCCAATAACTCCTTCCGACAATCGAATTCCTATTGCATTTTCAGGAATATCTTGTGCTTGCAGTTGTGAAACCGAGATAATGATTGATAGTACAAAAAAAAGTTTTTTCATGATTTAAATTTTTAAAAGTTTTAATTGATTATTATAAAAATGGTTAGTGTATCTTATTAGGTATTGCTCATAAAATGAGTGCATTGAGAATATTAATCAAACTTGTATCTGGCACTTATGCCAAAATTAAAAATAATATCATCATTAATATAACTATCGAAGTATATTTCTGGCCTGAAGTCAAATGAGATTAATAGTGGAAAATCAAAATTGTACTCAATACCAACATCTCCCGTTACGAAGCCAAAAGTAGTTAAATTATCATCACGTACAATATTAGAGTCAAAATCAACTAATCCACCTCCGATTCCGGGGCCAACATACCAATTTAAACCTCTGTCAATATTAAAAACCCACTGATACATCCCTGTAAGTTTTAGAGCATTGTAGCTTCTTTTGGTTTGTCCTGCAAGTCCTATTTCTATTCTTGTTTTAGCACTTACAGCATTTTGATATGAAGCTTCGGCCCAAAAACCATTTGCTTCGCTTAAACGTAAACCAATAGTATGTTTAGAAATTTCCTGAGATTGTATAGTACCCATACAAAGGAATAGAAAAGGAAGTATAAAAAAAATATTTTTCGTCATAATCGTAAATAGTAATTCCCTACTTTCGGACTATAACGTGATAAATCTTCTATTCTGTAAGGATAAATCTTAAATCTTTGTTAAGATTGAACTAGTTATGCTGTAACTGCATATTGGTACTCTCAAAAATCTTATCTGCAGAATCAGCAATAAATCCATTAAAAATTGCATTTTGATTATTTTTATAACGATATGAAAATTCGTAATAGCAGGATGTGATTTCTTTAACGTATTCTTCAAATTCTACCTCAATCATGTCAGCCAAAATACTGGATTGTTCTAGTAGTTGAGACGAAGAACCTTTTATTTCGCCTCCAGAAGTATTCATTTTGAAACCGTTCTCTTTGAGGAATTCATTTACTTGGGATAAATTTTTAAATGTTTGAAGTTTATTAACATCTACCGTAAAATGATTACAACAAAAGCCATTAACATATACCCAGGCAGCATATTCTGATGCCGAAAGAAGCTTTTTGTAAATCTTAAAAGATGGTTTGGGCCAAACTCTACCCTTTAGGATAAGATCTTCTTGTTGTAAAATAGTGTAATCTATTTGGTTTATAGTATTTTGGATAATGCTATTTAGCTCAACAGAAAATTCTTCAAGAAGCAATTCACTAATAAAGATTTTTGGTGCATTACTATCACTTTTGTGTTCAAAATGTTTTGCACGTAATTTTTTAGCCCTAAAATGATATTCTCCTTTGGGTTCATACCCCATAGCAATAAAAGGTTTTGCCAAAATATCAATACTAACTCTCGGATCATTAAAAGTACGTATTGCAATATGATCATTAAAAACGATATTGCCTTCTGCTTCAAATAAAGATTTAATTTTTTGTGCAGAAGGAGTTTTAGCAGTGTACTGTTTCCAAAGTTCTTCAAAAAAATAAGTCAAATCCATTTTAATTATGTTTTTGTTTGAAGCAAAATTATTATTTTTGACTATTATTGCGCATATATATATTGTTTTTAGTTTAAATTGTATAAATTTTGTGTCAAATTTAAGGTGATGTTTTGTTTTTGTTATCAATTTTGACTACAAGTGTTTTAATTTTTTTAGGAGTATGAATCATTTTGATTATATAGATCAGCAGATTTTATTGCAGATACGTGAAGATGCTAGAAAGCCTTTCTCTCAAATAGCAGAGAATTTAAAAATTTCTAATTCTTTGGTGCATCAAAGAATTAAAAAACTTAAGCAACGTGGTGTAATAAAGAAAGCCGAGTTTGTTGTAGATGAAAAACAGATCGGTTTTAAAACGAAATCTTATGTTGGTATTCGTCTAAGAGAAGCTAGATATGCAAAACAAGTAGTGGATGGTTTAAAAGAAATTCCTGAAATATTAGAATGTAATTATGTTTCAGGTCATTATGCTATTTTCATTCTTATTTTTGCATTTGATAATCATCATTTACGTAAGATTCTGTATGAACAAGTACACCAGATTGATGGAGTTGCAGGGACAGATAGTTTTATTTGTTTTGATACTAATTTTAGAAGGCAGGTCTCTTTAAATTCTTTAGGAAAGAATATTGCATATGATTGATAAAAGTAAAATGACATCTTTACAAAACCAGCTAGGAGGTCAACTACAATTTGATACTTTAATTACTGCTTTATATGCTACAGATGCTTCGGTGTACCGTAGAATTCCCCTGGCAGTAGCATTTCCAAAAACAATACAAGATGTAAAAAAAATAATTGCTTTTGCATCTAAGCATGATATTGGTATAATTCCCAGAACAGCAGGAACATCACTTGCAGGGCAATGTGTGGGGGATGGTATTGTGGTAGATGTTTCTAAATATTTTACTAAAATAATTGCTGTAGATGAAACCAAAAAAACAGTAACTGTTCAGCCAGGAGTGATACGGGATGACCTTAATCGTTTTTTAAAACCATATGGATTATTTTTTGGGCCTAATACATCAACATCTAATCGCTGTATGATTGGCGGAATGGTAGGAAACAATAGTAGCGGTACGACATCGATTCAATATGGTGTTACAAGAGATAAAGTCTTAGAATTACAAACCATATTGTCTGATGGTAGTGAAGTTACTTTTTCTGAAATATCACTACATGACTTTGAGACAAAACGAAATTTAGATACCCTTGAAGGAGAAATCTACAACCAGATTTATACCGAACTTTCTTCTAAAGAAGTTCAAGAACAAATTACGACTCATTTCCCGAAAAAAGAAATTCATAGGCGTAACACAGGTTATGCTATTGATGAATTGATTAACTCTGAAGTGTTTTCTACGACCAATACACATTTTAATATGTGTAAACTCCTTACAGGAAGTGAAGGTACATTAGCTTTTACAACACAAATTACATTACAGCTGGATGAACTCCCTCCAGAAGAAACCTTAATGGTTGCAGCACATTTTAGGACTATTGATGATTGTATGAGAGCCGTAGTGCCTGTAATGCAACATTCGCTATTTACTTGCGAAATGATGGATAAAACCATTTTGGATTGCACAAAAAATAATATCGAGCAATTAAAGAACCGTTTTTTTATTGTTGATGATCCAGAAGCAATCCTTATGTTAGAACTTAGGGCAAATGATGCCAATCATTTAGAACAGCAAAAAGATAATCTGTTAAAAACTCTTGATGGTTCTGGACTAAGCTATGCCAGTCCAATTTTACGTAAGGAAGAAATAGATAAGGCTTTAGAGCTAAGAAAAGCAGGATTAGGGTTATTAGGTAATATTGTTGGTGATAAAAAAGCAGTTGCTTGTATAGAAGATACGGCAGTCGCAATCTCTGATTTGTCAGATTACATATCAGAATTTACAGATTTAATGAAATCTTATGACCAACAAGCGGTGTATTATGCACATGCCGGAGCGGGAGAGATTCATCTTCGACCTATTCTGGACCTGAAAAAAAGCAAGGATGTAACCTTATTTAAAAAGATAACAGATGACGTAGCATCTTTGGTGAAGAAATATCAGGGTTCTATGAGTGGTGAGCATGGTGATGGTATAGTAAGGGCAAGATACATACCTTTTATGATTGGTGAGGATAATTATAAGATTTTAGAACGTATTAAAAGGACGTTTGATCCTAATTTTATTTTTAACCCGGGTAAGATTATAGATGCCTATCCCATGGATCAAAAACTGAGATATGAGGCCGATCGAAAAGAACCAGAAATAGATACCATTTTTGATTTTACTGACTCGATGGGAATTCTAAGAGCTGCAGAAAAATGTAACGGTAGTGGTGATTGCCGTAAGTCTGTAGAAGCAGGAGGAACCATGTGTCCCAGTTATCGGGCTACAAAAAACGAAAAAGATACTACCCGAGGTCGGGCAAATACACTAAGAGAGTTTTTAACCAATAGTGAGAAGGTTAATAAATTTGATAATAAAGAATTAAAAGAAGTTTTTGACCTCTGTCTAAGTTGCAAAGGATGTGCCAGTGAATGCCCCTCTAATGTTGATGTAGCTGCGCTGAAAGCAGAATTCGAATATCAATATCAACAAGAAAACAGAGTATCATTACGTACAAAGCTTTTTGCACACAATAGTAGATTGAATACTATAGGAAGAATCGCGCCTGGTTTAACAAATTTTTTCTTTTCCAACGCATTAACATCTGGTGTTTTAAAATCTATTTTAGGTATTGCCAAACAACGAAATTTACCTTTGTTAAGCAAACAATCCTTAGGAGGTTGGTGTAAACAAAATATAAAAAAAATACAACCAAAGCAACCTATAAAATCAGTATACTTTTTTATAGATGAATTTACCAATCATCTGGATGCCGAAATTGGGATAGATGCGATCAAGCTACTTACCAGATTAAATTATGAAGTAAGGATTATTGATCATAAAGAAAGTGGGCGGACTTTTATATCAAAAGGATTGTTGAAACAAGCCAAAATGCTGGCAAATCTTAATATAAGAACGTTTAGCAATCATATTACAGCAGAAACTCCTTTGGTTGGATTAGAACCTTCTGCCATACTTACTTTTAGAGATGAGTATTTGAGATTGGCAGACGATAAAGAAAAAGCAACATCAGTAGCAACACATACTTTTTTGATTGATGAATTCTTACATACAGAAATAGAAAAAGGAAATATAAATGCAGATTTGTTTACTACAGATACTAAAACCATCAAAATACATGGGCACTGTCATCAAAAGGCTTTATCGGGTATACACAATACATTTTCGATTCTAAACTTACCTAAAAACTTCAACGTTACGATTATCCCATCGGGATGTTGTGGTATGGCAGGATCTTTTGGATATGAGAAAGAGCATTATAATATTAGTATGCAAATAGGGGAGCAGACCTTATTTCCATCGGTTAGAAAAACACCTAAGGATACTATTATTGTGGCTGTAGGAACTAGCTGCAGGCATCAAATAAAAGATGGGACCCAGCGAGAAGCACTGCATCCCATTAGCATTCTCAAAAATGCTTTAGTATAGATAGAATTCTTAAGAAACAAATATTAGAATTGATAACGAATCCCTAATCCAAATTCTGTATGAGGATATGCCGAAGTGGAGTTGTTATCATATTTGGCAAAAAGTATTCCAGGCCTTATATCTAACGAAATTTGTATTGGAATTTTTGGATTGTATTCAATTCCACCATTGACCATTAATCCTAAAGTTACTCCACCACCTACAACAAGTATTCCCAAATCAAACTCTAATCTACTTTTCCTGCAATACCAAGTTGGTAGGAAATACTGATACCGCCACTATCACCATTTATTTCATCGTCATCTTCATTATCATCATGACCATCAAAGTGAATAGTGATAGCTTCTGTTCGAACCCCAAGAGTGTGTTTAGAAAATTCTTGTGATTGAGTGGTATTTACAATCAATGCAAAAACTGCAAAAATTAAACATGTTTTTTGTACATCATAAAAAAGGTTAGTAGTAACAACAACAGGTTTTATTGGGACATCGCAAATATGTCACAAGGTTTTTAAGGAAAAGTCACGGTTTTCGGGGATATTGAAAAAGTAATAACAATAAAACGTGAGAAAAACAGGTTATAATTTTCTGAGAGATGTAATTACCTGGTTGGTAATAAAAGAAGCTTGTAGGGCTTCGGGATCAATTTCTAAACTATCGGCCTCTTCAATAGATTCTTCATAAGCTTTCATAGATTCATTCTCATAGTGTACTAGTTTCCATGCTGCATCATGATATTCTAACGAAGTTAGATTTTCTATCCAGTCTCCAGAATTTAAATATATGCAAGATCCGTTTTTATCGTCGTATTCCCGCATTTGAGGTTGATGAATATGACCACATACTACGTAGCTATACTTATTCTTAACGGCTAACTCTGCAGCAACATCTTCGAAATCATTAATATACTTGACAGCTTTTTTTACACTATTTTTAATTTTCTTTGAAAGAGAGAATTTTTCTTTTCCCATACGTACCAGAAACCAATTAATAGCTTGGTTAAAAAGAATTAGCATATCATATCCCCAACCACCTAATTTGGCTAACCATTTTGCGTTTTGAATTGAAGCATCAAAAACATCCCCATGAAAAAACCATGCTTTTTTACCATCTAATTCTAATACAAGTTTATCAACCAATTTAAAATTTCCCATTTGAGTATCACTAAACTTGCGAAGCATCTCATCATGATTGCCTGTGATATAGATAACCTCTGTTCCTTTTGAAGCAAACGAAATAATCTTTTTGATAACTTTAAGATGAGATTTTGGAAAATATCGTTTTCTAAATTGCCAGATATCTATAATATCACCATTAAGAATAAGAGTTTTTGGTTTGATACTGTTTAGGTAGTTGAGAAGCTCTTTTGCATGACAGCCATAAGTACCAAGATGGATATCCGAAATTACAACAAGCTCTATAATACGTTTTTTCATATAAAACATAATAGTTACACAAAGAAAAGAACGGATTATAAATCATAGATTAAGAAAGTATAAGCATATTGTTATGTGGTCTTTAAGAATTAAGTTATAATATTAATTTGAGATTAAGGAGCCTTTGGCTTGATACTGAGAATAAAAGAATTTAAATTTTGATGATGATATGATTTATTATTAACAAATAGATTCAATTTTTGCAAATGAATCCTAATTTTTTATATGATAATACTACTGTATTTTTGAAGATTAAAAATTACATTTGCTAAAAATTGTATGCATGGCAGGAAATACATTTGGTAATCTATTTAAGGTTACTACTTTTGGAGAATCACATGGAGTAGCAATTGGCGGAGTCATCGATGGCTGCCCAGCTGGTGTAACACTTGACTTAGATGCTATTCAACAAGAACTTGATCGTCGTAAACCTGGTCAGTCGGCTATTGTTACGCAACGTAAAGAACCCGATACTGTTGAGTTTTATTCTGGTATTTTTGATGGTGTTACAACGGGAACCCCGATAGGTTTTGCAATCAAAAATGCAAATCAAAAATCTAAAGATTATTCTCATATTAAAGATTCTTATCGACCGTCTCATGCAGATTATACCTATGATCAAAAATATGGTATTAGAGATTATAGAGGAGGAGGACGCTCTTCTGCTCGCGAAACAGCAAGTAGAGTCGTAGCAGGAGCAATAGCTAAGCAAGTGTTGTCTGATATAAAATTTCAGGCCTATGTAAGTGGTGTTGGCCCCATCAAATTAGAAAAAAACCATACCGAACTTGATTTATCATTAACCGAAAGTAATATTGTGCGATGCCCAGACCCTGAGATGGCTTCAGAAATGGAACATTATATCAAACAAATTAGGAAAGAAGGAGATACTGTTGGCGGAATTGTAAGTTGCGCCATTTCTGGTGTGCCAGTAGGGTTAGGAGAACCAGCTTTTGATAAGCTACATGCCGAATTAGGGAAAGCAATGCTATCTATTAATGCAGTTAAAGGATTTGAATATGGCAGTGGTTTTGCAGGATCAGAGCTAAAAGGAAGTGAGCATAATGATCTTTTTAATACCGATGGAACTACAAAAACAAACCTATCTGGAGGTATACAAGGAGGGATTTCTAATGGGATGGATATCTATTTTAATGTAGCTTTTAAGCCGGTGGCTACAATCATGCAGGATCAGGAAACTATCGATAAAGATGGTAATATCGTCACTATGCAGGGAAAAGGGAGACATGACCCTTGTGTAGTTCCCAGAGCAGTACCTATCGTAGAAGCTATGGCCGCCTTAGTACTTGTTGATTATTGGTTAATGAATAGAACAATTAAGAAATAAATTAATACAGAACCATGTAGTTTTAATGTGTAGAACGATTAGAATAGAACTCTTATATGCTAAAAAAACCGATGTTTTATTTTGTATTTCGCAATTTCTACCCCTTTTTATTATTTTAAATTTATATATTGGACGCTGTTTTGTCTTAAAAATTAAATTCTTCACATGAAAAAAATAGCACTGCATTGGAAAATTATGATCGGAATGATATTAGGTATATTATTCGGATTTTTAATGACAACATTTTCATGGGGAAAAGAATTTACAGGAGATTGGATTGCACCTTTTGGGACCATATTTGTAAATTTATTGAAACTAATTGCGGTTCCGTTAATTTTGGCTTCTTTAATCAAAGGAATCTCTGATCTAAAAGATATTTCTAAATTTAAACTGATAGGAGGAAGAACTATCATTATTTATATCTTAACTACAGTAATTGCAATAACTATTGGTTTACTAATGGTCAATGCTTTTAAACCAGGAAATGGAATTACTCCCGAGACTATAGAAAAACTAAGTACAGAATACGCTGGTAATGCTAAAATATCAGAACGTATTGCCGAAGCAAGTAGACAAAAAGAAAGCGGTCCTTTGCAGTTTATTGTTGATATGGTTCCTCAAAATGCTTTTAAAGCAATGAGCAATAATAAGATGATGTTGCAGGTGATATTCTTTGCAATTTTCCTGGGTATTAGTATGTTATTAATAAAACCTTCACAATCAGAACCTCTTAAAAAATTCTTTGATAGTTTAAATGATGTAGTGTTAAAGATGGTTGATTTGATTATGCTTACGGCACCATATGCTGTTTTTGCATTATTAGCTAATGTAGTAGTTACTTCTGATGATCCTGATATATTATTAGCATTATTAAAATATGCTGGTGTTGTAATATTTGGATTAGCATTAATGATCATATTCTATTGTATATTAGTTGCTGTTATTACTAAGAAATCTCCATTGTGGTTTTTAAAGGAAATTAGCCCTGCACAATTATTAGCATTTTCGACAAGTTCTAGTGCAGCTACGCTTCCTGTTACCATGGAAAGAGTAGAGGAACATATCGGTGTAGATAAAGAAGTATCCAGTTTTGTATTACCGGTTGGTGCTACTATCAATATGGATGGAACCAGTTTGTATCAGGCGGTAGCTTCAGTATTTATTATGCAAGTGCTTTGGCCCGAAGGATTAACCTTTAGTAATCAAATTACTATTGTACTAACAGCTTTATTAGCTTCAATAGGATCCGCGGCTGTTCCCGGAGCAGGAATGGTAATGTTGGTTATTGTATTAGAAGCAATTGGTTTCCCGTCGGATAAATTA
This sequence comes from Bacteroidia bacterium, assembly GCA_030427585.1. Classification (GTDB taxonomy): domain Bacteria; phylum Bacteroidota; class Bacteroidia; order Flavobacteriales; family Flavobacteriaceae; genus Aquimarina. The sequence goes on from JAUIBW010000006.1 coordinate 75,134, forward strand.
CCTATCGGTTTAGCGCTAATCTTTGCAGTAGACAGACCTTTAGATATGTTAAGAACAACGGTTAATGTTACCGGAGACGCTACTGTGTCTATGATTGTAGCAAAATCGGTTGGGAAATTAGGAGAACCCAACGTAAAAGAATGGGACGATGATTATCAAGGGTAAATTAAATTAAACTTGATTAATTGTTTTATTTAATTAACAGCCCAGTTTTTAAGTAATTCAAATAATAGCGGATATTCGGCTTCTCTTTCGGGGTTCCACATCATGGTGAGTTGTGCCTTCTGTTTTATATCTTTCAATTCAATAATTTTTATAGGAAACTCATGTCCCTGTAATGAAGATACAGGTTCGAAAGAAATTCCTAATCCAGCTTCGACAAGTCTGAAACTAGTACTTGCAGAATCTGTTTCGTGAACAATTTTTGGAGCAAAACCAGCATCAATACAGATAGATTCTAGGATGTGAACATAATTCGGGCCATCTGCTACCGACGGAAATATAAACTCCTCATTAGAGAAAACAGAAAAATCGGTATAATTATGTTTATCAACAGGGTGATCTTCGGGTAGAAGTATCAAAAAATTATCAATACGAAGCACTTTGCTTTTTAGATTAAAAGGTACCATCGGATTTGTGGCAAAACCAATATCTAATTCGTTTTGTTGTAATGCCAGATATTGATCTCGGTTATTCATTTCTTTTAAAACTGCTTTTATACCAGGTATTTGACAATTAATTGTTTTTAGAATTTCGGGTAGGATAGTCTGCATTATAGAATGTGTAAATCCTATATTAATCTCTCCGGCGTGCCCATTATGAATATTAACGGTTTGCTTTTTTAGTCTTTCTAATTGAGCAAGTTGTTTTTTAACTTCTTTTACAAAATGTTGCCCGGCAGGAGTAAGTTTTACGTTACGTTTATCTCTTATAAATATAATAGCTCCAATCTGTTCTTCTAACTGTTTAATTTGTCTGCTTAAAGCCGGTTGAACAATGTTTAGTTCTTCTGCTGCTCTTGTGAAATTTAATTTCTCTGATAATATAACCGCACTTTTTAATTGTTGAAGCGTCATTTATTACTTTTTGTTATTAATTTATCAAAATTAAATATTTTTTATTATAAATGTAGATAGCTAATTTTGGAATGTTTAAATGTTTATTTAATTCATTGCGCATATTAGAGAATTAGTGATCAGAACTTGTCAGCCTGCCATTCTGGTAGATTGTCTTAATGTAGTTGATACTTTTCTGCTTGTTATACAGGCTGACAAGTTCTGATCACTAATTTTTCATATGTACACTATTAAAAGACCTAATTCTAATACGAAACATGCAGAATACAATACCAAAAACAGATATATTAGAAAAAGCTTACGATCCTTCAGATTTCAGAAAGATGGGACATCAAGTTATTGATTTACTGGCAGATCACTTAGAAAAGGTTCAGACCGATCGAGAACATCCTGTACTACCTTTTCGCAATCCCGAAGAAGAATTATCCTACTGGAAACAAGATTTTTCTTCAGATTCAGGAACATTAGATGTGTTTAAAAGTATTTTGGATCACTCAGTTCAGGTGCATCACCCAAGATATATTGGTCATCAGGTTGCAGTTCCTGCATTGATTTCAACTTTGGCTGGATTGATGTCTGATTTATTAAATAACGGTACCGGTGTATATGAAATGGGAATGGCAGCTAATGCAATTGAAAAGATCGTTACTGATTTCGTAGCACAAAGAATTGGATATACTGCAAAGACTTCTGGTTTTCTTACTTCTGGAGGTACTTTGGCTAATCTTACGGCACTATTAGCAGCACGTAAAGCTAAAGCTCCATCTGGCGTTTGGGAACAGGGGCATCGGGAAAAATTGGCAGTTATGGTTTCTGAAGAAGCACATTATTGTATTGATAGAGCGGCCAGAATTCTTGGCTTAGGTAGCGAAGGAATTATTAAAGTACCAGTGGATATAGATTTTAAAATAGATACAAGTGTGCTAGATACATATTTGGATAAAGCTAAATCTGATGGTTTTCATGTGATTGCACTTATCGGTTGTGCGTGTTCTACAGCCACAGGGTCATATGATGATTTAGAAGCATTAGCTGATTTTGCAGAACTAAATAACTTGTGGTTTCACATAGATGGAGCACATGGTGGTGGAGTAGTGTTTTCAAAAAAATATCAACATTTAACTAATGGAATATCTCGTGCTGATTCTGTAGTTATAGATTTTCATAAAATGTTAATGACTCCCGCATTAAACACAGCATTAATTTTTAAGAAAGAAGAAAATGCTTATCAAACATTTGCTCAAAAAGCCCAATACCTTTGGGATTCTCAACATACCAGAGAATGGCACAATTCGGGAAAACGAACTTTTGAATGTACAAAATTAATGATGTCTATTAAGGTATATACCATTCTTAAGACATATGGAGAAGAGATATTCGAAAAGAATATTAATAAACTTTATGATCTGGGTTCGGTCTTTGCAAAAATGGTAAGAGAACGACCTTCTTTTGAATTAGCGCTGGAGCCAGAAGCTAATATTGTTAATTTTAGATATTTCAAAACAGATTATGAAGATCTTAATACTCTTAATAATGCTATTCGCCAATGGTTAGTGAAATCAGGTAAGTTTTATATTGTTCAGACCACAATAGGAGAGCATCGTTATTTAAGAACTACGATTATGAATCCATTAACTCAGGAAGATGATCTACGAGCCCTTTTGGATGAAATAGAACATATTGCAAAAACTTTGATATAATCAGAATTTGATAATGATATGATTACAGGTTTTGATATTTAACATTTATTAACGCAACGTATACTAAATGTAATTCATCTACTGTTATATAGTAGTAACCAAAAATAATAGAGATGAAACATTTTATTTGTGTAGTATTCTTGTTTGTAATAATAGGTTGTGATAGCGATGATGATGTTACTCCAGTTAATCCTCCTTCTAACCCATCTGGTTTGATAGGGATTTGGAATTTAGTAAATGTTACAGGAGGTTTTTCTGGTATAAATGATGATTTTGAAAAAGGTGTTATAGTTTGGGATTTTGATGATACCAAAAAAAGAGTAGAAGTAACTAATAATAACGCGGCTAATTCTTCTACCGAAGATTTGTTTCCAACAGGGGTTTATACTTTTTCTATTGTTACCATAAATGGTAATAAAGAACTGATCGTTAACGAAAGAAACTTAGGTAATTTTGAGATTACAACTAATGAATTTATTGTTGACGAACAGTTTAAAGACGGCTTTCGTTATACATTTCGGCGCTAAAGGGTAATCTGTTTAACATAGATGACATTTCTTTTATAAAATTGTTTATTTGTTTTACAGGGGAAAAACCCCCTTAGCATTCTTAGTCGAAATCCCCTTACGCCGTATCATTCTTATCAATACATTTGAAGTATCACATAAATACTCATAAAGATGAAACGGCTTTTACTACCCATAGTGCTTATTGCTTTTGCTGTAATATGTTTAAGTATTGTACATATAGACAATGTTAATAAGTTAGATGCTCAATCCAACGAGCTCAGAAAAAAATATCAAACAGAATATACAATAAAACATCAAACCAGTGATTCTTCGGTTATTATACCAGAAACCAAATGAAGAAATATAGATAATGATTCAATTACTATTGATCTATAAAAAGAGCGTTGAGTTCTGGAGTTGGAATCATACAACTTTCTTTTCTACCAAACCATTTATACCTGTTTTTGGCAATAATATCATAAATCCAATCTCTAAAGAATCTTGGTAAAACAAGAAAAACCGAAAGTAAGGGATATATACCAGAAAGTTGTTTCGCAATATGCAGAGCAGCCGTAGATTTATAGTAGTATGCAACATCAGGCTCAATCAATACTATAGAGTCTAATTTTTTAGGATCTATATTTCGCTCTGCGATTAATCTTTTACCAATTTTGCTTTGTAATGGAGCATAGCGAAATACATCATTTTTATCCCGCTTAATAGTAAATAAAATGGCACTGTTGCATAAGTTGCAAACACCATCAAATAATATGATTTTTTTTCCATTTTCAATCATAGTACAAAGATAATAGGAATATATATTATTAATAATCAATTATCGATATATTAAGAATCATTTAGCGATTACAGAATCAATAACCTGTTGCGTAGTAATCTGAAGATTTTTAGGAAGTTTATTGTCTTTTGGTAAAACAGCAAGATAACGATCATTATTAGAATCATAGACTTGCTTAAAAACTGGGTCATCTAATTGCAAAGCATCACAAATTTCTTTAATTAGATCGAGATGATAAATAAGATCAGTACTTCCAAGATGAAAAACACCTTTCTTACTACGATTAATGATATAATGTATTTGTTGTGTTAATTTGGATATCGAAGTTGCATTAATAATAACATTTGGAAAAACTTCTATAGGAGCTTTAAGATCATGCAGAGTTTTAAGCTCTTGTACTCTTGGAGTAGTAGAACCAAAAACCATAGGTACCCGAGCTATTACATATTTATGAGAAGGTAACCGCATTAGTGCATTTTCAATTTTGATTTTGAATCTACCAAAAACGCTATCACTAAGGGTTTTATCATATTCGTATGATGGGTAATTGCTAAAAGAATCAAATACATTAGCACTTGAGATAAAAACAAGTCGACATTTATGTTTTTGAATCCACTGTATGATACGTTGATGTGCATCTAATTGTGAATCAAAATTACCTCTAAGAGCAGTAATAATAGTAGTAGGCTTAAGATTGTCTAATAAAATAGAAATATCTTCGAGTTCCATATCATACTGAAAAAACTTTTGATTTTTTTCAAAAAATGGATTATCTGTATGGTATGTACCATAAGTATCAAAATAAGAATTAAGCTCTTTATATAGCGCATTTCCTATAAAACCACTGGCTCCTATGATTAAAACTTTCTTCAATATTAGTTATGTGTAAAAAAAATTAAGTTCCAAATATTACTACTGTAACTTTGAAACTTAACTATACTATTTTTATTGTAAAACTACCCTTTGTAGAAAGGTAACTTTATTACTGTTGCAGGAATCGCATTTTTACGTACCTGGATATTGATTTTGCTTCCTGGTTTTGCAAAAATCGAAGGAACATATCCAAGACCAATACCTTTTCCTAATGAAGGGGACATAGTACCAGATGTTACTATCCCAATACTATTTCCGTTTCCGTCTACAATATCATAATCATGACGAGGAATACCGCGTTCATCTAACTCAAAACCAACTAATTTTCGTTCTGCACCATGTTCTTTTTCTTTGGCTAAGGCTTCTGCATTAATAAAATCTTTTGAGAATTTGGTAACCCAACCTAATCCAGCTTCAATAGGAGAGGTGGTATCATTAATATCATTACCATAAAGGCAATATCCCATTTCTAATCTTAATGTATCTCTGGCTGCAAGACCAATAGGTTTAATACCATAATCTGCTCCGGCTTCTAATACTTTATTCCAAATTTGTTCTACTTCAGAATTTTTACAGTAGATTTCAAAACCACCACTACCAGTATATCCTGTAGCAGAAATAATAACGTGTTCGATTCCTGCAAAATCAGAAACTTCAAAAGTGTAAAATTTCATTGCTTCAAGATCAACAGAAGTCAAAGATTGCATAGCTGCAGCAGCTTTTGGTCCTTGAATAGCTAATAAAGAATATTCATCAGATAGATCACGCATTTCAGCATTCATTGTGTTATGGTTACTTATCCAATCCCAGTCTTTTTTAATATTAGATGCGTTAACCACCATAAGATACTTTTGGTCGGCAATTCTATACACAATTAAATCATCGACAATCCCACCTTTGTCATTTGGTAAGTAGCTATACTGTGCTTTTCCGTCTACTAACGTAGAAGCATCATTAGAAGTTACTTTTTGGATAAGGTCTAATGCATTGGGACCAGTAATAAGAAACTCTCCCATATGAGATACATCAAAAACTCCAACACTTTTACGCACTGTTTCGTGTTCTATATTTACACCTTCGTAAGATACTGGCATATTATATCCAGCAAAAGGAACCATTTTTGCTCCCAAGGCAGTATGAATTTCTGTCAAAGCAGTATTTTGCATAGTAGATGATTTATGGTTATCAAATAGACGCCGAATGTAAAAAACTTTGTGTCGGTATCCAATGCTTTTTTGTATAATCCTAATAAATTATTGATTAGCTATCATATTTATGAATAAAATTTTGAATAGATAAAAGGTACAAAATAATTCTAAGAGCATTTTTTTTTATGGTATTTAGTAACTTTGAATAGTGTTATTATACCAGTTCTGATTTAAAAATACTCAAATAAAAAGCAGTCATTTTTTGATTGGGCGAAAAAAGAAAAATCGAGCATAGCCTTAGCTACGGTTTAGTTTTATTTTGAAGCATAAGTGAAAAAGGACAAATTTGAGTATTTTTAAGTCGGAAATGGTATTAATGTATTTGTAAACATATTTTTATTATGTCAACAGGATATTCGGGTACACCTCTAGCCAAAAAATTAGGAATTAAAGATGATAATATACTAATGTTATATAAACAGCCCAATTATTATTATAGTCTTTTTTCAGATATACCAAAAAGAATTAGAGAGGTAAAGCAACTTAAAAATGAAAGTGTAGATTTTATTCATATTTTTTGTACCACTTTTATAGAATTGCAGGAAGTAGTAGTAAAATATAAGACTGCTTTAAAAAAGAACGGAATGCTATGGGTGAGTTGGCCAAAAGGAAGCTCATCTATCCCTACAGACCTTAAAAGAGATCTTATAAGAAATTATCTAATAAGTATAGGATTAGTCGATGTAAAAGTGGCTGCAATAGATAAAGATTGGAGCGGATTAAAATTTGTATATAGAATCAAGGATAGAAATTAATGAAATAAAAACTTCATTAATATACCTGTTTTTAAAGTTTTTATACGGAAATAATAAATTAATAAAATCCTTTGATATATGTATATATATCAAGGCTTTGTAGGTTATTTTGTGATAATGAAATTTTTAATGTTAATTATTTGTTGTAGTATCGTTAAAAAAAATATTTACCTTTATCATGAATTATTGTACTAGTGAAAAAGGAATCACAAATAACACAAAGCTATTTCATTAAGAATATAAATGAAGGAAATGAAGAGGCCTTCAAAATTCTTTTTGAGCTTTATTATAGTAAGTTATTATATGTAGCTCAAAGCTATGTTTCTAATAAAGAAGAGGCAGAAGAGATAGTACAGGATGTATTTGTGAAAATCTGGAAAAACAAAAAAAATATTACTACTAATATTAATGGGTATCTGTTTAAGAGTACCAAAAATTCCTGCCTAGATTATCTACGATCTAAAAAATATAAACTTAATAGCTCAAATAATATAGTACAACTTGAAGCTTATATAAACCATAATGCACTTGCAGATAAGGATGCCTCTTCTATACTAGAAAAAGAATTAGAACAAAGAATACAGACAGGTATCGAATTACTTCCGAAGAAATGTAAAAAAGTTTTTGTTAAAAGCCGAATTGAAGGTTTAAAGAATAGAGAAATATCTGATGAATTAGATATTTCGATTAAAACTGTAGAGAATCATATGTCTAAAGCAATAAAGCATATGAGACTACATCTACGAGAATTCTTATCTTTTTTTTAAAAAAAACAAAAGTTATTGGGGGGTAATCCATATTTATACGTCTGTATAAATATAAGATTGTAATTAATGCAAGAAAAAGACCTTATAAAATTTATAAAGGGAGATGCTAGTCCTGATGAAAAGAAAATAGTAGTCGAATGGATTAAAAAAGATAGTAAGCATCAAAAACAGTTCAATTTACTTAAAGCAGAATATGTTGCTTCTAATTTGGATTCGTTAAGCGATATAGATGTTAATGCTCAATACCAACGTTTTCATTCTAAGAGAACTAAAAAGAAAAGATACTATTACACAGCTATTGCAGCATCAATAGTGGTACCTTTTATGATGTGGTATATGTTTACATCTTTTCCTGGTAACGATTCGGTTGTTGATACTATAGAAATTCTTAATACTACTACTAAGTATGTAGCGACCAGCCATGGAGGGTACAAAACTGTAGTATTACCAGATGGTTCTACGATTGTATTAAATGCAAATAGTAGTCTTACTTATCCTATTACATTTACAGATAGTATTAGAAAAGTTACATTAATAGGAGAAGCATTTTTTGATATAAAAAGAGATGTAACCAAACCTTTTATAGTAACTACAGACCATATTAATATTAGAGTTTTGGGTACATCATTTAATGTGAAATCCTATCCAAAAGATGAAAAAGTTGAAACTACATTGGTAACAGGAAAAGTTGAAGTTTTTCAACAACAAAAAGAAAAACCTATCGTTTTGGAACCATCGCAAAGAGCAATTTTTGATAAAGAAAAAAGTAATATCAAAGTAGATAGAGTGGATTCTAAAAATATAGTGGCCTGGCAGGAAGGTAAATTAATTTTTGATAAAACCCCATTAAAACAAGTTGTATTAGATCTAAACAGAAAATATAATGTAGAATTTACAATTAAGTCTGATTCACTTCTACAATACAAATATACAGGAGAGTTCGATAACCTTACCCTAAAAGAGGTGTTAGAACTCATCAAAATGTCTTCACCTATTAATTATAAATATGTAAACAACAAAGTCATGCTCAATTCAGAATAATATAATAAATAGAGAAGAGGATGCGGTAACATCCTCTTCTGTTAATCATTTAATTAGACTCAGAATTAGAATAATTAAAATCACACAAAATTATGAAAAAAAACCTTTCCGGAGTTTTCTTATCCAGAAAACATCTTATAAGAATTATGAAAATTTATTCTTTACTTATATGTATTACCATTTCAAAACTATTTTCATTTAATACATATTCTCAAAATATCTCAATCTCACTTGAGGAAGTTACACTACAAACTGCTATTGAAGAGATTGAACAAAAAAGCGAATTTCGTTTCTTTTATAATAATAATTTGGTCGATATTTCAAGAAAAGTGTCTCTTGTTGCTACTAATGAGCGAGTAAAAAAAGTGTTGTACGGGCTATTTGATGATACTAATATAAATTTTAAGATTTATAAAAATCAAATTGTTTTATTTCCAAGAAATGTAAAAACATCTGGATTAGCTCTTAAAAATCTATTAGATTATATAGAAAAAAAGTCAGTAGAGCAAACCAATAAAAATACGACTAGTGATAAAACTAAAACACAGCAAAATTTTGTAAGCGGTACAATACAAAGTGAAGAAGGCTACCCTTTACCAGGAGTTAATGTAATTATTAAAGGAACAAATAAAGGGACGTTAACAGATTTTGATGGTAATTATAAATTAGAAGCAAACCAAGGTGATGCCCTGGTATTTTCTTATGTAGGTTTTGAAACACAGGAAATTGTAGTAACTAAGAATGTTATCGATGTAGTCCTAAAAGAAGATATTAGTAATCTAGAAGAAGTAGTTGTAACGGGATACGCTGTCCAACGAAAGTCTAGGCTTACTGGCTCAGCGATAAATGTAAAATTGGAAGCAATTAATGCTACGCCAAGAGCTGCAATACAAGAGAGTATTCAAGGTAATGTTCCTGGAGTGTTTGTTACAGCAGATAGTGGGCAACCAGGAGCGACACCAAATATAAGGATTAGAGGAGTTGGATCTTTTACTGCTTCATTTCCATTATATGTAATTGATGGAATCCAAACAAGAGATGCTTCAATAATTACTTCTCTTAATCCAGGAGATATTAAAACGATTTCTGTTTTAAAAGATGCTGCTGCTACTTCTATTTATGGAACTCGGGGAGCCAATGGAGTAATAGTGATTCAAACGAAATCTGGTGAACAAGGTAAAATGATTATTTCATATAGTGCACAAGCTGGATTATCTTCTCCAACAGTAGCAGATCGCTTTAAGCCTCTTAATACTTCAGAATTACAAGAATTATTGGTAGAAGGAGTACAAAATGCAGGAATACGTGATAATGATAATGATGCATTGACTTACATAACAGATAGAGGTTTTAATCCTGATGTGAATACAGACTGGTTTGATTTATTAACTCAAGATGGTTTCTATCAACAACATGATTTATCCTTGAGGGGAGGAAATGAAAATACCAAGTATTATTTTTCAGGAGGGTATTATAATCAAGAAGGAGTTATCATTGGTTCTCAGTTTGAAAGAATGAACTCAAGAATTAAAATTGATCAAAGGATAAATACCAGAATTACGCTTAAAGCAAATCTGTCTTATAATAAGAATATTTCTAATGTAAGGCCTGATGGAGGGGCTTTTGCTAATCCCGTAAGATCAATATACCGAATAAGGCCCGATATTTCCCCTTATAACGAAGATGGAACATTTAATTTTGGGTTTAATAGTACGCATAACCCTGTAGCCCAAGCTGAAAATGAAACTAGAAGAAATATAACGCATAGAATTTTAGCAGGAGGAGATTTGTCTTACAAAATACTAAAAGGACTTTCTTTTGAGTCATCTATTAATATGAATCAGGGATTTAGGGATGATTATATCAGACTCCCCGCAGGCTATGGAGATGGCAGACCTACAGGAAGAGGAAATCAGGATTCTGACTTTTTGTTTACCTGGCTATTTAGAAATATGTTACGATATAATATGAATTGGCACAATCATAATATATCAGCTTTTGGAGGATATGAACTTCAAAAAACCAGAAACAAGTTTACTGATATACAAGTTGAAAATATTCCTGATGGATTTGAAGATTTAAATGCTGGTAGCTTGCCAACAGAAGCTTCAACAAATAGAAGACAGAGCGGATTAAATTCAGTGTTTTTTAATGCTGAATACTCATACGGTGATAAGTATCTGATTAGTGGCTCGCTTAGGCGAGATGGGAGCTCTACATTTAAAGATGATAATCGATATGGTATTTTCTGGTCTGTTGGTATTGGTTGGAATATTGCTAATGAGCAGTTTATGAGCTCATTAGGTTTTATAAATGACTTTAAATTAAGGGCAAGTTATGGAGAGAATGGAAACGATCCTATTGCTGGTAATGAGAATTCTAATAGTGTTGATGATAACCCTTATGCTGTATTTGATCTTTTTTCTATTAATGATTATGATGGCAGTCCTGGATTGTTCTTCTCCGATTTAGGAAACCCTAATTTAAAATGGGAAGTTAATAAACCTTTAAATATTGGACTTGATTATTCTTTATTGAATAATAGAATACAAGGAAGTTTTGACTGGTATAAAAGAGAAACCACTGATCTTATTAGGGCAAGGCCTATTTCATCTACAAATGGAGATGTAGATATTGTACAAAATATTGGAGCAATGGAAAATACCGGAATTGAATTTAACATCACCACACGTAATATTGTAAATGTAAGTGATGGATTTACCTGGACGACTAGTTTTAATTTTACAACAAATAAAAATAAAATAACTAAGCTATCTGGTGATGGAGAACCTATTATAGGAGGAACCCGTATTACTGCTGTTGGAGAAGATTTTGAAACATTCTATCTCCCTCGATATGCAGGGGTGGACCCTAATAATGGAGAAGCACTATGGTTTATAAATGACGAATCAGATGCTACTACTAATAATTATGGTGATGCAGATCAGGTGATTATTGGTAATGCTACTCCAGATTTTTTTGCAGGTTTTAGAAACACATTTTCATATAAAGGAATCTCTTTAGATTTTCAACTTTATAGTGCCTGGGGTGGATTGGTATATGATACATGGAACAGATTTACACTTAGTGATGGTTCCCGAAGACTTTCTAGTACGGGCAATGTAACTCGTGGTACTTACGAAAGAAGATGGCAACAACCAGGAGACATGACAGACGTACCCGCTTTTGTTTATGGTAATAGACAAACTGGTCAATCGTCTAAACCCTCAAGCAGATTTGTATATGATGGATCTTTTATACGATTACGAGATGTGACTCTTGCATATTCAATACCGGCTAAAAGTATTGAAACCATTGGCCTCTCTACTGCCAGAATTTATATTAAAGGAAATAACTTATATACTTATATTAAAGATGATCGGTTAGAACGAGATCCTGAAGCTGGATCAGACGGTAGATTGAACCAAGAGATTCCGATTTCAAGAGCTTTATTTTTAGGTATCGATTTAACATTTTAATTTATAACATCATGAAAAATAAAATATTATATACCCTTGGAGCATTTGTTTTGATGTTAAGTGCTTGTGAGGACACATTAGAACAGGAATTTTCAGACAATGTAGAGGTTTCTAATGCCATTGTAGATCTTAATTCTTTAAATTTAGCAGCAAATGGTTCTTATAGCTTGTTTGCAGATACAGATGTATATAACCGTACCATTATGTTGCTTCCTGAAATTTTATCTGACAATGCATTTATAGATGCATTTGATAATACAGGGAGGTATTTGGATTTTGATTTATATACAGTGAACTCTAATAATAGATTCATAACTCCTGCCTGGGAAGATCTTACACGTATTATAGCTTCTACTTCAATAATCATAGAAAGGGCAGAGTTATTATTTTTTCCTGAGTCAGAGCAAGAAGATGCAGAGCAATATATAGGAGAAATGTACGCATTAAGGGCATTGGCATTTCATAATCTTCAATTATTATTTGCTCAACCTTATAATTTTACGTCAGATGCTTCTCATTTTGGTATACCTATTCCTGATTTTGAAACTTTAGGGGATGGAGGTACAATCCAAGAGCCGGGAAGAAGCACAACAGCAGTCGTTTATGCTCAAATTGAAAGTGATTTAGTAAAGGCTATTGATCTTATGAAAAAAAAGTCATCTCCTTACAGAATGGATGTTTATGCAGCAAAAGCATTACTTGCCCGAGTGTATTTACATATGGAAGATTGGGGAAAAGCAAGAGATATGGCTACCGATGTAATTGATAATAGTGGGAATAAGCTATTAGAGAATCAAGAATACATTGCAAGTTGGGCTTTAGATGATAATAGTGAGACTTTATTTACATTAGTAAATAATGAAACTGATAATTCAGGAACAAATTCCATCGGTTATTTTTATCTCACTTATAAAGATGCTTTCGCCACAGACGATTTTGTGAATATTTTGAGTAATACAGATGTTAGAAAAGAATTATACCCGGTTGATGATGGTGTGAATTTGGTTACGAAATTTCCTAAAGTAGCGGCTCAAGATGATAACATACAAATATTAAGATTATCAGAAATGTATTTAATTAAAGCAGAGGCTCATGCTCAATTAAATGAAGATATAGATGCTCAACAAGCTTTGGATGCTATTATACAGAGGGCCGATCCATTAGCAGTTGCATCTACAGAAACTGGACAGGCATTAATAGATAAAATTATTTTAGAAAGACGTAAAGAATTAGCTTTTGAAGGGTTTAGACTTTATGATCTTAGCAGATATAGAATTACATTTAGTAAATTTCTTCAAGATGGAAACCCTATTGTAATTTCTGCTCCAGAGAACAGAACAATTATGCCTATACCTATCGATGAGATTAATGTAAACCCTAATATTGCTAATCAACAAAACCCAGGATATTAAAATATAAAGAAGGACTAAGATTTGAGTTGGTCATTGGTAATGGGCTCGATTAATAGTAAAAATTAGTCGAGCTCATTTAATATAAAGACCTGTTTAATCATTAAATTTCCGTTTAAAAATCCATATCTTGGCAGTAACAAAATGTAATGTTTTGTATGCCTAATTTTGAATGGATGAATTATAAAATTCTTGATGAAAGTTTGGTTTATGATGGCTTTTTAAAAATTAAAAAAGCCATAGTTACTCATGATCGATTTCATAAAAATACTCCGGTGATATATTCTCGGGAAATGGTGGATCGAGGAGATTCTGTTGCAATTTTATTATATGAGAAAGACACCGATCATCTAATCTTGATCAATCAATTTCGTTACCCTACCACAAAAAATGGTAATGGCTGGCTTATTGAAATTCCGGCAGGAGGCTTAGAAAAAAATGAAGACCCTGTTGCATGTGCTATTCGCGAAGTCGAAGAAGAAACGGGATATCGAGCAAATAATTTAAGACATATCACTACATTTTATGCTACCCCGGGTGGTTCTTCTGAAAGAATGTATTTGTATTATGCCGAAGTTTCTGAGAAAGATAAAATATATGAAGGAGGAGGGTTACAAGAAGAGGAGGAAGATATAGAGTTATGTAAGTACCATATCTCAGAAATAGATGATTTATTAATATCCAAAAAGATAAACGATGCAAAAACCATTATAGCACTACAATGGTTTAAAATAACGTTTAAGTAAAGTTTGCCAATTGCAAATAAACTTGTTATTCGCAATTGGTAGTAACGGTAACTTTTTTTAATTTTTTCCAGATTTGATGTTCGAGGGGTTGCGGAGATAAATTAAATAATATAAGGTGCTTGTTTTGTAATTCACACTTACTGTAATTTACTGTAATATTTAAATTCAATTCTTTTTTTGTAGTAAATGTATCATAAGTAAGTATTTTTCCTACGTATACAGAATCATTTACTTTTTCAAAAAAAGCTTTAGATTTGGGTATTTTACTCTTTTGTCTAGTATCTGTTTTGGATACCAAGTGCATTAAGCCATCAAAATAAACTTCCATTTCGGATTCAATTTTTTTGGCAGATAACTCAGGATCCTCGTTTATATCCCATAAAAATACATATGAAAAATAGTCTGAAGCGCCTTCTTTTCCCCACCCTGGAGCAAAACGTACATATTCGACACCCGAATATTGTAAAGAAGTAGCAAATTCTAAAGGAAATTCAATAACTTCGCTCCTCCAATTTTCTGAAGCACTTAATAAATTTTTGATTTTGGTAGTATTGTCACATTGAACAAATAATAGCGTTATTATAATAAAAGGTATGGTTTTTGCAAAAGACATATTAAAATGTTATTTTAAGCAATAAAAATACAAAATTGTATAATTACAGATTTTTCATAAATTTGTGTTAAAAGGGAATAGAATACAAAACCTACAAAATGAATTATTATAGAGAATTTTTACTATTATTTATTTTCGTAATTCAGATGGCCCCAGCTCAGACTGAACAAGATCGAAAAGAAGCAGAGATTATTAATATCCAAAAAGGAATTGTTGCCAAACTTACAGGTCATGAACCTATTAAAGGCAGAAAAAAATTAAAAAGTAGAGAAAGTGCTTCAGAAAGGAAGGCTTCTGCAGACTTTTTATATAATTCTTTAAAAGATATAGGACTTAAGCCTGAAAGACATTCTTATAATGTGAAGGATAAAAAGGGAAACTTATTTAATGGTACAAACGTTTATGCCGAAATTCCTGCCACCAATGGCAATGATGAATATGTAGTGATAGCCGCACATTTTGATACTGTTAAAGATAGCCCTGGTGCAGTTCATAATGCTACAGGAGTTGCGATAGCATATTATGTTGCTATGAAACTAACAGAATTAAAAGAACGTAACCGAAATTTTATGGTCGTGTTCTTTGACCATTGGAAAAGTAATATGGTTGGTACTAGGATGTTTACCAAAAAGTTGAAAGATGAAGAATATAAAATCCATTCAATGCATCGATCTGATTATATGGGATGGGATAATGACGAAGATAGAGCAATCGAGATGCTGGCATCCAGTCTCAGTTTAGAATCATTATATCGTATAGAATCTCCTGTGCCCATTTATAAAAGAGAAGTAGCTACACCAGAAAGTAGGTTTTTTGCTAATTTTGGTTATGAAACCGTTACGCTTACTGCAGAGTTGAAAAATGCTGATAACTCACCTTTTGTACGCCAGAGCGAAGATAAGTATACAACAGTAAATTTTAAATACCTGGCATCTACTACCGATATTGTTCATGGAGTAATGAAATCTTTGGCTAAATAAAGATTTAAAAAATAAAAATTGAAGAGTTCTTACCGAAGTAAGAACTCTTTTAGTTTTTCATAATTATTTACCATTATACTATGTTTTTCTTTACCCATCACTTTTTGAATCTGATTCGGGATTTCTATAGTTGTATCCAGAGTTTCTTCAACTATATTTAAAAATTTAACCGGGTGAGCCGTTTCTAAAAATATACCATATTGATCATTAGTGATCTCATGCTCTTTAAGTCCCAAATATCCGACAGCACCATGTGGATCGGCAACATATCCCGTTTCATTATATATCATTTTCATAGCTTTTCTGGTCTGATCATCATTAAAACTATATGCAGAGAAGTTATTCTTAAGATCGGCAAAACTATGATTAAAAAGTTGTTGTATTCTGATAAAATTACTTGGATTACCTACATCCATCGCATTAGAAATTGTAGCTTTTGATGGTTTTGGTTGATATTCTGAAGTTTCTAAATACCTAACAACAGTATCGTTTATATTGGTCGATGCTACAAACTGTTTAACAGGAAGTCCTAATTTGTGAGCTACAATTCCTGCGCAAATATTACCAAAATTACCACTAGGTACAGAAAATACAATATCTTTTTTCTTATGCTTAACCTGTTTGTAGGCAAATAAGAAATAAAATAATTGCGGAAGCCATCTAGCTACATTAATAGAATTTGCCGACGTTAATTGTTTATGATCCGTAATACTTATATCCAAAAATGCAGTTTTTACCATTTCCTGACAGTCATCAAATACTCCGTCGACTTCTAAAGCTGTTATGTTTTGCCCTAGTGTAGTTAATTGTTTCTCTTGTATTTTGCTTACTTTCCCGCTGGGATAGAGAATAACCACATTTACGCCTTTTACTCCTAAAAAGCCATTTGCAACCGCACCACCGGTATCTCCAGAAGTAGCGACCAAAACAGTAACCTCGTTTTCGTTATTTCTATTAAAGTATCCTAAACATCGTGCCATAAAACGGGCTCCAACATCTTTAAAAGCCATAGTTGGGCCATGAAATAGTTCTAAGGTTCCTATATTATCTTCGACTTCTACAACCGGGAAATCAAAACTTAAAACATCGGCCAAAATATCCCGTAGTTCTGGTTCAGGAATTTCATCCCCAACAAATTGTTGTATTGCCTGATAAGCAATTTCAATGTTATCCAGGTGTTCTATGTTTTCAAAAAACGAACCGGGTAACGGAGTAATATTTTCTGGAAAGTACAATCCTCGATCTGGAGCTAAACCTTTTATGACAGCTTCAGAAAAGGATACTTTAGGAGCATTATTATTTAAGCTATAGTATTGCATTATTTTTTTATTTTCTGTATTCAGTTTATTCTATTATCTTAATTCCTTTACCATTAATCTTTGAAATGTGTATATCAAAATCAATTCCTGTTTTGTCGTAAATATCTTGTATCACATTTGCTACATCGTTTGCAATCTTCATACCTTTACTAAGTGCAAAAATCGAAGGCCCCGAACCAGATATTCCCGAACCCAAAGCACCTTTTGCAATAGCTGCATTTTTAACATTATTAAATTCAGGAATTAAAATAGATCGTAACGGTTCGATAATTACATCATCCAGACTTCTACCAATTAAATCATAATCTTCTGTAAACAATCCAGCAACAAACCCTCCTAGGTTTCCCCATTGATGAATTGCTTTTTTTAAGGTTACTTTATGTTTGATTACAGATCGTGAATCTGATGTTTTTACTTCTATTTGCGGATGAATAACGGTCATTACCAGGTCTTTTGGTGAATGTAGTTTTATAATATCCAATGGATCATAACTACGTACCAAAGTAAATCCACCAAGAAGAGCAGGGGCAACATTATCTGCATGTGCATTACCACTCGCTAATTTTTCCCCTTCCATTGCAAATTTTACCAATTCGTGTGTGGTAAATGGATTACCTAATAAATGGTTTATAGCCCAAACAGCACCAGAGCTACTGGCGGCACTACTTCCTATTCCGCTACCTGCTTTTATCTTTTTATAAATTTCAATAGCGACTCCAATGTTCTCTCCGTATGCTTTAAGAAAAGCTTCAACAGCGACACCAGCAACATTTTTATGAGTCTCCATAGGAAGATCAGCTCCTTCAATCTTTGTTATTTTTACACCAGGATCTGCTGTGATAGAAATTACCATTTCGTCACCAACATTATCCAGACAACATCCTAACACATCAAATCCGCAAGAAAGATTGGCAACCGTAGCAGGGGCAAATATTTTGATACTTTTCATTTGTTGTTTTTTTTAGTACATTTTAGCTACTTACTTTTACCTATCCTTATAATATCTGCAAAGATACCAGAAGCAGTAACTTCGGCACCGGCACCAGCTCCTTTAACAATTAGAGGTTGTTTAGGATATCTATCGGTATAAAAAAGTACAATATTATCACTTCCTTCTAGATTATAAAAGGGATGATCAACTGGTATGTGCTGTAATCCTACTTTGGCATTTTCTGCTTCATATTGTGCTACATACTTTAGTCGACATTGTTTTTTGTTGGCTTCTGCCAGAATTTCTTTAAAATGATCTTCGTTTTTGGCTAGTGAATTAAAGAACTCGTCTACACTTTTAGATTCTAAACTTTCCTGAGGAAGAAATGCTTCATTCTCTATATTTTCAAGCTCCATAACTTTTTCACTTTCACGGGCAAGGATCAAGATTTTTCGAGCAACGTCAACACCGCTTAAATCAATCTTAGGATCTGGTTCTGTATATCCTTCTTGCTGAGCCTGTTTTACGATATCATGAAAAGTAACTTCTTCGGTGTAATTATTAAACACAAAATTAAGACTGCCAGATAATACAGCTTGTATTTTATGAATATTATCTCCAGAGGCAATTAAGTTATTAAGTGTGTCTATTATTGGTAAACCGGCTCCAACATTGGTTTCATATAAGAACGGAGCATTAAATTTTCTAGAGAGATCTTGCAATTCTTCATAATTAGAATATTCATCTGCACATGCGATCTTATTACAAGTTACTACAGCCATACTTTCTGCCAAATAGTGTTTATAAATCTTAGCAATATTAGGATTTGCAGTATTGTCTACAAAGATAGAATTACGTAGATTCATTTCTTTTGCTTTTGCGAAAAATGATTCTGCATTGGCTTTTTCTCCTTGTGCAAGGATTTCTTGCCACTTATCAAGATCGATTCCATTTTCATTAAAGGCCATTGTTTTGGAATTTGACATCCCGACCACACGAATTTTTAAACGTAATTTATCTTTAAGATACTTATTTTGCTGCTGAAGCTGTTCAAGTAATTTACTCCCTACGTTTCCTACGCCAGTTATAAATAGATTTAGCTGTTTTGTTTTTACTTCAAAAAATCGTTCATGTAATATGTTTAAGGCTTTTTTGATATCCTTTTTTGCAATTACTACAGAGATATTTTTTTCTGAAGCCCCTTGCGCAATTGCCCTAATATTTACATTGTTTTTACCCAGCGTACTAAACATTTTTCCACTCAACCCCTGGTGATGGTACATATTATCACCAACCAATGCGACAATAGCTACATCATTTTCTATTTTAACAGGATCTAGCTTATGTTTAGAAATCTCGAACTCGAATGTAGTATCCAAAATGGTTTTGGCTTTCTCTGCTTCAGAAGCTTCGACAGCAAGACATATAGAATGCTCAGACGAAGCTTGTGTGATAAGGATTACATTTATATTTTCTAAAAATAAAGCTTCAAATAAACGTTTTGAAAATCCAGGAATACCAACCATGCCACTTCCCTCCAGAGAAATGATCGAGATACTATCTATATGACTAATCCCGGTAACTGGTTTTTTTCGTTCTTCTACTTTTCTAGTGATAAAAGTTCCTTGATCCTTAGGTTTAAAAGTATTTTTAATCACTATAGGAATATTCTTTTCTAATACAGGATGTATAGTAGGAGGGTAGATTACTTTAGCTCCAAAATGAGAAAGCTCCATAGCTTCCTGGTACGAAATATGATATACTGGTTTTGCTTGTTTTACCAATCTTGGATTGGCAGTATATAGCCCGCTTACATCTGTCCAGATTTGTAATTCGTTGGCATCGATGGCCGCAGCTAGAATAGCTGCAGTAAAATCAGATCCACCTCGTCCTAATGTTGTAGGTTCACCATCTTGTGTTCTTGCAATAAAACCTGGAAAAAGACTTACTTTGTGTGTATTGTTATTTGCAAATTCTTTGATTCTGGCATTGGTTTCTTTATAATCTATTACAACTTTAGAGTTAATGGTTTTAACAATGAGTTCTCTAGAGTCTTTTAAAACGATATCTAAGCCTTTTATTTTAGTTGCTTCTAGGATAATATAAGAAGAGAGCATTTCTCCAAAACTTGCGATTACAGAAGCAGTTTTGGGAGATAATTCACTTAGTAAATATACTCCTTCGCATAATGATTCTAGGGTATTAAGCTCTGCTTTAACCTTACTTATTATTGCACTTTGGGATACTACAGGAATAAGAGTTTTTACAACCTCAAAATGTCTTTTTTCAATTTCTGCCAGTGTGTTTTTATAATTTTCATTATTAGCAGAAGCTTCCTCTCCGGCTTGTAACAACAAATCTGTAATTCCGCCCATTGCAGAAACAACTACATATAAGGGTTGATTTTGTGATTGTTGTTTTATGATTTCTATTACACTTTCTATGGTCGATGCATTAGCGACAGAAGAACCTCCAAATTTTAGAACGTTCATAATATATTGTATTTTTTTAAGTTGAAATTATTAATAAAAGTTTTGTTAGTAATTCTTTTTTTTGAATTACATACGTGATGCGGTGGTAATATATAAATGAACTAACCCCTAAGGGTAATAGTAGTAATAGTACCTGTTGTAATAGAAGAAACCTCAGATACGATAATTGTTCCTAAGGTAAATAATAAAGCCGATAAGAAAATGGTACTAAACATTTGTTTGCTTTACTTTGCGTGTTCAAATGTATAATTTTTTACTTTTAAAGAAAATTAAATTAACGGCATTCTTAAACTTTTGCTAATTCAATAATTAATAACTTATTTCATTGTGTAATTCATAAAAAAATATGAAAATAGCTAGATTAAAATTGTATTTAGTGTATTTGAGGAAGGATTATTTAATTTATTAAAAACTCTTAACATAGAGCTTCTAATATAAAAGCATAGACTAATAGAATACATATTAATACTTATAGATAAATGAAAATATTTTCTGCGCAACAAATGCGTATGGCAGATGAAGCTACAATGGTATCGGCTAAGATTACATCAATAGAATTGATGGAACGTGCTGCAACACAAATTTTTAATTTAATTCATAGCAGACTACAGGGGTCTCCAATTATGATCCATGTTTTTTGTGGTATTGGAAATAATGGAGGAGATGGATTAGTGGTTTCTAGATTATTGCTTGAACATGGGTATAATGTAAAAACTTATATTGTAAATTTTAGTGATAACAGATCAAAGGAATTTCTATTTAACTATGATCGATTAAAAGAAATAGCTAAGGATTGGCCGATCCAAATTAAATGTGAAGAGGATTTTCCCCAACTCATGCGTGAGGATATGATTATTGATGCCATTTTTGGTATTGGACTTAATAGACCATTGGTCCCTTGGGTTGTTTCTTTGATCAAACATCTTAATGCTTCAAGATGTTTTAAACTTTCTATAGATATTCCATCGGGCTTATATTCTGATAAAGCACCAGATGACCCTGAAGGAGTTATTTTTGCTAATGTTACAGTTACATTTCAATTACCTAAACTTATTTTCTTTTTACCAGAAACCGGTATGTATACGCAAGATCTGGAGGTGATTGATATTGGATTAGATCGTAATTTTCTAATGCAAAATCCTGGTATCGGCGTCTTAATTAATAAAAACGAAGTAGTACCACTATATCGACCAAGACATAAATTTAGTCACAAAGGAACTTATGGCCATTGTGTAGTGATAGGAGGAAGTTACGGTAAGATAGGAAGTGTAGTTTTGGCAACTAAAGCTGCTTTAAAAACAGGTGCTGGCCTGGTTACTGCATATATCCCTGAATGTGGATATGAAGTACTTCAAACTACGGTTCCAGAAGCTATGGTAATTGCAGATAGTGATGATGAATTAGAAGAAATTACCCTGGATTTTAAACCTGCAGCTATAGGAATTGGAGTTGGCCTTGGAACCGGCGAAAAAACCATTAGTGCATTTGTAGAGTTTTTAAAAGAGAATACATCTCCTCTTGTTATAGATGCAGACGGGATCAATATCCTGGCTAAAAAGCCTGAATTTCTTGAAAAACTTCCAAAGAAAACTATTTTAACACCACATCCTAAGGAGTTAGAACGACTAGTTGGTAAATGGAAAGATGATTTTGATAAAATTGAAAAAACAAAAATATTTTCAAAACAATATGATTGTGTTGTAATAATTAAAGGAGCCAACTCTATAACTGTATTTGAAGATCAATTATATGTGAATAATACAGGGAATCCAGGAATGGCAACCGCAGGAAGTGGGGATGTACTTACAGGAATGATTACCGGTCTATTGTCTCAAGGTTATGACCCTTTACATGCTGCTGTTTTTGGAGTCTATCTGCACGGAAGTTCGGGAGACATAAGTGTTCAAAAAACTGGTTTTGAAGGATTGATAGCTAGTGAAATCATATCTCATATAGGCTCAGCTTTTATAGAGTTGTTTAAAGCTCCTAATACCGATGAGCAAAAGGAGAAATAGAAAATGTATTTTAACATAGGAAGAATATGTTATTACATACAATTTTGTAAGTGTTTTGGAGTTAATTTTAGTGTAATCTATTTACATTTGAAAGATAATTAAAAAGCAAAATGATGACAAAAACAAAATTATTAATAGCAGCTCTACTTTTTGGAGTGCTATTCAATTCGTGTTCTAGTGATGATGATGGCCCTGCGGTTGCCACAATAGAATTAGAGACGATCGGATTAAAGGCTCTTACAGGAGGAACTTCTTATCAAGGATGGATAATTGTTAATGGACAACCTGTTAGTACTGCTAAGTTTACTAACCCTGCAGGAGTAGTTCGTTTAGAAGTATTTGCATCTGATCTTGCAAGTGCAACTCAGTTTATAGTAACAATAGAACCAGTAGGAGATATCGATAATGGACCTTCTGATACTAAAATTTTGACAGGTAATTTTAATGGCAATTCTGCACAACTTACTTTTGCACCAGTAGTTGCTGATCTTTCTAATACATCAGGCCAGTTTTTTTTAGCGACTCCTACAGATAATGCTGGAGGTACAGATAATGGTAATGATGAATTTGGCGTATGGTTTATGGATGGTGATACTGCTCCTGGCTTATCTCTTCCTGCTCTGGCTAACGGATGGAAATATGAAGGCTGGGTAGATTTTGGAACTAAAATTTTATCTACAGGTACCTTTTCTAACGTTAGTGGTGTTGATGATGGAAATTTCTTTAAAGGGTCTGGAGGAACCGTTCCTGCGTTTCCTGGAGAAGATTTTCTTGTCTTACCGACTCAAGTTCCTATTACAGGAATCACACTTCCTGCTGCCGTAACAAGTAAAAGAGTATTTATTACTGTTGAGCCTTTTGGGGATGGTGATCCAGCTCCATTTTTTATAGAACCTCTTAGTGCTACTGCAGGAATCACAACGGGATCTGGGAATCCTGTTACTATGTTGTCTAATACTGTAGTACCTTCGGGAATTGTAAAAAGACCAAATTAGTATTTTTAAATTAGGATATAGTATACTAAAAGTCTGATTGAAATACCACTTTTCAATCAGCCTTTTAGTATTGTAAATTTTAAGAGAACAAGTTGTATATATTACCTCCTAGGATGAAAACTATGTATAACTTCGCTTAAATGGCTTCGATCGATATGCATATATATTTCTGTAGTCGTAATACTTTCATGCCCCAACATTAATTGAATGGCTCTTAAATCGGCACCATTTTCTAAAAGATGAGTAGCGAAGGAATGCCTAAAGGTATGTGGGCTAACCTGCTTATGGATTCCTGCTTTTTCTACCAATTGTTTTATGATCGTAAAAATCATTGCTCGGGTAAGTTGTCTACCTCTTCTGTTTAAAAATAAGGTGTCTTCATGCCCTTTTTTAATAGTAATATGATTACGGATTTCGGAAGTGTAAATATTGATATACTTTTGAGTGGTTTCTCCAATAGGCACAAAACGTTGTTTATCACCTTTTCCGATAACACTAATGTACCCTTCATCAAAAAAAAGACTCGATTTTTTTAAGGAGATAAGTTCGCTTACTCGTAAACCACACCCATAAAGAGTTTCAATAATTGCACGATTACGTTCTCCTTCAGGTTTACCAAGATCGATTTGGGCAATAATGAGATCTATTTCTTCGACAGATAGCGTATCGGGTAATTTTCTACCTATTTTTGGGGATTCTATAAGTTCCATTGGGTTAGATTCTCTATATTCTTCAAAAACAAGATAATTAAAGAAACTTTTTAATCCAGAAATAATTCTTGATTGCGACCGGGGATTAACAAGTTTTGCTATTTCAAAAATAAATTGCTGAAGTATTTCTTTTTCAATAGAAAGAGGGGTAGTTACTATATCCTGGTCTTCGAGAAATTTTAATAACCGTTGGATATCAAGAGTATAGTTAATAATTGAGTTTTCAGACAATCCTCTTTCAATTTTCAGGTAATGCTTATAATCTTTTATTGCGTGGTCCCATTTCATTACTACTAAGGTATGATATAAAAGAAAACCATCCCAATTTACTTTGAGACGGTTTTATAGATTGTTAAAATTTATTTTACCTCTTAGAATTTATATACTAGACCAAGGTTAAGATCATCGAACCCAACTCCAATATTAAAATTATCTATCGATTCCCCACCATTATCTGGCTCTAATGTTGAATATTCTAATATTCCCCAAAATAATTCTAAAGCAAAATTATGATTTAAGAAATAGCTAATACCAGGGCCGCCACCCAGATTAAAGCCATCAATAGTGATTTCGGTTGTACCATTGTCAGATTTTCCGCTTTGATATGCTACTCCAAATTCACCAAAAAGGGAAAATTTTGTTGATGGAGTAAAATAATATCTTCCGAAAGCACCCAAACTAAATGTGTTAATGTCTAATTCTCCACCTCCAGCAAATTCCTGAGAATTACTTTGATACCCTAATTTTGGTCCGATTGCGATATTTTCAGAAATAAAATACCCTAGTTTTGGGGTAATTGTAAAAGTGTTGTTTTTACGATCACCTTCTTTTTCTGAGTTATATCCAAATTGACCAGAAATAAAAATATCTCCTTTAGCGAATCCTGATACATCTTCATCTTGAGCTTGTACACATGTGAAACCTAATACTGCTAATGCAGTTAACATTAATTTTTTCATAATAATAAATGGTTTAAATTTCTTTATGAAATTGTTTAATTTACCTGTGTAAAACGCTCTATGAATTTTAATATTTCATGCTAAATTTATTTTAATCTTATCGTGCCTATACTCAATGTATTAATACAGTAATTATTTTTAATGGTCTTTATATTTTTTGATAGAATAACTTTCACTGCTTCTTTTTTAATTTTAAAAAACAGTGCTGTTAATTATATTGACAATCATTTCGAAATATTAGAATGCTTTTTTCGTTTGTAGGTTCAGGTTTTTTAAAAAATAAGACTACTTTTGAGTAGTAATAGTATTTATTATATGATGAAGAATTTTTTTCTTATTATTTCTAGCCTAATGATAATTACATCTTTAACTGCTCAGCAAGAGAGTGAAGAATTATATACTCGTGCGGGATTTAAATTTGGGCTTAATTATGCAAATATAACCGGAGATATAAAAAATACAGATGCACGAGTACGTATGCACCTGGGGGCAGTTATAGAATTTCCTGTATCTCAACGGTTTTTTGTACAGGCAGAAGTATTGTATACAGCACAAGGATATAAAGTTGATGATAGTGGAGAAGAAAATAAGATTAGCTTAAATTATTTGGCATTGCCTATTATTGCTAAATATTATTTCACGGATAAATTTAGCCTAGAGACAGGGCCGCAATTGGCGATATTGGCAAATGCTACAGAATCTGCAGAGGATACTCCCGATGAGTTCTTTGATTCTTTTAGTGGTTTTGATTTTAGCTGGGGATTCGGAGCCGGATATAAGTTAGAATCTGGTTTGTTTTTCCAATTACGATATAATTTGGGCTTAACAAATATTAATGATATTGATTCGTTAAACATAGATTTTAAACATTCTGTTGCACAATTATCGGTTGGGTATTTGTTTAAAACTAAGAATAACCGAAGACAAGATTCTATTAATGAATAATAAGCATGTAAGTACATAATGGTTTGTTATGAGTTAAATTACTAAAAAATAAACGTGTGAAATTACTAATCATAAATGGCCCTAATCTAAACCTCTTAGGTAAAAGAGAACCAGAAGTATATGGAAATCAAACTTTTGGTGACTTTTTTACTCAATTACAATCTGATTTTTCTACACTAGAGTTATCTTACTATCAATCTAATATAGAAGGAGAGTTGATTACTAAAATACAGGAAGCAGATGATTGGTGTGATGGGATTATCCTTAATGCTGGTGCATATACTCATACTTCTATTGGTATCGGAGATGCTATAAAGGCAATATCAATTCCTGTTGTAGAAGTTCATATATCAAATACTTTTGGCAGAGAAGAATTTAGGCATCAGTCTTATATATCACCTAATGCAAAAGGGGTTATTCTTGGGTTTGGTTTACAAAGCTATATATTGGCAATACAAAGTTTTTCTACAAAATAGTTCAGAATAAAAATACCTACTTTAAAATAACTAATACAAAAACGCCTTATTATCTATGATAATAAGGCGTTTTTTTAAGATATATAACTTATTTATAAATGAATTACTTCACCGTATGCATCAGCTACTGCTTCCATTACAGCTTCACTCATTGTAGGGTGAGGATGGATAGCTTTTAATACTTCGTGACCAGTAGTTTCTAATTTTCTACCTAATACAGCTTCTGCTATCATATCGGTAACTCCGGCACCAATCATATGACAACCTAGCCACTCACCATATTTTGCATCAAAAATCACTTTTACAAAACCATCTTTGGTTCCTGCTGCACTCGCTTTACCCGAGGCAGAAAAAGGGAATTTTCCTACTTTTAATTCGTAACCTGCTTCTTTGGCTTGTTTTTCGGTCATTCCTACACTTGCAATTTCTGGAGAAGCATATGTACATCCTGGGATGTTTCCATAATCGATTGGTTCTACACGCATTCCTGCGATTTTTTCAACACAGGTAATTCCTTCTGCAGAGGCAACATGAGCCAGAGCAGGGCCAGGGACTACATCACCAATTGCATAAATTCCCGGGATATTGGTTTGATACCAATCGTTTACTACAATTTTGTCTCTATCTGTAGCTATACCTAATTCTTCTAATCCTATATTTTCTATATTGGTTTTGATACCTACCGCAGACAATACAATATCTGCTTCGAGAATTTCTTCTCCTTTTTTAGTTTTTACAGTTGCTTTTACTCCATCACCACTTGTATCTACACTTTCTACAGAAGAATTGGTCATTACCTTAATTCCGGATTTTTTGAAATTACGTTCAAACTGTTTTGATACTTCTTCATCTTCAAGAGGAACAAGGTTAGGTAAAAATTCTACGATTGTTACCTCTGTACCCATTGCATTATAGAAATGTGCAAATTCGACTCCAATTGCTCCCGATCCAACCACAATCATCTTTTTAGGTTGAGATTCTAAAGTCATTGCTTGTCTGTATCCAATTACCTTTTTACCATCTTGAGGTAAATTAGGTAGCTCTCTAGATCTAGCTCCTGTAGCTATAATAATGTGTTTTGCTTCATAATCAGTTGCTTTTCCATCTGCATCTGTTACTGTTATTTTATTACTGGCTTTTAATGTACCAAAGCCTTCGATGACATCGATTTTATTTTTCTTCATAAGAAACTGAACTCCTTTGCTCATTCCTTCTGCCACACCACGACTACGTTTTACAACAGCATCAAAATCTTTATCAAATTTATCTACAGTAAGACCATAATCAGAAGCATGTTTTAGGTATTCAAATACCTGAGCACTTTTTAATAGTGCTTTTGTAGGAATACATCCCCAGTTTAAGCATACTCCGCCTAAGCTTTCTTTTTCAATTACGGCGGTTTTAAACCCTAGTTGTGAAGCTCTAATTGCAGTTACATAACCTCCGGGACCGCTTCCTAAAACGATGATATCATATGTGTTCATAAATGTCGATTTTTTGAAGTCACGAATTTAAGGATAATTCAGCTAACCAAAAAAGGATTTAAGTATTCCCTAAGAATAAGATTTTCATTAAAAAGGATAAAAAAACACCATGTTATACAACCATGGTGTTAATTTTTAATGTTTTTTATTATAATTAGTACTTATTGTGAAGTATAATTAAATTATGTGCTTCTTTAAAATTTTAGCTTAAGTGCTCTTTTTACAGTATTAAAATCAGAGAAATCTATTTTTGAATTTTTTGCAAAGGTTGAAGGTATAACTACAATCCTGAAGGACTGATTATCTGTAATATCAGCAGCCAATGCATTTAGATCATCGCTCTCTAAAAATATATCAATACTTGCAATATTTTGTACTTCATTAAAAATGAAATTGAATTGAAATTGAGCAAATTCACCAGGGGCAAAGAAAAAAGTTCTTGGTAGGGGTTCCCATACATCAACCTGGGCTGTAGATTTTTCAGGATCTAATATATAAACCAACGCAACATCTGAGTCTAATACATTAACATTATCTGGTACTACAGCTTCTATTCGAAAGTTATTAGCTGTGTTAAATGTTCCTGTTACTTCAAAAGTATTTGCTATGGTATCAAAATCTGTATCATCATCGCTAGAACAAGATGTTAATATAAATGTGGCTAGACATAGTAGTGCGAAAATTTTTCTCATGAATTCTAAATTTTATTTATTTATCGATTTATTTTTTATTAAAGTCTATACTAACAGAATTTACACAATAACGTTGACCAGTAGTTGTTGGGCCATCATTAAATACATGGCCTAAGTGGCTACCACAATTCGCACATAATATTTCTGTACGTATCATACCGTGTGATGTATCTTTTATATATTCTACGCTTCCTTCTATTGATTCATCAAAACTTGGCCACCCACATCCCGAATCAAATTTAGAAACACTTTTAAATAAAGGTACATCACAAGCCATGCAGGTATATACTCCATCTTCAAAATGCATGTTGTATTCTCCGGTAAACGGTCTCTCGGTTCCTTTTTGTCTCAATACTCTATATTGTTCATCTGTTAGCCTCTCTTTCCATTCAGTTTCAGATTTTTGTATCGGATACTTACTCATTTTTTTATTTATTAGGTTTAAATATTAGAGCATCACCATTAATGCAGTGCCTCATACCTGTAGTTTCTTTGGGGCCATCATTAAATACGTGGCCTAAATGCCCACCGCAAGTAGCACATAAGAGTTCGGATCGTGCATATCCCAATTTATGATCTATATCGGTATCGATACTTCCTTCTATTGCACGGTCAAAACTTGGCCAACCTGTCCCACTATCAAATTTATATTTACTTTCGTATAACGGAGTATTACATGCGGCACAATGAAATGTACCATGTGCATACAATTTGTTTAAAGGACTAGAAAACGGTCTTTCTGTTCCGGCTTGCCTAAGAATATAGTATTGCTCGGATGTTAGCATCTTTTTCCATTCGGCATCCGTTTTAGAAACGGCATACACTTTATTCTCTTTTTTACCTTCTTTTTGCGCTGTACTTGTACAACTTATTGCCAGAATACTAATACATACTACAATAAAACGTTTCATAGTTTTTCTAATTTTAATTAAAGTTATACCTAATTAGTCGTATAAACTGGCTTAGAATAACTAATCAATAACTATTCCAAAATAAATTCTATGATTTTGGATATTACTTTTGGGTCTCCTAAAATTTTTCGGTGGCCTAATTGTTCAGTTAGGAGCAGTTGCCCATTTTCTAGATTATTAATGATTTCATGAGCTGCGCTATAATGTACATCAACATCATTTTTATCATGTACTACCAGAGTAGGTGTTTTAACTCCGGCAGCAGAGGTTGCTCCAGAGTAATTGTCAAGATCTTCTCCATACCTTTTATCAAAATATGTTTTTAATAAACGCCCCACTTTTTGGTTTAATTGTAAGTTTTTGGCAAAATTTTTAGTGATTGCAGTAATACTATTGGCAGTACCGATAATAACGAGGGATTTAATTTGTAGCCCAAACCGGGTAGTTCTTAATAGTGACATTCCGCCTAATGAATGCCCTATTGCAGCTTCAAATGGACCGTGAGTTTTTTCTAATTGGTGTATTGTTTCGATAAAAAAGGGAAGCATACTTCTTTTTCCCGGAGCATTACCGTGTGCTGGAGCATCAAAACTTACAGTACTATATCCTTGTTCTAGTAATTGATCTGCAATTTTAGAAAGTTGTGTTCCACTTCCGGACCAACCGTGGACTAAAAGAATTTTTTTATCAGAATTTCCGTAGTTATAGACGATAACCTCTCGGTTAATTTTTTTAATTCGAATTCTTTCCTTTTTGCTTTTTTCATACATTTCTTTCTCTCTGTCTGGCATTTTATAACCAAAAGGAGTTAAGAATATTCTGGCGGCAAATCTTGAAGCCAGAATAGGGGATATCCAATTCAATATTTTTGCGGTATGTACGATAGATCTAGGAATTAAAAGTGCCTGTACAGGAATTTGGTCTTTGTCTGCTTTAGCCATTAAATAAAATAAGTATTTGAAAAGGATAAAATTAAAATAACAACTGTTATTGAAATATATAATTATGATAAATTAATAGTATACAAATAAACGTAAAGAAACAAAAAATGTCTAGTTTTTATACACATATTTGGACTTATATGAATTCTTATAATATAGTAAAATAAAACGTAAATAGATCAAATATATTTTCTCAATTCTTTCATATAACCTTTAAAAGTGTTTAATTTTGTAGCTTATTTTTAATAAGAGTTACATGCGATTACAACCCCAGAGGGTAAACAAAAAAGAACAAAAAGTACTTTACGATTATCAGAAACGGGATATAGATAAGATATTTAATCGTCTAAAAGAATTTCCCCAAAAATATAATCTGTTGTATCAGCTTCCTACAGGAGGAGGAAAGACAGTTATTTTTTCTGAAATTGTTAGAAGATATATAGCATCTACTCGAAAAAAAGTAGTTGTTCTTACACATCGAATTGAACTCTGTGGCCAAACCTCAAAAATGCTAAGCGAGTTTGGGGTAAAGAATAAAATTATAAATAGCTCTGTTAAGGAACTCGATGATCAAAACGAATATATGTGTTTTGTTGCAATGGTAGAAACCCTTAATAATAGGCTTAATGATGATCATTTAGAACTGCACAATGTAGGATTGGTTATTATCGATGAAGCTCACTATAATTCGTTTAGAAAACTGTTTAAATTTTTTGGCAATTGCTTTATCCTTGGGGTTACTGCTACACCTCTTAGTTCTAATATGAAACTCCCAATGAAAGACAATTATAATGAATTGATTGTAGGTGATACAATTAGCTCATTAATTAATAGCGGGTTTTTAGCTAAACCTATAATTTATACTTATGATGTTGGATTAGGGGCGTTGAAAATAGGAATGAATGGGGACTATACCGTAAAATCTTCGGAAGATCTATATACTAATATGCTAATGCAGGATAAGTTATTGCATGCTTATGAAGAAAGATCGAAAGGTAAAAAAACATTGATTTTTAATAATGGAATCAATACTTCTATTTATGTTTATGAAACTTTTAAAAAAGCAGGGTATCCTATTCGTCACCTTGATAACACGAATAGTAAACAGGAAAGAGAAGATATTTTGGCATGGTTTAAAAATACAGATGATGCAATACTTACTTCTGTGAGTATTCTTACTACAGGATTCGATGAACCCACAGTAGAAAGTATTATTCTTAACAGAGCGACAAAATCACTTACATTATATTTTCAGATGATTGGTAGAGGGTCTCGTATATTACCTACTAAACCAAAATTTTCAATAATCGATTTAGGAAATAATACTGCAAGATTTGGGTTATGGAATTCTGATATCGACTGGCAATCTATTTTTAGGTCGCCAGATTTCTATTATGATAATCTGGTAGAGGATGAGGAGATAGAACGTAATTTTAAGTATATATTACCAGAGGAGTTAAGAAAAGAGTTTTTAAACTCTGAAGATATTGAGTTTGATATCGAAGCCGAATATGCAAAAACAAAACGTTATGGATATAGAAGCTTAACGGTTCTCGAAAAATCTATAGAACAACATGCTGTAATGTGTGTGCAAAATAGTGAAGATGTTTTTGATGCACGTACCCTAAGTAAACTTTTGGATCAGGACATAGAGTATCGTGTACGTAGATATTCTTATTGTATTAGTAAAAGCACTAAAAATTACAGGGATTGGTTAGAAGAAGATTATAAACGAAAATTGAGATCTAAAATCAATCAACTATTCATGGATGAATAGCAGTGTAATCTACCACTAAAGAATTATATCTTGAATATATTCTTTAGTGGTAGATTATCATCTTATATATTATACTATATATTCTTTTTGTAGGGCTGTTTCAACTGCACTTTCTGCATGAATTTTTGTGGTATCAAATACAGGAATATCAACATCATCTTGTTTGATCAATAAAGGTATTTCTGTACATCCCAGAATTACACCTTCTGCTCCTTCACACTCTAATGTTTTTATAATTCGTTTAAATTCTTCTCTAGAATTATTTTTAATATTTCCGAGTACCAGTTCGTTATAAATTATCTGGTGAATAAGCTCTCGATCATTTTGATTAGGAAGTAGTATTTCAATACCATACTCTTTTAAGGTATTTCTATAAAAATCTCTCTCCATTGTAAATTTTGTACCGAGGAGTGCTAGTTTTTTTAATCCTTTAGACTTAATATTTTTACCTGTAGCACTTGCTATATGTAGAAAAGGGACCGAAGCATTCTTAATGATTTCCTCACTACATAAATGCATTGTATTTGTACATAGAATTATCAGATCTGCTCCTGCGCTTTCTAATTGTTTTGCAGATTTAACCATTAATGTATTTAATTCATCCCAATCATCACCACGTTGTAAACTTTCGATTTCAGCAAAGTCGACAGAAGCCAAAATGCATTTGGCAGAATGAAAACCTCCCAGAAGTTCTTTTGTATGTTTATTAATCAATTCATAATAGAGAGCCGATGATTCCCAGCTCATTCCTCCAATTAACCCTATAGTTTTCATGAGTTTTAATTTTAAAGGTTAGTACTTGTTTTTAAAGTATTTGATATTATTACAGTAGCAATTTCTATAATCATATTTCTATTTCTCCGACTAGGTATGGAACCGAATGTCCGCTAAGAAAAACGCGATTTCCTTCTAATTTACAATCTAATTCTCCTCTACGAGCAGACAATTGCTGAGCTTTAAGATCATTTTTTCCTAGTTTTTTAGCCCAAAATGGAACCAAAGAAGCATGAGCAGAGCCTGTAACCGGGTCTTCTGGTTGAATAATACCATTTGCATCAAATACACGAGAAACAAAGTCTGCGTGTTTTCCCTCGGCAGTGATTACAATACATAAATAGGGTAGGTCCTTAAGTAAATCGAGTTTAGGATTTTCATTTAGTACTTCTTCTTCAGACGAAAGCCTGATTACCAAATCACGAGCAGCAAAAGTAGCAATAGGTTTTGCTTTCAAAGCTTGGTGAATTTCAGATGGAATTTCAATAGGTTCTGGTGGTCTCGAAGGAAAATCCAATGTGATTGCTCCATTATCCTCTTTTTTAGCTTTTAGAATTCCGCTTTTTGAAGAAAATGTAACTTCATTAATAGAAGTATCAAGATAGTTGAAAATTACATATGCCGATGCAAGTGTTGCATGACCGCATAAGTCAATTTCGGCATGAGGCATAAACCATCTTATTTCGTAGATGGTATCTTTTTTTACAAAAAAACCGGTTTCTGCCAAATTATTTTCTACTGCTATATTCTGTAGAGTTTGATCTTCTAACCAATGTGGCAAATGGCATATTGCCGCAGGGTTGCCCCCAAATAGTGTTTTGGTAAAAGCATCGATCTGATACATTGAAATTTTCATAATTTGATGTGTTTCGTTATTAATATATTTTACAAATAGTACCTGTGTTGTTATTATTGAATAGTTGTTTGTAGCTATCTACTACTTCTGTAATATTAACAGGGTAGTATCCAGCAAATTTTTGGTCTTCAGGAAAATCTCCTGCAATAGCACCAGGAGCTACAATATTTAGCCGAATTCCTCGATCTAGTTCTTTTGATGCAGCATGAACAAAGCTATGCAAAGCACCATTTACCAGTGATAATCCGACAGCATTGGGTTCATAATGCTCTGCCAAAATACCAGTTGTTAAGGTTATTGAGGCATTGTCATTTATATAATCTTTTGCGACATGTACAAGGTTTACTTGCCCCATTAGTTTACTATGTATCCCTATATAATAATCATCTTCTGTTAATTCTGATAATGGTTTCCAGGAAGCTGTGCCTGCTGCATTAATTACTGCATCTATTTTAGGTAGTTTTTCAAATAACACTTCTATAGATTTTTTATCTGTAATATCTACAGGATAGGATTTACTATTTCGATGAGCACCAAATACATCATTGTATTCATTCTTAAGAGTGCCATAAATTGCACTGCCTATTGTACCGGTAGCACCAATAACTAAGATTTTCATACATTTTTCTTTTTAGATAGTTTCTAATTTATCTTGCGTTAGACTTCCTGGAGCATTCCCTGTATTGATTGTAGTGTTGGGTTCGAAGAGCATTACAGAAACTTCTTGTTCTGCTACTGGCCTATGCTCTGTTCCTTTTGGAATAATCAAAAACTCATTGGCTTTTAAGTGTATGGTTCGATCACGAAACTCCATTTTAAATTCACCATTTACAACATAAAACATTTCATCTTCGTTATCATGTTTATGCCATACAAATTCACCTTTGAACTTAACTAATTTTACATGTTGTCCATTAAGTTCTCCTACGATTCGTGGATTCCAATGATCAGAAAAGAGGGAGAGCTTGTCGTTGATGTTTACTTTTTCTATATCCATTTTGATATTATTATAACTATATATTTAGTTTTATAGATATGTTTTTTAAAATTTTTTATAACTCTTCGTTTATGGTTTCTAAAAATTCTTTAATTACCGATTCGTTCCTTTTAAAATAGGTCCATTTCCCATGTCTTGTGGTAATTAACAAACCAGCCTTATGCATACCGGTTAGATAATGTGATATAGTAGGTTGTGATAAACCTGATTTATCTTTGATATGTTGTCCACATACACCATCGTTAAAATGCCCAAGCTCTTCGTGTGGAGGGAAATTAGCTTCAGGATCTTTTAGCCATTTTAGTATATCTAAACGTGTAGCATTAGATAAAGCTTTATTTATTTCAAGTATTCTCGCATTGTTCATATTACAAATATATATATTTAATTTTATAAATATGATAAAAATCTTTTCATGATGCTTACTTTATGCTAAATAGCTATTATTTTTCAATTTAACATGTTGATAATTAATCTTTTGTGAAATAATTTAATTTTACCGTGTAACAAAAATAGGGAATGCTCGTCTAGTAAGTGTAGGCAGTAAAGAAATGATTAATTTCTTGAAGATAAGCAAATTAGTTTTAACGATACCTATAGGGCGCGTATCTTGATACATCTTGAGATGAGTGCTTTTAAAAAAGGTTTATTTGCTTAAACCAATCATAGAATTGAGGTTCTATACTGTAAGGAATTCTTGATTCAAACAATATAAATAAGAGCGTTTATCCTGATACATCTTGGGATAAGTGCTTTTTTTATGGTTATTCTAATAATTAAACAGTACTTTTTTTGAGTTTTTCCTGTATCCAGATACCGTGTAATTATATTAATTTTACTGAGATTAGTATGAAATCTCAATTAACCATAAATATTTACACAAATGAAAATCATCTTAGACTTGGATGGCGTAAAAACTCTTAGTAAAGAAGAGCAAAGCAAAATCTCTGGGGCAGGACGTTATGCCTGCACACAAAGAGGTAGAATGTGTTGTGAACTAGCTCCCGGGGGTCCGTTCTGTGATGCGGGTATCTGTACGGGTATTGGTGGATCTGGAGGTTGTCTTTGGTATTGATTATTACTCGAAAAACAAGTTCAAAAACGAGACTGAAATGCAACAGTCTCGTTTTTTGTTTAATCGCAATTGGTTATTCTAAACTTGATAATAATAATTAGTTTACTCCTCCTTTTCTGTTAGGACTTCTTAATTCTGGCCAGATATGTTGTTTTTTGGTACGTTTATTTATTGGTAATACACTTTTTTCTCTAGAAGTTTTTTTAGGATCTTCACTAGCCTTGTATGCCAGAATTGCAGTTAGAATTACATTATTTAGTACATCATCAAATATAATTTTATCGTATGTATCACGATTTGTGTGCCAAGTATAATTCCAGTACGACCAATTAAGTGAACTTAATGAAAACGCGGGAGCTCCGGCTGATACGAAAGAAGCATAATCAGAACCGCCCCCGCCAGGAATCCCCGGGAACGTAGTTTCTATATGCTTCGTAATGTTTTCGGGAACAGCTTCTAACCATCTTCCTACATAATCATAAGAATGCAAGAATCCCTGTCCAGACAAGCGAACCACACGGCCTGTACCGTTATCCTGATTAAATAAGGCTTGTACACCCGCTACAATTTTTGGATGATCTTCTACAAAAGCTCTGGATCCATTTAAACCTTGTTCTTCACTTCCCCATAGTCCAATAAGTATGGTTCGTTTGGGATTAGGATATATTTTTTTAAGAATACGTGCAGCTTCCATCATAGTTATGGTTCCGGTCCCATTATCTGTTGCTCCAGTACCGCCATCCCACGAATCAAAATGGGCAGAAAGAATAATATATTCATCAGGTTTTTCGGTTCCCTTTATTTCTGCAATTGTATTAAATGTAGACATCATTCCTAATTCTTTAGATTCTGAAACTACTTTTATTTTTGGATTAGAACCATGCTGCACAAGACGATATAACATGCCATAATCCTCTAATGACAGATCTACTGTTGGTATTTTTTTTGTTTGAGCACTAAATATTTTGTTCACTCCAAATCCTTTAGACCAATTACTTTGTACTATTCCTACAGCGCCAGCTTGTTCTAAAGCAGGAGTGAGAGTTCGACGATTATATCCAGTTTTTTTTATGTTTTCTCGCCATGCTTTTGTTTGCTGACTTCTTTGTTCTTTCATTTTTTTGAAGGACTCTTCTGTAGCAAATTCTTCCCAATTATAATCAGGTCTCCCTGTAGGTTGATTCATAGATGTCATTACAATTTTGCCTTTTACATTTGGTAACCATTTTTGAAAAGCAATTGAATCTTTTACTTCTGGGATAACAATTAACTCGGCTACAATACCAGCACTATCGGTACCAGGACTCCAAGCTAGTTGAGTCCCTTCAAGAGATTTTACCCAAGGGGATACCATATCAATGTGAGTAATTCCCCGTTCCCATCCACGCCATTCTCCCCATTTTTCATTTCTGGCCTCAATTCCCCAGATTTTATATTTAGCAACAGCCCAATCATGAGCTTGTTGCATTTGTGGGGTACCAACTAATCTAGGTCCAATACCATCCATAAGTTCATGTGCCAGTTCTTTTAATTGAGAGTTTTCTGTGGCTTCTTTAATAATTTTTTCAATTAATGGATCTTTATCCTGTGCCGATGTGACAAAACAACAAAAATACATTACTATAATTACGATAAGTGTGAGTATGCGTTTCATGTAGATTGATTTTTTATTTCTACAATTTAAACATATCAATATTTTCATGGTTTTTATTTAACAAAACCTTAATTCATTTGATATAATTATTTTAGGAAAACAAAATAATCACTATTCTTGCATACGATGAATATTGTTCCCGAAATAATAACTAAAAGACTTGCTGTTAAGGTAAGACCTGCTGCAGAAAAGATAATAAAACAAGGACATCCCTGGATTTTTGAAGATAGCATTATAAAGCAAAATACAGTAGGAGAAGCGGGCGATTTGGTGATTGTTTATGATACTAAAAAGAATACTTTTTTAGCTTGTGGTTTATATGACCCATATTCTCCTATACGTATCAAATTGATTCAATTTAAGAAAGCAGCACAGATTAATGAAGAGTGGTTTGTTGAAAAAATTTCTGAGGCTTACAAAAAACGAACCCCTTTATTAGAAACAGATACAAATAGTTACCGATTGTTATTTGGAGAGAATGACCATCTTCCCGGATGTATTGCAGATGTGTATGATCAAGTTCTGGTAATTAAGTTATATTCACATATTTGGTTTCCTTATCTAAATTGGATCATACAACATCTGGTTGCTATATCAGGTTGTAACTGTGCTGTGCTTAGGTTAAGTAGATTGTTACAATCTAGAGGTAAAGTATATGATTTAAAAGATGGCCATGTAATCTATGGAGCTCTGAAGGATGAAGTTGTGGTTTTTAGAGAACATGGAGTTTTATTTTCTGCAAATGTAATTAAAGGTCATAAAACAGGATATTTTCTTGATCACCGGCATAATAGAAAAAGAGTAGGGGAGCTTGCCTATAATAAAACTCTTTTAGATGTATTTTCTTATGCTGGTGGGTTTTCGGTTCATGCTTTAAAAGGTGGTGCAAAGAAAGTAGCAAGTTTGGATATTAGTAAGCATGCTTTGGATATGGCTAAAGAGAATGCTGCTTTAAACATGCATAATGGAAAACATGATATTATTGTAGCCGACGCTTTTGATGGATTACAGAAATTAATAGATCATAAAACCGTATTTGACATTGTGGTAATAGATCCACCTTCTTTTGCGAAAAGAGCAAACGAAATTCATAAAGCTATGATTAGTTATGCCCGATTAGCAGAATTGGGTTCATATCTGGTATCTCCTAATGGGATTTTGGTTTTGGCTTCTTGTTCTTCTAGGGTTTTGGCTAAGGACTTTTTTAAAATTTCTGAAGAGAGCATTCTTAAATCTGGAAGAAGCTTTAATGTATTAGAAAAAACCAATCATGATATTGATCATCCCGTTTCCTTTCCTGAAGGAGCCTACCTTAAATGCGGATACTATAGACTTGATTAAATGATACCAGATTTATCTAAATAAGCCTTGATATTATATTATTTTTTATTGTTTTCCAAAGACATAAACCTTTGCTTTTTTTTGATAAATTTTTAATACTATAATTTGTAGTGTTATAGTTTTATAAATGTTTGATTTATTACTAAGAAATTGTAATCATTAAAAGGTTTAATCCATATTCCTTCATATGATAAAATTTAAAACGAGATGGATATGATGATCCATCTCGTTTTAAAAAAATAACGTAGTTGTTATTTTAAAAAGATATGATTAGTTAGAAGACAACATTGCAAAAAACTTATCCATATTTGGTAATAATACGATTCTTGTACGTCTGTTTATCGCCATATTTTCTTCACTATCATTCTCTACAAGAGGTTTATAACTGCTTCTTCCGGAAGCAATTAACTTGGCAGGGTCAACATTGTAGTTAGATTGTAGTTTTCTAATAATGGATGTTGCTCTTTTTACACTTAAATCCCAGTTATCTTGCACTACTGCATTGCTAATGGTTCTTGGATCAGTATGGCCCTCTACCATTACTTCAATACTTGGCTCAGAATTAATTACATCTGCTAACTTTTTTAATACTTCATCAGCTTTATTACTTATTCTGTAACTACCGCTTTTGAATAACATTTTATCAGAAATAGATATCATAACTACGGTATTATCGATATCTATAGAAATATCTTCATCTTGTTTTAGATCATCTGATAAAGAATTTTTTAAATTATGAGATACTGCCAAATTCATCGAATCTTTTAAGGATTTAGCTTCCTGAAGCTTTTGTTGATCAACTTTGGCTAAGGTTTCCTTCATTTTCTCTTTGGTCTTGTTAGATATTGCAGCAACATCTTCTACCATTACCATTTTTTCGTCATTAGAGTCTTTTAAAGAATTTATCTTAGCATTATAATCCGCTACTCTAGCTTCAATTTTAGCGAATTTACCTTCTAATTCATCTTTTTCTACTGCAGTCTTTTGTAATGTACTACGAGTGTCTTGTAGTTCCTGCTCTAATGCAACATATTTCTTCTTTGACACACACGATGTCATGATTAATGCCCCCGACAAAGCAATAAATGTGAATGATCTTTTCATGGTTATTTAATTAATAATTAGTGTTATTTTAAACTACTACTACGGTCATTTATTGTTGTACTAATTACTAATGTTTTCATATCAATTTCTTAAAAAGTGTTAATAATTTTTTGGATATATATTATCCCGTAAAATAGCTACGGAAAGCCTGTACAGCTTGATTTTGTTAATGTGTTGATTATCAAAATTATATGATGATTGTCGAAAAAAAGATGGTAGATGTTAAAAAATAAATTATTAACTTATTGTAATAACGTATTATTTTTACAGTTATATTGTAGAAAATAAACCCTATTACCCAGGTCTACTTTAATTACTAAAAAAGTATAACAATAATTGATGTTTTTAATTAAAAAAAGACTTGTATTTTACTTTCTGATATTTTCACCATTCTTAATGGTGGTAGCACAAGAAACTTTAGAGCAAACAGAAAATATTCCTGTTGATCACAAAAAATTAGTCGTACAAGGTGAGATCATTTGCTTACCCATTTATCCAAAAAAAAATAGTAATTATTTTCCTGAAGAAAATGATTTATTAGAAAATTTAGAAGCCTATAATACAAAATGGGACAACCAACAATTTAATCCATATTGGAATGAAGAACTTACATTTCCCTTTCAGTTGGCATTTCAAGAAGAAGATTTTTCACCACCGGTTGATCGCAAAATGGTAGTTACATCTCGTTATGGTTGGAGAAGAGGGCGACCACATCAAGGTATAGATATTGACCTTCAGGTTGGAGATAGTGTAAAATCGATATTAGAAGGTAAAATTAGATATGTTGGATATCATGGTGGACATGGAAATACAGTAGTGGTACGGCACTATAATGGATTAGAAACAGTATATGCACATCTTTCTAAATCACTGGTGAAAGAGAACGACGAGGTAAAAAAAGGGCAAACTATAGGCACTGGGGGGGTAACAGGAAATGCAAGAGGAAGTCATTTACATTTAGAAGTTCGGTATCATGGTAAAAGTATTAATCCAGAATATTTATTCGAGTTTGCCAATGATACAAAAATTCGATCAGATACTCTTTTTGTAACTAAGAAATGGATGACCCCCAGATATCATAGATCTACTCGCATGAGTAAAATCGTTATTCATAAAACTATAGAAGATATTGCCAGGATTAAAGAAGAACAAAAAAAGATTTATACAGTGCGTAGAGGAGATACTCTTCATCGAATAGCCAATAAATATGGATTGGCAGTTTCTGAAATATGTAAAACCAATTCGCTAAAATATAATTCGGTGTTAAAAATCGGGCAACAAATAATTATAAACTAATTAATGGGTATGTATTGGATTGTCTATATGCCTGTGGATCATTTCTAATAAATGATTCTTATTGTAAGGTTTTAGTATATAGTCGTTTAACCCTGCCTGTACAATCTGTCTATTTAATTGTGTAACATCTACTGCAGTTAAAGCAATGATCGGTGTTTTTGTATCAAACTCACGTATCCTTTTTGTAGTACCAATTCCATTTAATTTAGGCATATTAATATCCATAAGTATTACATTATATTCATTTTCTCTAACCAACTCTATAGCATCAAAACCATTATCTATAGTCATACAGTCAAAGTTTTCTTTTGATAGTATTTTGTCAGCAACCAGGAGGTTTAATTTATTGTCATCTACAATTAATACTTTAAGTTTTGAAACATTAGAATTAGTAAAGGAAGCGTTATGATTTATATCTTCTTTATTAATTTGTGACTTAAAATCAATAACCACCGCATACTCAGATCCTGCATGAGAATTATTTTGGATAATAATTTCGGCATCTAGTGCTGAAGCAAGCCTATTTATTATTTTTGAATTAATTCCTGTACCCAGATATGTTGTTTTGGCATTTCCGACATTAATAAACTCTTGATAGATAGATTTTTTGTCTTCTTTTGAAAGCTCATCCCCATCATGATTAATTTTAAAAGAAATAGTAGATATGTTTTCTTTTTTCTTAATTAAAACTACCGAGAAATATACATTTCCATTTTTAGTAAAACGTAAAGCGTTACTTATTAAATTCATAAGTATTTGAGACAGAATGCCAGGATCTCCATAAATCATTTGATCAATTTCTGGGTCAAACTCAAAATGCAATATATTATCACTGTTCTCTGTAGCATAACTAAAAGAATGTATAAGATTTTGAGTAACCTCTTTTATATCAAATAATATATTTTGTACAGTGATTTCCTCAGAATCTAAAAAATTAACATGTAAAACATTGTTGATAAGTGTAAAAAGATAATCGCCAGAAAATTTTAATGATTTTAAGTTTTTATCATTTTTAAGATCAGGATATTCTTCTTCCAGAAGATTAGCTAATCCCATTATTCCATACAAAGGTGTTCTTAACTCTTGACTAAGAATAGAAATAAGGTCCTGTTGCAATTGAAACTGTTGTTCTGTTTCCTTGTTTAAAGATTCTAATTCTATATTCTTTTTTTTAAGTCTTTTGGTTACTTTTCTGTACTGTAAATACAGAAAAAAGATCGCAACCAGAAATACTCCCCCGATAGCATAATAGATCATACCTATTTTTAATAACAAAATAATAAATATAAGGTTTATCTTACAAGTTTGTAGGTGTATTTTTTTACATATTTATAATAATTTATGGTTTACCGTAAAATTATTAGGGTAAGAAGAACAAATTCAGCTATTTATAGATTAAAATACGTAGTATTTTAAAGGGGAGCTTTTTAAAATTAACATAAAAATACCCTAAAATATGATAAATTGATTATTGGCAGACATAACTAATACTGTTGACAATTGTAATTATTACAGTTTTATAACGTCTTTATTAGTGTACATGGTAGATAAGAAATAAGATTTTATAGTAAATTAACAGTTATAAAAGACCTATAATATTTATCTTTACTTAAAATTAATGAGTGGCATAAAAGAGATGAAAGCTAATTTTTGTATAGTTTTTTTGTTATGTATGGGAATGGTAATGCATGCTCAAATAGAAAATTCTACTTCTTTGCGAATTGATTCCAAAAGTGATCTTAATACTAATAAGTATAGTCTGTCTAAAGGCGTAACCCCTAACTTTAATAG
Source organism: Bacteroidia bacterium (assembly GCA_030427585.1). Taxonomy (GTDB): domain Bacteria; phylum Bacteroidota; class Bacteroidia; order Flavobacteriales; family Flavobacteriaceae; genus Aquimarina. The sequence continues at coordinate 118,621 of JAUIBW010000006.1, forward strand.
CGATTCTTCTTTATATAAAAGTCCTGAAACATTATCTGAATATGCTCGTAGTAAGCCAACTTTTGATATGACAGGTAATGATGGTTTTTTTAAACCCAAAACAGATCCTGTTCCAAAATGGTTTAAAAAAGATAATGAAATCAAAGACGAGTATAGGAGTGATCAATATTTGGGAGACTTTAAAAGTAACGGAGAATTTGTAAGATTGATGTATAGAGACCATCAGTTTGTAGATGGTGATGTGGTTAGAATATATCTTAACGATGCTGTTATTGTTTCTAAAATATTTCTTTCTGGAGATTTTAAAGGAATCTCGGTTGATCTTGCCAAAGGATTTAATAAAATAGATATACAGGCATTAAATCAAGGAGAATCAGGGCCTAATACGGCAGAGTTTCAACTTTATGATGACAAAGGAAATCTGCTTACAAGTAGCGAATGGAATCTCACCACTGGTGTTAAAGCAACATTGATTGTGGTAAAAGATTAAGATACTTACCTTTTTAAGAGCTGCTCATTATTGTTGTGGTAAGCTTATTTTTTAGTAAATTTTAAGAGTATAATTAGTACTTCACAAAATATTTATAACATATTCTGTGATTTTTTTGATATGTCTCATACTAATAATGAAAAAGTAGGTCTATATGAGTAAAGAATACGAGTTTACTCGAATTATTAAGGAGAATGAAGGAGTTATTTTTAAGATAACTACCATTTATACTAACAATTATGAGGATCAAAAAGATCTCTATCAGGAAATTGTTTACCAGTTATGGAAATCATACGATAGTTTTAAAGGAGATTCTAAAATTAGTACCTGGATGTATCGCGTTGGACTTAATACAGCCATTACAAGATTAAAAAAAGAAAAACGAAGGGGAAATCAAATAGAAATATATGATGTGATCATGAGGCAAACCGAACAATATGACACAGAATTTGAAGAGCGATTGAAAAAATTATATGCTCATATACATAGCCTCAATGAATTAGATAAAGGATTGATTTTATTGCTTTTGGAAGGTAAAAAATATGATGAAATAGCAGTGATAATAGGTTTGTCGCCAACTAATGTTGGAACCAAAATTTCTAGGATCAAGCAAAAATTAAAAACACAAATTGTAAAAAAATAGACGAGATGGAATTGGAAGAAATGCAAGCAGTTTGGTCTCAGATGAGTGACCAGATAGAAAAACAAAAAAAATTAACCGATAAAATGATCATTATGATGACACAAGAGCAATACAGGCAAAAATTAAATAAAATAGCATATCCAGAGATGATAGGAGCCATTATATGTTATGGTGCGGCAATATTGATATTAATTAATGTTAACAAGTTAGATAACTGGTATACCTTATTATCAGGAATAGTATCTACAGTTATTCTATTCGTTTTACCCGTGTTATCGTTAAGGTCAATTTATCAAATGAAAAAAGTAAACATTGCAGTAAATAATTATAAGGAAACATTACTAGAGTATAGTAAAGGTAAAAAACGATTTCAGATGGTTACCAAAATAGGGCTTTATCTGGGGTTCTTTTTAATGTTTGCAATCATGCCGGTAGCTACAAAAATTCTTAATAATAAAGACTTGTTTTCTGGTACCAAATCTATTTGGCCACTTGTAATATCGATACCCATTGCAATTATAGTTTTTATTACATTTTCGAGATGGGTAGGTAGATGTTACAATAATAATATGAATTCTGCAGAGGCATTATTTAAGGAACTTGATGATGTTGATGTATCATAAAGAAGTGAATCCCCAAACGTATTTACTATAAAAGGGCTGTTGATAAACAGCCCTTTTCTCTTTTAATTTAAGGCAAAAAAAGATTTATGATCCACAACGTCCACCATTGCTCCATCTTCCATTGGTTCCTAGTATATATAAAAACCCGTTATAAGTTACTTTATCTCCGGCAGTATAGCTGTTATTTCTACTATATTCGTTAACTCCTTCACAAATATCTGCATTTGGCGTGGTGTCTTTACATTCTGCAATTCGATTCCATCTTGTAAAATCTCTTTCGTATAAGAACCCGCGATACGTTACTTTATCTCCTACAGAATAGCTTTGTCCGCTTACCCATTCTGCAATACCGTCACATGGATTTGTTCCTACAGGAGGATTGCCATCAGATGGATATGCTTTGTTTGTTCCTTCGATATCAAGAGCAGAAAGAGCAGCTTGTCTTCTCGGCAAAACATTCCCGTTAAGATCTGTTATGGTAGGTTTTCCGTTTTTACTAAATGTATAACTACCATACATCATTGTAGATTTAATATCAAAATCTCTGGTTAGCAAGGTAGCAGAATTACTTTTGTAAAACTGGTTAGTAGCACCATTCTGGATATTGTCAAAATTGATAATAATATGATTATCTCTATCCGAGCGGTTTTGCTCATGAATATATCCTAGAGTATGTCCTATTTCATGAATAATTACAAGAGCCGTTGTACGAGTACCCAAACGAATAAATCCTCTCGATCCATTCATTCCCAGAGTCGCAACGCCGCAATTACAGTTATCTCCATTGCTACTAATGGTAACATAATTAGATTCATTAGTACGTTCTTTAAAACGAACATTAGTCTTGCTCGTCCACTCATCCATCGATTTTTGAAGTTCACTTCTCACAGATTGGCTCAGTCCATTAATTACATAGACTATAGTATTGTTTGTCCATTTACGAACACCTCCACCAAGTCCTAGCTTTGCATTTATTCCTGCATCTGGTGCTATCTTATCCGAGAGAGGAACTTGTGTATCGGTTAACTGATCTTCAAATAATCTGGCATCGGTTCCTTGAAGGCTATAGGTTCCATCATCTTCTTTTTTTACAAGGACACGGTCTCCCAGGAAATACTTTTCGATAAATTGATCTTGCTCTCCAATAGTATCTGGATTTTGATCAAAATCTTCATTTTTTTGACAGGAAGCAAAAGATAAAGCAACTGCCAAGGTTCCGATTTTAAATCGGTTTAATACGGTTTTCGTTTTCATTAAGTTTAATTTTGAGTTTATGATTTTAGTCTAATCTGTGCACATTGTTTAAACTAGTGGCACAATTAATTAGTCTTTAAGACCGAGTTAAAAAAACCGTTAAACTTTCTTAAAATTAATGAGAAGGCTTCAATATTTGATGAAATCAATCTAATACGATTTTACTTTGCATATAAGATAAATTCATAAAAAAAACCTGAATCAACAATCGTGATTCAGGCAGTAATATTTTAGTATTACAGGATGTTTCTTGTTACGAAATCAATCCCTTTGCTATAGAATTTCTCGAAAACCAAACTAAAAAAATAGCAACGACTATAACTATAATAGGCATTATAATTCGATTACCAGATAATGCTACATAATCTTGCAAAAAGAAATTGTATGTAGCTTGCGCAATAACAGCAATGAGTGAAAGAAGGAGGAGAGGAGAAGCCCATTTTTTTCTAAGGAGCAAGGCAAGGCAACCTAAAGTTCCTGCAAATACAGCTATAGCAAAAGCAGCAGTTACCCAAGCAGGTGTATTATTATAAAAATTTTGCTCTCCTTCTGGCAAAGTGGCCAGTACTTCATCTGTCATAAAAGCTTGACCAATATATGCCATTACCCCCATGATATTCCATAAAAGCGCTAAGACACTAATAATCCAAAACCATACAGGTGTTTTTGTTTTTGTTTCCATAATCTATTGATATTAAGTTGTTTTGCTGTAACAATGTAATTAGAAACTCAATGAAATACAAATTAGAGGTTTTATAGATCCCATTTTTTTATGTACAATGAATGAAAGAGATGTCTTTTCTCATAAAAGGATATAGTTCTTATAAGCACTATGTACAAGATAATTATTAGTATCTTTATTTATAGGTTTGCTAATGCTATACACTTAAGTATATAGCATTAGCAAATTTTTAATTAAGAAAAGGATTAAATAATTTATAATGTAATGTTAAAAAAGTAGAAGTGTATATAGTCTGATTTTTTACTCTAAAACCTGAATTTTAAATATGTCAGATCCTATAAAGAATGATAAGCTTATCAAGCAATATGATCTTGAGCTAGGTAAGGTTTTTTTCTATAAAAATTATTTGATCATCGAAGTAGCAGAAGGTATTTGTTTTGATTATGAAAAAGCAAAAACATTATCTCTGTTAACAAATTTACATTTTGGTGATCGCTCTTTTGGTTATATCTCTCATAGAATAAACTCATATTCATTAGAAGCGACAGACTATATGAAAATAAAGGATGTGCTTCCAAATATAAAAGCTTTTGCCGCAGTTACGTACAACGAATCTCAGAAGGCAAGTATAAGAATAGAAAATATGTTTTATCAAGAAGGTATTGTATCTTTCGAGAATATTGAAGAGGCAATTAAGTGGATTACAGAAAAACTAGAAAAAGATGCTAACACCTAATATTGAATACATGATAACATTAGGACATATTGTCTAAATAATTACTTAAATCATCCAGAGCACTATCCCAGAACTGTTCGTAAAATTTTAGCCATTGATTTACTTCTTTTAATGGATTAGCATTGGCATAGCAAAAACGCTCTCTTCCTTTGGTATCTATATTAACCAAACCTGCTTCTTCCAGAGTTTTTAGGTGTTTGGTAATCCCCTGGCGACTAATATCAAATTGACTTGATATCTGAGTTATAGGTAGCGCAGTAGTTGCAACCACCAAAGCGTGAAAAATTTCACGCCTGGTGGGGTCTGCAATTGCCTTTAATATTTTGGTAATTTTATCCTGCATAAATCATTTGTTTTAGATAATCTGTTAACCCAGATATACAATTATCCCATCCACCATTAAAACTATTAAACATTTCAACGGCAGTTTCTCCTTGGTAACCTGAGATTCCAGAATGTTCTAGATATAATTTGGTGCCTTCTTCAACCTCTTCTAGTACCCATTTTACAGTAGTCTCTAAAGGTTTTTCTGTTACAATCCACGAATATACTAAAGTATAGGGATTTGCCTGTTTTACTTCACCTTTTATTGGAGAACATTCTCCTCCAGAAGCATTAAAGGTGTATTGGTATCCTGTTTCGGCTTTAAAATCCGCCTCGATAAACCAAGTCGAAATCTCTTTGGCATCGATTATAGCGTTCCATACTTTATCGATAGGGTGATTAAGTATTTTCTCTTTGATTATTACATCTTTCATTTTTATTTTGTTTTTAAAATTAATATGCAACTATATGGTTGCAAATATATATAAATATATTTAATATGCAACAAAAAAGTTGCATATTAAAACAAACTACCATTATATCAATCATATTTATAGCAAAACAATTGTCTAGTTATTAAAAAATAGAATACTTTGTGTGTATGGAAAGTATAATTAGTTATTTTGAAACAATACCATCATCCCATCGTAGCCTAATTTTGGTAGGTGGGATTACTCTTTTCTGGCTTATAGAATATGCTATGCCTTTGTTTAAATTTAATTATAAAAAGTTTAGACATGCATGGCCTAATATATTTTTTACACTAACTACTATAGTTATAAATTTTGTATTGGCTTTTATATTACTTAAAACCAGCGATTGGACGGTAGCTAATCAATTTGGAGTATTGCAATGGTTAGCATTACCGTTATGGGCAACAATACTACTAGGTATAGCTTTACTGGATCTAATAGGAGCTTGGTTGGCACATTATGTTCAACATATCATAAAACCATTATGGATGTTTCATCTTATACATCATACCGATAATCATGTAGATACTACAACAGCTAATAGACACCATCCGGGAGAAAGTGTTATTCGGTTTTTGTTTACCACTTTGGCCGTATTTATTGTGGGAGCACCTATAGGTATTATTATGTTGTACCAATCTTTATCTGTTGTATTATCTCAATTTAATCATGCCAATATATCTTTACCAAAAAAAATAGATGATATGATAAGTTGGATTATAGTTTCTCCAGATATGCATAAGGTACACCATCATTATGTATTGCCCTATACAGATACAAATTATGGTAATATCTTTTCTATTTGGGATAGAATTTTTGGCACTTTTTCCAAAATACGAAATGAAAACTTGATATATGGGGTAGATACCTATCCCGATGTGGATTCAAATGCAAATGTGGGCAAATTATTAAAACTCCCTTTTTTAGGATATCGAGCACCAACTGGTGCAAAGTTTGAATCCGAAAAATCATAATCTAATTTGCTAAAATAGAAATTCATGAAAGTTATACCCATTATTTGTTATTTCATCATTTCAACAGGGCTTTTTGCACAAACTAAGAATGCAATTCTGGATTTTGAACCGGATCAGAATTATGATAATATACTAGTTAAAAAAGTGTATAGCGATGCAAATACTTCGACTTTTGTAATATGGATTAAAAAGAATGTTAGACTTCATAAACATATAAAACATACAGAACAGGTATTTGTATTAGAAGGTAGAGCAAGTGTTCAATTAAATGATAAAGAAATTATCGTAGAAAAAGGGGATTGGGTTACTATACCAAAACAAACTATACATGCTGTAAAAGTCTTATCCAAAATACCGTTGAAAGTAATTTCTGTTCAAACTCCCGAGTTTAAGGGAGAAGATCGAGTGTTTGTAGAGTAATACTAATACCCCGAAAACACAAAATTTTCATAAAATCGATCTACTGTACTCTATTTAAAAGTATTTTGAAAACTAAAGGAGTTGTAAAAATATTTGGTATGCAAAAACAACGAATACAGTTTTTAGTTTTATCAGTTTTGATATTGATAGTAGAGATGAGTTATGCCCAATACAAAAAAACGGATTGGGAAGAAAGAGATACCTGGATGAATGTATCTGGAATTTTTAAACTTGCAGGAGTAGAGGAAGGTAATGCAGTTGCAGATGTTGGTTGCCACGAAGGATATTTTACAATACATTTGGCCCAAAAAGTAGGAGAATCTGGAAAAGTCTATGCAGTAGATGTAAGAGAAGATAGGATTGATAAGTTAAATACATATATTAAAGATCGTAAGCTTCAAAATATAAAAACCATTGTTGGAGATTATGATGATCCTAAATTACCAAACGAAACATTGGATGTAGTTGTTGTAATGGATACATATCATGAAATGGATGATTACATGAAAATACTGGATCATATAAAAAATGCACTAAAACAAGGAGGAAGGATTGTAATCATTGAGAAATTAAAAAAACATATGCTCAATACATCAAGGGCAGAACAAACGGAAGCACATACATTATCTTTAAAATATGCGAAGAAAGAATTGCAAAAAGCAGGATTTACGATCTCTAACGAAATTAAAGATTTTGGAAAATGGAAAAATGAATCTGATAAGACGATTTGGATTTTGGTAGGAACCAAAAACAATTAATTTTACTACTTATATCTTTGATTCCTGTGTTAAGAGACGTTCGTATTTGTCTAAAACACTCATTATAGCTTTATAATGCCTGTAATCTTCTTTTGAAACAATAGCTGTATTGATCACTAATATCTTACCTGTTCCGGTTTTAGGATCAAAAAACATATAGGTCTCGGTCCCAGGGTCACTACCTGTATGACCAATATAACCAACGGGAGTTATTCCCATAAAAAGGCCACTATTATACTCCTCATTATATGGATTTTTTGTATTTCTACTAGGTAAGTTGTTAGAAGAAAATTGTTCTTTAAATAATTCTGAATAACTGTTTTTATCCAATAAAGTACCTACTCCATAATATCCTTTGATGAGTTCGATAAGATACTTGCTAAAATCGTTTATATCTGTTAATAAACCTCCATCGGGATAAGTAATAAGAGAATATTTTGGTAAACTATCTTTAATGCTGGAGTAAAGTACAGAGTGATTATCCATATCTATTGTATCAAATGACCAACCCGATGCATTCATAGCTAGTGGTTGTAAAATATGTGTAGTGGTATATTCGTCATAAGGAATCCCTGTTGCTTGTTCTATAATATAAGCAGCCAGAGTTGCTCCTATATTACTATATTTAAAAATGGACCCAGGTTCATTTTTGAGATAGTTTTTCTTTCTGTACCATTCCCCATCTTTTGAAAGTAAATTTCTCAAAAAAATCGGTAGAGCAATAGTTTCTTCGGGATCATTAAAAATTCGATATTTTTTCATGAGTATACCTTCATTTACGCCTTTATTATTGTTCAGAATATAAGATTTGTCATAGTACTGGGTATCTAGTATCGTAGATGTATGTGTAGCTAAATGTCTTATTGTTATTGGTATTTGAGGATAATGAGGATTGATCACGGTAAATGGTAAATGTATATTTATGGGATCATCCAGGTTTAGTTTTCCTTGTTCCTGAGCTTTCATTAAAGCAATACCGATCAGTGTTTTAGAAACCGAAGCAATATTTTGTATGGTATGAGATGTATATTCTTTTTTCTTCAACACATCTGCATACCCAAACCCTTTTTTATATAAAACAGCATCTTTATTTACGATAGCAACAGAAAACCCATTAATATACCCTTGTCTTTGTAGCATTTTCAATTCGCAGCTCAAAGAGTTAATATGTTCTTCATTATTATTGTCTTGTGAATATATCTGGTTTAACACAAACAGGGCTATTACTAGAACTATCTTTATCATGTATTAGAATATTTTAGACTACAAATCAAAAAATAAAATGAGTACCATACGTTCCAATGGATACATTGGAACTAATTTTATAAAAATATTAAAGGCTATTTTTATATTCTGAAGGAGAAAGGCCTGTTTCTTTCTTGAATATCCTGTAAAAACTGGTTTTAGAATTGAAACTACATTCATACGCTATCCCCAAAAGCGTATAGTTTTCGTATTTGGCAGAATTTATTTTTTCTTTTACAGCATGTACACGATAAGTATTAATAATATCATAGAAAGAGACATTCATGTACTGATTTAAAAGTGCAGATAGTTTTTTATCTGTGGTGGGAATACGTTGAGCTAATTTTATAAGAGTAAGTTCTTCATCCAGATATGGTTTTTCACTTTTTTATTAACCTTAATATTATCAGAGATTGATCCGATTTTTGATATAGACTAATATAAATAATTAATGTTACTATAATACTGTGTCGAATAGTGGATATGACTTGTTGTTTGATCATCTATATTTCACCAATGTGGATAGCGCTTAGCTCTTTCATTTCTTGTTCAGTATATATTCTTGATTTGATTACAAAACGAATTCCCATAGGGATTTCTAGCGAAAAACTAGACCCTCTACCTTTTACAGTATCTATTGTTAATTGTGTATGTTTCCAATATTCGAATTGGTTTTCAGACATATAAAAATCACAACCATGGATATTGCCCAGCCAGATGTCTGTTTCGTTAATCATTAATTCTCCTTTTTGAAAACACATCGGGGAGGAGCCATCGCAGCATCCTCCGCTTTGATGAAACATCAACTCCCCGTGTTTTGCAGTAAGGGTATCGATTACAGCTTTTGCCGCATCGGTAATCTTAATACGTGATATCATTTTTTTCATTTTTTAGAAGAAACCCATCGCTTTTTTATCGTATGATATAAGCATATTTTTAGTCTGGCGATAGTGATTAAGCATCATTTTGTGGGTTTCTCTTCCGATACCAGATTTTTTATACCCTCCAAACGGCGCATGTGCTGGATAAGTGTGATAGCAATTTACCCATACACGACCTGCCTGTACTGCTCTCGAAACCTGATATGCCTGGTGAGTATCGCGGGTCCATACACCTGCACCTAATCCATAGAGTGTATCATTAGCTATCTCAATGGCTTCTGCCTGATCTTTAAACGTAGTAACACATGCTACAGGGCCAAAGATTTCTTCCTGAAATACACGCATTTTGTTATTTCCTTTTAGAAGTGTTGGTTGTATATAGTAGCCATTTTCGAGGCCCTCGATATAAGCAGATTCTCCTCCTGTTAGCACTTCGCATCCTTCTTCTTTTCCGATAGAAAGATAATTTAGTATTTTTTCATATTGATCACTAGAAGCCTGAGCTCCCATCATTGTTTCGGGATCTAATGGGTGTCCTAATTTAATAGCTTCAGTACGCTCAATTACACGTTCTATAAATTGGTCATATATACTTTCCTGAATTAAAATTCTCGAAGGACAAGTACATACTTCACCCTGATTGAGAGCAAACATTACTGCTCCTTCTAAAGCCTTATCAAAAAACTCATCATCGGCTTCCATAATACTTTCAAAAAAGATATTTGGCGATTTTCCTCCAAGCTCCAGAGTAACCGGAATGATATTTTTTGATGCATATTGCATGATAAGTTGCCCTGTAGTAGTTTCTCCTGTAAAGGCTATTTTATTAATACGCGGACTCGATGCTAAGGGTTTGCCCGCTTCAACTCCAAAGCCATTCACTACATTAAGAACACCAGCAGGAAGTATTCCTTCGATGAGTTCCATTAAAATCATAATTCCTACGGGAGTTTGTTCTGCTGGTTTTAAAACAACACAGTTCCCTGCTGCCAGTGCCGGAGCAATTTTCCAGGTAGCCATTAATAAAGGGAAATTCCATGGGATAATTTGCCCAACAACCCCCAAAGGTTCGGGTACATTTATAGATACTGTATTGGCATCGAGTTCACTAACCGAGCCTTCTTCTGCACGAATTACTCCTGCAAAATATCTAAAATGATCAATTGCCAGCGGAAGGTCTGCGGCAAGAGTTTCACGTAATGCTTTTCCATTATCCCAGGTTTCTGCCCGGGCTAGCACTTCTAAATTTTCTTCTAATACTGTTGCAATTTTTAACAGGCAATTACTACGATATGTGGCAGAAGAATTATTCCACTCTGGCGCAGCAGCCCATGCAGCGTCAATGGCAAGTTCTATATCCTCACTGGTAGAACGAGCCACTTTGGTAAAGCTATTTCCATCAACCGGGGAGATGTTTTCAAAATATAAGCCTTTTACTGGTGAGGTCCATTTTCCTCCAATATAATTATCATATTGGTCCTTAAAGTTGGGTCTTTCCATTTTACGTTTAGGAGATGCTTGTGAGATACTCATAATTTTAGGTTTAAAGATTTTTAAGTAATAAAATGTGTGTGTATTGTCTACATGTGTAATGTGTTGACAAGAAAGGATCTATCCTTAAATATACGGTATTTTGATCATAATACTTTGGTGAACACTGTTAATATTATTATAGATTTTTAAGGAGTATAAACCCCATGTATCTATGGGGGGTTTACCTTGTGTTTTATAGTATTAAAACTCTGTTTTACAAATGATTATGTTGTTATTTTTATGTAATTAATAATTAAAACACAAAAAAGATGAAAATTAATCAAAGAGTGGGAAGAGGGGCAGTAAGATTATCGATCCCAGCAAAAGTTGCATATGATGCAAAAGCCTTTCAAAATAGTATTTATGAGCTGTTAGATGAATTAGGATGTCCAAAATGTTTCTCTGGTGTAGATTGCTATTTTCAAACGATTAGAGATTACGTTTTAGACCCGAGGGAAAATGTAGTTTCAAGATCACTGGCTTTTAGAGATCCTTCTCCACAACCTAGTAAACTATTAGCAACAAAAACTCTAAATGTTGGGGTATCTCCGGCAGTATCCTATGATATTGGTAAGATTGATGAGGCTATAAAAAGTATTTTTGAAGAAATAGGGTGCCTGGCATGTTGTTCGGGGAATGATATCTTCTTTCAAAACCAGTTTGATTTTAATTTTTAAAGCAAATTATGGGTGTACTTAAAAAAACACTTGAGTTAGAATGCCTACCGCAACTTGGGGTAGGCATTATTTACTCACCAACAGTGGGCAATATTAATTTTCCTAATGGGTTAATTGATACTTTTGAAATAGAACCTCAAACGCTGTGCATCAGAGATAAAAATGACAATTTGAAGGTACCGACAGAAGTTTTTGAAGAAATAAACAAGCTACCATATCATAAACTGGTGCATAGTATAGGAGCGCCCGTGGGAGGGAGCTTACTGCCCAAAAATGATCAGCTGGCATTAATTAGGTATGCAACAGCTCTTTTCGATAGTCCCTGGGTAACAGAACATCTTAGTTTTAATGCCACTACCGAATTTAATACTGGTTTTTTTCTTCCGCCATGCCAAACGAAAAAAGGGCTAGAGTTAGCCATACGAAACATAAAGTATCTTCAAGATAAAATAGGAAAACCAATTGCTATTGAAACCGGAGTAAATTACCTAAAACCCAATAGTCATGAAATGAATGATGGAAGTTTTGTGGCAGAATTGTGTAAAGAAACAGGTTGTGGAGTATTATTAGACATTCATAATATTTTTGCCAACCAGTTAAATGGTCGTCAAAGTATCACAGATTTCTTAAAAGAAATACCATTAGAACATGTGATAGAAATGCATATTGCAGGAGGGACAGAATTAAATAATTTATGGATGGATTCTCATTCTGGACCTATAGATAAAAGATTACTTGCCATTACAAAAGAAATTTTACCCGATCTTATTAATTTAAAAGCTGTTACTTATGAGATATTTGATTCTTATATTCCGGTAGTTGGAGATGCTCTTATTATTTCTGAAATGGAAAAAGTAAGAGAGCTTTGGGAAAATAGAAAAGAGCAGTATCATATCCCTGAAGAAGAAAAATTACCAAAAACCGTATGTAATATTCAAAAACTTAACCAAGAATTTGACCCTGTAGAATGGGAAAATATATTGGGTAATCATGTTATTGGCCGAATTGATGAACATAATGTGCTAAAGAATGAAGAAAGAATTAAAACATATCAAAAACTAATAAAAGAATTTAGAGCTTCTATGGTAGCTCGAATATTTAAACTTACTACACGATATATGATGTTGGTGTTAGGGATGGAAGTATTTGCTGCAATTCTTAATGATTTTTGGAAACAATATCCACCAGAACAACTAAGTCATAAAGAAGCTAAGAATTTTGCCGCTTATCTAATACATAAAGATTATAAACTTCCTTGGTTAGATCGATTACTTAATTACGAAGTTGCTGTACTTGATACTTTGATGGATGAAACTCTTAGGGTCGTTACATTTGATGCAGATCCTACACCTATGTTTAATGCGCTTTCTCAAGGAAAACTACCAGAAAAAATAGGAGATTTGGGAGATTATGAAGTCGAAATTACTCCCGAGACTTCTACTACGAACTGGATGGTGATATAATGCTAAAAATAAAGTATCTACACAAGATATTTACAGTAATTATTTTGGGGTGTTTTTTATAATGCTTTCTATAAGAAAGGATTAAAAGGAACTTTCTGTAAAAACAAGGAAAAAACGTTTCTACTTAATTCTCACGAATTTAGTACCTTTAGGTTTGATATTTATTACACGATATCATTAAAACCTGAATATTAACTCAATTTAAATTACTCTTAAAACCAATGAAAAAAAACATCATGTTAATGCTGTTGGTGTATTGCACCATGAGCATTTCTCTTTTTGCGCAAAAAAGTAATAAAGAGCTCGCCAATGAATACCTGAACCTAAAAGGTGAAGTAATTTTTAGCTTCACAATCAACAACAAAGCAGAATTAAAGACTATTACCAAAGAATTAGCTATTGTTCATTTTGATGAAAATACCAATAGTGTTAAGGTAATGGCTAATAAAAGCCAGTTTTCTTCTTTCTTACAAAAGAATGTTCCTTTTACCCTCACTTCAGAAGATAATATTGTAGGGTATAGAACCATGACTTCTGATCTAGCGATAAAAGCAGCTACGTTTCCTCTTACTGCATATCCAACATATGCAGATTATGTAACAATGATGAATGATTTTGCTACTAATAATCCGTCTTTATGTAAGGTAGAAAATATCGGGGCTACAGGAGAAGGGGATAAATCGATATTATTTGTAAAATTATCAGATAATGTAAACCAAAACGAGCAGGAACCTCGGGTAATGTATACATCATCTATGCATGGTGACGAGATTGCTGGATATCCTATGATGCTTAATCTTATTGACTATTTATTAGGAGCTTATAACAATACAAGTCACCCAAAACATGCCGAGATCAAAAATCTTTTAGATAATAATGAAGTATGGATTAATCCACTGGCAAATCCTGATGGTACCTATCGCAATAGTGCTAATAATACATCTGTAGCTAATGCTACCCGAGGAAATGCTAATAATGTAGATTTAAATAGAAATTATCCTGATCCAGATGATGGGGCACATCCCGATGGTAACAGTTATCAGACAGAGACTATTGCTTTTATGAATTTTGCAGATACCAAACATTTTGTATTGTCTGCTAATTTTCATGGAGGAATAGAGTTAATTAATTATCCGTGGGATACCTATGCAGGAGCACATCCTGATGAGGATTACTTCATTTATGTATCTAAAGAATACAGAGATCACTGTCAGGCTAATAGTCCTGCTGGATATTTTACCGGACAAAATAATGGGATTACAAATGGGTATGCTTGGTATGAGGTACAAGGAGGGAGACAGGATTACCAAATATATAATCATAAAGGAAGAGAAGTAACTGTTGAACTGTCAAATAATAAAACCCCTCCGGCTAATCAATTGGTAAATTATTGGAACTATAACAGAGAAGCTCTTCTGGCATTTTTGAAACAAGTAAATTATGGTATTCGCGGAGTAGTAACCGATGCATCAACCAACCAGCCAATACAAGCAAAAGTAACTGTTGTAGGTCGTGAGAGTTATGATTCCTGGGTACCCACAGAATTACCTGAAGGAGATTATTACAGACCAATAAAAGCAGGAACTTATAATATTTTGTACGAAGCAGAATGTTATGAATCACTTACTTTAACTGGGGTAACAGTAGCAGACTATGTTGCAGTGGTTAAAAATGTTCAGTTAACACCAATAGGTGGAACAGCACCAACAGGATTAGCAGCATCAAATATACAACCTACAACAGCAACATTGAACTGGAATGCAAATTCTGGAGCTACATATGATGCAAGGTATCGTGCAACAGGAAGTTCGAATTGGACTACTTTATCATCAAATACTAATACAATTAATATAACCGGGTTAACCGCTTCAACTCAATATGAAGCTCAGGTAAGAAGTAATTGTGCAGGAGGGGCAAGCTCTCCTTATAGTGCTTTAATAAACTTTACAACTACAGATACTCAAGCTTGTACGGGGATAAATAGTTTTCCTTATACAGAAAGTTTTGAGACCGATTTAGGGCTTTGGACGAATGCTACAGGAGATGATATTGATTGGACACGAGATTCTGGAGGAACCTCTTCATCTTCTACAGGACCTTCGTCTGCTCAAGACGGTACTTTTTATTTATATACCGAGGCATCTACAAATGTTACACCACCGGGAAGTCCAAATAAGACAGCACTTCTTAATAGCCCCTGTATTGATTTGGCAATTCTTTCTGGGATTTCTTTAGAATTTGGATATCATATGTATGGATCAAATATGGGAAGTATGGAAGTCTTAGTGAGTACCGATGATGGAGCTAATTATACTTCATTATGGACAAAGAGTGGAGGCCTGGGTAATAGTTGGAACCAAGCAACAATCGATCTTACTGCATATGCGGGATCGGTCATAAAACTACAATTTAAAGGTACTACAGGATCAAGTTTTAGAAGTGATATGGCAATAGATAATATTAGTATAAAATCTTCTGCACCAGATACAGAAGCTCCTTCTGTACCAACAGGACTCACAACATCGTCGGTTACTTCGACTACTATTGGATTATCCTGGAATGCTTCGACAGATAATATAGGAGTATCAGGATATGAAGTATACCAGGGGACTACTTTGGTTACTACCGCAACAGGCACAAGTTATACTGTTACTGGGTTAACTCCTAATACCAGCTATACTTTTTCTGTAAAGGCTAAAGATGCGGCAGGAAATACTTCTTCATCTAGTAATACAGCTAGTGCTACCACATCAGACACCTCAATTACGTATTGTACTTCTAAAGGAAATAATGTAAGCTATGAATATATCGATTATGTAGAGTTAGGTGGTATTACAAATACAACAGCTGCAAATGGAGGATATGGAGATTTTACCAATTTAATTGCGAATATCGGAACAGGAACAAATACAATTGTAGTAAGTGCAGGTTTTGCAAATACGGCGTATAGAGAATATTGGAGTATATGGATTGATTATAACCAAGATGGTACTTTTGATGCCGCTGAACAGATTGTATCAAATTTATCCAATAGTAGTGCTAATCAATCTTTTAACTTTGATGTTCCTACTACAGCTGTGGCAGGTAATACAAGAATGCGTGTGTCTATGAAATACAGTACAGCATCTGGACCATGTGATACCTTTACCTACGGAGAAGTAGAAGATTATACGGTAAATATCAGTACATCTTTACTTTCTAAGGGAAATGCACCTTCTTTGGTAAATGATTTGGTATTGTATCCAAATCCGATAAGAGACGGAGTGTTATTTATAAAAAATGTAAATCAAAAAAATGTATCCTTTAGAATCGTTAACTATATGGGACAAACGGTAATGCAAAATCAATTATCTAATGATAAAATCAATGTAGCACGTTTATCTAATGGAATGTACTTTTTAGAGGTCAATACGGGTAACAAAACGATTACCAAAAAGTTTATTATAACAAAGTGATTTTTTATCTACATAATAAAAGCTTCCGGAGAATTATATTTCCGGAAGCTTTTTTGATTGAAATATGGATTGTATTTAGATTCTTTTTAACTCAATATTTCTAATACTATAGCTAATGGTTAGCAATATCACTACCAGAATAACAATACCGCCGAGATAGCTATATTGGTGATGTAAGCCCCCAAAATAATCTGTAAATGGTATTGCATTAATATTGGCATAAGTGATCATAAAGAATAAGATTTCAAATAATTTCTTGCCTTTGGTCAAAATCCCAGTTAGAACAGCAAGTGAAACGATAAAAATTCCACCTAGTATAATAGAAATAATATGCATAAAATCAAGCTGTATCATATACCTTAATAATAGAGGCAAAGCAAGTAAGAGAGCCAATAGGATTCCAGATAATATTTGAGAAAGCAAAAGCCTTTTAAGTGGTTGATATGAAGCAAAAGTAAAGAAGTGTGTGCTAAATATTCGCTCTTTGGTTACCAAAGAAGACCATCTGCTTACTTGCAAAAACCATAGTATGGGCAATATCATTTGATGGGCAATAGGTAGAGGAGCAAAACATAACCCTAACATACCTGCAATGTTTAATATCCATAACCATTTATATCCACTTCGTACCAGTAAAATAAATTCGGTTTTTATAAGAGGAAATATTTTAAATGAGAGAGCAACTTTTGGAAGTATAGAAATATCGATATCATTATCAATTTTGGTTTGTAAGAGTGTTTTCCTATTTTTTAATTGAAAAGGTTCTTTAACTCTAAATCTATGAAAAAACAATGAGGCAAGGCCAAGTAAAAGAATTCCGAAAATGACCCATCCCATACGACTTAAAATATAACCTATAGGAAAATCTACTCCACTAAAAAGAAAATGATTAGCTTCAGATACATTTCCTAATACGAATCCAATGTTTAACTGGCCTAAATCTTCTTTACCTATAGTATTTTTTACAGTTTCTTCCATTTGAAATGTAATGATCTTAGTGCCAAATACATCTAAATAAAAATTCTTTGATGTATCGGTATGGTCATAAATGGCCAGTATCGAAAAAAGAAAGAAAAAGAGAACATTCTGAAGTATAGATTTTTGAATGAAAAATACTTCAAATAGTACAGCCAATACCGAAATGAAGAATAATGATGGAATGGCAATGAGACTGTATGGGGTAATAAATTGAAGTATTTCAAAAGAAAACCTTTCATTGTATAAGAAGAACAATATTATGCTCATTAGAAATATAATAAATGCTATAGTGCATAAAACCAGAAAGTTACTAATTGTTTTAGATAATAGATATCCAAAATTTGAAACTCTTGTAGTGGCTATGATCTGACCGACTTTACTATTAATATCATTTTTAATTGTACCGTTAACCAGATAAAAACCACTTAAAGAAAGAAAAATACTGGTCATGATTGCTGTTACATAACCTATCCAGGGGGAATTATAAAAACCTAGGTAATCTCCAATTCGAATAGTTGAATAGGTTGCACCCGGAGCAGGGATAAATGAATACGCTACAGCAAGACTAATGCATAGAGTGATTAAAAAAGCGTAGCTACGGGTACGTTGTAAATAATCTGATTTTATTATCGTTATAAAATTTTTCATAAGTGGATTGTATTATTTTTTAGTAGTATACAGATAGGCATCCTCTAAGGTTGCTTCACATGGTATTGATGATTCTATTACTGTGTCTGAGATGTATCGTACAGTAACTGTTTCTTTTTTTCGAATAGTATTTAGAACAATACGTTGTTTTATAAAATTGAGAGCATTTTCTTTATTCACTGTGATTTCAAATACTTTGTTTTTTACAGTATCTATAATAGTTTTTTGATTTCCCTGACATAATAACTGACCTTCTTTCATTATAGCTACCTGATCGGCTATGGTATCAATATCAGAAACAATGTGCGAGGATAAAATAACGATACAATCATTGGCTAATTCTGAAATTAAATTTCTAAAACGCACACGTTCTTCAGGGTCCAAACCAACGGTTGGTTCATCAAATAGTAATATTTTAGGATGATTAAGTAATGCCTGAGCAATCCCGATACGTTGTTTCATTCCTCCAGAATAATTACCAATAGGCTTTTTGGCTACTTCGGCTAAGTTTAATCCTTCCAGAAGAAATGTAATTCTTTGTTTTAATTGTGCTCCTCCGATACCTTTTAGTGCAGCCATGTATTCTAAGAATTCATAAGCATTCAAGTTGGGATATACTCCAAAATCCTGAGGTAGATATCCTAGTTGTTTTCGCATATAATTTGGATCTTTTACAATATTGTTTTTGTTTAATAAAATGCTTCCATTTGAAGGTTTACTAATCGTAGCGATCATTTTTAATAGTGTAGATTTTCCTGCTCCATTAGGACCAAGTAACCCTAAAATACCATTCTCGATATTTAAGGTATATTCTTTTAAACCATATTTATTGCTGTTATATTTTTTGGATACGTTTTGTATATCTAGTTTCATTTTATTATTGTTTTTAGAGGTTTTGATATATTTTTATAATTCGTCTTTTTAGATTGCAACAAAAGTTTTTATTATGCTAATAATAAATAGTACAATAAGAAGGCATAGGTTTACAATTGATTTCATGTTGATTGATTTTTTGAATTAACACTTCAAAAATGAGGGTAAGTCAATACACTAAAAAGAAAGAATGATCAATGTGCCGGATTTAATGATCAATAGTATAAAAGGTGAGTTTGTTTCTTTCATCAGTATATTGAAGACGTTTACAATCAAAAGAACTCCTTTGATCATTAATATCTATGTTTTAGAAGCATTTTCTAGTACTTTTGAGAACATTTAAAGAAAAAATATGTCCAAATTAGATCAATGGATAGGTAATCGTTTTGTACAGAATCTTGTAGTATGGCTTTTTACTAC
This sequence comes from Bacteroidia bacterium, assembly GCA_030427585.1. GTDB lineage: Bacteria > Bacteroidota > Bacteroidia > Flavobacteriales > Flavobacteriaceae > Aquimarina. The sequence continues at coordinate 138,171 of JAUIBW010000006.1, forward strand.
GTTAATTTTCGTAATGTCAATTCAGTCAGAAAACAGGCTTCTTACTGCTATATGGATAACACTATACCTTATTGTTCCTGTGTATATAAACAACCTAAAAATACTACCGCTATTTAACAGGAAAAATAAACTTTTGGGAATTGGACTTTTTTGTTTGAATGCTTTTTTGTTTAGTAGTATTGCCGTTTTTTTTATGAGTAAACAGTTTCAGAAATTCGAATGGTCGATGCTATACAATCTTTTTTCTGTAATGGTATTGGCCTTATTATTTAGCTCAGCGATAAAAATTGCAAAAGATAGTTTTACTCGTAGGCAAGAAATAAAAGATGCTGAACTAAAATTGTTAAAAGCACAATTAAACCCGCATTTTCTGTTTAATACATTAAATAATTTATACGGTTTATCTGTTGTGAACTCTGATAAACTACCAGGTTTAATGTTAAAACTTTCAGATTTACTGCGATATAGCTTATATGATACCAAAGAACAATTGGTGCCTTTACAAAAGGAAATTCAATATTTACAAAATTATGTGTCTTTAGAACGTATACGTTTAGAAGATAGAACAGAGATAGTATTGAGTACTTCTGGTGAAATGAGTACTTTAAATATCGCTCCAATGCTTTTAATTGTGTTTGTAGAAAATGCTTTTAAGCATTTGGGAGTATCTAAAAAAGGAGAGAGTAGAGTAGTGATTACTTCTCAGATAATCGAAGATGAATTATGGTTTAGTTGTATAAATACCGCTGATTATAAAAGTCATAATGAATCTGATCTCGAAAAAGGTAAAAGTGGTATTGGTTTGCAAAATGTAAAAAAACGATTGACCTTAATATACCCAGAAAGACATACCTTGAATATTACTAAAAAAGAAGAAGAGTTCGAAGTTCAATTAACTTTAAAATTATAAATGGAGATTTTAAAATGCATTATTGCCGATGATGAGCCTATTGCTCGTCAGATATTAGAAAATTATATTGAGCAAATCCCCAATTTGGAAGTATTAGCATCTTGTAAAGATGCTTTTGAGGTTATGAAAATTCTTCAAAATGAATCTGCCGATATTCTTTTTTTAGATATTAATATGCCAAAATTATCAGGTTTAAGTTTATTAAAAACAATGCAGAAACGACCAGATGTAATTATCACAACTGCATATCCAGAGTACGCTATTGAAGGATTTGAATTGTCGGTAACTGATTATTTATTAAAACCTTTTTCATTAGAGCGTTTTATCCAGGCAGTTACAAAAATTCAGAAAAAAAATATAACAGATACTACAGTAATGCGCCTTTCAGAAAAAGATGAAACAACGACTTCTATTTTTGTGAAAAGTGATAAGAAATTAATTAAGGTACTTTTTAAAGATATTCAATACATAGAAGCTTATGGTAACTATATTAAGATCTTTACCGATACTATGATTTTAACACCCAATACATTATCAGATTTTTTTGATAAACTTCCTAAAGATGACTTTATAAGAATTCATAAATCTTATGTCATTAATTTTAATGAATTAAAACTAATAGAAGGCAACCAGTTAATACTGAATAGTGCTACTACTTTACCTATTGGTAAATCCTATCGAAAACTGGTTTTAGATAAAATAGATGGGGTGTGATTAACATGTTAAACTAAAAAAATAAACCTTCATGATTATTTTAATGGTATTATTTTTGTTTCTATACAATTTATGAATTCGATCTTTTAGAAAGAAAGATTCTTTTTTAGTGATACACATTATGATTGCATTAAGAAGTAAGGAATTTTTGGGAAAAACAACAGAACATTTTTCTTTTGGAAATTATGATATTTCTATGGTGAAATACCATAAACCAGTTTCAGAAGATTGGCATTCTCATGAAAAATACCATCTTTCTTTGGTTTTGCAAGGCGGTAATTTAGAATCTCGAAAAGGAAAAGATATTCAAATTTTTCCGGGAAGTATTGTGTTGTACGATAAGCTAGAGGTGCATCGTAATAGGCATACTGCATTTCCGTCAGAGAATTTAAATGTAGAAATAGATAATTCTTTTTTTATAAAAAATGAACTATCAACTTCAGATTTTAGGACTTCGATTCTTAAAAATACTACAGTTCAGTTTCAACTATTAAAAATATATAAGGAATTAAAGATTGATGATATATCTTCTTCAGATTCGATTCATTCATCGTTACTCACCTTTTTTTCTGGACATCATAAGATGACCGATTATAAACCTATATGGGTTGATACTATTCGAGAGTTATTATGCGATCGATGGGATGAATTTATTACCTTAAAGGAGTTATCAGAAAAAGTACAGATACATCCGGTTACAATTTCCAGATACTTTTCAAAATATTTTAATTGTACACTAGGAGAGTATATGCGTAGGATTAAAATAGAAAAAGCAATTTTATTTTTAAAACATACGAACAAACCTCTCACCGAAATTACATTTCTTTGTGGTTTTTCTGACCAAAGTCACTTTTCTAAAACTTTTAAACTTTGTACTGGATTTAAACCCAATGAGTTTAGACGAATATAGAGAAATACACTCTAGAGGTTAATTTCATTCTATTTTTCATAGATTTTTCTTTATTAATTTACACTTTGTAAAAATCACTTGCAATAATTAATAATTCAACTTTCATGAAACAAACAGTATTACAGAAAAGTAAAATAGTAATCGCATTTCTTTTCATTACAACATCTTTTTTTGGCCAATCTAATAATGAAATTATTAAAGAAGTACAAAAATTATTAGAAGAAAACTATATCTTCTTAGATAAAGCAAAAGAAACCAATGCTCATTTGGATGCATTGATGAAAAAAGGTTTTTTTGATAATCGATCTCCCAAAGATTTTGCCAAAACACTCACCCAGGAATTACGAAAAATCACGAAAGACAAGCATCTACGTTTTTTATCTCCCAAACCACCAGAACAATTTAAAAAAGATGCAAAAGCTTCTTTTATAGAAAATTTATCCAGATATAGATCTCCTATGCTTAGAGGGTTTAAACTTATGAAATCTAATATTGGCTATATCGATCTTGCTTTTTTTGGTGGTTCTAAGGAACATTTAGCAAAAATAGACCAGGTAATGAATGATATGCTTGTTGCAGATGCTATCATTATCGATATGAGAAGAAATGGAGGAGGAAGCCCGACTACGGTAAATTATTTATCGAGTTACTTCTTTAATGAGAAGTTATTACTAAATACTATTTATTCTCGTGCCAATGATCATACCGAAGAATTATGGGTGGTAGATGTAAAAGGAATTAAAAGACCTAAAGTACCTGTTTATATACTTACCAGTGATTATACATTTTCTGGTGCCGAAGATTTTTCATACACTATGCAAAGTAGAGGGAGGGCCACTATAGTAGGAGAAGTTACAGGAGGAGGAGCACACCCAACCAGAGGTTTTTCTTTACCAAATGGGTTTAGGATTGCTATACCTTTTGCAAGAACAATAAACCAGATTACCAAAACCAATTGGGAAGGTATAGGAGTACAACCAGATATAAAAATGCCTGCAGATGACGCTCTAGAAAAAGCAAAGGAATTGGCACTAACAAAAGCAGTGACATATAAAAATTTATTTTTTGGGCCTTTAGAAAAAGCTCTTACAACCATAGAAAAAAGTAAAGCAACAAACCAAGAATCTAAGAATGTTATATACAAACAACTTGTTTTATTAACCCAAACAGGTATGATGAATGAAAGCGAGATCAATGCAATGGGATATTATTATTTACAAAACAATAAACCAGAAACATCTGTAATTATTTTTGAATCTAATACTAAGTTATTTCCAAACTCTGCAAATGCCTGGGATAGTCTTGCAGAAAGTTATTTGGGACTAGAAAACAAAGAAAAAGCAATCGAATATTATGAGAGAGCAATTGAAATGGATCCTAAAGGAGAAGTAGGAGAAAACGCAAAAGAAATGCTAAAAAGAATTAGGTCACAATAACATGATATAAAATAACTCATATGTGATTATTATATATATCATATATAAAATACCAACTAAGTTCTATAATAGTAGAACTTAGTTGGTATTTTATTTTATACCCAAACCCTATATCGTATCCAATACTTAAAGTATGAATTCACCAAAATAGAAGAGAAGAAAAATGCAATTATTTCTCTTTATAATCAATAATATCTTTTATTTCTACTCCCATATAATCGGCAATTTTCTTTAGCCGCTCAAAATCTTTTACCAGATCTTTTCGCTTAACCACATAATCTCCTGCCTGTGGACTAACTCCTAAAGCTTTAGATATACCGTATACCGTTTTGGCTCCTTTACTTTTTTTAAGGAGCCTTTTTAATTTTTTATTAACCATAATGACAAACATACATATAAAATTTGATTAATCAAATAAATTTTTATTAAAAAAATATTTGATTATTAAAAAAATATATGTATATTCGTTGCATACAAATTCAAATCATCGAACTATGAAACTTTTATTTGCAACAGTACTATTTTGCGTATCTATAGGAAATGCAACCCCTGATAAAACAGAGCCTACTACTGATAAAAAAGAAAAAACAGAAAGTAAGAAAGATGTTGAAGAGAAGACATCAAAAAATAAAAATGTTCATTCTGTGAAAAAATGGAAAATGACGATTGAATATGTTAATGGAAATACAATATCAAAGACAATTGTTGTGAGTAAAAACTCACGTCTAAGTGCATTACAAACTGCTTTTGAAGAAGCAGATAAGTATCTAAAGAATATAAAAAATGTAAAAGAATACAGTATCTCTCCTATAACGAGTTCTTATGTGCTCTTAGCTGGTGATTAAGAATTAATCAATAACCCCTGAACTTACCTATATTGATAAAAAAGAAGCCGCATTGTGTGGCTTTTTTTTATAAACACAATAGTATTTCTTATATAAGCAACACATAGCAAGGTTTTTAATACTCTAGTGATTTAATGTGTAACTATTTTTGAACATATTCGTCATATTTTAAACGACCAAAATGTCATCAAAACTTCAACACATAATAAAGTACACCTGGGTAGGTCTTGTTGCCTTATGTTTGTTGATATATTTTATTTATCCAGCTCTGTTTACAAAAGAAAAAATCGCTTCTTTTGTAGGGCAGTTTCACAAATACGCTTGGATGACTTATTTTTTAGTACACGTTGTAAGAGGTTTCATTTTGTTACCTAGTACACCTCTAATTTTTGCTGGGGTGTTATTATTTCCTAATAATTTAGTTTGGGTACTTATTATTTCTTTACTAGGGATTCTTGCATCATCACTACTAATCTACTTTTTTTCGAATATATTAGGTTTTTCTAAGGTATTTGAGAAAAATAACACCAAATTCAATTTTATAAAAAATAGGTTATTAAGTAAAAATGGTTATCTGTATATTATTCTATGGTCTTTTTTACCAATAGTACCTACAGATTTAATTTGTTACTTATCGGGCGCTATTAAAATCAAAATTCCTGTATTTATGGCTTCTATTTTATTAGGAGAATTGGTCTTATGTTCAATTTATATCTTTGGAAGCACGTTCATCATCAATTAAAAATCAATCATAATCAAAAAATCATGTCAAACTTTTTCACAATTACTGCTTTAAAAAACCTAAAACAAACAGGAAGTTTATTTCGAAGTTCTAAAACATTAGCAAATAAACTTATTGAACCTTTGGATAGAAATAAAGATTTGGTAGTGATTGAGTTAGGTGCTGGAGATGGAATTATTACAAAGCAAATTTTAAATAAAATAGGAATGAATTCTTATTTACATTCCTTTGAAATAAACCTTTCCTTTGTGCCTATATTAAAAACTATAAATGATGAACGCTTAACCATACATAACACATGTGTGTCAAATTTGGCTACTATTTTTTCTGAAAACAAAGTGGATTTTGTAATCTCTTGTTTGCCTTTGGCTAATATTGAACACGCATTTAAAAAGCAATTAATTGAAGATGTAAAATTTATACTTAAAGATAGCGGAAGTCTTATTCAATATCAATATTCTAAAAAAGATTTAGAATTCTTAAAAAACAATTTTACAGATACTAGCACAACACTTTGTATTAAAAACATTCCGCCAGCGTTTATTTATAATTGCAAAAACTAAATACCATTAGTTTTTTAGTGTAATGCATATACACTATAATTCTATTTCAGAAAAACAATACATTTCTAACTATTAGAGCTATAGAGCTTATAAATACTACTTTTATATGTCTGACCTATAGGGATTTTGTGTGTATCGACCAAAATTCTATTTCCTTCGATAGTTTTTATTTTATCGATAGCAACAATAAAAGATTTATGAACCCGTATAAAATTGTCTTTTAACAAAAGTTTTTCTAAAGACGATATTTTTTCGTGACTCACAATTATATCATCATTAAGATAGAGTTTGGTGTAATTTCCATAAGCTTCAATAAACAAAATTGTTTCTGTGGCAATTTGGTGATATTTTTTATCTCCTTTAATAAAAAATCGAGTTGGTTTAGAAACTATTGAAGAGGTGGTTACTGCTGATTTATTTTTTGTAGCCGTATTAACAGCTTTGTTGATTGATTTTACAAACCTCTCAAAAGAAAATGGTTTTAATAAGTAATCTGTAATATCTAGTTCATACCCCTCGATGGCAAACTCTTTATATGCTGTAGTAACAATAATCTTAGGAGGGTTAGATAGTGTTTTTAAGAATTCGAAACCCGATAATTTTGGCATATTCACATCTAAAAACATAAGATCTACTTGTTCTTTATTAAGCATTTGCATAGCCTCGAAAGCATTATAACAGTTACCTACTTTTTCTAGATGTGGTAGATTATCACAATATCCTTCGATAATACGATGTGCAATTGGTTCGTCGTCTATAATAATATATCGTATCATTGTGTCTCGATCTCTAATGTTGTTTTGTAAACAGTTTTGCCTTTTTCGATAAATAGTTTATGCTTCTTTGGATAAATAAGTTTTAATCTGTCTTCTAAATTATCCAACCCAATCCCATGTTGGTCATTTTCTTTTGGTTCTTCATAATTATTCTCAATACAAAATATAATAGTATTGTCTTTAGTTGTTAAAGTAATATGAATATATGCATCTTTTGTTAGCCGTTCTACACCATGCTTAAACGCATTTTCTAACAAAATGATAAACAACAATGGTGCAACCTTATCATTTTCATCATACGTATAATCAAATGTGATAACCACTTTTTTTTGATACCGTATCTTATGCAACTCTATGTAGTTTTCTAAATATTTGATCTCATCTTTTAATGATACAACATCTTGTTTCCCTTCATAAATAGTATATCGCATCATATCAGATAGTTTTAGAACTACTTCTGGTGCACTATCAGATTTTTCGACTGTTAAGCCATATAAATTATTTAATGTATTAAAAAAGAAATGTGGATTTACCTGGCTTTTTAATAAAGCCAACTCGGCTTTTCCTTTTTCTGTTTTTAATGTCCTTAACCATTTCCATTGTTCAAATAACCAAAGCATAATTAGAATGGGTATGGGTAAAGTAAGAATAATAAATGCAATATCCTTTTCATCGTTTAGATAAGTATCCAGGTTTTTAGAAAATAAACGAACATAAAAGAAATAAGATATTACAACTGTATAGGTTACTAAAATGAACAGCTTATATTTTTTGAAAAATGAAGAAAATAGCACATAAAAAATACCTAACCAAAACAATGTAATTAGAAATATAACGATAGGGTTATCAGGAATTTTCCAATAACTATCTACTGTAACAGCTACTATGAGTAAAAGTATTAGCCCAAGTATTTTGTATACTACAATTTTATTTTTTTTGAAATACTTGAATTTATAAATAGGAAGAGAGGCAACGAGCCACCAAAATGTGAAAATAACAATAACCTCTATGTATTCATCTTCAGGAATTTTTATAAACCCTATATATTCTAGATATAGTATGGTAAAAAATACCACAAAAAAACCAATTACAAAAGCTTTATATTTTTTCAGAAATGTAACCATATTCACAAAAATACAGATGTTATATTGCCTCGACAATAAATTTGATGAATGATACTTTTTTTTGCACAAACTCTTTCCTTTTTTACATCAACTTTACTTTGTAGCGATTACATATGTTTGTATCGACTTTTTTAGTGTGGTGGTCATAAAAGTTGGTTAGTGATCTCATTTTCGAATAGGTTCGTATTAGAAATTATTAATTAATCAAACTATGAACAGGTTACATATTCAAAATTTATCAAAAACATACCCTAACGGAGTAAGGGCTTTGGATAATATCTCTCTTACGATTACCAATGGAATGTTTGGCCTATTAGGTCCCAATGGTGCAGGAAAATCATCTTTAATGAGAACAATTGCTTCATTACAGGAACCTACATCGGGTACAATACTATTTAATGACAAAGATATTGTGAATACCCCCCAGGACATTAGAAATCATTTGGGATATTTACCTCAAGAGTTTGGGGTATATCCCAAAATATCAGCAATTCGATTATTAGATCATATAGCTATACTAAAAGGCATACTGAACAGTAAGGAACGTAAAGAACAAATAGAAGCACTATTACAACAAACAAACTTATACCAACATCGTAAAAAAGCTGTACATACATTTTCTGGAGGTATGCGGCAGCGGTTTGGAGTAGCTCAGGCACTATTGGGTAATCCACAGCTCATTATTGTAGACGAGCCAACTGCAGGATTAGATCCCAAGGAACGTAACCGATTTTTGGACTTATTAAGCGAAATAGGAGAGAACGTGATTGTTATTCTATCTACCCATATTGTAGAGGATGTTCATGATTTATGTACAAATATGGCTATTATGGGAGAAGGAAAAATTATAAAACAAGGCAATCCCATAGCACTTACCAAGGTATTGGCCGGAAATGTTTGGATAAAAACCATAGCAAAAGAAGAACTTCAATTCTATAAAGAGCAGTTTAATGTAATTTCTACACGACTAGTTTCAGGAAAAACACAGATTCAAGTTTTTGCCGAGACCATTCCCGAAAATGGATTTAAAAGTATGCAACCAGATCTGGAAAGCGTGTATTTTTCTACATTATTTAGTTATCAACCTATAAACAAATAAGTTATGATACGTTCTTTATTACGTTTTGAAACCAGTTACCAACTCAAGCAAAAAGCATTTATCGGCTTTATCATTATTTTCCTTGCCTTTGGATTTATGCTGGGAAGTCAAGGGTTTGCAATGGCTAAAGTAGATTTTAATTCTGCATATCAGATTAGTTATAACATAGCCATATTATCACTGGGGTGTATGTTTGCTATAATGTTTTTTGCCATTAGTGGAATGTTAAGAGATAAGCAATACCAAATGGAAGCCATAATCTATAGTACACCCATAAAAAAATTACACTTTTTTCTTAGTCGATTTCTTGGCGTATTTGTATTTAGTTTACTTGTCTTTTCTATGACTCTGATCGGTTTTGCTTTAGGGACATTTATGCCCGGATTAGATTCAGAACGTTTAACCTCTTTTCATTTAAGTTATTATGTGTGGACATGGTTACTCATAGTTTTACCTAATGTTTTTATTTGTACTGCATTTGTTTTTTCGGCAAGTGCATTTACCAAAAATAACATTGCTACATATAGTAGTGCAATTACAATATATGCACTGTATTGGATTTGTTCTATCTTTTTCAATTCCCCCTTGTTAGCCAATGCAACACCAGCTTCTCCAGAAAATTTGGTTATAGCGGCATTAGCAGATCCGTTTGGGCTTTCAGCTTTTTTTGAACAAACTCAATACTGGACTCCTTTTGAAAAAAACACAAGATTACTGTCTTTTTCAGGTAATTTTCTGTGGAACAGAGCACTCTGGATTTCGATATCATTGCTACTCCTAAAAATGACATACACCTATTTTTCATTTAAAAAATTAAAACAAAAGAGTAAAAAGACAACACCTATTGAAGAAAAAGAAATAGTAAAGAAAGCATACCAATCTACCAATACTATAACAACAACTATAAAAGCACATCTGGAAGGCTTTAAATCTTTATTGAGAATTGAACTTACTAATGTATTTAAGAGTTTACCGTTCATAGCTATTATATTAATTTGGATCATTATTCTTGTTACCGAAATGTATACAAGGGTTAATCAAGGAGGAGCATATAATGATAGTTTATATCCAACAACAGATTTACTCATTTGGCTAATTAAAGATCCATTACCGTTTTTAGGGTTATTGTTAATTGTGTTTTATAGCGGAGAATTAGTTTGGCACGAACGTAGCTTGCAGTTTAATGGTATAATTGATGCTACACCAGCATCGAATATGGTATTCTTTTTATCAAAAGCCATAACACTTATCCTATTACCCGTTATATTGATCATAATAAGTATTCTTATTGGTATTGGGATCCAAATTACAAAAGGCTATTATATTTTTGAAATTGGGCAATACCTCTCTATGTTTTATTATTTAGGAATAAGTTTTCTCTTTTACATTTTATTAGCCCTGTTTATCCAAAGTTTATCACCTAATAAATATGTAGGTATGGCAATTATAGGATTGATTATTATCTTTTTTGGTAGTTCTCTGGCTTCATTTATAGGAATTGAACATCCATTACTAAGAATAGGGAGTTTACCTGCTACAAAATACACAAACATGACAGGGTATGGGGATTATTCAAAACCTTTCCATCATTATGCTGTTTATTGGACTGCATTGGGTGTAGTACTCACAGTATTATCTTTTAAATTATGGCAACGAGGTACAATACATAAGTTTGCTTTCAGGTTAAAACAACTTCGATTTCATTGGAAAAAATGGGAACATGCCACACTTGTATTTTTTGGAATACTTTTTATGATCTCAGGAGCAATTATTTATTACAATAAAAATGTGGTAAATGAGTATGTTACAGCAAGTGATATCTTAGATTTTTATGAAGCATATGAGAAAAAATATAAGAAATATGATGTCCCCAGGCAACTAGTTCCGGTAGCAATAAAAACTAAAATGGATATATATCCAGATAAGAATTTTTATACTATTAAAGCCGATTATATTCTCGAAAATAGAGGAAAAAATAGTTTGCGAGAAATCTTTATTTCAGAGAGGATTCCGGTTACCAACATGTCTATAGAAAATGCAATATTAGAAAAACATGACAGTGTTTATAATATTCGAATTTTTAAATTTGAAGAACCTCTGGTTCCGGGAGCACAGGTAAAATATACATATGAACTTACGTATAACAAAAAAGGGTTTGAAACCAGTACATCATTGGTTAATAACGGGTCATTTATACAGCATAGTAATTTTGAACCAATTTTAGGGTACACTACGAGTTTTGAAATCACAGATTCGTTTGAAAGGGAAAAACGTGGATTACCAAAACAAATAGAAGATAAAAACAATGCTAGCCATTTTAATGCTGTCGATGTATCCTATATTAAATTACCATATGAAACTATTGTATCCACACAAAAAGATCAAACCGCTATAGCAACAGGAGAATTAATAAAAACCTGGCAAGAAAACGATAGAAACTTTTACCATTATAAATCGTCTCATGATATTATTCCTTTTTTAGCTTACTATTCGGGATCCTATGAGATCGAGAAAGAAAACTATAAGGGAGTAGAAATCGAACAATATTATCACCCGGGGCATCATTATAATATCCATACTATTTCTAAGAGTACCAGGCAAACGTTGGACTATTGCCAAAAGCATTTTACAGATTATAAGTTTGACCATATTCGAATTGCAGAAATACCAGGGCATTGGCAATTTGGTGGACAAGCACAACCAGGAACTATTGCTATGGTAGAGAATCGGTTATATTTAACCGACAATCGTAATACCGATAATTTTGACCTTGTAGTCAAACGAACTATTCATGAAGTTGCGCACCAATGGTGGGGACATATGCTTACTCCTAAAAATGTAGATGGAGGAGGGTTAATTACAGAGGGACTAACCAAATATACCGAAGCAGTAATTATGGAAAAATACTATGGCAAAAAAGCAATTTGGCAATTAAGCAAATCTGCTATTATCAGATATTTCACGGGTCGTTCTTATGCTACTGATCCAGAACCTCCTTTATACATTGAAGAAGGACAGTCTTATTTGCTTTACGGAAAAAGCTATGTGTCTTTGCTAGCTCTTAAGGGTTTGATAGGAGAACAGAATATGAACGAAGCCCTAAGAAGGTTAATAGCCAGTTATAAAAATGAAAAAGAATCTAAAGTTACATCAGCAGAATTATTAAACGAGTTTTATGCGGTTACTCCAGAGAAATACCATATTTTGATAGATGATTGGTTTAAACGTATTATTACCTATGATTTAAAAATCGAAAATGCAGAGGTTGCTGTACTCGATACCGGTAAATATGAAGTTACTATAGAGGTTTCGGCAAAACGTTTTGAAACCAAAGAAAATGGAGAAGCGGTAGCAATTTCAATAGATGAGCCTATTCAAATTGGAATGTTTTCAAAAGAGCCTAGTACAATAGGTAATCAAGATGGCATACTATATTTAAAGCCTCATCAGATTAATACAAGTCAAATGCAGTTTAAACTCATTGTAGATAAGATTCCGAAATATATCTCTATTGATCCTTTTGGAACCCGTTTGGATGCAAATAACGTTGATAACACTAAGAAACCTGTATTTAAATAATTAATTTTTGATATGGTAAAAAATAATGGGAGTGTAAAAAAAGAATTCATAACTTTCAAAATTCTATTAGATTGAATTTATGAATAAAATACACTTCCTTATTTTTTTGTTAGGTTGTCTTACAGCATCCTTCTCTCAAAATACAAATGAAGCACAGCAATTTTGGAACTCATTACAGAATTTATGCGGAAAATCGTTTGAAGGAAATCTGGAATTACCTGTTGATGATGAGCAATTTGGTGGTAAACGATTAGTGATGCATGTACGTTATTGTAGTGATAACGTTATAAAAATACCTTTTTTTGTTGGGGATGACAGATCCAGGACCTGGGTGTTAACGTATAAAAATGACCGCATCACCTTAAAACATGATCATAGACATGAAGATGGCTCTGAGGATAAAATTACCCAATATGGCGGTACGACAACAAATACAGGGCAACGAGATATACAAGTATTTCCTGCAGATGAGGAAACAAAAAAAATGATTCCGGCGGCCTCTACTAATGTTTGGTGGATTACGATGGATGATACAGCTTTCACCTATAACTTAAGACGTTTAGGAACTCCACGTGTTTTTAAAGTTGTAATGGATATCACAAAACCAGTAGAAAATCCTGGTGTTCCCTGGGGTTGGGTAGATAATTAATTAATATATTCTTAAATATAGTATTGTATTATGTCGGATACTATAGATAGTTGATTAGTTATATTTACAACAGTTTATTGATAAGCTATTCAGATTATGGTGACCCTACAATATAGTTGATTTTATCAAATCTTATCGAAGAGAAGCAGTAAAATAGTAGCTAATCTATATTAAATTCATCATTTATAATTACGTTATCAGGTACACACCATTAAACATTACATTAATATCTAAAACGCATTCCAGAATAGAAAAAGGTACTATTATAGCCCCATTGGTTTCTAATATAACTATTTTGAATTTTTGACAAACAGCCCTTTTTCTTTATACAGGTTACGAACAGAAGAGGTCTTGATTTTAATATTATCTCCAGATACACCTTTAAAATCTTTTACTAAATGAAAAGTAGAAATCACAGTTTAATTAGTTTTATTTTAATCTTTGTAATAATAAATCATTATGAACCTTTATAAAATCTTTTTTAGAAAACATCTTTTCAAAAGAAGATTCGTTTGATGTAACATGTTTTTCAATAAAAAATGAATAGGTAAGTAATTAGGTATTATTTATATATTAGCCACTATCTATCAAAGTATAGTTTTTTTTGATACTTAAGAAGTATATTATTAATGATCTAAATAATAGGAGAAAGATAAATTAATGAAATCATCAAAGAAAAAGAGGTTTTCAATTTTATTTGATAAACATTACAAAAAACTCTTCAATTATTCTTTCAAGGTGGTTAAAGAAAGAGATCTTTCTCAAGAGTTAGTACAAGAAACGTTTATTAAACTTTGGGAAAAAATAGAACAAATTCAATCAAATGATCGTTCGATAGAATCATTTCTTATTGTCACTTTAAAGAATAAGATAATTGATCATACCAGAAAGCATAAAACCCGAGAAAAGCATACCAATTTATATTCACTAAATCGCGATATACTACAAAACATAGATAATCAATGGGAGCTGTCACAAAAAATAGATAGTATTTATGCTTCACTTCCTCCCAAGACAATAGAAATATTTAGATTATCACGAGATCAAGGATTTACTTATCATGAGATCGCTACACACAAAAATATTTCTGTAAAAACAGTAGAGCTTCATATTTCTAAGGCTTTATCAGCATTTAGGCAAGAGTTACAGGATTATTTATAATTTTTGATAGGGTATAGCTATGCGACTAACGTCTTATAGTAAAATACCTTATTATGGAACAGAATCAAATAACAGAAGTAGACATTTGGGAGTATATCTCAAAAAGTGCTGATATAGCTACTAATGAAAGAGTAGAAGAGTGGATGAATTCTGAAGATTTTAATGAAGACCTGTTTAATAAAATACAGAAAATTTACAACATCACTGGTGAAACCCAAAAGCATAGTGATTTAGAAACAAATACCGCCAAACAAAGGTTTTTTGATGCAATAGAAAATGAAGAAAGAAAAAACTATAGTTGGAAAAAGATCATAAAATATGCTGCTATGGTAGCGATTTTAGTATCAACTGCTTTATACACCTATCAAATACTGGTGCCAAATGATATTATAAGCATTGAGACTGCGTATAGTGATTGTGAACAAATACACCTTCCTGATGGTTCTGTGGTTTGGTTAAATTCTTCAAGTAAGCTGTCTTACAACCCAAAATCTCCAAGAACCCTATTTTTAGATGGTGAAGCTTTTTTTGAAGTAGCAAAAGATAAAGAATACCCTTTTACTGTAGAGACGCCGGATCATGTTATAGTAAAAGCTTTAGGGACAAGTTTTAATGTAAAATCATATGCAGAAAATACATTTACAGAAACGGTATTGCTAACCGGTAAAGTAGAAGTGAGCTCTAAGGAGTATTTTAAGAATAGCATCATAATGCTTCCTAATGATAAAGTAAAGATTTTTAAGAATGATGGGCGTGTAATTACTTCAAAATCCAGTAATGCTGCTAGTAGTAGTATTGCTTGGAGAGAAAGCAAAATACAATTTAATAATAAACCATTTTTAGAAATAGCAAAGGATTTAAAAATTCAACATAATGTTAATATACGTTTTGAAAATGAACAAATATCTAATTCAAGATTTACAGGATCCTTTGATCAGGATTTACCAATTAACGATATTCTGGAAGTATTAAAAGCTTCAAAAGATTTTGAGTATGAATATAAAACAAAAACAAATGAGTGGATAATTAAATAAAATAAAAAAGTGGGAAAACTGCCATTTTCCCACCAATGTGTCAATACTATTCTAATCGCGAAAATCAGTAATAATTAACAACATTCAAATTTATGAAAATAAAACAGTTCGTTCTGTCTTTGCAGGTAAAAAAACCTGGTAAGAAAAGTATTCTATTAATGAAATTATCTTTTTCTCTTTATCTACTTGGTTGTTTACAACTCATGGCTATCAATGGCTTTTCTCAGGATAAGGTTACATTAAATCTCGAGAATACTCAGTTAGAAACCATATTAAAACAAATTGAGAAACAAACTTCATATAGTTTTATCTATAATAATGACGAAATTAACGTGTCGCAGAAACTTACTATTGAAGTAATAGATAAAGATGTAACTAAAGCACTTAATGAGTTATTGCAAACCACCACGATCAAATATTTGGTAAAGAATAGTTTTATAATACTTTCTAATCACCCTCGGCAAAAGAATAAGTATACCTTAAGTGGAACTGTTAAAGATGCTGCAACAGGTGAAACCTTACCCGGAGCTAGTATTTATATAAAAGATGGAAACAAAGGAGTCACTACTAATGAGTATGGATTTTACTCTATCACACTTCCCGAAGGTAATTATAATTTCCAAATTTCATATATGGGATATGCTCAAAAAGAGATAAACCTAGAATTAGCCGAGAATACAAAGCTCGATATTCAATTAGAATCTGCTTCTAATGAATTAGATGAAGTAACGATTACTACTAATACCGAAAGTAAAAGCCAGGTAAATACAATTGAATCTGGTGTTTCCAGTTTAAAAAGCTCAGATATTAAACGATTACCCGCTTTTTTGGGAGAACCAGATATTGTGCGGGCACTATTAACACTTCCCGGCGTTAATACGATTGGAGAAGGTTCTCCCGGAATTAATGTTAGAGGTGGTAATATAGATCAAAATCTTTTCTTGTTAGATGAAGCCCCTGTGTATAGTCCCAGTCATGTATTTGGTTTATTCTCAGGTTTTAATACTGATGCTATTAAGGAAGTAAAACTATATAAAGGAGGGATCCCAGCACGATTTGGAGGTAGAGCATCTTCTGTTTTAGAAATTAGACAACGGGACGGAAATACGAAGACTTTTAAAGGAGAAGGAGGATTAGGACTATTGTTTTCTAGGCTTACACTAGAAGGGCCAATAAAAAAGGAAAAATTAAGCTTTTTGGTTTCGGGTCGCAGATCTTACTTTGATGTGTTTTTTCCGATTATAGGAGGAGAGGTGAAAGATCAAAAACTTTACTTCTATGATCTGAGCTCTAAACTAACCTGGAAAATTAATAAAAATAATACCTTGTTTCTGTCGGGTTATTTTGGTGCAGATGTGATGAAACTCAATTTTGAAGAAGGGGTCAATTCTGATGGTACTCAAGGGCCCAATGAAGAGACAGATGTTAATTGGAAAAATACCACAACTACAATACGATGGAATTATATATTCTCTAACAAGTTATTTATGAATATTTCTGCCATATATAGTAAGTACAATAATAATTTAGAAAGTACAGATGGTGGTCCTTTAGAGACATCTAGTAGTATAAAATGGATCTCTTCAATAGAAAACTATATCATAAAGCCAGATTTTACTTATTACATTAATCCAAGTACAAAAATGAGATTTGGAGTAAATGGTACGCTGTATCGATTTGCACCTGCAAAAGCTTCTAGTGACGATATTGGGATGAATGTTATTGATTTTGAAATAGAAAAAGGAGTGGAGACAGCACCATATATAGAATATGAAAAAAAGTGGAACAAATTTTCATTTAGTACAGGATTGCGGTATTCCTGGTTTGGAAACTTTGGTGTAAATAAAGTTGCTACATATAACCCAGACTTCCCACAGAGTACAAGTACGATTATTGGCACCAGAGAGTATAAAAAAGGAGAGCTTATAAAGAGTTATGCTGGTTTTGAGCCTCGGATTTCATTAAAATATGATCTACAAGAAAATAAGGTATTAAAGCTAGGGTATAACAGGATGCTTCAGTACATTCATTATATTTCTAACACAACATCGGCCATGCCGTTTGATATCTGGAAACTTTCGGGAACGCATATAAAACCATTAGAGGTTGATCAGGTTTCTGTAGGATATGTGTATGACACCCCGAATAAAGGCTATAATTTTATTGTAGAAGGATATTACAAAACCTTTAAAAATATAATTGAATATAAAAATGGAGCAGACCTGTTTTTAAATGAAAATGTAGAAACTCAATTATTACCTGCCGAAGGGTACTCCTACGGAACAGAATTTGGGATTTATAAAAACACAGGAAAGTTAAAAGGAAGCTTTAATTATACCTATGCGGTTACCAAAAGAAAGACGATTAGCGCTTTTTCTGATGAAAATATTAATAATGGAAAGTATTATCCTTCAAATTATGATAGACCGCATGTTCTTAACCTAACAACCGATTATACATTAGGAAAAAAATGGAATATAGGGGTGTTTTTTACATATCAATCGGGTAGACCTACAACAAAAGCAACCGGAAGGTTTATTTTTGATGATAATCCCTATTTAACCTATTCTAGTAGGAACGCGTATCGGTTACCAAGTACACATCGAATGGATATTTCATTTACTTACACCCCTCATAAACCACACAAAAAATGGAAAGGCAGTTGGTCTTTTGGGGTATATAACCTGTATTCACGTAGAAATACATTTTCTTCTCTTTCTATATTTCAAAACAATCAATTGAGATCTTATAATTTTTACTTATTAGGAGTCCCGGTACCTTTTATCACATACAATTTTAAATTTTAAAATCATGAAGCCACTATATCATATTATATTAATCATTTTTTGTTCATCATCTATTATTAGTTGCCTTGATGAAACAAAACCAGATGCAGCATTTGAGCCACAAGTTTTTATCTATGGATATCTAATCAATAATACAGATCATATCAAAATTACGATCCAAAAAACTGTTCCTGTTCAGGATACAAATCTTGATCCTATTAATGATGCTTCGGTATCCTTATTTACCCAAAATACATTCGGAACTGTTACATTGGTAACCGATGATTTTGTAATTAACGACGGGGTATATGAAAGTACCGAAATGATTACAGGTATCATCGGTAATACATATTGGATCCAGGTAACACTTCAGGATGGAACTACCTATGAATCAGAACATGAGCAATTAAAAATACCTATACGAATTACAAATATTGATAGAGTTGAAGGTTTCTCACGAGTTGAGTTTAGAGATCCGGAAAATATTTCCAACTTTTATTTAGTAAGATATCGTTTCTATAATAACAGTGAGGTTATTGCCACTCGTTTTGAATTATCAAGTGACAATTTGTTTGATGGAAACGATAATGCCTTTATAGAAACACAATATATTGGAGGTAATGGTATAGGGGTTAGTTTGCAAAATCTTAATTTCTTAACCTACCAATATTATGTAACATCTTTTGATCAATATGAAAATCAGGTAGATTTTGGTAGCCCGGAAACGGTCGAACCATTTCTGGTATTTTCAAAACCTCCTATGAATTTAGTCGGAAATATTAGAAATACTACTGCCAACGAAACCGCTTTAGGCTTTTTTGGGGTTTTTAGTGTAGACTATAGAGAGGCGATCTTTAACTAATAACAAACATAAACATGAAAACATATATATTCAGCATTATCACTGTTTTATTTCTTTTTATAAGTTGTGAAAAGAGTGATAACGCATCTGTAAATAAAGCTCAGGAGTTTAAGACTTTTCTTCAACAGGAAATGGAAAAACAACATATTCCCGCAATGTCTATATTAATATTTGAAGAAGATAAAATCCTTTTTGAAGAATATCTGGGAAAATCAAATATCGAAAAAGATAGCAATTTAAAAAACGATCACTTGTTTTTGTTGGCTTCAGTTTCAAAATTAGTGGTTTCTACTGCTTTATTGCAGTTATACGAGCAAGGTCATATTGCTTTAGATGAAAACATTAATGAATACTTACCCTTTTCTGTTCAAGTCCCCAATCAGACTACTTCTATTACATTTAGAATGCTATTAACGCATACTTCTGGGATACGTGATAATTGGGATGTATTATATGATCAACTCTATTATGAAGAAGATAGCCCTATTTCATTAGAGTATTATTTAGAAAACTACTTAGTTGAAGGAGGAGAATATTATAATGAAGATGAAAATTTCTATGATTTTGAACCCGGTAGTAATTTTAGGTATTCAAATGTCGGAGATGCGTTAATTGCTGTATTAGTCGAAAAAATTTCGGGTATTGATTTTAATACATATTGTAAACAACATATTTTTAACCCTTTAGGTATGGTTAATACGTTTTGGAGATATGATGAAATTTCACAACCAATAGTACAGCCTTATCAGTATACTAATGGCAAGTATAAAGCTATTCCCCACTATACATTTACAGATTATCCTAATGGGGGACTACGTTCCAATGTTAGAGATATGCATAAACTATTAACAGCATTTGTTTTAAATGGTAGATCTAATGATCATCAATTATTACAATCAGAGACCATTGTTGAAATGTTAACACCACAAATACCTAACATATATGGTCAAATGGGATTACATGTTTTTTACCTTGATGATAGTCGAAATTTATGGGGACATAGTGGAGGAAGTGAAGGTGTTGCCACTATTGTCGCTTTTAATCCCGAATCAAAAATAGGAATATTACTGTTTACAAATAATTGGGAAATTAAAATCTCTGAGATATATCGTAAAGCATATGATTTAGGAACCGATTTGTAAGATATAGAATAAAACTACATCAAAAACGAAATAATCGACTTAATTT
Source organism: Bacteroidia bacterium (assembly GCA_030427585.1). Classification (GTDB taxonomy): domain Bacteria; phylum Bacteroidota; class Bacteroidia; order Flavobacteriales; family Flavobacteriaceae; genus Aquimarina. The sequence goes on from JAUIBW010000006.1 coordinate 158,549, forward strand.
ATTACGCAAAAATCTTTTGATATATTAACTATTTAAAACCTTATTTTTTTAAACTAAAAGATTAAACTTCTGTTAAACAAAATTCATTAGATCATTTTTTTGTAAATTTGCTATACAAATGAAAAAGTTGTTCCATAAAATAGTAGCTGCGTTAATGGCGATGGTAGTACTTGTATCTACCATGTCGTTTACAGTAGATATGCATTATTGTGGAAATACTTTAGTTGATGTTGCTTTGTATAAAGAGGCAAAAACTTGTGGGATGGGGCAACAAGTTTCTAACTCAATTACATGTTCAATAATGGCCAAAAAAAGCTGTTGTACAGATAAACAACTGACTTTTGACGGACAGGATGAACTTCAAAATTCATTTGATAAAATCACTTTGAAGCAACAGGCTTTTGTTGCAATGTTTTATTATTCCTATATCAACCTTTTTGAAGGGCTTGAGAATAATGTCATTTCTTTTAGAGAATATCCGCCCCCTTTCTTGATTAAGGATATTCATGTGCTTAACGAAACCTTTCTTATTTGATACATTAGAGTATCAAAATTATGCCCGGTGATAATCCATTTGGGCTATAATTGTTGTTTGTATTTCAAAAATAACGCTTTCTTCTAATTTTCAAATAATCAAAGTATATGCTAAATAAAAGCATCAAATTTCTTATCGAGAACAAATTGGTTGCAGTCCTTATGGTTACTCTTTTTATTGGGTGGGGTGTAGTAAATGCCCCATTTGGTTGGAAAACCGGTATATTACCTAGTGATCCTGTGGCAGTCGATGCTATACCCGATATTGGCGAAAACCAGCAAATTGTGTTTACAAAATGGCAGGGGCGGTCACCACAGGATATTGAGAATCAGATTACATATCCCTTAACTACTTCACTTTTAGGGGTTCCTGGAGTAAAAACTATTCGTAGCTCTTCAATGTTTGGGTTTTCTAGTATTTACATCATTTTTGAAGAAGATGTAGAATTTTATTGGAGTAGGAGTCGTATCCTGGAAAAGCTCAATTCTTTACCATCAGGGCTATTGCCAAATGGAGTAAGTCCAAGTCTGGGACCAGATGCAACTGGACTGGGACAAATTTTTTGGTATACTTTAGAAGGACGGGACGAAAACGGAAATGTGACTGGTGGTTGGGATTTACAAGAATTAAGAAGCATACAGGATTATTATGTAAAATATGCATTATCATCGGCAGGTGGGGTATCAGAGGTCGCTTCTATTGGTGGATACGTACAAGAATATCAGGTAGATGTACATCCAGAATTGATGCGTCAGTATAACATTAGTTTACAACAAATTGTTAATGCAGTTAAACAATCTAATCGGGATATTGGTGCACAGACCTTAGAAATTAACCAGGCAGAATACCTTATTCGCGGTTTAGGATACATAAAATCTATAGGCGATATAGAAAATGCTGTAGTAACTTCAGAAGAATTTACCTCAATTCGTATTAAAGATGTTGCTAGCGTTAGTTTAGGACCAGAAGCCAGAAGAGGTATCCTGGATAAAGAAGGGGCAGAAGTAGTAGGAGGTGTTGTTGTTGCACGTTATGGAGCAAACCCGTTAGAGGTTATCGATAATGTAAAAGATAAAATTAAAGAACTCAGTACGGGATTACCATCCAAACAATTAAAAGATGGTCGTACCTCGCAATTAACTATAGTCCCTTTTTATGATCGAACCGAACTAATTCATGAAACAATAGGTACACTTAACGAGGCTCTTACTTTAGAAATTTTGATAACCTTTCTTGTTGTCATTATTATGGTATTTAATCTTAGAGCTTCTATTCTTATTTCTGGACTCTTACCTGTAGCCATTTTAATGGTTTTTATAGCGATGAAATTGTTTAACGTTGATGCCAATATTGTTGCTTTATCTGGTATTGCTATTGCCATTGGTACTATGGTAGATGTGGGAGTGATACTTTCAGAAAACATTATCAGACATCTAGATAATAATAAAAACCATTTACCAGTAAATACAGTAGTATATAATGCTACTTCAGAAGTTTCTGGAGCAATATTAACAGCAGTACTCACTACTATAATCAGTTTTATACCAGTATTTACAATGATTGGAGCAGAAGGAAAACTGTTTAGACCCTTAGCATTTACCAAAACAATGGCGCTTATTGCATCAATTATAGTGGCCCTGTTCTTTATCCCACCATTTGCTGCTTTTCTATTCAAAAAGAAAAATATAAAAACCTCGATGAGTTATATAATTAATGGTGTTTTAATTGTATTGGGGTGTATAGTAGTTCTTAATGGTATATGGTTAGGCATAATTTTAATAGCTTATGCAATAACAACTATTCTAGGGTTAAGAGGTGTGGTTTCACAAAAGTATATTAATTTAATAAATATTAGTATAGCAGTAATTACTATAGTATTTTTATTATCAGAGTATTGGAGGCCCATTGGAGTTGATAAAAGTATGTTTTCAAATTTCATTTTTGTAGGAATCATTTGCTTTGGATTGCTAGGTACTTTTACACTGTTTAGAAAGTATTATACCAGGATATTGGAATGGGCGTTGAATAATAAATTACTATTCTTATCTCTACCCGCTATTATCGTTGTTTTTGGTTTTTTAATCATGAAAAATATTGGAAAAGAATTTATGCCTTCATTAAATGAGGGGTCTTTCTTATTGATGCCAACCACGTTATCACATGCTGGAGTGGCAGAAAATAAGAGGATTTTACAACAATTGGATATGGCAGTAGCAAGTATTCCCGAAATTAAAACCGTTGTTGGTAAAGCCGGAAGAACAGAATCCTCTTTTGATCCTGCTCCATTATCAATGTATGAGAATATTATTTTGTATAAACCTGAGTATATGCTTAATGAAAATGGTAAGAGACAACGGTATAAGGTTAATGATGACGGTTTATTTATAAGCAAGGATGGTAATTTGATTGACAATAAAAACTATGATGTTAACCCAAGTAAAACCAGTAAAGCATCAAAAAAGAAATATTTCTCGATTAATAAAGAAAATCTTATTCCTGATAATAATGGAGAATTCTACCGTAATTGGAGACCAGAAATCAAGAGTCCAGACGATATTTGGAGTGAAATCATAAACGTTACAAAATTACCTGGAGTAACTTCTGCTCCAAAGTTACAACCAATAGAAACCCGATTGATAATGCTCCAAACAGGAATGCGTGCACCAATGGGGATTAAAGTAAAAGGACAAAGTTTAAAAGAAATTGAAGCTTTTGGAATTCAATTAGAGGAAATATTAAAAGAGGTAGAAGGTGTAAAAGATGAGGCGGTTTTTGCTGACCGTATTGTTGGGAAACCTTATCTAATTTTGGATATTGATCGAGAACAATTGGTTCGTTATGGAGTATCTGTTGAACAGGTTCAGCAAATTCTAGAAGTTGCAGTAGGAGGGATCTCACTTACGCAAACAGTTGAAGGTAGAGAACGTTATGGGGTACGAGTACGCTATCCCAGAGAACTTAGAGCTAACCCATCAGATCTTGCAACTATCTATGTGCCATTAAAAAGAGGAAGTTCGATACCCTTAAGTGAATTGGTAGACATTCGTTATGAGCAGGGACCACAAGTAATAAAAAGTGAAGATACATTTTTGGTTGGCTATGTTTTGTTCGATAAAAAAGATGGTTTTGCAGAAGTAAATGTGGTTGAAAGTGCACAAAACCTAATAAAAACTAAGATTGATAATAATGAACTGATTGTTCCAAAAGGAATTACCTATCAATTTACAGGTACTTATGAAAATCAACTGAGAGCAGAAAAGACATTATCGATTGTAGTACCACTAGCATTAATTATTATCTTTTTGATTCTTTATTTTCAGTTTCGCTCAATAACTACTTCATTAATAGTGTTTACAGGTATTGCAGTAGCTTTTGCCGGTGGATTTTTAATGATTTGGTTATATGGCCAGGATTGGTTTTTAAATATTAGTTTCTTTGGTAAAAACTTGCGAGAACTGTTTCAGGTTCATACCATCAATCTAAGTGTTGCGGTCTGGGTTGGTTTTATAGCCCTTTTTGGTATTGCTACAGATGATGGAGTGGTAATGGCAACTTATCTTAAACAGACGTTTGATAAAAATAAACCAAAATCCTTTGATGCTATTAAAACATCTGTTATAGAAGCAGGAGAGCAGAGAATTCGTCCCTGCCTTATGACTACTGCAACTACAATTCTTGCACTACTACCAATTTTAACATCTACTGGTCGTGGGAGTGATATTATGATACCTATGGCAATTCCTTCTTTTGGAGGAATGGGGATTGCACTTATAACATTATTTGTTGTCCCTGTATTATTTGGCTGGAAAGAAGAGATAAAAATGAAAAATGTAAAGTGAAAAATGTAAAAAATTAGAGAGTATTTGATCATTGAATAAAAATTATGAGTAAAAATATATTAAAAGAGAAGAGTTATGCATTTGCAGTAGAAATTGTAAAACTGACACAGATTCTCGTTTCTAATGAAAAAGAATATGTTATTAGTAAGCAGCTTTTACGAAGTGGAACTGCTATAGGAGCATTAATTAGAGAAGCAGAATTTGCACAAAGTAAAAAAGATTTCATTAACAAAATGAGTATCGGGTTAAAAGAAGCTAATGAGACTTTATATTGGATAGATTTAATTAAAGACACAGGATATATAGATATAACTATATACAAGCAATTATCTTCTGATGTTAAAGAGTTAGTAGCTATGCTTGTTAGTAGTATTAAAACAACTAAATCCAGGTTATGATGAGATCAGGTATGTTCAATAAAGAAACTTTCATTAAGTTAGAAGTTTTAAAAACCTTTCATGGGGCAGCGTTTCATTTTTCATTTTTAGTTTTTCACTTTTCACTTTTCACTTTTCATTTAACACATGCTCAACAACTTGAATCATATATTCAAGAAGGGTGGAATAAAAATAATGATATTCAGTCTTTTGAATTAAAGTATGCTATTGCAAAAGAAAAAATAAAAGAGGTAAATACGTTACCTAATACACAGTTGAGTGCGGGATATTTTGTAAGTGAACCCGAAACACGTACAGGAGCACAACGTGCAAAATTTTCAGTCCAACAAAAATTGCCATGGTTTGGAACCATTACAGCAAGAGAGAATTATTCTACTGCTATGGCAGAAACCGAATATGTAGATATTGTAATAGCAAAAAGAAAGTTAGCACTTTCGATTTCTCAATCGTATTATAAATTGTTTGCCATACAATACAAACAAAAAATCCTCGAAGATAATATTCTATTACTGCAAACGTATGAGAAACTCGCACTAACGTCTGTTGAAGTGGGCAAAGCCTCTGCAGTTGATGTACTAAGGCTACAAATCCGTCAAAATGAATTGGAACAACATAAAGCAGTGCTTAAAGAAAATTTTATAGCAGAACAAATAGTTTTTAATGCTTTACTCAATAGGGATTCTGATATTGATACAGTTGTTCCCAGTGAAATGAATATACCACAAGAAGACCCTATTACCAACAATAAAAACTTACAACTCAATCCAGAATTACTTAAATACGATAAGATATACGAAAGCATAGTACAATCAGAACTACTTAATCGAAAAGAAAAGGCTCCGCAAATTGGCTTTGGACTAGACTATATACCAGTTTCAGAAAGAAATGATGTTACTATAAGTGATAATGGTAAAGATATTATAATGCCCATGGTGTCTTTTTCTATACCAATATTTAATAAACGTCATGATTCCCGGACTCGTCAAAACGAATTACGTCAACAAGAAATTACAGCACAAAAAGAAGAACGGTTAAATCGCATGGAAACTATTCTAGGAAAGGCTATTTCAAATAGAAATACTGCAAGAATCAAATACAATACCCAGAAAGAAAATTTAAAACAAGCCAAAAATGCAGAAGAAATATTAATAAAAAACTATGAAACAGGAACTATAGATTTTAATGATGTATTAGACATCCAGGAATTACAACTTAAATTTCAGCTAGATCAAATAGAGAGTATACAACTGTACTATATGCAAGCTGCGATTATCAATTATTTAACAAATTAAAAAACAACAATATAAAAAAGTAAAAAATGAGAAACTTAAAAACTTATAATGTAAGCGTAATTGTAGTAACAATACTAGCATTAACAATACTATCATGCAAAGAGAATAATACATCTAAAACAGAAGAGAAACAAGATCATCATTCTGAGGTGGAGCATAAGCAGAGTCATAGCAATCATAACGTAGAACAAACAACAGAAATTAAGTTTAAAGATGCTAAGACAGCAGAGATTTTTCAGCATTATATTCATATTAAAACAGCTTTGGTAAATACTGATGTAAAGGAAGTAAAGACAGGAGCACAAATGCTTACCAAAGTGACAGAAGATGAAGTGTTTAAATTAGCTATTGAGTCAATACTCAATACCGACGATATCGAAGCACAAAGAAAAGCGTTTACAGAAGTTACTACTCAAATGGAAACTTTGCTTAACGGAGCATTATCATCGGGAGAAGTTTATAAACAATATTGCCCAATGGCATTTGATAATACAGGTGCATATTGGTTGTCTAAAGAAAAAGAAATTAGAAATCCATATTTTGGAGATCGTATGTTAAAATGTGGTAGTGTTTTCAAAACTATAAAATAAATATATTTATCAGTAACTTCTTGATTTTCAAAACAATAATACTGTATAATGAAGAAAGTTTTAATTAAAAACATGGTCTGTAACCGGTGTAAAACTGTATTACAACAAGAGTTTACAAATGCCAAAATTTCTTTTGAAACAATAGAATTGGGAGAGGTCATTTTTAGTAATATCGATAGTACTGGATTTGAAAAAGTAAATGAGATTGTTACCCGTAATGGTTTCGAGATTATAGACGATGAAATAGCTTTTATTATCGAACAAGTGAAATCTTGTTTGATAAATGAATTATCAAAAGAAAACATAGTAAGTGAAAATCTATCTGATCTTATTTCAAAATATATACATAAGGACTATTCTGTGGTAAGTAAATTGTTTAGTAATAATGAAGGGTTGACTATAGAAAAATATTTTATTCGTCTTAAGATTGAAAAAGCGAAGGAATACATTCAAATGGGAAATTTAAGTTTTTCTGAAATAGCATATGCATTGAATTATAAAAGCGGGAGTCATTTGGCTAAACAATTTAAAACGATCACCGGGATGTCTATGAGTAGTTTTAAAAGCCTACAATCGTGGGATCGTCAACCATTAGACAAAATTGTATAAGAAGAAACCAAAATTATCAAATAAAAAGAAATGTGAACTCCATAATTTTAGTGATTAAACAATGATAAATAGTACTGATGAAACACATATATAAAATATCTGGGATGACTTGTAATGGCTGTAGAGGCCATGTAGAACATATGCTTGATACTATAGATGGGGTAACCAGTGTATCTGTTGATCTTGAGAAAGCAGAAGCAATTATTGAGACAGAAAAACACATTTCTTTAGCTGTTTTTCAAGAAAGATTAGCACAAGAAGGAGGACGTTATGGTATCTATCTTCCGGGGACACAAGATCGCGATGATAACCCAAAACAGGTTAAACCTATAGGAAAAGGTACTGGTGTTTTTTATTGCCCAATGCATTGCGAAGGGGATAAAACATATAATACATTACAGGATTGCCCCGTATGTGGGATGGATCTGGTAGAAGAAGTAAGTTTATATACAATTACTACAGAACAATATAGCTGCCCGATGCACCCAGAAGTAATTAAAGATGCTCCAGGGTCCTGTTCGATTTGTGGTATGGATCTAATACTAGTACAACCAGATATTTCTGAAGAAGAGAAGAATTATAAAAAATTACTAAAGAAATTCTGGATAGCTGTATTATTTACGGTTCCTATTTTTATAATAGCGATGTCGGATATGCTTTCGAGTAACCCTCTTAATGATATTTTAGAATTAAAATACTGGAACTGGATTCAGTTTGTACTTTCCCTTCCTGTAGTGTTTTATGCTACCTGGATGTTTTTTGAACGCGCTTTACGTTCTATAATAATCAGGAATCTTAATATGTTTACTCTTATTGGTGTCGGTGCTGGTGTTGCATGGTTATTTAGTGTTTTAGCAATACTTTTTCCAGATTTTTTTCCAGATCAGTTTAAAACAGAATCAGGAACAGTACACGTTTATTTTGAAGCGACTACTGTTATCTTAACACTTGTGCTTATGGGACAAGTATTAGAATCACGGGCACATAGTAAAACAAATTCTGCGATTAAGGAGTTGCTAAAGCTTGTACCTAATACAGCAATACGTGTTGTAAATGGAATAGAGGAAGAAATTTCTATAGATAAGATAGAATTGAACGATATCCTACGTGTAAAACCTGGAGAAAAAATTCCTGTAGATGGATCAATTCTTCAAGGGCAAACATCTGTAGATGAGTCCATGATTACGGGCGAACCAATACCAGTAGATAAAACCGAAGGAGATCAGGTAAGTAGTGGGACAATTAACGGAAATCATTCTTTTTTATTGAAAGCAGAAAAAGTGGGAACCGAAACATTATTGTCAAAGATTATACAAATGGTGAATGATGCAAGTCGTAGTCGCGCACCAATTCAAAAACTTGCAGATATTGTTTCGGGATATTTTGTCCCTATAGTAGTTATTATAGCGCTACTTACATTTGCTGTTTGGGCGTTTTATGGCCCTGATCCTGCCTATGTTTATGCATTCGTAAATGCAATTGCTGTACTTATAATTGCCTGTCCATGTGCCTTAGGGCTGGCTACACCTATGTCTGTAATGGTAGGAGTTGGAAAAGGAGCCCAAAATGGTGTGCTCATTAAAAAGGCAGAAGCACTCGAGATTATGAACAAAGTTGATACGCTTATTGTAGATAAGACAGGAACCATAACTGAAGGAAAACCTACTGTTGAAGATGTAGTGCCTTTTGGAGATCGATTTGGTAAAGAAGAAATTCTCCAATACATCATCTCCCTTAATAATTTAAGTGAACATCCATTGGCTCGAGCAACAGTAAAATACGGAAAAGAACAACATATCAAATTATTAGATGTAACCGAATTTAAAGCGATAACCGGAAAAGGAGTAGAAGGAAGTATTACAAATCTAAAAGTGATATTGGGTAATGAAAAAATGTTAGAATATGCTAATGTACCTATTTCAGATAAGCTTAAAAAGCAAGCTGAATCTTATCAAAGAAAAGGAAAAACAGTGTCTTATTTATCTATTGATCAGGATATAGCAGGTTATATAGTAATAGGAGATAAAATTAAAGAAACTAGTAGTAAAACCATTAAGCAACTACAGGATAGAGGAATAGAAGTTATTATGCTTACTGGGGATAATTATAATACTGCACATGCCGTAGCCAATGAACTTAATCTCACAAATTTTAAAGCAGAAATGCTACCCGAAGATAAACTCGGCGAAGTCGAAAAATTACAAAATAGTGGGAGAGTGGTTGCAATGGCTGGAGATGGCATAAATGATGCCCCGGCTCTAGCAAAAAGTGATGTTGGTATTGCAATGGGTACAGGTACCGATGTCGCAATAGAGAGTGCAACTATTACATTGGTAAAAGGAGATTTGCAAGGTATTGTGAAAGCAAAAAAATTAAGTGATAAAGTAATGAAGAATATCAAACAAAATCTTTTCTTCGCACTTATTTATAACGTATTGGGGGTACCTATTGCCGCCGGAGTACTTTTTCCTTTTTTCGGGATTTTGTTGTCTCCCATGATTGCAGCTTTAGCAATGAGTTTTAGCTCTGTGTCGGTAATAACTAATGCTTTACGATTAAAAACAATACATATTAAATAGATATGGTTAAAAGACAAACAGCAATAAAAATTAGAAAAGCACATAGGTATTTAGGCCTCTTTTTAGGAATTCAGTTTTTGCTATGGACTGTTAGTGGTTTATATTTTAGTTGGACAAATATTGATGATATTCATGGTGATCAATTTAAAAATGAAAATGTTAAGGTTATATCTTTTAAAGATTTGATAAAACCATCTCAAATAGAAACAAATGATCCTATCCAATCACTAGAACTTAGAGAGGTTGCCGGGCAACCCTATTATTGGATAAATGATAAACAACTTTTTAACGCAAATACAGGAGTAGCAAAACCAGAAATTACTTCTTCTGAAGCTTTAAAAATTGCAGAAAAGAATATGTCACCAGAATTAAAAGTAATTGGTATAGAAAAAATAGAAAAAGTAGGCAATCATCATGAATATCGTGAAAGACCACTACCAGCCTATGTTGTTTCTTATGAACACTCTCAAAACGTAAAAGCATACATCTCGATAAAAGATGGAAGTTTTCAAAGAGTAAGACATCAATCGTGGCGTTGGTTTGATTTTCTTTGGATGACTCATACCATGGATTATGAAGGAAGAGATAATTTTAATACAATCATTCTTAGAGCCTTCTCTCTATTAGGATTAATAACGGTACTAAGCGGATTTACATTATGGTTTGTATCCTCACCAACTGTTAGAAAAATAAAAAAAAATAAGCGTCATGAATAAGAACATCATTTATATAGGTATCGCAGTTCTTGTGGGATTATTAGGAGGATATTTTATTTTTGGAAGTAACAATTCTACTCAATCCAGTCACAATAATCACCAGGAAGAAGCTACAGCAGATCAAATGTGGACTTGCTCGATGCATCCGCAAATCATGCAGGAAGAACCTGGTGATTGTCCAATATGCGGTATGGATCTAATTCCTGAAGAAACTAGTACAGATGGGCTATCTGCCGATCAATTTAAAATGACAGAAAATGCTATGGCATTAGCAAATATCCAAACTACTAGTATCAGTAATCTAGTATCTGATGATAAAAACAGGATTACATTATCCGGAAAAATAATGGAAAATGAGGAAGCAAATGCAATACAGGCTAGCTATTTTGATGGTAGAATTGAAAGATTAAATGTTAATTATAAAGGGCAGGAAGTTAGAAAAGGGCAAAAATTAGCAACTATTTATGCCCCTGATCTTATCGCAGCGCAACAAGAACTTATTACTGCAGTATCACTTAAAGAATCTCAACCAATACTGTATAAAGCCGTTCGTAATAAATTGAAGTTATGGAAACTTTCAGACAATCAAATCAATGCTATAGAATCTTCTGGTAAGATTCAGGAAAATTTTGCTATTTATGCAACCGTTTCGGGCACTGTTTCAGAAGTAATGAGTGCAGAAGGTGATTATATAAAACAAGGGCAGCCTATTTTAAAAGTAAGTAACCTTAGTACGGTTTGGGCAGAATTTGATGTATATGAAAACCAAATTGCGCAATTTAAAAAAGGGCAACAAATCAATATTACTACAACAGCCTATCCCGATAGAAAATTTGAAGGCACAATTTCTTTTATAGATCCAATTTTAAATGCTAAAACAAGAACCGTTACAATAAGAACTAATCTTAATAATCGTGATCAGCTTTTTAAACCAGGAATGTTTGTAACTGGTAGTGTGGCAAGTAAAACTAAAATGAAAGAGCAACTTGTAATCCCGGCAAGTGCTGTGTTATGGACAGGTAAACGTTCTGTGGTGTATATAAAAGCAAGTGCTACCGAACCCATTTTTGAAATGAGAGAGGTAGTATTAGGAAGTGCTACAGGAAATACATATATCATTTTAAATGGGCTTAATGATGGTGATGAAATCGTAACTAATGGAGCGTTTACTGTGGATGCGGCAGCACAATTACAGGGTAAAAAATCAATGATGAACAAAGAAGGAGGGGAGACTGTGACTGGTCATGAAGGGCATGTAGGTATGCAAATGGAAGTATCAAAGTCATTACAAAAAGACTTTTTACCAGCCTTTGTACCATATTTACAAATGAAAGATGCCTTTGTAAACTCTAATGCTTCTCAGGTTTCTATTGCTGCAAGAGCGACTAATAAAATCTTAAAAGCAATCAAAACTTCGAATTTGAATACTGTAGAAAAAACTTATCTTACTAAAAGTATTGGTATATTAGATCACCTTGCCAATACTGAAGAATTAGAAAAACAAAGAACCTATTTTGTATCATTAAATGAGAATATAGTAGCATTAATATCTAACTTTACCGAGTTAAATACCGCAATATATGTACAAAAATGCCCAATGGCTAATACCAATAAAGGAGCTATTTGGATAAGTAAGGAAAAAGAAATTCGTAATCCTTATTTTGGTGATGCAATGCTAACCTGTGGAAGTGTTATTGATACAATTAAATAGAAGTAGGAATAAGAAAGATCATCCTTTACAAATAATACTATTTTTTAATAGCATTGGTTAAATTATGTTTGTAAACATTACCGATAGGAATATCAATTCCTGCTATTTTTAAACGATTACCTTCAATTGTTTGTATTTTTTTTAGAGCAATTATATAAGAACGATGTATTCTTAAAAATTGACTTTTTGGCAAAGTGTTTTCAAAATTAGTTAACCTTTCTAATGAGGTAATGGTTTCATTATCAAGATGTATCTTGACATAACTTCCTAAACTTTCCAAATATAAAATACTACCTAATTGAATTTGATGGATTTTTTTGTCTCCTTTTATAAATACGCTATCATTTTGATTTACTGAAATGTTAGTATTTAGTGAAGATTGATTTTCGGATTCTTTTTGTGTGCTCTCTATCATTTTCTTTTGATTTTGAGCTTTATTTATAGCTTTCAAAAACCGTTCAAAACTAAATGGTTTTAATAGGTAATCCAGAATACTTAATTCATAACCTTCAATAGCATATTCCTGATACGCTGTAGTGACAATAATTAAAGGAGGATTACTTAGGGTACGTAAAAAATCCAACCCTTTAAGTTTTGGCATATTGATATCTAAAAAAATTAAATCTACTTTATTATCATTTAAATAATTCATAGCCTCAAATGCCGAATAACATTCTTTAGCAACATTTAAAAATGAAAGATTTGCACAATAGTTTTTTATCACTTTATGTGCCAAAGGTTCGTCATCTATCGTTATGCAGTTCATTCTAGATTTAGTTTTAAATCAACAGTAAAAACAGTGTTTTTTTTACTGATTTTTAGTTCATGCGCATTTGGATAAATTAAAGATAACCTTCTTTTTACATTTTCAAGACCAATTCCACCATCATTTCCATTTTCTGTATCACTAAAATTATTTTCAATATACAGATGTGCTAATTTTTCTGTCGTTTCTAGCTTAAAATTTATAAATGCATTTTTTTCCATGTGATCAAAACCATGTTTAAATGCGTTTTCTAAAAACACAATTAAGATCATGGGCGCAATTTGTTTTGCCTCATTATCTATATTCTTTTCGAAAGTAATAATCCCACGATGATGATGTCGCATTTTTTGCAGTTCAATAAAGTTTTCTAAATATGTTATTTCACCCCCAATAGAAACTTTGGGTTCTTTACAATCATAAATAGTATAGCGCATTATTTCTGACAATTTTAAAATTAATGAGGGTGTTTTATCAGATTTCTCGAGAGAGAGTGCATATAAATTATTTAATGTATTAAAGAAGAAATGCGGATTGATTTGATTTTTTAGTAAAGACAATTCTAAGTGAAGACGATCATTTTCGATCTGATTTATTTTTGAGAGTTGAATAAACCATCTATAGGAAAGGTTTAATAATGTAGAAACCAATATGATAACTATCATGCCAGTAATTCCACTTTCTGGTGCCATTTCCTGATATGGTTGGTTAAACCAATAGTGATCCATTAAGGGCTCTCCATATCCTATTATATACCCCCAACCAATGATTATGATAAGAAGCAATACAACATAAATGAAATATCGTTTTTTTACTAAATACTTTGGTATAATCCAATATACATTAACGTAAACAGGAGGAGCTATTAACAAAAGAATACTTGTAGTGATTTGAAGAAAATAATTGGTAAGGGAAGATAGAGTAAACGTATTTTCATCAGAAATAATATAACTTAGTGTAACAATTAAAATGATACTAAATAGCACCAAAATATGTATAAGAATGTTTTTTCTTCTGGTATCTAGTGTTTGAATTTTCATAGTAATCTATTCTTGGAAATAAAAATATTAAAACTCGTAGAGTTCGACCATTTTAATTAACGAACAGCTTGTTACCATCAATAAAAGTACGTTTTTTATCAATGAACAGCATTCATTAATAATAATACACTTTTTAACCATTTATATAAAGGAGTTGGTTAAAAAAAATTGATTTCTTCTTGTGCTTACTTTCTTTTTGTTCCCGACTTTATAAAACAATAGCTTATGGAATTAGTAATCAAAAATTTATGCAAAACATATTCAAACGGAGTAAAAGCATTAGATAATCTTTCTCTCGAAATTTCTAACGGAATGTTTGGTTTGTTGGGCCCTAATGGAGCTGGGAAATCATCGCTTATGAGAACATTGGCCACATTACAAGAAGCAGATAGTGGTACTATGCATTTAGATGATATCAATATTCTCGAAAACCCAATTGAATTGCGAAAAGTGCTAGGGTATTTACCACAAGAATTTGGAGTATACCCAAAAATTACAGCAAAAGAATTACTAGATCATTTAGCCATATTAAAGGGAATAACCAATAACAAAGAAAGAATAGAATTAGTGAATTTTTTATTGCAAAAAGTAAATCTATATGAAAAAAGAAACAAAAGTGTAAAAGGTTTTTCTGGTGGGATGAAACAAAGAATTGGTATTGCTCAAGCCTTAATTGGCAATCCAAAACTAATTATTGTTGATGAGCCTACCGCGGGATTAGACCCCGGAGAAAGAAATAGGTTTCATAACCTTCTCGCGGATGTAGCAGAGGATGTTATTATTATTCTTTCTACACATATTGTAGAAGATGTGAGAGAACTATGCCAAAACATGGCAATCATGAATCAAGGAAGACTAATTTGTAAGGGTAGGCCACAACATGTAATCGATGAATTAAATGACAGAGTATGGCAAAAGCTAATTGAACGAAATGAACTCGAAGATTACAGTAATCAACATATGATTATCTCTAATAAAATGGTTGGTGGTAAACCTTTGATTCATGTTTTAAGTGACATAAAACCAGGAGTAGGATTTACTCGTGTTCCACCAACTCTGGAAGATGTGTTTTTTTCCAAAATTAATATAACCAGCACAGTAATTTAAAATTGTATTAACCAACTCAAAACGTAACATTATGTTTAAATCATTCCTGTTTAAAGAGATTTCTATAGGTATAAAAAGACCCATGATATATATATTCTTTTTCATATTTACAATAATTGCTACTATAGGAGTTATTAATGATAATATCGTATTTGGAGGAGCTATAGGAAACGTATTAAAAAATGCACCTCATGTTATCACTATTTATGTAGCGAATATGTCAATTTTTGGATTGTTAATTGCTACGGCATATTTTAACAATGCGGCTTTGAGGGATTATCAAAATCATTTCGATGAAATTCTTTTTAGTACACCTATTCATAAAGCTAGTTATTTTTTTGGTCGTTTTTTCGGAGCACTTTTTTTGTCTACAATCCCACTATTAGGTGTGTTTTTTGGGTTTTTAATTGGGTCTGGTATAGGTCCCGAATCAGGAATGATACATGTCGATAGAGTAGGAGATCTTCAATTAAGTTTTTTTATAAATAATTATTTTTTATATGTTCTGCCCAATATGTTTGTTTCGGGAGTTATTATTTATGCCGTAGCTCTAAAATGGAAAAGTACGATCATATCTTTTATCGCTACGATTATCATTATTATTGGATATCTCGTGGCAGGAACATTCTTAACCGATATTAGCACCGAGTACTTAGCTGCTCTCACCGATATTTTGGGTGTTAGAGCATATCAAATAGATTCTAAATATTTTACAAGTGTTGAAAAAAATACAAATGTTATATCTGCAAATGGGTGGTTATTTGTGAATAGAATTCTATGGGTAATTATAGGGCTTGTTATAATCATTAGTTCATATCTATCTTTTTCATTTATTCAAAAAAATAAAAAAGAAAAAAAAGAAAAAAAAGTTAGTAAAAAAGATAAGACTATAAAAGTTTATAGTTTTCCAAAAGTGCAAAGTAGCTTTAATTTTAAGACTTCAAAAAAGCAGTTTATTAGTTTTTTTAAAATAAACTTTTATACCATTTTAAAAAGTAACACTTTTAAAATAATGCTTATCGTTGGAGCGTTACTTCTAGTCAATAAATTACTAAATGGATTTGATTTTTACGGAGTTAAATCATACCCTGTTACGTATAAAATCTTAGATTTCAATCGACCTTTAAGTACAATCGTTGGAATGATCATGCTAGTTTTTTTTAGTGGAGAATTGGTATGGAGAGAACGATCAAATAATATTAACGGAGTTATAGATGGATCACCACACAGTTCAATCGTTTTGCTTCTTGCTAAAATTACTTCATTAATAGCACTTAATGTTATATTTGATGTATTCCTTATTTTGATTTCTATTAGTTATCAATTGTTGAGTGGGTATACTAGTCCCGATATCGATATCTATTTATTAGATTTTATTTACTCTGGATTATCAATATATATGATATGGTCTTGTATTTTGGTTTTTATACAAATCATTATCAATAATAAATACATAGGTTATTTCTTTTCTGTAGTACTTCTTTTCTTGTTTGAGTTTGTTATTGTAGATACTTTGGGAATAGAATCTTATATGGTAAACCTTGGTTTTATGCCAGATTATCAATATTCTGATATGAATGGTTTTAGTGCAGTATTAGTTTCAAAAAATTGGTTTAGTTTATATTGGATATTGTTTGGACTATTACTTATTACTATTGGAAGTTTGTTATGGATACGAGGTTCTATAAAAGGAATAAAAGATAGAATTAAGTCAGCCAAAAAGCATTTTACAAAGAAACACGCATTGACTTTAATTACAATTTTTCATTTGTTTTTCCTTACTTCAAGTTTTGTCTACTATAATACACAGGTAAAAAATCCTTATCATACTGCTAATGAAATAGTGATTATGCAGGTGGCTTATGAACAGCAATATAAAAAATATGAAAATATCCCACAGCCAAAGTTTGGTGATGTTACCTACAAGGTAGATATATATCCTGAGGAACGTAATTTACTTGCTAAAACACATATCACATTGCTAAACGAGACAAATGAGACAATAGATTCTTTACACTACTCTATTTCTAGGCACTATGCAAAAGAGAAATGGGATATTACGTTAAAGATCCCGAATGCAAAATTAGTTTTTAAAGATAGAGAATTGGGATATCTAATATATAAACTGGATACGCCATTACAACCTGGCTCTAGAATGAATATTGTTATAGATGCAGTATATAAAAGTAAAGGATTCGAAAACAAGGTTTCTAATTTACGTGTAGCAAAAAACGGAACTTTTATCGAGTGCTCTTATATATTACCTACAATTGGATATGATGAAAATAATGAGCTCATGGATCAAAATGATAGAAAGAAATATAACCTTCCTATAAGAAAAAAAATGGCACGATTAGATGCGAATGATGGTAATAACACTAAGCAAAATTATTTTACAGAAGGAGAATCCGATTGGGTAAATGTTGAAACGATTATTTCAACATCAAATAATCAAATAGCTATTGCTCCGGGAACACTAATAAAAGAATGGAAAGCTAACGGGCGCTCATATTTTAAGTATAAAAATGATCACAGTTCTTTAAATTTTGTCAATTTTATGTCTGCAGAGTATGAAGTATCTCGCAAAAAGTGGAATGGTATTGATATCGAAGTATATTATCATAAAGATCATGATTACAATATTGATATGATGCTAGATGCTATAGAAGAATCATTAAAATATTATACCAAAAACTTTGGACCTTATGTTCATAACCAGGCCAGAATAATCGAGATACCAAGGTATTATAACTTTGCGCAGGCATTTCCTGGTACAATGCCTTATACCGAAGGGGGTGGATTTACAACAGATCTGTCAAACAAAAATGATAATAATGTTATTGAAGCCATCATAGCCCACGAAATGGCACACCAATATTGGGCACATCAGGTAGTAGGTGCAAATATGCAAGGAGCTACAATGTTATCTGAAAGTTTTTCAGAGTATGCGGCATTAATGGTAATGAAAAACAGAATAAAGGATGATAGTAAAATGAAACAATATCTAAACTATGATTTTGAAAGATATTTAAAAGGTAGAAGTGCTGAAGCCGAAAAAGAATTGCCTTTGTATAAAGTAGAAAATCAAGGATATATTCATTATGGTAAGGGAAGTGTTGTATTGTACGCATTACAAGATTATATAGGAGAGAAGAAAATAAATACTGCTTTAAAAAACTTTTTGAACGAATATAAATATAAAGAATCACCCTATCCAACAACTCATGATTTTCTAAGACATTTGAAACCGCAAGTGCCTGATTCATTAAATTACTTAATAACCGACTGGATAAAAGAAATCACGTTATATGATTATCGTTTAAATAGTGCTGACTATAAAAGAAAAGAGAACGGAAAATATGAAGTCTCTATGGGTATTGAAGCATATAAAATAAAAGTCGATAGTTTAGGAATAGAAAATAAGGTAGAACAACATGATTGGGTAGATATAGGAGTATACAGAGATATAGGTGAAAAGCACTTGATGTACTCAAAAAGAGTACTATTTACTGATGAGAAAATGAATTTCTCTTTCGAGGTTGATACCATTCCTGCAAAAGCTGTAATCGATCCAAAACGATTATTGATAGAACGGATAATTGACGATAATAGTAAAGAATTCTGAGAGAATACTTTATGAGTTCATATATAATAACATGACACACAAATTCATGGCATCATATTTGAAAAGCATACTATAATTATTAAAAATAAATTATAGTACAATGAGTAAAGGAACAGTAAAATTCTTCAACGATACCAAAGGTTTCGGTTTTATTAAAGAAGAAGGTTCAAACAAAGAGCATTTTGTTCACATTTCAGGATTAGTAGATGAAATTCGTGAGGGTGATGAAGTTGAATATGACCTTAAAGAAGGTAAAAAAGGATTGAATGCAGTAAACGTAAAAGTTATTTAAACATATACGCTTAAATTTTGTGCTAAAGAGGCCTGTCAATTATGATAGGTCTCTTTTTTATAATATGTCGAAAGAACATTATCTTATAAAGTTTATTATTTTTAAGATAAAATCCTTTCAAAACTCCCGAAAGACATTAATTTTACACGCCTAAAAAAATAGAATGTTATGTCTGAGATGACTACAGAGTCAGAAGAAAGAAAAACCGGAAAAGAATTATACAGTTACCAAAAAGGAGCAATCAATAAGATTTTTAAAAGTTTTGAAGATGCTCCCGAAGACTATCACTTGTTATATCAACTACCAACTGGTGGTGGTAAGACAGTGATTTTTTCTGAAATAGTAAGACAATACCTTAAACACCATAACAAAAAGGTATTGGTGATGACACATCGTATAGAGTTGTGTAAACAAACATCTAAAATGCTTACCGGTTTTGGGGTAATAAATAAAGTAGTTAACAGCAAGGCTAATCTAGATGATCAAGAAGAGTATAGCTGTTTTGTAGCTATGGTAGAAACTTTAAACAATAGACTAAATGAAGGTAAACTTGATATCTCAGACATAGGTTTGGTCATTATTGATGAAGCGCATTATAACTCTTTTACCAAATTGTTTAAGTTTTTCGAAAAATCTTTTATTTTGGGAGTTACAGCTACACCGCTAAGTTCGAATATGAAATTGCCGATGAAGGATAACTATAACGAACTAATCGTTGGTGAAACGATAGAATCTTTAATCGAAAACGAGTTTCTTGCCAGGGCAGAAGTCTTCGCTTATAATATGGGGCTAACGTCTTTAGAAGTTGGATCTAATGGAGATTATACAGTAAAATCATCAGAAGATCTGTACACAAACCAGGATATGCTAGGTAAATTATTAGATGCCTATAAAAAACATTCTTTAGGTAAGAAGACACTAATTTTTAATAATGGAATCAATACTTCGTTACATGTTTTTGATACATTTAGAGCAGCAGGATTTCCTATTGCACACTTAGATAATACCGCTACAAAAAAGCAAAGAAATCAAATCCTAAAATGGTTTAAAGAAACACCTAATGCAATTCTAACATCAGTAAGTATTTTAACTACAGGGTTTGACGAACCTACTGTAGATACTATTATACTGAATAGAGCTACTAAATCTTTGACTTTATATTATCAAATGATTGGTCGTGGTTCTCGTATCCTTAAAAATAAATCTAAGTTTTCTGTAATTGATCTGGGGAATAACCTATATCGTTTCGGACCTTGGGGTGCAGATTTGGATTGGCAAAAAATATTTAATTCCCCAAATTACTACATGGATAAACTCCTTAATGATGAGGAGATTGAAAGTAAATTTAAACATGAAATGCCAGAGGAATTAAGAGCAGAGTTTGCTAATTCTGAAGAAGTATATTTCGATATCAAAGATACATACATACAATCTGTAAAAAATGGCCAATCATCTAAAGTTGTATTAGAGCAATCGATAGCTCAACATGCAAAGATATGTATCGAAAATAGTGAAGATATTTATGATGCATTAGGACTAGCTAAAATGCTTGGTGAAGATATAAATTATAGAATTCAGGCTTATGCCAAATGTATTAGTAAGAGTACTCATAATTTTTTAACCTGGTTAAAAGATGATTACCGAAAGAAACTAAATACATATTTACGTGATAATTTTGATTCTTTATTTGAAGAAATTCATGGTAGACCACCAGAAGATTAATATCTAAAATTTCCAAACTATAAAACGGCTTTTTTTATTACCATGCTCCATTGCAATGGTAGTATGCATTGCTTTTAATTTATCTAATTGTTTCTCTAATTTAGACAAGTGTTCTTTTTTAGAAACCAGACTTGTAAAAAAACCGACTTGTTTGGCAAAAGCAACGCTTTGTTTGACCATTCGTTTTAAAAATAAAGCTTCACCACCATTGCACCATAGTTCGTTGGCCTGGCCTCCAAAATTGAGTTCAAGATGTTCTGCAATACCCAAATTCTTTAATTTTCGAAGTGTTCCTTTAGAAGCTTCTTTTTGTGAAGTATGAAATGGTGGATTACACATTGTAAAATCAAAATACTCCTCGTCTTTTACAATTCCTTCAAATATATTAGCATTGTTAGTTTGGTGCCTTATTTCTATGGTATTACTTAGATGTTCATTAATTTTAAGAATATTCTTTGCAGAGCTCACAGCTGTTCTATCAATATCAACTCCTACCATATGCCAATTATATACCTGTGCGCCCAAAATAGGGTAAATGCAATTGGCTCCCATACCAATATCTAAACCTTTTATTTTAGTAGTAAATCCTTCTTTTGCCAGAACATCGGCTAAATGATGTATATAATCTACTCTCCCAGGAATAGGAGGGCAGAGGTAACCTTCTGGGATGTTCCAATCTTTTAATCCATAATAATGTTTTAAAAGAGCTCTGTTTAGTTCTAAAACTGCTTTTTGGTTAGAGAAATCTATGGTGCTGTTGCCAAACGTATTAATAAATACAAAATTTTCTAATGCCTTATGTGTAGTAACGAGTGCCTCAAAATCATAGGGTTTGTTATGAATATTATTAAAATGCACGTTTACTTAATTTATTTTATTATTTTCTCGTTTAATTTCATCAATACCCGGTTTAAACTTCTTAAAGTAATCCCCATATAATTAGCGATATCTTTTTTAGAAATCACTTCGATAAGTTCAGGAAAAGCCTCTTTAAGCTTTAAAATATTATCTTCTATGGTATAGGATTGCTGGTAAGAATGTCTTGGAGCTTTATATCCAATTTTAATCGCCATTGCTTTCATAACTAACGGTTAAATCTTTTGTCTTGTTCTAATAAATAATTAAAATGGGTATAAGAGATTTTATAAACCTCTAGCTTAGTGATGGCTTCAATACTACAAAAACTCAATTTACCACTAAAAACTTCTAATTCTCCAAATTTCATTCCTTTACCCAGGAATTCCTGAATAAAATCTTTTCCATTTTCATCAGACAAATAACATTTTGCAATGCCTTCTTTAATAATAAAAACCGAAGCATATTTTTTTTCTTGCTCTATTATCTTTTGTTTTGGTAGATATCTATCTTCAAAAAAATAATCAATATCTAATCGACAAAGAATATCTATATAATCCAATAATTCCTGATCAGTTCTTATCATTTTTTTGCCTTTGGACATTTGTCCTTTTTATTTATCTCTACAAATTATTTCTTTGAATCCAGTAAAATTATACAATAAAAAAGGGATAAAATAATGCAAATAGAAAGATTATTAAAACAAATAGAATTTATTAAGGAAATTGATAAAATTAAATACATACAACGCCAAACCAAATTATTTAATAGTGATAGACGTGAAAATGATGCAGAACACAGCTGGCATTTGGCAATGATGGTACTTGTTTTAGCAGAGCATTCTAATACACCTATTGATATTCTCAAAGTTCTAAAAATGGTATTGATTCATGATATTGTTGAAATAGACACAGGAGATGTTTTTATTTATGATACGATAAAAAATCATACAAATACCAAAGAAGAACTAAAATCGGCTCAACGAATATTTGGAATACTCCCCGAAGAACAATCAAAGGAATTTATTGAAATTTGGCTGGAGTTTGAAGAAGGAAAAACTAATGAAGCCAAATTTGCCAAGGCATTAGATAGATTTGAACCTACTCTACAAAATGACTCTAATAATGGTGGTACATGGTATGATTTTGATGTCGAATATCAAAAGGTATATAAAAAAACAAAGACCATAAATAAAGGATCTACTCGTTTGTGGAAATATTCTGAAGCACTAATCAATAAGCATTATAAAGTAGTATTAGATGATTAATCAGAAATATTCTATCTACACGGTTAATTTTGCTTTGATTTGTGTAAGCTCTTTATTTTTTTCGGCAAGCTATAACATGTTAATCCCAGAATTACCTGCATATTTAAGTAATCTTGGTGGGGCAGAGTATAAGGGGTTGATCATTTCTTTATTTACACTCACAGCAGGATTATCAAGGCCTTTTAGTGGTAAAATTACAGATACGATAGGACGCAAACCGGTAATGACTATTGGTATAATTGTATGTATAGTATGTGGTTTTTTGTACCCGGTATTGACTACCATTTCTGGTTTTCTTTTTTTAAGATTATTACACGGTTTTTCTACCGGTTTTAGTCCAACAGCAATTTCTGCATATATAGCAGATATTGTCCCCAAAGAACGTTGGGGAGAAGCATTTGGGATACAAGGCTTATGCTTTGGTACAGGTTTGGCTTTGGGGCCAGCTCTGGGTAGCTTTATTAAGATGTACTCTTCTATAGTTCTTCAATAATTGCTTTTATAGCTGTTGCGTTAATTGTTAACGCAAAAGAAACGCTAAAAAACAAACAGCATTTTAATACATCTATTCTTAGGATTTCGAGAAATGATATTATCGCTATAGAAGTTCTACCTTCGGCAATTATAACTTTTTTATGTTATATTGCTTTTGGAGTTATTTTAACCTTAATTCCTGATTGGAGTGATCATTTAGGAATCAGGAATAAAGGAACATTTTTTATTGTTTTCACTATCTCCTCTTTGTGTATTCGATTTGTTACCAGAAAAGTATCAGACAATTATGGAAGAGAAATTATCATTATTATAAGCCTTATCATTTTGTTTTTGGCATTAATTCTGGTAGGTCTTCTAGATACAGCCAATGGGTTACTTATTGCAGCAATGTTCTACGGATTGGCAATGGGAATACTATCTCCAACATTAAACGCCTGGACTATAGATATGAGCGATCCAAATCATAGAGGAAAAGCAATGGCAACAATGTATATTGCACTAGAAGCAGGTATTGGTTTGGGAGCTTTCTTTTCTGGATGGTATTATCAAGATGTGATTTCTAAAATCCCACTCATTATGTATGCGTGTGCATTTATGGTTTTTGTAGCATTTATCTATATGATGCATAAACTAAAAGAAAAGTCATAAAAATACTAAAGCCATTTTGCTTTTATGTCTTTATATTTTGTTCTTCCGATAGGTATAAGTACTCCGTTTTTTAATTCCGCAATATACTTACTACCTGATTTTACAATGATTTCTTTTATTTCTGATATTTTTACCAAATATGATTTATGTATACGTTCAAAAGTATCTGGTAGGAGTTGCTGCAACTTTTCGAGAGATTTATCATGCAATTCTTTTTTTCCGTTAGTAAGGAATAGTTCTGTATATGCACCTGCACCTTTTATAAACAATACGTCTTCGATAGGGATTAATTGTATTCTACCTTTTTTCTTCACTGCCAATAATTTAACCTTATGGGTTTCTGTTTTTTCTTTTGATAAAACTCTATTAAAGGCTTGCTCTAATCTACCCTTGCTAAAAGGCTTAGGAACAAAGTCCAACACTCCATATTCAAAAGCTGATATTGCTCGTTCATAATTTGCAGAAATGATAACGGTATGAAATGATTCTGATACAGCTGTACCAAGGATATCAAAACCACTTTCTCCATTAAGGTTTAAATCCAAAAGTACCACATCTAGCGAATTATTTTTAATAAATTCCAATGCTTCTGATAGTGCTTCTACATGGTGTAACGAGTTTAGCGTATCTGCAAAAAAATCTCTGGTCATTCTTTCGATTCTCTTGGCTATTCTGGCTTCATCTTCGACTATTAAGATATTCATAAGACTAGTTATCTATTTTTATACTGTTTTTCCAACCATTTGGTATAGCTTCAGAAGAAAAGCTCCATTTCGAAGCATAACTTTCTGTTAATCTAGCTTTTATATACTTAATTCCGGTGCCTTCTATTATCTTTTTTTCTGTATTTCTCACTTTGGCAATCGTTAAAAATGTATAGGTTTTATAAGTATAACCAGTTTCAAAAATTAATTTGAACGTTATACTATTGTCGTCATTAGGAAGACTATGAGTTATTCCATTTTCTAATAAAGTATGTAGTATTGCTGGAGGGATTTTTTGATCAGGATCTATATTTTCTTCTTCCCAATGATATTTTATTTCTTTTCGATACTCCATAATATTAAGATGTGTACGGCATAATTCTATTTCCTGGCTAACAGGAATTAGGGTTTGATTCTCTATTTGATTAAAAAGTTTAAATTCCTGAGCCAGTGCTTCTATAAAAGCAACCCCTTTTTGTGGTGATTCCTCAACCCAATCTATCAATGAAGTTAGTGTATTCATCAAAAAATGTGGTTGAATATTCTTTTTTAGTAATTCTAATCGAAGACGAGTAGACTGTACTAAAGATTCTTCATACGCCAGTCGTTGTTCTTTTGTTCTTACAGAGAGGATATAAAACATACCTAGAAGGATAATTCCAAAACCTGCAAAAAGACTGATATCGTAATAGGTAATGGCATTTATAAGAGCACATAAGATCAAAGCTAGTAGTACTATAATAGCACCTTTCATCTTTTTGTAAGCCCCATAAAGAATAATCCCGAAAGAAAAAAACCACATCGTCATAC
This sequence comes from Bacteroidia bacterium, assembly GCA_030427585.1. GTDB lineage: Bacteria > Bacteroidota > Bacteroidia > Flavobacteriales > Flavobacteriaceae > Aquimarina. The sequence continues at coordinate 184,146 of JAUIBW010000006.1, forward strand.
CTATGTTATATGCAGTTAAATCATAACTATAATGATCGATTAAAAAGACAAATAGCAATACCCCTATATATGTTATTAGTATAGTTTTCCGATTAGGGAAAGGAAATTGTAATGAAAAATATAAAGGCGCCAAAATGGCGATACAAAATGTTAATCCTCCTATAATTTCTAACCGAATATGATGTTGGCTATAATGAATTGGAACATAAAATTTAACATACTCCACCATAATTAGAGCAAAAAACAAAAAACAATTAATACTAAAGATTAAGATGGGATATCCTTTTTTTTCATTTAGAAAAAGGAAAAAAAAGTAAAGAGAAGCAATCAGGAAAGCACCAGCAAAAATGTGCATAAATGCTGTGTTGATGAGTTCTGACCTTACCAAATGGTCATAATCGTCAACATGTATATGAAGTTTTCTCCAGTGATTGGGAAAATAATATAAGCTAGTTTTTAACGCTAGTATATGTGATCCTTTTGTTGCTAAAGTATCAGGGATATTAAAAGTCGCCCACAATTCACCTGATGGTTCACGAGTAGCTTCTTGTCCGGGGTTTCCATTTTTACCTATGAGCACTCCATCCCAAAAGACATCGTATTCTCCAAAAGTATTTATAAAGATCCCATAATGCTGAAATGATTCTGGCGCTTTTGTAATTTCAACCTCGGTTCTGGACCAAAAAACTTCTCCTTCCACTACATCTACTTTATTTTCCCATTGTTGATCATTCCAGTTTTTGGCAGCCCATTCTAGATGATCTCCAATTTTATATCGCGAATCTTTGATCTTAGAAATGCGGTCTCTGGAGCAAGAGCTTACTAGTAGAATCGTAAATACTAAAAGGAAATAGTATAATAATTTAAAATTCATGTATTGTAAAATAGTATAAAGTAAAATTAACTTAAAAACCTGACTTCTGAGAGCTGTTTACCTATATATAGAGCAGTTGATAAAAAATACCTTGAAAAGATACTGACTAAAACCGAGTTTTACTCTATCAATTAAAAATCGACAGTATGTGATATGCCATGATCTATTAGATTAAAATAAAAATCTAAATACATATTGGCAAATTCCATCTGATAACTAAAAAGGAAGTAAATAAACAGATGAGACAAAATTTAAAAGCCTTAATACTAGTTTGGTTTTCAATAACCTATACTGTGGCACAACAATCAAAAATTGGAAAAGCAGAAGTAACCGGAAAAATAATTGAGAACGCGACAAATGAAGCGTTACCATTTGCATCAGTAATTTTAAAAGACACAATACAGCAATTAGTTGAAGGAGTAATCACCAACGAAGATGGAGTATATACCATTATGGATATTCCTGTGGGGAATTATAGCTTAGAAGTAACGTATACCGGGTTTAAAGCATACTCACAGCCATTAGAAATTAAAGAAACTCGTCAAAAAATAAATCTAAAACCCATCCTGTTACTAGAAGAAACCGTATCGCTTGATGAAGTAAGAATTACTACCGAGACATCACAAGTTTCTTTACGTTTAGATAAAAAAGTATTTAAAGTAGGCAAAGATATATTATCACAAAGTGGTTCGGTTACTGATGTATTAGGTAATGTACCATCTGTAGCAGTAGATCCATCAGGAACGGTACAATTAAGAGGTAATGCCAATGTTACTATTTTGATTAATGGCAGACGATCTGGATTAACATCTGCCCAGGCATTAGAACAAATCCCTTCTGATAATGTAGATAGAGTAGAGGTAATCACTACTCCTTCTGCGAGGTATGATGCTTCTGGATCGGCAGGAATCATTAATATTATTCTTAAGAAAAATACCAAAGGAGGGCTAACCGGGCAATTAAGGACAGTTGTGGGAACACCAGATGATTATAGACTATACGGTAGTTTTAGTTATAAAGCAGAAAAGTTTAATTTTTTTGCTAATGCCGGAATTCGATATACAGATTATGAAGGAGAGTATACCAAACAACAAAGATCAATTAGAAATAACACCACAGTATATTTAGACCAACGCGAGGATCAGGACAGACATGATGATGGAAAACTAATTTATGTTGGTGCAGATTATTATCTAAATAAAAATAATTCGATCACAGCTGCTTTTTATAGAAATCAAACAGAAGATACCGATAAAACGATACTTACCTATGGGTATACTTCTGCTACGACAGCAATCGATAGTATATTAACTACGCTAGGAAACTCTAAAGAAAAAAGGTCCTATAACCAACTTGAAATGAACTATACCAAAACTTTTGCAAAAGAAGGAAGGAAATTAACCTTTGACCTACAGTATGATTTTTGGGATAGTACCAAAAAATGGAATGTTCGTACCCAAAAAGAAACTCCTATACTAACTCCAATATCAAATTTGAGAACAAAATCTACAAACAATAATAATGACATTGTTTTACAGTCTGATTTTGTAACTCCGTTTGGAGAAAATACAAAACTGGAAATCGGAGCCAAATATGAAAACAGGCATGTAACCGATGGATTTATTGCAGAAGAGCTTGTAAATGGTAACTATCAATTATTAGACAACCTGGATAATGAACTGGCATATGATGAACGAATTATTGGAGGATACATTCAATACGGAAGTAAAATTGGCAAGTTTAGCTATTTGTTAGGTCTACGAATCGAAGATACTAATATTAGGATTAAAGATGAAGAAGGTAGCTTTAATAACACTAACACTTTTACCAATTTGTTTCCTACTTTAAATATAGGATATGCTATTAGTGAAAACACAAACTTTCAGTTAAACTATAGTAAAAGAATAAACAGACCATCCCTATGGCAGTTAAATCCATTTTCTGAGCTTGAAGATTTTAATGTTCGATTTTTTGGTAATCCAACACTAAAATCTGCTTTTACAGATGCAGTAGAGTTATCACTTTTACAAAAAGGAACAAAATTTACAATAAACCCAAGTGTTTATTATTCCTATACCACTGATGATACACAATGGTATACGACTCAGAATGATGATGGTATTTTTGTAAGTACAATTATCAATTTAGATTTAGAAAAACGATACGGTTTTGAGCTTTCAGCTTCATATAATCCACTAAAATGGCTTAGTTTTAATGGTGATTTTAATGCTTACCGTTTTGACCAGGAAGGAACCACTGGTACACAACAACTGGATTTCTCTGACGAGACATGGCAAACTTCTCTAAATACCAGAATAAAACTTAAACACGGGATCTCTATTCAAAGTAGATTTAATCACCAGGGAGAAAGAGGTAATGCGCAATCTAAAAGAAAATCGATTTCTTATGTAAATCTTGGGGCAAGTAAGAAGTTATTTAACAATCGAGGAAATTTAATTTTTAATGTTAGTAATGTTTTTGACAGCCGTAAAACCCGACAGGAGATAACCGGAACCGATTTTTTTGTAAATCAGATGAGCAGTCGTAATGGTGCAAGATGGTCGTTGAGTTTTGTATACAAGTTTAATGGTAAATCGGGACACAAAACCAGACAAGTACAACGAAGTAATAGAAATTAGCCAGACATATAACTATATTATTGTCTTTGTATCGCTAAAAAACATGAAAAAATAAACAATGAATACTTACAACTATACATTTTCAATACTCGTATTTGCACTAGTTTTAAATGCTTGTACTACTAAAAAACACAAATCAAAAAATAATGATTCATTAGCTACCGAGGTATTTTATTTTGGACAAAAACCACCGGGTTTGATTCCTGAAATTTTTGCACCTGGTATTGTTTCAATCAATGGTAGATTCGAAGGTACTGTTTCGTTTTCCCCTGATCTGGAAGAAATATATTTTGGTGCTAATTATGAAGGTGGGGAAACATCTATCTATTTTTCAAGACTAGAAGGTGATCAATGGACACCTATTAAAAAAGCAAATTTTACCAAAGGGAAAAAAAATGAAGAAATACATCCATTTGTAAGCCCCAATGGTAAAAGGATTTATTTCTCTGCTTTGGACTCTGTTTTTGCAGATGAGAAAATTTGGTACGTAGACCGCTTAGAGGGTTCATGGGGTGATGCAATAAAACTTGATTCGCCTGTAAATGACGACCTGGTGTTTTTTCCTAATCAGGCAAAAAATGGAGACTTATATTATTTCAATTTGTCAAAATTTGAAACGTACTATACGCCTAGTAAAAATGGTAAACATACCGAAATAAAGAAAGTTGATATTGAATTTGGTCATCATGTTTTCATTTCCCAATATCAGGATTATTTACTAATGACTGCCCAAAACAAAGAAGATAAAAGTAGAAAGGACAACGATATTTATGTCTGTTTTAAAAAGCAAGACAGAACATGGACAAAGCCAATTAACCTTGGAAATAAAGTAAATTCTAGTTTTAATGAGAAAAATCCGACCGTCACCCCAGATGGTAAATATATATTTTTTGGAAGAGCTGAAAGAAACGGAGAAGTTGGACTGGCAAATGTTTACTGGGTAAGCACAGAGATTATTGATATAGTGAGGCCTGGTAACCTGAAACAATAGAAATTAAACAAACCCTAAATAGATGAAATTAATTAATTTTTTAACCCTTATCATTTTCATAATCATTAATAGTGGATGTACTGAAGCACAACAGTCAAAGTCAATATCCAATACTGTTAAAAAAGAAAGGATCAATCACAGTGAGCGAATTACTATTGGAGAAAAATTTAAGATATACTCCAAAGTATTGGGAGAAGAAAAAGAAATTTATGTTTCGTTACCTCATAAGTACGAGGAGCGCGTACATGATTATCCTGTTGTATTTGTTCTAGAAGCAGAGTTTTTGTTCGAAGCTGCTAGCACGGTAACAAAATATATGGCTGCGAGAAGCAAAATGCCGCAATCAATAATTGTTGGGCTTGCCAATGGTACTCATGAAAAGCGGTATGACTTAAATCTAAAAAAATGGAATGGAAAATTAGATGAATATCTTAGCTTTTTTAACACAGAATTAATCCCATATATCGAAAAAAAATACCGCGCCAATTCGCATAGAACAATTATTGGATTATCACCAACCAACGGGTTTCTCTTTGAGGCTTTTTTATCTAAACCAAATATGTTTAAAGGATATATAGCACTATCAGCACACCTAGAGTGGAACAGAACAGAAGATATAAAACTTTTTGATGAAATTATTTCAATAGCCAATAACTCAAATTATCCCAAAAATGCACTCTATTTGGGTAGAGCAGATAGTGATTTAATACTACATTCTAGCGCTAAAGATGCATATGTCGATGCAAAACAAAAATTAATAGATCAAAAACCTATAAATGCTACCATTAACATTGATGTTTTAGACAATGAAGAGCATTATTTAATGTCACTTGCCGGGATCAGAAATGGTTTTGCCACAATATACCCAGATAGTTTATGGAGGAATCCAGGTTGGATTGGTTGGGACAAAGATGAAAACTATGCCATAAATCATTATAAAACATATTACGATAAATTATCATCAATATATGGGTTTGATATTTACCCTGTAGAAGATGGGCATTCGTACGGTTATTATTTGGTAGGTAAAGCTTATTCAGCAAAAAAATGGGGCACTAATAAACAGCTTATTGATCTTCTGGAACTAGGTATTGGGTATTACCCAAATTCTGCTAATTTGCACATAATGCTAGCAGAGGCATATTATACAAAAGGGGATACTAAGTTAGCATCAGAAATAGCAAAAAAGGCAATCAAACTGGCAGAAAAGTATCATCCTGAAGAATTAGAAGGGTATAAAAAACGATTGGCACAATAAAATATTTATGGTAAATAAAACAACTTAATGAACACCAAAAACTTGTATATAATGATGAAAACTAGAATTATAGTATTGATTTCAATTCTTTCTGTTACAGCGTGTAAAAACAAAAATAGTAATGAAGGATTAGAATTTTCAAAAATTACAGAAACAATCATACAAAAATTAGCTGATTCATTACTTTTAGATTCTAAAATTAATGCGGTTTCAATAGGTGTATATAAAAATGGGAAAAAGCACATTGCTCACTATGGTGAATTGGATAAGGGAATAGGAAATACACCAACAGATGAAACGTTGTATGAGATAGCTTCTGTGAGTAAAACTTTTACAGGTGTTCTAGTATCCAAAGCAGTACTTGAAGGGAAACTAAGCTTAGAAGACGATGTACAGACATATTTAAAAGAAGAATATTCAAATTTAAAATATGACGGAGCACCTATCAAAATTAAACACCTTCTAACACATACCAGCCGTTTACCAAGATTTTTACCTGATAATATAAATTCTTTACTAACAGAATTTAATGAAAGTTTACCTTTCAAAATGTATGAGATTCAAAAAAACTATTCTAAAAAAGAATTTTTCGCAGATTTACAGACCGTGGTTTTAGATACAATACCAGGAACCAGGTATGGATATTCAAATGTAGATACAGAACTTATTGCTCATATTTTAGAAAATATTTATGATACGCCATTTGACGAACTTTTAAAAGAGTATTTTGGTAAGATTGCCAATATGCCAAACACTAAAATTAAGCTTTCTAAAAAAGAAAAACTACAACTTGCTAACGGATATGGGATGACTAATAAATTAGTTCCTCACGAAGCAAATTCTCTATTTGGTGCAGATGGTGGCATAAAATCTACAATGCCAGATCTTGTTAATTACATAGCATTTCAATTAAATACTAAAAATACAATTGTATCAGAATCACATAAAGTAATTTATGAAAAAGGAAACCGTAAAATGAGTTATTATTGGCCAATCAAAAGCAATGAGGAATATGGAACGTATTTTCGTCACCATGGAGGTTCTTTTGGTACTCAAAATTGGATTATTATTATCCCAAAATATAATTTCGGAGTTTCTATAATAACAAACCAAAGTGATCTTGATACAGCAGATAAATTGATGGCTGTAGTTAATCAATTAATTTTAGAAATAAATTAGATATATAAAGGATTATTAAAAAGTAAATAAACATATAATTTATAAAATTTCAAGCGCCTTTGCTGCCCAGTAAGGTTTTTATTTTTTGATCCTAAATCAAAAACCAGGGTAAACTTGTCAAAACACTATTTAATCTTGTAGTTAATCACAAAACTTTGAGAGCAAACACTTTGACTACTAAATTTGATAAGATATAAATACAAATTTTACAGTTATGAGAATGCCTTTTTCAGAGTTTATAACCAGCGGAGATTTAAAATTCATTATTGTTTTTTGCATATGTACTGCTATAGCTGGATATCATTTTTTCAAAAAATTACAAACTAAAAAAGACGAGGAATACCAGAAGTTGATAAAGCACCACAATCTAAAAATTGGTAATGCTGCTTTTTGGATACTGATGCTAAGTGCCTTGTCTTTATTACTAGGGTTAATGCACAGCTTTTATTTTATAGGAAAAACAGGGGGGATTGCCCCGGGATTAATCTTTCAAGGGATTTCTAATACATTAATTACTCCTGTGCTGGGGATCTGTCTATATATGATTTGTAGAATTTTGCACGGAATGAGTAATTCTAATCTATCAAAATCTTAATTATGATTGTAAAGCGCATCATTTCAATATTTAGTATTGGTATTATGTCCATGGTTTGTATGGCACAGGTATCAACAGGTGATCAATTAAGACAAGAAGGAAAATTAAAGGCTGCTATCCAGGCATACAAAAATGACTTTCATAAGTTTCCGGGAAAATGGAAAAACACCTATAATTTGGCTTGTGCTTATGCACTTACTTTTCAAAAAGACAGTGCATTCCATTATCTTGCTATAGCCTTAAAAAGTGATACATCATTGTGGGCTCTTGCTGACCCCGATTTATTTGCATTAACTAATGATAGTCGTTGGCAAAATGTTGAAACCAAACAAATACAGAGATATCAGGAAAAGAACGGAATTTTAAAACAACCAGAATATGCTATAGAATTGCTTAGCTTAATTGGTAAAGATCAGGCTTTGAATTATTATGTAGATCAGGCAAAAGATTATTTCATGAAGCAAGGAGAGGCACCCCAATGGTATTACCCGTTGGGAGCATATAAGCAAGAGATTTCAAAGCATAATTATGAAAAAATGAAAAACCTTATTGACCAATATGGATGGCCTAAGTATTCAACCGTTGGCAAATTGGCTGCAGATGCACCTTTATTGATTATCAATCATTACGAAGATGATGATGTAAGAAAAGAATATTTATTACAAATAAAAAATAGTTGTTTTGATGGTGAGGGTAGCTGTATAGAGTATGCAAAAATCCAGGATAGGGTACTGGTAAATGATAATAAATTACAGTTATACGGAATGCAATTCAGATATAATAGCAAGAAGAATTTAGAACCGTTTCCAATCAAAGATCCAGAATATGTTGATCTTCGTAGGAAAGAAATTGGGTTAGAGCCAATAAGATTATATCTGAAACGTAAAATTAATTATGAATGGGATGTAAAACAAAAAAACAAATAATGTCGAAAAAAAGTGTGAACGATAACATTTTTGAGAAGTATATAAGAATTTTATTTGACTTACTATAAATATTACTTCAACAACTGAATAATATTTGTCTTATAGATCTTTCCGATAGGGACGACATCATCACCTATAAAAATCCTATTTCCTTCAATACTTTTGATATGTTTTACTGCTACAGCAAATGATTTATGAACTTGCAGGAAATTATCTTTTGGTAATAACTCTAACAGATCGGAGATTTTCTCCCTAATCGTTATGGTTTCTGTTGTAGTGATTACCTTAACATAGTTTCCTGCAGCTTCGATATATTGTATAGTATCAATAACTACTTGTGTATATTTTTTGTTACTATGAAGAAAAATTGTTTCTGCTGTTGTGTTATTTCCAACCGTTTCGGTTGGAAGTTGTACTCTGCCAGTAGAACTTACTGCCTTGTTTACAGCTTTTAGAAATCGCTCAAAACCAAAAGGTTTTAACAGATAATCAGAGATGTTAAGCTCATAGCCTTCTATAGCATATTCTTTATAGGCTGTAGTAACAATAACTTTGGGTGGTGAAGGTAATGTTTTTAAAAATTCGAAACCTTTTAATTTTGGCATATTGAGATCTAGAAAAATTAAATCTATCTGATTTTTATTTAGATATTCAAATGCTTCTAATGCATCATAACAATTCTTCATCAATTTCATATTGGGTAGTAAATCGCAATATCCTTTAATAATATCATGCGCAATATGTTCATCATCAACAATTAAGTATTTGATCATAATTGATTTAGTATTAGTTGTGTTTTATATACATCTTCTGTTATAGTACAAGATAAAGAATGTTTTTTAGGATATACCAGTTCGAGCCTTCGTTTCAGGTTATTTAAACCAATTCCGGGTTGTTTAGTATTTTCTGAAGGATCAAAATTATTTTCAACTTCAAAATGTATTTCATTTTCTTTAGCGATCATGTTAACATCAACATAAGCATTCTCTCTTAAATTTTCTACACCATGTTTGAAAGCATTTTCTAATAGTATAATAAATAACAAAGGCATCACCTTATATCCTTCTTTTTCAATCTGAAGATTAAAATTAACTTTTATTGCTTTATGATAACGCATTTTATGCAATTCTATATAGTTTTTTAAATATGCTACTTCTTCTTCGAGTGTAACCACATCTTTTTGACCATCATAGATACTATATCGCATCATATCAGAAAGCTTAAGAATCAACTCTTTTGCTTTTTTTGAATCTTTATCTACCCAACCGTATAAATTATTTAGCATATTAAAAAAGAAATGAGGGTTGACCTGACTTTTTAAATGTAATAGTTCGGTTTTTGCTTTTTCATTTTTTAAAGTTAAAATCGATTTTATCTGTTTAAAAATCCATCGAACTATTAAAAATATGATCAATGGAAAATAGATGAAGACTATAATAACCAATACATCATTGTTCTCATATTCTTCGAGTAATATCAAAATCCTTCCTCCACCGATTACAAAAAACCAAAAGAGTATTTTTTTTATTGTCGATTTAGAAATAGTAGGAGCTCCTTTTTTCTGGAGATAGTAATTTCTGATAAGTACTATACCTAAGATTAAAACATAAATAAATAATAAAGTAAAAACTGCAGTCAGTACGGGTTGATTTGAGTGAGATTCAAATATTCCGATAAAGCATGTTAATCCAGTTAGGACCGTAGTGATTCTAATTTCATTTTTTGTCCATAGTTGAGAAGAATTTCTTTGTTTTTTTCTATTGAATAGCCATAAAAGCAATAAATATACAATACTACTTACTGCCAAAAATACGAATAAGGTACCTGTAAGTTCGATACCATAAGCCATACAAATTATCCCATCAATCCATAAAAATATAGATATCCCGAGGGACAATATCACCCGCTTATATTTTTTAAATAATAACATCATATACCCAAAACTAGGGTATTAAAATGGTACAACCAAAGAAGTTGACAAACATACCTTATATGGGTTTCAACTTCTATAAAAGTGTGATAAAGTCACTTAATACCTATCAAAAGCCTTTGTATCCCTAATCAAACCAAACTTGTCACATTTATAATAATATCCTCTGGTTTAGCTGTTATGTTTGATCAATTAATTCAATCAAAATGAACAGTCTTACAAATACTAACCATTATAAATTTCATCTATACATTATGAAAACACACGTATTTAGTTTTATTTATTCTTTTATTCTACTATTAGTATTTAGTACTGCTACTACTGCTCAAGAGCAAATCCCCAGCGATAGTATCTTAGGAAACTGGGATGGAAATATCGTTATTAATGAAAGTAAATCAATTGGTATTATCTGGCGTTTCGAGAAATCGAATGAGGGTAAACTAATTGGTTTTATGGGACCGGCTTCTAAGGGAGTGGCAACATTACCAATGCAACACCTTGTTATTACCGATACAACACTCGATTTTGAAATACATTCTGAAGGAAGCTATTCTGGTCAAATTTCTGAAAAAGAAATTACAGGTATCTGGAGTTCTCAAAGTGGAAAACAACTTACCTTAAATATGGCTCGGGAATTGACCAAAGAACAAATCAGGAAACGATTCAATACAACAGAAACAGCTAAAAACTCAAATGACATTCATCAAAATATTAAACTTGGTAATGTAGAAGCAGTTACTATTTTTTTAGATAAAGGTAACGATATCAATAAAAATTATGACAAAGGATATACGCTGCTTTTGTATGCTATAAAGAACGATAGAACTCATAAAATTGCCAAGTATTTATTAAATCGTGGTGCAGATCCAAATTTGGTTTCTGATGGTATTACGCCATTAATGTATGCGGTAGGATATAGAAACTATACGATTATTAAAGAACTCATTGATCACAAAGCAGAAATCAATTATGTGAGCAGCAAAAAACAAAATGCATTGGCAATTGCCATTAAAAGTAGGGATAAAGAAGCAGTTAAAATACTAATAAATCATGGAGCAGATCCTAATATTAAAATTGATAACGAATACACAGCTATCGATTTAGCAAAAGAAGATAACATCAGAGACATTTTAGAAGTATTAAAAGTACCATATAAAGAACCTTCTGATGGTCCTTATGTAACCGAATCTGAAACAGAGCGTATTGCTGTTTGGATAAGTGAAGGAAAAAAATACACCCAAAACATTAGCAATAAAACTCCTCAGGTAATTGAATACAATGGGATGAAAGCAACTTTATGGGATAGTAATCCTGCCGAAGTAGAAAAACTAGAGTATAATGGAGAATTTAAAATCGCAGCTATTAGTGATATTCATGGGCAATACGATGTATTTATACAATTATTACAACGTAATGGCATTATCAATAATAGTAAGAAATGGGGCTTTGATAATGGTCATGTTGTGGTTACCGGAGATATTTTTGATCGGGGACCTCATGTAACCGAAGTATTGTGGTTTTTATATGACTTAGAAAAACAAGCAGAAAAAAGTGGTGGAAAATTACATGTACTACTAGGAAATCATGATGTAATGGTTCTTAATGGAAATCTACGCTCTGTACACCCTAAATACAAGGACATCGCGACTATACTAGGCAAACCTTTAGAATCTCTTTTTGCTAAAAGCAGTATTCTAGGAAACTGGTTAAGAACGCGACCTGTTTTGATCAAAATAAATAATCTTTTATTTACTCATGGAGGGCTTCATCCAGATCTGGTATCAAAAAGATTGTCAATAGATCAAATTAATAAAGAATTTAAACAACAGTTGATAGTTAATGAATTGCCAGAAGCCCGTAATGAACTTGGTACTTTTTTACATAGAAATAATGGTCCCATTTATTATAGAGGATATTTTCAGGGAGAACGGGCCACCGCAAAACAAATTGATCAATTACTGAAACATTTTAAAGCCACACATATCATCGTTGGCCATACTACACATAGACATATTGAAACGCGATACCAGGGAAAAGTAATTGTGATTGATGCAAATATGAAAAGCGGAAAGATGGGAGAAATTCTATTGTGGCAATCTGGAGAATTCACTCGTGGTACTCTTTCTGGCGAAAAGCTTCCGATAGTATCAAAAGAAAATTAATAGTAAAACATAATAGAGTATTGCAGATCTCATTTCAACTATAATCAAAAAACGAACAATTATGGAATTAGTCATAAGAAACTTAACAAAAACGTATAAAAACGGAGTAAAAGCCATTAATAATTTAAATCTCGAAATAGGTACAGGAATGTTTGGATTATTAGGACCTAACGGGGCCGGAAAATCTACATTAATGCGAACTATTGCTACACTTCAGGAAGCAGATGAAGGCACAATCACTTTTGGGGATTTAGACGTATTAACCCAAAAAAATGAATTAAGAAAGGTATTGGGATACTTACCACAGGAGTTTGGAGTGTATCCTAAAGTATCTGCAGAAGTACTGTTGAATCATTTAGCAGTACTTAAAGGATTGGTAAATACAAAAGAGAGAAAAGAGGTCGTTAAAGCACTTTTGTATAAAACAAATTTATACGAGCATAGAAAGAAGAATATGGGTGGTTTCTCTGGAGGAATGAAACAACGTTTTGGTATTGCACAAGCATTACTTTCTAATCCAAAACTTATTATCGTAGATGAACCTACTGCTGGTCTTGACCCGGCAGAAAGAAACCGATTTTATAATTTACTAAGCGAGTTAGGAGAAAATACGGTGGTAATCCTTTCTACTCATATCGTTGATGATGTTAAAGAATTGTGTACCGATATGGCTATTGTAAATAGAGGAGAAGTACTTCTGAAAGGAAATCCAGTACATGCTATTGAGCAATTGAAGGATAAGGTATATAAAAAGATAATAGGGAAAAATGAATTAGAAAGTTACCATCAAAATTATGTGGTAATTGCAGAAAAATTTTTGTTAGGTAAACCTGTTATTCATGTTCTTAGCGAGAATGATCCTGGTGATGGGTTTACTCCTATTCAGGCAGATTTAGAAGATGTGTATTTCTCACAGATTTTTGGTGGAAATCACCATCAAAATACATTACCAACATTATGAAGTGGTTTAAACTTTTTTCAATTTGCTAAAAAAATGTCTTTTTGCACTCATATTTCACTTCCGTAGCTCTGCTATGCAACTAAAAAATTACTTCATCTGAGCACAAAACCACTATTTTTCACTTAAATCAAAAAAGTTTAAACCACTTCTATAAGACAAATCTAATATTTTTCATTTCAATCTAATTTCAATAACATTATGTGGTACGAAATACTAAAATTCGAAATTAAATACAGAGCAAAACGTCCTGATACCTACATATACTTTACTATTATATTTTTATTTTCTATTGTAGCAAGGGATGTGCTTATGGATAAAAATTCTAGTTCAATGGGAACTGATTTTCCTCTGGATATAGCAAGAATAATGGCCATTGTCTCAGCTTTTTTTACAATGATCACTTCTATGATTATGGGTGTAGCTGCGTTAAGAGATTTTGATCATAATATGGAATCTCTAATGTTTATAAATCCTATCAAAAAACGAGATTATCTCCTTGGGCGTTTTATTGGATCATTCGTCATATTATTATTCATTTTTAGCGGTTTGCTTTTTGGGCTTATGTTAGGTCAATTCATGCCATGGCGCGATGAAGGGATTATGTTGCCTTTCAATTTTTGGCATTACTTACAACCTTTCTTGTATCTGGTTATACCCAATATGTTTTTTTGTGGGGCAGTTTTTTATGTAGGAGGCGCTTTAAGCCGAAAATTAATGGTTGTATACACTCAGGGTGTATTTTTGTTAATGGCCTATATTGTAACGCTTACATTATTACAAAACCCAGATTATCGTTTTTTTGCAGCGCTTCTTGACCCATTTTCTTTTCAAACCATTGGTATAGTAACTCAATTTTGGACCAAAGTAGAACAAAGTACATTAATGCTTCCTGTAGAAGGAGTATTGCTATATAACAGGTTGCTATGGATAGCAATAGGGATAATTACTTTGACGATAGGGTATTATAAGTTTAATTTCAATTTAGTTAGGGGTAAAGCCTCAAAAAAGAAATTAATTGTTGTTTCTGAGGAAGAAAATAAATCTACCATAAATAATATAAACAGCCTAGTTCCAGAGGTTACCTTATATTTTGGTGCCAAAGCTAGTATATTTCAATTTTGGCAGCATGTTTTATTTAATTTTAAATCAATTCTAAAAGAAACTTCTTTCTGGGCTATTGTTCTATGTGGGGTGAGTATAATATTTATCAATTCTATTAATTTAGGAACTATTTATGGTGTTAATAGTTATCCTGCCACATATATCATAGTAGAAGAACTTCAAGAAATGTCTATATATTTCTTTTTAATGATTCTTTTATTTTATTCAGGAGAACTTGTATGGAAAGAAAGGGACACGAAATTAAGCGGTATTTATGATGCTATCCCCATGTCTGATTTTATCAATTTGGCTGGTAAGTTTATTGGGCTTGTGCTTATATATGTTGTGTTAATGGTAGTTCTAATACTTTCAGGTATTATTTTTCAAACCCTAAATGGGTATCACAATTATGAATTGGATGTGTATTTTATAGGATTTTTTATTGAAATTTTCCCTTTTCTTATCCTTTTAACATTCGTTACCTTTTTCTTCCAGGTACTAACTAACCATAAATTCTTAGGACATATTGTGGTTGTTATTTTCTTCTTTTTAACCTTCATTTTGTTAAAAGTATTAGAATTAGATCACGGATTATACACTTTTGGTGCAGGTGATTTAGGAACATATTCAGATATGAATGGTTACGGACATTTTTTATGGCCCTATATAAGTTTCAAAATATATTGGATATTGTTTTCTATTATTCTGTTTATTGTTGCTGTTATCTTTTCGGTACGGGGAACAGAAACACAAATGAAGAGGCGTTGGAAATTAAGTAAACAACGGTTGACCAAGCCTTTGATAAAGCTGGGTACCGCTACTGTTTTAACCTTTATTTTATTAGGGAGTTACATTTTTTATAATACTAATATTATTAATGAATATTCATTTCCGAATGAGGAGCATATGTATAAGATAAATTATGAGAAAAAACTTAAACATTTTGAATATTTGCCACAACCAAAAATTGTAGATGTAAACCTAAAAGTAGATCTTTTTCCATCTGATAGAGACTATATAGCAGAAGGATATTATATATTGACCAATACTCATGATACAACGATTAATGAGGTTCATATTCAAAAGCTACCAAATTATCAGGTAGCCATCGAATATATCAATTTTGAAAAAGGAGCTATGCTAAATAATGATAATGAAGAGTATAGTTATTATATCTATGAATTAAACGAGCCTTTGAAACCCGGAGATTCTCTTAAAATGGAGTTTAAACAAACATTTACCACAAATGGTTTTGTTGAGAAATCAGACACAAAAATCATTTACAATGGAACATTCTTCAATAATTTTCATTTTCCAACATTGGGATACAATAGAAGTTATGAATTGCGTGATGATGATAAACGTAAGAAACACGGCTTAAAACCCAGAGATAGAAGGGCCAATATAGATGATCCACATGCAATTAAAGAAGGGTTGTCTAAAGGAGATGGAGAAGAAATTAATTTTGAAATGATTATAGGTACAGATAACGATCAAATCGCTATTGCTCCTGGTTATTTGCAGAAAAAATGGAAAGAAAACAATCGTAGTTATTTTCATTATAAAATGGATAAACCCATGTCTAATTTTTATTCTATTGTCTCTGCCCGATATGAAGTATTAAAAGATAAGTGGATTCCAGGTCATGATAGTTTGGGTAATGCGGTTAATCTTGAAATTTATTATCATAAAGGACATGAGTACAATTTGAAAAGAATGATGAAAGGAATGAAAATGTCTTTTGATTATTTTAATACCCATTTCGGCCCCTATCAATACAAGCAAATGCGGATATTAGAATTTCCCCGGTATGGGTCTTTTGCCCAATCTTTTCCGAATACAGTACCTTTTTCTGAAGGTATCGGGTTCTTATTGAAGATCGATGACAAAGATGATGTAGATATGACTTTTTATGTAACTGCTCATGAACTGGCGCATCAATGGTGGGGGCATCAGGTAAATCCTGCTGCTGTGCAAGGAAAATCAATGATATCTGAAGCTTTGGCTCAATATTCTGCTATTATGGTACTTAAAGAAGCTTATCCAGAAGAAAAAGTAAGGCAGTTTATTAAAACACAAATGAACCGTTATCTAATAGGAAGGGCAGGGGAGCAAATAAGTGAGACACCTTTGTCATTAGTAGAATCTGGGCAAGAGTACATTCATTATGGTAAAGGATTGGTTAATCTATATGCATTGCAGGATTATATCGGAGAAGATAAAGTAAATCTCGCTTTAAGAAATTTTATTAGAGACTGGAGTAGCTACGATGGGGTATTAAAAACAAAGACAGAAAGATATCCCACTACTAGAGATTTACTTGGTTATTTTAGAGAAGTTACACCAGATAATCTACAGTATATTATCGTTGATTTATTCGAGACAGTAACATTATATGAAAATAAGATGACTAAAGGAATATATGAAGAGCTTTCAAAAAACAGATATAAAGTTAATTTGACATTAGATGTCACAAAATACCGTATCGATAATAAGGGAATAGAAAAATCAATATCAACACAAGACTGGATTGATATTGGTATATATAGAGATGGGACTAATGGAAAAGAAGAGTTGATCTATTTAGAGAAGCATAAAATTACGGATCGGATAACGCAATTAGAGATTCTTGTAAATCAAAAACCTGTTAAAGCCGGTATTGACCCATTAAATAAACTAATAGACAGAAAAATTGAAAATAATTTACAAACCCTTAATAAAGTAAAGTAAAATCATAAAATAGTTAATATAACTACAATTAAATTAACCTCTATAGTTAGATACTGTAGAGGTTAATTTCTTAGAATTTCAGGTTAATAAATCAAAATCCGATTCTACCACCTTAAGTTTAAAAACTGTACTCTGGTTTTTTACGGTTTGTTTTATTCCTGGATTATTTGATATGATAGAAAATGTATGTGCTTTGTATTTAGTCGATTTGATTGGTAATAATGTTAGTAAAAATACGTCTAATATTTTTCTTGTTTTCTATTGAATTGTTAAGCTAAAATAGGTTTTTGTGATCTTCTTTAGATTGATAACGGTAACAATTTTTCTCTATTATTTTGTATTAACTATAGAAAAATGGATCGAAATTCTTTTTTTCCTAAAAAACAAAGTGATTAAATGTCTTTTATCTTCAAATATTAACATCGAATCCCATACTAAAAATACCTTTTTATTGGTATTTTTGATCTAAATACGCTGAAACCCCTCTATTAGATTAATAAACCAACTTACAAAATATAGATATATAACCATGAAAACATTTAAAATGAGTACTAATTCTGAGGTTAAACTTAGTGTAAAAATTAGTACCGAAGCCTTGATAGGTACCAATGTTAGATTAGATAGTAAGATCTTAAAAAAGAGTAGTACCTACAACTTCTCTACGAATTTAGGTAATAGCACTGATATCGTAAATAAAAAACTTAACGTAGTAACAAATTGCTTTGTAATCGATGAAAACATCGATCCAATCTTAGAAAATACTGTTTTTAAGATTACTCTAAAAGATAATGGGAATGAACAAAGTTACGAGGGTAAAAAACTGAAAATTGATGATGAGTTTTTCATTGTTTTTACTGTAGTAGAATTAGTAAAAAATTAGAATGATGAATTACAAATCTATCTCATATATAATCGTGTGTGCATGCCTGTCATTTTCTGGTTGGACACAAGAAGGTAAAACTGATCAAAATCTGAGTGATTTTACAATGAGTAACCCCAGTTCTCCTGCATTTTTATTAGTAGGGGAGTCTCCAACAGAAATTTATACCCCTACCAATCTTAAAGCATTAGCGCTACATGTATTTAACAATTTTGGAGAAAGCTTTTCTATAGAAGTAGCCCCTTACTTTTTTATCAATCGAAAGAGTAAGAACAGGACCTACTACAAATATATTGGTGTAGAAAAGGATCAAACTACGGGAGAAGTGAAGCAAAAACCATTTAGAGGACTAAATACGACAACTTTATCTTTTGCCTATGTTGATAAAGAATTTGAAGGTATCGTAGGTAAAAGAAAAACCTATGCAGTGGGATTACGTACAACTTTGTTACGTTTTTATGATAAAGACAAAATATATAAAGGAGCAAAAAAAGTTGGTGCCATTCTTAAAAATCTAGATAATCCTCCTGTTGATGTATTAGCAGATGCTAGCGGAGACGATCCTGTAAAACGAGCAATTGCAGAGAAGGCCATTATTGAGCATTATAAAAAAGAAAAAGAGAGAATACACCCACAATTAAAAGAGTTTAAAAAAACAGTTAAGCCCTATGTTAGTGTAGATGGTGCTATTGGATATAGTGCATTATTTAAGGGAGATAAAATAGATTCTGGTACAGCTAATCGTCTTGGGAGTTGGATTACTGGGCAGGGAAGTTTGATTTTAAATGAAGGATCAGATAGTGAACGAAATAACTATCTAAATGTACTAGTAACCGCCAGATATATTGAAGATGAATTTAATATTGATGTTAACGATCAATTTTTTAAAACATTTTATCGAGATTTGGGAGCAAAAGTAGAACTTGAAATAGATCGATTTTCACTGGCATACGAATATATTTCTCGTAGCGGAAGCATAAATAGTGAGCGTTCTGTAGGAACTTTAAAATATACACTCTCAAAAGATATTACATTAATTGGAGGTTTTGGAAAAGATTTTCCTGTAGATGATAATTTGATTACCGTATTTGGAATAAATTGGGGAGTGAATTTTGGAGGTAAAGTTGCAATGAAAGAGTAATTTAAATAGCAATTACAATCCGCAAATAATCAAAATTTTAATAGAAAAAACAGAAATATAACCTTATGAATACTGATATTCAAGGTTATGAAAATGTATAATCTTAAATTTCTATATGCAGTTTTTAATGTTGTCTATTTAACAGATCGAAAGGGCAATAAGAGAAGAACAAGAAATTTTTAATGTATTGAGTTAAAACAACAAACATACCCGGAAACTAATAATTATATTTTTTTTATACATTTTTCACATTTTATAATCTAAATTGTGGCAACGATTCAAAAAAGAGGCTTATTAAAAACTAATTTTAAATACTTTATGAAAACTAAATTCATTTATTCACTTCTAGTTTTTGCAATGCTTTTTATGGCATGTAATACAGAAAAAAAAACTGATTTAGAACCTTATAAATCTATTGAAGCTCCTGTGGCTAAAAAGGTTGCTGAAGAGTTAAAAGCACACGGGGATACACGTATTGATAATTATTTCTGGATGCGTCTAAGCGATAAACAAAAAAATGCCAAAACACCTGATGCACAAACTCAAGATGTACTGGATTATCTTATAGCAGAAAACCAGTACAAGGATAAAGCAATGAAACATACAGAAGGTTTGCAGAAAAAATTGTATGATGAAATTGTGGGACGTATTAAGAAAGATGATTCTTCTGTTCCTTACAATGATAATAGTTATTCATATTATACCCGATATGAAAAAGGTATGGATTATGCTTTATACTGTCGTAAGAAACTGGAAGACAATAGTAAAGAAGAAATAATGCTTAATGGGCCCGAACTGGCAAAAGATCACGCTTACTACGCAATAGGGGGGCGGTCTGTAAGTCCGGATAATAAACTTTTGGCCTATAGTGTAGATACTGTTTCACGACGTCGTTATGTGGTTTATTTTAAAAACTTAGAATCAGGAGAAATGCTTTCTGACGAGTTAAAAAATACAGGAGGAGGAGCTGTATGGGCAAATGACAATAAAACTGTTTTTTATGCCTCTAAAGACCCTATAACACTTAGACAAGATAAAATATATAAACACGTATTAGGAACAGATCAATCTGAAGATGAGTTAGTTTTTCATGAGAAAGATGAAACCTTTAGCTGTTTTATATTTAAATCCAGATCAGATAAATATCTTATGATTGGTAGTAGTCAGACACTATCTACAGAGTATCGATATCTAGATGCCAATACTCCTAATGGTGAGTGGAAGATTATTCAGCCAAGAGAAAGAGATTTAGAATATGATGTTGATCATTATGATAACCATTTTTATATAAGAACAAATCTTGATGCTAAGAATTTTCGTTTGGTAAAAACACCTGTTACAGCCACTACTAAGGAAAACTGGGTAGATGTTATCTCACACCGTGAAGATATTTTACTTCAGGATTTTGTACCTTTTAAAGAGCATTTGGTTTTACAAGAACGCGTTAATGGGTTACGAACCATTCGTATTATGAAATGGAATGGTGATAACGATCATTATATCGAGTTTAATGATCCGGCATACGTATCATATCCCACTACTAATCTAGATTTTGACACCAATATTTTACGATATGGATACACCTCCTTAACGACTCCAGATAGTACTATCGAGTATAATATGGACACTAAGGAACAAAAAGTATTAAAAGAGGAAGAAGTAGTAGATCCTAATTTTTCTAAAGATAATTATGTGTCAGAACGTCTTTATGCAACAGCAAGAGATGGTGTAAAAGTTCCTATTTCTTTAGTATATAAAAAGGGAGTAGAAAGAAATGCTAATACTCCTTTGTTACTGTACTCTTATGGTTCGTATGGTAGTAGTACTGAGCCGTTTTTCAGATCCAGTATGCTTAGTTTATTAGATAGAGGTTTTGTATATGCCATGGCACATATAAGAGGAGGACAGGAGATGGGTAGACATTGGTATGAAGATGGAAAACTTCTTAAAAAGAAAAATACATTTACCGATTTTATTGATTGCGGAGAGTTTTTGGTAAAAGAAGGGTTTACAAGTGCAGAGCATATGTACGCAATGGGTGGCAGTGCCGGTGGTTTATTGATGGGAGCTGTGTTAAACATGAAACCCGAATTATGGAACGGTGTTGTAGCGGCTGTTCCCTTTGTTGATGTGGTTTCGACTATGATGGACGAAACTATACCGCTAACTACTTTTGAATTTGATGAGTGGGGAAACCCTAAGAATAAAGAATATTATGAGTATATGAAATCATACTCTCCTTATGATAATGTTGAAGCAAAAGCATATCCGAATATATTAATCACAACAGGATATTGGGATAGCCAGGTACAATACTGGGAGCCTGCAAAATGGATCGCTAAATTGCGGGAATTGAAAACTGATGATAACCTCCTTATTATGGATTGTGATATGGAAACAGGACATGGTGGGGCTTCTGGGCGTTTTCAGCGTTACAAACGTACTGCACTTTCTTATGCCTTTATGATGGACCTTGAAGGAATGAAGGAATAATCCAGATTAAAACTAGTAAACAAAAAGCCAGTAAGAAGATTCTTTTGCTGGTTTTTTTACAATTTATACTTTATGGCTATATAAAGAATAAAAGGCCTTTAAATAAACGCTCGTAATATGAGCTCGAAAGAGTTTAAAGGAATTCTTTTTGATTAAAAATTAGAAGCTTTATCGTACTCCTATGTATATTTCGGTCTCTAATAAAGACATTATCTGTACAAAATGGGAAGCTACCTTTAAAATGAATTATCGTTTTTGATTTTTGATCATTGATTTTCTTATGTAAAAAAGAATAGTGAAATGTGTATAAAAGGTTACAAGTTAACATCTAATTTTAATTTGTAACCTTTTTTTTTATCGTCTTGTCAAATGTATGTGAATTCACAATATCATAGTTACTCACATTTAAAATTTGATAAAATGAATCAATTTAAACAAATCTTTATACGGTGTATATTATTATTTATAACAATTTCGGGGATATCTTTCGGACAAACTAATTCTAAATTCATAAGAGTTCCTGATGGAAGAAATATTAACGTATTTAATCTTAACCAGCATATAGAAAAAGCAATGGACTCTATAGGAGTGCCAGGCCTTTCTATTGCTATAATAAACAATGACAAAATTGTATATCATAACACGTTTGGAGTTGTAAATAATAAGACACAGGAACCTGTAACCAAACAAACTATCTTTGAAGCAGCCTCTCTCTCTAAACCATTGTTCGCATATTTTATAATGAAAATGGCAGAAATAGGTAAGATTGATATAGATAAACCAATTTATCCATATCTTAAAGCTATATTTCCTGAAGGAGTTATTGCTAAAGAATCTTTTGAAGCCTATCAAACTTTAACTCCTCGCATTATATTATCGCATGGAACAGGAATTCCTAATTGGGTCAAAGGACCAATTAAAATAGCCTTTAAACCCGGAACAGATTTTTCTTATTCTGGTGAAGCCTATCAACATCTAGGAGCTGCTTTTGGTACAAAATTGAATATAGGATGGGGTAGTGCGCTAGATTCTCTTTTTCTTAAAGAAGCAGCGCATCCCATAGGTATGGATAGAAGCTTTTATACTTGGAATGATATATTAGAAAACCATACAGCAAAGGGGCATATAAAAGGTGAAGTGAACCTGAAAATACACAGGGACAAAAAAGTAGGACCAGGATATAGTCTACAATCTGATGCGCAAGACTATGCTTTGTTTTTGATAGAAATGATGAATCCGAAGAATATAAAAAAACGTACTCGTGATGAAATGCTTAAAGAACATAATCATTTTAAACCCGATAGCGAGCTTTTAAAAGAGACAGGGCAGACAGGTTGGGGGCTCGGTTTTGCTCAGAAACCTACTCCATATGGAATGATGCACTTACATACAGGAAACAATAAGGATTTTCAGGCATATGCCATGTTTATACCCAATCAAAAATACGGGTTTGTAATGTTTGGGAATTCAGATAACTTATTTCCTTTACTAGAAACAATAGAACAACTTTTAGGAGAACATTTTTAAGATAACCATATGAACAATTTAGACGAATTTCTAGGATTTATTACCATTATTATAGCAGCAATACTTGTTGTTTTTATAATTGCCAGATATAACTATCTCATTAAAAAAGCAATGATAGATAAAGGAATGTATTTAGATCAAAAAGCTAATAAATTCAAATACCTGGATATTGGATGTATTGTATTTGGATTAGGAATAGGATTGTTAGTTTCATCTCTGTTTACAACAATGAATTTATTAGAAGACACCTCAGATTTATTAGTTTGGGGTACGATTTTAATTTTTGCTGCCGGCGGATTAGTAGTTGCTCATTTTATAAGAAAGAAACTTGAAAAATAATCCTACACAACAGGATTACGAGCTAATTCGTAAGATAAACAAAGGTGATACATCTGCTTTTAGACAACTTGTCTATATATATAAAGATGTATCACTTTCTTTGGCATCTTCTATTATAAAAGATTCAAGTATTGCAGAGGATGTAGTACAAGATGTATTTATTAAAGTGTATCATAAATTAGATACGTTTAGCTTCAAATCCTCATTTGCTACCTGGTTGTATAGAATTGTTGTTAATACATGTTATAATCAATTAAAAAAACAAAAACAGAATGTATCTCTAAAAGTTATTGAGGATACAACTATTATCATTTCAGAAGAAAAGAATATACTAAGCAAAGCCGACCAAAAGAAATACATCAATCTGGCATTACAAAAATTACGTCCGGATGAGTCTTTATTATTACGACTTTTTTATCTGTGTGAGCTAAGTATTAGAGAAATAGAAGAGATTACTGGTTTTAAACCTTCAAAAATCAAAGTCGATTTACATAGAGGTAGAGAAAATATACATTTTCAATTAAAAAGATTATTAGGAAACGATTTAAAGCATTTGCTATGAAAGAAGAAGAATTAAAAAAAATCATGAGTAAGAGTACCATAGAAACTTCAGATGATTTTGTAAATACACTTATGAATACTATCGAAGTAGATCAAGAAATTAAATCAACGTCGTTTTTGTGGTCATTTAAACCCATTTTGATTACATGTTCAGTTTTAATACTAACAATAACATTTATTCTTTTTAAATTTTTGAACCACAGTAATATTTTACTAAATGTACTAACCAAAATTCCTAAAATACCAGTATTTGTTGTTGTTACATTGTTGCTTTTATTTTATATAAATTCTATTATAAAACTAAATGAGTATCGCAGTACAAAAACTAGATTTGATAATAAATTTCAATAATACCAAACTAAGATGAATAGCTAGTAAAGAGTAAATGGGCATAAAAGGTAATTATTCGATTTTGGTGTACAAATAATTACTTGTTAAAAGGATGTATATTTGCTGTATCCTACATTGTTAAAACTTCATAGTATACCCCATTTAGAATATTTAGGAACCAATTTTCAATATAATTAAGTATTAAAAGTAAAAAAACAGCACTAGTGAAAATATTTATTCCTCTAATTTTATTAGTTTTTACCTACTCTTTTAGTTTAGGACAAACCATGACTCAAGATCCCGGAGGAAATTTGTCACAACGCTGGCAAATCAATAATGATACGATTAAACTTTTTAAAATAGTGCCATATAAGCCAGTTTATTTTTTACTGGCCAATTATACTACTGATATAAATAATCAACCCGTAAGTGATAATCCTATAAATTCTATAGATGAACCTTCTGATTTTACTAATACCGAATTAAAATTTCAACTTAGTTTTAAAACCAAGGCAGTACGAAATATATTTGGTAAAAAGATTGGTGGGAATTTATGGATAGCCTATACCCAGTCTTCTCGCTGGCAACTGTATAGTGCGCATATTTCCAGGCCTTTTAGAGAAACTAATTACGAACCAGAATTTATGCTAACCTTTCCTACTGCATATAAAATTTGGGGGCTAAATGGTGTATTTGCGGGAATTGGCATTAATCATCAAAGTAATGGGAGGTCAAATCCCTTATCCAGAAGTTGGAACAGGGTTATTTTACAACTTGGATGGGAGACTCCTTCTCTAAGCATTGTCTTGAAACCCTGGTGGCGTGTACAAGAATCCCCCATAGAAGATAACAACCCGGGAATAGAGAATTATGTTGGGCGTGTTGAACTTTTATCTGCTTTTTCGAAAGGAAGACATGATATTAGCATAACAGCAAGACATTCTTTACGAGGAGGGAGTAGAAATAAAGGTAGTATTAAGTTGGATTATGCAATCAAAGTACTGGACCTATTACAAATTCATGCTCAGGTATTTCATGGATACGGAGAAAGCCTTATTGATTACAACCATAAGCAAACTACCATTGGGATAGGGCTATCCCTTTTGCAATGGAGGTAATGTAGCATAAGTAATTGTTTAATTACTAAAATTGACTGAAATATAAATTGTCTGATCTTTTTTGATAAAAACCTCTATCTCTGAAGTATACCTATATAAAACCATAAAGTAGTTAATAGGAGCTCTTTTACTTTAAAATAATTTACTATCTTTTCATACGTTTATAGAATGTCTAAATATAACCAACCAAGACCTCCCTATGGAAATTTTCTCTTCTTACAATGTTATTATAGGAATTTCTCTTATTATTATTTTATCATTTATTTTTAATGGAGTAGCCAAAAAAACTAATATTCCTGCGGTACTATTATTAATTATCCTGGGAATTATCATACAATATATTCTTAAAGCTTTTGGTGGAGATACAATTGATTTTTTTCCAATGCTTGAAGTATTGGGTATAGTAGGATTGATTATGATTGTTCTCGAGGCCGCCTTAGAATTAGAGTTAAAAAGTGATAAACTCATGCCTATTCTCAAATCTTTGGCTATTGCATTGATTGGATTAGTCGCTTCTACCTTTATAGCAGCAGTGATTTTAAAAGCATTAGTAAAAGGAATGACAATGCAATCTGCATGGTTATATGCCACGCCATTATCAATACTATCCAGTGCAATTATTATCCCTAGTGTATCATCATTACCCATCGCAAAAAAAGAATTTCATATCTATGAAAGTACATTTTCTGATATTCTGGGGATTATGCTATTTTATTTCCTTACCGGAAGATTAAACCCAGCAGAAGATTCGGGAGTAGGCGGTTTTTTTCTTAACCTAATTCTTACTATTGTAATTTCATTAATAGCTAGTTACGCTATTATTCTAATATTTCAGAAAATCAAAAGTCAGGTAAAACTGTTTTTGCTTATCGCAGTACTGTTACTATTGTATGCTCTAGGAAAAAAAATGCATTTGTCATCATTAATAATCATTTTGATCTTTGGATTAGTTATTGCCAATATGAAATTATTTTTTCAGGGAAAACTTAGAGGATATCTTCATCTCGAAAAAGCAAAATCTATCTATCATGAATTGCATGTAATTACTGCCGAAACAGCTTTTGTAGTTCGTACGCTATTTTTTGTGATTTTTGGGATAACCATTGTACTTTCTTCATTGTTAAGTTTAAAAGTTACGCTAATTAGTCTTTTGATATTAATCTCTATTTATATTATACGATATGGGATCTTACGTCTTTTTATGGGAAAAGATATTTCACCTCAATTGTTTATTGCGCCAAGGGGATTAATCACGGTACTTTTATTTTATGCTATTCCTGAAGAGGCTGCAATTGAAGGATTCGAGCCAGGAATATTATTATTTGTGATTATTGGTACCAGTTTAATTATGACAGGAGGAATGATAAGAGAAAAAAAAATAAATCCAAATCAAAAATTAGCAACAGCGGGACCCAATGAAAGTATAGAAGAGACCGAATATTTTATTAATAATACAACAGACCTAAGTGAAATTGATGATGCTTTACCATCATCTGATGAATATGAAACTGAGTAATGAAACGTTTACATCGATTAACTGCCATATTAGTAAAATTACAATCTAAAAAAGTTGTTCAGGCAGCAGAATTAGCAAATAAATTTGAGGTGAGTTTACGTACCATATATAGGGATATGCAAGCTCTCACCGATGCAGGAGTACCAATTGGTGCCGAAGCAGGCACAGGATATTACCTAGTAGATGGATACTCCTTACCACCTGTTATGTTTACAGAAAAGGAAGCAAATGCATTACTTACTGCTTCCAAAATCATAAAAACCAACAATGATCAATCCTTGATTAATGAATATCAAGAAGCTATAGATAAAGTAATTGCAGTACTTAAAACGACACAGAAAGAAAAACTTAAAATTCTCGAAGAACGTGTTTTTACATATAATACGATTGTAGCTCGCACAAGTACCTCTTTATCAGTTATTCAACAAGCAATTACAGATTTCAGAGTGCTCGAAATTCAATACACCAAAGCATCTGGAGAGTATAGTAAAAGATTAATCGAACCACTTGGCGTATATTTTACTAACAATACCTGGATTATGATTGCTCATTGTAGATTAAGAAAAGATTATCGCGAGTTTAGAACAGATCGTATTCTTAATCTTATTGAAACTCAAGAGCTTTTTTCTCCAAAACATTTTAGCCTCGAGGATTATTACAAAAAAAGAGCAGAGGAGTGTAATTTTTCAACTTTTCCAAAAGAAAAATACTACTGACATAGGGTTGTCACAGGTGTGATTTAGTTTTGATGAAAATTAAAAATAATAAACAATTAATCCTAATCATCATGATAAGTCTATTGTTTAATTGTGAAACAACACCAAATCAAAACTCTGTATTAATGAAAACCAGAAGTAAAGTAGTAGAAGTCGTATTGTTTGAAGTCAATCCCGGATATTCACAGAAAGAAGCTGAAAAAGCATTAGCTTCTTTAAATGATGTATTAAAATTATATTATGGATTTATCGAAAGAACCACCGCAAGAAATGGAGATGGAAAATACATCGATATTGTATATTGGAGTGATATGAAATCTGCCAAAGATGCAGCTACAGATATTATGAAAAACGATATTGCAACTTCTGTTTTTAGTATCATTAAACAAGAATCTGTTCAAATGCATCACTTTGATACATTTAATCACTTTGAAGAATAATTCTTTTTTAATTATAAAACACCCTCTTCGATTGAAGAGGGGTTGAAAAATTTACTGGTCTCAGAATAGGGTGAAAGCCCTGCAATTTCATTGCAGCACTTTAGTAGTGCGAAAAAATCTCTATCTTAGATTTAATGGATTCAAAAATAAGAAAAGGGCCT
>JAUIBW010000058.1 GCA_030427585.1 Bacteroidia bacterium
TAGCACATGATGTAGTAGAAACGGCTTTATCTGAAGATTCAGCTACAACATTGGGTAATAAAATAGGAGAAAAAGCAGCTAATGTGACAGTTGAAGCTGCTGCTGTAGTGACTGGAGAAGTTGCAGCAAAGGTGATTGGACCATTAACAAAAGTAGCTTCAAAATCGATTACATCAAAAGCTATTCCAGAGAACTTGGTTTCTGTAAGGCATCATACCTCTAATACTGCAGCAAAAGCTATTAAAAAAAGAGGCGAAATAACTGCAAGTAGACCTGCTCAGGGATTACCTTCGGGAGTTGATGTAGAAGTGGCTCCTTTTGGGCCTGCTAGTAGTGCTGCTTCTGATTTAGGAGCTTATCAAAGTGGAGCTTATCTAGAATTTCAAGTTCCGAGTACTTCACTAACTCCAACTCCTATGGTAAATCCAACAAGAAATTCTGCTAGAATAATTACTAATGGTGAAAATTTTAGCTTACCTTCTAAAGTAAAAAAGAGAAGAGTTATAACACAATGATTTTTAAATGGAAAGAATTAACATAAAAAGGGAAGACCTTATATTTGTTTCAGCTTATTTAAGACACCTCGAATTATCTTTACATCGTAGAGAAAACAATAGAGACTTAAAGTTTAAAAACTATTTTGCTAATAGTAATAATACTATAAATAAAATACTGCAGCACAAAAAAATACAAGGGTCTTTTTTAAATACTTATATAAAGAAAAACTTCATCTATAAATCAGAATTCGATATTATAGCTTATTTGTTAGATGATTTTTCTAAGTATATAGAAGAGTTGAGCTATGATGATAAAAAGATTATGTACTTAAGAATTAATATTGGTCATGTTCAAAGGATAATATCTTCTAGGTTACCTAGCAAAATAAGGAAGGATATTAATCAAGTGGAGCATTATAATCAAAATTCAATATTAAAAACTAAACCATTAAAGGATTTTATGACATTGGAGGAAACACCTCCTGATGGTACAAGAATATAATGGCTAGTGCTTGACTTTGTCGGGCACGGTGTCAGATTGACAACAAATAAATTTAATAAATATTAAGAACCAGTTACAGTGATGTAGCTGGTTTTTTATTGATACAGTTTTATACTTTGATAAAATAGATTTATAGAAACTGCCAAAACCATTGTTAGGGGGATTATAGCATAAGGTATAGAATAACCTTTGGATAGTAATAAAGCAAAACCTAATGAGCCATAAATACAACTAACCAACAACAGTAAAGCATTAATGCCAATACCTATTTTATTATATAAAGGATGTTTAACTATATGTATAGCTCCGCTCCCGCTAGCGTCTCGCTAGTGGCGTCAAAGCTAGGGTATAAAAATATATAAATGATAAGAACCAGTTGCAGTGATGTAGCTGGTTTTTTATTTGGATTAAGATATTCTAGTTTCATTTTTTGAAACTGAACTATTGTATTTTGGCAAAATGAGCAGGAATTATAAATTTTATAATAGATCAGGTTTATACTTTATAAGTTTTGCTACAGTATATTGGATCGATGTATTTATACGAGAACAATATTTCTCTGTTTTGTCAGAAAGTATTACATATTGCAGATCAGAAAAAGGCATGGAGGTTTATGCGTATTGTTTTATGCCTAGTCATGTACATTTGGTATTTCGTTCTTCAAATGATGACCCTTCAGAATTGATTAGGGATTTTAAGGGGTATACTTCTAAAACGTTGTTAAAAGCAATAGAGAATAATCCTCAGGAAAGTAGGAAAGAATGGTTGTTATGGATGTTTGAGAAAGCTGGTAAAAACAACGCTACTGTAAGCAGAATGCAATTTTGGCAGCAGCATAATAAACCTATAGAATTATGGAGTAATAAAGTGATTCAACAAAAAATAGATTATATTCACAATAACCCTGTCGAATCAGGTTTTGTAACCAATTCGGTAGATTGGAAATATAGTAGTGCTAGAAATTATCAGGATGACCATACAGTATTAGAGATTGATAGCGATGGATATCTATTTGGATTAATAAAACATTGATGCCACTAGCGAGACGCTAGCGGGAGCAGGGGCAGAACAAGACCTAATCAAATCAATAGAAAAACATCTTGAAAATAGATAAATGAAGAAACTAAAAGAAATAGAATCAATGTTAGTTGTTGAACTTCAAAATAACTTAGAAAATGTTCCTAATTTAGATGATCATTTAATATACTACAATGACGTTTTAGGTGATAGCTCATTTTTATTAGCAGCTCTTTTAAGCCAATTAGTAGAAAAAGAAAATGATTGGAATCTAGAAAGATGGATTGATGATAGTCTATTAACAGAAATTAATCTCACAGATAATAAGTTGTCCATTAAAGGAGTGATGATATGGGGTATAGAAAACTCAACAGAACAATGGACAGACCCTTTTTATTTTGAAATTGTATTTACTGAGGATACTCCTAATTTTAAGGAATATACTTTCTTATTTTGTGACATTGATACGCCTGAAATTTCTTATGAAGAATTTAATGATAATCGAAATTATTGGGAGAATGGTTTTAGAAATTGGAAATATATTCTAAATCACCAATCCCCTGCTCGGGTATAGTATGTTGCTAGTGCTAGTTTGCAACTAGTATCATGTACGAGTAAGTAATACATATAATAAACAGTTACAGGCCTTTGGTTTGTAGCTGTTTTTTATACAATATACTTTACGAAGAAATCAGGTTCGTAAGATTATCTTTTAGTTTTTTCTTAGAGATAAGGGAATCAATAAGGTTATAGATAGACACTTTTTCTACTTCTTCCAGAGAATCCAGTAACCTAAGCTTCTCCATCAATGTCTTATCATAAGTATTAGTATCAGAAAAAATCTCATCGGCAGCAAAAAGCTCAGATAAACTTAACCCCAGTGCTTTAGTAGTCCTTACCACTACAGAAAATGAAGGGTCAGTTTTACCACTCTCAATACGGCTATACTGTGCTTGTGCCATATCAATAAGCCCTGCCAGTTCCTTTTGCGAAAGCCCTTTGGCTTCTCTTACCTGCTTTAATGTTTTGCTAAGCTCAATCATAACTTAAATATCAACAAACATAGGTTTTAATAACTCCGCTCCCTCTAGCACAATGTCATTAAGTTAAGACTTTATTTGTTTGATTTTTAGGTTATTGTATTTGTTTGTCAATTTTATTATTGTATCTTTTAGGTATCCAATCTTCTTTAATTTGAATACTATGTTACAAAAAAACACCTGTTTTTATTTTGAGCAAAGTAAAACAGGAGATTTTTAGCAGTACTCTGCAGGATAGTTATAAAATGACTAAAAGTGATTTTACCAGAACCAGGAAACAATCTTTTCCAACTACATTACTTTTTATGATCAGCCGTTTAACAAAGAGTTTATCCTTAGAGATTGAGAATTTTATTACTTTTTTGCGCAAAGATTGCGGGTTGTTGGATTTCAAAACATTTACCAAAAGTGCTTTTGTTCAGTATCGTAAAAAGATATCTGCTGATGTTTTTAAGAAACTATCCACTACCTTAACCATGGAGTTTTATAGCAACAACGAATCAGGTGTTAAACTCTGGAAAGGTTTTCGATTATTGGCTGTAGATGGTTCTTTTATTACCTTACCCATTACAAAAGAACTAGAAATTTTCTACGGTAAGACTAAGAATCAAACCAAAACCTCTATAGTCCAAGCTAGAGTATCTGTATTATATGATGTGTTAAACCATTATGTGCTAGATGGCCTATTAGTTTCTAGAAATACAGGAGAACGGGAGTTAGCCTTACTACATTTAGAATATTGCCAAGACTAGTGGCGAAGTTGAAGTGCTTATCACTTCTTTGTTGAATAATAAGATGTATAAAAATAAAATTTTTAAAGAACTCTACTTCAAAAGATGGAAAGTAGAAAGATTTTATGACCAGCTAAAAAACAAATTAAAGGTAGAACACTTCTCAGGATACTCCAATCAAAGTATTCTTCAGGACTTCAATGCTGCTTTGTTTATTAGCAACTTGCAAACTTTGATTGTATCTGATCTAGAAGAAGAACTCAACAAAAAAAGTACAACCAAATACCAATACAAAGTAAATACAAATTTATCCTATGGGTTCTTGAAAAATAGGGTTATAAAATTATTCTTATCAGAAAAAAATATGGAATCGATAGTTTTAGAGTTACAAGAACTCTTCAAAAAGCAGTTAGTTCCTATAAGGCCTAACAGATCCAGCCCAAGAAATTCTGGAAAATACCGAACTAGAATAAAACCTAAAGTCACTAAAAACCAAAAAGATGCAATATGACAAATCTCTTAACTTAATGACATTGGACGAGCGCTCAATGTCATTAAGTTAAGGTTTTATTTTATTGATTTTTAATCTATTGCAGTTTTGTTGGGCTCGTTTTTTTGTAAATTAGAGTATTAACCAATTGTTTATTACCTTGAAAAAAAACTGCTGTTTTTATTTTCGAGAAGATCATCAGATGGGATTCACTTGTATCAATTAACCGATCATTTGGGTAATGTGCGTGCGGTAGTGGGTAGAAATGCACAAGGGCAGCCTATGGCAATGACCAGTGCAACCGATTATTATCCTTTTGGGATGCCCATGCCTAATAGGAAGATCACAAACGAACCCTACAGGTACGCCTACCAGGGACAGGAACTCGATCCCGAAACCGGGAAGGAAGCGTTTCAATTACGTTTATGGGATAGTAGAATTGGGAGATGGTTGACTACTGATCCGTATGGACAGTTTAACTCTCCTTATCTTGGGATGGGGAATAACCCTGTAAGATTTATTGATCCAGATGGAGGGGCTTGTTATGATGCGAACAATAATCTTATACCTTGCCCAGATAATACTTCAACAGGAGGTTTCAACAATACAGAATTTAATGGTCCTACTAATGAAAATTTGAATATTTTAGATGAAGTGGTTATTAATGCATCTTCGTTGCCTAGTAATATTCAAAATAATACTAATAATAACACTTTTGGTGATATAGTTATTAGGCCTAGAAGCTTCACTTTTTGGAGATTTGGTGACTTTTGATGCAGATTTTGCGAGTAATAAAAACTTTTGGTTAGGTAAAAATGGTAAATTTTACAATTCTTCTTTTAATGGGAACCAATATACAGGAGGTAAACTAAAATATGCTAAGAAGTTATCTAAAAAATATCGGTAGAGTTTCAGCTGTTTTAGGTGTATATTCTGTAGGTGCAACTGAAGCAGATTATCAACGCGGAAAAATAACACAAACTCAGAGAAATATAGATCAAACTGTTAATGGGGTTGGGTTTTTAGGGGCTCCAGGAGCTGCTGCTAATTTTGGTTGGAATTTAGGAGCATTATTGTCTACTACTGAAATATATAACAGAACTATGTTTGGTGTGCATTCTCAAATATATAAACAGAGAGGTTTAGAGAATGGGTATATAGAGAGTGTAGTTTTAAAAAGTAAAAATTAAATATGAAATATATATATATATATTTCTATATACACGTTTTATAAAAAGATCATAAGAATAGAGTATTGGGGAGATAGTCCTAAGTTTTATTGTAGTCTAATTATATCTCTTTTTGAAGGATTCTTAGCTTTTATAGTTTTGAATTATTATTTATTAAACACATCAAATGACAACCATATTGATTTTTCAAATATGTGGTTTTTTGTTGTTGTAATGCTTTTATTCTTTATAAATAAAAAATATTTTCATGATAAGGAATCTAAAATTATAAAAGAACTTTCATCTAAATCAAAGAGTAGCAAAATTATTATCTTCTCTTTATCTTTTATAGTTTTAGCTTTTATAATATTTCTTTACTTTCATACAGGAACATTAATTAGGCATCATAATGGTTATAATTAGTTGCTCCGCTCGGTCATAGCGTGTTTAGACAATGATAGTTAATGCTAGTGTCCATACTAGTACCGATTATGAGTGAACGATAAGAGTAAGAAAATAAAAAACAGTCACGGTTGTAAAAGAATTGTGGCTGTTTTTGTTTTTAGAAAGGAGTTGTTTTTTTCATATTAAAGTTTATATGATAATATTAGAATTTATTGGAGCAATAATTAATGATTTAGAATTAAAAAAGAAATAGTCGTTCATTCCTTAAAAACTTTTAAAAACCTGAAATAGCTTTTAATTGCTTTAAAATAAATATACTTGATCATTAAAAATATGTGTGTTAGCAATACAAAACCTGAAAATATTAGTATATTAAACTATCTTTGTTATGAATGTAAAAATGAATATTATGGGAGCGATAGATTTAAGGACGAGTGTTTTAGATATTGTAAAAAATGCAGATAACAGGTTTTTAAAACTTGTTAAAGCATTAGCAGAAAGCTATCATGAAGACGATATTGTATCCTATACCGTAGAGGGGCAGCCTTTAACTAAATCAGAATATCGCCAAGAATTATTAGATGCCGAGACAGAAATAGAACGTGGCGAATACACTACACAAGAAGATTTAGAAAAAGAATCAGAAAATTGGTAAATGGGCAAACTGAAAGTTATTTGGTCAAATAGAGCCAAAGCACAACTAAAATCTATCCACGATCATATAAAGTACAAAAAAAAACTGTCTTGTCCTGAAATAGGTTTACACAAACAGTGTAAAAAATGGAAAGATATTCAAAACCATCTTCATCAAAAAGGC
>JAUIBW010000043.1 GCA_030427585.1 Bacteroidia bacterium
ACCATTCCGAACAGAGAAGTTAAGCCCGTTAGCGCCAATGGTACTACAATCGTGGGAGAGTAGGTCGCCGCCTTCCTTGAAAACCCTTCATTACTAATGAAGGGTTTTTTTTATGATTGAATTGAAAGTATTAAATATAACAAAATCTCTTTATGAAAATAAAGAGATTTTGTACTTATCATACACGTTTTCGGTTAAAAAGCACCATAACAGCAACCATGAGAACAAAAGACAGGGAAACCTGGTTCAAAAGGTCTACATTGATCTGAAGTACTACAACTTTGACCTGTATACCCACCACCTGGCCTACAATTACCAAAATGTGCTCCCCTAATTCTAGATTGATCAGTTTTACTTAGTTTTTTGACACCTTTCATGATTAAGATTTTTGTGTACATAATGATTAATTTAAGAGGTTAATAACTTTTATGATGATATGAAGTTATAAAATTTAAATTACCTACCACTTAAAAGATGAGAAGTATTCTAAAAAACAATATTGTTATGGTATTGTTTTTAGTTGATCTCGTTTATGCATACCTGGGATCTTGGATATAATCTTGTTTTACGATTTTAATAACTTCGATACTCAAAAAGCCAAACTCTTTGACTACCTTGCCATATATTCGATAAATACCTTTTCCTTTTAATCGATATTTCTCTTGTGTCTTAGGAAATAATACAGTATCAAAGATATTGCCAAATTGATCTAGAAATGTGCCAAAAGCCATACGTTTTCCTGTATGAGTTTTGGTGCTTTTCATAGCTATAAGATATCCGTATATATCTATATTTTTATTTAAGTAATCATATAGTTGATTCGCATTATTACTATTCTCGGGTATGATAGCCAATATTTTGAAGTAACCACAAAGTGGAAACCCGAAAGCTTCAATTTGTTCAAACATTACCTCTTGTTTTGATATTTTTAACTCTGGAAGTGTATGTGCTACTCGTTTTTGGCTGAATAAAAGAAATTGATTTTGATTATTTACATTTGTATTATTTATTTTGAAATGAGCCTGCCATAATAGTTCATGTTTGTTTCTATTAGTAAACCTAAATGCATCAATCTTAATGAGGATACTAATCTGCTCTATACTTATTTGCACTCTATCAATAAAATTATCTAAAGAAGTATATGGGCCATTTAGAGAACGATTCTTCAAAATGTTTTCTGAAACCTTATATTCTAGATTTCTTAGTATCATTAATCCTAAAAATATACTTTTACCTTTTAAGGTGTGCTCGTAGCTACTAGTATTGATACAAGGAGTTAGTATGGTAGCTCCTAATATTTTGGCTTCATGAAGATATATTTCGGGGTGGTAGAAACCACCTCCATTATTTAATGTAGCTACTAGATATTCTAATGGAAAGTAAGCTTTAAGAAATAAACTTTGGTAACTCTCTACAGCGTAAGAAGCAGAATGTCCTTTTGGAAAAGCATACCCGGCAAAACTTGCTATCTGATCCCAGATTTCAAAAATTAAGGATTCAGCATAACCTTCATTCCTACAGTTTTTTATGAATTTATTTTTAACATCCTTAAATTCTTTGCGTGATCTAAATTTACCACTCATACCTCTACGTAATACATCTGCTTCATCTAAGGTTAATTTTGCAAAAAAATGCGCTACTTTAATTACATCTTCCTGATATACCATAATACCATAGGTTTCCCTCATTAAATCAAGCATGATCGGGTGTGAGTTTTTTCTCCTTTCTATATCATGTTCTCGTAAAATATACTCCCGCATCATTCCACTTTTAGCTACTCCCGGACGTATAATCGAGCTTGCTGCTACTAGGCCTAAGTAATTATCTGTTTTTAATTTACTTAAAAGCATGCGCATTGCAGGAGATTCTACATAAAAACAAGCCAAGCATTTTGCATCTCGTATCAAAGCATTTATTTTTTCATCTTTCTTAAACCTTTTTATATCATGAATATCGAAATTAGCTAATGCAGGTTGATTGTATGCTATAATAGTAATTGCGTCTTTAATTTTTGCTAACCCACGTTGCCCTAAAATGTCAAATTTGTATAAGCCCAGATCTTCTGCGATAATCATATCATATTGTACAGTAGGAAACCCTTTAGGAGGAAGATCTGTGGCAGAATAATAGTGCAAAGGGCGTTCACTAATCAATATTCCGCTAGCATGTACGCTAAGGTAATTAGGAATACCTTGTATAAGATTGCTATAAATGACTACTAACTTATGAATTTGATCAAGAGAGTTATAATCGTAATCTCCTTCACTTAACTTGTCGATTTCAAATTTTGGAAGGCCGAATACTTTACCTAATTCTCTTACTGCTCCCTTATAATGAAAAGTAATATAAGTTCCTAGTAATGCTACATTGTCAAATTCCTGGAAAATAAATCGAGTGATATCTTGTCTGTCTTTCCATGAGAAATCAATATCAAAATCAGGGGGGCTGGTACGGTGTGTATTGATAAACCGCTCGAAATAGAGATCTAATTCTATGGGATCTACATCTGTGATACGAAGTAAGTATGCTACAATACTATTTGCTCCACTGCCACGACCTACATAATAATACCCTTTGCTCTGTGCATAAGAAATAATTCTCCAGTTAATCAAAAAATAGGAAACAAATTCCATTTTTGTAATGAGTAATAGTTCTTTTTTTAATCGATCTAATACTTTTTTTGGAGGATTAGGATACCGATAAGCAAGGCCTTTCTGACAGAGTTTTTTAAGTAATTTATTATCTTCTTGTATACTGTTGGTGTATGTTTTTTGGTTTAAAGAAGGGTTGTTTTTAGAAAAATCAAAATTAATAGAGCATTCTTCCTGAATTGCAAGGGTGTTTTTGATAATGAAATCAAATTCTGAAAATTTATTTTTTATTTCCTGATCCGGGATCATTTGTTCTGAAAAGCAAGCCTGCTGATCGTTGGGTAAGCGACTTAATAGTGTGTTATTATCAATAGCTCTTAATAATCGGTGAGCATTAAAATCTTTTTTATTTCTGAAGGTAACAGGTTGTAGTGCTATACATTTACCTTTCAGTTTTTGTAAATTAGAAAGACGAAATTTAGGAATGTCTTTTATAGCTATGCCTATCAATTCATTATCTGTAAAATTGGTTTTGTTTATAGATACTATATATTCAAAAGGATATATGATATAAGAGTTTTTTACAGGAGGAATTATTTTAGGGAAATCGCTTTTTTTATACGAATGATATGATAAGAAATCATTTAGTTCTTTATATCCTTTATTATTTTTTGCCAGTCCTGTATATAAAGGCTGATGATTGTTTCTAAAATCTATTCCTACAATAGGTTTGATCCCATACTCTTTTGCTTTTCTAACAAAATTTAGGCAGGCAGAGGTATTGTTAATATCTGTTAGAGCAAGACAATTTATATTATTTTCTTTAGCCACCTCTAAGAGATCGATTTCAGAAAAAGTTCCGAAACGTAGACTATAATATGAGTGACAATTAAGATACATTTAGTTTTATGTTTTGAGTTTTGCATCAGGGGTAGCAACGGCATCCTTTTTCTGTGAATTCAAACAAATTCATAGAAAAAGATATAGTGAATAACCCGCCCGGATGCCATTATTATGATATCGATGGATAAAAAACTATTGTTTTCTATGGGCCAATACAATAGGAGGCTGCCCATTAAAAGGGTTTTGCATTCTGCCTATAGTTGTTGATCCTATAGCAGCAGCTCTTGTTACACTTCGGTCTCCATATCGAATTCTAATGTTATCTAATGCCTGATACAGGTTAAGTTGTTTCTCATTATCCTCAAATAGATTGATCTGGTAGTTGCCGCCAACCAAATGGGTAAATCGTATTCCTATTAATCGAATTAACAATCGTTTTTGATATAGTTTTTCGAATAGTTCCAGGATTTTAGGGATAAGAATATGATCTGCGCTGGTATATGGTATTTTAAGTTGTTTAGTATATGTATTAAAATCAGAGTATCTGATTTTTACAGCAATGCAGGCGGTTAATTTATTTCCTCTGCGCAATTGATAGGAGAGGTTTTCTGTCATTGCTATAAGGAGGTTTCTAAGTTTGTAGATGTCTATAGTATCTCTGTCGAATGTTCTTTCTGTAGAGATTGATTTACGTTCAGAAAATGCAATAACGGGGGTATTGTCTATCCCGTTTGCTCTTTTCCAGATAGTGAGACCGTTTGCTCCAAGTACTCCTTTCATAACATCTACTGGCATATCCTGGATTGTTTTTATATAGCGAACTCCTAGGTTTCGTAAAGTTTGATATGTTTTATCACCTACCATTGGAATTTTTTTAATCGATAACGGAGCCAGAAACGGTTTTTCTGTGCCAAAATCTATCTTTAACTGATTATTTGGTTTTGCTTCGTTGGTCGCTACTTTAGATACTACTTTGTTACCAGAAAGCCCAAAAGATATAGGAAGTCCCGTTTCAGAAATAATTTTTTGGCGTAATTCTAAAGAATATTTATAAGTACCAAAGAATTTATCCATACCAGAAAGATCTGCATAGAATTCATCAATACTTGATTTTTCGAATACAGGTACATTTTCTTTGATGATTTCTGTAACCATATCAGAGTACTTGCTATATGTTCCTGCATTACCTTTTATAACAACGGCCTCGGGGCACAGCTCTTTAGCGATTTTCATAGACATACCAGAATGTATGCCATAGGATCTGGTTTCATAACTGCATGCAGCTACCACACCACGATCACTGATTCCGCCAACAAGGAGTGGTTTTTCTTTTAAAGTGCTGTTGATCATACGTTCTACAGATACATAGAATGTATCCAGATCAAGATGTAATATAGTTCTCAAAATATTAATAATGGAAATATTCCAAAAATAAGGAAATATTCCAAAAATAATACTTTCTGATAATTTTTTTTATTCACAAGAGGGTAAAAAAAACGACATCTCGCAAGAGGAGAGATGTCGTCGTTTGTAAAAATTTTATTTTGGGGCTACAAAATAAAATTCAGCATTAATTAATTTTCTACCATATTATAACCGGCAAATTGTTGCATAGCGGTTTGGGTAAGTTCTTTTGCTCTATTTACATAGAATGTTTTTGTATCGTCTAGTGATTCATTTTTTAGGTCATTTTCACTTCGTACATAATCGGCTTGTGATTCGAATTTAGATTCTTCGTTTAGCACTATACTTAATTCTTGTAGCGCACTTTCTAATTTTTGCAATGCCATTTCGGCTTTTGATTTCATCAATGACTGTGCTTTTAATTCGGCAGCACGCTTAGCTTCAAATTCGGCTTTCATCTTATTTTGCTCAGCTATTTGTTGCTCGAGTTTTTGTTGTTCGATTTCTAACTGACGACGTTTTTCTTCTAATTCTTTTTGTTTGCTAGCAACTTCTTGAGTAGTTTCTGCCAATTCGTTTTCCCCTTCTGTAAAAGCTACATCTGTATCTGAATGATTATCACCATTAGCCTGACAGAAAGTTAATTGCTCTAGGAGTTTAGGACCTAATTCTTTAGCACGTTTTGCAAAATATCTACTACGTTCGTAGGTATCTTGTTCTAGCGAACTTTCCATATCAACTCTAGCTTTATATGCAGTTTCGTTTGCTGCTTTGCAGCCGCATTTATCTGCTAAATCTTCTACTTTCTGGAAAGCTTCTATAGCTTTATCGGCATATTCTTGAGTATGAAAGACGTTATTTGCCCCATGTGCTTTTTTACTGTGCGAGTATGCATAACTGGCAGCAGTTAGGGCATCGTCGTATACATTTTGAGCGTTAGTTCTGGGGATAAAACATAACAAAAACAGGATGAGTGCAATTTTTTTCATTCTTTGGGGGCTTTTAAATCACATAGCAATAATACAATATTTTATATATAATATCCAAAAAAAACAGTCATTAATCGACGAAATACGCAGTTTATCTTATTTTTTACGGGTAAACCTTATTTTTGGTGATAAATATCCTACTGCGTGTGAGAAAACAGGGTGGTTATTACTGTAAATCAATACCTAAACGATGATTTGTACGTAATATTATTTGTGATATAACTTTTTTAAAAAATTAATTTTATAGGCTTATCTATAAAATTTGTAAGTTAATTATGTATCTTACGTCTAAACGGCTCATGAAACAATTAGTTATCTCTTCAATAAATTATAATCTTAGTAGTGCTATAGATTTACTTAATGCTATAGATTCTACTACATATCAAAATAATTCTGTTGGGCCATATTATTCTAGTATAGGTTCGCATATACGTCATACTCTTGATTTTTTTGACTGTATAATTAGTGGGTTAGATTCTAATAATATTGATCTAACTGCCCGTAAACGGGATGAAATATTATCTACAGATAAGGAATATGCAATACACCACATATATCAACTTCAGGAAACATTACTTTCTTATATTAATACAAATACGGATTACCTAATTCATGTTACTGATAATTTGGGACAAGGAAAAGTAACTGTAAACTATACATTAGAAAGTATTCTTGCTCATGCCAATAGTCATGCGGTACATCATTACGCAACTATAGGGTATATTCTTAACCGGCTAGGAGTAGAAATAAAAATCCCGGGATTTGGTTATAATCCTACAACACCGATTAGTAAAAGAGAGGGGATTTAGTTAAAAACGATTGTAGAACTATTTTATTTTTTTCCAAACATCGATTCCATAATAGTTCTTAAGCCCCTAAATGTCATAAATATCGCGAATCCTGCACCAATTATTCCTAATATTAGTATAGGGATATATAACGGGTGATCCTGATTTTTAAAAGCAGAGTGAATAGTAACTGGGCTAATAAACATAAAAATAAGTGCTATAGCCATTCGCTGCACTCCTTTACCTAATAGTTCTTTATTTGTTCTTTGAGGTTCCATAGTGGTTTATTGCATCAGGTTCCATAGTGGTTTATTGCATCACGTACATTTCCGTACTGTTCTAATATCGCAGAAGCCTTTGCACGATCGATTGATAATTCTTCCATAATCATACGTATTCCACGATCTACTAATTTGTTATTACTAAGTTGCATATCAACCATTTTGTTTCCTTTTACTCGCCCTAATTGAATCATAGTGGCTGTAGAAATCATATTCAAAACCAGTTTTTGGGCAGTACCTGCTTTCATACGAGAGCTTCCGGTTACAAATTCGGGACCTACAGTAATAACAATAGGAAATTGAGCAGTAATCGCTAGAGGACTACCTTCGTTACAGGTAATACATCCCGTAATAATATTATGTTCATTACACTTTTGTAATGCACTTATGACATATGGGGTAGTGCCCGAAGCTGCAATACCAATAACAACATCTTTTTCTGAAATCTGATATTCTTGTAAATCTTTCCAGCTTTGCTCTGTACTATCTTCGGCATATTCTACAGATTTACGAATAGCAGTATCACCTCCTGCAATTAATCCAATAACCAAATCGAGTGAAACACCAAAAGTAGGAGGGCATTCACTGGCATCTACAATTCCTAATCGCCCACTTGTTCCGGCTCCAAGATAGAAAATCCGACCCCCATCTTTAAGTTTTGGTACAATTTGAGATATCAAGGTTTCAATCTGTGGAATAGATTTTTCTACAGCATCAGGAACTGTTTTATCTTCTTTGTTTATGTTAAAGAGCAACTCGTTAATGGTCATTTTTTCTAAATGATCATATTTTGAAGATTGTTCTGTGGTTTTTGTAAATGACATGCATCAAAAATACTCATTTTTGACTTGAAGATGAGAGTAACTTTCTTTTTTTAATGAAGTTTTTTAACTTTCTAAGATTCTTTATATTACATTATTCTTTTTTAAGCAAAAAAACTGTTTTCAGCAAAATCAAAAAAGCAGAACAAGTTGAATAATAAAGTGTTATTCTTTTATGGTAAAATCAAATCGATTAGCTTCAGAAATATTAAAATACCCTAAGGCGAAATTATCAATATTAGTTGTGTTAATAATATTGCCTCTTAGTAATGCAGGAGGTGTTTGAAATGGATTTCCTCCTTCTTGTTCGCTTTGTTCAATAAGCAGGTTTGTATAGTTGTAATAACGTTCGTCGATTCCTAATATCTTGATGGTTACATTACGACCATTTACCATATCCTCGTAGAAATAAGAAAAATTAAATGCTTCGCCTTGATAAAAACGATCTTCGCTTGCCAGAAATAAACTGAAATCAAAATCAAAAAGGTAGAAATCATCACGAGTTCCGTCGTCTGTAAAGAAAATAATAATTTCGGTCTCATTGTCAAATAAAGTATTATCACCTTGCACTACATTATCAATAGGAACTGTGGGAATAAGTTGTGCAGTGGCAATAAAAGTTTCACTGTTGTAGATAACGGTAAGTTGATATGTTGTATTGAATTCTGGAGTAAATGTAGTTGAGTCCGGGGTGTAAAATCCTGGCTCTGTTGATTCTGTAAAATTGATAATCGAATTATTAGAAAGATCTGTGATAAAAACGGTAGCATCACTTACAGTAGAGGTTTCTTTGTCGAAGAATGGAGCCGATAACGTAAGCCTTACTCCACCTTCGATATCAACTGGGTTTTCGTCCATATAATATTCAAAAGAAGCATCAATAACCAACCTTTGTTTCCCGTTAGGAACCTCTATATCAATTGCATCTTCACAGCTAATCGATGTTATTAGAATTACCAGTATATAGATTAATTTTTTCATTGTTTTTGTTTCTAATTTCCTTTTCAGCGATCAAAACTAAAATTTACATCATCCCTGTTTATTGATGTAGTGTATATCTTTTGATTACTATACAAACCTTTAATTATGTTCATGTATTAGAATTTAAAATTATAGGTCACAGCTGGTATAATTCCAAATATAGAAGTTCTTACGGCTTCATTTACATAGGAATCTTGATTTCTTCTAAAAGTAATTGATGCTGCATTTTTGCGATTATATACATTGTAGATACTAAAAACCCACTCTCCATTCCATTTTCGGGTTTTGTTTTTTCTGGGGGTTAGCGTAGCCGATATATCTATTCTGTGATATGCTGGTAATCGTTCACTATTTCTTGGTCCATCAAACACAGGTACTACTAAGCCTTGAAATTCAAACTGCCCAGTAGGGTAATTAGTTGGTTGTCCTGTTTGGAATATGAAATTAGCACCAAATTTCCATTTTTCGTTTAATTCATAACTTCCGTTAAAGGATATATCATGGGTTTTATCATAGGGTGTATTATACCATTTGCTATTATTGATTCCTGGTTCTTGTGATGTTCTACCAGGAGTTCTTTGTTCTGATTTTGATAAGGTGTAGGCAAGCCAGCCTTTAAATTTCCCTTCATTTTTTCTTAATAGAAATTCTAAACCATAAGCACGGGCTTCTCCATTTAAAATATCCCGCTCTATAGCATTATTAGCAATTAGATCTGCACCGTCGATATAATCGATACGATTTTTTATATCTTTATAAAAAACTTCAGTTTCTAAAGAGTATTTATCATCATTA
This sequence comes from Bacteroidia bacterium, assembly GCA_030427585.1. Classification (GTDB taxonomy): domain Bacteria; phylum Bacteroidota; class Bacteroidia; order Flavobacteriales; family Flavobacteriaceae; genus Aquimarina. Next base: position 9,494 of record JAUIBW010000043.1, read on the forward strand.
ATACTTTTAAAATATCCTAATGCATATTGATTCAGTAATTGCGGTTTTATGTATTTACCACTAGGAGTCCATACATCTAAAGGAGTCGGGGAGCTGGTATTTGATAATAAATGAAGGTATTGCGTCATTCTGTTATAACTAGCTTTTATTGAAGTGTTGTCATCAAAAGCATATGCAAGAGCTACTCTGGGTTCTAAATTGGTAAATGTTTTTATTTGATCATTTCTGCTAAAACTTTCTGCACCTATTGGCTTTGCATCTTCATAAATCTGTAATTCTTGATTAAATAGGAGAGGGTTGTCATTTTCATAGATATTAAGTTCATCTTGCCCTAGTCTAATAAAATTACTTAACCTAAGGCCGTATTGAAGAGTTAGATGATTAGAGATTTTGTGTTCTGCATCGATGTAGGCACCAAATTCATTTGCATATTTATCGATAAGCTTTTCTCTATTGATTCCAGAATCTGTGCTATTAGGTTTTATTTCACCAGGATTAAACCTAAAATAGATAGTATTAATACCATAATTAAGCTGAAAATTATCACTGATATAATGTTTGAGATCATATTTTAGATTAAAATTCCTAATCCCAGAATCCCATTCGAAGCCTACAAAATCGAGTTCTAATCCATAGAAATAATCAGAATATATAAGGGATAAATTAGAGAATAATTTATCTGAAAACAGGTGATTCCATCTTAGATTGAGTACCGTGTTACCGTAAGTGTTTTTAAAAACTCCATCTATAGCAAATACATCTCGACCAAAATAACCAGACAGGTATAAATTATTAGTGTCATTAATTTTATAATTTAGTTTTGTATTGAGATCATAGAAATATGCAACATTGTCATTATCAAAAAGTGGTAAAAATAGATGAGCATAAGAAGCTCTTCCTCCTACTAAAAATGCACCTCGATCTTTTACAATTGGACCTTCTACCAATAATCTACTTGCAACTGCCCCAAGGCCACCATTAATTCTGTATTTTTTACTATTTCCTTCTTTTTGGTAAATGTCTAATACCGATGATACCCGACCGCCATATCTAGCGGGAATACCGCCTTTATAGAGCTTGATGTCTTTTATGGCATCTGGATTAAAGACTGAGAAAAAGCCAAAAAGATGAGAAGAGTTAAAAATAGTAGCTTCATCTAATAAAATAAGGTTTTGATCAGTAGATCCTCCTCGCACATTAAATCCTGCCGCTCCTTCACCACCGCTAGTTACTCCTGGTAAAAGAATAATTGATTTGATCACATCGGCTTCTCCCAAAACAACAGGAATTTGTTTAATAGTACCGGCAGTGAGTTTATTAATACTCATCTGGGGGTTCTTAATACTTAATTTTTCTGTTTTTTCTGTAATGATTACTTCATCTAAAACCTCTGAAGATTCTGTAAGCTGAATATTAAGCTTTTTATTTTCGTTAAGATCAATTTCGAGTATGTGATCTGTGAATCCTAAATAACTGACCTGAAGCTTATATTTTCCCTGAGGTAAGGTTATGGAATAAAAACCATATTCATTGGTAACTATGCCTTTAGCTATTTCTGGAAATATAACATTGACACCAATAAGTGTTTCGTTACTGGACTTTTCTGAAATAACCCCACTTAATGTAAATTTTTCTTGACTTTGAATTGAAAATGATAATAATACTAATATGAGACCAGATAATATGTGTTTTTTCAAAAGAAAGTATTTTACCAATTAGTACTAATGTGAACTGTAAAGGAAGAAATATGTCACGAGTTCTACAATTAATTTATTGTTAATTATCACTTATAGTACCGATTTTTTCTTGTGTTTTGAATTATACTTGTTTTGAAGCGATTAAACCTGGTTATACTAACCCTAATTATATATTAAAACTTCGTGATGAAATCCTAACTATATAATTAGGGATAAATTATTGATTTAATAGTTATAATTAGAATTTTCATTAATTAATGTATTCCAGATTTTATTAATTGATCTTTCGATATTAATATTAAACTCGTTACTTGTATTTGTCATTAAATAATACCCTCTGTTTTTTATAGGGTCAAACATGCATGCCGTTATTATGCCTGGATCTCCACCGGTGTGCCCTATTGTTTTATTATCATCGATACCCCAAAAAATACCACCCATTGCTTCTTTGATATCATCGTGTTTTGATTGAAGACGAAACATTTCTTTATAAGATGCTGCAGATAATAACTTTCCTTTTCCTTGATAGCCTCTCATCATTTCTATTAAATACTTATTAAAATCCGAAGTACTGGTTATGAGTCCACCATCCGCTTTTGTGATCAGGGAGTATCTGGGGACTTCGAAATCCTTTGTATAGTATAGGCTTGCATGATTTTGCATATTTACATCTGCAAACCCCCATCCGGTAGCACTCATTTGCAAAGGATCAAAAATGTATTTACGCGTATAGTTTTCGTAAGAAATCCCTGTTGCTCTTTCTACTACAAAAGCTGCCAACGCTGCTGCAATATTGCTATATTCATATTTTTCTCCTGGGGCATTTTCCAGAAAATTATCCTGAGAGTACCATGATCCGGATACAGACAATACATTTTCGAAAAAGACAGAGTCGTCGATTTTTACATTCGTTTTAATTAGCTCTACAATAGGTTGATAATCTTCGGGATAAATAGATATATCTACCTGGTCAGGGTTTTCAAACACATAACTTTTGAAATATACTTCTTCATCTGTAATGCCAGAGGTATGAGTTGCCAGATGACGAACGGTAATTGGTTTTTCTGGATGAAGTGGATGTATTACATCAAATGGTAAATATGTATTAATGTTGGCATCTAAATCTAATTTACCTTGTTCTACAGCTTTCATTACTGCAAGTGCTATAAAAGTTTTGGATATTGATCCAATATTTTGAATTGTATGATTTGTGTACCTTCTATTTTTACTGATATCTGAATGTCCAAAAGAATTCTGATAGAGCACTTTCCTATTATCAACTATTGCTACAGAAAGTCCAGCTAATTCTGATTCGTCATATAATTTTTGCAATTCTATATGGGTATGAAGAATATCATCATCTATTCCGCAAGAGAAAATTACAAAAAGAAGGAGTAAAGAGATTACTTTTTTCATGTGTTTATATTATTGTTTTAGAGGTCACATGGAACTCGCCAAATAATCATTTTTGGTGTGTGTCAAAAATTTTGTCATGGCTTGTTTCATTTGTTTATTTTTTTAAGATTTTAAAGTGATACTTAAAATGTTTAAAGCATTAGAATTAAATTATTAAGCAATAGATATCATATCAAATTTATTTAGAAATCTGATTATTAGTAATTTATGTTTTTGTGGAGTAGGTATTACAGGGAAACTACATAAGAAAGTATTCTTTAATTAATAGTTTTCTTCTGCATTTTGTAGTCTAATATTTTTTCTTAAATCCATTAATGATTTCCATTGAAAATTAATAGGGAACCATTCTTCATAGATTATTGAAGTTTGATTAGATGGTTCAGAACATGTGCTGTTTTTAACATATACCTTGTCGTTTTCAGAAAAGACATATACAACATCCATGTTTTTTTTGTGGTTTGTTTTTAATTTATTCATGATTTGGTATGTTTTTTTTATAACGATTTCTTCCGAGATTGAATACCCCCATTTTTACACCGAATCCAGCAGAAAAGCCGTTTATTCTGGTAATTTCATCTGATGATAATTCTGCTTTGCTAGAAAATCTGTACTTAACTCCCATTTCTAGCTGAACGTATCTCGAAATATTATACAAAACATTCACTCCCGGTTCTACAACAAATATTGCATCCCACTGGTCTTCTTGATATTGTTCTGCTTCATCATCATCCCAATTAGTATTAACGTATCCCATTGCACCACCACCTATTAGTACGGGGAAAGAAAGATTAATTTTGGCTTTGCTAAATAATATAGGCTCTACATGAAGCCCAGAATATACTGCTGCCAGATCGGCAATGTCTGGAGAGAAAATTCCTGAGATATTTTGATTAGAAAAGAGTCCTTTTGTTACAAAACCAACTTCAAATTTACGATTAGCAACATAGGCTATCTTAAGTCCGCCAATATAGGTTTCTTTGCCTTCAATTTCTCCATAACCTGCATGTATCCCCAGGTAAACACCATGTACAATATTTTTTCGGTCATTGAATTCTATATAATTCTGTGATTCTTGGGCTATACTTGTAAAAATACAGCTGGTTAAAGCAAAAAGTAATATAGTTTTTATGTGTCTCATTATACTTGATTTGTTATATCATTGACAAGTTAGATTTGTAATAGTTGCATGTAATTTGTTTCTGCACTGTTAAATTTATCATAATCAATAATCATTGGGGAGTTGAAATAGAGGTGTGTACTCATTCTGTTAATATAACCACTCCCTTTATACCTGTGATGTTAAACTTCCCTTTTAAACCACTATTTCCATAAGTGGCACTAATTTCTCTGATTTTTCTTCGTTTATCAATCACATCGGTTTTTATATTTGTAAACGACTTAGGGATTCTTAGCAGCCCTTGTTCGAGAGAAGCATTAAAATCTATAGACATTCCAGAGACATTGATGCTTAGTTCTGAAGATTCCTGATCGATAGTTACATTAGCATTAGTTTTTTGAATTTTAGAAACCCATATATCTGCTACTTCTGTTACAAGATTAATATTTTCGTGTACGGTATCTATATTCATAGTACTAAACATAAGTTCACCGTGAATACTTCCTAGTTTTTGAATGGTAACTTGATCCTTACTTGAGTGTATTTCTAATGATACTACATTTTCAATTTTTACGATTGTCCCACTACTATTTATTTTAAGATCATTGGAAGATTCAATATCGATTTCTCCATTTTTAAATCGTATGTTCCCGTAAGTAATAGATTTGGTTTTTAGTTTTCCAAATTTCATTTCTATACTTGCGTTGTTGAGATCTTTATTTATCCACATATCACCATGCTGTACATTGGCTTTCAGCTTTCCATTCCACTCACTTATAATGATATCTCCAAATTTATTTATAATATTAATTTCAGCATTAAAAGGCAAATAGACTTTGTAATCTATTTGGATATTACCTTTGTCAAAATCAAAGAAGCTTGTTTTGTTGAAGAGTTCTTTGTTCAAGAATCTAGAAATCATACTTGTATTCTTTTCTTCAATTACAGAAGAAATACTTACAAAATCTTCGGTGTTATTAATTACAGGGTTAATACGTTTTAATAGTTCTTTTGCATCATCTTTTTTCTTTTTAACAACCTGTATGTCAATATCAATTTTTATTGTTTTTTTCTCCCACCCTTGAATAGTTACGTTTCCATATTTATTTTCTAAATGTAATTCTCCTGCATTGGTTAACGGAAACGATTTTTCAATTTTCTTTGATACTTTTTCCTGTGCCCATATACCATTTGCAAAAAATAGCAGTATGGGCATCAGTAAAAGATATTTATAAGATATAGCCTTCATTTTCATTCGATTTTTTAGAATCATTGATCTGTTTCAACAGGTTTTCGATCAATTCGATTCTTTTTTTATAATTATTAACAATGGCTTCTAAAATGTATTCATTATTCAAGTTTTTTGCCATTTCGGTTTTAAGAGCATTGTATTCTTCATCCAATTCATCCATAAAAGACAAGAATTTCTTTTTGTCTTCGGGTTGTAATTTTGAATTGTTTTTGACAAGTTGTACCTGAAAAGATACCAGATCCTTATAATAGGTGTCAATATCTCGCAACTCTTGATGTACAATATTATTTTGGTTGTTATTATTAAATCCTGATATGACTAGATTTACTACTGAGAAAGTTCCTATAAGGATCAAAATACTCGCAGCTATTTTTATTAGAGGAGACCTCCAAAGGCGAATTGTTTTTGAAGTATCTAAGTTAGATTCAATTTCATTCCAGATTTTTGATTTATCTGCTTCATACTCATCAAATAGATGCTTATTTTCTGCTATATATTTTTCAAAATCATCCATTGTACTATAATGTATTTACAATTTCAATTAATTTTTTCTTTGCTCTGTGATATTGCGATTTCGAAGTCGAAATAGTAATACCAAGTATCTCTGCAATTTCTATATGATCATACCCTTCTATTAAATAAAGGCTTATGATCTGTCTATATCCATCAGGAAGAGTTTTAATCCCTTTTTTTATTTTATTAATATCTTTAGGTTTAACAGGATCAATTATTTCTTCACTAATATGGTATTCATGTTGATCAAGAGGTGTAACCGGTATTTTTTTTAATTTTAAATGATTTAAACTTTTATTGATTACTATTCTCTTTAACCAGGAACCAAAAGTACTTTCGTATCTAAAAGATTTTAAATTTTTGAAAGCTTCTACAAAACTATCTTGTACGACATCTTCTGCATCTTCTTTTATGCTTAACATACGCATACTAACATTATACATAGCATCTACATAGAGCTCATATAATCGGTATTGCGAATTCCTATCACCAGACTTGCTTTTTTCTACAAGATCTTTATGCGTATAAAGAATATTGGTTTCCAACTAGTTTTACTTGATTGTAAATTTCTTTAAAAGTACTTTTCTTTTGGTTATTATTATTGACAATTTAAAAATCAAAGGGTTGCACGTAACAAGAAATTAATATAAATATTTTGGATAAAGTAATAAGGGAAGTGTTGCAAAAAAGCCTGTGAGATAGTAATCTTACAGGCTTTTTTTATTAGGTATAGGTCTACTTACATTATTTTTCAATGATCATATTAAGTGTCTTACTTGGGCGCATTGCAGTAGAAACTTTATCTGCATTTGGCCAATAATACCCTCCCATATCAACAGCGCTACCTTGTGCATTGTTTAATTCATTGATAATTTTGGTTTCATTATCAGCAAGTTGTTTGGCAACTAAGGCAAACTCGTTTTGTAATTCTTTGTCCTGAGTTTGTTCTGCAAGTTCTTGTGCCCAGTATAGTGCCAGGTAAAAATGACTTCCTCGGTTATCCAGTTCATTTACTTTACGAGAAGGAGATTTCTTGTTATCGAGAAATTTGATAGTTGCTTGATCAAGTGCTTCTGCAATAACCAAAGCTTTGGTGTTGTTATTGGTTTCTCCCAGATGTTCTAGAGATACTGCAAGAGCAAGAAATTCTCCTAAAGAATCCCATCTTAAGTGCCCTTCTTTATTAAATTGTTGCACATGTTTTGGAGCAGAGCCTCCTGCACCGGTTTCGAACAAACCACCACCATTCATTAAAGGAACAATAGATAACATTTTTGCGCTTGTACCCAATTCTAGGATAGGGAAGAGATCTGTATTATAATCACGTAAGACATTTCCTGTTACAGAAATTGTATCTTTACCATCTTTAATTCTTTCTAAAGAAAAACGAGTTGCTTCAACAGGGGACATGATTCTGATATCTAATCCGGTAGTATCATGTTCTGGTAAATATGTGTTTACTTTTTTGATCAACTCGGCATCATGGGCTCTATTTTTATCTAACCAAAAGATTGCAGGAGTAGTTGTCGCTTTTGCTCTGTTTACGGCAAGCTTTACCCAATCTTTTATTGGGGCATCTTTGGTTTGACACATTCTCCAGATATCACCTTGTTCTACGGGGTGTTCTATTAGTATATTTCCAGAAGTATCGATAACACGAACAGTACCATCACCTTGAATTTCGAATGTTTTATCATGAGAGCCATACTCTTCGGCTTTTTTGGCCATAAGTCCAACATTAGGAACGGTTCCCATAGTGGTGGGATCAAAGGCTCCGTGTTTTTTACAAAAATCTATAGTCTCCTGGTATATGCCGGCATAGCTACTATCTGGGATAACTGCTTTGGTATCTTGTGTATTTCCTTGTGCATCCCACATCTGACCAGAGTTACGAATCATTGCAGGCATAGAGGCGTCGATAATCACATCACTTGGTACATGTAGATTAGTAATTCCCTGATCAGAATTTACCATTGCCAGTTTTGGCCCTTTTTCATAACATGCTTGTATGTCAGCTTCTATTTCGGCTTTTTTATCTTCTGGTAACCTTTTTAGTTTGTTGATAAGGTCTCCAAAACCATTGTTTACTTCAACACCAATTTCTTCAAGAGTAGCAGCGTGTTTTTCGAATACATCCTTAAAAAAAGCTTCTACAGCATGACCAAATATAATTGGGTCAGAAACTTTCATCATTGTTGCTTTCATATGTAAAGAAAACAATACACCTTTTTCTTTGGCATCGGCTATCTGTTCTCTAAGAAAAGCGATAAGTGCTTTTTTACTCATTACCGTAGCATCTATAACTTCTCCTTCTAGTAATGTTATTTTTTCTTTTAGGATTGTTACGTTTTCATTTTGATCTACAAACTCAATTTTTACATCCCCAGCATTATCGACAGTAACTGATTTTTCATTTGAGTAAAAATCTCCGCTAGACATAGTAGCTACATGAGTTTTAGAATCAGTACTCCAAGCACCCATAGAATGTGGGTTCTTTCTAGCGTATTGTTTTACTGGTTTTGGTGCTCTACGATCAGAGTTTCCTTCTCTTAGAACAGGGTTTACAGCGCTACCTTTTATTTTATCGTATCGACTTTTAATTTCTTTTTCTGCATCGTTCTTAGGTTCTTCAGGGTAGTTAGGAATATCAAACCCTTGAAGTTGTAATTCTGCAATAGCAGCTTTTAATTGCGGTACAGAAGCACTTATGTTTGGTAGTTTAATAATATTTGCTTCTGGTGTCTGAGCAAGCAGACCTAATTCTGCTAATGCATCAGGTTGTTTTTGCTTGTCAGATAATTTTTCGGGAAAACTAGATAAAATTCGAGCAGCAAGAGATATATCTTTTGTTTCAATATTGATATTTGCTGATTTAGTAAATTTTTGAACAATAGGTAAAAAAGAATAGGTAGCTAAAGCTGGTGCTTCATCTGTTTTGGTGTACACTATTTTTGAGTTATCAACTCCCATATTTTTGTTTTTTTATTTAGGGGGCCAGAGGTATTTTTAATACCTGAAAAATGGTAGCCCCCTAATTTTATTATACTATTTATGTAAGGAAATAATTAGTCGTTTAATTTTTCTGAGACAAACAATATTGGCTGATCTTTTTAGGATTGATTCTATTAGGATTTACAATATTTGTAGTCATAGATTTCCGAGCGCGAAGATACAAATCTAGTCACCTAAATGCAACCTGTGTGTTATTAGTTTTGGATTAGAGAGAGTTGAATTATAGTTTATTGAATATTAGAGTGAAAAAAATGTAAAATGTTGAAATTTTGATCTGTTTTTAGAAGTATTCTCAAAAATAAAAAGCCATATCAAGAATACGAATATTTTGATATGGCTTCATTGAAAATAAGCATAATGTTAGCTGTTTTACCCGCTATTAAATAAAAACTTTCGTTATTTATAACATCAGTATTTATTTTCAATTTTGAGTAGATTTAAATTTGCCAAATAAGGATTTGTTTAATTTATTTCTACTCTTACGACTAATACGTGTGTTTGTATTTCTAAATTACTTTTGTAATTTTTCAGTTTTTCACCCGAATAGTCAGATGCCATTTACAATTAAAAAGGTGTCAAAACTTAATTTTTTCTTCTGAATTTCATTTTGAAATGATTCTAAAGTAAAGCCCTTAAAGTGATTTCAAGGATGTATTCAAAAAAATAACTTTCGTTCTATATTTATTTTAATTCTAAACTGGTCTTACTATGTTCAGAGAACGTTTGTTTAGATATATAGCTAGGAATCCTTGTGTCATCATGAGCTATAGTATTCTAATTATAAATATAAGGAAAATTGATTTGTGGTCTGCTAATTATTAACAGATTAATTGTCAACAGTTTATGAACTTGTGTTATTAACTTTTGTTCATAAAAAAAGACCGTTAATTAACGGTCTTTTTAATTTGTAAAAGAAATAAGAATTAACTTCTTTTTTCTTTAATACGTGCTTTTTTACCGGTAAGTCCTCTAAAGTAGAATATACGAGCTCTACGAACTTTACCTCTTTTATTCACTTCGATTTTTTGAAGTGCTGGTAAGTTTACTGGAAAAATACGTTCTACGCCAGTTGTTCCCGACATCTTTCTGATTGTAAATGTTTCAGTAGACCCAGAACCTCTTCTTTGGATTACAACTCCTCTAAAGAACTGTGTACGTGTTTTGTTTCCTTCCTTAATTTCGTAATAAACAGTGATTGTATCACCTGCAGAGAATTCAGGTATCTCTTTTTTTGCTACAAATTCGTCTTGTACGAATTTTACTAAATCTTCCATTTTTGATATAGTTTCTTGATTTTGTTAAAGCAACATTCACGATTTTCGCCAGAGGTTGATCTAATCAGGGTGCAAAAATAAGTATTATTTGATGATTTGCAAGTGTTTTGAGATTATTATTAGTTCTCTATTACATTTATCATTCTCAATGTTTAACTATTAATAAAAGCTTAAATAATTTTTGGTTCTGGTGAATAGTTAATTTAAATTGATATTGCAGAGTTATTTTACTCATCTAACAGATCGGGTCTTCTGTCTTTTGTTCTTTGATAGGCTTGCTCTTCTCGCCATATTTCTATTTTAGGAAAATTACCAGAGGTTAAAACTTCTGGTACCTTCCAGCCTTTATATTCTGCAGGCCTTGTGTAAATAGGAGGGGCTAATAAGTTATCCTGAAAAGAATCTGTTAATGCGGAAGTTTCGTTACCGAGTACTCCCGGAATAAGTCTAATGATTGTATCGCATAATATTAGTGCACCTAGTTCTCCGCCAGATAACACATAATCTCCTACAGATATTTCTTTGGTAATGAAGTGATCTCTTACGCGTTGATCTACTCCTTTGTAATGACCGCAAAGAATAATTAGATTCCCTTTTAATGACAATTGGTTTGCAATCCCTTGATTTAAAGTTTCACCATCCGGAGTCATATAGATGACTTCGTCATAGTCTCTTTCTAATTTTAATTTAGAGATACATTTGTCTATAGGCTCTATCATCATAACCATACCAGCACCACCACCAAATTGATAATCATCAACTTGCTTATAATTTGTATCGGTATAATCTCTAAGATTATGAAACTGTACCTCGACCAATCCTTTCTCTATTGATCTCTTCATTATAGAGGCTTCAAAAGGACTTTTTAATATATCGGGTACTACAGTAATGATATCTATACGCATCTTTATCTAATTCATTTGTGGGTGCAAAGATGCAAAAGAATATGATGAAAATCTAGAAATTAAAACTACTTAGCACCAGCTTTACGTTGTTTGTTAATTTCGTCCTGAAGCTTGCGCATTACTTTTTGCTCGCGTTCAAGGGCTCTTCGCCTATGATCCTCAAACTCTGCTTCTGTTTCGGCTAATGCCTTTTTGGCTTGCAGCGTTATTGTATTGCTGTTTTTGAATTTATATATAAAGAAACTAAGCAAGGCGATGAGTACACCAATAATAACCCACATGATGGTTTTGTAACTGGATTTGGTTAGTGCTGCACCAAAAAAGTTAATGCTGTCTTTTTCCTTAGTAACAGTAGCAAGGTCTCCATTTGTTTTGGCAAGTGATTCTTCGAGTCCGGTTATTGTAGATTTTTGTTCATCAATCTTGAGGTTGGTAGTGTTTAATTTTGATTCTAATGTTTTAAGTGTATCTATAGTGTTGCTTTTAAGTTTGTTTAACCACACTAGCTTTACTACTTTATATTCTTGAAATTTTCCGGATTTTTTTATCACCATATCAAATTGCCCTTCGATCTTTTCCTGCCTTAAAGCATCATCAACCGTTGCATTTTCTTCTTGTGCATAGGAAGTTTCAAAAAAAGATAGAAGTAGTATTAAAACTAGTAGATACTGTGGTAATTTCATATTGTTATTCTTAATTTTTAATGGTTAGATGCGATATCCCTATAGTGTGGTGTAGTTAGAGAATAAAATAACTAATGACTTTGCGGTATAGGGAATATTTAAATGTCGTTTCTTTTTGGTTATTAATTTCTTCTGTAACGGTAATAAATGTACGATATTGTGAGTAATTATAAAGTTTTTTTTACAAGAATTCGCATAGAGATGATTTTGAATATAGATTATTGATAGTTAGGTCTTTATATCTTTTTAAAGCAGATTTTGGAAATAACACTTTTCTTTTTTGAAGAATGGCAATAAAAAAAGTCGTTATTTATATAAATAACGACTTTAGAAATTTTAAGAAAAACAGCTACTAATAATAAGTAAAACGTCTTACTTTGGCGATATATTTAGATAATCTGATTACTTGATGGCTATATCCATATTCATTATCATACCATACATATAAAACAGCATTATTCCCTTTTGCATCTACAATAGTAGCATTACTATCGTATATAGAGGGTGCAGAAGAACCAATAATATCGCTAGATACTAATTCATTGTCTAGTGAATATTTTATTTGTTCTACCAAATCTCCTTCTAGTGCATATTTTTTAAGTACCGTATTCATACTTTCTTTAGAAGTTTCTTTTTCTAAATTAAGATTAAGAATTGCTAATGATCCATTAGGTACAGGAACTCGTATTGCATTAGAGGTTAATTTTCCTTCAAAACTAGGGAGCGCTTTAGAAACTGCTTTTCCTGCTCCTGTTTCTGTAATTACCATGTTTAGAGCAGCAGCACGACCTCTTCTGTATTTTTTATGCATATTATCTACCAGATTTTGGTCATTAGTATATGCATGTATCGTTTCTAGGTGACCATTGACAACACCAAAACTTTCATCTACAGCTTGTAGTATTGGGGTAATTGCATTGGTAGTACAAGAAGCAGCAGAAAAAATATCTACTTTGTCTGGATCATGCTCTTTATGGTTAACTCCATGTACAATATTAGGAACTCCTTTTCCAGGAGCGGTAAGTAATACTTTACTAGCTCCCTTTGCTGCCAAGTGTCTGCTTAGCGCTTCTTTGTCTCTAAAAGCACCTGTGTTATCTATTATCAGAGCATCCTGAATCCCATAAGATGTGTAATCTATATCTTCTGGGTTATTGGCACTAATAATTTTTACCGTAGTACCGTTTATGATTAAAGCGTTATTAGTCAAATCTGTTTCAACGGTACCAGCAAAGTCTCCGTGCACAGAATCACTACGAAGCAATGAGGCTCTTTTCTCTAATACTTCTTGAGTGATAGCACCTCTTGTTACAATAGCTCTAAGTCTTAATTGACTTCCTTTACCCGTAATGGTCATTAATTCTCTGGCTACTAAACGACCAATTCGTCCAAACCCATAAAGGACTACGTTTTTTGGAGAAATGGGTTTGAATGTCTTTGCATCTTTTAGCTTATTTTGAACAAAGCTATTTATTGAACCGTATTCATCACTTGCCAAATGATACTCATACGTAAGTTTACCTATGTCTAATTTTGATGGAGGTAAATTCATTAATTTGATAGCTTGTGCAATTTCTACAGAATCAAAAATTGAAATAGGTTTTTGTACAAACTCGCCAGCATATTCGTGCAGATTGATAATTTCACTTACGTTTTTATCAATTAACTGGTTGCGGAAAAGTACCAACTCGATAGAATTGTCGTACCAAAGATCACTTACAGTCTTTATAAATGCTACTGTAGCGCGACGTCTGTCTGCCTGAAAGGCTAATTCTTTTTCATAAACTTCGTTAGAGCTCATAATGTGTTGTGTTTTAAAGTCTTGAAATTTCGTGCAAAAGTATATATTTCAAACGTTTTCGTGAAACCTTTTGTGAAAAAAAATCCCATTACTTTATAAAAGTAATGGGAGGTACTATTATAGTTGTATTTTGTGACGCTTATTGAAATACAAATTCTCTTTTCTGACCATTTCTGTCTACCAGACTAATGGTAATATCTTCATCTTTATATTTGCTTTCAATTATTTCTTTTACTTCAATAACATTTTTTACTTTTTTCCCATCTATTTCGCTAATAATAAGCCCTTCCAAATTATATCTTTTCATTCTAGAACTTAGTGCTTTGCTAATTACAACCCCATGATTAAGGTTAAATTTCTTCAAATAGTTTTTAGGAGGGTTAGCTACTTCTACACCAACATCATCTATATTATATTTTTGAATTTCATATTTTGATAAGGTAACAGGTAAAATAAGTTCTTTATTTTTTCTTAACACCCTTACATTTATAACATCTTTAGGTCTCTTGCTATTTACATATCCTGTTAAATCTGAAAATTTTCTTATAGGTAAACCGTCTATTTCTTTTATAACATCTCCTTCTAAAAGCCCTGCTTTTTTTGCTCCACTGTCATCTGCAACAGATGCAACAACTACTCCTTGTGAGGTAGAGATACCATAGGCTTCCATAGCTTTTGGGTTTATGGTTCCACCTGTAATTCCTAATATACCTCTTTGTACACCACCAAATTCTATAATATCGTCGATTATTTTCTTAGCATTATTTGAAGGCACGGCAAAGGCATATCCTACATAACTTCCGGTTTGTGAAGTTATGGCTGTATTGATCCCTATTAACTCTCCTCTTACATTTACCAATGCGCCCCCACTATTTCCGGGATTGATAGCGGCATCCGTTTGTATAAAAGATTGAGCTTTATTATCAGATTCATCTAAATCTCTTGATTTTGCACTAATAATACCGGCAGTAACAGTAGAAGTAAGGTTAAACGGATTTCCTACAGCAAGTACCCATTCTCCAATTTTAGCCGAATTAGAATCGCCAAATGGGATGTATGATAATTTTTCGTCAGCGTCGATCTTGATAAGTGCAATATCAGACTGCGGAGCGGTGCCAACAACTTTGGCTTTATAGGATTTGTTATTATTTAATGTAATTTCTAAATCAGTAGCTCCGTCAATTACATGGTTATTGGTTACAATATACCCATCTTCTGTAATAATAACTCCTGATCCAACACCTTGAATTCTTCTTTCTTGCGCTCCACCATTTCTGAAAAATTCCATCAAATTTCTTGGAGTACGTGTAATCCCATATTGTTTAACATGAACTACTGCATTTACTGTCTTTTCTGCAGCTGTAGTAAAATCAATACCAGAGACAGAAGCATTGGTGTTAGTTAGGGTGTAATTTACAGGGGTTAAATTTGGTTTGGCTTCACTTTCGTTAACAACGATAGATTCAGGTTCTAAAAACATTTTATATGTGCCTAAAGTAAATATACCTGCTAAGATAGCTACAACTAATAAACTCAAAAATCTTTTCATTTTCTTCTCTTTTTTGTTTGATTTATGTAATACTTATCTATATAGACTTGTATTAACTCTTAAAATTACAATTATAGTATACTTTTTTTATGAAATTTAACTCACAATTAACAACGGTTTTTTGATAACATTCTTTGTACCTTTGCTCTTATAATTGAAAGAATAATGACTCTTACGTTTTATAAATACCAGGGTACCGGTAATGATTTTGTAATCATTGATAATAGAGATGCTATACTCTCCAAAAATGATACCAAATTGTTTGCCAGACTTTGTGACAGAAAATTTGGTGTTGGAGCCGATGGTTTGATGTTGTTAGAGCTTCCTCAAGATAAAGAAGATGATTTTACAATGGTTTATTTTAATGCAGATGGTAATGAAAGCTCAATGTGTGGTAATGGCGGGAGGTGTCTGGTTGCTTTTGCAGCTTTTCTCGGAGTAATAAAAGATAAGGCTACCTTTACAGCAATTGATGGTAAGCATAAAGCTGAAATAAAAGATGGTTTAGTGCATTTGCAAATGCAAAATGTATCTGATATAGAGGAGTATGATACCCATTTATTTTTAGATACCGGTTCTCCTCATCATGTTACAATGGTTGAGGATTTAGCGAATTATGATGTAGAAAATAAAGGAAGAGCTATACGAAAAGGAGCTCCTTATTTTGAAGCCGGAAGTAATGTGAATTTTGTAGAAAAGAGAAACGATAATGAATTTGCTGTGCGTACTTATGAAAGGGGGGTAGAAAATGAAACACTATCATGTGGTACAGGAGTTACCGCGGTGGCTCTTTCTATGCATACCACCAAATTAACAAACGATCAGGAAATTGATATTCATACCCAGGGGGGGAGACTAAAAGTTACTTTTCAAAAAAATGGAAATGGATATAAGAACATCTTTTTGATAGGGCCCGCAGAACAGGTTTTTAAAGGAGAGATTGTATGGTAACTTTAAAAGGGAAAAATATTTATTTACGGGCTCTTGAACCCGAAGATCTTGATTTTGTTTATATTGTAGAAAATGATGAACAGATTTGGGAAATGAGCTCTACCCAGACTCCATACTCTCGATTTTTGATTAAAGAGTATTTGGAGAATTCGCATAAAGATATTTATGAAGTAAAACAGTTACGATTGGTTATTTGTTCTAATGATCACGCTACACTGGGTTTAATAGATTTGTTTGATTTCAACCCTATGCATAATAGAGCAGGAGTTGGTGTTTTGATAGTAGAAAAAGAAAATAGAGGCAAGGGTTATGGAGCAGAAGCTTTAGAGCTTATTGTAGACTATGGTTTTACTCACTTGCATTTGCATCAATTATATGCAAATATTTCTGAAGATAATGTGACTAGTATTAAACTATTTGAAAATAGAGGGTTTAATAAAGTTGGGGTAAAGAAAGAATGGAATCGAGTAAAAGATATTTATAAAGACGAATTTTTATATCAATTAGTATATGTACATTAAAAAAATACTATTAGTTATTGCATTATTGGGTTTAATTGTAGGAGGGATTTTTGCATATTATGTCTATCAAGCGGTTTTTTCCCCTAATACCAGTTTCGAAACTAAAACAGCAACCATTTATATACCTACAGGGGCTACTTATACAGAGCTTATCGAAACGATTAGCCCTGTGATTAATGATATTTATAGTTTTGATAGGATTGCAAGAAGGAAAGGGTATATTAATAAAATTAAACCAGGGCGATATATTTTGCAAAAAGGTCTTAATAATAACGATATTATAAATGTTTTACGAAGTAAGAACTCACCTATACATGTTAGCTTTAATAATCAGGAAAGGTTGGAAAACCTTGCAGGTAGAATTGCTTCGCAAATCGAATCTGATAGTATTTCTTTGTTAAAAGCATTTAAAGAAGAATCTTTCTTAGAAGCTAATGATTTTACTCCAGAAACTGCTTTAGCGATGTATATTCCTAATAAGTATGAATTCTTTTGGAATACTTCTGCAGAACAGTTTAGGAAAAGAATGTTAAAAGAGTACAAGCGATTTTGGAACGAATCCCGTATGTCAAAAGCAAAGCAAATAGGGTTGACCCAAAATCAAGTAATCACTATTGCTTCTATTGTGCAAAAAGAAACAGCAAAAGTAGATGAGCGTCCAAGAGTAGCAGGAGTTTATATGAATAGGTATAATAATAATTGGAAATTAGATGCAGACCCGACCGTAATCTATGCAATTAAAAAACATAGCAATGACTGGGATACAATTATAAAACGTGTGTTATATAAAGATTTAGAGCTAGATAGCCCTTATAATACTTATAAATATGCTTCATTACCTCCAGGGCCAATAGCAATGCCTGATATTTCATCAATTGATGCAGTTCTTAATTATGAAAAGCATGAATATTACTTTTTTGTAGCTAATGTAGAAAACTTTGGGTATCATAAATTTGCCAAGACGATCAGTCAGCATAATCGTAATAAAAAACAATATGTTGATTGGATTAATAAACAAGGGGTAAAACGATGATTGGCAGTCTGTTTTTTTGTAGGAAAAAAAACAGTAATTTCTTATTTTTAATCAAAAACAGCACAGATTTATTAACAAAATTGTATTCTTTTTTGTGAATTACTTGCAGAAAGAAAGATTCATTTTTTCTCGATTAAAACACTAGGTTTGACGTTTAAGTGTCGTTTTTAAGGTTTTTTATAAGGATTTTAACCATTTTTTCTCTTGTTTTTTGTTGTAAAATACTGTTTTTCAGTATTATAATTATTTTAACACTTGATTCTTTTTATTTTTTTTAAAAGTTGTATATTTGCACGGCAAAAATTTAAGTAGTGGGGGACGTCATTTATGATGGCTACTTAGAAATTTTTTATATGATAAAGAAGATAGTAGGATTATCTGTATTACTTACAATTGGGGGGATACTATTGCTAAGTTTTACAACAAAAGAAAGTGTAGATCTTAGTTCTTATAGTACAGAGGGTTTAGATCTGTATTACATTGCACCTAACTTTAATGAAATAGAAGATGATAGTACCTTTTTCTCTCCAGAGCTTGGTAAATCTTATATAGGGTTTAAAGAGGCTGTTGCTTTTAAAGAGTCTCGTGGAGATTATGGTGTGGTTAATCAATTTGGTTATTTGGGAAAATATCAATTTGGTAAAGGAACACTTGATTTGATAGGTATTAGAAATGTAAAAAGAAATCAATTTCTTAGCAACCCCGCTCTTCAAGAAAAAGCATTTTATGCTAATCTGTCTAGAAATAAATGGGTACTACGTAGGGATATAAAATGGTATGTTGGTAGAAGGATAAATGGAGTAGAGGTGACAGAGTCGGGGATTCTGGCTGCTGCTCATCTATCCGGGCCGGGTGCTGTAAAAAAATATTTGCGTAGTGGAGGAGTAGAGGGTTTTGCAGATGCTTTTGGTACTACAATTCGTTATTATATGAAACGATTCGGAGGGTATGACACTTCTTTTGTTGTTCCTAATAAAAAAGCAAAAGCTATCTAGTTTTTTTCTAAGGCTTAATCTCTTTGTATAATATATATGGTTGGTCTTTTGTGAAGATCTACTTCTTCTTTTTTCCATTCTTCAACTGTTTTGGTGGCAATAAATTCGGAGGTTAATGTGATGTCGCATGCAATACATAATCTGGTATTGGTGTTTAATATAGTTTTGAGATCAGAAAACATTTTGTCGTTTCGATAAGGGGTTTCAATAAATATCTGTGCTTGATTTTTTTCTAAAGAGGTTTTTTCCAGATGTTTTATGGTTGATTTTCTTTCGTTTTTATCGATGGGAAGGTAGCCGTTAAAGGTGAAATTCTGACCATTCATTCCGCTGCTCATCATAGCTAGTAATATCGACGATGGTCCTACAAGAGGTGTTACAGGTATTCCTTTTTCGTGAGCTATTTTAACAACTTCTGCTCCTGGATCTGCAATTCCAGGGCATCCAGCATCAGATAGTAAACCGATAGATTCTCCGTTAAGGCAAGGTGTAAGATAGCTAGGTATCTCAGAGATATCTGTGTATTTGTTAACGGTATGTATAACAATAGAGCGTTGAGACTTACTGGGGCTTACCTTTTTTATAAATCGTCTTGCAGGCTTTTCGTTTTCTACAATATAGTGATTTACTTGCTCTAATACCTTTTTAATGGATATAGGAAGTACTTCTAAAGGGACATCATCTCCTAATCGTGTTGGGATTAGGTATAATTTTCCTTTGGGATCTAGGGGTTTAAATTCCATAGGTTATTTTGTAACTGGTTTTTTAAAGATCTTTTTGTTGATGTGTCGTTGTGATGTTGTATTTTGTGAATTATCAATAAATAAATCTTTAAGGTTTAAGAACGTTTATGCCCTTGGTAGGGTGTTACTAAAATAGTATTATTTTTTTTATTGTTATCTATTGTAACGCTATTATTTGTGATGATAGTATGTGGTAATGGGAAATGGTATTGGTGTTAATTGTGTTGTTTGGTTGTGTAAGGTTTATGAATGATTGAGGTCTTCGAGTTTTCTGGCGATATTGTCGCATGCTTCATTAAGCATTTGAAATACCTCTTCAAAGCCCTGATCGCCTCCGTAATATGGATCGGGAACATCAAGATTGCTATTGGGGTACGATTCGTTTAAGATGCGTTTTACTTTACTTTTTTCATGGTCATTGCTGGCTAGATTGATTATGTTTTGATAGTTAGAGCTATCCATGGCATATATGTGGTCATATGTTGTAAAGTCGCTAATTTTAAATTGAGCAGCTCTTTGGTCTGTGATATCAATATCATGTTGTCTTGCAATATTGATAGAGCGTTGATCGGGTTTACTACCGATATGATAGCTACTGGTTCCACAAGATGATACACTATAATAACTCGGATCGAGTTTAGATTTTAGGATACCTTCTGCTAAGGGGGATCTGCATATATTGCCTAAGCATACCATTAGAATTTTAACTTTCATATAGTTTGTTTTGTTGTTTTAGGTGTGGTATACATGTTTTTACTAATAATGCAATTGAAATATTAGTGTTGATCTGTTTGCAAACAATGTAAAATTATAATGTAAGTTTCTTTCCTAAATCTTCTACGTATTTCCTAAATTGCTTATCTGTAGATGATAGATTGTCTACTGTTTTGCAGGCGTGTAGGACAGTGGCATGATCTCTTTTTCCTATTTGTGTGCCAATACTGGCTAAAGAGGCTTTGGTTAGCTTTTTTGCAAAAAACATAGCTAGTTGTCTTGCTTGTACAATATGACGTTTTCGTGTCTTTGATTGTAGTGTTTCTACATCCATCTGGAAATAATCACTTACCACCTTTTGGATGTAATCAATAGATACCTCACGTTTTGTGTTTTTAACATAGTTATCTACTATGGCTTTGGCAAGGTCTATTGTGATATCTTTTTTGTTAAAAGAAGAATGGGCTATTAGTGATATAATTGCGCCTTCTAATTCTCGGATATTGGTTTTGATATTGTTTGCCAGGAATTCAACTATTTCTTCAGGCATCTCTACACCATCACGATACAGCTTGTTTTTGATGATCGAAATTCTGGTTTCGAAATCAGGTTGATGTAATTCTGCAGATAACCCCCATTTAAAACGGGAAAGTAATCGTTGTTCTATATCCTGCATATCTACAGGAGCTTTATCACTGGTTAGAATTACTTGCTTTCCGTTTTGGTGTAAATGGTTGAAAATATGAAAGAATACATCTTGAGTTCCTGCTTTACCAGATAATAGTTGTATATCATCAACAATCAAAACATCAATAATCTGATAAAAATGAATAAAATCATTTCTGTTATTCTTTTTTACAGATTCTATATATTGCTGAGTAAATTTTTCGGCAGAAATATATAATACTGTTTTTTCTGGATAATTGTCTTTTATGTTAACGCCGATTGCATGGGCTAGGTGAGTTTTTCCTAAACCAACTCCTCCAAAAATAAGTAAAGGGTTAAAAGAGGTGCCTCCAGGTTTATTGGCTACGGCCATACCTGCAGAACGAGCTAATCGGTTAGAATCTCCTTCTAAGAAATTTTCAAAATTATAACTTGGATTTAATTGGGATTCTATTTTTACATTTCGTATTCCAGGAATAACGAATGGATTTTTTAACTCAGGATTTTTACTTTTAATAGGAACATCAACTTCTTGTGAGTTAACAGGAGTTCGATTAGAACTAGGGATTTTTTCAGTAAATGGCTTTTTGTTGCCATATGTGTTTTCCATTTTAATGACATAAACTAACTTGGCACTTTCTCCTAATTCTCGGGTTAAAGATACTTTAAGTAGATTTACGTAATGTTCTTCTAGCCACTCGTAAAAAAATTTACTAGGAACCTGAATACTGAGAGCGCTATCTGTAAGCTTTACAGCTTTGATTGGTTCAAACCATGTTTTAAAAGCTTGAGGTGTAATATTGTCTTCTATGAAAGACAAACAACTATCCCAAACTGATTGCGCGGTTACATTCATTCTTGTGGTCAGGTTTACTTTTTGTTATGTTAAGGTACTAAAAAGAAATTGCTAAAAAACTCCTTACTGTTTTTGCATGACAAATATGTGAACAAAAAATGTAAAAAAAAAACGATTTAGGGGTTGAATATTAATTATTTTTTTCGCATAATTTGATAACACTACTTTTTAATATAACTAAAATAACCCCTTATTTTTAAAATATGCTAATCACTTCAAAAACTTTACTAAAAGTGCGATACTCTGAAACCGATCAGATGGGTGTAGTATACCATGGTAACTACGCGCAGTATTTAGAATTGGCACGAATTGATTGGTTATCCCAATTAGGGGTTTCATATAAATCAATGGAAGAAAATGGCGTTATGCTTCCTGTGTTTACATTAGACTTTAAATTTAAAAAATCTGCCTTTTTCGATGATGAATTAATTGTTAAAACTTTGCTAAGGAAAATTCCTACAGCAAAAATCGTTTTCGACTATGAGATTTTTAATAAAAATAATGAATTACTAACAACAGCATCTACAACTTTAGTCTTTGTAGATAGTAAAACAAGAAAGCCTATTCCATGTCCCTCTTACTTGCTTGAAAAAATAAAAAACTATTAACCCTATGTTTTTCTAATTTCTATACCATACAACGGGGAAAAAACATCTTTTATTTTATCTGCAAACTTTTTTCTTACCGAAATATGAATTTTGCAATTCAATTCATGGTCTTGCTTAGTGATTTTTAGATTATGCTCTTTAATAATTCTCATCACTTTATTCATGTCTTTATATTCGAAAGTGAGTACAAAATCAATGTTAATTGTTTTTTCAACTATATCCGAAGTTTCAAGTGCTAATTGAGCAGCGGTTCTATATGCATTAATTAATCCGCCAACTCCTAATTTGACACCTCCAAAATATCGTACTACAACAATTAATATATAAGTTACATCAAAAGATAGAATCTGACCATAGATCGGTTGACCCGCAGAATTAGAAGGTTCGCCATCATCATTAATACGGTATGTAGCAGATTCTGCCCCTATTTTCCATGCATAACACCAATGTCTGGCAGCGTGATGTCTCTTCTTGAGATCGGCAATAATATGCTTGATCTCTTCTTCTGTATTGATAGGAAAGGTGTATCCAAAAAACTTGCTATTTCTATCTTTAAAAAGAACTTCTTCTCCAGGAACGTTAATTGTTTTATATGTATCTTTTATTTCCAATGAGTATACGTTATATAGAAAAGGCAACTAAGATAATGCTAATAATCGCCAGAATGATACCTATCCAGTTTTTTAAAGTTAATTTTTCTTGAAAAAACAAAATCCCTGCAAGAGTTGAAACCAAAAGTATAGCTACATTATTAATAGTAAATACCGTAGAACTATCCATACTGTCATGACGTAATGCCTGAATTAAAAAATAAATCGAAAAATAATTAGGAACACCTAATACAATTCCTGCAATGATGTTTTTAAATGCAATTTTAAATGTTCCCATTATTGCTTTAGATGCTAGTGTAATAATTCCAACAATGGCAGCAAATCCAAAAACGGTTGCAGAAAAAACCGGAATATCATTTTTAGCTACATAATGTGTTTCTAAAAATTTAATGCTGGTATCAATAACTCCACTGCCAATAAAAACCAATACTGGGAAAATAAGATTCTTTTTTGTTATTGGGATTCCTCCAGTGGTTTTAATCGAAGTGAGATAAACCGCGATAAGAGCAATTAGAATGCCTATGATCTTTATGATACCTGTGCTTTCTTGGTAGACAATAACCCCAAATACAATAGGGATTACTAAGCTCATTTTGGTAGCTACAGCAGCTACAGAGAGGCCATTTCTCTGTGTGGTAATTGCCATTAAATTAAATACAGATATAAAAATTACCCCCAGAATCATTGCTCCAAAAAACCATCCTTTTCCTGATACAGAAGATAAATCTATTGGTTCTGAGTATGCTATAATTCCTGAAACAGAAGCTACTATATAATTAACAACAATTGCTTGAAGTGTATCTACATGATATTTAGAAAATAACTTAAAGATGATAAAAATCAGAGTAGATGCTAAAACACTTAAAGCTAAATAGATCAAAATAAATCAGATTTTATAGTAAATAAATCTGTAACATCTTCGGTTACAGGGTTGTTGTTCCAGGTATGCATTCCTAGCGCAGCAGCAGTATCTGTATTATCTTTGGTGTCATCAATAAAGAGTGTTTCGCTTGGGTTTAATTGATGTTGTTTTAAAACAAATTCAAAAATATAAGGTTCTGGCTTTCGTAGGTTGATTTCGTGAGAAAGGTAAAAAGCATCAAAACATGATTTGAATACAGGGAAAAAACTAATATTTTTCTTAATCCAATTAATGTGTAATTCGTTATTGTTACTAAGTAAGATCAATTGGTAACATTGTTCTGAAGCTAATTTCTGAATGAATTCTAGGCGATGTTTAGGGAAATCCTGTAAAAGAGCATTCCATGCATAGATAAGTTGCTTCTCTGAAGCATTGGGGATAAGCTTCTGAAAATTTTCTAAAAGTTCTGGTGTAGTAATTTTGCCTGCTTCATACAAGATATTAAGCTCTCGCAATTCTTCAGTAAGCTTTTTATTTTTGAGGTTGTATAATTCTCTTTCTGTTGCGGACTTGTCTAAATTGATAAAGACGTCTCCAAAATCAAAAATTATAGTTTTAATCATTTTGATATGTCTTTAGGGTGTCTGTCATAATTTTTCGTTCAGAAATTAAGTTTCCTTTATGTGAAGGAGATTTTATTCCGGTTCCAAAAGTAGTATTTCCTTCAAAAACCCTAGCCTCATCCCAGAGATTTTTATCAATAAAGGATTGTATTGTATAGGAGCCTCCTTCTATGATCACCGATTGGATATTGTGTTTGTAGAGAATGTTGCATATTTCCTTGGCAAGATTCTCTTGCGTGTCGACAACCTCATAAATAAGAGCATTGCTATTTTCTTGTTTAAATTTTTCTGAAGTAATCACAATTGTTTTTACCGATTGATCTAACACAGCAGAATCTTTACGTATTTTTCCTGATTTGTTAATCACAATTCTGGTGGGGTGATGTTGACCAGCCCAATCTCTGATAGTGAGTTTAGGATTGTCCTTAATAACGGTTTGGCTGCCAACCAAAATGGCTTGTTCTTCTGCTCGCCATTTGTGTGCAATTTGTCTGGAATATGTATTGGTAATCCAGACAGGTTCTCTTTTGTTAGTAACAATTGGTGCAATATAACCATCTGCAGTTTCTGCCCATTTTAGGATGATATATGGCCGTTTTTTGTTATGAAAAGTAAAAAACCTTTTGTTTAATGCTAAGCACTCATTTTCTAAAACCCCAACAATTACATCACAACCAGCATTCATCAACTTTTGAATTCCTGCACCCGATACTTTTGTAAAAGTATCTATTGTACCTATAACCACCTTTTTGATTCCTTTTTTGATAATAAGATCACTACAAGGAGGTGTTTTCCCAAAATGACTACAAGGTTCAAGGCTAACATAGATGGTAGCGTCTTTTAAAAGAAAGTGATCTTTTACTGAAGCAATGGCATTTACTTCGGCATGAGGTTTACCCGATTGATAATGCCATCCTTCACCAATGATACTGTCGTTATGCACAATTACACTACCAACCAAAGGGTTTGAATAGGTTGTTCCTAGTCCGTTTTTGGCAAGCTGTATGCAGCGTTTTATGTATTTTTCGTGTGTTTTCACTTTTGCAAATAGCAAAAATAAGTAAACTATGTGTTTTATATGGTATAGTAAACCTGTAGTATTGATTAATTATCTTTTTAGCTCAAATACGTACCTGGTAATACCTTTTTTTTGGTCTTTCTTAGGATCCCATTTGATACGAACTATTTGAGTTTCTTTAGAAGGAAAGGCTTTGTCATTAACACCGTGTATAGCTATAAAAACAACACATTTAGAAAAATAGCCTTTCTCTACATTCTCAGCAACCGAAGATATTTTGAGTTCAATCTCATTGATGCCATTTTTTATAAGCTTTTGAGCTTTATTGTTACTTACCTGGCTTGCTGATTTTTCAAATTCATGTAATTTTTTACCATTTAAATAAATTTTGCCTGCTACACCTTCAGTTGTTTTGGCTTCGAGTTGATAATATTTGAATGGTTCTGTTTTTATTGGGGTGATTTCAATAATTTCAGGTGTATTCTGAGTTTGACTAAAAGAGTTTGTAATTGGAAAAAAAATCATAATTAAAATAAAGTTTTTAATCTGCTTAATCATTTTATTTTCAAGATTAATTAATATGAAACTTGATAGGTTTTTGTTTATGATAGTGTAATTATCAAGAAAGAAATTGCGTTTCAGAATATTGAACGTGTAGCACAAATATAATCACTTGATGTAGGTTTAGAGTCACTGTTTTCAGTGAAAAACTACCGAATCATGTTGTGTAGAATTGTTGTTTTTATTTTAATTTCACCTTTTGTTGTTTGTTGATCGTATAAGGATAGGAAAAATTTCCAAAATGATATCGAATTACGTCTTTATATTCTATGTCCAGCGAATCCTTTGAATTACTTTTAATGCACTGCCAAGTACGTTATTTTTCTTATAGACTTTAGAAAGTGAAAAAGTTCCTTCGAGCGGAATAGTGAATTCGTTTTTTGAAGGAACATCGAACTCTTGCGAAGAGCGCGCCCCGACATCTATGTTATCAACAAAAATGTGTATGCTATCTATAGGAAGTTTTACTTTTATGTGATTTGAATTATTAAAAACAGCATCTGCTTTAAGTGTTATATTGCGCATACTGACATTTTTAACCTCGATATTATCGACATATTTGAATTCAGGTTTTTTAGAAATAGAACAACTGGTAATACCTATAAGTAATGTTGATAATAATAGAAACTTATTCATTGATTCCTTGTTAGATTTAACGTATATTTCAATACCTTTTAAGAAGCTAATTTTTTCTTCAAATGAAGATTCGGAAAACCTTTTGAGGATATCACAAAAATAGTATTTCAAAATAATGAATGATATAAAAATACGAACAATACAGCCAAAAGATAATAAAGTAATTGCCTCGGTGATACGAGAAGTCTTAATAGAAATGGGAGTGCCAAAAGTAGGTACCGCATATGAGGATAAGTCTTTGGATAGCATGTATGAGACTTATAACTATTCGAGAATGAAGTATTACGTAGTTGAAGAAGAAGATAGAATCATTGGAGGTGCAGGTATTGCCCCATTAGAAGGAGAGGTTGTTAAAGATATTTGCGAGTTGCAAAAAATGTATTTCTTACCACAGGCAAGAGGCAAAGGAGTTGGGTATAAGATGATAAATACATGCCTTGATTTTGCCAAAGAACAAGGATATGTCAAATGTTATTTGGAAACAATGCCTTATATGGAGTCTGCCAGGAAATTGTATAAAAAAGTAGGCTTTACTCCTTTAGAAGAGCCAATGGGAGATACCGGGCATTATAGTTGCCAGGCATGGATGATAAAAGATCTATAATCTAAAATACACTTCAAATTGAAGATAAAAGACCTTAGAGTTAGTTTTATAAATTCTTTATCCGGGATCTATGATTCTGAAGAAGTATTGTCTTTTTTTTATATGCT
>JAUIBW010000059.1 GCA_030427585.1 Bacteroidia bacterium
TAACCAGTAGTATAGCCACAGAAGAAGAAATCTACCTAGATGATATTAGTGTACTACAAGAAACCGAAGAAGGAATCATCGTACAGCAAGAGAAGAATTATTATCCTTTTGGGTTAACACATGAAGGATATAATAGTACGATATCTGGTAGAAAACATAATTATGGGTATAATGGTATTGAGTTAAATGAAGATTTAGGTCTTTATGAAATGGATCTACGACAATATGATCCTGCCATCGCAAGATGGACAGGTATTGATCCTGTTACGCATCATTCCATGTCTACATATACTGCTTTTGATAATAATCCTGTGTTCTGGGCTGATCCTTCGGGAGCGGATACAGAATCATTTATAAGAGGTTTGTTTGAGAGTTCAGCTAGTGGTACTACTTGGACAAATACTGGAAATGGAAATTTTTCTAATGGAAAAGGAAGAACAGAATCTTGTAATGATTGCCCTCAAGAAGGTCAGACAAGATCCAAAAAAGTTCCACATATTAATGCTCTTGATGGAATGGAAGGTGTCACTACAGTTACAGAATATTATCATTCAGGAGGTATTAATGGATCAGAAGCAGGTTGGTATTCAGGGCAACAATATGGAAGTTTTTTCGATAATTTCATCAAAGAAATGGCTTTTGGTGGAGCACTTTCTAAAGGTAGTATGGAATGGATAAGCCAAAATGGTAGTCCAGAATTACTGATGGCAATAATAATGCAAGCGGAGAGATTTAATAGCAGGAGATTTAATCATGCTATTAAACCAATGGGATTTGACTCACCATTCTTCATTGTAGGAGGTTTTGCGAAATTATTTACACAAGCTAAAAGAGGTACAAGAATTGCATTAGGAGTCCGAGAATATTTGGACGATTTTGCAAGTAGTGTAAAAGGAACTACTTGGAAAACTTGGGGTTCAGATAATTTTCAATCGCAATTTTTACAAGTTATTTCAAGTTCTAAAAGTAAAATTCATTTTAATTTAGACGGTATCGATAATGTATGGAAAGCTGTCCAAGAAGGAGCTAGAGGTCTAGGAAATAGCAGGGTTACAAGTTGGGAGCTTTATCAAGTTTATTCTAATCCACAAGTTTTGCAAAGAACAATATTTTATCAGAATGGTAAAGTCGTACCTAGTCCATTTTAAACAACAACAAATATCTATGAAAAGTAATACTTATACATCTGAGAGAGTTTTTAACACTTTTGATTTTTTCTTAAGTCATGGTCAATTATTACTTAGATCTAGTAAGAATAAAGATTTTGAATATAATGTTGATATTATATTTTTCGATGTTAAATATATTCAAACACCAACGTCTTTGACTAATATCAGTATTAAAAAAATTGAAAAGACAGAGTTAATCTCTTATGAATCAGTAAAATCATCGCTAAATTACAAGGGAAATGAATTGTTTGAGATAGATTCAAAAGGTGAAAAGTTTTATATCTCAGCAGCATTCTTTAAAGTTTATGAAAACACTTTAGAATTTAATGAAACTAGTTTAGGTATGATTGACAAGGGGCGTGAAAAGATGATATATAGTAGTTGAATATGGTATCCAGCGGTAATGTCCCCCGCTGCTCCTAGCGTGTAATTGATCGCTCCCGCTATGCCTCTGGCTAGTGGCGATGATGAGTGAGGGGTGCGAGTAAGTAATAAAAAGAGAAGAAATCCACAGCATTAGTGTTGTGGATTTTTTTAATCCATATCCTGTAGTACATTTTTAAGGGTGCTTTTAAGTTTACGTTTAGTTACAAAAGCATCAAGGATAGAAAAGATTGTATTCTGTTCTTCTTTAGTGTAAGCACTCTGTAAAGTACGTATTTAGTGTCAGGGTATAATTTTGTAGGCTTTTATTTTACATAATAAGAGATATGAGTTCTTGTAAGTCACTGATGATTAGCATCCTGATGATCTTGTAGGTTCGGGAAGCACTCTGATTTTACTAGATTCTTAATTTTAGGATAGATTTGTTAGTAAAAAGTTATTTTGTTAACATATTTTGAGGACTGTTATTTTTCCAGTTTTGAGGAAGTAATTCGTGTAATTTATTTGTAAGCAATCGGGTAACCGCATATTGTGTAGTTTAAGTTGTGAGTATAGTAGAATGGTAAAAAAATAAAGACCTCATAATTTACCTATGAAGTCTTTACCCTTTTTTATTTATCTAATTTATTTTCCTGGGAAATCAGCTCTACGTTTTTCTAAAAATGCTGTAGTTCCTTCTTTAAAATCTTCGGTGCCAAAACAGTTCCCAAATTGTTCGATTTCCGTTTTATATCCGTTTACACCATCTTCATATCCAGAATTTATAGCTTTGATCGCTGCACCAATCGCTACAGATGAATTTCTCATAATTTTTCCGGCTAACTTTTCTGCTAGTGGTATTAATTCATCCTGAGTGGTTACATGATTTACCAACCCATATTGCAATGCATGATTAGCATCGATCATTCCTGCGGTCATTATCATTTCCATAGCTCTGCCTTTACCCACTAACTGAGGCAAGCGTTGTGTACCACCATAACCAGGTATGACTCCCAAAGAAACTTCTGGTAATCCCATTTTTGCATTATCACTAGCAATTCTAAAATGCGCTGCCATGGCTAATTCTAAACCACCACCCAGGGCAAATCCATTTACAGCAGCAATTACTGGTGTAGAAAGATTAGCAACAAAATCAAAAAGCAGCTCTTGTCCTTTTGTGGCCAGGTTTCCTCCTTCTGATACAGAAAAATCTGCAAATTCACTAATATCTGCACCAGCAACAAATGCTTTTTCGCCACTTCCGGTAATGATAATAACTTTAGTATCTGTATCAAGATTGGCAACCCTAAAAGCCGCATGTAGTTCCTGAATAGTCTCCTTATTAAGAGCATTTAATTTTGATGGACGATTGATCGTAATCTTGGTAATCCCATTATCCTGAGATGTTAGAATATTATTATACATTGTAATTTATGTTGTTTATTAATCTGTTGTGAATTTTGAATAATAATCGAAGTAAAGTTTACTATTCTTTTGGAAATCTAACTTTAAAAACAGTGCCTTTTCCTTCTTTTGATGTAAAGGTAATACTTCCGTTATAGGTTTCCACAATATTTTTTACCATTCCTAATCCAAGTCCCATACCACTGGTTTTGGTTGTGAATTTAGGTTCAAAAACTTTTTTAGTATTTTGTTCGGTTATCCCAATTCCATTATCAGCCACGGTGATAATAACTTCTCCGTTCTCTGAAAACACGTCCACAATAATTTTGGGGATACGATCTTCAGGAATGGCCTGTATACCATTTTTTACTAAATTGGTGACTACTCGTATCAATTGTGTTCTATCAAACTTAGCTATGATTTTTTCTTTTTCTGAAGGAAAAATGATATAGTCCTCATTAAAAATATCTAATGCCAGCCCAATGATCTTTACCACATCCAGGGTTTCACTTTTTTGTGCAGGCATCTGTGCAAAATTTGAAAACGCCGAAGCAATAGAACTCATGGTATCGATTTGCTGAATCAAAGTATCACTATACTCCTGGACTTTTTGTTGAATATTGGGATCATTGGGATCAAATTTACGCTGAAAACTTTGTACAGTTAATCGCATTGGCGTTAATGGGTTTTTAATTTCGTGCGCTACCTGTTTTGCCATTTCTCTCCACGCTGCCTCTCGCTCACTTTTGGCAAGCATTGCAGCACTTTCTTCAAGTTCATCGATCATACTATTATAAGCATTCACTAATGAATAAATTTCTTCGCTGGCATCACCAATATCTATTCGTTTATTTCGCTTATCTAATCGGGTTTGGTCTATGGTTTCAGAAATTGTCTTTAAGGATCTGGTAATGTACTTTGATAAAAAGTAAGCCAGAACAATTGCCACTAAAAGCATTAGTAAATACACCTGCCCTAGGCGTTGCAAAAACTCTAACAATTCTCTTGTAATTAAATCATCATCTTCAAGATATGGTAAATGTAGTATCCCTAGAGGCTTGGATCGAACATCATTAATATAGGTATAAGAAGTTAAAAATCGTTCCCCGTTTTTTTCAGATTTTACCAAATACTTTTTATTATAAAGAGAAGCCAATGTATCTAAAATAATAGAATTAATTTGAATATCGGTAGTATCTTTTGCAAATCCACCTTCTGATTTAACCAATAATTTTCCTGAAAGCCCATAAATATTAATAGGCATAGAATGCTCTTCAGAGATTTGATAAATACGATCTTTTTCTCTAAAAATTAATGCTATATTTTTCTCATTAACGGGATAAGTTGTAATTTTTAGTGCATTGTTGATTGCAATTTGAATTCGTTCTTCTTTTCGCTCTAATCGACCTTGATGATATTCTTCTGCTTCTTCTTTATATTGATAGATCGTAACAGCGGCAATCAAAATTGAAGCTAGTAATACCAAGATAGTCATGGAAATAAAAATTCGTGTACGAAGAGAAAGTTTTAGTAGCCTCATAATATACTTTGACAGGTAAATATAACAAATATCACACCAAAATAGTTTTAAAAAGAAATCTGTTAAAGCGTCGAATTTCCTAAATTTACCTAACCTTTAAGTTATGGATAATACTACACTGCTTTCTATACAAAATCTTTGTGTCTCTTTTTTATCGGAAAAAAAAGAAAATCAGGTACTTTACGACATTTCTTTTGACATTCATAAAAATGAAATATTAGGAGTTGTAGGCGAATCTGGAAGCGGAAAATCTGTAGCTTCATTAGCTATCCTGGGATTACTCCCTAATAAAATTTCTAAAATCACTAAAGGAAATATTATCTATGATGGTATCTCTTTATTAAGTTGTAATGAAAAAGAATATAGAGCAATTCGTGGTAATGAAATAGCTATGATTTTTCAAGAACCTATGAGTTCTTTAAACCCTTCTATGAAATGCGGAAAACAAGTCGCAGAAATCTTATTTCAGCATACATCGTTCTCTAAAGCAGAAATAAAAACAGAAGTACTTTCTTTATTCGAAAAAGTAAAACTTCCCGAACCTGATCGGGCATACAAATCATATCCTCATCAATTAAGCGGAGGCCAAAAACAACGCATTATGATTGCTATGGCCATTGCATGCAAACCAAAGCTTCTTATTGCAGATGAGCCTACAACTGCACTTGATGTAACGGTGCAAAAAGAGATTATAAGTTTGCTAAAGAGCCTGCAAAAAGAGTATAAGATGAGTATTTTATTTATTTCTCATGATCTCTCACTGGTTTCAGAAGTTGCAGATCATGTTTTGGTTATGTATCAAGGAAAGATGATAGAATATGGAACAACCGATACTATTTTTCATACTCCTCAAAAAGAATACACCAAAGCCTTAATCAATGCGAGGCCTCCTATGAATATTAGGTATCAAAAACTACCCACTATTGCTGATTTTCTGGGAGATACAGATCAAAAAAAGGAAATCATTACTAAAGA
This sequence comes from Bacteroidia bacterium, assembly GCA_030427585.1. Classification (GTDB taxonomy): domain Bacteria; phylum Bacteroidota; class Bacteroidia; order Flavobacteriales; family Flavobacteriaceae; genus Aquimarina. The sequence goes on from JAUIBW010000059.1 coordinate 5,452, forward strand.
ACAGCGAGAACAACATCATCAAAATTTGTATAATCAACCACCTCTATTGGAAGTTATAAATGTAGAAAAAAGTTATTTTTCTAAGGTTGGTTTATTTGGAAAAGCAGAATTTAAAGCTGTAAATGATGTAAGTTTTAAGCTCTATGAAGGGGAGACTTTGGGACTTGTAGGAGAATCTGGTTGTGGCAAATCCACTTTAGGAAATACCATTTTACAATTAGACAAGGCCAATAGAGGTCAGGTTATATACAAAGGACAGGATATTACACAATTATCTTCTTCTAAGATACGAAGTCTTCGTAAAGAAATTCAATTGATATTTCAAGATCCTTTTGCATCACTCAATCCAAGATTAACTGTCGGGAAAGCAATTATGGAACCTATGCAGGCACATAATTTATACAACAATGACAAAGAACGAAAGCAAAAGGTTATAGAATTGCTACGGCGAGTAAGTCTAACTGAAGAATATTTTAACCGTTACCCACATGAGTTTAGTGGCGGACAACGACAACGTATCGGTATTGCCCGTACTATAGCCTTGCAACCCAAACTTATTATCTGTGACGAATCTGTAAGTGCGTTAGATATTTCTGTACAAGCACAAGTACTTAACTTATTAAATGAATTAAAAAGTAATTTTGGTTTTACTTATATCTTTATATCACATGATCTGGCGGTTGTAAAGTATATGTCTGATCAGTTATTGGTTATGAATAAAGGTAAAATAGAAGAGCAAGGCGATGCAGATTTGATTTATGAAAACCCAAAAAGAGACTATACCAAAAAACTAATACATGCGATTCCTAAAGGGAAATAGGTTTTAAAAAAAGATGCGTATTCGAAAACTACTTATACCATTTCCAATCTAAATTTACTCAAAAAAACCACGTCTTTTTGTCTAATATTTCAAAATAAAACACAACCGTAGCCCTGCTATGCTTGAATTTTCTTTTTCATCTAAGC
>JAUIBW010000044.1 GCA_030427585.1 Bacteroidia bacterium
AATGAATATTTGGAGCACCACAGACGAGAAGAAAATGATAATTCCAATTTCATATTGGAATAGGCTTGGGGACTTTAGTCCCTAGTAAAATCAAACCCCTGCACTTTAAGTGCAGGGTGATTTAGTTTTGTTTTATGTCGGACTCTTAATATTAAAATTTATGATGTTTAAATAAATTTATTCCATAAATTAAATGGCAAAGAGAGAAGGAATTAGTTAATTTAGCATTTTCAAGAAAACCACAATGACTCTATTAATTATTTACGCCGTACTTTCTATTTTCTTTTCGTTTTTATGTTCGATACTAGAAGCGGTTTTGCTTAGTGTGACTCCAACTTTTATCAATGTCAAGAAAAAAGAAGGCAAGGCATACGCTACCACATTAGAAAACTTAAAAAAAGATGTAGACCAACCTCTAATTGCAATTCTCACATTAAATACAATTGCCCATACTGTAGGTGCAATTCTGGTAGGTGTGCAGGCAGAACAATTGCCGTATAAATTTGAAATCCTGGGTGTTAATATGGTAGGTATTGTATCTACAATTATGACACTGCTAATTCTAGTGTTGTCAGAGATTATTCCCAAAACAATTGGAGCAACTTTCTGGAAACAATTGGCAAATTTTACATCCAAAACACTTGTGATTTTAATAGCACCTTTAAAATATACAGGTATCCTATGGATATTACGCCTTACTACCAAATTAATAGGAGGCAAAGGTCATCACGGGTCTGTTTTGAGTAGAGAGGATTTTTCTGCTATGGCGGATATTGCTCACGAAGAAGGTGTTTTTGAAGAGTCAGAATCTAAGGTTATCAAAAACTTATTATTTTTTAAAGAAGTGTTTACTAAAGATGTGATGACTCCCAGAACCGTAATGAAAATTGCTTCTGAAGATGCAACAATTGAAGAATTTTTTAATGAAAATCAAAATCTTCGCTTTTCTAGAATACCTGTTTATAAAGGAAATGCAGACAATATAACTGGTCAGGTATTAAAAGATGATGTTTTTAAAGAAATGGCAAATCAGAATGGGCATAAAAAAATGGGAGAAATAAAAAGACCTATACTTTTTACGACAAGAAGTTTGCCAATACCTGATTTGTTTAATGAACTAATTCAAACCAAAAATCACATAGCTTTGGTGGTAGATGAGTATGGCTCTATAAGTGGACTGGTAACCATGGAAGACGTTATAGAAACATTATTAGGTTTAGAGATAGTAGATGAAAGTGATACTGAAACCGATATGCAAATCCTGGCTCGAAAAAATTGGGAAAATCGTGCAAGACGACTTGGGATTTTAGAAGATAAAAAAGAAGAATAATGGATGAGGTGTATATAGAAACTCCTTTAGGGATCGCAACTATATCAGGAGACAAAAATGGTATAGCAAGTGTTTCTGTTACCAAAGAGTCTACCAATACTCCCTCAAAAACTGTTCCTTTACATTTACAAAAGGCAGTCTCACAACTCAAAGAATATTTTGATGGTCAGCGTACCGATTTTGAGCTTACTTTGAATCCATCAGGAACTGATTTTCAGAAAAAAGTTTGGACCGAATTACTCAAAATTCCTTTCGGAAAAACCGTATCCTACCTAGATATTGCTAAGGGACTTGGAGATCCAAAAACAATACGGGCTGCAGCAAGTGCCAACGGTAAAAACCCATTATGGATCATTGTGCCTTGTCATCGGGTTATTGGTAGTGATGGATCACTTACCGGATATGCCGGTGGGTTATGGAGAAAAAAATGGTTGCTCGACCATGAGAACCCCGTAAAACAGCAGTCATTGTTTTAACTTCTTAAAAAATACTTAGTAATTCATTTTAAAATTTCCAGTTTCAGAAAATGAAACTGAGATACGTTATTATTGTTTTTTATCATAATAGAGATAATAAATATAAGGTTATCAAATTTTAAAACCCTTTATTTATCTGCAATTAATTTTCATACATTAGCTAAACAAGCTATTTGTTTGTAATACTATCATATTAACTCAAAACTTACATAGAAATGATAAAACGGATACTCAAATTTTTCTTCAAAAGTTTACTTATTATTATTGTACTCTGTGTAACACTACTATATATTTTTGATTATGATTATATCTTAAAAGGAGTTAGGGTGGTTTATATGACAGGTCATACTACTGCGTATCTTGATGATTATTCGTATTTTGATAATCGTACTATAGAAAAAGGAAATGCTACTTTCGCCTGGGCTACTCATCCAGAATATAATAAGACGCAAAGCACAGATAGACTTAATACCATTAATAAAGAACTAGGGACTATTGCTTTTATGATTATTAAGAATGATAGTATTTGGTATGAAAACTATGCCGAAGGATTTGGGATCGATTCTAAAACCAATTCTTTTTCTATGGCAAAAAGTATGGTGACTGGTATGTTGGGAAAAGCAATTATGGATGGTTATATTAAAAGCCTGGATCAGCCAGTAGGAGATTTTCTTCCTGAGTTTTCGCAAGGTCTTGCAGCAAAAACCACGGTAGGAGATCTATCTTCTATGTCTTCTGGCTTAAACTGGACCGAGCATTATACCAGCCCGTTTTCTATTACGGCCAGGGCCTATTATGACGCCAATATCAGAGACGTAATGTTAGGGCTGAATATCGTTGAAGAACCAGGACAAAAGTTTGAATACTTAAGTGGAAATACTCAATTATTAGGTATGGTTATTGAAAAAGCCACCGGAAAAAAACTCGCAACCTATTTAAGTGAGAGTTTTTGGAAGCCTTTGGGGATGGAACATGAAGCTATATGGCAACTCGATAGTGAAGAGAGTGGTATGGAAAAAGCATATTGTTGTATCGCTAGTAATGCCAGGGATTTTGCTCGTTTTGGAATGTTGTTTAAAAACAAAGGAATGTTTGCAGGCAAACAAATATTACCAGCAGAGTTTACAGAATTAGCAACAAAACCAAGATTTGAAGATGGGCAAATGTATGGATATGGTTTTTGGTTATCCGACCATTTGGATAAGAGGATTTTTGCCATGAGAGGTATTTTAGGGCAATATGTAATCTGTATCCCAGAGGATAATATTATGATTGTACGATTAGGACATAATCGTGGTCAATTTTTGCCCGGAGAGTCATTTACAGAAGATTTCTTTGTCTTTATTGAAGAAACTTATAAAATGCTTAATAATGCTTCATAAACTTAATCTCGAACATATCTTGTTTCTGGATATAGAAACTGTTCCCGAACATGAACACTTTGAAAACCTTAGTGAAGAAACAAAATATCTGTGGGCCGATAAAACCAAATATCAGCGTAAAGAAGAATTCTCTCCCGAAGAATTCTATGAAAGAGCAGGAATATGGGCAGAATTTGGTAAGATAGTATGTATATCTGTTGGTTTTTTTGCATTCAAAGGTGAAACGAGATCCTTTAGAATCAAATCCTTTTATGGTGAAGAAAAGCAATTGCTGATCAATTTTAAAAACTTAATCGAAACCCATTTTGGAAGACCGCATCATTTGCTTTGTGCTCATAATGGGAAAGAATTTGATTTTCCTTATATTGCCCGTAGAATGATCATCCATAATATCGGATTGCCGCATAAATTGAATTTATTTGGTAAAAAACCTTGGGAAGTACCTCATTTAGATACTTTGGATTTATGGAAATTTGGAGACTATAAGCACTATACATCTCTAAAATTACTTACTAATATTTTAGGCATTCCATCACCAAAAGATGATATAGACGGAAGCCAGGTGAGACAAGTTTTTTATGAAGAACAGGACATCGATCGTATCATTATTTATTGTGAGAAAGATACGGTTGCTGTGGCTCAGATCTTGCTTCGGTTGCGACAAGAAGAATTATTGGATGAAGATGAGATTATATCCGTATGATTTCGATAAAAATTTAACCTTAATCAATTTGTTTTCTGATATGGAAAAGAAAGGAAACGTGTCCTTTCTTATTCCATAATACTACTAATTTTGACGAAACGTTTACAAAGTCGAGCCGAGAACAGGAGTAACAACTCATTATTTTAATCAGGGTTTGAATTTTTTAGTCTTTTTATATAGCCTACAGAATCATCTTTAAAACATAAAAAAGTAACATATTCTTTATGTTATTGTTTCTCTCTAATTATGACGTGGTGAAAAGAGTGTTTACGAAGTATATATCTAAGATACAGATTCTATTAATATGTGCAAATCTTTTTTAAGATAAAATTTTTCTTATGACGTTTTTGAGGTATATAATTAACCATGTAAGTTGTAATTTTAAATGGCACAAAACCACCTTTAATAAGGTGGTTTTGCACGTTATATTTGATTTTATTTATTTTAAAATAAACTTTTTGGTTATGGTTTTAGTATCTGATTTAACCGATACAAAGTACATCCCAGATGGTAAATTGTTGAGCTCTATTTTATTTGTAGATATTTTACCATGTCTTACAGTTTGCCCAGCTTTATTAATAATTCTGTATGTAGATCCATTAAAATTGTTCATTTTGATGATGATAAAATCTTTTGCAGGAATTGGGTGAATAACAATATCAGAGTTTTCTAAGTCTGTTTTCACATCTGTATTAAAGTTATGTATTGCAGTCCTACCCACACAGAAGTTTTTAGTATCTTCAGAAGTAAATGATCCCCCAGAAGCCAGTACTGCACCAGATGCACTATTGGTTAGTTCGTAAGAACCATTACCATAACTACAGCAAATACCATCACCGTACGAATCTTTAAATACTAAGGTATAACACCCTGCATCCAGTGTTTTGGTTATATTAAGAGTAGAACCATCAGGTTGAGATGGATATGTTCCTCCAGAATGTACTACCTGGTTGTTACTATCTTTAATCTCCCAGCTGGTTTCTTCAGGATAGTTATCAAAAGTAATACGCAGTTTTACATCATAAGTAGCAGATGCTCCAGCGGTAGTTACATTTAGCGTGTTACTAGCTGCAGATTCGTTTCCAGCCGCATCTTTAGCTTTTACCGTAAACTGATATGCTGTATTAGCGGTTAATCCTGTAATATTTCTTGTAGTTGCCGTTACCGATCCAAGATTAGTAGCCCCTTGATATACATCATATCCTGTTACTCCCACATTATCGGTAGCAGCATTCCAGGATAGGGTAAGCGTTGTTTGTGCCACATTAGAAGCTGCTAATCCAGTTGGAGCAGAAGGAGCTTGAGTATCACCACCAGTTGATCCACCGATCACTACAGTATAATCTTCTACTTCACCATAAGAGAAAGATTCACAAGGAGTTGGTATTGCATTGTATTTCATAGATACTCTCATTCTTGTACTTCCGTCTTTTGCACTAGAAGGTACAGTAAAGCTACCACTTACCGGGCTTGTTTGTGAGGCAGCATTGGTCCATACCTGTTCTCCTGTATCGGCAAAGTCTCCATCTTGATTATAATCGATCCATACACTATATCCTTCACTATATTTAGTTCCGGTCCAAGTAGGAGTAATGGTAATGGTGTTAGCATTTCCTTTAGAAAGGGTAGTAGATTCAGTAGTAAAATCACTGTATCCACTACTTGCTCCTGTTGATGTTTTATCGATAGTTCCTAATTTCACATTACTGATGTATTCATCCGAAGTACTTTGACCATTAGAGTCACAGTAGTTAAGTTGTACATCTGTAGTTGTAAAGTTTACAGAAGCACTATAATTAGAAGTTGTTCCATCGGCACATTTACTTCTTACCTGTACTTCATAAGTAGTAGATGGGTTTAATCCAGAAATTACTTTAGAAGTTCCGTTTTCGGCAGAAGTTGTCCAGTTTGTTGTTCCTGTTTGTCTATAGCGAAGGTCATAGGTTGCACTGGCTACAGCGGTCCATCCTATAGTAGCCGTGTTTGATCCTATGGCCGAAGAAGACACTCCCGTAGGTACTGTTGCTGTACAAGAAGTAGAACCACCATTATATGTTATCGTAACATCTGTAGTGTACTCCCAGGTACCATTATTTACAGTAAGTGTTATAGGAATTTGAGTCCCTGTTGGAGTGGTTGATTTTAACTGAAAATCAATAGCTCCATTATCGGTCCCTAAAAGTTCTATACTACTATATTGTTTTGGTTGTCCTAAAGAGCTTATATGCGAAGAATTTGAGGATAAACTAACTGTCCAGTTGGCTTGTTTAAGGCTAAAACGTTTAATAGAATACCCTACGGTTCCTGATGTATTTGTAATTGTTTGATTTGCGTTATCTGGCGTTACTTTTGCATATTTGGTTGCCATTCTCATTATCTTGATGTTAAAAGGATACACCTCATTACATAAAGGGATAATTCTACTAGAAGCTGGCCAGAATCCATCGTTCGAAGATCCTACTTCGGGAGTCATAGCAAAAACCTTAGGTTTAGAACTTTGTTCTCCATACATCCAGTCATCAGAACTTCCTCCCGCTGTATATCCTACGGTTTGATTAGGAGTACCATATGTATATGAATTTTCTTCTGTCATGTATGTACATATTTTCACAAACGTACTTTGGTCAGGAGTAAAAGTATTCGCTTTATATCCCCATGGATGAATTAACAGATTGCTAAACGAGTGATAATTAAGTGCAGCTACAAAATTATGTTGGTTCGTAAAATCTCTCATTGCCTGGGTTTCAGGTTCAGAAAATTTAGAAGTTCCGTGATATGAATCACTGCTGGGAGTAGAAGAAGATCCTCCGGGAGCTGCCCATTGATAACCATAATTACGATTTAAATCAACACCGTATGACCCTCCATTATTTCGCCTGTTTTTTCTCCAATACCCTCCTCCGTTAGGGTTGGTTTGTTGATTATGTATATATCCATCAGGATTAATAATAGGTATAAAATATAATTCGGTATTGTCTACCAATATTTTGATTTCTGGATCAGAATTATAATTCTCTAACAGGTACCACATATAAAATAGATTTTGTGAGAGCCCTACTGGTTCTCTGGCATGATGTATAGAAGTATATAGCATTTCATCTTCGTTTTCGTCGGTATCTGCATTGTCACTTATTTTAACCATATAAATTGACCTACCTTGTATTGTTGTACCTATAGATGATTTGGCTGTGATGAGTTGAGGGTATAGTTGTCTCATTTTATCTAAAGCCGCTATCGCCTCATCATGCGTATGAAAACCTCCCATACTTCCTAATGCAAAATTACTGGGGGAGGGTACTTGTTGCTGAATATTATTTTTTGCCTTACGTGCATTACTTCTATCCTTTCTTTTATTTATCCTGGGAATTCTTTTAGAGAGATTACGAATTTTGATTTTATACTTAACCTTATTTCTCCTTAGTAATTTAAGATCGCTATGCGAAATTTCCGCAGTAATTTTACCATTCTCATAATGAAAATGATCGGCTTCGAGTCCTTGTTCTTGAAGCATTTCTAGTTGCTCTTTGTTCGTGTCAAAAACAACTCGATAATATTTTTCTTGTGCTTGCAGTATAAGCATGTTGCATAGAAAAAAGATAGTGCATATCCATGGGATATAGGATTTTAAAGAATTAGTGTTTGTTTTCATTGTTTGTGTGTTTAAGAGTTAGTTTTTATTATTTTCTACGAAAAATATAGAATGAATGATGAAACATTCTTCATGTATATTTACGAGAGGATTAAAAAAGTGTAATTAATTCTTAGGAGCGGGTAGAAAGATCTTTGACACCCTAATATGTATTACTAATATGTATAGCCAAGATAGTCTTGAGAAGTTCCTTGATAATTTTTAATGATTAGAGAACTGTTAAATCTAAGAATTGGTCGTTTTCTTGATAGTTTACCTTTTTTCTTTTTTTCTTGTAGCAATAGACGAAAAAAAAGTTAAACGAAATGCCAGTTGAGGGAAAGCATTTTTTGTTATAATCTTTCATTATGACGAAGTTTGAGTTTTGTGTATGGTTAATATACTATAAATATAATTTTAATAAATCAGATATACCCAACAATTATTATATATTTTATACTGTAAGTGTTTGTTTTTTAGAAGTTAAAAGTGATAAAATGTGATTTCTGTATTAGATTTATAATTTTGAAAACTACTTAAAAAGGTGCCGCAAATCAATCTATATACGTCCAGAAACATGTTTTAGGATGACTCAAAACGTGTTTTTAGATTTTTTACAACTGATAATGAGGTGGTTAGTTTTTATTGAAAGAAGAAGGGGAATTGCTTATCGTTGTGTATTAAAGACCGAAATAAGTCTTGATAGGTGTTTTTAAATAAAAAAACCCTCTCCTTTTATGGAGAGGGAGTTCAGTAATTATACTTCTATTGTGTCCCCCAACACATTCGAATTATATCGGTACAAGACAGATCAATCCGAAGATTTCCCTTAATATAATTACTAGTGAACAGACAAAAATTCTCTGCTAAATTATACTTTAGAGTATAGTCTAAATATTAAAAATGATGTGTAAAAATGAGTGTGAAGTTATTTTGAAGGGCGAATATATAGATTAATCTTAATAAAACATGTTTTTTTATACTAAATTACTGTGTGCGCATAGTATTATGGTGGTTTTCTTATAAATTAAAAATATATGATTAAGCATTTTCTATTTTGAATTCATTGTCTTAAAAACTACTGTATATGGGATGGGTTGTAAAGTCTATAAATTTACGATTGTTGTAAATAGAAAAACCCCCGAAACAAACTATCTTGGGGGTTTTAAAATATTGAATTTATATTATTGCTTGATGATAAACTTCTTGGTTAATGTTTTGTCATTTGATATCACCGAAAAGAAATACATCCCATCTGGTAAACCACTTAATTCTATCTTGTTTTCAGATACTTTACCATTTCTTACCATCTGACCAATATGATTAATGATTCTATAGTTTGAATCTTTAGCATTGTTCATTCGAATCGTGATAAAGTCTTTAGCAGGAACAGGAGAAATCACAAATTCAGAATTTTTCAAATCTGTTGTTGCAATGTCGTTACTGTTGATATTATTTAATTGTGCATTACCTACGCAGAAGTTTTTAGTATCTTCAGAAGTAAATGATCCCCCAGAAGCCAGTACTGCACCAGATGCACTATTGGTTAGTTCGTAAGAACCATTACCATAACTACAGCAAATACCATCACCGTACGAATCTTTAAATACTAAGGTATAACACCCTGCATCCAGTGTTTTGGTTATATTAAGAGTAGAACCATCAGGTTGAGATGGATATGTTCCTCCAGAATGTACTACCTGGTTGTTACTATCTTTAATCTCCCAGCTGGTTTCTTCAGGATAGTTATCAAAAGTAATACGCAGTTTTACATCATAAGTAGCAGATGCTCCAGCGGTAGTTACATTTAGCGTGTTACTAGCTGCAGATTCGTTTCCAGCCGCATCTTTAGCTTTTACCGTAAACTGATATGCTGTATTAGCGGTTAATCCTGTAATATTTCTTGTAGTTGCCGTTACCGATCCAAGATTAGTAGCCCCTTGATATACATCATATCCTGTTACTCCCACATTATCGGTAGCAGCATTCCAGGATAGGGTAAGCGTTGTTTGTGCCACATTAGAAGCTGCTAATCCAGTTGGAGCAGAAGGAGCTTGAGTATCACCACCAGTTGATCCACCGATCACTACAGTATAATCTTCTACTTCACCATAAGAGAAAGATTCACAAGGAGTTGGTATTGCATTGTATTTCATAGATACTCTCATTCTTGTACTTCCGTCTTTTGCACTAGAAGGTACAGTAAAGCTACCACTTACCGGGCTTGTTTGTGAGGCAGCATTGGTCCATACCTGTTCTCCTGTATCGGCAAAGTCTCCATCTTGATTATAATCGATCCATACACTATATCCTTCACTATATTTAGTTCCGGTCCAAGTAGGAGTAATGGTAATGGTGTTAGCATTTCCTTTAGAAAGGGTAGTAGATTCAGTAGTAAAATCACTGTATCCACTACTTGCTCCTGTTGATGTTTTATCGATAGTTCCTAATTTCACATTACTGATGTATTCATCCGAAGTACTTTGACCATTAGAGTCACAGTAGTTAAGTTGTACATCTGTAGTTGTAAAGTTTACAGAAGCACTATAATTAGAAGTTGTTCCATCGGCACATTTACTTCTTACCTGTACTTCATAAGTAGTAGATGGGTTTAATCCAGAAATTACTTTAGAAGTTCCGTTTTCGGCAGAAGTTGTCCAGTTTGTTGTTCCTGTTTGTCTATAGCGAAGGTCATAGGTTGCACTGGCTACAGCGGTCCATCCTATAGTAGCCGTGTTTGATCCTATGGCCGAAGAAGACACTCCCGTAGGTACTGTTGCTGTACAAGGCGTAGTAGTTCCCGTTAATCCAGTAACAATAAGAGAGAAATTTTGGCTCCCTCCTGTTAATGTTCCTTTATGAGTAACTGTAATAGTATATGTTCCAGAAGCATTAGCGATATCTACTCTTTCAAACGGATCTACAGTATTGTCTCCTGTACCATTTGTAGTAATACTGGTAAGCTTGTAAGGGCTAGATGTAGTAGAACCTTTTGTAACTCTAATATCTAAATCATTTACTAATACAGGTGTATTAGAATTTGTTGCAGTTACAGCAGTTCCTGCTCTATCTGTCCAGGAAATAGAAGCTAGTAATGGGCTACTACCATCTGAGTCAACAGTTATAGTATACGTTTGGCCACTAGTAAGTGTTAACTCTTCTATTTTTGAGGCAGTTCCTTTATTAGTAATGGCTTCTGCGGCAACTTTGGCATTTAATAAGCCCCATCCATGTACCGCATCTGGGCCAGATGGACCTATATCATCAGCAGTATGAAGTGCTAACCCTTTTAAGGTCGCGGCTTTCATAAAGTTCCCATTATTGCTATTATAATATTGTTGTAATAATAAAAGTGTACCTGTTACATTAGGTGACGCCATCGAAGTACCAGAGATACTATTGTAGGCAGTGTCACTATTATCATAAGTAGAATATACCCCAGTACCATTACCAGTAATGTCTGGTTTAATTCTATAATCATCAGTAGGACCTTCACTACTTTGAGAATTGATGGTCATGCTATTAAGTGTTCCATCATTATTTACATTGGCATCTTGACCATTAGCAACTACAAGATTATTTTTTGAAGTAGAGTGCCCTGTTAATTTATCATAAGAAGAATTTCCATCAAGTGGTTGAGCGTTAGAATTGTTGTCAAGCCCATCATTTCCTGCAGCTACTACCATAAGATAGAATGGTGCGTTAAACATGATTTCATCCCATGTTCTGGATTCATCTATATAGGCCCCAAAATATTGATCAGGAACTGCACTAGCTCTAAAACCATAAGAATGATTAGATAATAACATTCCATTTGCAGCTGCAGTTGTTGCTTCTGAAGCGTCATTATTCCAATCATGTGTTTTAGCTTTTGCCTGAGGAGCCATTCCTTTTGCATTGGCTTGTACCCCAGAGGCGACTATTGTTCCTGTAACATGCTGGGCATGAAAACTATTACCATTAAGTGTTGTAACACCATCATTAATAGCAACTCTGTTATTTCCTCCTGCACCATCAAATTCTTGGTGAGTAGGTCTTGTTGCTCCACCATCCCAGACATAAGCAGTCATATTTTGCCCGTCTAGATTTAGACCTAAAGAACCTCCTGAGTTTAAATGATTTGCTCGAGTAGACTTTGCAGCATCTACATTAAACGTAGTATAGTAGATAGGTGTACCATCTTTTGCTAATCTTTGTAGTTCAGAAAAGCTTCCGTCGGCATTTGTCATTTTGACTTGCCATCCATTTCTTTTGGCGGCTGCTATAGCTTCTTTCTTTTGTAATGCAGCTTTACTTGCTGATTCGGTCTGTAGTTGATTTAATTTTACCAGATTACTTTGTTGAGCGATCTTTGCCTTTTGTGAAGGATTCTGAGCGAAAAGTCCACCAGATAAAAATAGCATTGTAGATACAATACCTATATTTAATTTTGGTGACACTTGCCCATTAAAGCCCCTCAACGAAATAAGGCTTTTGTAGCTTTTTTTCATTGTTATTGAGTTTGAGTTAGTGTTATTTTTGTTTTTTTGAAGAATTCAAAGAAAACGTTCGAATTTCTTAAATTATTCGCAATAAAAAAAAGTTTTTCGATGAAGAGAAAGAAAATTGCTATATAAAACATTAAGATTATTGTAATGCAACTATGTTGCAAGAAAAATCTTTCTTTTATTTGATATTAATTCATTTTGGTTGTCTCAACTTGTTGTTATTTGGTAGTTTATATGGCTTTTATTATTTCAAAACGAAATGTATAAGGAGTTTAAATTAATATATTTGCATAGTATTGTGATGTTTTTCTTATAAAAGAAAGTATATAATTGAAGCATTTTTATTTTGAATTCGTAGTCTTAAAAGTTGCTATATATAGATGAATTGTAGATTTATAAATTTGCGATTGCTATAAATAGAAAAACCCCAAAACAAACTGTTTCGGGGTTTTTAAAAATATTGAATTTATATTATTGCTTGATGATAAACTTCTTAGTTAGTGTTTTATCATTTGATATCACCGAAAAGAAATACATACCATCTGGTAAACCATTTAATTCTACCTTGCTTTCAGACACTTTACCATTTTTTACTATCTGACCAATATGATTAATGATTCTATAGTCTAAATCCTTAGCATTGTTCATTTGGATCGTAATAAAGCCTTTTGCAGGAACAGGAGAGATCACAAATTCAGAATTTTTCAAATCTGTTGTTGTAATGTCGTTACTGTTGATAGTATTTAATTGCGTATTAAAAGGTGGAGTGGCAAAGAATGCACCACATGCTCCAAGATTATTCCATCCAGAGTTAGTACGCTCATAAAGATATCCTTGATACGTTACACGATCACCCACCTGATAGTTTACTGAACTATCATATGGAGCCACACCTGCACAAGGGTCAGAACTTCCTCCTGTTGTAGTCACATTAACTGTATTACTAGAACTAGAAACATTTCCGGCAGCATCTTTAGCTTTTACCGTAAACTGGTATGTTGTACTAGCAGTTAATCCAGTAATATTTCTTGTAGTTGCAGTTACCGATCCAAGATTAGTAGATCCTTGATATACATCATATCCTGTTACACCAACATTATCGGTAGCAGGATTCCAGGATAGGGTAAGCGTTGTTTGTGCGACATTAGAAGCTGCTAAACCAGTTGGAGCAGAAGGTGCTTGAGTATCACCACCAGTAGATCCACCGTTAATAGTAACCGTATAATCTTCTACCTCACCATAATTAAATGATTCACAAGGAGTTGGTATTGCATTGTATTTCATAGATACTCTCATTCTTGTGTTTCCGTTTTTAGCTGTTGCAGGTACAGTAAAGCTACCACTTACCGGCGATGTTTGCGAAGCAGCATTGGTCCATACCTGTTCTCCTGTATCTGCAAAATCTCCGTCTTGATTATAATCGATCCATACACTATATCCTTCATTATATTTGGTTCCGGTCCATGTAGGAGTAATGGTAATGGTGTTAGAATTTCCTTTAGAAAGGTTAGTAGATTCAGCAGTAAAATCACTGTATCCACTACTTGCTCCTGTCGATGTTTTATCGATGGTTCCTAATTTCACATTACTAATATATTCATCATTTACACTTTGACCATTAGAAGCACAATAGTTTGTTGGATTACCGCCATCAGTAGTCGTGGCTGTTACAGTATTACTAAAATCAGATTGGTTTCCAGCAGCATCTTTAGCTTTTATCTTAAAAGAATATGTTGTATTTGCTGTTAATCCTGTAGCCAGATACGCAGTAGTTGTTACTGTACCAATAACAGTGTTACCTTGATATACATCATACCCGGTAACTCCAACATTATCTGTAGAAGCGGCCCAAGAAAGATCAATTGTATTTTGTGTTACATTGGATGCTGTTAAATTTGAAGGAGTAGAAGGGGCTTGAGTGTCTGCAGTTGATGATCCTGCAAGAGGGACTTTCCAAACACCTCTTCCATAAGTACCTGCTAATAATACTTGATCTGTATAATTAACTTCCAAATCTCTTACAGAAACATTAGGTAAATTTTCTGAATAATTTTCCCAATTGTTATTTCCTTGCTTATAATACACTCCTAAATAAGTACCTACATAAATAGTTTCGGTTCCTTTTTGGTGTCGGACAACATTTTTAGCCTCACTTGGCAAATTACCTGATATGTTAGAAAAATTTGACCCTTGATCAGTAGATTTAAAAACTCCATTAGAAGCTCCTGATGAAGAATAACCACTGGTAGATATGTAAATGATATTAGTATTATCATTATGCACTTCTATAGAAGTAATATTTGTAGCAGAAGTATGGATTTTTGTCCAGTTTACTCCTTTGTTAGTAC
This sequence comes from Bacteroidia bacterium, assembly GCA_030427585.1. Classification (GTDB taxonomy): domain Bacteria; phylum Bacteroidota; class Bacteroidia; order Flavobacteriales; family Flavobacteriaceae; genus Aquimarina. The sequence continues at coordinate 14,355 of JAUIBW010000044.1, forward strand.
TTTTATACAAATTATTTTCACGAGAAACATAAATATTATTTGTATTAGACGGGTCTACTTCGATATGATCCAGCTTACCACCAAAATTGAAGGTAGTAAGTTTTTGAAAAGAATTATTATTAAGTTTATAAAAGCTAGAATATCCTGCGTAAATATTTCCATCTTTATCAGAAACAAGGGGAGTAACCCAATTTCCTGCTTCAGGTCCTCGGGTTACATGAGTTTGTGTTGTTCCCCTATTGGTAGTTTTATAAAGAGATCCTCCACCTTGTATAAATCCATAATATGTATTGGGATTTGTACCACTTACAGCACAATCCATCCCGTCGGCACCAAAATAATTATTCCAAGTGTTTCCGTTACGTGCGTATCCTCCATTATCCTGAAGTCCTCCTACAACATTATTAGAGCTACTATTTGCTGCTACTGATATTCTGTAAAACTGACCTATCTGTAGTCCTTTGGTTAAATCTGTAAAGCTTCCTCCATTATTTTCTGATAAGTATACTCCTCCATCACTACCACACATTAATTTTCCATCATAATAGCGTAAAAAATGAATGTCTGCATGGGTGTATGTAGCTTGTTGAGGGTTTGCCCAACCATTGATTACCGAGAAGTTATTTCCCCCATCAGTAGATTTCCATACATTAAGACATCCCACAAAAACAGTATTGGCATTTGTATCCGAAACAGCTAGTGCTAAATCATACCAGGCTTGACTTGATTCAAAGATATTAGTAGTTTCTTGTGTTTTTGTAAAGCTATTTCCACTATCGGTTGAGCGGTATAAACCTTGAAAAGCATAATTAGCATTTCTGGTTTTGGCACTTAAAACATATACATAGTTAGGATTGGCAGGGGTAACCTCGATGACAAACCTTCCTGAACTTGATGGTAGTCCGCTTTGTATTTTTGTAAAGCTGGTTCCTCCATTTGTTGATTTATAAAAAGAATCTTTTGTAGCTGCATAAATTACATTAGAATCGCCCGGTTTGAGTTTAATATCCTTTACGTCTCCATTCAATGTTTTAGTCCACGCAACTCCTGCGTTAGTAGTTTTGTAAACTCCCTGACTAGTTGCTACCCATAATGTATTTGAGTTATTGGGATCAATATAAATATCATTACTTGTAGTTTGTGAATTTGAAAATTCTAAGCCTGTTTTTGCCCAGGTATTTCCTCCGTCAGTAGATTTAAGAACTCCGATGCTGTATGAATCATTAGCATCATCATCTCCGGTAGAAATATAAATAATATTCGAATTATTAGGGTCGATAGCTATACCAGAAACACCAATTTGCGGAAGATCGTCTGACAAAGAGGTCCAATTTGCGCCTTTATCTGTAGATTTCCATATTCCTCCTGCTGGAGCTCCAATATAAAATGTATTAGGGTTATTAGGGTCTATTATAGCAACATTAACACGTCCTTGCCCTGGAGACCATGAACCTGTTACTTCATGATTAAATGGTCCCATAGGAATCCAGCTTGCGGCTGCATTTGTAGAAGAAGTCATACTTTTCTTTTCTTCCCAGGCTTTCCATAAGTGCTCAGGAGTTGGTAGGGTACCATCTGGTAATAAAGAATTCTTCCAATATTCCTGCCATCTTTTAAAAGGCTTGTATCCACTACCTTTTTTCTTATGATTTTTGTCTGTCCAATAGGAGTCAAATGCGTTGGTAATCTTTTGAAATTTTACAGAGGTATTAGCCCCTGAAGAACTCTTACTTTGATTTAAATCCTCCATCCAGGGGGCGCTTGAATTATATTGGGAATGCCCAATATAGCAAATGAGTACGGCTAAAATGATAAGTGATTTTTTCATTTTTTTTGTTTGTGTTTATGTTAAAAATTGGTTTATTAAACTTAATGAACTAGAAGTTTATAGATCCATAAGGATAATTAATTGGTGCTACTCTATAAATATTATTATAGAATAATAGAAAGTTTTTTATAGGATTAATTCTTTTCTCGACATTCTTTGAAGTAGAGAAAAACTAGTAGTATATACTAAGATTATAAATTTTTAAATCTTAATTTGCTAATACTAAGAGGAGGAAGGTTTTTGATTTGGTTTCATGTTGAGTTGTGTTTAAGTTAGTTAAATTCCTTTCAAAAATCGAAAGATCATGGTCAAAGGTGATCAAATCTTTTTGATAAAAAAAAGTTTTTCGACAAAGAGAATAAAATTACTGTACAAAACATTAAGACCATCATAATGCAACCATGTTGCAAGAAAAGTCTTTCTTTTATTTGATGTTAACTAGATTGATCAAAAAAAACCAATGTTCGCAATTCATTATAATATACTTTGTTAGGAAGATAAAAACCTACATGGCCGCCATATTCTGGGGTTTCGAGAAATAAATAAGGGTTTTTTTTAGCTTCATCAAAAGGATAGCAAAGATCTCCCAGGAAAGAATCATTTTTGGCATTAAGGATTAATGTGGGGATTTGTATATTTTTCAGAAATTGTTTAGAACTACATTTAGAATAATAATCCATTGCATTTTCATACCCATGAGCTCTACTAGTATATAGTTCATCAATATCCATAAGAGACGTACAGGCTTTAATATCAGATTTGCTTAGAAGATCAGAAAATTGTACTTGTCGATCATATAGCTTGGCTTTGAGGTGATTAATAAACCGTTGTTGATAAATATAATTTTTTGGTTTATTTATTTCTGATAGCGAATCATAAAGATCACATGGAACCGAAATAGCTGCAGCGGTTTTGATCTGTGGTGCTAATGAATGACCTTCTCCCAGGTATTTTAGCATAATATTACCTCCTAAACTAAATCCACATATTGATATATTCGTATAGGAATATGTTATAAGAATATGCTTAATAATACGATCTAAATCTTCACTGGATCCGGCGCTATAGGATCTATAAAGGCGATTTACCTCTCCGCTACAATTTCTAAGATTTATCGCTACAGAATCCCAGCCATTATGATTTAGGTGTCTTGCTAGCCCCAAGATATATTGGCGTTGCCCATTACCCTCTAATCCATGAATAATAACGGTCAGTTTTTTTGAGTTTAGTACTGTACTGTAACTCCAATCAAGATCGATAAAATCTCCATCATCAAGTTCTACACGTTCTCTTTTTTGTGACACTCCTTTTACTTTGCGTAATAGATTAGGGTATATGGTAGACATATGACCATTTCTAAATAAAAAGGGAGGGATATACTTAGATTCAAGTAACGGCATTAGTATAATATGTTATCTTTTGGTTGTTCTTTTTCCGGAAGATTTTTTTCGTCAAGCATATCACGCAGATCGATTTCAATAGTTTTACATAATGCAGTCATGGGCACATCATTAATTCTTCCTTCAAAAGGATCTTCACTATTGCTTCCAATTTTTTCCATAGTAAAGAAAACCCAACTTACTAAAATAGATAATGGTATCATTAAAAAAACAAACCATTGCTCTATCCCATTAGTCATTACATTTAGTTTATTTTCAAAAACGTTAAGTAATCCAAAAGGTAATAATAGAATAAATATCCAGGTAAACAATGTGCTAAAATAAGCATATTGTCTCGGAAAAGGAGTATTTTTTATACGTTCACATTTACCTTGAAGATTGTATAGCTCTTCTAGTATATTATGAAAAAGCTGCTTATCAAACTCTGTGATTTTACCTTGATCCAGAAGTCGTTTAATATGAAGCCCTTGATTTTTAACTAAATGAGTGGCAGGATTCTTTCGTTTCAGTAAATCCTGATATTCTTGATCAGATACAAAAATTTTTGAAGCGTCACACGCTGGTTTTTGTTCTCCGTGTTTTTTAAAAAGGCTTTCAACGGCTGTGTTCTCTTTTAAACTAAAAGAAGTAGGTTGTCTGAGCTGAATTCTTAAAGCATTGGCCCAGGCTATATGTCTGTAAATCAAAATTTCTTTAGTTTTTTGATCATCATATACCAGGCATAGTACTTGGTTGCCCCAGGCTCGAGAATAGTTTACGATACCACCCCAAATCTTACGAGCCTCCCAAAACCGATCATAACTTTGGCTGTTTTTAAAACCGATATAAAATGCTACCGCTATACCAATTATAGTGAGAGGTTGAAAAGGAATATCGATAAATTTCCAATCTAAAAAATGATATAATGAAAAAATAACTGTAGTGTATATAGTGAAAAAAATAATATTTTTCCAGGCATAACGAATGATAAGCCCCCAACCAATATTTCGTTTAATATACATGATGAGTTTTTTTTAAAATAAAAAGATCATTATAGATTTTTACAACCTGTTTCATTAAAATCCTGAAAAATAGGATACAATCCAGATATTTTTTGTTTTATGTGTGTTATCAAATATACATATTTAATAACACTCTGTTATGCGTGCATAATAAGTTATTTTGTATTTTTGCCACTCAAAAAAACGATATGTACTTAAAAGATTTTGAAATTAGATGGAATGATATTGATGCAAATCGTCACTTGGCGAATAAAGCATATATAGAATTAGCAGCACATACCCGAATGTCTTTTTTAACAGAGATGGGTTTTGATCAACGTCTTTTGGGAAAATTTAATATTGGCCCCGTCGTATTTTACGAGCACATTTATTATTTTAAAGAAGTATTTTATGGTAGACCAGTAAAAGTTTCTTTAGAAATTACCGGATTAAGTGAAGATGGAAAGTTTTTTGAATTTAGGCATAAGTACTATGATTATAAAGGGCGAAATTTTGCACAATGCGAAATGATGGGTGCCTGGATGGATTTAAATACTCGAAAGTTAATTGCACTTCCAGAAGAAATACATCAACTAATGGATGCTGTAGAACGACCAAAAGACTTTAAGGTACTTACCAAAGAAGATACAAGAAAATTTGCTAAAACTCCGGTAGATTTAGAACAGGCTTAGGAGGTTACTTTTTTAGGAGGTTTGGTAACCAGATACACACCCAGAAAAACCAATATCGCAGATATTATCTTAACTGTATTTAGTGTATCTGCCCCCATTAACATGGCAAAACTAATTGCTAATAGAGGTTGTAAATAAATAAATGCCGCAATGGTAGAAGCTCTTAAATGTCTTAAGGCAAATATATTTAGCAAATAGGTAAGAAATGTAGTGGCTACCACAACAAAAATCATTTTCCAAATTACTCTATAAGGTAAAGAACTCCATGTTACGTCACTAAATTCTGATATGGTAAGTGGGAAATTAATAATCACGCCTAATAAAAAAAACCATTTCATTAAAGTAATAGAATGATACTTGGCTGTTAAAGGTTTTACCAGTATTAAATAAACCGCATATGAAGCTGCATTGATAATGAATAGAGCATTTCCTAATGGAATATTTGGGGCATCCTGACGTATTTCGGAACCAAAAAGAATAAGACCCAGAGCTCCCGAAAAACCTAGAAAAATACCAATAGTTCTTAAAATAGTAATTTTTTCTTTTATAAAAAAAGCAGATAAAATAAACACCAAAATAGGAGAAATGGTGATCATCACAGAACTATTGATAGGTGTTGATAATTGTAATCCTTTAAAGAACATAAGCATGTTAATTACCATTCCAAACACAGTACAGGCAACCACCCTTGGCCAATCACTGCGCTCTATTTTTTGTTTTGGAGCCCATATAGATGCAAGCCAAAATAATAATGCGGCACCAATTACACGCAATAAAATAAAGCCAAAGGGTTTGATATAGGCCGGCATAACACCTTTGGCCACAGTGTGGTTTATACCATATATCAAACTGGCACCAAATGCAGCCAGTAATGCAGTAGTTCTTTTATCCATTAATGGCGATATTGGCCTGTTCGACTACTTTTTTGCTGTTCCCGACAAAGATGTTGTCGTTAACAATAATTACTGGTCGTTTTAAAAAGGTGTAATGCTCTAAAATTAATTTTTTATAATCTTCTTCAGATAAATTCTGATTCTTAAGATCCCGCTCTTTGTATAACCGTGCTCTTTTACTAAATAAAGCCTCATAGCTCCCGACTAAGTCATACATTTCTTCAATTTGCTCTTTAGTAATGGCTTCGTTTTTAATATCTTGTAAAATGAAATCTGAAGATGGATTTAACTCATTTAAAATGCGTCTACAAGTATCGCAAGTAGATAAATGATATATTTTTTTCACAGTTGATTATTTTAAGTGTCAAAATCATCACAAAGGAAATTCATTTCACAATTAAAACTCATATTTTTGGCTAAAAATTATGAAATAAATCACAATGATCATGTTGTTACTAAACGATATGGCCTTTGGCAAATTCTATACTCGTGCAGATCACAATCGAAGTATGACTTTTTGAAAAACAAAAAATAAAATAGATAAATACCATGCAAGACCCAATAACAATTACTCGTGTCAATCGAAAAATGTTAGAAAAACTATTAGATAGTTATTCTTTAGACCAATTAAATGAAGTGCCTGGAGAATTTAAAAACAATTTGATTTGGAATATTGCACATGTGGTGGTAACTCAACAACTATTGGTGTATAAATTGAGTGGATTACCAATGATGATTGATGACGAAATGGTAGACTTGTATCGAAAAGGAACAAAGACAGAAAGGCCAGCTACGGCAGAAGAAGTGTCAGAAATAAAGAAGCTTTTATTTACAACATTAGATAAAACAGAAAAGGATCTTAGTAATGATATCTTTAAAAATTACAATGACTATGAAACTAGTACCGGATTTGTATTAAAATCTGTTGAAGATGCAATGAATTTTAATAACTATCATGAAGGGATTCATTTAGGATATATCCTGGCGCTTAGAAAAGCGATACAGTCGTCTTAGATTTTTTTAATATATACTTTCAAAGCGGTGTCTCACTTAAAAACAGAATTACACATCTTATAAAATTCCTACAGCAAAAAACGAAGCAACTTCTTCCTTGTTCAGTTTTAATTCTATAGGCCCTTCTGCATAAGAATTGATTTCATATTGATTGTAATAGAGTACCACCTCTTTATCTGTAAACCCTATGGTCGAAGGTAAGCTGAAAGTGTCATTTTCAAAAAAGAAACCTGTACTATTAATCGATTCACTTTCTAGAATTTTATGTTGGGTTCTAAAGATTATTTCTACATAATCTTCAAACTCATCATAATTCTTAAATAATGCTCTATTCGAAAATTGTTTTCCTGTTTTTGTGTCAATGTTGAGATAAGAAACTGTGCTATTGCCATGAGCGCCACCTGTAAATATATAAGAATCCATTAGTATAGATAGTAAACTTTGACATCGAAAACTAAGCTCACAATCAATCGTAGCTTCATAAGGGATAATTTCTTCAGGGAATTCTTTACTAATATTTTGATACGAACTATTAAATTGAGAGATCGCTTCTTTCAGAGTTGGTTCTGATGCATTTTCACCAATATTCAAAATAGAACAAGCGGCATTTTCTATTTCTTTATTAATAGTGGTAGCAATGGGGTTGTCATCAACAATTTTTAGTAAGTTGATCTCTAAAGAAGCACAATCTACATTTTTGCAATCAAGAAGAGTATCTACAGTATAATTTTGTTTTTCAAAAGTGAAAGATTCTGTATTGTCACAGCTATATAATCCTAAAAAAATTAGTAGCAAAAGAATGAATTTTGACTTCATGTTAGTTTTTGTGTTAATCATCTACTAAAGGTATTCAACGAAATATGATTAGAACGAATTAAATCATACATTTGTGCCGTTTTTCAACATAAAACGACCAAGTTAATTTATTCTTGCTAAAAATTAATAAATAGATGAAATTTAACACTAAAACAATTCACGGAGGACAGAAACACGATCCGGCTTATGGTGCTGTTATGCCTCCGATATATCAGACATCTACTTACGCTCAAACCACTCCGGGAGGACATAAAGGTTTCGAATATAGCAGAACGCATAATCCAACAAGAAAAGCATTAGAAGATTCTTTTGCCAGTATCGAAAACGGAAAATTTGGACTTGCTTTCGGATCAGGACTTGCTGCTATAGACGCAGTGATCAAATTGTTGAAACCTGGTGATGAGGTTGTTTCTACTAATGATTTATACGGAGGAACGTATCGTTTATTTACTAAAATCTTTGAAGATTTTGGAATTAAGTTTCACTTCATAGGAATGGAAAATGCAGATAAAGTAGAAGATTATGTAAATGAGAATACGAAATTAATATGGGTTGAAACACCAACCAATCCTATGATGAATATAATTGATATTAAAGCTATAGCTGCAATATCAAAAAAGCATAATCTTTTATTGGCTGTAGATAACACTTTTGCTACTCCATATTTGCAAAGACCTTTGGATCTTGGAGCCGACATTGTAATGCATAGTGCTACCAAATATTTAGGAGGGCATAGCGATGTGGTTATGGGAGCATTGATCGTAAAAGATGAAAAACTGGCAGAGAGACTTTACTTTATTCAGAATGCAAGCGGTGCTGTTTGTGGACCACAAGATAGTTTTTTGGTGTTAAGAGGGATTAAAACTTTGCATATACGTATGCAACGACATTGTGAAAATGGTGAAGCCATTGCAAAATATTTGAAGAACCATCCTAAAATAGAAAAAGTATATTGGCCAGGTTTTGAAGATCACCCTAATCATGAAGTTGCCAAAGCACAGATGGATGGTTTTGGAGGTATGATTTCTTTTGTTACCAAAGGAAGCGATTATGATAGTGCAATTAAGATCGTAGAGAATCTAAAATTTTTCACTTTGGCAGAATCTCTTGGTGGTGTAGAAAGCCTTGCAGGGCATCCGGCAAGTATGACACATGCTTCAATACCAAAAGAAGAACGTGAGAAAACTGGAGTAGTCGATTCTTTAATTAGATTAAGTGTTGGAATAGAGGATATTAATGATCTCATTGCGGATCTCGAACAAGCTATTGGATAACCTAATTATTAAATTAAAAAAATAAACTTGTTTTTTTAGGAATATCATATATTTGGCGTGATATTTCAACCTATAGATAAGAATCTATTAATTCAATTAACATATGCAAGCAAAGATAGATGCATTCATGGAAGAGGTAAGGGCTCGTAACGCACACGAACCTGAGTTTTTACAAGCGGTACAGGAAGTTGCCGAAACTGTAATCCCTTACATCGCTACAAAAGAAATTTATAACGGGAAAAACATCCTGTTAAGAATGGTTGAGCCAGAGAGAGCGATCATGTTTCGTGTTCCCTGGGTAGATGATAAAGGAGAAATTCATGTGAATAGAGGGTATCGTATTCAAATGAATTCTGCAATAGGGCCATATAAAGGAGGGTTACGTTTTCACCCTTCTGTAAACATAAGTATTTTGAAATTCTTGGCTTTTGAACAGGTTTTCAAAAATAGTTTAACAACACTCCCTATGGGAGGAGGAAAAGGAGGATCTGATTTTGACCCTAAAGGAAAGTCTGACGATGAAATCATGCGTTTTTGTCATAGTTTTATGAGTGAGCTTTTTAGACATATTGGCCCTCATACAGATGTTCCTGCAGGAGATATAGGTGTAGGGGGTCGTGAAATAGGATTTCTATTTGGGATGTACCGTAAATTGCGTAATGAATTTACTGGTGTTCTTACCGGTAAAGGACTTAGCTGGGGAGGATCTTTAATTCGTCCTGAAGCAACTGGATATGGAACAGTTTATTTTGCGAAGAATATGCTTGAAACCAAAGGAGGTTCTTTTGAAGGAAAAACAGTAACCGTTTCTGGTTCTGGAAATGTAGCACAATATGCTGCAGAAAAAGCGACGCAACTGGGAGCAAAAGTAGTAACGCTATCGGATTCTTCTGGGTACATTTATGATAAAGACGGAATTGATGCAGAAAAACTAGCTTTTGTAATGGAACTTAAGAATATAAAAAGAGGACGTATCAACGAGTATGTAGATAAATATCCTTCTGCAGAGTTTCATAAAGGGCAAACCCCATGGGGAGTAAAATGTGATATAGCCTTACCATGTGCTACTCAAAATGAATTAAATGGAGATGATGCAAAAACTCTAATTGATAATGGATGTATTTGTGTTAGTGAAGGTGCTAATATGCCAAGTACGCCAGAAGCAATTGCAGCTTTTCATAAAGCTAAAATTTTCTTTGCTCCAGGTAAAGCTTCTAATGCAGGAGGAGTAGCAACATCTGGGTTAGAAATGACACAAAACTCATTGCGTTATAACTGGACTCGTGATGAGGTAGACAATAAATTAAAACAAATTATGGCAGATATCCATGCTGCTTGTCTAGAATATGGTAATGATGGTAATGGATATGTAGACTATGTAAAAGGAGCCAATATTGCCGGTTTTGTAAAAGTAGCTGATGCTATGTTAGCGCAAGGCGTCATATAAATAATACTTAACGTATAAACAAAAGCCGTTTAGAGATGTCTCTAAACGGCTTTTGTTGTTGATTAAAAGAAGATTTAACCCTTCATTTCTTAAAATTATGATATCTATGAATAGAGTATAAGGATGATATGATTTTGTTACGTATTTTTATAGTTAAATTGGTTTCTATGAAGTATGCAGGTCTTTTCTTTTTTTTAATACTATTAATCTCATGTGGAACCACACATACAATTTATGATTATGATGAGCAACAGGATTTTTCAATATACAAGACCTACGCTTTTTATCCTGAAATGAATTCTGGGCTTAATGATTTGGATCAAAAACGATTATTGATGGTAACACAGACCGTTATGAAAAATAAAGGGTTTGCCAAATCTGAAACTCCTGATATTTATATGAATTTTAAAGCGATTATGAATAAAACACCATCACGTAATAATATTAGTGTGGGAGTTGGTAGTGGTAGCGGTGGTGTTAGTATAGGTGTAGGAGGATCTATTCCTATAGGTGGCCCAGAAACTTTTCTTGAACTTACTATTGATTTTGTAGATGTAAAAAAAGATGAATTAGTATGGCAGGCAATCACCAAAAGAAGGTTTTACCCTAATGCCTCTCCAGATACACGTACCGATTTCTTTCAAAAAATTATTGAAAAATCTTTGGTTAAATACCCACCTAAGCATAAAAAATAAGATTGCTTTTTTATTTATTTTCGATTTACAATGATAATCAACTCACCAGCAATAGTAATACATTCCTTACGATATAGTGAAGCAGACCTGATTGTTTTATTGTTCACAAAAACAAGTGGGTTACGCTCTTATTTATTAAAGGGGGTTTTGAAATCTAAACGGGGAAAAATCAAAGCATCCTTATTTCAGCCACTTACTTTATTAGAAATACAGGCTTTTCATAGAGACAAAGGCTCTTTAGAGAGAATTAAAGAAGCCAAAATAAAAACAATTTATAAATCGTTACATACAGATTTTGTAAAAGGTACACTGGTGTTTTTTATTTCTGAAGTACTTAAAAATTCTATACAAGAAGAAGAAACGAATACAAGGCTATTCGAATATATTGAAACTGCTTTAATGTGGCTAGATGCACATGATACTATTGGTAATTTTCATATTACATTTTTAACCAAGCTTACTCAATATCTTGGCTTTTATCCAGATACCCCTCATGCAGCATCAGACTATTTTAATATGCAGGATGGTGTTTTTCAATCTACTAGTAGTAATGTATATTGTGTAAGCGGAAATCAGGTAAAATTATTCAAACAATTTTTAGGCACAACATTTGAGGCAAGTATGGATATTAAACTATCAAAGAACACACGAAGTGATATTCTGGCTATGCTATTAGTATATTTTGAACTACATTTGCACGGTTTTAAGAAGCCGAAATCACTTTCAGTTTTAAACGAAATTTTTAATTAAGATAATGCGGTTATTTATATTTCTTTTATTGACTATGTTTTTTACATTGTTTGGCAATGCTCAAAAAATTACAATATTTAGTACAGCAAATAACCAGCCTATTCCTAATGTAGCGATTTACAATAAGATTAAATCTAAGAGTGCGATAACTGATTTTGATGGAGTGGCTGATATTTCTGCATTTTCTGATACCGAAATCCTATATTTTACTCATATCTCGCATTTAGGGATAAGTATAGTAAAATCTAAAATACCAAGATCACTTTTTGTATATTTAAAACCAGACGAAAATCAGCTTTCTGAAGTCGTTATTTCGGTATCAAAATGGGAGCAGGAACAAAAAGAAATTACACAAAAAATTGTAAGTATCTCTTCTAATGATATTGAATTATCTATGCCACAAACATCTGCAGATCTTTTACAAAGTAGTGGTCAGGTGTTTATTCAAAAAAGCCAGTTAGGAGGAGGAAGCCCTATTATTCGAGGTTTTTCTACTAATCGACTACTGCTCGCCGTAGATGGAGTGAGAATGAATACCGCAATTTTTAGAGGAGGAAATGTGCAAAATGTTATATCGGTTGACCCTTTTAGCGTTGATAGAACAGAGGTAATATTAGGACCAGGTTCTGTTGTATATGGAAGTGATGCAGTAGGAGGAGTAATGAATTTTTATACAGCACAACCTAAGTTTGCCTTAAATAGTAAGAATACATTAAGTGGTAATGCACTTATTAGATATGCTAGTGCCAGTAACGAAAAAACGGGGCATCTTGATTTTAATATCGGATTAAAGAAGTGGGCATTTTTAACCAGTGTAAGCTACACAGATTTTGATGATTTAAAAATGGGAAGTCATGGCCCCGATGATTATTTGAGAAATGAATATGTAGAAACCATAAACGGAGAAGATGTTGTGATACAAAATGCTGATCCTCAAAAACAAGTGTTTACAGGATATGATCAGATTAATTTACTACAGAAAATTCGCTTTATACCCAACGAAAAATGGGATTTTAATGTCAATCTTATCTATACAGAGACATCTGATTATCCGCGTTATGATCGATTGATTAGAAAGAGAGATGGAAATTTAAGATCCGCCGAATGGTTTTATGGACCGCAACTCTGGTTTATGGGTAACCTACAAGTATCGCATAAATCAAAAAGCAAACTGTATGATAAAATGAAAATTACTGCAGCATATCAATATTTTGAAGAAAGTAGAAACGATCGTAATTTTGGTAGTGATATTTTAGAAAGAACCCAGGAACAGGTAGATGCCTATTCATTAAACTGGGATTTTGAAAGAAAATTTAGTGATAAGACTACGCTATATTATGGATTAGAGTATGTACTAAATCAAGTATATTCTGATGGATCTGAACGTAATACTACTACTAATGTTATTGAAGATGCACCTTCTAGATATCCCGATGGATCTACCTGGCAATCGATAGCAGCATACCTTAGTATAAAGCATAAGTTAAGTGAAAAACTAAGGTTTCAAGGAGGGTTACGATATAATAGGATCATCCTATATTCAGAATTTGATGACAAGTTTTTTGATTTTCCATTTACAGAAGCAAATATCGATACCGAGGCCTTGACAGGTACTGCAGGATTAAGTTGGTTTCCTAATGATATGATACAATGGAAATTGAATTTATCTACAGCCTTTAGAGCACCTAATATTGATGATGTTGGTAAAATTTTTGACTCAGAACCAGGTTCTGTTGTAGTACCTAATCCAGACATAAAATCTGAATATGCATATAATGGTGAAATAGGAGTGAAACTAAATCTTGATAAAAACTTATCTGTAGATTTATCGACGTATTATACATATCTTGAAGATGCTTTAATACGAAGAGATTATAATCTAAATGGGCAAACAGAAATTCAGTTTGGAGGAGAACTAAGTAATGTACAAGCTATTCAAAATGCAGCAAATGCCAGGGTATACGGTTTTGAAGCTGGATTAGAATATAAGTTTCTTGAAAATTTTAAACTAACATCTAAGTATACTTTTGTTGGAGGAGAAGAGGAATCTGATGATGGTACTACTGCTCCTTCAAGACACGTTTCTCCTCAATTCGGAACTACTCAGGTAAGTTATATGTTGCCTAAATTTAAAATTGACGCTTTTGCAGTGTATAATGGAGAGTTTAGTTATGAAGACCTGGCTCCTTCTCAACAAAACAATGACTTTTTGTATGCCAAAGATCAAGATGGAAATCCATATGCTCCATCCTGGTATACATTCAACCTTAGAACACAATATCAAGTAACAAAAAATATAAAAGGAATATTATCAATAGAAAATATTACCGATCAGCGATATCGTCCTTATTCTTCGGGTATTGCTGGTGCAGGAAGAAATTTTATTCTATCGGTAAAATATACGCTCTAACATTATAGAATAATAATCTGAAGAATACATTATTCATATTCGATATCGATGGAACACTTACAGATAGTGTGCCAATGTATTTGATTTCGGTTACAAACTCGTTATTAGCACTGGGGATTTCTAATATCGATACCGATTATGATAAATATAAACATCATACAGATAGTTATGCATTGAGATATAACTACGAGCGCAATTTTAAGAATCCCTTTCCTAAAAAACTATTAGATGATTTTGAAATCGATTTGGTTAATCAAATGAGAATGTTTGATCCTGTAAAAGAAATTGATGGTGCCAAATCATTAATTCAATTTTTTAAAGATAGTAACATTCCTTTTTGTTTTGCTACAGGGGCATTGCCTAAACCTGCAATGATTAAATTAGATCAATGTGATATCTGGTATGACGAAAAATTATTAGCAACTTCAAAAACACACGAATCTAGAGAAGGTTTTGTTTTGGAAGCTATAGAAAGATCAAAGATGTATTATGGTAAAGAAAATTTTGATCGAATTGTATCAATAGGTGATGGTGTTTGGGATTTAAAAACGGCCCAAAATTTATCTGTTGATTTTATAGGAATAGGAGATAAGAACAGAGCAAAACTTCTTGAAAACGGAGCTAAACATTGCTTTTCTACCCTATCAGCATTCAAAAAATCACTAATTTAATTTTTAGGAGCTCTTAGTTTTTGCATTAAGACGGCATCAAATTCTTCTTTAAGTTTAGTGATTTCAGCTACATTTTGGTTAGGAATAGCAATAGATAGTACATAGTGCTTTATCTTCCAACCATTAGCTGTTTTTTGAAGGACACCACTACCACGACAAATCCCCATTTGAGTATCTAATAACTCATCAAACCAGGCAATATCGTTTTCCTTCTGCGCAAAAATATTTCTTTCGAGAGTAGAAAAACTCCAGGCTTTTCCTTTATCAAAATAGGGCTTGGCAAAGGCTTTGAACTCAGTGTTGTTCCAATTTTCTGTAGCGTCTGTCCCTATAAAAATAGCATCTTCGGTCATAAGGTCAAAATAAGCCTCGAAATTGGCATCGGCAGCAGCTTTGTGCCATTGCTCAAGAGCAGTATTAATTTCAGTATTTTGTTGTGCAAAACAAAAGCTATAAACGAATAGTAATATAGATAAGATTGATTTTTGCATACGTTTAATGTTTAATTAGTTCTCTGGACCTTCAAGTTCTCTTAGAAGCTCTTTTTCAATATTTTCTGGGATTGCTAATGACAATTCATTTAATTGTATGATTAGGCTATTATAGGCTTTAATTAGCCTTGTATTAGCTACCATAACCATATCTGCATCTTTATTTCTCTTTTCAGAAAGTAGTTTTAGTAAACCTATTTCAGTAGATAGAACACTAATTCTAGAGTTGATAGTGTTTATATTTAAATCTTCAGAAAGGTTTTCTTTAAATGTACTTACTAGCAAATCTATACTATCGACATGTTTGCTTACGTAGAAAGCATTTTCATTACGTAATACAGTTATAAAACTTCTCATGTTTTGAAAATCTTCAAAAATTTCAAGACTTCTTTCAGCTTCAGGAGAAAGCTTTAGAAGATTTAATTTAATTTTTTCTTTAGAAAGGCTGTCAAGCTTAGCAACCGGATCTTTTTCTTGTATATTGGTGGTTTTTTCATTTTGACATCCAAAACAAAGTAATGTAATCCCTAAAAAGAAAAATAATCGCATTGTATGTTTTTTAATAAGAACTCAAAAATAGGGTATTTATGTCAAAATGATAGCAAAGTGATCGCCAAATAGAATAGATATTGAAATCTGTTCACTCCTTTAGATTAGCATTGAGATATTTTATAATTTAAAGAACGGAAAAGGT
>JAUIBW010000007.1 GCA_030427585.1 Bacteroidia bacterium
CACGTCTTTTTGTCTAATATTTCAAAATAAAACACAACCGTAGCCCTGCTATGCTTGAATTTTCTTTTTCATCTAAGCCAAAAATTCATCATTTTTCTTATGAGTAAATTTAAATCAGAACTGGTATTAAATATGTGCCTTACACTTATCTAAAATTTAGTACATAAAAAAAACCTGTTAAGCTTAAACAGGCTAACAGGTTTCATTCATCGCGACTTGGGGAGGTTGCGATTAATTAACAACAAAAAATCACATCAACAAAAATACTTTTTTCGCCACATATACACAGTTTGAAATCAATTCTATTGTAGGTTTGATCGATTTCTGTAGACGATTTATACGTTTTTTCATAATAGGGGAAACTTGTGTGGGTTAATAATTTTTTTAATCCTTTATAAAATAATGTTTATAGGAACATTATTTTTTATCGGGACACTAATATGCAAATTATTTTCAACAATTACGTTTAAATACACGAAAAAATCGACAAAATACTCAAAATTTTAACATTTAAATGCATATTGTTAGTTTTTAAGGCTTAAAGCAAAGGTTTAAGGGCATAGAAGTGCTGTTGAAAGCGTAGTATTTTTCTTTCAAAAACAAGATAATCTAATCTTGCTATATCAAAACGACTCTTTTGTTGATTTATTATTCGTAGAGGTTTAATTATTATTCGTTGCTATATTTATAGAATTAGATTTAAATCAATCTAATATCATTTCGGGAATATCCCCTTCAATTATGAGGTTTCCTTCTGTGGCATTCTTAATTTCTTCTACAGATACTCCCGGAGCTCTTTCTAAAAGTTTAAATCCTTTATCAGTAACTTCTAGATAAGCCAGGTTTGTAACTATTTTTTTTACGCAGTTAACTCCAGTAAGTGGAAGTGAACATTTTTTTAGCAATTTAGATGCTCCTGCCTTATTAGTATGCATCATGGCTACAATAATATTCTCTGCGCTAGCTACTAGGTCCATTGCCCCTCCCATTCCTTTGACCATCTTACCAGGGATTTTCCAGTTTGCTATATCTCCATTTTCAGAAACTTCCATTGCTCCCAAAATTGTTAAGTCAACGTGTTGCCCTCGAATCATACCAAAACTCATTGCAGAGTCAAAAAATGAAGCTCCTGGCATTGTAGTAATTGTTTGTTTTCCTGCATTTATAATATCGGCATCTTCTTCTCCTTCATAAGGAAAAGGTCCCATTCCCAGAACTCCGTTTTCGCTTTGAAACTCTACTTCTATACCTTGAGGGATATAATTGGCCACTAATGTAGGTATTCCTATTCCCAGGTTTACAAAATATCCGTCCTGTAGTTCTTTAGCAATACGCTTTGCAATTCCGTTTTTATCTAACATAATTATTTCTTCTAATCTTATATAAATTAAAATGATTGGTTGACTCACTGTCCTGAATCCATATTAATAAAGGTATAAAGATCACAGCCAAAGCTATAAGACCATAAAAACTTAAAAGAACAATAGTAACTATCCCACTTATTATAAATGCAAAGTGTATTTTTCTATTATCAACAACCGCATCTATTCTATTAAAAATATACTTTTTATCTTCTTTATTACAATACTTACACATACCCTGTACTTCGTCACCAATTTTCATTTGTAATTCGCCTCTGGTTGCTGCTACTGGTTTAAATTTATTTTGAATCTTACGTTGAGAGCATGTAAACTCTAATTTTATACTTACTAATTTAAATTAGGTTGAGGTGTCATCCTTAAATAAGGTTTTATCTCTTTATACCCTTTTGGGAATAATTCAGCTATTTCTTCATTAGGTACAGAGGGCACAATAACGCAATCTTCTCCAGAGGTCCAATTTGCCGGTGTGGCCACTTTATGATATGCTGTTAACTGAAGCGAATCAATAACGCGTAATAGCTCATCAAAATTTCTTCCTGTAGAAGCTGGATATGTTATTGTAAGTTTGATTTTTTTATCTGGTGCTATTACAAAAACAGAACGCACTGTTAGTTGACTATCCGCATTGGGATGAATCATATCATATAATTCTGATACCTTTCTATCCTCATCGGCGATGATCGGAAAATTAACTGTTGTGTCTTGTGTTTCATTAATATCTTTAATCCACCCGTGATGAGATTCTAAGCCATCTACACTTAATGCAGCAACTTTTACATTGCGTTTCTTAAATTCATTTGCGTATTTTGATACTGTACCCAATTCTGTAGTACAAACAGGAGTATAATCTGCCGGATGTGAAAATAGAATTCCCCAGTCTTCTCCCAACCAATTATGAAAATCTATTTCTCCTTCTGTAGTTTGTGCAATGAAGTTTGGTGCTTCATCTCCTAATCGTAATGCAGCCATAATTTGTGTGTATTTAAGGTTTTAAAAACAAATAGTATTAATTTGAAGTAATATACTCTTTTTTCAATAGGCTATAAAAAATGATTTTTACATCTATTAAAAGATTAAGCTTTTTCTTTTTTACGAACCGTACGTTGTTCGATTCTTTTTTCATAATCTTGTCCTTGAAAAATTCGTTGAACAAATATTCCCGGAATATGTATATGATCTGGGTTTAGGGCTCCTGCAGGAACTAATTCTTCTACCTCGGCCACTGTTATTTTTGCAGCACCACACATACAAGGATTAAAGTTTCTTGCCGTTCCTTTAAAGATCAAATTACCAGCCTCATCACCTTTCCAGGCTTTTACAAATGCAAAATCAGCTTTAAATGCATGCTCTAACACATACATTTTTCCATTAAATTCTCGAGTTTCTTTTCCTTCGGCTACTTCGGTACCGTAACCTGCTGGAGTATAAATTGCAGGAAAACCTCCCTGGGCCGCACGACATCTTTCTGCCAACGTTCCTTGTGGGATAAGTTCTACATCCAATTCGCCACTAAGCATTTGGCGTTCGAATTCATCATTTTCTCCCACATAAGAAGAGATCATTTTTTTGATTTGCTTTTTTTGAAGTAAAAGCCCTAATCCAAAATCATCAACTCCTGCATTATTGGATATACAGGTAAGACCTTTGATATTTGATTTTACAAGTTCTGTAATAGTATTTTCGGGAATACCACATAGGCCAAACCCTCCTAGCATAAAGGTCATATCATCTTTGATACCAACCAAAGCTTCGGTAACATTGGATACCGTTTTACGAATCATAGTGTTCTAATTTTAGCAGACTAAAAGTACTAAAAAAAACAGTATTTTATCTTTTGAAATTAGATAGTTTTAAGAATCTTTTAAACCAGGTAAGGCCTATTTTAAAGACTGAACTCATCTATATTCTCATCCTGAATACTATTTCTCTTAAAAGCCTTACAATCTACTTCGATAGTTAAGTTTTCTGGCTTTGAAAAAGCTTCTTTAGAAATTTTTAATGTTTTATCGTCATAGCATTTTCTCATAAATAGTGCCCATACCGGTAATGCCATTGTAGCTCCTTGCCCAAAAGTAGTTGTTCTAAAATGCGTAGCTCTATCGTCTCCTCCAACCCAAACTCCTGTACAAAGGTTAGGAACAATACCCATAAACCAACCATCACTTTGATTTTGTGTTGTTCCTGTTTTACCAGCTATAGGGTTTGTAAACTTATATGGGTGACCGGTGACTACATTTTTTATATCATATCTTGATGAAGGTCCTGTACGTAAACGTACTCCAGAACCAGATTGAGTAACACCCTCCATTAGATTAATAGTCACATAAGCAGCTTCTTTACTAATCACATCACGTGTTTCGGGAACAAATTGATACAAAACAGTTCCGTTTTTATCTTCAATACTAGTAATGGTTACTGGTTTGGTATATATCCCTTGGTTAGCAAATGTACTATAGGCTCCTACCATTTCTGACAATTTCAAATCTACTGACCCTAATGCTATAGAAGCTACCTCAAGAATATCTGATTCTACTCCCATTTTCTTTGCCAGACGAACAATAGGTTCTGGTCCTATTCTATCCATTAAACGTGCAGAAATTGTATTCACAGATTTGGCTAACGCTTCTTTAAGACTCATATACCCTGTATAATCAGCATCACTATTTTTTGGTGTCCAGTCATTATCGATTACACCGTGAGAGCCTGCCGAAATTGTTATTTGAGATTTTGGTATCGTATCACAAGGAGAGAGCTTAAGTTGGTCTATTGCAGTTGCATACACAAAAGGTTTAAACGTAGACCCTACCTGTCTTGCTCCCTGATATACATGATCATATTGAAAATGTTTATAATTTACCCCTCCTACCCAAGCTTTAACATGCCCGGTTTGTGGTTCCATAGACATTAATCCCGAGCGTAAAAACTTTTTATAATATAAGATAGAATCTTTAGGAGTCATGATTGTGTCTATTTCTCCTTTCCAACTAAATATGCTCATCTCTGTCTTTTCATCAAAAGATTTTTTTATTTCTTTTTCACTTTTACCTTGGCTAAGCATCTTTTTCCATCTGGCAGAAGATTTAATACTTCGATTCAATATTCTTTCTACTTCGGCCTCTGTTAAGTCTCTAAAAGGAGTAGTTTTATTATCTTTTTCTTGTTTATCAAATTCTTTTTGAAGATTTGCCATATGTTCCTGTACTGCTTCTTCTGCATATTTTTGCATACGAGAATCTATAGTTACATTAATTCGTAATCCATCTCTATAAATATCAAAATATTCGGGATCGCCCTCGGCATTTTCTTCTTTAGGATTTTCTTTTACCCATTTTGACATCCAACTTCTTACGTACTCTCTAAAATAAGTTGCAGTCCCATCATTATGACCTTCTGGAGAGTAATCTAGTTTAAGTGGTAATTGTTTTAAACTATCTCTTTGTTTTTCTGTGATGTACTCATATTTCTCCATCTGATTAAGAACCACATCTCTTCTTGTTTTTACCATTTCTGGTCTACGAAGCGGATTATAAAGTGATGAATTTTTTAACATCCCTACCAATACAGCTGCTTCTTCTACAGTAAGGTCTTTAGGGTTCTTTCCGAAATAAATTCTCGATGCAGAACTTATACCAATTGCTTGATTAAGAAAATCATATTTATTAAGATACATCGTTACAATTTCTTTCTTGGTATATTGTCTTTCTAAACGAGTTGCAATTACCCATTCCTGTATTTTTTGCAAATATCGCTCGATCTTATTCTTTGATCCTCCAGTAAATAATTGCTTTGCCAACTGTTGTGATATCGTACTTGCCCCGCCTTTGGTTCCTAAAAAAACAAATGCTCTTAATGTTCCTCTGGCATCTATCCCAGAGTGGTCATAATATCTTGCATCTTCTGTAGCTACCAGGGCGTCAACCAAATGTTGTGGTAGATCTTCATAACTTACAGGGGTACGGTTTTCTTTAAAAAAGGTTCCTATTTGTACCCCATCTGAAGAGATAATTTGGGTTGCCAAATCATTTTGTGGATTTTCTAATTCTTCAAATTTAGGCATTTCTCCATAAACTCCCCAACTAGCCAGAAGAAAGAGTAAGGTTATTAAAAACAATCCCGATCCAAATAGTATCCAAAATGCTTTTATGTATTTTATGGTATTACTCGCAGGAGTTTTTGCTCTTTTTTTTGTTGATTTGGGTTTTGCCTTTGCCATATTTCAGCTATTTAAATCTATTTTTTTTAAGATCAGAGAACGTTTTTCCCCTTTTGTCAATACCTTCCTTATCCAGATCTTTCTCTAAAAATCTTTTAATGATATTTTTTGTCTATATCTAATTGGGTAGAAGATAGATCCTATTTTTTATAATTTATCAGGGATTTTGAATATTTTCTATCCTAAATCCTATATCTGTAATTCCTTTTAATGACGATATCCCATTTACTTCACCATTTTTTCTCATGGCGTGTTCTATCGTTATCGTATAATTTCCCTTTTCTTTAAAACTTACATTTTCTTTATACCACAATTTATTTTCTTTAAGATCAGAAAAACCTGTTCCTAACCATTTTCCATCAGGGGCTGCAAGACGATATTCTAAGGTATCAGTAACTATCTTACCATTTGGAAATTTCATTTCACTAATTAAAAACAAATTACTGTATTTGTATTCATTATTGTTACGAACATTTATAAATAAATTATAGGATTGTGTTGTGTCGAGTTCTGGAAGTGTAAAACTCACTTTCTCATCTATTTCCCATGCATCAGCTACTGTATGATAAGTATCGAAAACCTGTTTATCATCACAAGAGATCATCCCAACTATAATACATACTATTAAAAAAAACCTAAGTTTTATCATTATTCCTATTACGAGACCTACGTTTTTTATTACCTCGATTATTTGATTTATTTGTTTTACCAGAATTCCCTTCTTTTGGTTTGTTTGAAACTGCCACTTGCTTATCTGAAGATCTTCTGTTTTTATTTTTTCGTTTGTTACGATTCCTTCTTTTATTACGTTTAGGCTGATCAAATCGGGTTAAGCTATCTTGTCCTACAACGTTCTCAAAATCTGTTTTAGTATCTTCTATTAATTCTGAAGCAAAATCTTCTAAGCTTGTTACTTTTTCATTGTTCTTGTTCGCCGCAATAATTTCATTAACATCTTCGACAGATATTCTATGCCAATTCATCCATTCCCCTTCGTAAGCATACCACAGCAATCCTTTAAAAATATCTATTTTTTGACATACAGCAGTCCCTTTATCGGTTTTAAGCTTTATGTCTGTCTTAGGAAAATTATTAAGTGCATCGATATATGCATCTAATTCATAATTAAGACAGCATTTTAGTTTTCCGCATTGACCGGCAAGTTTTTGCGGATTTAAAGATAATTGCTGGTACCTGGCTGCACTAGTATTTACCGATCTAAAATCGGTAAGCCAGGTAGAGCAACATAGTTCCCTTCCACACGAACCAATACCTCCCAATCGCGCAGCTTCTTGCCTAAAGCCTACTTGTCGCATTTCTATACGAGTATTAAATTCGTGTGCAAACTCTTTTATTAACTGCCTAAAGTCTACTCGCTCTTCTGCTGTATAATAAAAAGTAGCTTTAGATCCATCACCCTGAAATTCGATATCAGAAATCTTCATTTGCAGTTCTAATCTAATTGCGATTTCCCGAGCACGAACCTTCATAGCTTCTTCTCTGTCTCGAGCTTTCTGCCATATATCTATATCTTTTTGAGATGCTTTTCGATATATTTTTTTTATCTCTTCGCTATCCAATTCTACTTTCTTTTTTTTCATTTGGATACGAACTAACTCCCCGGTAAGAGTAACAATTCCTACATCATGACCAGGAGAGGACTCTGTTGCAACAATATCTCCAATACTTAAAGAAAGATTTTCTGTATTTTTAAAGAAGTTTTTTCTACCGTTCTTAAATCGTATTTCAACATAAGAAAAAGGTAATGATCCACTAGGAAGTGACATATTGGATAACCAATCAAAAACCGTTAATTTATTGCAACCATCTGTACCACAGGTACCATTATTCTTACAACCCTTAGGTTGCCCGTCTTTTGCGGAGGAACAACTGTTACACCCCATATTTTTTGTCTATATTGAAATTTGTCTGCGATCATAATCGCAACAAATATGGTTCTTACTAAGTTAGAAATATATCATTTCTAACGTATCAATCGTTAAAGATACTATGAAATGAGGATAAAAAAAACTATCTGCTATAGTATCTTCACCTTTTTAAGTGTTACTTCTTATATTTTAATGCTTCAGAGCGACCTTTTTTAAAGATTTTATTACTATTTCCTTTACCTTTTCGTAATGCTTTTTGTTCTTCAAACGATAATCTATTAATCTCCATACATTGTGTCGAGCAACAGTTTTCTAATTCTGCCGCGCAATTTTCACACTGTATAAACAATAAGTGGCATGCTTCATTTTCACAATTCACGTGGGTATCACACGGGGTGCCACATTGATGGCAATTAGCTATCACATCGTTAGAAATACGCTCTGCTCTTCTATGATCAAATACAAAGTTTTTACCCAAAAATTTATTTTCTAAACCCTGAGCTTCGACCTGTCTTGCATATTCTATAATACCTCCTTCTAATTGAAATACATTTTTAAATCCTTTGTGCTTATAATATGCGCTGGCTTTCTCACAGCGTATACCCCCAGTACAATACATTACCAGTTTTTTATCTTCTTTATGATCTTTAAGATCTTCTTCGATAATGTCCAAAGAGTCTCTAAACGTATCTACATCGGGTGTAACAGCTCCTTTAAAATGGCCTATTTCACTTTCATAATGATTACGCATATCGACCAGTACTGTATCAGGATCTTCGATAAGTTTATTAAATGCAGAAGCATCAACATGTACTCCTTTATTGGTTACATCAAATGTATCATCATCTAATCCATCGGCTACAATCTTTTTACGAATTTTTACTTTTAGCTTCAAAAAGGATTTTGCGTTTTGCTCTCTTGCGATATTGAGGCGCACATTTTCTAGAAAAGAAATACTATCCAGATGTTTTTTAAAAGCTTCAAAATTAGGTGCCGGGACAGATAATTGCCCATTTATACCTTCTTTAGCCACATAAATACGCCCCAAAACCTCGAGTTCATTCCAATGAATAAAAAGATGATTTCTAAAAATTTGTGGATTACCAATATGTGCATATTTGTAGAAAGATAGCGTAAGTCGGTCTGTACCGGCTTCATCGATAAGAGCTGCTCTTTCTTTTGCACTTAATTTGTTGTACAGTTGCATGCTATACTTACGTTTTAAGTTAGCCCCAAATACTATGTTTTTGAGGTAAAAGAAATTTTTTTCCAAAAATACAAATCATAAAGTAATATACAAAAACTGCTATTTGAGTTTTAGATGGTGGGTATATTACCAAAAGCGGTAATTGTGATGATTATTCTATAATTCCATTATACAAACCTAGAGACATGGATAATTCAGATAATGCAAATCAATAAATTCTAATTTCAGAATATAAAAAATGCCTTAAAAATTATTCTAAGGCATTTTTTGGGCTAATTCGTTATTAAATAATTTAACGATTAAAAAATATAATAACGAAGCTAGCCACCTTCTACTATACAATTACTAATTTTAGTAATTGTGCAGCCATCAAGATGATGTCTTACGACCTTTTTAAGAAATTTCATCTTTCTCTTTCCTTCTGCTTTTGTTCATGTTTGCTTTTTATGTAGATGCTATAAAAACAAAAGGGTTGCGCTATACGCTTAAAAAAATGTAATCGTTGTCTGCCTCCAGTTTAAAAACACCAAATCTTACTAGATAAAGTGCAGATATTTGTTGTTAATAATGATTTTAGAATCTGTATCCCAACTACAAAAAGAAATAGTACTTTAGCAAAAAGTTTATTATCAATGTCAAATCCCGATATATTTGAACAACAAATGAGTACAGAGAAAGACGCAAAATTAAAAGCATTAAAACTTACCCTAGATAAATTAGATAAAGCCTACGGAAAAGGAACTGTAATGAAGATGAGTGACAGTTCTGTGCAGGAAGTAGATGTGATCCCTACAGGCTCTCTTGGTTTAGACCTTGCATTAGGTGTTGGTGGGTATCCAAAAGGAAGAGTCATCGAAATTTACGGGCCAGAATCTTCTGGTAAAACGACACTTACCTTACATGCCATTGCCCAGGCACAGAAAGCTGGCGGTATTGCAGCATTTATTGATGCAGAGCACGCTTTTGATCGTTTTTATGCAGAAAAATTAGGTGTTGACATAGATAATTTAATTATTTCTCAGCCAGATCATGGGGAGCAGGCTTTAGAAATTGCTGATAACCTGATCAGATCTGGAGCTATCGATATTATCGTTATTGATTCTGTGGCAGCACTTACTCCTAAAAGCGAAATCGAAGGTGAAATGGGAGATTCTAAAATGGGACTTCATGCACGGTTAATGTCCCAGGCCCTTCGAAAATTAACCAGTTCAATTAGCAAAACCAATTGTACCGTAATTTTTATTAATCAGCTTCGTGAAAAAATCGGGGTAATGTTTGGAAATCCTGAAACGACCACTGGTGGTAACGCCTTAAAATTTTATGCTTCGGTACGTTTAGATATTCGTCGTTCTACACAGATCAAAGATAGTAATAGTGAAGTACAAGGAAACAAAACGCGGGTTAAAGTAGTAAAAAACAAAGTGGCACCCCCTTTTAGAACTGCAGAATTTGACATCATGTATGGAGAAGGGATTTCTAAAAATGGAGAAATCATCGATATTGGTGTAGATTACGAGATTATCAAGAAAAGTGGTTCCTGGTTTAGTTATCAAGATACCAAATTAGGACAAGGACGGGATGCAGTAAAATCGTTACTTAATGATAATCCAGAACTTATGGAAGAACTTGAACAAAAAATCAAAGAAGCCATAAAAATTGCAAAAGAATAAAACTTTCTTAATAAAAATACTAAAATCCCGAAGCTTCGGGATTTTTTTATACCTTAAAAGCAACCTTATCTGTATTAGAGCATCTACCTAATGGATGTATATACGATCTCTCAAAACCCCAAGAAAATGAGAAGGATAAAAACAGTTTTAATATTTTTTATAGCAGTTATCTTAACTGGATGTTCTGACGACGATGATGGAACGAGTTTCTTTTATGAATTAGCTACTGTACAGGAAGCTTCACTGCCCGATCAGTTTAATCGAGAAGAAATCTATACCATTACTGTATCTTACTACAGACCAACAAATTGTCACTCTTTTGCAGGATTTGATTATAACAGATTAGGAAATGAACGAACGGTATCTGTAGTCAATTTGGTAGTTAATGAAGGTAATTGTAAAGATTTAGAAACAACAGATCTAGTTGAGGTATCTTTTGATTTTTTGGTAGGAAATGAAGATTCTTACATCTTTAGATTCTGGCAAGGAAGAGACGAAAATGGAAATAATCAATTTTTAACCGTAGAAGTACCTGTATTATAAATTAAACCCGTTTTTATACATTAAAAAATGGGTAAACTAAAAATAGCTGTTAGTGGGTTTAGACCAACTCATAAAAAGATGTAAGAAAAAAAATGCTCAGGCACAAGAACAATTGTATAGATTATACAGCAGTAAATTGTTTTCGATTTGCTTAAAATATTCTAGTGATGTTTCAAGTGCAGAAGATACCTTGCAAGATGCTTTTATAACTATTTTTGATAAAATTGGTCAATATAAAAATCAAGGCTCTTTTGAAGGGTGGATAAAACGAGTAACTATTAATACAGCATTACAGAAATATCGAAAACAAAAAGTTTTTGATATCATTAATGAAGAACAGATTGAAGAAGTTGAAGTTGAAGTCGATGAAGAAGAGATCTCTATGGATTATCTTTTAGAGATTATACAGCAATTACCCGATCGATATCGATTAGTGTTTAATCTATATGTGTTAGATGGTTATTCCCATAAAGAAGTTTCAGAAATGTTAGAAATATCTGTAGGAACCTCTAAATCTAATCTGGCAAGAGCAAGAAATATTTTGAAAGAAAAAATACAAACCAACCAAGAGCTTTATGTTCGACCAATTGAAGAACGAAGATGAGTGATAAAAAAAATATAGATCGTTTATTTCAGGAAAAATTCAAAGATTTTGAAGTCATTCCCGATGAAATAGTATGGGAAAAAATAAAGGCACATCAAAATAAAAACAAAAAAAGAGTTTTTCTGATCCCATTTTGGTATAGAGTTGCTGGGGTAGCAGCATTAATTGCCCTTATATTAGGTATAAGCTCTTTACCTTTTAGTACTAGCATAGAACAAAATGATATCATCACCGATTCTGATACTCAAAATACAATTGAACATACAAAAACGACACCTAACAAGCAGGTCAAACCGTCTTTAGAAGATGTTATAGTCACTACAGAAGAAAAAGAAGCCAACCCGACTAATCAAAAAACAAAAAACACTAATCTTGATGAGGATAATGATGCTGGTCAACATAATTATTTTGAGCCTTCTGCTACAAAAGAAAATGCGGTTGCTAAAACTCTGGAGCAAGTGCCTTCGCAACCCAAAAACAGTGATAAATTAAGCCCTGCTCCCCATTCTGCAACTAAAAACAGAATTGCAAATCATACTGAATCAAATAATAGCAATACGGCACAAATCCCTTCTAATCCAAAAGAAGGGCCTGGTACTACACAAGATAATACCATCGAAAAAACCACTATAGCTGACCAAAAGGACAAAAAATCCATTTCAGAAAAAGAACCTCCTTTTTTTGTAACACCAAATGAGAAAAGTAACACAACCACTCAAGGTTTAGCCGAAAATAGTATTGATAATGATACAAAGAACAAAACCCCCGAAGAAGATGTTGAGAATACAAATGACAACGGTAAGAAATCCATCTTTGATGTTATACATAAAGATGGTAATGAAGAAATAGCTAAAGAATCCTCATCAACCAAAAAATGGAATGTTGCGCCTAATGTCGCCCCTGTATATTATAGTTCTATCGGAAGCGGATCTTCGATTGATGCCCAATTTGCAGATAATAACAAAAACGGACAAGTAAATATGAGTTATGGTGTGCATGTTTCTTATGCCATAAACAAAAGATTTAGTGTGCGTTCTGGAGTAAATAAAGTAGATCTTAGTTATAATACCAAAGGTATTGGTTTTTCTCCATCAGCAGTTGGGCAAAACCTAGAAAATGTAAACTATAACGCTACTGCCGGAGCCATTTTGATTTCTGATATCGGAAACGTAAGAAATACTGATATCGGGTCTGAATTCTCTGATCTTAACAGAAATGCGATAGAACAAAAACAAAATGTAGGATTACTTAATCAAAGTATTGCCTATTTAGAAGTTCCGGTTGAAATGAAATATGCTTTGGTTGATAAAAAAATTGGAGTAAATATGATTGGAGGTATCAGTACATTATTCTTACAGGGCAACGAAATTTCTATAGAGGCTGGTGATTTTGAAACTCCTATAGGAGAAGCCAATAATCTTAATGATGTAAGTTTTAGTGGTAATATAGGGATAGGTGTCGATTATAATATATCAGATCAATTTGAGATTAATCTCGAGCCTATTTTTAAGTATCAGTTTAATGCCTTTAATGACAATGCCAATAATTTTAAGCCTTATTATTTTGGTGTATATACTGGAGTAAGTATCAAATTTTAAGAAACATAACGATTTTTTAGTTGGTTAGGTAGTTATTGCTTTAAAACCCGGCTTATGTATTAAAAAATCTATTACAGTTTCCAACTACTGCAAAATATAGCGCTTCGCTACATTTTTAAGTATAACCATAGCGATGCTATGCTGAAACTAATAAAATGTTATATTTTATGGTAATTGAAACCTTCATAACGAAGTTTTAATACATAAGCCGGGTAAAGCAATGATGAACAAAGCCGTTTCTGGGGAGAAACGGCTTTCGGTTTTTCATAAAATGAGATTTGCTTCTAATTTAAAATAGGATCTCTTTTTTTTCTTTTAGCTCTTTTTAATAAGCTCACAATCCACGTCACAACCGAAAAGACATTTCTTCTTTATCTTTAATGGTTTAGGCTCTTTCATGTCTATTTTATTTATTTTCCTTTACAAGTCTTCTGTGTTCTTGTGATATCTTAGACAAAATTTCGATTATGCTTTTTAATTTCAAACTATACTTAGATGATCGTAAATGTTTATCTGTGATTTTGCTTAATAATTTAGATTCATTTTTAACTCTTTTAATTAAGTCTTTATCGGTTAGCACAATATTCAACACAGTAATCGAGTCTTGTGCTCGTGTAAAATCCTCTATGTTCTTTTCATAAACACTCATTGATTTATCATTAGATTCTAAAGGAACTGAAGTGCCTAATAAAACTGAAGTAATCCTTTTTGTGCCTACTACCTGTTTAGCTTGAGCAACAACAAAGTTTAAGGAGCATAATAATAGAAGGGTTGCTATTGGTTTTAAGAGGCCGGCTTTTTTCATAAAGTGAGATCTTTTTCTAATTTTTTTAAAATAAGAGTATGTGTTTTTTCTTTCAGCTCTTTTTTGTGCTCTTGTGTTAATCCTTCTGTAGGGACCTCTTTAAGAACACGAGCTCTCATAATTCCCGGGCTCCCGCTAAAAAAAGTGTACGAAAATCGTTTTTTATTATCTAAAAACACTAACGGCACTATAGGAATTTGGTGATCTATCGCTAATCTGAAGGCTCCATCTTTAAATTCGTCCAAAATCACAGATTCATCATCGGGAACTCCTCCTTCTGGAAAAATACAAATACTTGTACCATCATGTAACCTTGCCTGTGCACGATCAAATACTTCTTTCCTGCTTCGCTGGCTACTTCGATCTACCAATATACAAGTGCGTTTATAGAAAAATCCAAAAATCGGGATTTTTGCCAGCTCTTTTTTCCCTACAAATACAAAAGGGTTTTTTATGGCATATAGCATTAACATAATGTCGGTCATCGAGGTATGATTAGCAACAAACATGTAACTTTTTTTACGATCGGGTTCTGCTTCTTTGGTAACTTTGGGTAAAAAACCTGATCCATACAACACGATTTTTGCCCATAACCTGGCAACTACAAAAAATTGTGAATACCATTCTTCTCTCGACGAAAGCACTAATAACACAGGAAACATAACAAGTATAGGAATACCCATAACGATATAAAACCAGATACGCCATAGTAGGATAAGTATGTTTCTAAGTATATACATCTCCTCAAAAATACACAATTGGTTTGAGCTATGTGAACAAAAAAATTACCTTTGCCGAAAATAGTATAGTTATATACTTGAAGTATAAGCAGGCAGAACATTATTTATTATACTAAAATCTGTAAACTAAATACTTCATTAATTTTTAGAAATCAATAAGATACGTAACCAACGTTTAAAACGTAAAACCGTAATAAAAGATAATATATTACCATGTCCAGAATTCTAACAGGAATACAGAGTACAGGCACTCCGCATTTAGGAAACCTATTAGGAGCTATAATTCCGGCAATTCAAATGGCCAATGAGCCAGAAAACGATTCGTTTTTGTTTATTGCCAATATGCACTCGCTTACACAAATAAAGGATGCCAAGACATTACGAGAAAACACCTATTCTACTGCTGCTGCCTGGTTGGCTTGTGGGCTGGATATAGAAAAAACTGTTTTTTATCGACAGAGTGATATCCCGCAGGTCACAGAATTATCGTGGTATCTAAGCTGTTTTTTCCCTTATCAACGACTAACGCTTGCACATTCGTTTAAGGATAAAGCAGATCGTCTCGAAGATGTAAATGCTGGATTATTTACCTATCCTATGCTAATGGCGGCCGATATCCTGCTCTATGATGCAGAGATTATTCCTGTAGGAAAAGATCAGCTACAACATCTTGAAATGACTCGCGATGTAGCTTCGCGAATGCATAACCAAATGGGTGAAATGTTTGTAATACCCGAAGCCCAGGTGCAAAAAGAAACCATGTATGTGCCGGGAACAGATGGTGGTAAGATGAGTAAATCAAAAGGAAATATCATTAACCTGTTTTTACCAGATAAAAAACTGCGTAAGCAGATTATGTCTATCGAGACCGATAGTACTCCGCTAGAAGAACCAAAAGATCCCGATACCTGTAACTTATTTGCGCTATATAAACTTATCGCTACCGTAGAACAGCAAGAAGAAATGCGTAAGAATTATCAGGGAGGAAACTACGGATATGGACATGCAAAACAAGCTTTTTATGAACTATTAATCGAAAAATTTGCTTCTGAACGCGAACGTTATGCCTATTATATGGATAACCTTAATGAAATAGACGAAGCCCTGGCTATTGGGGCCCAAAAAGCTACTGCTATTGCCGATACTGTATTAGCAAGAGTTAGGGAGAAGGTTGGGTATTAGTTTAACAAATAGCTAGTTACAAAGTCTAAAAGAAGCAAAGTTGCAAAGTTTTTGATAACTAATATTATTTATTGATGATTTGTTTTTATGCCAGTAGCACAAAAAAACACTTTCGTAGACCTTCAAGGTTTTAAAAACCTTGAAGGTCTAGGCCAAAGACATGACAGTTATGAACTATCATAAGGTTATTTTCTTAAGAAACTGTAAAACAGTTAATAACTCTCTTTATAAACTATAAACCCAGCACCAATAATACCTAGCCTTGGTAACAAAGAAAAATCGCTATAATCTCTGTGGTAAATCATTATTGGTTTTACCATTTTTCTTTTTAAATTAGTCTTCTCAAATTTTTCTATCCAGAAAAATTTAAAAATTACACTGCTTTTATAAATCATAAACTGGTAGGCCTTATTGGGTTTATATTGTTGTTATAAGCAATCACAAGAATGCTAAACTCAAGTAACATTTTCATTCTCTAAGACATATACTAAAAACCGAAACATAAAATACTTAATTCAAATGACTAAAATACTCACAGCATTATTAATACTATCATCATTTATTTCATTAGGACAGCAAACAACAGAATTTATTATTTCTGGTGGAATACAAGACAATAATCCAAATATTAATAACATTTTATCTGATGCAATTACAAGTCTTAATGGCAATGGTACTATTACAATAAAGGGAGATATAGAAATTCTTACTGATTTCGAAATTCCAAAAGGAATAGAACTTAATTTTTTTAAAGGAAATTTTCTAAAGATATATAGCAATGTAAAATTAACTCTTAATTGCAGTATCGATGCAGGTATGTATCAAATATTTGATTTTATATCTGATAACGATCCTTTAACAGAAGATGGCAAAATAATAGGTAAACCAATTGTTCAAAATATCAATGTGAAATGGTTTGGAGCAAAGGGAGATAATATAACCGATGATACAGACGCTATTCAAAAAGCAATCTTTTTATCTCAACTAAACCATAAAATTGTTTTTCTCCCAAGAGGAGGTTATATGATTAAAAAATCTCTCACAATTGACACAAGTGATAACCGTTTTTTATTTTTAAGAATCCAAGGGGAAACAGCAAGAGGGTCAATAATAAGAACCGATTCTAACATTAAAGCTATTTTCAATCTCGAAATGCCTAGTACTGATACAATAAATGATATGATTATAAAAGATTTGACTCTTATATTTTATAATCCCAACTATAACCCGGTTTATAATATATATAACCCCGATGATCCAACCAACCAAGATGATTTTAAATCTATTTTGGTAACTGGAATCAAAATAAGTCAAAACCAAAGAGGTTTGATTGAAAACATAATTTTCAGGAATCTTCAGTATGATATTTATGCAGACCACTTTTGGTCAAGTACTATAAGAAATTGTACTAGTATTTTAGATACGAGATATGACAAGTATGAAGCTCAGCATAAAAACAGATATAGGTTTAATGAACAATGTAATCAGCTATTAATTGAAAGCTGTGTTTTAAGTAATAGTGCTAAAAAAGATAGTGAATATTTAGTACTTATAAATGGCCCCTCTTCTAACATAAGTTTTAATAATTGCACTTTTGAATATGGAAAAGGTGTTCATATAGATAATAGACCTGTGTTGGGAGAGTCTATTGCAGATTTAACAAATATTTCTTTTATCGGTTGTTATTGGGAATGGTTTCAATATGAAGCTTTAAGCATTAATAATAATGCACATGTGAAAGGTATTACAGTTATGAATAATTATTTCAATGCTATAAAGCCCGATAAGATTTGTAATAAAGGTATTCCTAATGACCATGCTTTGCCTAATCACGCTATTATTTTAGGAGGAGTTAAAGGAATGTCTATCATTAATTCTTATTTTATTGATTGGTTGAAAAACCCTATTTATAATGGAAGTACTTCTTCGGAAAACATTAATATTAATATGAATGAATGGAAATCCAGAGAAAAGCTAATATCCCATGAAAATTATTGTAATGCAAGTAAAGATGATTATTGGACCAATTCGAAATATCCTATCATCAACAATATTCCTATTGGAAGTACTGTAACTAATTCGTCAAAAGTGAACTAATTTAAAAAACTTATAAAACGAATGTATGAAGCCATTTCATACATCAATCGTTGGCCGTAAGTAAACGAAATGAAAACAAAGCTGTTACTGTAATATCAAAAAAAATACAAAAATTGACTTTTGATGTTAATGAAGATTTAACTAAACTTAAACAAGAAACTAATACAATAAAAACCAACAAACATAATTCATTAACCTTTTTAAAACTCTTAAAACCAATGTTTACTACACCCACTTTTTATAAATTTCGCAATAGCGAGTTTATACAATATCTTACCGATGTAAAAAAAAATGTACTACAGCGAGATCCGCAGGCATTACAAGTTGTAACACAGATCGATGCCTTAAACCAGCAAATCTCTGTTATGGATGGGGTATATAAAAAACAACTGGGCAGTACCATCACCCAGGAGCTAGAAGCACTAGATAAGCGCCGAGACCTTGCCATTATAGGGATAAGAACAGCTGTAGAAGCATACACCTATCATTATGATCAGATCAAACAAGATGCTGGCAAAGACCTATTGCAGAGTATAGACCAATATGGCGGTACTATCGCAAGGCAAAATTACCAAACAGAAACCACCAACCTACGTAATCTTATACAAGATTGGTCTACTGTTTCTTCTCTAAAATCCGCGATTACTGCTTTGGGACTTGCCGATTGGGCAAAAGAACTGGGAGAAAGCAATGATTTGTTTAATACCAAATACCTGGAACGTAATACCGAGTATGCCGTAGATAGTAAGGTAAATGTTACCGAGCTTAGAGACAAAGCCAAAGAAAGCTATACCATACTAATTAATCATATTACGGCTCATGCCACCCTAAACCCATCTAAAGATTATGATACTGTAGTACAAGAAATCAATACACTAACCGAGCAATACAATATCCTTGTAGAAAAAAGAGGGGCAATTAGCACCGATACCGATATAGAAGAAGAAATGATACAAGAGTAGGATGATTACTGCATCATGCAGCAACTCTTACCAGGGTTAAAAAACTTTGTTGCATGATGCAGGAACAAAATCCAGATTTAGAAAAGCGTGCTGCACCATGCAGGGGCAAAATCTACGGTTAAAAAAGCTTCCTGCATGATGCAGCAATACATTCTAATCATAAAAAACCTTCTTGCATGGTGCAGCAGGGTTTTTGAAGACCTCACAGGTTTCGGAAACCTGTGAGGTCTATATCAAATATTGGTAAAGAAAGCATTATATCTTGATAGCATTATGGATACAAGGAACCCTAAAAAATATGCAACATCGAAATGAAGGGGGGATTTACCCCTTATTTTTGAGGGGGCTACAACTAGTTTTACTCATTATTATTAATGTATAATAGTTAAAATACAGTCTCATATAAAAAAAATTAATATATCCCATACGGGTTCCCGTAAGAATTGTAAGAATTTTCTCCGTAATTTAAGATCAGGAAAAATTCTTAAGAACATGTTTAGAAACCATATATATCAAAAATTGGTAGTTTTTAGAAAATACGCTTTTTAAACAGTTTCTTAATTGCGGGATCAATACCTATACCTAGATATAAAGTATATACCTATAGGTTAGGTTTTTAACAATTTTTAGTACTACAAACTGAGATATAGTTATTCGTATATCCTATTGTTAGTATTTGAATTTAAAAAAGTCAGAGAGAGGATACTCTAATGCATTGCAGAGCAACCTGATTACTTCGACAGAAGGTCTGGTGTCTGCTTTTTCGATATCAATAATAGTTCGGTAACTTACTCCGGATTTTTCGGCTAATTCTACCAATGTTAATCCAGCGTCTAGCCGTAAACTTCGCAGTCGATTGCCTAATGCTTCTTTGAATTTATCATCTTTAGCCATCCTCAAAAATGACTAATTTCCTGTTAGCAAAAATACAGCAGGTACCTCTATTTTATTAAACACTTGATTATCTGTTATAAATATGCAGTATATTGCATAGTAAAATTAAAAGATATCTCAAGTTATGACCAAAGAAGAGTTGTATCACTATATGTTGGCGTATCAAAAAGAACATCTATTTAGTGAAAAAGGCCAAAGCAATTTTATCGCGCTATTAAAAACTTTAAAACCTGATAGTAATCCAAAAGAAGAATTATACCACTATATGTTGGCATATCAAAAAGAACATTTGTTTAGCGAAAAAGACCAAAGTAATTTTATTAAAATATTAAACACCTTAAAACCTGATAGCAATTCAAAAGAAGAAGAAAAGTGAAAATATAAATTAAAAATCAATAGTCATGACAGAGAAAAAATTATACGAGCGGTTAATGTGTTACAAAAAAAAATATGGTGTAACCCAGGAAATGCTACAACATTATAAGTGGGCTGTAGAGCTACTTAAACAAAGGCAACTTACAGTTAATGGTAATAATCCAGAAGAAGGTATTTAGCATCTTTCATAGATTATTAATGAAAGATGCTAAATACCTCATCAAAAGGAGCGTTTAATAGCACTTGATTTTATTATTAATGTAATCCTAGCGTGTACAATCACTGGCATAACTAGCTGAATCATCTTTTTGCCAATTTGTTAGATATGCAGCAGTAGGGTCATCTACCTGTATACAAGTGAGGGAAGGATTATCTTTTACATATACTTGATTTAAAGTAGCATTGTTCCCATTTTTTATAGTTAAGGCAGTAAGTTTATTTAAGCCACAGCCCAATGTAGTCAACCCAGGGTTATTACTTACATCTAACGAAGTGAGTTGATTTTCATAACAAACCAATGTGGTCAATGTAGTGTTTTTACTTACATCTAACGACATGAGTTGATTTCTAAAACAATATAGCCTAGTCAATTCAGTATTTTTACTTACATCTAATGAAGTGAGTTGGTTAACGGTACAATCTATACTATCTAATTTAATATTTTTGCTTACATCTAACGAAGTAAGTTGATTAGCAGTACAAGTTAGGCGGGTTAATACAGTATTTTTACTTAAATCCATACTAGTAATTTGATTTCCGGGACAATACAATATAGTTAACGCAGTAAAATATTCGATTCCGGAAAGATCAGAAATATTTTTGCTAGCTATACCCATCTTCGTAACCACTTTAGCTTCTTCTATAGATATTTCTCCATCTGTGTTGGTGTCTATTATAGGGTCGGTATGTGCCAGTAATGCATTCTTAAAGTTAAGATCTGCAAAAACAATATTTTCATTAACATTATTCAACGTTATGGTTACCTTAGCTTCTTTATTCTGTTTTCCGTTGTTTGCCTGTACTGTTGCGGTAAGGATTGTCCTGGTTTCATAATCAAACAGTGTAGCGTCTTTTACGGTAAGGTTTCCGGTTTTAGCATCTATAGCAAGAGCCCCGGATGGTTCTTCAGCTGTAAGGCTATAAGTTAACTCTCCCTGATCAGTAGTGGCCTCTATAATACCAAGGCCCTGATCGGTATTTGGGTTCTCATCTATGGTAGCTTCAAAATCTTTTACTATAATAGAAGCATCATTAACATCATTTAGTGTTATGGATACCCTAGCTTCTTTAGTTATATCCCCATTTCTCACCTGTACTTTTGCAGTAAGGGTTTGCCTGGTTTCATAATCAAATAGTGTAGCATCTTTTACCTTAAGTTTTCCTGTAGCATCTATAGCAAAAGCTCCGGATGGTTCTTCTGTTTTGATAGTATACACTAAAGTGCCCTGGTTGGTTGTGGCTTCTACAACTCCCAGTTCTAGCCCCGCAATAGGGTTCTCATCTATACTAATTTCCAGATCCTTTATAACAATAGTAGTTTCTTCAACAGGAGTTGGAGTATCGTCATCACTAGAACATGAAATAATGATAATACTCGTAAGCAATGCAACAAATAATTTTAAATTTTTCATCTTTTTTGTTTTACTAAAACAGTATTCCAATTAGGATACAAAGATTTAGCATTTTTATAATAAATACTACCCCATTTACAGGGATTTATAGTATACTTTACAGATATTGTTTACATTATAACTCTACATAGCTGACATACGGTTGTCACCACCTCATTTTATTTTTGTTTCAAATTAATCCACTATTTACAATGGCAGAATTATTGAAACATATTTACACTCAGGAGTTTTTTGAAAAATTTACAGGAGCTTTTCAAAAAGTTGTTCCGGATTTTGATACTTCATCTTTTTTTAAGCAAATTTTTGATCCCGAATGGCAACACCTAGAATTGAAGCAACGAATGCGCCATATTACTATCACAGTGCGACATCATTTATCACATGATTATACCAAAAACATAAACGTTCTATTACAGCTTATCAAACAGCTTCAAAAAGAAAGAATTAAAGAAAATGGTTTAGAGTATATGTTTCTGCCGGATTTTGTAGAATATTATGGTATAGATCATTATGATACTTCTATGCTTGCCATCGAAAAAATTACTCAATTTACAAGTTGTGAATTTGCTATTCGCCCTTTTCTCATTAAAAATCCTAAAAAAGGGATATTACAAATGAAGAAATGGTCAAAACATAGACACCCAATGGTAAGAAGGTTATCATCTGAAGGTTGCAGACCTCGTTTACCTTGGGCTATGGCGCTTCCTTTCTTAAAAACCGACCCTACACCTATCCTTTCTATTCTCGAACATTTAAAAAATGACACCTCAGAAACTGTACGAAGAAGTGTCGCCAATAATCTAAATGATATTGCTAAGGACAACCCCGATATTGTAGTTGACCTTGCAAAAAAATGGTACAAAAAAACAAAAGAAACCGATTGGTTAGTAAAGCATGGGTGCAGAACTCTTTTGAAACAAGGAAATACAGAAATCATGAAATTGTTTGGTTTTGGTAATATTCAACATATCAAAATAGAAAAACTACAGATTCTTACCCCAAAAGTTAGGGTTGGAGAGGTGTTAGCATTCACTTTTCGACTTAATAATACCAGTAATTCTGAATCTAAACTACGCTTAGAATATGGGCTTTATTACCAGAAAGCCAACGGAAGCTTATCTAAAAAAGTGTTTAAAATAAGTGAAAAAATATATCCCGAGAAATCGATAACGACTATCAACAGAAAACAGCCTTTTAGAATAATTACGACCAGAAAATTTCATACCGGATTGCATCAATTGTCTATTATTATTAATGGAAATGAGTTCGAAAAATACGATTTTGAACTTATCGATTAAATAGGGTTTTCTTTAGTATTTTTTACATAGGTAACATTTTGCAATTCTTAATGTGAAACAATATGTGGGAAGAACGATTAGCATTTTATGACAAACTTATAGCTACCAATCCAACCCGCGAAAAAGATATATAGAAGCAATTGCGTAGATACCAAATTTTAAGAAAGGAAGTTTTTTAATTTTTTCGCTTGCCGAGAGTCCGTAAAATCCAAAAATTATAAAGACGAGTGCAACAAAAACCGTTAACAAGTATGGAAGAGAAAAATGAATTTGTGCTAGTGTTTTCATTTCTTCTAGCACACCAGTTTTTTCGAACATTTGTTCTGGTCAAATGAGTCTGATTAAATGGCCAATGCCAATTAATATATTTATGTATCCACCGATTTTAAGCGGTAGTCTTTGATTTTTTAACCCCAATGACCCCCAATATCCCAATAGGAAGAAGTAAAACCCATTGAGGTGCTAGTATTAATTTATATACACTTGAAAAGATAAAAGCAAATGAAAAAGTGATGTATAAATAACTTATAAAAGAAACTAATGCTATATCTGCTTTGTTTGTTGGGTTAAAGCCATGTTTAAAATAAAGTATTGAAGAAGTATATAGAATGATAGTAACCATATGCCAAACCCCCAATAGTTGAGTTTTTATTTGTAGAGCAATGCTGCTTTCCATCAAAGGATTAATCAAATCTATTTGGCCACCAATTAGATGTAGGATTGCGGTAAAAATGTTAATTATTCCTGCGATTATCCAATACTTATTTCGCTTCATTATTTAGTTTATTTGATGTGTTCGTGTGTTTTATTTATGACCTGTGTAAAGCATATAAATCGAGTGTGGTAACATTAAGAAAGTCATACCCGAAAAAGGAATCATATACACCCCAATACCCACAATCATTAGATATATCCATATGAAATTTTTGGGAATTTGCTTATTCGTTTTCTCTACATGGTTTACCAGAACCCCAATAGGAATAAGTAAAAGTCCGAAATAGAAAAACCAAAATGCTGCAAAATTTTCATAATTCATTTGTCCATCGAGTAAAGGAAATTCAAAAAGTCCTTCACTTATTTTGAAAAAGGACTTGCCCATAAACCCTGCAAATTGCTTCCAAAATGCCCATGGTGAAACTGCCAATAGTGAGTGAATAATCCCAAAGAATATTAATATTTTCCCGTGTATTGTTTTCATATAGTTATAAAATGTTTTAATTCCTTTTTTACTTCTATGAGGTAATTTTTGGATTGTTTTTTGTTTTTTATCATTTCGTGATACCCAATTAAGTATTTATAAAAAATACTCGCTTTTATAGCAGCATCTTTCTTAGAATATCCGATTTCCTGGAACAACTGAGTGGTAAACTCTAATCTTCTAGTATCAATTTCATCTATAATAGCTTGCACCTCCTTATTTTTTATAGCATAGCGTTTTAAGAAAAAAATGAATTCTAAATAAGGGTCATTCTTAAAAGTGATTTTCAAAAATTGTTCAATTTTTTCTTCCGAAGATTTTGCTTTTTCGGTCTGCTGTATAATTTGATCTGTTTCTGAAGTAATCCAAAAATTTATAAGTTCATCAATGAATTTCTTCTTGGACTTAAAATGCCAATAAAAGCTTGACTTGTTGCATTCTAATTTTTTAGCAATCTTTTCTATGACAATACCAGAAATTCCCTGCTCAGAAAAGAGTTTGTATCCCAGTTTTATCCAATCATTCTTTTGTGCTATTACTTTTGGCATTATTAGACGGTTTCGTTTAAAAAAACAAATGTACAACAAAATCTTTATTAGACGATGTCGTTTAATAAAGGTAATTTTACACAACAATTAATTGAATAGAATAAGGTAGATTAAAATTGGTCTTAGGCATTCTATAAGAGCAAAATTCTTGCTAGAATGAGAACTACTAATGCTTAAAATCATATAAAGTAGTGAGA
The DNA here is from genome assembly GCA_030427585.1 of Bacteroidia bacterium. Classification (GTDB taxonomy): domain Bacteria; phylum Bacteroidota; class Bacteroidia; order Flavobacteriales; family Flavobacteriaceae; genus Aquimarina. Next base: position 25,034 of record JAUIBW010000007.1, read on the forward strand.
CAAGGTTATATGCCAGTACTCAAAAAAATGAATACGGGTTTTGTCTATAAAATCCGATAATAAAAATTAAGAAAATTTAAATCATAAAGATTTAGTCAAAGTCTTTGGTGAAGAAATCTTTTGGAGATATTTCAAAATATTGACAGATTTTAAAAAGTGTTGTAAAAGAAATATCTCGTTTGCCTTGTTCGATTCTTCCAAAGTGAATTCCGGTATCATTAAGCGCATCTTCTTGGGTCAAATCTTTTTTTGACCTCAATTCTTTTACACGTTTAGCTAACAAATTAAGTAGCTCTTTTTTATCACATTCTTCCACAACGGAAAATTCAGCTTAATAAAACACAAATTCAATTACCGATCGGTAATTTTTTACTATATTTGTTGTATCAGATGATTATGTATGACCCAAGAAGAGTTATATCAATATATGTTAGCCTATCAAGAGGAGCATCAGTTTTGTAAAAAAGAACAAAGCAATTTTATTGCTATGCTAGAAGCACTTAAGCCTGACAACACTGATACAACATCAACAGAGTTTCCGAGTTCGTAAGCCTATACATTTTTATCGATATATAAAAGATACTTAATCAATATAGTTGTTAACCAAAATCAATATATATGACAGAGAAAAAACTTTATGAACGCCTTATGCTTCACAAAAGTAAGCATGGTGTTACCCAAGAAACACAACAACATTATTTGTGGGCATTAGAAACTTTACAAAAAACCAATGCGGCCCGAAAATCTAATCAGAAATTTTAACCTACAAAGAACCCGTATATTAAATACGGGTTCTTTACTTTGGTAAGTAACTAGTTTCCTGATGTTTTTTTGAATAAATAAATTTTAGGGTAGTTTCATATCCTAAATCAGGATCATCATACTCAATGGTAATTACTAAATCTCCATTTTTAACAGTTACATAAGATGTATTAAATAATAAGATTTCACTCTTATCATACATAAAATAAAACTTACCATCTGACTCTTTTTTCCAACTCCCATGAGTATCTTCTGTATCCTTTATACATTCTCCTCCTGTTCCAAAATCATTATAATAATTTTTCTCAATAAATCTACCATTTTTTAACACTTCCAAAGTTGTCATTTTTTCACAAGAGGAAAGCGGGAATTCTTCTAATGGCGCATTTTCTTCTTCATTACTAAACTCTTGCTTCAATTGCCATATGCCAACTATCATAATCTTCGAGGCATTAGAATCTCCTTTTCTACAAGAATACATCCCAAAAAGTATCAAGACCAAAAACGTAGCATAAGCTGGTAAAAGTCTCTTCATATGTTGTATTTCCAATTACAGCTACAAAAATCAGAAAAATACTTCTAATTAACAAATGATTAACGTTAAAATGGGTATTTTATCGACTATAATAGCTTTTTATCGATATTTATTAGTCTCATCAACTCATCATAACTTACAGTTGTAATTAAAATTAATGGTTATTTGCAAAAATCTTCTTAAATAAAAACTATCCCTGAAAACTGTGTAGTACGGGTATTGTATTGCATCTACTTTAACCCATTCAAATACCATTTATTTTAATAGTGGTTTGATAATGTTTCATTTTATAGGTCTTTATGCCAAAAATTAAATTCATGACAAAAAAAATTTTAAAAACAATTACTGTACTAATGATGGCTATTTTTATTAGCTGTGAAAATGATGATAACCCCTCTGATTTCTCTGGAGATAAATTAGAGAATGTATCTTCGGAAACTTTATCAAAAGAAGAACTTCAAAATAGCAATAATATAGTTACTGTAGCTAATAAATCTTCAGGCTTGTGGAGAGTACTATCGTATAAAGGCTCTGTTACCATACAAAATGGAAATACTATTCCACACACAGGAACCATTATAACCACAGAAGGTTATCATCCTGGTTTCTTATTCTGGAATGTTAAAGGAGGTTTTAGGATCACAGGTTCGGAATATCAACAAAAGGTAGACATCAAAAGGGTAAACAAAAATGCAGGAGTTATTGAATATTATTATTTAAAAGGTGATCACGTTTTAAAAGCTATAAAAAAGTATATTGAAATTCCACCACTTGTATTACCTTGTCCCACTTCTGATCTAACTCAAGTAAGAGCATTTCATCTGGGTGCTAGAAGGCCATCTGTTGTAAGTGCTATGAATTATACCATTGACTATACTTTTAAATGGGAAGTTATTAATAATAATAGTACCAAAAGATATACAAATATTCATTTTGTAAATCTTAGCCAAGGAGAGTCAAAAGTAACACTTACCGTACTAAATGAGGGATGTCCTGTTCTAACAAATACACAATATTACTACTCTGAATTTTGATCGTTCTATCCAGTAAAAATTCTTTAAAACTCACTAGATATCGTACCACAAGTCATATAAGATAGTTATAAAATTCCCCCGGCATTAAAAATGTTGGAGTTTTATAGTATTAAAAAACATTTATTTTACCAATACTCCCAATTGATCCATTACTGGTAAATTCTGAAAAGCGTTTTCGTTTATCGTATGTTTTCTAAACACGTATTTTTTATCGTACATTTTACTTTCTGCAAAGAAAGTGACAACAAATTCATTATTCATCCCCAGTAATTCTTCCTGAAGCATTTCGATTTTGGCAGAAGATTTTGCTTCCATAGTTCCTATACCATGACGTAGTAATGAAGTTTTTCGATCTCCATCATATCCTTTGGTCACAACTAGAACCATCTCTATTGCGGCCTCACGATCATTAATAATATAGGAGTTCCAATGTTGGGCAAGAAATTCTTCGTCCCATTCTTTGATCACTGCAATATAAACACCTTCCACAATGGGTATTTCAATATCTTTCTTCATGTTGTACCCTATAGTGAAGATTTAAATTGTTCTAAGAAACGCACATCATTTTCACTAAGCATTCTAATATCAGATACTCCATATAATAAGAGTGCAATACGATCGATTCCCATCCCAAATGCAAAACCACTATACTCCTGAGGGTCTATATTACAGTTTTTAAGCACATTAGGATCCACCATTCCGCAGCCCATAATTTCTAACCAACCTGTTCCTTTGGTCATTTTATAATCGGTTTCTGTTTCTAATCCCCAATATACATCTACTTCTGCACTAGGCTCGGTAAACGGGAAATACGATGGGCGCAATCTAATTCTTGATTTACCAAACATCTCTGTAGTAAAGTATTGAAGTGTTTGCTTTAAATCGGCAAAAGACACATCTTTATCAATATACAATCCTTCTACCTGGTGAAAAAAGCAATGTGACCGTGCAGAAATAGCTTCATTACGATATACCCTTCCTGGAGAAATCGTACGAATTGGCGGTTTATTATTTTCCATATATCGTACTTGAACCGATGAGGTATGAGTACGTAACAGAATATCAGGGTCTGTTTGAATAAAAAACGTATCCTGCATATCTCTTGCCGGGTGATATTCTGGTAAATTAAGTGCTGTAAAGTTATGCCAGTCATCTTCTATCTCTGGGCCTTCGCTTACATTAAATCCTATACGGGAGAAAATATCGATAATTTGATTTTTTACCAAAGAAATAGGGTGTCTGGATCCTAAAGCAATAGGCTCTGCTGGTCTTGTAAGGTCACCGTAAAGTCCTTTTTCTTCGTCTTTGGATTCTAATTCATCTTTTAAAGATTTTACCTTTCCTTCTGCTGCTACTTTAAGAGCATTAATAGCTTGTCCAAATTCTTTTTTCTGATCATTAGCTACATTTCTGAACTCTGCAAAGAATTCATTGATCAATCCTTTTTTACCCGAAAATTTAATTCGAAATGCCTCAACATCTTCTTTAGTTTTAGCTTTAAAACTATCAACTTCTTCTATATACTCTTTAATCTTATCAATCATCACTATTTTCTTAATAGAACGGCAAATTTACGCAATTTAGGTTATATAGAATAGTACATTTATATTCTTAATTTCATTTCGTACTGATCAATTATGTTTTCGACATGTATCGAGTTCAAATAGGTTATTTTCCGTAAATCGTGATGTTGATATCTTATTTTGTTCTCGATACTATATGATTATGCAATATATTTACTTACCAAAAAATAACTTACAATAGCTTCTTTCATCAAAACAGATTGTTCACCTGCTTTAAGATTTGGTAATTGTTCTTTAATCTTATAATGCGGCCAGCCTTCATCATCATAATAATCAAATTCATAATAACCATAAGGTTCTAAGAGTCGACATATAGCAATATGCATTAAGTCTAATTTTTCTTCTTTTTTAAACCTTCTATGCAACTGACCCAATTCTTGTATTCCTATTAGATATATAATCCCATCGAGATCTAAATCTTCTCCATCTGCAAACTGATCCGACAGTTTTTTTACCAGATTTTCCCAACGTTCTTTTAATTTTTCGTCTCTTGCCATTGTCTTTACTTAATTATAGTTTTCAAATCAACTTTTAGATACGTAATAAGAGTTCACTTTTAGCAAGATAAGTTAGGCTAATAGTCGAATATTACCAATCTTAATTTTACCAGTTGAATCTTAATTAAAAAGTTAAGCGCTACAAAAGTAACGCTTAACCAAAAAAACTAACAATAAATAAAGGGGAATAATGTTATAATTCCCATAGAACGCCTATTCCTGCATATTGATTTCTATAATTTCTGAAAGAACGGGCGTCTATATCTGTATAATTTGTACTTCTCACCCTAGAATATAATGTTGCAGTTAATGAAAACCCGTTTCCTATTTGATGTGAAGCGTTAAGATGAAAATTTGCATATTGATATTTAAGATTTTCTCCTATCGCCATTTCGGTATTTCTGGCTTCAATTTCTTTGTATTTTCTGGTAATAAAAGATAGAGAGGTTCGTACTTTGGTTACTTTATTTTTATACTTCATATTGATTCCAGGACCAAACTGATTAAATCCAGAACGCCCGGTAGAATTATCAATCCTTGCGTAATACACAAAATTGGGCTTTATTTTAAATTTTTCACTAAACGGTAATTCATAAAACAAACTTCCTTTTATATAGTCCCAATCTCTTTTGCCGTCGGTATCAATTTCGCTAGCATTAAAAGTATCATACTTTCTTTTCTTGAAATATATATTCATTCCTAGTTTATGTTCTAACCGATTTACGGTAAAGGATTGATCACTGTAGAATTGAATTCCAAACTCATCAAATTGTAGATCTCTTACTCCAAAAGCATCAAAATTTTTGAAGTTATAAAATCCTTCTAATATCATTTCATTAGCATTAAAAGGTATGATTTTTATTCCCGCAGTGGCTCCATAGTTTGTATATCCTAGTGGATTAATCAACACATCCTGATCCCCACCCAAACCTTCTCTATTCATTCGCTTAAATCTAACTTCGGCCAAAAAAGTAGTTTTTTTAGTAAATCTGTGATCATATTTTGCTCTTGTATCCAAGCTCCAATAACTATCATCAAAATTTTCATAGAATATTCTTGAAAAAGGATTTAAAAACAATCTCACTCGATTTTTTTCCCATTTATATCGATATTTATAATTAATTGAGAAATCCTGATAAATACTGCTTGATATCAAATCCTCTTTTGTAAGTACACTATCATTCACTCTTACTTCTTTAGGGCTTTTAAAATAGTTATATTCATATCCTCCCTGCGTTTCGATATCAAAAGTGTTTTTACTCTGTGAAAAGCCAATAGTGTATATAAATAAGATGAATGTAGTACGTATTATATTTCTCTTTTCCATTACAATTTTTCTTCTTTTGTTTAATGTGTTATTCAAATAGCTTGTTTTATTACTTCTTTTAACCCGGTTTTATTTACTAGCTGAATCCCAAGACCAGGTCGAACATTGATTTCCATAATTTGCGGACCCTTATTTTTATCAATCACAATATCAATCCCCAGATAGTTTAGTGGAAATGCCTTAGCCGTTGCTACAGATATTTCCAAAATCTCTTTCCAATACGGTATGGGGGTACCATTAACCAAAAATGTACTATCTGGATGATGATTGCTATATTCTTTGCCATCGTATACTTCTAATAACCTTCCTTCTTTCATGTCGATACCTATACCTACTCCATTTTGATGAAGATTGGCTTTACCATCAGACCTATCTGTGGGCATTCTTAACATTCCCATTAATGGGGTTTTATTAAGTGTTATAATTCTAAAATCGGGTACTCCCTGCGGATATATTTCATAAAAAAAAGGATGTGGCTCTATGCATTCTTCGATAAGTACCCTGTCGTGAGAACCTAAGGAAAAGAATCCCATAATAATAGATGCCATATGCTGAAATACTTCTCGATCGGTAATCATCTCACCATTACATGTCCAATTACCTTTTTTATTCTTTTTAAGAATTTTAATTCCACCACCCCCACAACCATTTGCTGGTTTTATTGCTACAGAAGAATAATGTTTACAGGATTTCCAAGCTTCTTTAATATCACTATTATATTCGATTACTGCATAGGTTTCTGCGCAAGGGATATGGTATTGATGTAATATTTCTTTAGTAAGCACTTTATCATCTGCTAAAGGATAATGTCTCTTCGGATTATTGGGATAAATGAGTTTTATATTTCTTTCATTCAAACCAATTACGCCAGATGCTACAGTTGATTTCTTGTTGAAAATTATTGAGAACATATGTGTATTTTTTAGTATTATCTTTTTGTATGCTATAGAAACAGGTGAGTGTTTATATACCCTACCAAAAAAAGATGTTTTTTTATTTTTCTGCTTTCAAAAGAGGCTTGAACCTAAATAATTCTACCCATCGTATCCCAATATATCTCCCTAATGAAGTGGACAATGCTATTATTAAAAGAGCTACCTCAGGAAATAAAACCAGTACAGATGGTAACCATGACCATGATAGTATGAGATAAGAAATTGATGTAGCTATTAATGTTTGAAACAATTTATCTATAGCTTTTATGTATCCATCTTCAAGAGTAGAACGTGAAAAGCGTTCTGCCGAAATAGTAAGAATAATAATAGGGAAGAATGTTAATTTGGTAAGCCATTCTATATTATTTTTAACTCCAAAATGTGTTGCCAAAAGGATCACAGATACCATTGTGGTAAGTGAAATTACCACTTTTGGAGTGTACAACAACCCTAGTTTATCAAAAGGGTATGATATTAATCCAATAAACATAATAAGTCCCACAAAAATTGCAATTCCAGAGATAAAACCTGTATGTAACAAAGAAAAGGCTATCAATACAGGCAGAAATACTCCAAAAGTTTTTAATCCAACAATATTTCTTAAAAAAGCTACCAAAAATCCCCCAATAGGCAGTAATAATAAGAGATGTAGAGCTCCTGTTGGTATTACGTTTTTATCGATCAAATGCCAAAGAGAAAAGCCCGGTAGATTATAAATTTCTTCAGAATTCATTTTTAAGAAAGAAATATGATGTACTTGCTCCATCTTATAGGTATAATCAAACTGAATGCCTGCAGTATGAGTAATTAAGGATTTATCCCCCCGATACAGCTCTAAATAATTGGCAGGTAAAAACCCAAAATGATTATTTAATGCATCAAAAGGAACCCATGTTTCATTAATCAATACTTCTACCCAGGCATGTGATGTTCTTTTATCCGTATTTTCTACAATAATCCCACCTTTTATTCTTGCAGGATATCCTAAATTTCTACTTAATGCTACAAATAATCTGCTTTTTCCATTGCAAGAGGCTCTATTCTGTTCGATTGTAGTTACCGCATCTGTAAGCGTAATGATTGGTGCCGAAGGAATAGCATATACATACTCAAAAATATTTTTGATTACTTCTCTATCATTTTTAGTGTTTTGTCTGAGTTGAGTCGCTAATTCATTGATAATTTCATTATCAGATTGGATATCTTCTGTAGGTTTAAGGTATTTTCGATACTTGCCTGATGCAATATTAAAAACTTTTGGGATTCTAAAATGTTTATCTTTTCCTTCAAAAACAAATTCATAATCTACAGAATGATATGTATTTCTCTCTACAGTGTTCCAAATTGCTCTTATATTTTCGTCAATTTCTTTTTTCTTGACAAAAGACAGAGTACTGTCGTTTTTGATATTTTCATTAGAAATTCTTTGTCTTGAGTTGCTACTGGGGGTATATGTTTTTAATGAAGTGTTTTTATCTTCTGACTTAAAAAAGAACTTATAGTTTACTTTATAAACTTTTTCAGGATTAAAATTATCATAGTTATCGAGAATTGGTTTTATTTTTAGTCCTATTGCGATTATGGCAATTATTGAAATTATAGTTAATGCTATTTTAAGATTTGTTTTCGAATTCATAATCAGCTATTTTTGGATTAATAACAGGTAGGAACCATTTCACCCTACCTCAAATTGAAAAAATTCCTTTTTTATGACCCAATCCTCAAAATCTGTTTGTGAACAACCCGTATTCACCAAGCTATTCGAGACACATGCTGAGGACATAAGAAATTTTATTTACTACAAGTGCGGAGATAAGGAACAAGCAGAAGATATAATGCAAGAGGCATTTATAAAACTTTGGGATAACTGTAAAAAAATAATCTTTGAGAGAACAAAAGGTTTTTTGTGTACTGTTGCCAATAATTTATTCTTAAATCAAGTTGCTCATAAGAAAGTAAGGCTAGAATATGCAAAAATACCTCGTAGCACCAAAAATATTGAGGCTCCGGATTATGTGATGGAAGAAAAGGAGTTCATGGATAAGCTTCAGAATGCGATTTCCGAACTTTCTGATGGCCAAAGAGAGGTTTTTCTACTCAATAGAATTGATAAAAAAACATATAATGAAATTGCCGAAATGCTAGACATTTCGGTAAAAGCAGTAGAAAAAAGAATGCATAATGCACTAAAGCAATTAAGAAAATTGGTTAAAAATATATAAAAGACGGTAGGGTATTTTACACCTTAGCTGTTATTCTCCTGATACAAGGTAGAAATTATGCTCGACGAAAAGGAAAATACATATCTGGCAAAGTGGTTAAATAACGATCTTAACCCTGAAGAATTGGAAGAGTTAAAAAAGCTTCCCGAATATGACGATTATAAAAAAATCGTAGAAGGGCTAACCTATTTTAAAGCTCCTTCTTTTGACCTACAACCTTCATTAACAAAAACTTTAGGTAAAATTTATGGGCTTAAAAAAGCAAAGGTGATTAACCTAAAACCAATCATATATACTTTTACGGCAGCAGCTTCTATAGTATTAATTATTGGGCTTTTCTTTAATACAGTGAGCTATACAGCAGATCCTGGACAACAATTGGCTGTTGTTTTACCCGATGGGAGCTCTGTAGATCTTAATGCTGCATCAATGCTTACTCATCGACGCTTTTTCTGGTCACAAAATCGAAAAATCACCTTAGACGGAGAAGCATATTTTAAAGTAACTTCTGGTACTAATTTTACGGTAGTCACCAAATTAGGGAAAATAGAAGTCTTAGGAACTCAATTTAACGTAAAGAGTCGAACTCCCGAATTTAGTGTAGCTTGCTATGAAGGAAAAGTTCGGGTATCAACACAAGATAACCAACAAAAGATATTACAAAAAGGAAATGGTGTTTCGTTAAAAAACAAAAAACTTATAGACGAAACTGTAACGAATCAGGAACCCCTATGGAAAAAAGGAGAGAGCATTTTTAATAGTGTTCCATTAATACATGTATTGGATGAATTAGAGAGGCAATATGACATAACTTTCAGACGTGATAAAATTAATCAGAATCAATTGTTTACAGGTGGATTTAATTATAATAACCTAAATATTGCATTAGAATCAGTACTGGTTCCTATGGGAGTAGAATATCTAGTTAACGGAACCACTGTTTTGCTATCGGCTCCCTAGTTTCAGAAATCAATCAATTCGCACATTAATTATTTAAGAATCTTAACGTTTTAGAATTCTCTAAAACCCAACTATACAATGAAAAAAACTCTGCTACTCTTACTTTTTTACACATATTCTCTTTCTCTGCAAGCACAGATCACTAAAAATTACAACGAAACACCTTTACAACAGGTACTTAATGAGTTGTCAGAATCATATGATCTTATTTTTTCATTCAGTGATGAAACTGTAAAAAACAAGATCATTACATTAGCGATTAACAATACTCCGCTAGACGAGATTTTGGCTACTTTACAAACATTAACTCACCTTAATTTTAAAAAAATATCAGATAGACAGGTGATTGTTAGTTCTCCCCGCAATAAAGTTGAAATTTGTGGATATATCTTCGATGAAACTACAAACGAGCCTCTCTCCTATGCTTCTATAAGTATTGAAAGTACTAAAACGGGGACAATTGCTAATGATGATGGTTTTTTTCAGTTAGGAACTATCGATCTGAACGCATCGATCACTATACAATATGTTGGTTATAAAGACAAAGTGATGAAAGCTTCCTCTTTTAAAGCTTCGAGTTGTCCCAGAATTTCACTTTTTACAGAAAGCACCTCTTTGGCAGAAGTACTTATTGTAGAATACATTACTACCGGGATTGACAAAAACATTAATGGCTCATTTAGAATTTCAAATAAAGAACTTGGTATTCTTCCCGGTCAAAGCGAACCTGATATTTTACAAAGTATCCAACTTATCCCCGGAATAAACAGCCCCGACGAAACTGCAACAGGAGTACAAATTCGAGGTGGATCTCCAGATCAAAATCTGGTACTTTGGGATGATATAAAAATGTACAATACCGGTCATTTCTTCGGAATGTTTTCTGCTTTTAATCCTAATGTAGTAAAAAATGCCAAAATCTTTAAAGGAGGTGCAGATCCAAAATACGGTGATAGAGTATCGGGTGTTATTGATATTTCTAGTGATAAAAAAGTGCCGAAAAAATTTAATGGTGGTGCAGGAGTCAATGGTACTTATGCCGATATTTTTATGAAGGTTCCTGTAGCAAAACCTCTAGGTTTGATACTTTCTGCTAGACGATCTTATACCGATGTTTTTGAAACCCCAACCTATAATGCTCTTTCTGAAAAAGTATTTCAAAATACAAAAATAGTTGAAAACCCCAATCAAACACCTGCAACGGGTGAAGAAGATGATGATGACGATGAAGAAGAACGTAAAGAAGCAATTGCCAAAAATAATTTTTTCTTTTATGATACCAGCGCCAAACTAATCATTGATGCTTCTGAAAATGATAAAATTTTAGCAAGTACCATTTATACCAACAATGATCTTGCTTTCGAAATTAACAATGAAGAAGATTTGATTACCGATGATCTTGAAATTGAAAATAAAGGAGCTAGTCTTTCCTGGGAAGGTACTAAACTAAAGGATTTTTGCCATAGCTTAAAAGCATATTATTCTAAGTCTGATTCTGATTATTTGTTTACTGAAAGACAAGAATTGCAGATAGAAAGACAATCGGTTAGAAAAAATACTGTAAAAGATTTTGGATTAGATTTTAATACCACATATGACCTTAATACCAAAAATTCATTCATGTTGGGATATCAATTTTCTAATAGTGAAGTGTTTTACGCAATCACGAGAGAGGCTGAATTTGAAACACCGATAAACGAATCAGACAGAGTAAAAAACAATGCAAATACCATCTATGCAAACTATAAATTTTTACCAAAAAACAAAAGTTTTATCAATATTGGAATAAGAACTTCTCATTATTCGATAGCGGATCAATTGTATATTGAACCAAGAGTAAATATTGAATACCCTATTACTAATCTTTTAAGAATAAAAGCAACAGCAGAACTGAGGTACCAACCAATAAGTCAATTAATCGAGTTTGAAGATACACAACTTCGCCTAGAAAACAAGCTATGGATACATGCCAATGAAGAGGTACCTGTATTAAAAAGTACTCAGCTTTCTACAGGGTTATTGTTCTCTAAAAAAGGTTGGAATTTTGAAATTGATAGTTACTATAAAAATATTGATGGTTTAACATCGGTTACCAATGGATTTAATACTATTAATAATGATTTATCTACAGGTGAAAGTATAATTTATGGAGTAGATATATTATTAAAAAAGAAATTCAAAAATTTTAGAACATGGCTGGGATACACCTTTAATGATATCAAATATACGTTTCCAGAAATACAAGAAGCATCATTTCCTGGAAATAATGATATCACCCATAACTTTAGAATTTCTAATACATATGAGATCAATGACTGGGAGTTCTCGTTAGGCTGGTTATGGAGATCAGGAGCTCCTTTTACCGATGCTGATCTTATAAACGATGAGATAGAGTATGGAGCTGCCAATGCAGAGCGTTTACCAGAATATCATAGATTAGATATCTCTGCCATTTATCGATTTGATTTCAACAAAACTAGTAACTGGAGAGGGCAAATAGGAGCTTCAGTACAAAATCTATATAATAGACAAATACCAATCTCTATAAGTTATAAGGTAGATGATAATACTTCTACCGGAGAAATAGAATTGGATAGATTGCAACAACAATCTTTAGGAATTACTCCTAATATAGTTTTAAGAATCTATTTTTAAGTGTTTTTAATGACTTGTAGAACCTCATCCCGATGCAATAATCGCATCAATGTTATTTCATTTTCTGATGTTATAATTCCTACCAAATAATAAAACCCTATACCCATCTTATATGCTTTATCATTACCATTTATTTTTCTGAAATGAGGTATGTCATTTACACTTTTGGCTGTTTTTACCGATTCTAGGACATGCTTAAGCTTATGTTGTAATGAAACATCTTTAATGCGTTTAAAATCTATGGCGAATTGTAAAGAGGTTTTTAGTCTCATACCTGTTAAGAATTGAATAATTCTTCTTCACTTATTGTAGATTGTACATTTGCCTGTTGCATTAAAAGTAACAATCCCAAGTCTTCTTTTTGATCTAAAGACAGTGAATCCATCTGTTCTTTTTGTTTTTGTTCTACATAATGGATAATGGCCTTTTCCATAATTTTTTTCACGCTAGATTCCTCTATTGCTGCTATAATCTTAAGTTTAGGGATTATTTGCTCATCAATATCTATTATTTTTCTCATTGTATATATTATATATATAATATGCTAAATATATAAAAAATTTAAAATACCATCTTTTTAGCAATATCACTTATCAAAACAAATTTTGGCAGGAACACATTTTACATAACAAAATTGAATGTGCACTTATACACATAAAGAATTATATTTGAGATTTAATAATCATTTATTAATGAATTACATCGATATTATTTTAGGAATTCTTTTATTATGGGGTTTAATAAAAGGATTTAACAAAGGATTGTTTTCCTCATTAGCTTCTCTTGTTGCTCTTATAGTAGGTATATATATTGCCGTTCACTTTTCCCATATAGTAGGGAGATATCTTGAGCAATATGTAAATTGGCAAGAAGGAGCTATGAAATTAGTAGCTTTTGCAATAACTTTTATTATAGTAGTTATCCTTGTTTCTTTGGCTGGTAAGATTCTTACCAAAATAGCAGATTATGCCGCATTAGGTATTTTAAATAAACTCTTAGGTGGTGCTTTTGGAGTGCTTAAAATGGCATTTATTGCCAGTGTTATTATTATTTTTATAGATGCCTTAAATAGAAATATTACAATCATCAAAGAAGAAACGCTTAATTCTTCTTTACTATACACTCCTGTTCGAAAATTAGCACCAATGATATTACCGGGCATCCTAAAGGAAGAGGATCTTAAAAAAACTGAGGAAGAAACAGAAACTCAAATTTAATAGTAAAATAAGCAAGCTCTCTGATAAAAAACCAGGAAGCTTGCTTATTTTAATTTATATACTAACTAGACACTGTATCTTCTACTATATCTCCTAAATAAGCCATACAAGCATCGAAGTATTCAAATATATAATTTGAAGGAACCAAATCTGGAATGATATCAATTCGTTCCATCATATATCTTGGTTGATCGAGCAACCCGACAAAAAGAACTTTGATGTTCTTTTGTTTCAAATCCATAATCATTTCTTCCATTGCATATAAGCCAGATTGATCCATATATTGCATACGATCCAAACGCATAATTACAACAGAAGAGGTATCTGGTATCTGAGCTGCCAATTGCTGAAAATCACTCGTAGAGCCAAAAAACAAGGGACCTTTAAGATGTTTAATAAACACTTCTTCTCTCAACTTATGAGGGAAACCTTTTTCATCTTTCCAGGCTTCTTCTTTAAGTGACTTTACATCAGAACGCTCTGCTGTAAGGTCTCCGATTTTTTTCATAAACATAAGCGATGCTATCACCAATCCGATTCCAACTGCATAGACCAGATTCCAGAAGGTAGATAATACCAGAACGATTAACATAACCAAAACTTCAGAACTTAGGTTAATAGGTCCTACCTTGATATCTCTTGGTAAACTTGGTATCGCTTTTAACCCTTTATAATCCATTACACCAATCCCTACAGTAATCAATATTCCTGCAAGTACTGCAGCGGGTATTTTTGAAGCTATTGGGGCTAGTCCCAACATAACAATAAATAACACTAATCCAGCAATCATCCCAGACAACTTGGTTTTACCACCAGAATTAATATTTACCACTGTTCTAATAGTAGCACCAGCGCCAGGAAGACCCCCAAACAACGCAGCGATACTGTTTCCTATTCCTTGCCCTATTAATTCTTTGTTAGGTTTATGTTTGGTCTTGGTCATATTATCTGCTACGACACTCGTTAAGAGAGAATCAATCGCTCCTAATAACGCCAAGGTAAGTGCTGTAAAAATATAAGGGGTAATACTACTAAGGTTAAATCCGGTAAATATCTCCCAGTTAGGAATAGGCAATCCACTTGGGATTTCTTCGATAGGTCTGTAATCCAATCCAAAACCATAAGCAATACCAGACATTACGATCAAGGCTACCAGAGTACTAGGTATGGTTTTGGTAATACGCTTAAAACCATAAATAATAAAAATGGTACCTATTGCCAATAATAGTTCTAACCAATTGATATTTCTCATCACTCTGGGAAGTACTTTAATAGCCCCCAAAGCACCTGATGCCTCTTTTGCTGCAAGAGTTTGGGATTCTTTAAGGATATCGGCCTGTGTAATTTTTTCTGCTCTGGAGATGGTTTCCTTAAAGTCTTCGAGTACTAGAATATCTTCTGCCGCCTCTTCTTTAAGAATGTTTTCAAGAATCACTTCTTCTGCCAGTGGTTTGAACTGGGCTACAAACTCTGCATCTTCTTTGGGGTAATAACCAAATGAAGGTAATATTTGTGTAAGTAAAATGATAACGCCAATTGCTGTCATAAAGCCAGAAACCACAGGGTATGGAATATATCTAATGTATTTTCCTAAACCAATAGCTCCTAATCCTATTTGCATTAACCCACAAAGCAAAAAGATCGTTAAGATAGCTGGAAGGGCTTTTTCTATACTACCATCATTGGCAGCAATAATTCCAGCAATAACTACCATACTTACCGCTGTCATAGGAGCGGTAGGGCCAGAAATTTGAGTATTTGTCCCTCCAAATAGTGCTGCAAAAAAACTAATAAAAATAGCACCGTACAATCCTGCTGTAGGGCCTAAACCAGAGGATACCCCAAAGGCCAGTGCAAGAGGAAGGGCTACAATACCTGCAGTTAATCCACCAAAAGCATCTCCTTTTACATTACTAAATAAATCTTTAAACTTCATATTTTTTTTATTAATCGATAAAAACTAATTCTATCTTATACATAAAACTCAACCTTTCCAGAATCTACATGGTACATAGCTCCTATGATTTGAATATCTCCACTGGCTTCTAATTCTTTCAAAACTTCACTCTCATTTCTTATATTCTCTATGGTTAGCATTACATTTTGTTTAGAAACATTATTTACAAAATCGATATTATCAGAGTTTCTTAATGATGCCTCTTTTGGTTCCTTGACAGCTGCTACAGCTGGTTTAATTTTGCTTAATAAACTTGTAATATTCCCCAATTTAACATCATCACAAGCTCCTTTTACTGCACCACAACTTGTATGACCTAAAACAACCACTAATCTAGATCCGGCTACTTTACAAGCATATTCTATACTTCCTAAAATATCTTTATTTACAAAATTACCTGCTACCCTTGCACTAAAAAGATCACCTATACCTTGATCAAAAACAATCTCTACAGGAACTCTTGAATCTATACAACTAAGAACGGTTGCAAAAGGATATTGCCCACCTTTAGTATCCTTAATCTGATCTAAAAAATTCCTATCAGTCCTTAAGTTTTTTAAAAAACGCTGGTTGCCTTCTTGTAAATATGTTAATGACGTTTGAGGTGTCATTTCTGATTGTGTTTCTTTAGTTTGTGTTTTCATATATGTTTTTTTAAAATCTGCATTATCACAGTTCCTTTTCAGAAGTAGAGTGTATTAGCTATCTATCAAAAATCAAATCAATACCTGATACGTTTTTAAATTTTGAAAACTATGTATCCTATTCGTTAATTTTTACCTACTATAATAATAGTAGACGTACAGAATGGTTTAAAGGTATCTAATCGTTTACTGTGATACGATTTCAGGTGGTGGGGTAATATATTCTAAAAATACTGGAGAGTTTTGAATGTCAAATTCTGGGTAACGTCTAATACTTAGATTGGATATAGAAGTTACCTCATCTAAAAAGTATTGAGAAATTTTATCCTTCTCTTTAAAATCTTCTTTTTCTACCGGATCAGAGTTTTCTTCAGTATCTTCAATATTAAATACAATATCGCTTTTACTTCCTTCATATAAATACTTTAACTCAATACCATAATCAGCTAGATTCAGAAAAAAACCGAATACTATCAATAATCTGGCTATTTGAAGTTTAATCATCTATATAAAGCGGTTTTAGAAAACAAAAATAACAGTATTGCTTCCAAATGTTGTTAAATGTATTGCAAATTTTATTAACCAATTACAACTCTCTTAAATCGGTTTTAGGAATCCAACCTATTTTACCATCAGCAAGTTTAATTTTTTTCCAATTATTTACCGTTTCTGTTACCCGTACTTTGGTTCCTTCATGAAGTTCAAAAACTTCTTCACTCCTAAGGTTTGGTTCACTTTTTACGGTTGTTTCCTGTGCAAAAATGATTGCAAACTGGTTATTCTTAATATAATTGCATTGTGAGAAAGCAAAGAATACTCCAAATAACCCCAAAAGTAATATCGCCCATGACCCTACAAAGAATATTCTCTTTTTTGAAGAGCTATACGCTGTATAGTATAAAATAAAAAGGATAACAAATACAATAATACATATCACCGAAAACCAGGCCCAGCTATCAAAATCCATCATATTAGTAAATTTCTTAAATGTTCTCGAAATAAAACCTTCTGGGATTACATCTATTGCATCTATTGTCGCTTTCTGGGCAAAAGCCAAATTGTTTTTGATATCTTCATCATTAGGTGATAATGCTAACGCTTTTTCATAATAAAAAATACTAGGACCTATATTACTTAATTTATAGTTTGCGTTACCAAGATTATAATATAGCGAAGCTGATTCCTGACCTGCATTCAATATCGATTTATATGCATCTATAGCCTCCTGATATTTTTCTTGATTATATAATGAGTTTCCTCTCTGAAATGCTTCCTGATTCTGAGAAAAACCTAATGCTATACTTAAAAAAATAAGTGCTTCAACTATTCTTTTCATACATTATAGTTGTTTATCTATTGAGGCAATTACTCTAGAGGCTTTATCATAATCTTGCTGCATTGCTGAGGTAGAAGATGGAGTATATCTTGCAAACTCACAACTCTCTAACAATGCAATAAATTCTATAGATATCGCATCTTCAACATCGCGCTCTTTTAATAGTCTTTGGATACGTTCTTTACTCATATCACTGGTTTGGATATGTAGTTTTGCCTTTAAGTAATTATGTAATGCTCGTTCCATTGCAATGTAGAATTCCTTTTGGTTTCCTAGATTTTTTTTAGCTTCAGAAAGATATTTACGAGCCAATTTATCTGCTTTGCGAACCCTGTTCCCACTTATATCACTTAATCGTTCTTTCCTTTTTTTACCAAAGAAAAGAAATAGAGGAATTGCTAATAAAGGTGCAGTTAATGATAACCAATATGCGGTAGATTTAAAAAAATACTCTCTTTTAATAGGCTGGAGGCCTGCATCTAGTTTTAAAAATCTAAATTGATTTCCTGCTTGGGTAACCAGTTTTTTATTTGTTCCTCCCGATTCTGATGTCACTACAGTATCACCGCCATCAGGGCCATTTTTTACATTAATTACAATCTCATCAGACGTAATTCTTTTATAGGTTTCTGTTTTCAAATCAAAATAAGAAAATGAGATTGATGGTATTGGATATTTACCTTTATATTGCGGCACTAAGGTATACGTGTCAGATATACTGCCCCCCATACCGGTTAGGTTTGTTCGTACTCTTTCATTATGCTGTGGTTCGTATTGTTCTAAACCGTTAGGCACATTAAGCTTTGGTAAATCAAATAGTTTTAAATTACCATTACCAGTAACCAAAACGTTAGCATCTAGAGATTCTGTAGCATCCAGTTCTGTTTTATTAGTAGTCACCTTAAAATCAAAATCTCCTACCGCTCCAGAAAAATCATCAGGTTTACCTTGTAGAGGTAAGGGTTTTACCTCTATTGTTCTATTACCTGCTGCTACAGTTTTATTAACGGTTGTATACAATCTACCACCAAAAATATCCCTTCTTTTTGTGGGAACATCTACAGAAACAGTTAAAGTGAGGGGTTCTATATTTAATTTACCTGTCTTTTGTGGATAAAGTACTGTTTTACGAAGCACGACATAACGATATGGCTCTCCTTTATATTCTCCATTTTCAATTTTGAGCTGTTTCATATCGATCGCCTGACTCCAAAAATCGCTATATTTTGGACTGTCTAACTCTCTCCAGTTACTTACACTTATTCGTGGGCTTACATATAACTTATAAACTACTGTAATTGCTTCATTTAAATAAGGATTTGCTTTAGAAACCTCTGCTATAAGATGAAGGTTTTCACTTGCAACAAAATCTGTATTATTGCCATCCTTTGGTTTATCTACTGCACCTGTAACCTCTACTCTAATTGGTAATGTTTTATACGTCTGCCCATCAATCTCTATAGTTGCTTGTTTTATAGTAAATTGCCCTCTACGGGTAGGTTCAAGAAAATAACTAAATGTTTTGGCATATGATCGTTTTCCATTAATCCATGAATTACTAATAGATTGATTAGGTCCACCTACAACAGTAAACCCCGAAAAGGAAGGAGGAGTAAAATTGTCTCCATCCTTATTCATTTCAAAATCTACTCGTAATCTTTCATTTACACCTAACTTTTTCTTGCTTACTTTAGCCTCAAACCTCACCTGCGCCAATGCTAACTGCATTGTGGCCAGAAATAGTGTTAGAAAAATTAGTTTTAGTTTCATTTTTTATTTTATTTCTAAGACCTTGAAGGTTTTTAAAAACCTTCAAGATTTATGCTATTTACCAGTCTTTATCTGTTTTAACTTTTGATCCCTGAACTTTTTTGGCGTTAATCTTATCCTGAACTTTCTTTTCTTGATTATTCATAGCTTCGAGTAAACTTTTAACTTGCTCTGGTGATAATTTACCCTGAACCTGTTGCTGTTGCTGCTGTTGATCTTTAGGTTCGCCTTCCTGTTCTTTTTGATCTTTTCCTTTATCTTTTTCCTCATCTTTAGGCTCACCTTTGTCATCCTTTTCTTTATCTCCCTCATCTTTTTTATCCTCTCCTTTATCTCCTTCTTTATCCTTTTGATCTTCTCCTTTTTCTTTTTCCTTATCTCCATCATCTCCCTTTTTATCTTCTTTATCGTCTCCCTCTTTCTGATCTTTGTTTTGATCTTTATCCTTATTCTGATCGTTTTGCTGTTGCTGTTGCTCTAGCATTTTCTTAGCTAATGCCAGGTTATACCGTGTTTCATCATCTTTAGGATTATTTCTAAGCGCATTTTTATAAGCTTCAACAGCTTCTTTATATTTTTTTTGCTCCATATAGGTATTTCCCTGATTATGAAACGCCTTATGTTTTTCTAACTTAGCCGAAGCTACCTTAGCTGCTTCTGTATAACGATGGGTTGCCTCATCATATTTTTCAGAATTATAATATGCATTAGCCAGATTGTATTTTGCCGTAGAATTTACAGGGTCTTTGGCTATTGCTTTTCTATATTCTCCTTCTGCCTTAGGGAAATTACCATCTTTAACCAAAACCTTATTACCTGTAGCTATTAACTGATTTGCTTCGTTAATAATTTGATTACGATTCTCTTCCTGAGAACAGATGATCCCTATCTGAAAACATAATATAACACACAAAATCTTTTTCATACCTCGTTATTCTTCGTTAAACAGGTTTAATTTTTTTACCCAAGATGTTTTTCTTTCTAATAAGAAAATATCTAAAAATAATAATAACAATCCAGCCAATAGAAACCATTGAAATTGATCTTTAAAATCTGCAAACTGCTTGGCTTCAAATTCTTTTTTATCCATATTTTGCAGTATAGTAGTTACTTCTTCTACAACTTTACCTGTATTTCTTCCATCAATGTATGTGCCATTTGCTTCATTAGCAATTTCCTGTAAAGTTGTCGGGTTTAATTTGGTAATTACAGTACTTCCCTGACTATTTTTCTTATACGCTTGTACAATTCCATTTCGCTTTATAGGAATGGGTGCTCCTTTTTCTAATCCTACACCTATTGTAAATATCTTAATTCCTTCTTTGGACGCTTCTTCTGCAATGGCTTTTACATTACCTTCATGATCTTCTCCATCACTTACAATAAATAAAACTCTATTGGTTTGCTCTTCATCATTAAAATATGTCTTTGCTAATTCTATAGCTTCATAAATTGCAGTTCCCTGAGAAGATAGCATTTCTGTATTCATAGACTGCAGAAACATCTTTCCTGAAGCGTAATCTGTTGTAATTGGTAATTGAGGAAAAGCACTACCTGCATATGCAATGATCCCAATGCGATCGCTTGCCAGATTATTGATAATCTGGGTAACCAATTGCTTTGATTTTTCTAATCTATTGGGCGCAATATCTTCTGCCAGCATACTTTTAGATACGTCTATTGCAAAAACAACATCTACTCCTTCCCGTTTTACGGTTTCGAGTTTTGTACCTACCTTAGGATTAACTAGGGCTATCACCAGGCAAGCCAGAGCTACACTAATTACAATAATCTTTAATACTGATTTAAAGATAGATCGATTGGGGCTCAATTTTTTAAGAAGTGCTGCATCTGCAAACTTCTTTTGAGCTGTTTTTTGCCATATTAACACTCCCAAAAATAGCAGAATTAGTACCGGAATACCCAATAACAACCAGAAATATATTTTCTCTTCTAATATGTACATTTTCTTTAACCCTTGAAAGTTTGATTTCTTATATAAAGCTTCTAAATATTGTATATCTAAACAAAAATTCTACAAAAATTAATAGCCCTGCCAACAATACCAATGATCTAAATTTTTCTTCATAATTATAGAATTTAAACTCTTCGATATCTGTTCTTTCTAATTTATCAATTTCCTGATAAATCTGTTGTAATTTTTTGTTATTTGTTGCTCTAAAATATTTACCCCCTGTAACTTTAGCAATTTCTTTTAATAAATCTTCATCAATTTCTACCTGCACTCGTCCATATTGAAAAGATCCGTTTGGTAATATAGCAACAGGAGCCAAAGCCATTCCGTTTGTACCAATACCAATTGTATAGGTTTTAATACCATATTCTACTGCTAGTTCTGAAGCAATCTTAGGGTCGATAAAACCAGCATTGTTAGAACCATCAGTAAGTAAAATAATCACTTTACTCTTAGCTTTACTGTCTTTAAGTCGATTTACAGATGTTGCCAGTCCCATCCCTATAGCGGTACCATTCTCTAAGACATTATCATATTTTACATCTTTTAAACTCCCTAGTACAATTGATTTATCACTTGTAATTGGGGTTTTGGTAAAGCTCTCTCCTGCATATACAACCAATCCAATACGGTCATTAGGTCTATCCTTAATAAATTCTGCAGCTACTTCTTTTAATGCTTCTAATCTGTTTGGCCTAAGGTCTTTTGCCAACATACTGGCAGATACATCTATAGACATTACAATATCGATA
Source organism: Bacteroidia bacterium (assembly GCA_030427585.1). GTDB lineage: Bacteria > Bacteroidota > Bacteroidia > Flavobacteriales > Flavobacteriaceae > Aquimarina. The sequence goes on from JAUIBW010000007.1 coordinate 47,195, forward strand.
CCTTTGGTAGTCTTGGTTTTGGTAGATACATCTACTGTTCTAGGTCTAGCTAATGCAGTAATAATTAAAGATAATGCTATTAGACGTAGAATAAACAGTAATGGTTTTAGTTTGGTGAGCCAACTTCCTGAAATTTTAAATCCTTTAACACTAGATATTTTTAAGGCAGCTTGCTGCTTATTTCGTTTCCATATATACCATCCTATTGCTAATGGAAGTAGTAAAAACAACCAAAAAAACTGTGGATTTTCAAATGTAAAATTTTCAAACATCGTTATTTGGTATTTCTAAGTTCTACAGAATTAATAATACGCTCGGCAACATCTTTCGCATAACGATCTTCAACATCATATACCAAAGTGATTTGTTGAAACCCACCATTTTCTGCAAAATTCAACATTAAGTAGCTGTTTTTTTGTTTCTTTTTGGTCACAGGATTCACTATTTCCAGGTTTCCAAATACCTTAACTCCTTTTGCTCCACCCAAAGTTTCATATTCTTCATCTTTTACAGAAATATTCTTCGCTCCCATAGATTCGAATTTTCCTACAACACCTTCTACTACTTTATCTAATTCTATTTCGGTAGGCTGTTTATATTGTACTGTAGTTACAACTACATAGAAATTTCCTGCCAAACTTCCGTACACAAAAGTTTCATTTCCTTTAAGAATTTGCTTTTGTTCTTCTGTCATTTGATACGCATTACGAATCAACACTCTGGGAGTAGCAACAGTAACAGGTGGAGAACCATATGCACTTGTAATCCATTCGGTTTCTGCCAATTCTTTTGTTGGATGCCCAAGTAGTGTGTCTTTTACAACATCATATCCTTTTACCAAAATAAAGATGAGTAATGTAATTGCAACTACTGCAACAGCTGCAAGGCTACCAAAAATAATTTTCTTCCTGCGTTTTTTTTCGGTTACTGTTTTTCTATACTCTTCATCTGCCAACAGTTCTTCTTCGGTTGGTTCTGGTATTGCGCTTTTTGTTTTATGAATTACCTGTTCGATTACATTACGATCTGCTCTTGCTGTTATGATATCGGGTTTAGATTTGGCGAATTTGGCCATATCTGCAGTTTGTAGCACATTCTTAAGCTCTTCGATAGTGGTTTTATCCAAATTAAGATTTCCTGATCTAATCTCTTCATCAAGCCTCGTAATCAACTCATCGGTTGTACTCTCCATCGCATGATCATACACTTCTTCATCAATATATTTACGAGCGGTATCACTTAACTGTGAATAGTATTCTTTATGTGAATCTTTTTCTAATAAATGAGATTCGTCAATTTTCTGAAGTGCCAGTATTGCTCTCTCGTAGGGTGGTAATTCATTCTCTTTATTTGCTTTTCGTTTTTTTCTTCTAAATACAAAAAAAGCGATCAATCCTAATATAAGTAGTGAAATACCAATCCATAAGAGCCATTTCTTCCAGTTAAAAGCAAATTTGGCATCTACATCAACCAGAGGTTTGATCTCGTACATCTTTTGTTTGGTGGTATCAACCAAAACATCTTTAACCTCAACTTTAAGAGAATCGGTAAAAAAAATCTTATCACCGATCATTACTTTTTGCCTTGGTATGGTATAATGACCAGAATCAAATTGAGTTAATGCATATTCTTTGGTAAGATTAAAACGTTTTCCGTTTCTAGAGGTATCTATTTTTTGAGATTCAATTACTTCTAAAGGCATAAATGTTTGACCTTCAGGAAAAACAACTATTTGAGTTGAATCTGCTTCGGCTTGCACTTTATATCGAATCTCATCTCCTATTTCTATTGTAGTAGAGTCGATTGTTGCCGAAACCTGTGCAAAAGCTCCAAATCCACTAAAAACAAAGAATATCACCCAGATAAAAAGCCTAAAAGCTTCTGGTTGTATCATTCTTTTTTCAAATCGTAATTCGTAGTTCGTCATTCTTAAATCTTCCTTATCCTCTTCTTTTAAAATAGCCTAACAATTTCTTCACATAGCTCTCATCAATCCTACTACTTAAAGAGCCGGCTCCACTGCGAGTAAAACTATCTTTAAAATACTCTACTCTTTCATGATAATATTTACTGTAATTGGTTCGTGTTTTTTTAGAGGCCGTATTTACCAATAAAAGTTCTCCTGTCTCTTCATCTTCCATTTGCACCATTCCCAGGTTAGGGATTTCTTTTTCTCTTCTATCATACACTCTTATCCCGGTAACATCGTGTTTTCCTCCTGCAATTTTTAATGTATGTTGATAATCATCTGCAATAAAATCAGATAGTATAAAGACGATCGCTTTCTTTTTCATCACGTTGGATAAAAACTTCAGTGCTTCTGTAATATTAGTTTTTTTACTTTTGGGTTCGAATTCTAACAGTTCTCTTATAATTCTTAGCACATGGGATCTTCCTTTTTTAGGCGGAATAAATAGTTCTATTTCATCGGTAAATAAAATCAATCCGATCTTGTCATTATTCTGAGTTGCAGAAAATGCTAAAGTTGCTGCAATTTCGGTAATGATTCCTTTTTTAAATTGTTCCTGAGTACCAAAAAGTTGTGATCCCGAAACATCTACCATCAACATCATAGTAAGTTCTCGCTCTTCTTCAAACACTTTTATATAAGGTTCACTATACCGAGCCGTTACATTCCAGTCTATATTACGTACATCATCACCAAATTGATATTGTCGTACTTCGCTAAAAGTCATACCTCGCCCTTTAAAAGTAGAGTGATACTCTCCTCCAAAGATGTGGTCACTTAAGCGACGCGTCTTAATTTCAATTTTTCGAACTTTTTTTAATAACTCCTTAGTATCCATTATTATGATTTACGATTTGATGATTCAGCAATTAACGATTTCGGATTCTCACATATAGAAATCCGAAATCGTAATTCTAAAATCCAAAATCTCTATGGTACTTCAATTTCGTTTACAATCTTATTAATGATATCCTCTGAAGTTACGTTTTCGGCTTCGGCTTCGTAGGTAATTCCTATACGATGGCGAAGTACATCAAGAATTACTGCACGAACATCTTCTGGAATCACATATCCTCTTCGCTTAATAAAGGCATAACATTTTGCTGCAGTTGCCAAATTGATACTTCCACGAGGTGATGCTCCAAAGTTGATTAAAGGTTTGAGTTCTTCTAAACCATATTTTTCTGGGTAACGTGTGGCAAAAATGATATCGAGAATATATTTTTCGATCTTTTCGTCCATATATACTTCTCTAACTGCTTTCTGAGCATTAAGAATTTGCTCTAGAGACACCACAGGGTTTACTTGCTCAAAGGATCCTTTGAGGTTAGCACGAACAATGAGTTGTTCTTCGTCTAGTTTTGGATAATCAATTACTGTTTTTAGCATAAAACGATCAACTTGAGCTTCTGGTAAAGGATATGTTCCTTCCTGCTCAACTGGGTTCTGTGTTGCCATTACCAAAAATGGTTTGTCTAACACAAAAGTCTCATCGCCAATGGTTACCTGCTTCTCTTGCATAGCTTCTAATAAAGCACTTTGCACTTTTGCCGGAGCACGGTTAATCTCATCTGCCAAAACAAAATTCGCAAAAATTGGTCCTTTTTTAATCGAGAAATCATTCTCTTTCATATTAAAAATAAGAGTTCCCACTACATCTGCTGGTAATAAATCTGGTGTAAACTGAATACGACTAAAACTACCTTGAACAGCTTTAGACAATGTATTAATAGCTAATGTTTTTGCCAAACCAGGAACCCCTTCCAGCAAAATATGACCTTGCCCCAATAGCCCAATGAGTAATCGTTCGACCATATGTTTTTGACCTACAATTACCTTGTTTATTTCTAGAGTTAGCAGATCTACAAATGCAGATTCTTTCTCTATTTTCTGATTGATTGAAGCAATATCAATAGCATTATTCTCTTCCATCTATTTTATTTTTTTAAGGCGTGAATTTAACATTCATAATCCAACATTGCAAATTGTAGAATTAATTTTCATACTCTTGTTAATTCTTGGTTAAATCTACACTATAAAACCTGTTTTATGCACAAATTTTACAGTATATTTAAACCACTTTTACAAAAAATTGGACATAAAAATTTTCATCGTTTTTACGATGATCTTATCAAAAAGACGTACCTAATGTAAAGGTGTTGCATTTTTTTAAAATATTAAATTTACTTATGAAAACAGCATTAATCACAGGGGCGACTAGCGGGATTGGAAAATCCACTGCAATAGAATTAGCAAAACATAATATAAATCTTATTCTTTGTGGCAGAAGACAAGACCGATTAGATACGCTAAAGGATGAACTAAGTAAAAAAGTGCAAATACATACACTTTGTTTTGATGTTAGAGATAAAGACAAGGTTTTTTCTATGATTGAAAATCTTCCATCAGAATTTAGTGCAATTGATATTCTAATTAATAATGCAGGAAATGCACATGGTCTTGACCCTATTCAGACTGGAGATCTTGATGACTGGGATGCTATGATAGATATTAATGTTAAAGGGTTATTATATGTTTCTAAAGCTGTTATACCAAAAATGATTGCACAACAATCTGGCCATATTGTTAATATTGGCTCAATTGCAGGAAAAGAAGTCTACCCAAACGGAAACATCTATTGTGCAAGTAAACATGCTGTAGATGCTATTAACAAAGGAATGCGTATGGACCTTAACTCATACGGTATTAGAGTAGGTGCTATTCATCCAGGATTAGTAGAAACCGAGTTTAGTAATGTTAGATTTAAAGGAGATAATCAAAAAGCAGACAATGTGTATAAAGGTTTTGATCCACTTACTCCAGAAGATATTGCAGATATCATAGCTTTTGTGGTTACACGGCCATATCATGTTAATATCGCAGATCTTATTGTGTTTCCTACTGCACAGGCTGGCAGTACAATAGTTAATAAAAGTTTATAATTTCTTTATTCTTATCGCATTGTTGGCCCAATAAAAATAGCTAAGTTTATATTGGGAAAAGTTTCAATTGCTATTTGTAAACGGAATGATCAACAAACGCCTCCTTATTAAGAACCTACTGGCGCATAATGACGAAAATAGTTTTTATGACAAGAAGCGTAAACTTAATATTGGCGAGAAAGAGGGAAAAGCAAAATTCTTAAAGCACATCTGTGCACTGGCAAATTCTAATCCCAAAAATAATTCATATATCGTGATAGGGGTTGAAGATGAAGATAATCAAATTATAGGAGTTGATTTTTTTGATGATAGTAAAATCCAAAACCTGGTAAATGCATACTTAGACAATCCTCCTATTGTTTCTTATGAAAATATCCCTTTTCCGCATTTGCCATCAGATAAAGTAGTAGGATTGGTAACCATTCGCCCTCAGGGAGGACAACTCTGTTCTCTTCGTAAAAATATTTGGAAATACTATGGGGGTAGTGTCTTTTTTAGAGATGGTAGTATCAGTATGCCCAAAGTTTTTGATATCGAGATTAAAGATGTCAATTCAGAAATTGTAACTGCTATAGAAAGTCACGCCCAGAACAATATTGAACTTACTCTAGATGGGGTTTTTGATTTTATGAACTCCAGAACAGACTACAATCCTACATATAAGGTTTTTAAAGAATATTTTGTAGTCTGCTGGGCAGCCAAAGAAAAACGACAAAATGGAGAGATATATTACTCCCGTGTAGATATCGAATTAATTAATGAGCATGTAAAGTTGTTCTATTCAGAATTAGACGAAGTAAGTATATCGTTAACCGATGATCAATTTAAAATTATAGAATATGTGCAATTAGGTCTACAGGATACTTTTAGTTACTATCCTCTAGAAGAAGTTGTAATTACCTTTAAGGACAACGCCAGTTATGATATAGAAAATAAACTTCTTTTTGAACCACCACAATTTGATCGTAAAACATTACATCATTTATATAATAGCAATAATGCATTAATCGATAAATTAAAAAACAAAATTCCCTTATCAAAAAACGAAGAAAAAGATATTGTAAATCTTCCTGCTACGTATTTGATTTGTTATTTTAATGATATTAGTGATGCAAAAGAAAAATTAGAAGAGGCAAAACCATATTTAAAACTCTATGACGATACTATATATTCTCTCTGTAAAGAAAGCATTCGAATTTTGAGAAAAGTTAGATATAGTTAAAAATGATCAACAATTAACCAACCATGGGAAGAATTTTAGTAATTGGAGATATTCACGGTGCACTAACAGCACTAGAGCAAATACTTGAAAGAGCGAAGATAAATAAAGACGATACTCTTATATTTCTGGGAGATTATGTAGATGGATGGAGTGATAGTGCCCCATTGATTTCGTTCCTGATTAAGCTCAAAGTTTCCCACAATTGTATTTTTATTAAAGGAAATCATGATGAACTTTGTTATACCTGGCTTACACAACATACTCACAATCCTGAGTGGATAAAACATGGTGGTCAAGCAACTATGGATTCATATGCCAAACTATCACAAGAAGAAATTAATACTCATCTTCATTTTTATGAAACTCTCAATAACTATCATATAGATACCCACAATCGCTTGTTTCTTCATGCTGGGTTCACCAATCTTCATGGACCACATCAAGAATATTTTAATGAATTATTTTATTGGGATAGAACTTTGTGGGAAACTGCATTGGCGACAGATCCTAATCTAAAAAAGACAGATCCAAAATATCCTAAACGGCTGTCACTTTTTGATGAGATATATATTGGCCACACTCCTGTTACCCGAATTAATCAAACCATCCCGATACAGGCTATTTGCGTATGGAATATGGATACAGGAGCTGCATTTAAAGGCCCTCTTACTATAATGGATATTAACACTAAAGAGTTCTGGCAAAGTGATCCTGTATATCAATTATACCCACATGAAAATGGTAGAAACTAAAAATTTATCGTAAAAAGGGGTAACAAAAATTTAAAGCTATTGATCTAAGGTTGTAAATGATAAAAAATCATATATCATGAAAGCAACAATAAAATTTTTAGCGTATTTGTTAATAGCATTTTCCTTACTATTTATAATTATAAAGGAAAAGATCAATCTACTAGAAAAGTCAATCTTAAATGTTGAGTCTAGCTAAGTAGATATTGAGTACAATTACAACTCTTCTTTTTGTACTATTCTTCAAAATGAAATAGGTTATAGAACCTAGTAGTATTTTTTTAGATATGAGTTTAAGGCAATACAAATTCAGGAAACAACCCTTATAAATATATGTCTTATCCTGTCAAAATTAAGGTTTTAACCTCTTAATGGTTTTTTAAGCGCTTTTCACCTTTATAACATAAGGTTGTAATTGTAGAATCGATCACTAAAAACACTTCGCAAACAAACAATCGAGTATTCACACAATTAATAATTAATAACATGAAAAGTATGGAAACAATAATGAAATTTTCTAAGTATGGTATTTTGGTACTAATCTTATTTTTAAGTGCTTGCGCAGAAGATGGAGTCGATGGTCAAATAGGACCACAGGGACCTGCGGGAGCTGATGGGGCAAACGGACAGGATGGAAACGCTAATGTAGTTTCTGTTTTATTCGAAAACCAGACGATATCTAACGGGGATAATGTTTTTGACATTCCCGAATTGACACAGGAAATATTTGATACTGGTATTGTTTATGCCTATGTAACCGTAACAGGAAATAATTACTGGGAAGTATTACCGCTTAGTATAGGACAGCAAATCATCCTGGAAATTGACAAAATTGAGGTTGGAAAAGCTACATTACGTGCTACTTTTAATCAATCTAATCTTAAACTTCGGTTTGTGCTCGTAGAAGGTAATGATGCTAGCGGCATTAATTTTGAAAACTATCTAGAAGTACAATCATTCTATAATCTAACAGATTAACTTCGGCATGTAATAGTCAAATATACGTAACAAAAAAAGTTTTTGATTATATAATAAATTATAAATAACCTTTACCCAATTAAATTGGGTAAAGGTTAATCAAAACTAATTTAAAAAAAATTTAATATTTAAAACACTATTCATCTTCAGTTTAAGTCTCCTAATTCATGAATTTAATATTTTTATGATTCAATAGAATCTATATAATTAGGCATGGACGAGTATCAAAATGTTTAACTATTCTCATTTTGAATTAATTTAAAAAAATTTTTCATCAACCATTCAATTTTGTAGCTTTAGAACACAAATTTAAAATCAACTCATCAATGGGAATTTTTGACGAAATAAAGAAAAAACTTAGCCACGAATTTATAGATATCATAGAATGGTTAGACTATACCGATGATACAATTGTACATCGGTTTGAACGCTATCAAAATGAAATTAAAAATGAGGCCAAGCTTATCGTAAGAGAAGGACAAACTGCAGTTTTTATTAATGAAGGACAACTGGCAGATGTATTCACTCCCGGAACATATACCTTAAACACACAAAACTTACCTATTTTAGCAACATTAAAAGGTTGGAAATATGGATTTAATAGTCCTTTTAAAGCCGAAGTATATTTTGTAAACACTCATTTATTTACTGATGAAAAATGGGGGACCAAAAATCCGATTACCTTAAATGATGATCGTTTTGGCCTTGTAGAAATTCGTGCTTTTGGAACTTATGCATTTAAAATTAATGATGCTGGTAAATTTGTCATTGATATTGTAGGAACAGATGCTAATTTCACCAATTTCGAGATCAATGAGCACCTTAAAAGCTTAATCTCTACGCGATTTACAGACACTATTGGTGAAGCTAATTTACCTATCGAGCTATATGCGGCTAATACTACAGAATTATCTGATACCTGTCTCGAAGTAATGCAACCCGAATTTAATGCCGTGGGCATTTCTCTGGAAAAATTCTTTATCGAGAATGTTTCGATGCCAGAGGAATTGAAAAAGGAAATATTTGAATACAGTAGAATTGATAAGCTCGATCTCGATAAATTAACCAAATTTAAAACTGCAAAAGCTATTGAAGCTGCAGCAGCAAATGAAGGAGGTACAGCAGGAGCTGGAATGGGAATGGGAATGGGATTTGTTCTAGCGCAACAAATGGGAGGCATGATGAATCCAATGGCAGGACAACAACAAATGCAACCTCAGCAAACTACTCCGGTGGCCCCACCTCCAATGCCCGTGCAAGTACACTATTTTTATGCTCAAAACGGACAACAGGCAGGCCCCGTATCCTTCGAGCAATTAAAAACACTATTTGCCAATAGGACCATAAATAAAGATTCTTTGGTATGGAAACAGGGAATGGATAGCTGGGCTGCCTTAAAAGATATAGAAGAGCTAAAATCGTTTCTAGGTGGAAGCACTCCCCCTCCATTGCCCGGGAATTAAAAAATAAAACGCATCCCAAAATTAATTTTGGGACAGGACTTAACCTTCTCCCATACGGGAGAAGAAACCATTCTATATAACATCTAGTATTATTAGTTCCTAAATGGAAGAAGAAAAAAAAGCAGTTTCAGAACGTAAAAAATCCTGTACTAATTGTGGTGCAGAATTAAAATATAAACCTGGAACGACTGAGATTACTTGCGAATATTGCGGTCATCATGAAACAATTATAAATGACCAAAATGGATTTCAAGAATTAGAACTTAAACCCTATCTCGAAGAAATGGGTTCTCAATCGCATTCTGAAGAAATCATGATGCTACATTGCAAAAATTGTGGTGCAAATCAACATATCGAAGAAAATTACAAATCTTTGCATTGTGTGTATTGCACAATGCCTTTGATTATAGAAGATGCATATAAAGAGGATTGGATATTACCTGGAGCGGTTCTTCCTTTTCAATTTGACCAGAAAAAATCACATCAGATATTTTCAAAATGGGTAAAAGGGTTATGGTTTGCCCCTAATAATTTAAAAAAAGCAGCACTAGATCCACAAAACACCAAAGGCCTCTATTTACCTTACTGGACCTTTGATGCTCGATTATATGCCAACTATACCGGACAACGTGGAGATTATTATTATATTAATGTTCCGTATACAACAACGGTAAATGGTAAATCTGTTACCAAAACCCGACAAGAACGTAGAACGAGATGGTCTCCGGCAAGCGGAAATGTAAATGGTTTTGTTGATGATACTTTAATCAAGGCATCACATCAAAATAAAAATCCGGTACCAAGAAAAATATCAAATTGGAATTTAGAGGCTCTTGCTCCCTTTAATACCAGTTTTTTAGCAGGTTTTGTTACCGAAAAATATACGATTCCATTAAAAGATGGTCATTTAGCCTCTACCAAAGAAGCCGAACGTATTGCTACATCCTGGGCCAGACGTGATATAGCAGGAGATACTCAAAGAGTACATCATATAGATATGAGTTTAAGCGAAGAAACCTTTAAACATATTCTGCTTCCGGTATATATTAGTGCCTACCGATTTAATGGTAAAAAGTATAATTTCTTTATCAATGGTCAAACAGGAGCTATTTCGGGAAATAGGCCCTACTCTTTCTGGAAGATATTCTTCTTTGTATTGTTTATACTCATTATTATTGCAATAATCGTGTGGTTTGCCGAGCAATAATTTCACATACGAAAGAAAATTTAATTCATAAAAAAGAGACTGGTCAAAAACCAGTCTCTTTTTTTAATCTTATTATTAAAAATAATCCTATCGTAAAATCAGAGTTTCTAATACTTAGTTTTAAACCCAATAACTTCATAGACCGTCTTACTCATATCGGGGCATAGGTTTTCTCTAATTTTAAAAGAAACCTCCTTATCCTTAGGTAATCGTTGTTTTAGCGTATCAAAATCATTTGCTGGTGAGTTCATAAAACCAAAAGTAATCTCCTGCCCGGGAGAAATCATATTTGTAATACCCGAACCAGAATTTATAATTTGTTTCACTTTTACTGTCGCAATCGTTTTAAAATTCTTCTCACAGATAGATGCATTCTTAGTTACACTTTGCATTACAACAATCAAATGTAATGTATTAGGATCGATTGTAGTATCCTGAAGGTCGCTAAACTTAGGTTTTTCTATTTTAGGCTTAGGGTTTGTTTTTTCGGCTTCCTTTTCCTGGGCAATACTATTTGATTTGCACGAAAATAGACCAATTACAATTAATATATATAGCATTTTATCCATTGTATAAAAATAAAAAAAGGAGTTGAAAATTTCAACTCCTTTTAAGTTTATCACTATTGTAACTTATTTCTTAATAAGTTTAAGAGTACTTTGATTTCCATCTTCTGTAATTCTTGCAAAATATAATCCAGATCTTGCATTTGAAGCATCCCAGGTTATGTTATCACCAACATTACTATTAGAATACAACCTATTACCCATAGAATCAAAGATCTCGATAGATCTGGAAGTATTTCCATTAGATTTTAATACGGGATCTTTAAAATTAAACGAGAACATCCCATTAGATGGATTTGGTGAAGCTGTAGTATTTTTTGACACTTCTATTATGGCCAAAGGATCTACTGAAGTTTGAGGCTCACCTGCACCACCGTCATCTACCATTCCATAAATCTGGAATACCTGATCAAGAGGATCTCTACCAAATGCAACCGAAACTGGAGTCCAATCTGTAGCTCCTGTACCAAATAAGTTTAAATTATCTTTAAAATGTGGTTCCTGACCAATCCCGCCATTTTGCGAAGACCAGAACCATTGTTCCTGCCCTGCACCAAAAGCTAAGTTAGCATAAACTGATAACCAATAATTACCACTCTCTAACGTTACCGTAGCTGGAAGCACCAGATTTAAGTTTGTATCTGTTGGGTTAGAGATTGGAGTTATCTCTCCACTATTGTAAACCTCATCACCAGGAACTCCTGCATTATCACTATATATTACAACAGTAGCATTAGTTAGTGCTGGTGAGTTATTAGCTCCACCAAAAGCTACAATTCTCTCTAATGTCCACGTATTTCCTGCAGGAATAACAAAGTCATCTGCAGATTGTGCCAGACCACCAAAATCTACAAAGAATTGAGATGGCAATGATGATGTAGCACCAGCAATTTGTTCATAAATCGCAAGCTCAGTTACAGATACTGTAAATCCTTCTGCAACTTGCTCATTTCCAGAAGTAGCTATAAGACCGATTGTTGCCTTACCCAAGCTATCTGGTGCAAAAGAAAGCGTGATCGTATTTCCTTCTAATGTAGCTGTTACTAATTCTGGGTTAGAATTCGTAAATTCTATATCTATTGGGTTTCCATTAGAGTGAATAAATAAATCTGTTACATCTATTTCTACATCCTCACTATTTTCTGCTACAAGAAGATCATCTAGCAAATAAGCAACACTTAATGAAGATTCTGGTAATTCATTAAATACCGGGAATCTTGCACTATACAATCCACTACCGTGAGCAGCTACTGCGATAAATCCATCTTTACGAGTTTTTACCTCATCGGTTACAGCATTACCAATAGCAAAAGGTTCTTTAATCCAACGGGTTCTTTCTCCATTTAATCTATTTGTATAGTATAATCCTGTACTTGTTGCTGCATATACTTTTTGTAATCTAGAACCAAAGAATCCTTGGCTACTTCCTAAAAATGCAGTACTTCTTACAGATGGCCCATTTCCTGATCCATCAGCATTTTCTTCTAAATTACCACTAATATTTGTCCAAGTATCTCCTCCATCGGTTGTTAAGAATACACTTATTACTCTGTAATTTGAAAAGGTAACAATTACTCTGTCAGAATCAGAAGGGTCTACATTAATGTCATTTACAAATCCTTCTGGTAATCCTTTTCCTGTAGAAATATCTACTACTTCTTGATCATCAAGATTAGCATTATCCATTCTATATATGCCTCCTGTATTAGTACCATAATATAGTCTATTTGCAACTGGATATTTAGAAACATCTAAAGAAGATATTGAAGTTCCTGCCGGAGTATCGGTATTAGGAAGATCTACCCAATTTACCGTTGCGAATGCATTTGAGAAAAGAGGGATTTCATCCAGATTGTTATTTCTCCAAATTCTATTACCTGCAGGTAAATACATAATGTTATCATTATTTGGATCTAGAATAAATGGTGTAATAAAAGCAAGGTTGTTAGCTCCTGCTGGTCTTACTCTGGTAAATGATTGAAATTCTCCAGCTTCATCAAAATTAAATCTATATACATTTCCTCTCTGTGAAGATACATACCTTGTTCTTCCGTTATCTGCAATTGCACTATAAGCACCATCACCTCCAAAATCTTCTATCCATGGCTCTATAGAGCTTGTAGAAGATGTAAACCAAGTACCGTTATCCTGAAAACCAGCTAGTAAATCATCACTATTTGGTTCTGGATCAAAAGACACATGATATGGCTGTGTTGTTACATATCCATTATTTAAAGAAATCCAATCTACAGGTTCTGCAGCAGATGTAGAAGTAGTAACATCCTCGGTTACAAATACACCCCCATCATTACCAGATAATACTTTGTTAGGATTAGATGGATAAAAAAGTAATGCATGCTGATCTGGATGTTGATCTGGATATACACTTACGTTGTTTAGAGGAGAATACCCTGCAATCCAGCTTTCTTGTCCTGCCGGAGTCGTAAATCCAGTCGTAGATCTGTATATATTGGTTCCTCCTACAAACATTAAGTTAGGATCTGCCGGACTAACCTTAACGATCATATTATATCCACCCTGAAGATTTAAGTTTCCTACTCTTCCGCCAATTGCAGTAGGCAGATTAGTACTTAAATCGGTCCAGGTTTCTTCTGATGTAGTTGCAGTAGCATCATATTTAAATAAAAACGCTGGCCCACCCGCACTTAAATTCTGTGTAAAGAAATATACAATGTTTTCATTAGAAGGATCTATCCCCATAACAGTTCTACCATAATCTGCTGGTAAAAGTTCTGGTGATATTTCTGTCCAGGTATCAGCATCTCCGTTTGTAGATGTAAAATATCCATTATTAGGATCTCCTCCAGAGTCGATAGTTGCATAGATCTGACCTGTACTTGTAACAGCAACTTCGGCAGTATTATCAAAACCACCTGCTAATACTTCTTCAAATGATTTTCCGCCATCTTTAGATTTGTGTACGCCATTAAAAGTACCTACAAAAATATCTCCATTAGTTGGATTAATCACGATAGAGTTAATCAAATCAAAAGGAGAAAATGTCCTTACATCATTATCGTTGGTAGCTTCAAGAAGTTTCCAGGTTCTTCCACCGTTGATAGATTTATAAACTCCAGTTCCTTGAAAAAAGGCCCCTCCTGCTCCTGCAGAATTACCAAAACGTTCTCCTGATCCATAATACCAGGTATTATGTTTACCAGGCCTAGGATCTTGTACAATACAGGTAATACTTGGTGATTGTCTGCGAGACGTTACTTTTTTCCAAGACTCTCCACCATTAGTAGAGCGCCATAATCCTCCCGAAACTCCTCCAGCCAAGATTACATTCTCGTTTGTACGATCAATAGCCAAAGCTCTTGTTCTTCCTCCTACATTGTAAGGGCCTCTGTTTTTCCAATACGAAAAACGACCGGCTTTCGAAGATTTTGCAGCATTGCTAATTAATTGTTTCGAATCATTTCCTTCTGAAATCTTACTAGAGAAGCTTATTTCTTTGTCTCTAATTCCGAAAGGAATTTCGTTAGTGTTCGGGTCTTTGAGTCTTTCAAATTCCCATTTCATTCTTTCTAATGCTTTATCCCCAACTTTTTTTACATCCGACTTAGATCCATATTTACTATCGTAAATTTTGGATTGTTTGTAAAGCGAATGACCCCTAGGCTTATCCTGTTGATCCGCCTGATTTTTAAGTTGTTGTGCATTTACTGAAGTAATGGTTCCCACAAGAGAAACCGCCCAAACAGAACGTTTGAGATAAAATAAAAGTGTTTTCATTTTTAAGCTGATTTGTGAGTGATTTTTTCAAAACTAGCTTAAATTTTTGAATTTTTTTCTTAAATCTTATGGAAATTTACGATTTTTTTACTTTTTCTCTAATAAAATCTCTAAACTCTTAGTAATTACATGACATATATCATCTGTTACTATAATTGGATCGCTTGTAATTGTTGTGTAACCTGTTTTACTCACCGTAATTACATAAGTACCAGTACGTTCATAAGCTCCAACAAAAATAGTAGTCCCTGATATATTCTTAAGGGTTTCTTTATATTCATTATCTGTGGCTACTACAGTAATACCCTCTACCAAAAATCCAGCATCCATAGTATCTTTAATCGTTACTTCTAAACCGGGTCTAGCCTCTAGTGTACACAAAACTGGATCTTCAGTCTTATCATCATCATTACAAGCTACACAGAGTAATAATAAAAGTAAAAAAACCTTTTTCATTTATTTTATACGTTATTGTTTGTACATAAGATGCTTTTAAAAAGCTATGGTTGCGTTTTTTTAACACGCTCTGTACACTATTCATCACAATACATAAACCGAAAAAATTACATATTAGTACACCATATAATAAAAAAGCATCCCAATATGAGATGCTTTTTTTATTATATATCACAAAATTATCTAACTATAAATCGAATTTAATTCCTTGAGCCAGTGGTAATTCTGTCGTATAATTTATAGTATTGGTTTGACGTCGCATATAAACTTTCCATGCATCTGATCCAGACTCTCGCCCCCCACCTGTTTCTTTTTCACCACCAAAGGCACCACCGATCTCGGCACCAGAAGTTCCTATATTTACATTAGCAATCCCACAATCAGACCCTGCATGTGATAGAAAACGTTCTGCTTCACGTAAATTATTGGTCATAATTGCAGAGGATAATCCTTGCGCTACTCCGTTTTGAGTTTCAATAGCATTTTCTACATCACCACTATACTTTAATAAGTATAATACTGGTGCAAATGTTTCGTGTTGTACAATTTCAAACGAATTATCTGCTTCTGCAATAGCAGGTTTTACATAACATCCGCTTTCGTAACCTTCTCCAGAAAGCACAGCTCCGTCTACCACAATGTTCCCCCCTTCTTCTACTACTTTTTGTAATGCATTTTGATAACCTTTTACCGCATCTATATCTATTAATGGTCCCACATGATTATTTTCATCTAGAGGATTACCGATTCTCAACTGTCCATATGCAGCTACCACTGCATTTTTTACTTTATCATAAATAGATTCATGTATAATTAAACGACGTGTAGAGGTACAGCGTTGACCTGCCGTTCCTACTGCCCCAAACACAGCTCCAATCACTGTCATTTTGATATCTGCATCGGGCGTAACAATAATTGCATTATTTCCTCCTAGTTCTAAAAGTGATTTTCCTAAACGTTGCCCCACAGTTGCTCCTACAATTTTACCCATTCTGGTAGAACCTGTAGCAGAAATTAAAGGAATTCTTTTATCTGTTGTCATCATCTCTCCTACCTTATAATCTCCATTAATCAAACAAGAAATTCCTTCTGGCAGGTTATTATCTTTTAAAACTTTAGCTATAATATTTTGACATGCTATTCCACAAAGTGGTGTTTTCTCACTAGGTTTCCATACACATACATCTCCACAAATCCATGCTAAAGCAGTGTTCCAGGCCCATACTGCTACCGGGAAATTAAATGCAGAAATTATTCCCACAATCCCAAGCGGATGATACTGCTCATACATTCTATGGCCAGGGCGTTCAGAATGCATTGTTAACCCATGTAATTGTCTGGATAATCCAACGGCAAAATCACAGATATCGATCATTTCTTGTACTTCACCTAAACCTTCCTGGTAAGATTTTCCCATTTCATAAGAAACCAATTTTCCAAGAGGTTCTTTTAATTCTCGTAAAGCTTCTCCAAACTGTCTTACAATTTCTCCTCGTTGTGGAGCCGGCATTATTCTCCAGGTTTTAAATGCTTCGGTTGCAGTTTGTATTACTTTTTCATAATCTTCTACCATTGTGGTTTCTACTTTACCTATCAATTCTCCATCTACAGGTGAATATGATGAAATCATTTCTTTTGAAGAGAACCAGTCTGAACCTGTCGAAGTCCCTTTATTGTCCTTAGAAACACCTAATTGCTGTAGAGCTTCCTGAATTCCGAAATCTAATATTGCTGTTGCCATGTATAAGTTACTTTTTAAAAAGGTAAAGATACTGTGTTTTTATAATGAAAATATTATTTACTGTTCTAACACTACTGTTTTTAGTTATTTTTTTAGTTATGAGACTAAATTTAATCAAATTTTATCTTTTGGTTTTCAAAAAAGAAATAATTGATTTTCTCATTTCTTTATCCTGAGGTATTACCTCAATTCTTTATAGGTGTTAACCTGTTATTTTACCGTTAAACACCTCTTACATTTTAAAGGTTAAAATCTAACTTTTATAGTAACTAACTTTTAAATATAACATCATGAAAAAATTATTTCTTTTAACCTTTATTTTCTTTAGTTCGACTCTGGCCTGGTCCCAGATTTCACAAGAAGAAGCCTACAAAATTTTAGTAGAAAAACAAATTATTCCCGAAGGGCGAAACCAATGGGTATATGGTTCACAAAAACCAATTCCTCCTAATTATGAAATCAGAAGTTTCAATAAAACTATAGTATCTTCAAAATTTGAGTCCTGGTTGTTTTTTATTGATGAGGACCCCTATGCAAACTGGGAGCATCCCGCAAAATATATATTCTTTGATATTCGATCTGGTGAGTTCGAAATCAAAAGAGCAACTACACCTCCTGATATAATTCATGAGATGACGATTTTTAAAAAATATATCGAAACCAGAGAGCGTTTTTTAGATTTTGCAAAAACAAATACTATAGCTTGTGGAACATCCAGTAATAAATATGCCGTTATTATCAGTGGAGGATGGAATCAAGGGAATAATCATATTCGATATTGGAATGATTGCTCTTTTGTATACAGTACTTTAATCAACAAGTATGGATATGACGAAGCAAATATTTATACCTTAATGTCTGACGGAACCAATCCTGCGGTTGATATTTCTAACGGAACCAATTCTAATCCTGATTTAGATGGTGATGGAGACAATGATATTCAGTTTTCTGCAACGACTGCCAATATCACTTCTGTTTTTGATACGCTTTCAGGAATTTTAAATGAAGATGATGAATTATTTATTTTTACTACAGACCATGGCGGTGTAGATGGTTCTGGAACATCTGCATGGGATACACTATTATATTTATGGGGAGAAACAATTACAGATGATCAATTTGCAATTGAGGTAAATAAGGTCAATGCGGGGAAAATCTCTATCGTTATGGAACAATGTAATAGTGGTGGATTTATTGACGACCTATCTGCCCCAAATAGGGTAATTGCAACTGCAGCAAAACATGATGAATTATCATGGGCAGGTCCTACTATCAATACCGATGAATTTGTTTATTATTGGACTTCGGCGATGAATGAAGCATTACCTTCTGGTACTGTAGTAAATCCCGACACAAATTCTGATGGCGTAATTAGTAAACGTGAAGCGTTTGATTATGCAGAAGCTAATGACACTAAACCTGAGACGCCACAATTTGATGAAACACCGATCAACCTCGGGGATCAACTTACATTAAATGGAACAGGTGATCTTTATATCAAAGACAATCGTGCTCCATATCATAGTGCAACCGATTCTGGTGTCGAACCTAATACTTTTAGTGGGCCTATGTGGACAAGTAGAGATATTTGGGTAAGACAAGATGTGGATGGAGGCACAACTCATGAAAACCCAGAGTACAAGACAACAAGCCCTAATGGAGTATATGTAAGGGTTAAAAACAGAGGATGCGCTCCAATTTCTGATGGTAAATTAAGAGTGTATTTTTCTAAAGCTTCTACTGGATTATCCTGGCCAACACACTGGTCGAATTATTACGATTTTACGCCAAGTGGTTCCTATCTATTGCATGGTGATGAAATTACCAGCACCCCTTTAAATATCCCTACACTCAATCCTGGAGATGAAACCATTATTGAAATTCCCTGGTATCCTCCTAATCCAAATGATTTTGATTATGACATACACCATTTTTGTCTAATTGCCAGAATAGAATCTCAGATTGATCCTATAGGTCTAGAAACTGCTTCGGTTAACAGTAATACAAAAAACAATAACAATATCGCCTGGAAAAACATCTCTGTATATGATGTAAATCCTTCTAATAATATTGAGTATACAAATGTCTATATCAGAAATACTTTTAGGAAAAAAGAAGATAATATTGATTTATATTTTATGGATGGAAATTATGGCACTTCAAGCGAAAATCCTTTCCTAAAAAATGGAACCGTAATTGCAACTATGGACCCTGAACTATTCGAAAGATGGCAAAAAGAAGGAGAAGGAATTAAAGTTATAGATAAAAATACCATTCAGATTTATGATTCCAAAGCAATTATGAAAGGAATTTATCTAAAACCAGGAGAATCTTTTTCTATACAAATGCGATTTAAGTTAAATGATAACAAACCTTTTAGAAAACCTTTTATTTATGACGTAATTCAAAGGAATAGAGGAGGCATTGTAGGAGGGGAACGTTTTGATATTGTATACCAGGATAAAAAGAAAAATCCAAGACAAGATATAATCGCCGATAATATTTCATTATCTATATTTCCCAACCCATCAAACAAATTCTTAAATATCGGTTTTACTGCCACAAAACCAAATACTGATGTTTCTGTTTCAATACGAGATTTTGAAGGGAATATACTTATTTCGAATCATAAAAATGTTTATGATAAAGGGAGCCACATAAAACAAGTAAATATAGAATCGCTCAAAAAAGGAATTTACTTTTTAAGACTTACTATGGATGGAAAGACTATTGTGAAGAAAATCTTTAAAAGATAATTTCGATCTAATTATCTACTGTCGGCTTAGAAAAAATACTAATTCTAAGCTAAAAATTATTAAAGCAATCCTACTCTAGAGTGGGGTTGCTTTTATAAGCAAAATATGTTGAATCTTTTTTTAGCTCCTAAAAACTAAATTAAAAAGAAATCGCTCAAACAAGATTTCCCTTGTAGAGCGATTCCCAACTAAATAACCAACCAAAAAGTTAATATTGTTTAAGTGCTACCTTACTTTTATTTTGAAAGCTTCATAAAATCAGCTTTTTTTATTCTTTTCTTTTCATTCTGAGTCGGTTTTCCTTTCTCAGAATTCTTAAATTGTATATATCCTCTACCTACAAACTGATATACTGTTTCTGAGCTAGGGTGAAACAATTCTATTTTACTATCATTTATAACGGACAACTCGAAGAATTCATTGCCTAGATAATCGTAATCAAGTGTTAAAGTTTTCCTATCAAAAATGTTAATAATATCATTAACCTCATAATAACCGGTATAATCATAAAAGATATCATTAATAGGAATCCCATTTTCATCTTGAGAGCTTCTAAAATTTTCTCCAGATCCAAAATATGAGAATTTCAAATAGTTTTCGTTATCAAACTCATTCAATACCCCAAACTCACTGGTAAAGACTTTTTCCCAAGTTTCATATTCTTGCAGGAAATAATGAATGTTATCATAAAACACCTGATCGTAATCAAAATTACTACGTTGGTATCCAACCAGGAAATAGCTGGTATTCGTTACACTATCATACACTTCTATCTGATTACCTGATAATTGAGTAACTATTAATTTATATGTACCATCGATATCGTGACTAATATCCAGATTCATTCTAAAAGTATCGTAGAAACCAACATCTAACCCATAACCGTTTCCATTGCTTCCCATACCAACTAAATTATTATTGGCATAAAATGTTCCGTTTCGGAAAGAAACTGTAAACGCTTTTTGTAAAAACGGAATCTCACCATTACCTTTTGTGCGTTCGATATCTACATACCAGATCTCATAAGTATGCAATAATTCATTTAAAGTAATTGTTGGTTCCTCTACATAAACATCTTCTTCGATAACAACCTCTGCTACACAAGAAGTTAGTAATATTGAACCTAAAAAAATAACCGAAAGTAATTTTAGCCTTTTCATATGCTGTATGTTTTCAATTTCACTTATTCAGAACCAAAACACGTGCCAAAAGTGCAATAAACTGATTATCAATACTTTATTTTGAATTGTATTTTTCCTATTTTTGAACCCACAATATTTTTTATGGAAAAAAATCCAAAATTTGCAGTATTAGGGGGTGGTAGTTGGGCAACTGCCATTGTAAAAATGCTTACCGAAAACCTAAATGAAGTGGGGTGGTATATGCGAAGTACTTATGCTTTAGAGCATCTTAAAAGACAACAACACAATCCTAATTATTTAAGTTCGGTCGAATTTAAAGTTGAACAACTTAAACTCACTAATGATATAAACCAAGCTGTTACCTATGCAGACTATTTGATTTTTGCTATTCCTTCAGCTTTTTTACATAGCGAACTCAAAAAACTAACAGCATCTTTAAAAGACAAGATTATCTTTTCAGCCATAAAAGGTATTGTTCCAGAGACAGGACTTATTGTAGGAGAGCATTTTCATGACGAGTATAACATTCCTTTTAATAATATCGGGGTGATTACTGGGCCATGTCATGCAGAAGAGGTTGCGCTAGAACGATTATCCTATCTTACTATTGCTTCTAATGATGAAGAAAAAGCCAAAATAATGGCGAAACATTTAAGTAGCGATTATATTAAATGTAAAACCAGCGATGACATTATTGGTACCGAATATGCTGCGGTACTTAAGAACATTTATTCTGTAGCTGCAGGGATTGCGCATGGTCTTGGATACGGAGATAATTTTCAGAGTGTTCTTATGAGTAATGCCATTCGTGAAATGAAACGTTTTATTAAAAAAGTACATAAAATGAAACGTAACATCAACGACTCTGCCTATTTGGGAGATTTATTGGTTACAGGGTATTCTATTTTTTCCCGTAATCGAATGTTTGGTAATATGATCGGTAAAGGATACACCGTAAAAAGTGCCCAAATGGAAATGAGTATGATTGCCGAAGGGTATTATGCTGCAAAGACTGCATATGAACTCGATGCTACCAAAGCTGCACGAACACCTATCATTGATGCAGTACATGCCATATTATATGAAAATAAAAATCCCAAAAAAGTATTTAAGAAACTAACTGATAAGCTAGACTAATTATTCTTATCTTCATGCCTCTGATTATTTATACATCTTATGAAGAAGCTTATCGAAACGTTTTATACCGGATTAAGCAATCTCGATGCAGAAACTATGATATCATGTTATCATGATGATGTAGTTTTTGAAGATCCTGGTTTTGGAAAACTAAAAGGTGATCGAGCAAAAGGCATGTGGCGTATGCTATGTAAAAATGCAAGAAATTTTAGAGTAGAGTTTTCACAAGTCGAAGCTAATGATCAAAAAGGATCAGCGCATTGGGAAGCCTGGTATTCTTTTAGTAAAACAGGACGATCGGTTCATAATAAGATCGACGCTCAATTCGAATTTAAGGATGGTAAAATCATAAAACACACCGATCATTTTAATCTACACCGATGGGCTTCTCAGGCTATCGGATGGAAAGGTGCTTTGCTTGGTTGGACAGGTTTCTTTAAGAAAAAACTAATCGCGCAAACCAATAAAATGCTCGATAATTTTATGGCATCCTGATTTTGATACCCTAACCTATGAACACACTACAAATCACACAACCTATTGTATCGGTAAACTGGCTTTCTAAACATTTAGATCACCCCGATTTAGTCATTCTGGATGCTACGATCAAAAAAGTAACAGCACCAGATGAGTCAACAAATTCGAACCTAAAGATCAAAGGGGCCCGGTTTTTTGATATCAAAAATGTTTTTTCTGATACAACCACCGATATCCCTAATATGCTTCCTTCTGCAGAAGCTTTCTCAGAAGCTTGTAAAACATTAGGTATTAGTTCTCATCATACCATAATCGTATATGATACCTTAGGGATCTACTCTAGTCCAAGAGTACGATGGATGTTTACCGCCATGGGACATCAAAACGTTGCTGTATTAGATGGTGGTTTTCCGGCCTGGCAAAAAGCAGGGCAACCTTGCGAAACTGATGATACCAAATTGCAAGAATACAACCGTGGAGATTTTGAAGCCAGTTATATTCCTAAGTTAGTTACCAATGCTAAAACGGTACTTACAGAAATGAATTCTAAAAGCACTCTAATACTGGATGCGCGTTCACCTGGTAGATTTACTGCCTCAGAACCCGAACCCAGAAAGAGTCTTAAAGGAGGGCATATTCCAAATTCGATGAATCTGCATTATACAAAAGTACTCGATGATGGTAAAATGAGATCTACTGCCGAATTACAAGAAATTCTGCAACATTTTAATATCGAAGATAAAAAACTGATCTTTACCTGTGGATCAGGCATTACAGCATGCATTATTATGCTTGCTGCAGAATTAGCAGGATATCATGATGTATCTGTATATGATGGATCATGGAGCGAATGGGGACAATTGGATGAAGTTCCAATTCAATGTTAAACACAAATCAAAATTTCTACTTAATTATATTATATGAACCGTTTTTTTCGATTGATTTTTTGTATTGCCTTAGTATCGGCCACCAGCTATGCACAAAAAGCACCAAAATTTAGCTTACAAGATTTTTATACCTATTCTTCTGAACTAGAATATACGGTAGATTCTATTTTCAATACATTAAACGATCGACAAAAGGTAGCACAAATGATCATCACTTCTGGTGGAGAAATAGGTAAACCAGCAGCTATAGTTCGAAAATTAGCTATGCAAAATGCAATTGGAGGTGTCGTTTATCTAAAAGGGCATAAACAAAAACATACCGAAGATATCAACGTACTTAATGCTATCACTACAAAAAATAAGACTGTTCCGCTTTTGTTTAGTATGGATGCCGAGCCTAGTTTATTCTCTACCAGAATCAAAGGCGCCCGTAATGTAGGCAAAACTATTGATATTAAAAATGAGGCACAATCTGATTCTATAGTTAACATTATCAACCAAGAACTTAGAGATATTGGTGTGCATCATAACTATGCTCCTGTATTAGATATAAGTCCTAATAATGAAGCTATAAAATCCAGAAGTTACGGAGATAATAAAGAAGATGTCGTTCGTCTTGCGAATCAATTTATAAAATGTTCTCAGGAAAGTGGGATCATAGCCACTGCAAAACATTTTCCTGGTCATGGTCTTGTAAAAGGTGATACCCATAAACAAAGTGTATATATAGATGGGTCTTTACAAGAAGTAGATAATTATAAAAAAATTATCGAAGATGGTGTGCTCTCTATCATGGTCGCCCACATCACGATCAAAAATAATAAAGAGTATGATACCAATGGATTACCCTCTAGCTGTTCTAAAAAAATTGTTACTGGCTTATTAAAAGAAAAAATGGGGTTTAGAGGTATTATTATATCTGATGCGCTTAATATTATGAAAGCGGTTACCATATTAGACAACGCCCCCCTACTCGCCTCTAAAGCGGGTTGTGATCTAATCCTGATGCCGCAAAACGAAATAAAAACGATAAATGCTATCCTGGCGGAGATAAAAACTGATGCAGCCTATAAAAAACAGGTAATGCAATCGGTAAAGAAAATCTTACGATTAAAAGTATGTGCCGGGATCATTAGATAGTTGATGACTTAGAGTAAATAGAAATACTCTCCATTATATATCCCAATGGGATCTGGAAAAGCAAAAACTCTCAACCATAATTGTGAAATTGTAGCAAACAAATGATACTATCATAAATACTAGTTTTTACACATCATCACAACAATGAGAAACGTTTTACTGTTTATAGCAATATTAACCATTCCCTTTATAGGGGTTTCACAGAATATCGATGAGCAAATCCTAAAAATTAGGGAAGAATTTCAACGTATTAATTCAAATTATCAACTCGATAAGGTTGACCTATATAACGAGGAGTTCATGGAGTATACTACAGATGGTGGTGGCCAACTTACTGGATATTTTGAGAAGGGTCAGCTGGTAAAATATGTAGAATGGATTGGGGTCTCTTACGGATCTATTGCAATAGAATATTACCTAAAAGAAGGTAAGCTGTTTTTTGCTTATGAGCAAGAAAACAAGTTTAAAAGCGTTTATGATACATCCGGAGAATGGATGTATTTTGATACTTCTTTGCCGCCAGAGACCCTATTTGAAGGCCGATACTATTTTAATAACTCCAAACTCATAAAAGAACTTACAAAAGGAGAGCGTATGTTTAATAGAGTTTTTGAGCAAACAAAATTTTTAGACCATGCATATGTATTGAGCGATGTATTAATAAAAAACAGATAAAAACATAGTATTCTATCATAACAAAACAAGTCATCTTTTTAAAACAGAATTCATGAAAAATAGCCGTACCGTCCAATTCATTACTGTCTTTGTGTTTTTAGCACTATTTTTAGGCTCATGCACCAGTACAACTAAAAACCCCATTGATCATAAAGCCGCCCAGGAACAAAACGAATTACTTTTTACAAAAACATTACAAACTCACCTTGCAGCTATAGAGCATAGAAATCTCGACTCCTTAAAATCAACACTATCTCCCACAGGGGAAATGCAACTTATTTTACCGGGCTTAAAAATTAAAAACACAGCAGAAGAGTTTATTGCTTTACACCAGGAATGGTTTAAAGATACTACCTGGACTATAGAGATAAAAATAGTAAATATAAAAGTGGGAGATAAAATCGGGATGGCCATTACCGAAGTTATGTACAGAGAACCTGATCGAAATGGGAAACCCTACTTTAATCATATGATAACCAGCTATGTCTTAGAAAAAATAAATAACAAATGGTATGTGATCAAGGATCATGCATCTTCAATAGAAAAGACTAAACCAGAGGCTACTATAACAGAATAAATAGCAGTATAAAAACAGATTATTTTCCTCAATTATATAGCTTTCTAAATTGAGTACAAGCAAGTCTTTATACACCTTATGTATCCCATTTCTAATACAATTACCTATGTTCTGCATGTAGTTTGATACGTAATGCAATATAAAAATCAAAAGTAACGGTCCTGGTAGTGGTATGATCATCCAGGCTAACTTTGGCTGCATATATATCTACTGTATCATGATACCACTCCCACAAAGCATCGGTTCGGTTTTTAAAACCCATTAGTGATAATATCGCCATGCCCAGTTCTACACTAAAAAAAGAGGTGTCAAACCCTACCGAAGCCAATTGATTTATAAACCGGGTCATTACTAATTCATTTTTGATAAGATATAGGATCAAATCCTGCTGTGTAGATAGCTTAAATTGCGGAAAAATCTGAGTGTCTAGATCTATTTTCATCTGCTTATAGTTATGGTTTCCTTTGATTTAGATAAAATTAGCGTAGTCTCCGGCCTTTGCTAAAACACACATTAGATAAATCAAATGCATGCCAAGTGCTATCTTCTCAAAAAGAAGCGGATATAAATGTACTCGACTTGTAAAGAGGTAAACCCAAATTATACATTAGAAAATTTACTACAGCTCTAATCATAATCCCGGTAAAAATGTATGATCTATCATACATCACTTTCTCTTTATAATTAACAGATTTATGGGATTGCCAGGTAGGATGTGCAATGTAGTCCCGAAAAAAAGAATACCTTATATCTGTAAAAAAGGTATCGTATTTAATTTGTTGTGCATCTAAGATTTTAAAATCAAAAAAGCACAATGGGTTATTATTTTTTTAGTGTTCTGCGATATTCTGCTTTTTCTTCTGCAACTTTAAGCAGTTCTTTAGAACAGCCTATCTCATACATATGCTTGGCGAGTTGATCACTTGCATATTCGTCTTGTAATGCCCCTATACTTAAATCAAAAACCTCTGCCAGTTTAGAAAGTTTCTTTTTATCAAAATCGCGTATGCCATTTTCTATTCTACTTAGATTTGCAAAATCTACATCCAGCAAACCTGCCAATTGGGTTAGCGTATACCCATGGGTGGTTCTAAGCATTTTGATATATTCTCCAAACGTTTCTTTCATTCATTTTGTCGTTCTTTGACAAATTTACTCTTTTTTTTAATCCCATCATAACAATAGAATTTATTTTTTTGGGATACCAGTGTTAAGAAACCGATCGTATATGCTGTAGCTGTATACAATCTAATAATTTGTATACGGTTTTAAGATGCCCAATTGTTCTTTGGTCTGCGTTATGTATTTCTACTTGGCTTAATATCCCCAGAATCCCATCTTTATATACTTCTAGGTCTTTTTCTTCGGTAAGCGGAATCTTAATATAGGTCTGGCACTTTTTTTGGTTGTTATTTATCATTGTTTGCATATATTTATGTGGATTATATACACAATATTACCTAAAATCGGTATTAAATCAAAATATTATACTTAAAATTATTATTTATATACTCTTTTTTTATATTTATATACTGAAAATAATGACAATTAAACATGACAAAACTTGGAAAATATCTAGATAACAGATCGATAAACAAGGCTAGTGTCTCTAGGAAAACTGGTATTAACAAAAATCGATTAAGTGAGCTTTCTAACAATTTTTCTACAAAAATTAAAGCTGACGAATTGTATCTTATTGCTTTAGCTATAGAAGTAGATGCCTGCGAGCTACTAGAATATCTTTGTGGAGATTTAAAATTAAAAGAAGAAAGTAAATAAATGTACCATAACATAGTATCCTCGTCATAATAATTCATATAATTAGACCGAATAAAATGAAATCTAAATGACAAAGCTAGGAGCTTACTTAAAAAGAAAAGCAGTAAATAAATCCCAAGTATCTAGAAGAACGGGTATAAGCAAACAAAGGATAAGCGAACTCTCGATTAATAAAAAGACAAAACTTAGAGCAGACGAATTGTATCTTATTGCTTTAGCTATAGAAGTAGATGCCTGCGAATTGCTAGAATATGTTTGTGGAAATTTACAATTAAACAAAGAAAGTAAATAATTGTACCGTAGTATGATTATAGATAGAATAAAGGATATATTTTATCTCGTTGTTAGGCACAAGCAGAAATCACTGAAACGAAAATGACTCCAAAACAAAAACTAGAATCTCTTTTAAATAATGAGTATGAATCTGAGAATGGGGATTTCTATAAAATAGAGTTATTTAATGGAATGACAAACGAAGAAATTGCTGAATACAAAAAACAGCTACCTAACAATCATCTTCCATCGGAAATAGAAGAGCTCTTGAGATTTTGCATAGGATTTGATTTTTATGGATTAGAGTCAGTCCGATTTGACACGTATGGTCATTTTGGTTTTGAAGAGATGTTTCCAAATTCGATTCCACTCACAGGAGATGAGTTTGGCAATTTTTGGATTCTAGACATAGATCAAAAAGGAAATTGGAATTCGGTCTATTATGTTTGTCACGATCCGGCGGTTATTATAAAACATTCTGAGGATTTAAGTGAATTTATAGAGCAAATTGAAGAATTCATAAAACTAGGTAACGAATCTTTTCTTGACATAATTCGCAAACAAACCGTAATAGAAATTTGGAATGAAAAATTGGGAATTATGGAAAAGAATGAAAAGGAATATGATTTTAAGAATGATAAAATTAATTTTCCAGAAATGTTCTTAATAGTTGACTTGACTAACGAACCAATAAAGGCTGGTTTTCCTTGGGGTAAATCAGGTCCGAATGCAAAAATCGTAAGACCAACTGACAAACCTATTTGGATAGTAGAAAAACGAGTAAAACATAGTTTTTTATCTAGACTATTTGGCGGAAAAAATAAAAAAACTAGTGCCTAACAATTTGTTATAATACATGTCTCGTACTAAAATAAGTGTACACAAAAGTGTACAATACTGCATTGGCATTCAAAAACGTATTCAACAAAACAACAAATCAACGCTCCCGCGCACTATTTGTATCAACCATCGGTATATTAAATGCTTTCCTGGCATTGGTGTATATCATCCTCGCGTTTTTTTAATCGATCATTGGTATATGGCTTGCTTTCCACGCACTGGGTAACCTCATCCGCGCACCATTTATATCGACCATCGGTATAAGTATAACATTCAGCGCATATAGATATCTCTTCCTCGCACTACTGTTATCAACCATCGGCATACCGGCTGCTTCCCCCGCAGGAGTAAAACTAACCCCCGCAATAGGGTGAGCTTCCATCGCTGCGCGGAGATCTCTATCCTATGCAGGGGCTAGTAATAGCAACCGATTATCTGCGTTTATACCGGCTAATATATCCCTTATAGCGCTCGGGATCTTTTCTAAATGCATATTTACCCGTTGCGCGAAGCTCATCTATAGCTTCCTTAAGATGGGTATAGGCACGATCCCGTATTTCTTTGGCTTTAGAATTATCTAAGGTCGCCCCATTGGCTTTGGCCAACAATTCTGCCAGGGTATCCGATTGCTGTGCTGCCACATCAAAGTTGCCTAGATCATACTTCGCTTTTTCCAGCTCTGCTATATTGGCTTTGCCCCAATACACTAATATCCATCAAATCCTGGATCATATCGGCATCGCCTTCTCCATCGGCAATAGCACGTACCCGGGCAATTAGGTCTGGTCTCTTGCGAAACGCAAACCGCAAATCGGCCAACAGGTCGTTTCTAAATTCGTAGGCCTTGGGCGATTCTTCCCGCCAGGCTTTGGCTGCTTCTTCCTGGCTATAGCGCTCTTTCATCCATAGCGCCTGTGCATATCTGCATGCCCCGGTTCGGGTAGGTAAATCTTCTGCATAGGTCTGCCAATCTAATCCTTTGGCAACTAAGGTTTCTTTGTCCTCCTCTGCCCATACAAATAAGTTTTCGGCCTCTTGCATAAATACATCAACAGGAATGGTTGGTGATTTTACCGCTTCTTGTGGTAATGCTTCTAGCACTACCAGCTTGGTGTCATAATTTTCTTTAGACATCGTATAACATGTTTTAAAAATCTATTGCTTGTTTTAAAAATTGCAATAGATCGTAGTTAATAAATACTTGATATGCAATGATACAGCATGCGAGTTTCATTTTTCGGAACTCGAAAAATTAATTGTAATTATTTCGATTATACCTCACAGGTCTTAGAGACCTGTGAGGCATAAAATGAGATTTAGTCCTTACATCTTATCTAATCATCATTTTTTTAACTTTTTCTTCTAAAATTTGTATTACTCAAGTTTAGTATCTTTCCTGCTTCAATCAAAAACATCGACATGTTTAAATCACTCTTCACTTCACTTTTTTGTTTTGTATTTAGTATTGGGGCTCATGCACAAGAAACTTATTTTACCATCGACCCTACCTTAACCCCAGATGGGCAAACTATTATATTTAGTTATGATGGGGATTTATGGAAGGTCTCCTCTGGTGGTGGCGAAGCATCCCGACTCACAGGAATGCAGGGTGATGAGACATTGCCCACTGTTTCTCCCGATGGAAAATGGCTAGCTTTTAGTGCTACCCAGTATGGTAATAAAGATGTGTATATCATGCCTATGAAAGGAGGAGAAATTCGTCAACTTACTTTTCATGATGCTACAGATGATGTAGATAGCTGGTCGTGGGATTCAAAAAAAATATATTTTACCTCATCCAGAGAGAATCGTTTTAGTGGATATGAGGTAGCTGTTTCGGGCGGGACTCCCAAACGTTTATTTCATCATTATTTTAATACTGTTCACAATATAGTACCCCATCCTACGACAGGAGAAATTTTCTTTAACGAAAGCTGGGAAAGCAAAAATTTTACCCATAGAAAACGATATAAAGGAGATTATAACCCCAATATAAAATCTTATAATCCCCAAACCAAAGAATATAAAGAATATACTTCGTATAGAGGAAAAGATTTTTGGGCAACAATAGATAAAAATGGCAACCTCTATTTTGTTTCTGACCAGGCTAACGGAGAATATAATCTGTACACGTTTAAAAATGGTAAAAAAACAGCCTTAACCAAATTTGGTACCTCTATCGCAAGGCCGCAAGTAAGCGCTAATGGCAGTCATATAGTTTTTGGTAAGGATTATCAAATTTACCTGTATGATGTAGCCACTAATACCACAAAAAAAGTACCGATTAAGATTTATCTTAATAACACATTAGATAAAACCCGGGATTTTAAAACAAAGGGAAATATTACCAATTTTGATATTTCTCCCGATAATAAAAAGATAGCCTTTGTCTCGCGCGGTGCGCTATTTGTTTCTGATCCTAAAGGTAAATTTATTCGGCAAATACCTGTTAACCCTACAGAACGAGTAGTCGAGGTAAAATGGCTTAAGGATAATCGCACCTTGTTATACAACCAGACTGTAGATGGGTATCTTAATCTATTTACTATTTCTGCAGAAGGAAAAGGGAAAGAAAAACAAATCACATCTGACACCCGTAGTAATGTAAATATAGAAATAAACCCAAAGCGTACACAAGCTGCCTATATAAGTGGCAGGGATGAATTGCGCCTTCTTAATCTCGAAAATCTAAAAAGTACTACTGTAGTAAAAGATGAATTCTGGGCACTATACCCACCTCAACCCAGGTTTTCTCCTAATGGCCAGTATCTCGTTTATAATGCGATACGCAATTTTGAACAAGATATTTTTACATACCATATTCCTACAAAAAAAACAATTAACCTCACTCAGACAGGAGTAAACGAAAGTAGTCCTTTCTGGTCTCCCGATGGTAAATACATCTACTTTAGTTCTAACCTTACACAGCCTAGTTATCCCTATGGGCTGGATGAGGCAGGTATGTATCAAATGGCATTAGATAAGTATGAAGCTCCTTATACCTCTAAAAAGTTTGAAGAATTATTTGTAGAGAAAAAAGAAGATGATGAGGATGAAAAGAAAGATGAAGATAAAAAAGATAAATCTGAAACAATAAAGATTAATATTAATCCTAAAGGATTGATGAAGCGTATACAACGTATTAGTCCTGCTTTTGGGTATCAAGGTAGCACCTATGTTATTGATAAAGAAGAAACCACCTATGTGTTTTATGTTTCTAATCACGATGAAGGAGATACTAAACTATGGAAAACCACGATTAGACCGTTTGAAAAAAACAAAACAGAAAAAGTTGGAGACGCCAAAGTTTTTGGGTATCAAATAGCATCGGCAAAAGATAGTCATTATGTGCTGCTAGAAGGTAATATCCATACCCTAGACATCGAAAGTAATACCACAGAAGAAATTAAAATTGACCATAAATTCAGAAAAACATTGTCTGATGAATTTCAACAGATGTTTCAGGAAGCCTGGGCAGGTTTTGGAGAAAATTTTTATGATGAAGATTTTCATGGTGAAGATTGGGAAAAGCTTAGAGATCAATATGCGGTGTATCTGCCATATATCAATAACCGTTCTCATTTAAGATTACTATTTAATGATATGTTGGGTGAGCTAAATACATCTCATTTTGGGTTTCGTTCTACCGGTAAAGAAGAAAAGAAATTTTATAGTACCAAAACCCTGGCAACAGGAATTGTTTTTGCTAAAAATGACCCATATCAGATAGAAAGAATTATTGCCAATAGTCCCGCAGATGTCGCCAATAAAAATATACTGCCGGGAGATCGGTTAATTGCTGTAAATCATCAAAAAATTGATTCAAAAAATAATAGAGAATACTATTTTACACAGCCATCACTGGATCAGGAAATACAATTAACATTAGAACGTAATTCGCAAAAGATAACAGTAAACCTACATCCGATCTCTTCTAGAAGTTTAAGAAACTTACGATATGACGAATGGGTCGATAATAATCAATCCTATATAGATCAAAAAAGTAATAAAAAAATTGCCTACGTTCATATGAAAAATATGGGACGTGGGGAGCTCAACAATTTCAAAAGAGAAATGGTTTCTGAAGGGTACAAAAGAGATGCCCTGATCCTGGATTTACGAAATAACACAGGAGGAAATGTACATGATGAGGTATTACAGTTCTTATCTCAAAAGCCTTATCTAAAATGGAAATATAGAGATGGTAAACTTACTTCGCAACCCAATTTTGCACCAGCGGCAAAACCTATTGTAATTTTGATAAACGAACAAACCTTAAGTGATGCAGAGATGACCTCTGCTGGTTTTAAAGAACTTGGCCTGGGTAAAGTTATAGGAACAGAAACCTATAGATGGATTATTTTTACCTCTAGCAAAGGTCTGGTAGATGGTTCCTCCTATCGTTTGCCTTCTTGGGGATGTTATACATTAGATGGCAAAAATTTAGAAAAAACAGGAGTTGCACCAGATATTTATGTTAAAGAAACGTTTGAAGATCGTTTAGAAAACAATCAACCACAATTAGATAAAGCAGTATCAGAAATAATGAAGCAGTTAGGAGCTAAATAATTCTTCAAAATTAACAATATCGCATTGCTAATATATATCTTGGCATATGAAGTGATTCTATGCAAGTATAAAGGCACAGGTCTTTGTTAGATTTTGATATAGATCAAATGAAAAATGATGATTTGTATCGAATTTTGAAGAAGCAATAGACGAACTACAGATCTTTTCTAGAGTTCTTAATGAGGGTGAAATAAAAATATATGCGACAAAATAACAATTAGATTATTATTTGGTTTCATTAAACCTCACAAGTCTTGAAGACTTGTGAGGTTTACATTTTTATTTTTATATGTGAGATATTATCCAAAATTAATAAACATATTAAAATATCAAACCACTTCAAATAATTTTCCTGGCAACGGCTTTACAACTCCTTTAAGTTCCATATTAAGTAAAACAGAAGCTGTTTTAAATGTAGGGATTTGGCATTGTAATGCTATTACATCTAATAGTTCTTTTCCGTTATCGGTTAAAAAATTATAGATTTTCTTTTCTTGTTCATCTAACTCTACAAACAATTTTTTCTGTACAGCGGGTTGTTTATTCTCATCAAGTTTCCAATTAAGCATATACATTAGATCAGCCGCACTGGTAAGCATATGGGCGCGCTGGGTCTTTATCAGCATATTACACCCCTTGCTTAAAGGATCATATGCCCTACCAGGTACTGCAAATACATCCCGATTATACGAATTCGCAATATCTGCAGTTACCAAGGAGCCCCCTTTATCTGCACTCTCGATTACTACAGTTGCTTCGCTAAGTCCGGCAATAATTCGATTACGGCCTAGAAAATTTTTACGATCAAAAGTATCTGTGCTCCAGAAATCTGTGAAAAATCCACCATTTTCCTCGATCTGTGCAACATACTTTTTGTGCGTTTTTGGATAAATTTGATTTAAGCCATGCGCCAAACAACCTACAGTTTGTAAATCATGTTTAACCGCTGCGCGCTGTGCTGTGATATCTACACCATACGCAAAACCCGATACAATAACAGGATTTACAGGTGCCAGTGTTTCTATCAATTCCTCACAAAACTGGACTCCATATCGAGTTACCTGTCGTGTACCCACAATACTCAGAATCTTTTTGTGCTCAAGATCAATATTCCCAGAACTAAATAATACTACGGGGCCATCAATACAATGTTTTAGTTTTTCGGGATAACCTTGTTGATCATATACCAGACAATTGATATTATTCTCCTGCACAAATTGTAGTTCATTTTCTGCAATTTTCTGATATTCTGGATTATGCAAATCTTTAATTTTCATTTTCCCTATTCCATCAATTTTGAGTAGGTTGTTTGTTTTTTCGGCAAGTACTGCCTCTGCACTACCTACTTCGCGTATTAATTTTTTGATAGAACTATCCCCAAGATTGGTTACTTTTTTAAGGGTAAGTAAGGCCAGAAGTTTTTCGATATTCATG
This sequence comes from Bacteroidia bacterium, assembly GCA_030427585.1. Taxonomy (GTDB): domain Bacteria; phylum Bacteroidota; class Bacteroidia; order Flavobacteriales; family Flavobacteriaceae; genus Aquimarina. The sequence goes on from JAUIBW010000007.1 coordinate 81,930, forward strand.
TAATAATTTGTAAGTCAGTGCAAGAAACAAAAAAAAACGAAACTGTTAATAAATTCAGCGGTTAGAGTTTAAATGACCTTCATTTTTTTATACCTTTGGGATAATTAATTTTCACTAACAAAGAAAGCATATTTTTAGAAGGGGTAATGAATAACACGGCTGACTATATAAGCGAACTATTATATCGATATGAATGCATAATTCTGCCAGGTTTTGGAGCATTTTTGACCAGACGTCAACCCGCTACAATACAAGATGGTACTAATGCATTTTACCCTCCTCAAAAATTAATTTCTTTTAATAGCCAATTAAAAAACAATGATGGCTTGTTAGCGAACTATATTGCTTCTGCAGAAAACATCTCATATACAGATGCTGTTGCCAAAATCCAACGTTATGTTTTATCTCTTAATGAAAAGATGGCAAAAGGACAACGTATAGAATTAGAGAAAATTGGTGCATTCTATACTTCGGTAGAAAACACCTTACAATTTGAACCTTTGCAAGAAGTAAACTATCTTACAGAAGCTTTTGGATTACATTCTTTTGCATCTCCTGTGATCAAACGTGATATTGAAATCAAGCGCGAGGTATATAAAGAAAAAGTAGAAGCTATCGAAGAAGTAATCCCACTTACGTTTACACCAGAAAAACGTCGTGAACGACCATATTTACAATATGCTGCCGTAGCTGCAGTCATATTAGGAATTGGAGGTTTTTTTGGTCTGAAAAAAATAAGTGATACTACGGTAAGTTATAACAATAAGGAATGGCAAAAAGCCAATCAGGAAATTGAAAATAGAATACAAGAGGCTACTTTTGAAATTTCTAATCCACTTCCTGCTATCAATCTTAATATTATAAAAGGCAAAGAAAATACTACAACTACAACCTCTGAAGTATCTAATACGACATTAGGAAGTTTTCATATTATAGCGGGTGCTTTTAGAATTGCATCTAATGCAGATAATAAAGTACAAAAACTCAAGGCTCAAGGGTTTAATGCTCACCTTATAGGAGTGAATAAATATGGTTTACACCAGGTAGCGTATGAAAGTTATGAAAATCGTTCTGAAGCAGTACAAGCACTAGCCAGAATTAAAAAAGAACAAAGTTCTAAAGCTTGGTTATTAATTAAAAAGTAATTTAAAAATCATACTACACTTATATAGAGTATAAGTGTTTTTTGTCATCACAGCAGAATACTTTAATATGAAGTTTAAATACTCATAAATTATACTTGTTGTTATTTTTTCATTATGGTATTACCACATATCTTTGCAAAAAATTAAAATTGCATGGAATCCAGACACCCTTCAGAATCTCTTACTACTTTAACCGATTTGGTACTAACAGGAGAAACCAATCCTTTAAATAACTTATTTGGAGGAGAACTTTTGGCTCGTATGGATCGTGCTGCAGGAATTGCAGCAGGTAGGCATTCTAGACGAATTGTGGTTACTGCTTCTGTAAATCATGTTGCTTTTAATAAGGCTATTCCATTAGGTAGTGTTGTAACTGTCGAAGCAAAAGTTTCTAGAGCCTTTAGATCCTCTATGGAGGTTTATATAGATGTTTGGGTAGAAGACCGCCAGAGTGGAGATAAAACTAAAGCTAACGAGGCTATCTATACCTTTGTGGCAGTAAATGAAAGTGGAAGCCCTGTCGCTGTACCTTCAATAAAACCAGAAACAGCACTCGAAAAACAACGGTATGATGCAGCTTTACGTCGCAAGCAATTGAGTTTGGTTCTAGCAGGAAAAATGAATCCCAGTGATGCTACAGAGTTAAAAGCATTGTTTGTATAGATTGCTCATAATTATTTCTGGTTAAAGAATATCAGATCTTTCTAAATATTACTATTGCATTATGGCCTCCAAAACCAAATGTATTGTTCATAGCAATATTGATAGTTCCTGTTATAGCTTCTTTCGTAATAATATTTAAGTTTTCTGGAATTTCCTTAGTGATAGTATTCGTATTAATGGTCGGTGGAACAATACCTTCATTAATGGCTTTAACGCATAATATACTCTCGATTGCACCAGCAGCACCAAGTAAATGACCTGTCATAGATTTGGTTGCACTAATTTTAAGGTTTTTGGGGGCATTTCCAAAAATCTTTGTGATTGCTTTGATTTCACTTAAATCCCCAACAGGAGTTGAGGTAGCATGTGTATTTAAATAATCAACTTCTTCTGGATTAATTTTTGCTTCATGCAAAGCAAGTTCGATAGCTTTTGCAGCTCCAAGCCCCTCTGGATGTGTTGCTGTCATGTGATATGCATCAGCAGTCATCGAAGCACCTATGATTTCGGCATAAATTTTGGCACCTCTTTTTTTAGCATGATCCAGATCTTCGATAACCAGCGCTCCTGCTCCTTCTCCCATTACAAAACCATCTCTTTCGCTATCAAAAGGTCTTGAAGCTTCACTTGGGTTATCATTTCTGGTAGACATTGCTCTCATTGCATTAAACCCTCCTATTGAAGCTTCTGTAATTGGTGCCTCAGATCCACCAGTTACAAATATTTTCGCTTTCCCAAATTTTATATAGTTGTAAGCATCCATTATGGCAGAGTTTGAAGTAGCGCAAGCAGAAACTGTAGTATAATTAATCCCCATTAGTTTAAATTTCATAGAAATCATTCCCGAAGCCATATTCGATATCAGCTTAGGCACAAAAAATGGATTAAATCGAGGAGTATTGTTATTCTCAATATATCCTTTTACTTCTTTTTCAAAAGTATTCATCCCTCCTTGCCCTGTACCCCAGATTACTCCAATATCGAAAGGAGATATCGAGTTTATATCGATTTTTGAATCTTCAAATGCCTCTGTTGCTGCGTATAATGCATATTGAGTAAACAAGTCGCTTTTTCTAATTTCATTTCGTTCTAAATACTTTTGTGGATCAAACCCTTTAACTTCACAAGCAAACTGAGTTTTAAACAAAGACGGGTCGAATTTCATAATTCTTGCAGCTCCACTTTTACCATTAATTGTATTATACCAAAATTCTTCTACCGAATTTCCAAGTGGGGTTATAGCGCCTAAACCAGTAATTACAACTCTTTTTTCTTTCATGCTAAAATAGATTATACTTACTAATAAGTAAGTTTAAGTGACTAAAAAAATTATATACTCTTCAATATTGAAGCTTTAACAGATTTTAGAATATTTTTCCGGATAACTTTATCAAGGATAAGGGATGAAAGTAAAGCGGCTATAACAACATCAGTTTTTTCCTCGGCCGTCTCGGTAAAATTAAATTCTTTATTTTGAAGACCTTCTTTAAGCACTTTCTGCATCCATCCACGAATTTCCCCACTCATTTTTGTTAGTGAATTCTGCATATTTTCTGGTAAAGATTCGTAAGAAGAACCCAATGCCCCTACCAAACAAACCAAGTTAAGAGATTGATTTTTCTCATAAAGAGCGATAAAATTATTTAGCTTCTCTTTTGGTAAGCATTGTTCCCATTCAATGTGTTTTTTCTGAAAAGTACTCCTTGTTCTAAGAATAATTGCTTCTCCCAAATCAGATTTTTTTGGAAAATGATAATGTACCGCAGCATTCTTTATTTGTAATGGCACAGATATATCCTTATAACTAAAAGCGTTATACCCTTTAGTTCGAATTAGTTTTTCTGCCAGATCCATTATTTCTATTCTCTTATCAGACATAATTTTCAAATATACTTACTAGTAAGTAAGAATCCAAGAAATAAAGGTTCAAAAATTGTTTCTACTACTTAACTTACATCTTATAAATCCAACTTTGGGGATTTAATCGTTTTGCATTTTGGTAGATTAAGAATTTCATAATTGCTCTACCGGTTGTTGGGTTGGTACGTACCTCACCTATTGCTTGTTTTGTTGCTACTTTTTGCCCTTCTTTAACACTTATATTCTCGATATTATAATAGGTGGTGATATAATTACCATGCCGTATTTGTATTAAACGACTAGCGCCCTTAAGCTTTTGAATAGCGATCACTTCTCCTTCAAAAATAGCTCTCGCAGGTTCTCCCGATCTTGTTTCAATTTCTACTCCACTACTATTGATTTGTATATTAGGGAGCGTAGGATGAGGCTGACGGCCAAATTTCTTTGTTATTCTTCCTGTTCCTACAGGCCAAGGCAATTTTCCTTTATTAGATGTAAAATTATCGGCCAATATTTTAGCCTCTGCAGTAAGGGCAAATGTGGTTGCAGATCCTTTTTTGGTTACTTTTTTACCTGCCTTTTTATTAGCTCTGGCAATTGCTTCTCTAATTAACTTCTCAATCGCTTTATCAATTGCACTGGCCTGTTGTTCTTTTTCCTTAATTTGCTTTGTGTAGGTACCTTGTTTTTTGCGAATAGAAGCCATTAAAATCTGTTGCTCCTTTTTTTCTGCTTTAAGCTTATTCTGTTCTTCGCGATTCTCCTCGATCAGTACTTGCTTTTCTTTTTTTTGTCTAGACAGATCTGTATTTAAAGCCTGCAATTCTTTGGTGTTACTTTCTATTCGATCTGCCTGCTCTTTGCGATGTTCATTATATTGTTTCATATATTGTAATCGCTTATAGGCTTGAGAAAAATCTGAGGAAGAAAGTAAAAACATAATTCTACTTTGGTGGGATTTACTCTTATACGATTTTGTGATCATCTTGGCATAATCCTTTTTAAGTGCTGTAAGTTCCTTACGATATGTTTCTATTTTTTTAAAATTTGTATTGATCTCTCGGGTCAATAAATTAGCCTGTTGATTGGTTATTTTTATTAGATTTTTACGGGTTCCTATCTGTGAATTAATCGTTTCAACTTCGTAAAGAACAGAACGCTCTTTACGTTTGTTGTTAGCACGCAATTGTTTCATTTGTTCAATCTCTTCTCTAAGTCGTTGACGCTCTTCTTCAAGTTGCTGCTGTTTGCTACTTTGAGAAAAAGATGGATTACAAACCAATAATAAACCTACGAAATATATACTCTTTAAAAACCTCATTGAATAGTGACTTGCTTATACCCTGATGGTATTTTAAACGGAAAACTCACCTTAGCATTGTAATCTACCGTTTTATAATCAATTTCTATCATCGTTTTTTCCGTTTCTTGCAATGCTTCAATATAAATCTCTTTAGGAAAATCCTGATTTCCTACTTTTTGATAGCTTTGATAATTAATGGTTAGATTTCTATTTTTGATAGGTTGTTTTAATTGTTGTGAGTACATTTTGAAGGTATCTGGATGCATTAAAAACAATCGTTCAAAAAGTGCTAATTCTGTTTTAGGTCGTAATTGATATACTTTTCCTGTTATCGAAGATTTATATTTATCATTTCTTAGGTTAAACAACGCTTGCCCTAAAAGCATCTGCTGTACTTTATTATAATCTAGGTCTGTGCCCAACCAATCACTTAACAATGTAAAATCTCCTTCAAAATAAGTGTTATTGATTTTCTCGTAGTAGCTTACTTTTTCTGGTGTTATTAGTGCCTTTGCCAATGTAATACCTAACATTTTTACACTAATCCAAATGGTTTTATCTTTTTCTATTCGCAGTGTGGCATTAGGGCTGTAAGATTGTTTACCATCATCATACTTTACCTTTATACGAGTATTAAGTGTTTTAAAATTAAAAGATCGATTATAGTGATTTGCAATTATTTTTTCTGCATTTAGTTTTTTGACACCCGATGCACTTACTGCTTTGGTTCCTTTACAAGAGTTAAGTATCATTATAGCAATGCATAATAGATAAAATATTTTGTTCATTACCTGCTTATGATTTTTTCTGAAGTTGATTCGCTTTTTGTTGATATTCTGAAGCTTTTGTAGTATCTCCTAAGTTGCGATATGCCTCACTTATTTGTTGGTAAAAGTCAGATTCCATCTTTAAATCATCTATCACATAATCTATACCTATAGTAAGAATCTCAATAGCTTCCGCTGCTTTTTCGAGATGAATTAACGCTACGCCATTAGCTAAATAGAAAATAGGTTGTGCAGGATACATCTCTAAAGCTAATTCGCTTCCTATCTTTACTTTTTCATATCGTTTTAAATCGAGTTGTAATAGTAATATTCTTTTTAACAATACAAAATCATTAGCATTACTTTTAATTCCTCGTTCATAAAAATTGAGTGCTTGCTCTTTTTTGTTTTTTTTATAATAATAATGGCCTAATTCTGTAAAAACTTTTCCATTATTTTGACCAATAGAGAGCAATGAAACAATATCTGCTAATTGAGATTCGTATTGAGGATTCTTATCTAGAAACGGTAAAAAATCGTTAACCACTTTATATTTTGATTCGACATCTATTTTATTACTTTTTAAAGCAATTTTCATCGAACTAATAGCTTGTTCAAAATTATTTTCTTCAAGATAAAATTTATACAGTGCCAGATGTACGAATTCTGATTTTGGCTTTTTCCTTAATAATAATTTGGCCGTTTCAAACGCTTTTTCTTTTTGATTATCCTTACTATACAGATAGATCAGGTTTAAATAGTTTTGCTCTATCTTTGGTTTTTCTTTTATTTTTTGCTCTAGTCTACTAATTTGGTTATTAGGATTAATGATTTTTGAAGAGATTCTTTTTCGCAATCGATTGCGATAATCATCGGCTCCAAATTCGTCATCTAATTCATCCAGAACGATTAATGCTTCTTCATATCGTTTTTCTAGAAAGTATAAATTCGCTAATTGTTCCTTGAACATAGGATTGAATACAACTAACTTCTCTACTACTCCTATTGATTCTTGATATTTTCGTTGTTGAAAATAAACTTCGAATAAAAGTTCGAGAAGATACCTGTCATTGGGTGTAGCATCTAATACTTTTACAAAATTACTTTCTGCATCCTGATATCGTTTTAGCTCTACATAATTCTTACCTAATTCTAAATACAAAAAATCGGGTTTAGGATCAATTTGTATACATTTCTCTAAAGCTTCAATTGCTTTATCGTAATTGGTAATCGCTTTTTGTTTTAGCGCCTCAAAAAAACTCTCTTGAAATTCGTCAGAAACATTTCCCAGATCGTCGATATTTATCTCTTGTTTAGGTTCTATATCCTGAGATAGAACCATAGTATTCCCACCCCAAAAGAATAGAAATAAAAGACAAATATGTTTCCAATAGTTAATCATAAGCTGTATTCTGCAATACTGATATTGCATCATAAATTATTCCAAAACAGAATAGTCTCCAATACTCACTGTAGTAAAGTTTCCATCATAAACAGCATTGTTTCCAATCATAGCATTGTCTAAGTTAGCATTTTTTATGACAGTTTTGGTTTGAATCAGACTATTTTTGATTATTGCATTCTCGATTGTACACCCATTTCCTATCGAAACATTAGGCCCAATAGTCGCATTTTTTAACGTTACTCCTTCACCCAAATAGCATGGAGCGATAACGGTTGAGTTTTCCTGAGTAACTTCATCACTAACCAAATGTTCTCCATCTTTTTGTAAAAACCCCAGCATTCTTGTATTGGTTTCTACCGTAACATTTTTGTTTCCACAATCCATCCATTCATCTACCTGCCCGGTTACAAATACTTTTCCATTACTCATCATTCTTTTAATTCCATCATTAATCTGGTACTCTCCTCCATTAATAATATTATTATCCAGAACATACTGCAATTCGTTTTTAAGAACTCCCACATCTTTAAAATAGTATATCCCTATTACTGCCAGGTCGGATACAAATTCTTTGGGTTTTTCTACTAGTTCTACAATCTCATTATTACCATTTAGTTTTACAACACCATAAGCTTCTGGGTGATCTACTTGCTTTACCCAAATTACAGAGTCTGCATTTTTATCGAGGTTAAAATCTGCTCTAATTAGTGTATCTGCATAAGCAATTACTGCAGGCCCAGATAAAGATTCTTTGGCGCACATAATAGCATGCCCTGTTCCCAGGGGTTGATCCTGTCTATAAATAGATGCTTTTGCTCCCAGGCTTTCTGCTAATGTGGTTAAACTTTCTACTACATCATCTCCAAAAAATGCGGGATCACCCAATATAAAGGCTACTTCATCAACTGGTTCTCCTAAAACTTTAGCAATATCGGATACTAACCGATGTACTATTGGTTTACCGGCAACCGGAATTAATGGTTTAGGAACGGTGAGTGTATGAGGTCTTAGTCTCGATCCTCTTCCTGCCATTGGTACTATAATTTTCATGCGACTTTAAATTGGTTTTATGATGATTGTTATTTTATTTAACTCCAGTGCTCCCAAATCCTCCTTCTCCCCTAGTCGTTTCTGATAACTCTGTTACCTCGATCCATTCTGCTCGTTCGTGTTTTGCAATTACCATTTGGGCTACTCGTTCTCCATTCTGAATAGTAAAATCTTCATTAGAAAGATTTACTAAAATCACTCCTATCTCTCCCCGGTAATCTGCATCTATTGTTCCTGGTGCATTAAGTACTGTAATCCCCTTTTTGGCCGCTAATCCACTACGCGGACGTACTTGTGCTTCATACCCAACCGGTAACTCTAAAAACAATCCGGTTTTTACAATGGTACGCTCTAGTGGTTTTAGGGTTATTGATTCTGTTATATGTGCTCTTAGATCCATTCCTGCCGAAGCAATAGTTTCGTAATGAGGTAGATCGTGAGCTGATTGATTAATTATTTTTATCTGCATATTAACATCGTATTATCCTGTAAAAGCTAGACTATTTTGCTATAAGCACTAAAAGTCAAAATTTTAACCGGACTTATCTTTTTAAAATTTGTTTTAATTCTTTCTTTTCTGAGGCGTACAAAATTACTAAAAACCCAAGTAACAACGGGATAGAAATCATATAATTACTATCAAAAACATAAAATGATAAAATCGAAAAGGTAATAGATAAAACAAGGTACATTCCTATCTTTTTAAGATTATAAGGAATGGGATAATATTTTTTGCCATAATACCATGATAACATCATCATAGATCCATAAGCTGCTAACGTTGCTATAGCTGATCCAAGGTAACTATATTTTGGTATTAAAATAAAGTTTAATCCCAATGTAATTATAGCTCCAACTACAGAAATATAAGCTCCAAACTTAGTTCTATCTGTAATTTTATACCATACAGAAAGGTTATGGTATATCCCAAGACAGAGATTGGCTAATAAAATTATCGGAACAATTTTAACAGCCTCCCAATATGCTTGATCTCTTATGATGAAGTCTTTTAATAAATGTACAAAAACGACTACTCCAAGCAAAATAGCCGCTCCAAAAGCCACAAAGTATTTAGTAATTCTGGCATAGGTTTCGGGAGCATTTTTATTTTCGGAATAGTTAAAGAAAAATGGTTCTATTCCTAATCTAAAAGCTGTAGCAAACAAAGTCATAAATAATGCTAGTTTATAACAAGCAGAATATACTCCAACTAAATGATCAGCTATATCTTCTGGTAACAAGTAATCCAGTAAAATTCTATCAAATGTTTCATTAATAGAATATGCAACTCCTGCTATAAGAACCGGAAAAGCATAGTTCATCATTTTTTTCCAAAGCACTCGGTTAAATCGATATTTAATCGTGCCATAGAAAGGAATCAATAATACTAATGTTAATCCGCTCGCAATCAAATTAGAAACGAAGATATAATTGATCTCATAATTCTCTATTGTGATACTCTTTAGTATCGAAAAATCTTTTGATAATGTTTTTAAATACAGTAAAAGAAAAACATTCAGTCCCAGATTAACGATTACATTTAGAATTTTAATCAGTGAATAACGTATTGGTCTTTCATTTGCTCTTAGCCATGCAAATGGAATAATTACTAAAGCGTCTAATAAAAGAATCCAAATCACCAAAGTAATGTAATCAACTCTTATATCGGTAAGCATGGCTATTTGGTTTCTAAATAGCAAGGCTAAAACAAAAAAACAAAATGATGAGATGACTAAAGATATTGCAGACGTACTTACTACCTCATCTTTATCAGATTCTTTATTAAAAAACCTAAAAAAAGCGGTTTCCATGCCATAAGCCAGTATCACATTGAATAATACGAAGTACGAAAAGATAATAGAAACCTTACCGTATTCTCCTGTTGGCAACAGATCTGTATACAGTGGGACTAACAGAAAAGACAACATACGCGGAAGCACTGTTGCCAGCCCATAGATAAAAGTTTGCTTAAAGAGTTTTTGAAATATGCTCAATTGGTGGTATCCTTATAGCTGTAAAAATACAATTTTTATCTTACGTTTTTGTCAACACTAGCTCTTAAACCCTAAAATATCATCAATAGTATTTACCGTAACAGAATGATAGTTTGGTCGAGTTTTCTCATAAATAAGTAATGCTTCTTTTGTTTTATTGTTTCGTTGATACGCTTTAAAAATAGTAGAAACATACCAACGACGTCCTACAGTACTAAGAAAATCTTCAATTTTTTTATCTACATGATTGCCGTGGTAATCATGATTTATTGATTGTTCGTACCAAACCATTGCAATATAAGAATTGGTAGCATTCGTTAGATCAAAGGCTTTATCAAACATGGCTAAATGTTTTTTATTTATATCTTTTGGAAAATTGCGAATAAAATACACCCATTCCTGAGTTGTCCAATTTTCAGTAATTTTTACATCTACCTTATTATTTGCTATAAACTGTGTTAACGCGTCTAAGACCTTATCAAATTTGTCTGATTTTGCAACAGCTTCATTTTCTGGAACACCAGCTTTATAAATCCATTCATCAGCATTAAACTCAATATTCTCTTTACTCAATAAGTTTTCATTCAAAAAAACAATAAATTTCTCTGTACTTATGGTAGAGAAGGCATGTGTTTGAAAGTAATTGTTAAGGAATGTATCAAATTTTTCTCGTCCTACTGTTTCTTCTAATGTTCTTAAAAATAAGTACCCTTTTTCATAGGCAATGCTGTTCATACCATCATCAGGATTACGTCCTTTTAAGTTCAGTTTTAATTTAGTTTCATCTGGTGTTGCTTTAAAACCCTCTATTTCATCATCCAAACTTTGTCTACTTAGTAATGCTAACATATTTGCTCTGTCGACTCCATACAATTCTTCCATTATACGGGTTTCAAAATAAACGGTAAACCCTTCATTAAGCCAAAAATCATCCCAGGTTGAATTGGTAACCAAATTCCCTGACCAGGAATGTGCCAATTCATGTGCTATAACAGATGTTAAACTTTTATCTCCGGCTATTAAGGTGGGGGTAGCAAAAGTTAAGCGCGGGTTTTCCATTCCTCCAAAAGGAAAACTTGGTGGTAATACGATTACATCAAATTGCTCCCAGGCATATTTTCCATATAATTTTTCGGCTGCAACCACCATCTTTTCCATATCCGAAAACTCATGATGAACAGCATCTACCATTGATTTTTCTGCATAAACTCCTGTTCTGTCACTAATCGCCTTATACTCAATATCTCCAACTGCCAATGCAATGAGATATGGAGAAATAGCCTGTTTCATTCTAAATCGATACTCTCCGTTTTCTGTTTTCTCTTTTGGGTTTTCTGCACTCATCACTGCCATCAAATCTGATGGAACACGCACTGTAGCATCATATGTTATTCTTATCTGCGGGCTATCTTGTATAGGAATCCAGGTTCTAGTCAATATTGCCTGTCCTTGAGTAAATAAAAAAGGATGCGCTTTATCTGCAGTTTGTTGAGGACTTAACCACTGTAATGCTTCAGTTTTATTCGTGGTTTTATATTGAACTGTTATTGTATTTGTAGTGTTTTGAATATTGATTTTAAGTGGTTTTCCCATGTATTCATCAAAACTTCCTAATACAAACTTGGTATCCACTCCATCTGCCTGTACATTTTCAATTTCTAAGAATTTAACATCCAAAACTATTTCTGAAGCATTATTGTTTTCTATTTGATACGTAGCGCTTCCGTTAATGATTTCTTTTTCAAAATCAACATCTATATCTAAATCTAAATGTTTTATTACTGCTTTATTTGGCTGCGCGAAAGAATGTGGTTCTTCTTCATACTTAGGCAAAGAAACCTCGTTTTTCAGCTCTATTTTTTCTTTTTTAGCATCGGCACAACTTCCTAAAATTAGTATTGTACACATCAATAAAGTAATTACTTTTTTCATTTTTCTATCTATAAATCTAAATGTTGATTATTTTCTTCTATTCAAAAAAATAGTATTTCCAGTTACATATTGTTATCCTAAATACACATCACAATATAGAGCTAGTTTTTCTTTACAATTTCCAATAGTGCAGTAGTACAATTTACTGACTCTTTCTGGTCGGATACGCTTGCAACTCTTTTTCGGGTACATTATTTAATTTAAAATACCTTTTTTTACCTTTTTTGGTATATGCTACAATGCACTCATTATCTTTAAGTTCGAAAGGAGGTTTTTTTTCAATTGTCGGCAATTGGTTTGTAAGTTCTTTCTTAGGATCATCACTCATAATCAGATCTTGCCTTCTAGAAGGGTAAGTATGATGGCCTACATATACAAGTTCGCTGGTTTTATGCCCCAGTTCTATCTTTTTCCCTTTAAAATAGGCATACTCTAATTTCACATCTGATGTCGAATTAACTTCTATATACAACATAAAACCAGAACCACCACCTTCTACCCCGGCTATCCATTTCTGAAAATAAACATCTTTAATAACTATTGGAGTTTTCATATCTATTTGCTGACTGCTGGCACATTGTATATGTGTAATCAGTAGTAACAAAATACCCATTGTTGTACTTATTGTTCTCAAATTTATCATTTTTGATATTTTAAGTATTAAAAAACAAAATTGATACCAAAAACTATAGTTCTGGTAATTTTGGTTTCGCTAAAGATAGGGAAATAGGCAAAATACCAATTGAAAAAACAAAAAACCTCATAAGAAAGTTTATGAGGTTTTGGTATTTTATTATAATAACTCTGGCCAGGCAGAATTTATATCAAATTGTAATTAGTTATTTAAAGCTTCGGCACCACCAACAATTTCTAGAATCTCATTAGTAATAGAAGCTTGTCTTGCTTTGTTATATGACAATTTAAGCGCATCTCTAAGCTCTGTAGCATTATCTGTTGCTTTATGCATGGCTGTCATACGTGCTCCATGTTCTGATGCAAATGAATCTCGTACTGCTTTATACAATTGCGTCTTAAGTGATTTAGGAATTAATTGCTCTACAATTTCTTCTTTAGAAGGTTCGAAAATATAATCTAGATTTACATTCTTATCACTTTCTATCGGTACAATTGGTAAAAATTGCTCTGTAGTAACATCCTGAGAAGCTGCATTTCTAAATTTATTATACACAATAACAATTTTATCGCAAGAACCGTTAGTAAATAGCTCCATTAGTTCTTCGGCGATATCTGCAACATTAGCAAAAGTAAGATCATCATACACAGAGCTTTTATTTGCTACTACTGTATGCGTTTTTGAAACAACATCATTAACTTTTTTACCTATAGTAACAAAATCTACTTGCTTACCTGCATATTCATTTTGATATAACTCTCTAACAGCTTTAACAATATTAGAGTTAAAAGCACCAGCAAGACCTCTATTAGAAGCAATAGCTACTATCAATACTTTATTTACTTCGCGCTCTTCTGCATATGCACTTGCACTATCTCCTTCTAGCGAAGCACTTAAGTTTTGTAATAACTCGGTAAGTTTATCTGCATAAGGACGCATTGCAGTAATCGCCATCTGTGCTTTATTCAACTTTGCTGCAGATACCATTTTCATGGCACTTGTAATTTGCATCGTTGAAGATACAGAGGTAATTCTACTACGTAATTCTTTTAAATTTGCCATTTTTCTTAGTATTGAGTATTGAGTAGTTAGTAATGAGTACTTTCTAGATCAACACCATTCTAAATAGTAAACTTTATTTTATTAAAGTATAGCATATTAGAACCTAATACGCTATACTTTACTACTAGTTTTTATATTTTGCTGAAATTTCTTTACAAGCAGCCATTAACACATCGATTACCTCGTCTGTTAATTTTCCTGCTTTTAAAATATCTAGTGTATCTCTATGCTTGGCATTAAGATATTCTATATAATCACTTTCAAATTCTTTTACTTTATCTACTGGTACATCTTTTAGTAAGTTCTTAGAACCTGCATAGATGATTGCAATCTGATCTTCTACAGTATATGGATCATTTTGCGCTTGCTTAAGAATCTCTACGTTACGTTTTCCTTTTTCGATTACGTTTAAGGTAGCTGCATCAAGGTCAGACCCAAACTTGGCAAATGCTTCTAGTTCACGAAACTGTGCCTGATCAAGTTTTAATGTACCTGCTACTTTTTTCATAGACTTGATCTGTGCAGATCCACCCACACGAGATACAGAAATACCTACGTTAATTGCCGGACGTACACCAGAGTTAAATAAATCTGATGTTAAGAATATCTGACCATCTGTAATCGAAATTACGTTTGTAGGAATATATGCAGATACATCACCTGCTTGCGTTTCGATAATTGGTAATGCAGTTAATGATCCTCCTCCTTTTACTTTATCTTTTAAAGAATCTGGAAGGTCATTCATATCCTTGGCAATAGTATCATCTGCAATTACTTTTGCAGAACGCTCTAATAATCTAGAGTGAAGATAGAAAACGTCTCCAGGATACGCCTCACGACCTGGTGGACGACGTAATAACAAAGATACTTCACGGTATGCTACCGCTTGTTTTGATAAATCATCATAGATAATTAATGCAGGACGTCCTGTATCACGGAAATATTCTCCGATCGCAGCACCTGCAAATGGAGCATATACCTGCATTGGAGCAGGGTCAGAAGCATTAGCCGCTACAATAGTTGTATATGCCATTGCTCCTTTATCTTCTAATACTTTTGCAATACCTGCTACTGTAGATGCTTTTTGCCCAATGGCAACATAGATACAGTATACTGGCTCACCAGCATCATAAAATTCTTTTTGATTAAGAATAGTATCAATACATACCGTTGTTTTACCTGTCTGACGGTCACCAATAACTAATTCACGTTGCCCTCGTCCTACTGGTACCATCGCATCGATAGACTTGATCCCTGTCTGAAGAGGTTCGTTTACTGGTTGACGAAAAACCACACCAGGAGCTTTACGCTCTAATGGCATTTCAAAAGTTTCACCTTCGATTGCACCTTTACCATCGATAGGGTTACCTAATGTATCTACTACACGACCTACGATTCCTTCTCCAACATTAATAGATGCGATACGTTGTGTACGTTTTACAGTTGCACCTTCTTTTACTTCGGTTGAAGAACCTAAAAGTACTACCCCAACATTATCTTCTTCTAAGTTAAGTACGATACCTTCTAAACCAGATTCGAATTGTACTAATTCTCCATATTGAGCATTAGACAATCCGTATACACGAGCGATACCATCCCCTATTTGTAATACTGTTCCTACCTCTTCTAATGAAGCTGATGCTTCAAATCCAGATAATTGTTGTTTTAATATTGCTGATACTTCAGCAGGATTCACTTCTGCCATTTTATAATAGTTTGAAAGAAAGAGTATAAACACTCATCCTCTTATTATTAAATTTATAAACGTATGTATTAATTACTTAATTCTCTTCTTAAGTTTGTAAGCTTATTTGCTATACTTGCATTATACTGTAAATCACCTACTCTAAGAATAAATCCACCGATAATACTTTCATCGATTACATTTTCTATTGTAGCTTCGTTACCTGTTAATTCTTTAATCTTAGTCAAAACTTTAGCACTTAATCCTTTATCTAATGGTACTGCTGTAGTTACTTTTGCAACCTGAGTGTTGTTTAACTTATCAAACAAAACACTATATTGCTTAGCTACATCATCTAATAGATGTACTCTTTTATTTTCGATTAATACATCAAAAAGTTTTTGTGTAATCTCACCAGTGTTCTTAAAGATCTCACGCAATGAAGCAAGTTTTACTTCACTTTTGATCAACGGGCTATTTAATACCATTCTGAGCTCGGCGCTTTCGCTAATTGTTGCGATAATACTTTGCATATCCTTCTGAATAGCTGAAGTAGCTTTTTTATCTTGAGCCAAACTCAAAACTGCTTTAGCATAACGTATTGCTGCTCTACTCATTTAGTTTAATTTAAAGTAACGTCCTCTAACATAGACTCAACTAATTCTAATTGTTTTCCTTTGCCAGATAATTCTTTTCTTACTACTTTTTCTGCAATCTCTACAGAAAGTCCTGCTACCTGATTCTTAAGATCTGCGATTGCTGCTTTTTTCTCGCTAGCAATAGTAGCTTGTGCTTGTGCTACAATTTTATCGGCTTCTGCCTGCGCTTCAGATTTTGCATCAGCAATCATATTTTCTTTAAGCTGTCTAGCTTCTTTAAGCATCCCATCTCGTTCTGCTCTAGCCTCATTTAAGATGCGCTCATTATCTGCCTGAAGGTTTTGCATTTCTTTTCTTGCTTCTTCAGCAGATTCTAATGCATTTTTGATTCCTTCTTCACGATTACTAACAGCCTCTAAAATAGGTTTCCATGCAAATTTTCTTAATAATAATAGTAAACCTACAAAGATTAAAATCTGCCAGAAAAACAGACCAAACGAAAAATCATTTATTAACTTCTCCATTATTAATGATATTAATTTCTTTAGTGTTTAATTTTAAAAATCTAAAACAACAGCTGTAACCAACCGTTATAGCTGTTGTTTGTAAATTAAGATGCGAATAACGCAGCAAATCCAATACCTTCGATAAGTGCAGCTGCAATAAGCATAGCGGTTTGTATCTTACCAGAAGCTTCTGGCTGACGAGCGATAGCGTCCATCGCCTGACCACCAATTCTACCGATACCGATACCAGCACCTATTACAATTAAACCTGCTCCAACAATTCCTGGAATTTCCATAATTATATAATTAAAAATTAAACGTTCAAATTCTAGTGATGTGCCTCTTCATTTGCCATACCAAAATATAGTGCAGACAACATCGTAAATATATAAGCTTGTAATGCTGCTACCAATAATTCTAATATTGATAACGCAAAAGCTAATCCAAATGATAATGGACCACCGATCCAGTTTTTAAACAAGAATATCATTCCGATAATACTCATTAGTACTACGTGACCC
The DNA here is from genome assembly GCA_030427585.1 of Bacteroidia bacterium. Taxonomy (GTDB): domain Bacteria; phylum Bacteroidota; class Bacteroidia; order Flavobacteriales; family Flavobacteriaceae; genus Aquimarina. The sequence continues at coordinate 99,055 of JAUIBW010000007.1, forward strand.
GCAGTCATGTTTGCATATAGACGGATCATTAATGAAAATGGCTTGATAAAAACTCCTAACAATTCTATAGGTGCCAGAACAACTTTCATAAAAGTTGGTACGCCCGGCATCCAGAAAATGTGACCCCAGTAATTTTTATTCGCTGTTAAATTAGTGATTAAAAATACGATTAATGCCAACGCAAAAGTTACTGCAATATTTCCTGTAACATTAACTCCCAAAGGAGTCATTCCTAAAAGGTTCAAAAACCAGATAAAGAAGAAAACAGTAAGCAAAAAGCTCATATACTTCTTATATTTATGTTCACCTATATTAGGGATAGCAATATCATCTCTTATAAATAAAACCAAAGGCTCTAAGAAACGTCCTACACCTGTAGGGATACCATTATTTTTCTTATATGATTTTGCAAGGCTTCTAAACATAAAAAACATAAGTAAACTAATTAATAGCATACTTACTACATTTTTGGTAATCGAAAAATCAAGTGGTTTTGCATTGGTAGCATGATGATCCTTATCATAACTGATCGTTCCCGATGCATCTGTTTTGTATATTTTTGAATGGTATAATTTATAGTAATTACCATCAACTTCTGCAACAGTTTCACCATGATGAAACTTAGAGGAAGAAAAAACTTTCAGTCCATTATCCCATAAAATCACAGGCAAAGAAAATCCATAATGCTTGTTTGCTTCTTTATCAGAAAACAATGTAAAATCATATGAGTCTTGAAGGTGATGATCTATAAATTCTTTGATTCGTTCTTTTAAACCTCCTTCTCCTTCATGTTCCTTTTTCTCGGATTCTTTGGCAAATAAGTTTCCTGTCGTAAAGACAAGGCTAAAAATCAATAAAATTTTAACTACAGTATGTTTTTGCATTACGTGTAAAATTTCGGTTCCTAAATTTCGGTGCAAATGTACATAATTATGTTAGATTCTTAAACTATTTTGACTAAATAAGTCTAAGATTATCTACAAATAATTAAGTTTCTGAAAATCAATTATTTACTAAAATTCAAAATCTTTGAGACATAGTAGACTTCGAAGATTAAACAGATTATATAGGGTATAAAAAAATCGAGAAAGACATTTTTATTGATTTCGAAATCACTTAGCTTACTAACAGCAATAAAAACTCCGATTTTTATAAGGCTACCTGCCATAAAAATAAAACCAAGTTGGTCTTTAAATTTTTTACTTAGTAATAGTATAATGAAAGTAAACACAAAGGTAAATATGCTGTTGAATATATATGAAAGCTTGATAATATTAATATTTCTTTCGAGTAAAAAGGCGTTTATGATACCCATATGGATCAAATAACTGCCTGCTATTACAATAGTGAAAAGAAATAAAAAACGGAATACGTTTTTTCTCATTAGCGTATTAAAATTCTTTATTCAAAAAATAAACTCTTCAAATATCTAAATTTTCTAAACATTTAAGAAATTTAAAAATCTAATAAGTAATTATTAATCCGATTTATTAATCCGATTGAGTTGCTTAATCACCAGATATATAGAAGCGGTTACCCCAAAAAGAATAAACCCCATGGTAAACCATTGTTTATCCAGTTCATAGTAGGCATCTAGTTTTTTTCCGGCATAAGCACATAGGAATATGGTAGCTCCCATTTGGAAAGCTATTCCTGTAAGGGCGATATATTTGTTAAAGGTTTTCTTACCTCGATTATTATTTTTCAAGGTTTCTTTTATTAAGAAAAAACATTGTTTTAAATAAATATTCTAATTTACAAAAAATCTATTGTCTGTGATCCTGTCTACAATATCATGACCAAAATAAGTAATCACTATATCATTCGAGGTTATTTACTAAGAAATTTTCTTTTCTTTCATCTCTATGAGGAAAAATACTCCCTTTGGCACCCTACACACCTAATTTATAGTAAGTGTTTTTATGAAATTAATATTTTTCATACACTTTATCTATAGTTACATTTTTTATATTAGAAGTTTGTATTTCGCTCAATCAAGAGAAAACTTAATACTGCAAATACAAACTTCTAATCTAAGCTGATTTTCCTTGTCCTTGTGCCGTTTGCGATTGTGAAGATTTTTGTTCACCAGACTTACCTAAAGATTTTACACTACCTTTCATAGAGCAAGATGCATTAAAGTTTGCTCCTGGTTCAACAGCTAATTTACCTACAGTAACTTCTCCTTCAATATGCGCAGTTGGTTTTAAAGATAAAGTATTTGATACGTTAAGAGTTCCTGAGAACTTACCTTCGAAATCTGCATCAGAGCACTCTAACGTACCTTTAATAAAGCCTGATGTCCCTACTACTACTTTACCGGTAGTTTTAAAAGTTCCTTCGATAGTGCCTTCGATTCTAAAGCCTCCTTCAGAAATGACATCTCCTACGATTTTGGTTCCTTCTGAGATTTTGTTTTGGTTACGAGAGAAATCGGTCGTACTGCCGTAGTCTCTTCCTTTTTTATTGTCTGAAAACATAATATATAAGGGGGATTAAATGATTATTCGGTTTCTGGTTCTGGTTCTGATTGAGCATATTCTTCAAGATTTTTATGAATCTGAAGTACTCGATAATTTGGAGATGCTATCGTAAAATACGCAGCATTTACTTTTTCATAATATTTCTTTTTCCTGTTCCACTTTGTTAAATCTACACCACGGGTGTCTTCAGTTTTACCCAAAGACAATAATTCTCCAAATCCTTCTGCTGCTAATCTACTTCCGTTTGTATGTACAACTACAAATTGTTGATCTTTATTATATACATCTAAGGAAACTTTCATCTTCTCATATCGAAGCTCCTTAATAATGGCTTCTATTTGTTCTTTTAATGCTTGTGCTTGATTGTCTCCTAAAGTAGAAAATATATAAATCAATTTATGGTTATTCTGCTCATCTGTATTGGTCAAAAATGCATTATTCTGAATTTGCGGAATCGTAACCTGATAGATCACCTGTGCCTTTTTGCCTTCGGGGCTTTGAGGGTAATTAAGAGACACATAATTAAGGGCTTCTTTATAGGCTTCAAATCCTCTATATCGTCCTATTGCCTGAGCTTTTAATAATTCGAATTTGGGTAAAAAATCTTCATCTCCTCCAAATCTTGTAATCATCTCATTGCTTTCTTTTATTACAGATGCATATTTTTGATTCTGAAAATCCCTATACAACCTATTGTATATAGTTTTAGGGCTGTTTTCATCATCTTTTAATGCTTCATCGGGATTCTGAAGAATTTTGGCATATCTCGATTCTCCATGGTTATTAATAATATCCTGTAGCATTGCATTAGACCTCGAGGTGTTTCCTTGCGCCAAATAGATTTTGTACAAATTATATTTAGAAGGAATAATTAATCGTTTTTCGGGATTGCTCTGTAATAGATTCTCGAATTTATCTATAGATAAATCATATTCCTGAAATTTTTCTTTATATATAACTCCAAGTTGATAGTAGGCAAAGTTACGATCGGTTTGAAGGCTATCAATAGCTGAAGGATCGGTTGGTAATTGGGCAATATAGGTTTGCGGATCAAATGTTGGATCGGTATCAATAGAGTATTCCTCCTTTTTTTCTTTCTCTATTGCAGAGACAGCACTTGGGTTAGAAATACTCGAAACTCTCCAGTTATCTTGTAATTCTCTGTTTCCATACGTTCTTTTGAATGCAGTTTTACCATAGGCAACAGTAGTTTGATTATAGAAATAAAAGATTCCTCCTTCTACACTTGGTCCTTTAGTATCTGTCCCAAATCCAGAACCTGGTTGTCTATACCTTTGTTCTACAGGCAAGTTATCCTTTATTCTGGCAATTTCTGCAGCTTTTTCTTCTTCTATCGCTTTTGTTTTTAACGCATTGGTATATTCTGCATAATATGCTATTCTCTGTTCTGGTGACATGGCCAAAACAGTAAGAATACTATCATTTGTTTTGGCAATACCTTCATATAAAATAACATCCTCAAGATTATCTCTTTTTTTCTTTAATACTCTATATCGTTTTGAATCTACAATCATTCGCTGAAGTGTACTATCATAATATGCTCCAGAGGTTGCATATTCTTTTCTGTCAAAACTAATATCCCCAAGTGTATAATAATTAAGGGATTCTAAGTATTTATCTTCAGATTTTGTTCGTAATGATTTATTATAATATGCTACAGCCAGATCAATAGAATCCAAGGTTTTAAAATAGACTGCTTTTTGGTTATATATTTTATCCAAAAATGGCCGGTTTTCTCGATTTTTTTCAAGATCAGCTAATAGCTCAAGAAATTCTTCTTTATTCCCTTTCTCGTAATCAAAATTTCGGGCTTTTGCCATATAGGCATTCATCATATATTTTCTAGGTGCTTTTCTATTAAGTGCAATCACCTGATCAAAAGCGTAGTTTGCACTATCCTTATACCCTAATTCATTTAATAATTGCCCTTTTATATAGAGGTATCTGCCTTTTTCTTCATTCTTTCTGGTATGAACGGCAGCTTTGGTAATATAAGTAACAGCAGAGTCTTTTCTTTCTAAATTAATATACGCCTGAGCCATCATAGCAACAGCATCGGCATAATCCTGAGGTTTCATAAACTCCTGTTCGATCATTCTGGTAAGGTCTTCTATCGCTTTATCGTTATTATCAAGGCGAAGATTAGTTTTAGCCCTCCATACTTTGGCATGATTGATCGTATTACTTGTAGGGTATTTATATAAAATGTAGTTAAAAGCTTCTAATGCCGGCACAAAACGTTGTTCAAAATAACGAGCTTTACCTAATAACAAAAATGCTTCATCGATTTTAGGGTTACGTTCCTTATTATCAATAAGCATGCTATGTTTTTGAATTGCTTTTACTGCCTTTTCTTCTGCTTTATCAAAGTTTTTATTAAGCACTTCGTTAGGGAGTCTAACATCTTCACTTACAATCATCCTTTCTACAGGTAGTAACTCCCAAAAATTGTCTTTATAGGACTGAATGATATCTTCTTTACCTATATCAAAAGCCAGTCGGCCATTATATAGCGTATTATTTTTTGTAGTAACATCATGCCATGTACGATTTATAAACTTGTCCTTTTTACGGGAACAAGCAAATCCTACAATTGCCAAAAGCAATATCAGCGCGATCTTTAATAATTTTCTGCCCAAACCAGATAAATTTATACGTGTGATAACTAAAAAACTTAACTTTTAGTGTATTGATTGTACACAAAAATTATGTGTGCGTTGTAAAAATACATTTCTTTCGTTAAAAAACCGGTGGTTACTATATTTTTCTCTGCTTAAGCTCTCTTTTTTTATCATATTGATTATTGGTCAAATATTATATCGAAAATTAAGGAAATCACAACATCAACACCTTATTGGTTATCAAAATGTTAAATATAATCGTGATTTGTTTTCTAGGTAAAAATTATTCAATACATTCATTGTGGTTTTTATAAGCTATTATGCTATCAAAATTTTAGACTCATGCCTTAGGTGTCTATACATGTTTAAGGCGAAAATCTCTTAAAACTCTTATTATGAAATCAAAATTGTTAAACTTAGGTAAAGCACTAAACAAAAAGCAACAGCAAAAAATCATGGGTGGTGCTCACAGGCGTTGTACCAGTCATCAGGATTGTCCTGGGGGTCAGGGATGTTGTTACGCCGTAGAATTATGCTTTTTAGATTCTTATCCGGGTCTACAGCCCGGTGGTACATGCTGGAATTAACTACTTTTTCCTTTTTAATCTAAAAAATAATATAGGGTACTGAGATTGAATTTTCAATACCCTATATGCCAAAAAAACATGTCCTTTTGTATCTTTCCTCTAATCTTGAAAGGTATTTTACAGTTCTCTCTTGTCAAAAATTAAAGTATCGCAGTGGTTCTAAAAAAAGAGGTGAATTGTCCATTATTTTTTCAATATGACCATCATAAGGTATTTTCTTCTCATACAAGCTCTTACAATTCTTTTTATTTCTGGAGGGGTTTTCTTCAAATATTCTAAAAATCTAAAAAGCTGGACCATCGGTTTATTTTCAGGAATATTTGGTTTAGAAATATTAGTATTTCTTTACGGAACCAGCAAATTATCAATAGTATACCCCCAGTTTTTGGGATGGTTTTATTTCGATATGGGTTTTCTTTATGGCCCTTTTTTATGGTTTCATTTTCAATCTTTTATCTACAACAAAAACCGATATTCAAAAATTGATAGTTTACATTTTATAGCATTTGTAATCATATATATTCTCATAATAGATATTTTGATGTTACCCAATGAAGAACGTTTACAATATATGAGGGAGCGTTTTTTAGATCAAATTATGCCTATAAATTATGCTAGAGCAATTCATCAATTAGTATATGCAATTGCCCTTGTTTATATAACCAAAAAAAACAAGGCAAAACTTTCTTCAAACGAATTAGTATATTTATTTACACTTGCAATTATATACATCTGTTCTACTCTGATTATTTCATTCCTTACTCTATTCGCTGATGGATGGCGTCAATTTGCTTATTACTATTTGTTTAATAACAGTATGATTTTTGTTGTCGGAATTATTCTCTATACGAACCCTCAATTTCTTAAAGAGATCAAAAAAAAGTACTCGAACTCTACATTGGATCATGATGATATGGTTCAAATTCAAAAAAAGATTAATAAGCTGTTTATTCGTGATTTAATATTCTTAAAAAATGATCTTAACATTGGCTATTTGGCCAAAGAGCTTAACGTGAAACCCTATAAGATTTCACAAACTTTTTCTGAATTTATCCAAGAAAATTTTAATGATTATGTGAATAAACACAGGGTGATGTATTCTCAAAAATTATTAAAAGACCCTGCATACAATATTTATAAAATAGAAGCTATTGCTACAGAGTCTGGTTTTAATAATAAAGTCACTTTTTACAAAGCCTTTACAAAACATACGGCTACAACACCTTCTAAATATCGAAGCTTGAATAAAAAAAGAGTAAAGAATAATTTAAGTTAACATTTTACAAGGTTGTTCCCTCCCAATATATTATCGGTGGTCAATAATTTTATACTCATAACTTTTAAAACCATACGATTATGAAAAATTCAAATTTTAGTTTAACATTTTTATCCCTTAAGACCTTAACCTTAATTTCTGCTTTATTTATCTCGTTTTCTTGTGAGAAAGATACAGAGTCTACAACTGATGAGTCTACTATCAATGAAATCATCGTAGACAAAGAAATAGAGTCAGACATAGATTTTATACTTATGAGACATGCTTTAACTAATAGTATGACATCATTTCATAATTCTTTAAAATCAAATAACATTTCGTTAGCTCAATACAAAGAGCTCTATTTAAGTCAGGATCAGAATAAGCTTGTTAAAGTTTTCAAAGAGAACAAAGATATTATTCTTTCCAACCTAGTAATTGCTCAAAAACATTGGAAAGCTTTATCCTTAAAATATCCAAATTTAAAAAATGAAGCTACCTGTAGTTTTAACTTAAATATGACAACTGCAGAAGCAAAAAAAGCTTTAAAAGGTTTCGAAAACATGGGATTTATAGATCAATTTTCTATAAAGGGAGGTGACTGTGGATGGAGGTATTATGTTTGCTTAGTTGCTGTTGGGGCTCCTGCCGTAGCATGTGCAATAAGTACTGGTGGTATGGCCGCCTATTTATGTGTTTTAGGATATGGAGCTGGTGCTGTTTTATGTTTTGACACATATTGTCACTTATAGTAAACAAGGTAATTATGTATTCATCGTAAAACAATATGTTTTAATCTCAAACAAGAAATCTTTTAAATACTAATTCTTAAAACCATATAAGTTATGAAACCACAAAAAATGAAAAATTATTTCAACATATTTTTTATTGCTATATTTTTATTTACCAGTTGTAACAAAGAAGACACTGCTATATCGCCTGAGGGGATTGAATCTGAAATAGATTTTGAATATTATAAAATTGATTTAAATAAATCGTTTACCGACTTATCAAACGATAAGCGATTTAAAAACCTAACACCTGAGCAAATCCTCGTTATTCTAGAATATTATTCTCCTGGTAACACTGTAACATCAAAACAAAACTGTGGTAATTGTGTCGCTTACGTAATTGGAAAAGATAGCAGGCTCATGCCTGTGGATTCAGGTTGTAATGTACATTATAAGTGGACAGACACCTCTTGTCTGAAAGGGAAAATGAAATTAATTAATACGTGTACACCGGTTGTAGGTTCTGCAGTGATAATGGATACAGGGATATCTGCAGGGCATGTAGGTTATGTTGAAAAAATCGTCCGTGTTCATGACGGCTATTCTATTAAAGTATCTAATGGTAATTGGGGTGGCGAATGTAAAACATTATGGTTTGATACAGGTGATTTTAGAATTAAAGGATATCAAGATCCTAATAGAAGTATTAATTGCTCTAATGAGCCTTTTGCGAATTGCAATTCGCCATATTCTAGCTGCTAATATTGTATTTTGAATTTAAATCAAGATTCAGGAAGAAACCTGAATCTTGATTTATTCTATATCCAAACTACTCTCTTTACCAAAATGTGCTTCAAGTTCTTTAAGTGTCTCTTCTGATGTAGAAAGGTCCTTTACTACTTGTCCTTTATCCAGTACTACAATTCGCTCGCATACCTCGGTCACATGTATTAAGTCATGACTTGATACCAGAACGGTGATATTTGGGTCTGTAGCTAGTTCTTTTATTATTTTTTTCAAACGAATTTGTGTCGTTGGATCCAAATTAGCAAAGGGTTCATCCAGGACAATTACTTCAGGACTACCAATAAGCGCAGCGACAATACCGGCTTTTTTCTGATTCCCTTTAGAGAGGTCTCTTAAGTATTTTTTTTGTCCTAAAATTTCACCATGAAAAAAGTCTTCAAAACCAGATAATAATGCATCTACATCGGCTTTATTTTGCCCACGAAGTTCTCCTATAAAATAAAAATACTCTTCGGCTGTAAGATATCCTATCAAGAATGTCTCGTCGATAAATGCCGAAGTAGCCGATTTCCACTCTTCACTTTCATTAACTTTAATCCCTTTATTTTCGATATATCCTGTTGTGGGTTGAATAAGATCTAATATGGCACTAAATAAAGTTGTTTTTCCTGCCCCGTTATTACCCACCAAACCAAAACTCTTTCCTTTTTCTATTTCTAGAGATTCAATATTAAGAACGGTATTTCCGGTATAGGTTTTAGTAAGGTTATGTACTGATATCATGTTTCTTATTTTTTTTGTTTGTATGCCCAGATCGTTTTATACTTTTCTGTTCTATAAATACTTTCAATTTTATTAAAAACTGCATCTTTAAATGCAAACCCTGCAATACCTGCAACTGTTACCAGAGCATATCCTGCATAAGGACTGTATGCATAATGACCTATAGCATACAATATCATAGGCAAAACCATTTTAGGTAATGACAATAGTAAAGTCTTGGCGTTAAAAGCCTGTTTATCTCCGAATGCATTTTTGTTACTAGTTAGATCAATAGGTGTTTTTACATAAGCCCCTGCCCATAACACTACATGAGAATTTACTCCTATATTATAAATTGCTCCAACTAGTATAGCGAGATATACTTCCCATCCATAATACAAATATCCAGATGCTAATACTGTAGAAATTAATGTTGCAATTACCATCAACCACCATTTAGAAGATAAATATTCTTTATACCGAATATTTTGACTCATCATTAATGGGTAATAGGAACTATCCCAACTCGGTACGAACTGTCCGAAACTTAATAGAAATCCACCGGTAACAAAAATAGCAGCAAAAATCCTCCAAACGGGTCCATCATATGTCTCTACAGCTCCGGTAAAGAACAACAATCCATAAAATAAAAATAGAATACTCACCAAAACCGTAGATCTGGCTCGTTTATTTCTTTTTATGAGTTTTATATCATTTTTAAGAAAGGTAGCAGTCTTACCAAACCTATCTAACCACTCTAGGTTTTCTGTTTTTACATTTTTGGTTTTAGTTGCTAATCCCGCATCAAGGTACAGGTCGGTTACAAAGGATCGAAATGATATAATTATTAAAAACAACAGCATCGCTATAGGGATCAATACTAAAAAAGGAACCTCGTATAACCCCTTAAAAAATGGAGCTGTATATATAGTGATATCAAAATATTCAAAATAATGTAATCCTCCTAAAATTGCCAAAATACCACCTATGATAAATATGAGGTTGTCTTTTTTATTTAAAATAATATTTAGGAAATTATTACTGTAGATTAATGCAGCTAATCCAATATTCCATAACAACACATCAAGTATTGGGTATTCATTACCAATCAATACAATAGAGAATGGAATAAAAAAGAAAGCGTGGATAATATTAAAAAATGAAAATACAGTTTTCCCAAAAGCAAATGAAACTATTTTTCTTTTCTTAAAAGGAAGAATCAATAAGGGTTTAATATTAATAACCGGCATTTTTTGTAAGGCATATCGAAATAACAAGTCGACCACTAGCCAATATATTAAAAGCTTATTTATGGTTTCTAAAGGATCGAGATTAAACTCTTCTTTAATTAAAAAAAAGGCACCAATTCCTCCCGAAGCCATCATCACAATAAACCAAAGTGCCCAAAACCCCATAAAGAACTTCATAAATAATCCAGAAGTTAGAGAAGCAGATCGCCAAAAAGATTTCCATTGTAAATTGATAAAGCGAGTAAACATAGTTTAGGATGTATTTAACTATTTAGTAATCAAAAACGACATTTTGTTACAAAAAACGATTAAGAACTGCTTAAATTTTTTCGTAAAGGCTATCTTCTCTGGTTGCATTTACTATTTTTGTCACAAATTTAAAAAATGAGATTCCGATATACTATCGGATCTTACAACTCTCTACTTTGAATTCTCCTTAATACTGAAGTTTTCAAATTAGGTTTTTTAGTATAATACAATGTCAGATTTTCATAAATTACCCATACAACATATTACTCAAGAAACTCCCTTGGCAGTTTCTATAACATTTGAAGTGCCAACAACATTAAAAGATGCGTATTCTTTTATCCCTGGGCAATACATTACCATCAAAACCGAAGTAGAAGGAAAAGAAGTACGTAGAGCATATTCTATCTGTAGTTCTCCAAAAAGTAATATACTTAAAGTAACTGTTAAAGAAATACCTGGAGGTACATTTTCGGTTATTGCCAATAACAAATTAAAGGAGGGTGATGTGCTCGAGGTTCATACTCCCGAAGGTAGTTTTTTGCTTAAGCCTAATGCTCAGGTTAGTAATTCTTATGCTGCTTTTGCAGCAGGTAGTGGTATTACTCCTGTAATGAGTATGATCAAATCGGTATTAGAAGAAGAACCTAACAGTCGTTTTATATTAGTTTATGGAAATAAAACTCCAGAAGAAACCATTTTTCACCAAGAGTTACTAGAACTGCAAATACAATACCCTAATCGTCTATTTATAGAGTTTGTATATAGTAAATATCGTGAAGGTGACACTCACTTTGGTAGAATTGAAAAATCAACCGTAAATTATGTGTTGAAAAATAAATTTAAAGATATTTCTTTTGCTTCATTTTACTTATGTGGCCCAGAAGAAATGATTAATACAGTTACTTCAGTTTTATTAGAAAATAATATAGCTAAAGACAACATCCATTTTGAACTATTTACCAATAGTGCTGCTACAACAGAAATAGATACCAATCTTGAAGGGAAATCGAATATTAAGGTATTGGTGGATGATGAAGAGTTTAGTTTTGTTATGGATCAGAAAAAAACAATTCTTGATGCGGCACTAGATCAGGATATTGATGCTCCTTATTCCTGCCAGGGAGGAGTATGTAGTTCTTGCATTTGTAAAATTACCGAAGGTAGTGCTGTGATGGAAAAGAACAGCATTCTTACTGATGGAGAAATAGCAGAAGGGCTTATATTAGCTTGCCAGGCACATCCAACCTCAGCTTCAATTACTGTTGATTTTGATGATGTGTAATAGATCAGAAAGTTATCATGTGTTATTCAAAATGCCCGTAACGGTAATTTTTATCATAATTTTTTAATCTTTTCTACCACAGTTTCTGGCTTTATAGTATGCATTACTTTTTCATAACCAGAAGGGACTTTATTGCCATAAATTGAAGTTGGAATCTGATTATATTTTGCCAAATTTGGCAAAATGGCACGCTCCATAGGTTGCCCAAAAGGCATAAAACCGGTAAACGGATGTGTTACTCCCCATAGGGTAATTGTTGGTACTCCATACATTGCTGCTAAATGTGCATTGCCGCTATCCATCGATACCATGGCATCTAAGTTACCTATAAGTTTTAGCTCATCTTCAAAAGATAGTTTACCAATGATATTTGTTACATTCTTGTACTTACTTTCTATATTGTTTAAAATATCCATTTCTCGTTTACCTCCTCCGAAAAGGAAAATTTCATACCCATCTTCTTTGTCCAAGGTCTCAATTATCTCAATCATTAATGCTAATGGGTAAGTCTTACTTTCATATTGTGCAAATGGTGCAATACCCAGCCATTTTTTTGTTGAATTTTGGGTTATAGAAAGAATCTCAGATGTTAACGATTGTTTTTTAGGGAATTTATGAGTTGTGAGATCAATAGGGTATCCTAATGCAGAAAAAACATCGGCATATCGTTGGTGTGTTGTTTTTAATTGTTTGAATACCTTATTTTTTGATCGAGTCAATGCTTTTTTCTCTGTACGACCTTTATCTACTTGAACTGTTTTTATCCCTCGTAATGAGAATAGAGCTTTAAGCACATTAGAGCGCAATACATTATGCATATCGGCAATAGCATCTATATTTTGTCTACACAATTCATTAGATAATCGGGTAAGCCCCATAAAGCCTTTATGTTTATTATTTACATCTGCATGATATACTTCTAGATTTTCAATATTAGAAAATATGGGTTCAAAGAATTTTCGGGTAAGCACTGTTAGTTTTACATTGGGATAGGTAGCTCTAAAAACTCTTAAAACAGGAACCATCATTGCTACATCGCCCATAGCCGAGAGACGAATCACCAGAACGTTCGTTTCAGATTCTTTAGATTTCTTTAGACTACTTCTCGCCACGTAATACAGGGTTTAATTCATCATCATTGTACATTTTCATTTGCTTGTATACTTTCATGTACTTATCCCCGTTTTCGATATCGTTTAATAATGTATCAATAGCCGTAGACAAATCTATTTGTTGCTCTAGTAATATATTCAATTTATTTTGGCAAGCTGTTTTATGAGCATCTGTAGCTTCTTCTCGAATCGTCTCTATACGCATATGATATACTTTTAATGCCAAAATAGATAGTCTATCTATTCCCCATGCAGGGCTTTCTGTATTAATAGTAGCATTTGGTTTAGGGGTTATCTCTTTGTATAACTCTAAAAAATAACTATCAATATATTCTACCATATCAGTTCTATCCTGATTAGAGGCATCAATCTGTCGCTTTAGCTTTAAGGCTGCGATAGGGTCAATTTCGGGATCTCGTATGATATCTTCATAGTGCCATTGTACCGTATCAATCCAACATTTTCGATATAGCAAATGCTCTATTGCCTGTGATTTACTATCATATGGATTCGAAAACTCTTGATCAACATTATCGATCACATGGTATTTTTCTATAACTTCTTTAAAAATAGAATTTGCTTTATTGGTAAACATCTGTGCTATTATTTTTCTAAAATTGTAAATATTCTATAAAGTATCTTCATATGTTTTCAATATTGTATTTATGAGCGTCGAATTACCGCAATTTGTTGGTATAGCGAATTCTTCAAAAATCAGTTTTAACTGTATTAATTCACAATATACAGAACAATCATATGTACGAAACCTTATTTTTTGGCAGGTACAAAGGTATTATATTTTGTAATAGTATATAGCATATAGTAATTCAATCTACTTCAATAAAAATTATATGGTTGAGTTTAGGCATAATATGTTTGTTTTTAACAAGGGCTATAATACACTATCGGCTCTTATCATACATTATTTAGAACAATAATACTGTAAACGGAATCAAGATGAATACCCAAATATTAATTTCTTTAGCAAATTGATGATAATTCATTTCTAGATATGTAGTACCAATAAGTGAAAGAGGTGTTGCCATAAAAAACAGCTCAGAAGTATCCTTTTTTGGCGCAATGGCTGCTACTACAATCGCCACAACTAAATAGATTATAACGACCTTTAAGATCGGTTTTATATTCGCTGTTTTTCTACCGAACTTGATAAGATATATCGAGAAAAAGAATACAGTACAAATAGATATTATTCCTACAGAGAAAAGATGTTCTTTTATAAAATAAGCCCGAAACGAAAATGATATCGGATCAACATAGGTTGCAATTGCAAAAAACGAATCATAAAACAACAATGTAAAGCAATTTGCAAATACATAGACCATAGTAATCCCAATAAAAGGAATAATCCAGTTTCTATAGTTTTTGGAATCGAAAAACAGTATTCCTAAAAAAACCAAAATGATAAATCCAATACTCCAAAAATAAGCTAATGAAGCTAAGCCGATAAAGATTGATGCATTAAAAATTTTTGATTTACTATATTTTTCATTTCGCAGATGTAGGATATTTTGTAATGCCAGTAACACAAATACATTTGCTAATAAAATAGGAAAACTTGTTAGAGAATTTGGTAATATTGAGGTAAGAAAAGCATATAAAAGTATTGTAAACGTACCTTTATTGGTAAGGTTGTTTTTTTGTGCTACAAAATTAAGAGCTAGCATTGGTAAAATATACAAAAAAATACTAGCGGTCGTTAGTAAAATGTAGGTGTTTTCAATCTCAAAACCCTTTCTATAATGAGCAATACCAAATAGTATGCCCATATACAATGCCATGGCAATATAATTAATGGGTTTTGATTTACTAAAAAAGCTTGATAACACTACTATTTTTTATATTTTTGCACCAGACAATAGTATACATATTGTCTTTAGATATTATTGAACTAATTTATAAAAAGTTTTTAGTTTACCTCTTTAGACTTTTTACAAAGAAAATATTGAACAAGTTATGAAAGATTTTTTTGAAGCAATAGAATCCCTTTTTGTAGACATATTATTTATTCCTTTTGATTGGTTTAGAGCATTAGAGTTAGAAAACTGGTTTGGTGCTAATATGCTTAATTGGGCGTTTATGTTTATTGGTTTTGGTGCTTTTATATATTGGATGAAGGAATTAAAGAAATTTAATGATAATGATGAGGAGAATAGAGATCCTACTGCACATTCTTTTTTAAACTAAACCCCTGTATCAATAAGTAATTCTTAAGATTTCTTAAGTATTTTAAATATTAAAAAAGGGATTTGATTTCTGGAAATCAAATCCCTTTTTTAATCGTCTTATAAGAAATGCTTGTTATAAATCGAATCCCAGATCTTTTCTATAATACATTTTATCAAAATTAAGTTTTTCTATACTTTGATATGATGCTTTAATCGCCTTTCTAAAATCTTCATTTAATGAGGTTATAGCCATTACTCTACCCCCGCTAGTAACTATTTTGCTACCCTCAAGAGATGTACCTGCATGAAAAACAATAGAATCTGTAATCGTATCTATTCCTGTAATCTCTTTTCCTTTTTCATAAGCCTCTGGATATCCTCCAGAAACAGTTACTATAGCAGCAGCACTTCGTTTATCCAACTCAAGATTGACCTTATCCAGTGATTGATTCCCTACATGCTGAAATAATTCTACTAAATCTGTCTTTACCCTTGGCAGAACTGCCTCAGTTTCTGGATCACCCATACGCACATTATATTCAATTACTTTTGGGTCATCCCCTACTTTAATAAGTCCTATAAAAATAAAACCTTTATAATCTATATTTTCTTTTTCCAGTCCTTGTACAGTAGGTTTAATAATACGCTCTTCGATTTTAGTCATAAATGCATCATCTACAAAAGGAACTGGTGAGATAGCACCCATACCTCCTGTATTTAACCCTGTATCTCCTTCTCCAATACGCTTGTAGTCTTTGGCTGTTGGTAAGGTTAAATAATTTTTGCCGTCAGTAAGCACAAAAACACTAAGCTCTATCCCATCAAGAAATTCTTCGATCACAACTTTCTCACTAGCTGCACCAAATTTTTTGTTGGTTAGCATGTTTTCAAGTTCAGCTTTTGCCTCATCTATGTCCTGAAGAATTAATACACCCTTCCCTGCTGCCAAACCATCTGCTTTTAAAACATAAGGTGCTTGTAAAGTTTCTAAAAATTGCTTTCCATCATCAATAGTAGCAGCTGTAAAACTTTGATAAGCCGCTGTAGGGATACTGTGTCTAATTAAAAATTCTTTGGCATATTCTTTACTTCCTTCTAATTGTGCCCCTTCTTTAGATGGACCAATAACTACAACATTTTTCAATTGGTTATCTTTAGCAAAATAATCACTTATTCCTCTTACCAATGGGTCTTCTGGGCCAACTACAACCATTTCAATGTTCTCCCGTAACACTACATCTTTGATCGCAGGAAAATCTGTAACCTCAATAGCTACATTAGTAGCTATACTAGCAGTTCCTGCATTACCGGGTGCGACAAATAAGGTGTCACAAATCGGACTTTGTATAATTTTATAAGCAAATGTATGTTCTCTACCTCCTGATCCGAGTACTAAAATATTCATGATGTATTATGGCTTGTTTTTATGGCCTCAAAAATAGTTTATTCGTAGTTGTATAGCTAATTCTTTATAGATAAAAACTCATGATTTTTTTATGTGCTCCTCAAATTAAAACGATACTGCATCCAATAATCAGATACTGTGATATCCTATTTTAATTTTATTCACTACTATCATTGCGAATAATCCTACTACTTAAAATACTTCTCTTTTTTAAAAGCAAAGGGGTAACAATAGAGAAGAATACAATACCATTAAATCGAACTAACATAGATTCGAACATTAATGATATAAAAAGAATCAAAAAGACCGAAAGTTCATTTCGACTCCTTTTCATACGCATTGCCAAAACAACAAAAATGCAAACTAGAATACCAAACCCCACAATACCTGTTTGTAAATACGTTTGTAGAAACTGATTGTGTGCATTATACTTACTCTTGTAGTTAGGAATGTAATCTAATTCTTTATATTTTTCAACCAAAACATCGTTTGCATCTCCAACTCCATAACCAAATATAGGGGCATCTTTGATCAATTTGATACTAGCATCCCATGCCAACAGTCTTGATTTTTCTGATGCTGTGGTATCACAATATTCTCTTACATTACTAAAATCTTTTATTTTGAAATAAAAATCAAATACCCTTGGGTTATTTAAAAACAATAATAATCCCATCAAAAAAATAATAGTCATGGTATATTTCTTTTGTTTATCAGTAATATCAAAAATCAATAATATCGACATTACAAACAAAATAAGATAGGCCGCGATTGAAGCCAACAAAAAAAGATACAGGAATAAAAGAATAACTACTGCTAGTTGTATTCGAGATTTCAACTTGTTTTTAAGGTAATAACTTAATACCAATAATATGTATATAGAAATATAATTAGCATTAACTGATCTTGAAAATAGAGATCCTACAAAAAAGTAATGCCAATTTTTTACAACCCCTTCTATAAATACAAGAATTTCTATACTTTCTCTTTCATCAATAATATGCCATGCTAAGCTATTACCTGCCTTAAAAACATTAATGAAAAATGAAACAATTAGCCCCATAAGTAAAAAGTCAAATAGTTTTTTTACTGTAGCAGCATCTTCCTTAACAAATAGAAAAATTAAGGGAAATAATAATAATGAAAGGGATCGTTGTACCAAATCGAATCCACTGATCAAATTATCAGTATAAATCAATCCCAAAGACATCACAATAAAATATAGTGGAAAAAGCAGTAATGATTTATCCAGAACAAATTTCTTTTCGGTTCTAAACATCATACCAATCCCAAAAATGATCGAAATTATAAAAAATGGAGTTGGGAGATTGATACCCAATGGTAGCAAAAAAAAAGCAATATACAAGCTGTTCCAAAAGATCATTACAACCCAATGATCTTCTTTATAAAACATGTTGGTAGCCCGGGTTATTATGTTAACTAGTTGCACTTTTTATAAGATGTATTATGAGGTAGTTAACGATTTTTAAAGAGTTGTATTATGATAATGTATCGACAAAGAAGCTTTTATTGAAAATCTCTATGTTCACTCTTTTGAAGTTCTTCTTCAGAAAACCCTCTAAAATAATCCAAAGTAAATTTCATTCCTTCTGATCTACCTATTTTTGGTTGCCAATCCAAAATTTCTTTTGCTTTACTAATATCCGGTTGTCTTTGTAGAGGATCATCAATGGGTAATGGTTTGTATATAATTTTTTGATTCATTTTGGTAAGCTTTGCGATTTCTTGCGCAAAATCTTTGATTGTAATCTCATCAGGATTGCCAATATTAACAGGATATACATACTCACTAAAAAGTAATCTATAAATTCCTTCTACCAAATCATCTACATAGCAAAAGGATCGGGTTTGAGATCCATTACCAAATATAGTTAAATCCTCACCTCTTAATGCTTGCCCAATAAATGCAGGTACTACCCGGCCATCATTTAATCGCATTCTTGGGCCATAAGTATTAAAGATACGTGCAATTCTGGTCTCTAAACCATGATAGGTATGATACGCCATTGTAATTGATTCCTGAAAACGTTTTGCTTCATCATATACACCTCTAGGCCCAATAGCGTTAACATTACCATAATAATCTTCACTTTGTGGATGTACCAAAGGGTCACCATAAACTTCACTAGTTGATGCAATAAGAATTCTAGCATTTTTTTCTTTTGCAAGACCTAAAAGATTATGCGTACCTAAAGATCCTACTTTTAATGTTTGAATAGGAATCTTAAGGTAATCTATAGGGCTTGCCGGAGAAGCGAAATGAAGGATATAATCTAATTTATCGGGAACATGAACAAATTTGGTCACATCATGATGATAGAATTCAAAATGCTTTAGTTTAAACAGGTGTTCAATATTTTTCAGCGTACCTGTGATCAGGTTATCCATACCAATCACATGAAAACCTTCTTTAATAAACCGATCACAGAGATGAGAGCCTAAAAAACCAGCTGCTCCTGTAATTAAAACTTTTTTCAATCTAAATAAATTTTATATCTACAAGGTAAACATTAATAGAAATCTCTAACCATTACAAAAAAATATCGTTAGCTATCTCCTAATCCAATTTTATAATAAACAAAACCTATTTTTTCCATTTTTTTCTTATTCATGATACCTCTTCCATCAAATAAGAATGCTGGTTTTTTCATTTTATGATATATTTTTTCCCAATCGTATTCTTTAAACTCATCCCATTCCGTTAAAATAGCTATTCCATGTGTATCTTTCATTGCATCATAGGGGTTCTCAAAAACTTCTAAGTATTTTTTATTTTCTTCTAGTGATCTAGATCCAAGATAGTCTAAATCTTGATATATTTGTTTTGTTTTTACTTTTGGATCATATACAGCAACAAACGCTTGTTCGTTCAATAAATTATCTGCTACTTTAATAGCAGCTGACTCCCGTGTATCATTAGTGTTTTTCTTGAAGGCCCAACCTAAAAAGGCAATTTTTTTTCCTGAAACGGTATTATACAACGTACTAACTATATTATCGGAAAAACGATCTTTTTGATGCTCATTCATAATAATGACCTGTTCCCAATAATCAGCGACTTCATTTAACCCATAACTTTTTGCTATATACACGAGATTTAAAATATCTTTTTGAAAGCAAGATCCTCCAAAACCTACTGAAGCATTCAAAAATTTAGAGCCTATTCTCGAATCCATTCCAATAGCTTTAGAAACTTCTTGAACATCTGCACCTGTTTTTTCACATATTTCGGACATGGCGTTAATAGAAGAAACACGCTGTGCTAAAAAAGCATTTGCTGTTAATTTTGAAAGTTCTGAAGACCATACCTTTGTAGTCAAAATCTTTTCTTTAGGAACCCAATTCTTATATACCTCTACCAACACTTCTATAGCTTGTTTTCCTTCTATTGTAGAAGTATCTCCTCCTATTAAAACTCTATCAGGGTTTAATAAATCCTGAATAGCCGTACCCTCAGCCAGAAATTCTGGATTCGATAAGATTTGAAACTCTACTCCATTACTTGTATTATCTAAAATACTCTTTATGGCTTCGGCTGTCCGAACGGGTAATGTAGATTTTTCAACCACTATTTTATCTGATTTAGCCACTTTTGCAATTTGACGTGCACACAACTCAATATATTTCAAATCAGCCGCCATCCCTTTTCCTTTACCATAAGTTTTGGTTGGGGTATTTACTGAAATAAAAATCATATCAGCTTTTTCAATGGCTTTATCAACCTCTATTGAAAAGTGTAAGTTTTTTCCTCGAACTTCATTTACGATATCTGCTAAACCAGGTTCAAAAACTGGGAGATTGTTAAGATTATTATCATTCCAAGCATCTATACGAGTTTGATTGATATCTACCACTGTTACTTGTATTTCTGGGCATTTTTTTGCTATTACTGCCATAGTGGGTCCACCTACATAACCAGCACCTATACAGCAAATGGATTTAATTTGCATACTAAAAAATAATAAAAGATAAATTATTCCAAAACTACTGGAATTTTATGAATTACTGCTTAGATATTGGATAAAAACTATCGCTTTATATGTCTATATAGATTAACTAATTTCGTAATACAATAAAACATATCTTAGTAACTCTGTTTATACCTCTAATTTATACTATAGTTGTTTTCATTTAATCTATATTTATACTCCTTTTGAAAACAATATGGTTGTTACTGTTTTAAATAAGATTCTTATGTCTAATGTAACTGATCTGTTCTTTATATAGTATAGATCATACTCTAATTTCCTTATAGAATCTTCTAAATTTTCGCCATATTTATACTTAACTTGTGCCCATCCTGTAATTCCAGGCTTAATTACATGCCTAACTGAATAAAAAGGATTAATCTTATCTAATTGATCTACAAATATTTTTCTTTCAGGTCTTGGACCAATAAAACTCATATCACCATTAATTACTGAAATTATTTGAGGAAGTTCATCAATTCTAAACATTCTTAAGATCTTACCAAATGGAGTAATTCTAGAATCATTATTAGATGCCATTTTAGCTCCAGATTTTTCTGCATCTACAACCATAGATCTGAACTTATATATATTAAACTCTTTTCCTTTTTTCCCGATTCTCTTTTGAATATAAAGCAAAGGTCCTCTATTAAAAAATAGATTAAAAAAAGCCACAAAAGGGACAGCAAAAACAAAAATCAATCCTACAAAAAAACACAAAAAGATATCAATAAGTTTGGTAAATAATTTTTGAATGTAATGAGATCTTTTATTTTTTAAATGTAAAACTTCGTAGAAATTATTTCCTAATAAATTTAATGGTAACGCCTCATAAGTTGACTCATAAAAAGAAGTAAATGTAAAAACCTCTTTACCAAAATACATTGCTCGTGTCAAAAATCTCTCCACCTCAGGCGGCATATTTTGATAGTCTTCAATTCTAATAATTATAGTATCAATCTTATTAATTATTTTATTCAATCGTTTAGGGTTTTTCACAAGTGTTTCATGACAAGTAGATATTCTTAATTTAACATTATAACCGTTAGAATATTTACTTCCTTCAATATGTTTAATATTATCTTCTTTTTCATTTTCAAATATCTCTTCATAGAGAAAAATAGCATTTTTTAAAGAAGGTTGCGAAATAAAAAAATTAGAGCAAATCAATCTCCAGGCAGTTAATGAAAATGGCATGAGTGCCAAAAAAGCAAGTAAGTATGGTCTACTTACTGTTGTATTAATTAATAGAACTGTGAGAAAAAAAATAGAAAAGGTATATAACACTCCCACAATAAGAGAAAGCCTAAAAATAGTAATTGGTTTTGATGCCCTTTCCAAGTTATATATGTCCAGTACGTAGGCAATAATAGAAAAAAGTAATACTCCTGTAATGTATATAATAAGACCATGTTGATTATAATCAAATGTACCTCTAAGCGTTCTGTTTACGAGCAAATACAAGTATAACATAACAACAGCTAAATCTCCTATGAATAAAAAGAGTTTTCTTTCTATTGTATTAAGTGTGAATACTCTATTCATTAATTGAGTCTTTTGATAGAATATGATATAATTATAATTCCCATAAATCCTAAAAGATTATTCAAAAATAATCTTTTAAAGCTATAAACAGAGATGATGTAACATAAATCCAATTCTAATTAAGGTTAGAAAATGCTTTATCATACATATCACTAATTTTTTTATAGGTACAATGGTCTAGCAGGTATTGATACCCTCTTTCTCCATAATGATCACATTCTCGTTTAGATAAACTTTTAAAATATAATATTTTTTCCTTTAATGCATCTGGATCTTCTGGTGGTACAACATATCCTGAATTCGAATAAATAACAGGATTTTCGTTAGAACCTAAAGCTTGAATTATAGGTTTTTTTGCGTAGAAATAGTCAAAGGTTTTTAATTGGGATGTACCAAAGCTATATATCTTAGTATCCTTTGTTCCCTTACCCATAAAAAGCACATCCATTTTTGACAAAAACAATCTTACGTATTGTTTAGGAACTCTATCCAAAAAATGAATATTATCAAAGTCTTCTGATAGTTTTAATAACCTTTCCTTTTCAGGTCCTCCTCCCAAAATATACAAATGAACATTTTCTTCTTTAAGCTTTGAAACCACAGAGATTATTGTATCCAAAGGGTTGGCTATCACAATTGTACCAGCATATCCGATATTAAAAGTTTTATCATCTATTTTATCTGAAAAGATATCATCTATGTTCTCTTGTTCATCCGGTAATTCATAACCATTTGTTATCCATTTATATTTGAAGTCCTTACCGTTAAGCACTTCTGCAATATGTTTATCCGCTCTTGGAAGTACCGAAACGATTAAATCCGATTTAGAATAGGACAATTTTTCTAAATATCCCAGAAACTTCATAAAAACATTTTTCTCAGAATAGTTTCCTAATTCCATGGCTGATAGTGGCCATAAATCTCTTATTTCAAAAATGAATTTTGATTTTGGATAAAATATTTTTTTAAATATCAATATGTTAAGAACTGGAAGTAAAGGCAGAGAAGATAAAACTATGATGTCTGGCTTAGGCACCTTCTTTCTGGAAATAAAAGGAACTATGAATAAATTGATCGAAAATATGATCCAACTTATTATACGACCGATTCCGTGAGATTTGTGATAGACATTTCCTCTAAGGATAAGAGTTGCTATATCTTTGTTTACAAACTTATAAAGTCCTTTTATCTTATTGTGTCTATAAGGTGCATGAGAGAAAGAAGAAGTAATTAATAACGTATTATATTTTTGCGTTTCTTTTAAATGCTTTGCTATATAATAATGCCTATACCCATCTCCATCTATATCAGGGCTGGTTATGTACTGATTAATAATCCAAATATTCTTCATCTATAATGCTTGTAATACTTTCTTTGTTATCTCTTTCCCGATATTTAATGAGGAAGTAGCTGCCGGAGAAGGTGCATTGATTATGTGAACTGCTTTTTCTGTATGCTTAATAAGGAAATCATCTACCAAACTCCCATCTTTACCACATAATTGTGCTCTTACGCCAGATTCTCCTACTTCTAAATCTTCTTCTTTAATTTGGGGAATCAATTTCTGCAAGGATGCAACAAAAGCTTTTTTTGAAAACGATCTATACATTTCGTACATCCCTACTTTCCAATACTTTATTGCTATTTTGATAAAACCAGAATAAGATAGACTTTCTAAAAGCTCTTTTACGTTAATATCTCTTTTTGTATATCCTTCTCTTTTAAACGCAAGTACAGCATTTGGTCCGGCATCAATTTTCCCATTAATTCTTCTGGTAAAATGTACTCCTAAAAATGGGAAACTCGGGTCGGGAACAGGGTAAATTAGATTTTTAACCAATCCTGCTTTTTCGTCCTTCAACAAATAATATTCTCCTCTAAAAGGTATTATTTTATAGTCCAAACCGACTCCATCCATTTTTGCAATCTTATCAGAATATAACCCTGCACAGTTTACAACAAAACTTGTCTCTATAGTCTGATTATTTGTTTCTATCTTGTATCCGTCATTTTCTTTTCTAAGACCAACTACCTTATTATCAAAAAAATAATTAGCTCCTTCTTCTTTGCTAATCTCAAAAAGTTTCAGGGCTACCTTTTTATAGTCAACAATTCCAGCTTGCGGAACAAAAATACCTTTTGTACCTGATACATTCGGCTCTTTTTCAAGAAGTTCTTCCTTGTTCAAAATTGTTAATCCTTTTAACCCATTTTGAACACCTCTATTATATATAGCCAGTAACTTTTCTTCTTGATCTTTACTGGTAGCTACAATGATCTTACCGCATATTTCGTGATGTATTTCTTCTTTTTTACAGAATTCCAAAAGAAGATCGTATCCATTTTTACAATTTATAGCCTTCGCACTTCCGGGTTTGTAATAAATCCCAGAGTGAATAACTCCACTATTATGCCCTGTCTGATGAGAGGCTATATTGTCTTCTTTTTCTAATACAGTTATTTTGAGTTTTGGATTCTTCTTTAGCAGGTTATAAGCCACAGAAAGCCCTACTATACCTGCACCGATTACCGCAACATCATATTTCATCTTTTGTTACTGATTAAAAAATTTTTTGACTGTATTCACTACTTTTTCTGCAGATTCTAAAGACAAATGTTCACCTATTGGCAGACTTAATAATAAAGTATCAATTTCATTAGCCTTAAAGTCAGCATTTGCTTTATCAAGATACTTATATGCTGCTAATTTTGGAAGTGAAATAGGGTAATGAATTCCTGTTTGAATATTATACTCTGATAAATACGCTTTTAACTCATCTCTTTTGTCTGTTCTGATAACAAATAGGTGATATACCTGCCTTGCCCATTCTGAACGTTTGGGAAGAATAATTTCAGCAACATCTTTAAGATTTTCCAGGTAATAATCAGCTATTTTGATACGATGATTGGTCCACTTTTCCAGATATTTCAATTTTACATCCAAAATAGCGGCTTGAAGTGTATCCAGCCTACTATTTCGCCCTTCGAAAACATGATTATATTTTTCTACTCTTCCATGATTAGCAATCATACGACATTGAGTAGCTAATTTCTCATTATTGGTTACTATTGCTCCTCCATCTCCATACGCTCCAAGGTTTTTACCTGGATAAAAGCTAAATGTCCCAATATCCCCAATAGCTCCGATTCTTTTTCCTTTATATTCGGCCCCATGCGCTTGTGCACAATCTTCGATAATTTTAAGATCATGTTGTTTTGCAATTGCCAAAAGTTCATCCATATCACAAGGATGCCCATATAAATGAACAGCTATAATTGCTTTTGTACTGCTTGTAATTACAGATTTCAAACTGTCGATTGATATCATATAGTTATCCTCATCACAATCACAAAAAACTACTTTATGACCAGATCTGGTCACTGCTTCTGAGCTTGCTATAAAACTATTGGCAGGAACGATAATTTCTGAACCTTTAGGAAGATTCAGCGCTTCAATTCCTATCTCCAGTGCATCCGTACCATTTGCAACTCCAATACAATAATTGGCTTTCTGAAAGGAAGCAAAATTCTTTTCGAAAGATTTTAAGGGCTCTCCCCCAATAAATGAGGAGTTACTAATAATGTTTTGGATAGCTCCATCTATTTCTTCTTTTATGGTACTATATTGATATTGTAAATCAAGAAATTTGATCATCTTCTTTTGTAAAATATATTTTTTGAGAATTTATTAAGCAATAAGGAGGCTCAAAACCAGGAAAATAAGTGGCTCTTATATGTTTCTTCACTTTTTCTTCTGGCCACGCCAAGTCTATTTTTTTAATGTCGTTAATCTCCTTTCGATAATGCAATGAAGTTCCTCTGGACCCGATATATTCGCTTTGAGGAATCAATTTATAATCTCCTTTTATTAAATCTGATAAACTTTCTTTAAAAAGCTCTACAGATGCATCATAAGTCTCCTGATGCAATTCTTTGACCCAGATATTTTCTTTTACCGGAAAGCGTTTTTCGAAAATGATATCGCCGGAATCTATTCCTTCTTCTAAACGATGAATCGTTGTTCCGAATTCTTTTTTGTTTTCGAGGATAGCAAAGGAGAACTGATTACACCCTCTGTACTCAGGCAGAGGGGCCATATGTAAGTTTACAGTAATTTCTCTAGCTTTTTGGATATGTTCTTTTTTTAATATCCGATGGTACTGAACAGAAATAGCAATGTCTACTGTTTCTGTTAAAGACAAATATTCATCCAAATCATTTATAATTCTAAGATCTTGAGATTTTGCATATTCCAGCACATCTTGCCCTCTTTGGTTTGTTAGAATTCCGAGAATATTATAACCTAACGATTTGGATTGTTCGTTAAGATATCGAAGACAACCTAATCCTATTTTTTTTGATCCTAAAAAAACTACATTTTTCATGATGAACTATAGTGGTTTATTTCGATCCTTAATCTTATTGTATATTTTGTCAATGATTTCTACTGTTTTAAGGCCTTCAAAACCATTAGCAGAAATTACTCCGTCATTGGTCAATACCTCTACTACGTTTTCATATACCTTATCGTGGTTAGACATAGACCCCTGGTATTGTCCGTAGTTATTAGCAGTATTTCCTTCAGGTAAATTTTCTACTTTATATCCCTCGATATTTTGGTATTCCAACTCATTAAGGTACTGACCACCTATTTTTACAGTTCCCTTTTCTCCAAAAATAGTAAGTGATCCTTCCATATTTTTACCATGACTGTTCACTGTGTAATTGATACTTCCAATAGCTCCGTTATAGAACTCCAATGCGATCACACCGTTGTCATCGAATTCTGTTATTCCCTGGTGATGGAAATTACCTCCAAAAGCTTCAACATTCTTTACGTCCCCTACCATCCAATACAATAGATCTATAAAGTGGCTAAACTGGGTATATAGTGTTCCTCCGTCGAGATCCAATGTTCCTTTCCAGGAATTTTTATAGTAATCTGGATTTCTATTCCAGAAACAATTTAATTGTGCAGAATATATTTTACCTAGCTTGCCTTCGTCAATTATTTTTTTAACTGCTTCAACAGGTGGATTAAATCTATTTTGCTTAACAATCATTAATCTCTTATTGGCACGTTCTGCTACTTTGATCATCTCGCCACAATCATAAACATTGATCGCCATAGGCTTTTCGCAAAGTACATGAAATCCAGCTTTTAAAGATTGAATAGTATGCTCCGCATGTAATCCGTTTGGAGAACAAATAGCAACTAAATCAACTTCGGGTTCATTAGCAAGCATCTTTTCTATCGAAGGATATGCTGTAGCATCATATTCTTTTGCTAATGATGTTGCTTTATCAAACTCAATATCACAAACTGCCTTTAGGTTACCATTATTATTGATATGACCAGCGTGTCTGTTTCCTATTCTACCACAACCAACAATGGCAAAGTTTAATTCTTTATTCACACGTTTAAATTTTAATCATTATTTACATAAGTGAACGCATTAACACCTTTGAAATTATTTATACAAGGATAGGTTACTCTCACTAAAAATCTAATCATTGCTTAAATGAAAAATTCCTTACTATTTTCCAAATACTTAAAAAACGCAAAGGTACTCTTATTTCTGTAAAGTTGTCAACATTATTTAGGATTTAAATTCTTCAAATGAAGTCTTTACCTTTGCCTCTTTTATCGTTTATTATAAACGTTTAATTTCCATACTCATTTTACTACAGGATTTATGACTCCAGAAGAACTGTTTTTTGATGCTTGCGAAAAAGGAAATATAGAAGAAGTTACCTCTTTAATCCCTTTAATATCAAATATCGATATACAAACAAAAGAGGGCTGGACTGGCCTTGTGAAAGCTGTTTTTAACGCACATTTTGAATTGGCTAAATTACTGGTGGCTCATGGCGCTAATGTAAACGCTACTAATCATAAGGGTACTACTGTTTTTATGTATGCCAAAACTCCTGTGTTTGCCTCTAAAAATACCGAAATTTTAAGTTGGCTAATTGATCAGGGAGCAGATCTCAATGCTACCGAATATAGATCACTTACCGTTCTTGATTATGTAAAAAAAGAAGGAGCAACCTGGTTAGAAGACTGGCTAATTGAAAGAGGAGCTAAATATGCTCACGAACTGATATAGTTTTTTTAAAAATTGCGTTCTGATTAAAAACAGAATAAAAAAACGAAACAAAAACGATCCCCCACTGCCTATTAAGGATACTTTCAAAAAAAGAATTAATTAAAATTAAAATCACAAAGCAAATAATAAAAACCTTTTCTTTATCAGAAAATTTATTGATTTGAAATAATGGTAAACCTAGATATATTATCAACAAAACTAGGCCAAATACTCCTCCATTAATTAGGGCTTGTAAATATTGATTATGGGCATTTAAATCTAGTTTGGTTTTTTTATTTAGCATTTTTTCTCCATTCCTATTTCCCATACCAATTAATAAATCTTTTGACTCAAATTCAAATATAGAATTCCAGACTGTTAACCTATCCGAAGTACTTAGTCCATCCTTTTTATTATACAAAATAGTCTCTACTGATTGTTTTACTCTATGTTTCAATGTTGGGAAAAGTAAAATTGTAGAAAAACTTGCCAATAATAAAAAATTCAATATTAAGGTCATTTTACGTTGCTTTTTATAAAAAAAGAACAGTAAAAACAGTAGAATAGCAAACAATGAAAGAATTGCCCCCTTTGAAGAAATAAATAAAACAATCAAAGAGTTAAAAATGACAAAACCTAAATCAGAATATTTAAACTTAAAAAACAAATGTGTCAAGAAAAAAACAATAGCTGTTATTATGAAAATAGAATAATAGGTAGGGTGAATACTCAAAGGTTTTAAAAGGTTTTCTCTGAAAAACCCTCGAAAATTTAAACTAAATCCAGAAGGTAATTCCTTATTTATGTTTTTGCCTAAACCTATTTGAGGCCCCCATAAATACAATCCACTTTTTCCGTCTCCTTTGTGTCTAAATTTTCCATTGCCATTAACCAAAGTGATTTGTATTCTTTCAGAAATAGCGTCATTATCAGTAACATTAATTACTGAACACTTATACCAACCATTGTCAAATTTTTCAATTTCACCAATTAATCCATCTTCTTTTTTGCCGATATAACCTTTTGATATATTAAACCAAACCCCTTTATGGTTAATCCCGTCATATTGCCTTATCAGCACCCATTCCTTTTCAGCGCTTTTCACAAAAACACTTCTAAAATATTCTTGATTTTGCTCAATGTCATTATATATGTTATAGATCAGGTCATGAGATTCTTCTTCTTGATTTTCAGTAAGCTTAATAACATTTTGTCCTCCATTGGGTGCTTGAATATTTACATCTCTATTCATTCTAACTCCAAACTCTTTCCAAACATCATCTGGAAACTGATCAGTCCAACCTTTTTTCAGGGTAAAAAATATAGCATATATTATTAACACAAGATTTGTTAAAGTAATACCATAACTGAAAAATTTAATAATTTTAGGACTAATACGATCATCATTAAACAAAAAAATTATAGGAAAGATCAAAAAC
The DNA here is from genome assembly GCA_030427585.1 of Bacteroidia bacterium. Taxonomy (GTDB): domain Bacteria; phylum Bacteroidota; class Bacteroidia; order Flavobacteriales; family Flavobacteriaceae; genus Aquimarina. The sequence continues at coordinate 128,808 of JAUIBW010000007.1, forward strand.
GGCAACAGTCTTTCTATTACTTTGAAATCAAGTATTCCATAAAAAGAATCCAGAAAGAATCCGATCAAAACGCTTAATACAAAGGATAACGAAAGAAAAAAAACAGTTTTTATTTCTTTCCACTTTCTAACATTTTTAAAAACATCTACAGAACAAAGTGCTAGTGAAACTATAATAAAAACACTATTTAATTTTAAGGATATAAACAATGATATAGGTATCAATGCAAGAAATAAAACCTTGATACCGTTATATAGTTTTAATATCTGAGTATTTGGCATTTTGTTATGTTCTAATTAAAAAAAATCACTGAGAAGAAAACATTTGATTACTTAATTAGGATTAAGGTGTACTAGATATTTTAAAATACTTTTCAATCAAAATATCGCCTGTTTCATTCCATAAATCTATTGTCTTATTATCATTTCTTAAATTGCTTTGAAGATCTTTTTGATTTCTGTAAGTCCAAATAATGGCTTTTTGAAATTCATTTAAATCTCCCGGAGAGACCAATTTACCATTAGCTCCATCCATTATAATATCCCCTAATCCTCCTACATTATATGCTACTACAGGGGTTTTTAATCCAAATGAAGTAAAAACTACTCCACTTTGCTCTATCTTTTTGTATGGCATCAATGCTGTAAACGCTCCTTCATATAGTTCTATAAGTCTATTAACATCAATATATCCAGAAATTATAACCACATTATCTTCGATATTAAAATCTTTCACCATCTTTCTTAATGAGTCAATATATTCGATTGAACCAGCACCTTCAATATGTAATTTTAAATTGTACCCTTTATCAATTATTTTTTTGACTATAGTAATAGCATCTTCAAATCCTTTATATGGAGATATCATTCCTAACATAACCATAGTATTACTTTCTTTTATTTCAGTTTTTTCAAATCCCGAATAAAAAAGCCCATGAAATATCCTGATAATCTTTTTTTGAGGGTTTAGTTTAACTATTTTATTTCTTGTTTCATCAGTATGTACTACCAAATTATCTAGTATAGAATATAATTTGTTATACCTGTTTATTACGTTTTCTCGAACTTCATTATGTGGATAAAAGTTATGTACGGTATAAAAGACATTCTTGTTTCTTTTCTTAAGTAATTTTAGAAAAAAAAGGTCTATTCCAGAATGTTTTAAGAAAGGCAACCACTGGATGTGGATTACTTCAAATGATTTACCAATAACAATCAAATAACACCAGTTTAGAAAATAATTAAGTAGCTTATTTTTAACATCAATACCAACATAAGATATAAGATTAGAATGAATTTTTAAATCATTTACATTTTTATACCCCAAAACCTTTATTTCTATTCCATCTCTTTTTGCAAGCTCTGAAGAAAAATAATGTGTATAGGTCGGAGAGGTTCCATTAAAATCAACCACTAAAATTTTCTTTTCTTTCATAATCAATCAAAAGGGGGGAACCATTTACAATTATAATTAAGTTTTTCAGTTCTCTTTCCAATAGCTTTTGCTGGAACTCCACCAACTACAGTATATGGCAAGACATCCTTGCTTACAACCGCTCCTGAGGCCACAACAGAACCTTTACCAAGTTTAACTCCAGGTAAAATAATCGCTCGGGTACCTATCCAAACATAATCTTCAATGTGTATTCTTTTTTCGATATACCTGAAGTCTTCGCTATTTATATCATGACTTGCCGAAATTAAATGAACTTCTGGAGAAATAGATATGTTGTCTCCCATAGATATCCCTCCTCTACCATCCAGATAACAAGATCTATTTATCGAACAATTTTCGCCAATAATTATATTGCTTCTGTTAATAAATGTATTAAGGTGTATACTGCTGCCTTTCCCTATTTTAATTCTTAACACATGTCTATAATATGCATGTCGAATAAAGTAAAAGGGTATTTTATTGATTATTTGATTAGGTAAATAATTTATAATAAAATGATATGGATACCTTAAAATCTTTCTCATTAGTGATTTAATCAATATAAGTTATATTTTTTTAAAAAGAGAACTCCTCTTTTTAATAGTCCAAATAGGTAAATTAAAAAATTATTGTAACCATTATTTTTTAATACCTTTTGGTATTCAATTAGAGCTAATTTTTCAAACTTAGTGCTAACCCCTCCTAAACGCATATAAGTTACATTATTGCACTTTATAAATTTAATTTTCTTTTTAAAGCATCTTAACAAAAAGTCCGTATCTATTGCAATTTTATAATTTGTATTATATCCTCCGATCTCTTTAACCAATTTAGAGGTCATGAAGCAGGTAGTAAAAGAGAATCCAAAATTAATATAAATCCTTTTTGGATTAAATTCTTTATCTATGATCTCTACTAGTTTTTTATCATGATCAACTCTTTTACAAATACCATATGAAAGTTGAGGTTTATTAAAATCTAGGCAATTTACAGCACATTCTACCGCATCATCTTCGTACCAATCATCAGAGTTTAACATTCCAATAATAAGTCCTTCGGCCATTTTCAAACCTTTATTCCAGGCATCTGCAATCCCATTGTCTTTCTCACTCAAAAACTTAAATCGAATATTTTTCTCTTCTATTCTAGCCTTATAAGAATTAACAATTTCAATTGTTTTGTCATATGATTCTCCATCTACAATGATATACTCCAAATTAGTATATGTTTGTTTTAACAAAGAATCTATAGTGTCTTTAATAGTAGCTTCACTATTATATGTAATTGTGATAACACTTACAAGTGGTATGTTATTTTCTGGACGCATCAACTTGTTTATATATGTTTTTGTCAGTTAAAAAATAAATTCGGTATGGAATATTAGGGTCTTTTTTAGGATTTTTAGTTCCTAACCATAGTGTAACAATAAAGAAAAAAGAACAAACCAGATAAGTTATTTGTTCCAATATTTTTCTTTGTTTAAATAAATTTATAATCTTGGGTAGGAGCAAGATAAAAAACACTATGAAATACATAGCCCCTCTATATCCTGCATGTCCATAAGGAGCTAAACTAGACCATATAAAAATTCCTACAAAAAATGTAAAAATGTAAAAATTATAATCTTTATCATCTCTATTTTTATTTATTAAAAACAAAAGTAGAAATGCAATCATTTGAAAAATAAGCAAAATTTTATCTCCCCCTATTCCTATTTTTCTTTCAAGGTACATTGCATAGTGAGGTAAAATCTCCTTAACTAATAAAAATATTAATTCTGATGAGAAAAAACTTAAAATAAAGAGAATATATAGGTAAATGTTTTTAAAATTTAAGCCATACAACCAATATAACAAAACACCGATAATTGCAGATTTATGAAACAAGAAAGCTATGCCTATTGCTAGCAAAAACTTTATGAGTTTTCTTTGTTTTATGAATTGAAAAGCATAAAAAATAATTGCCACAGCTACATATTGTCTTATTATAGATAAAGAGTTAAAGAAAAAAATTGGAAATGATATAAAGACTAACGTTGAAATAACAAAATTGTTGCTATTTATCTTAATTGCTTTATAAGTAAAAAATACAATAATATATGAGGTTACTATATAATAAATTTGTGGAAATCCTATAAACTGAGAAAAAATAATTATTTTTTGATTTAAGTATTCAAGCCTATTAAAACTAGCTTCATAAAATTTCATGTTTTTAGTAAGAACATCATAATAATGCATAAAATCGTAACCCACATCAAAACGAATAGCACAAAAAAGAAATATTAAAATATATGTAACTTTATAGAAGTTTATTCCTTTAACCGTATTCCACTTACCTAGTTGAAGAAGTATAACTATTAGCAAAAAGAAAATAATATATACAATCATCCTGTTGTTATTTTATCTTCCTTAAATCGTCTCAAAATAAATTTAGTTTGTATAGGCATAGCTATAGTCAATGGAATCGTGCATATAACAGTAGAAAGTATTACTCCCGTACTTGTACCCAGGAAGTTAACCAAAAAAATCGATAAAGGAATATTAATTATTGCTCCAATAATATATAAATACATCTGAAGTTTAATTTTACCTGTTGCGTTGATAAAGAAAAAAAAGATATTTGTAAAACAAAAAATGACAGTATAGCTCATATTCAAAAAAACTAACCCTTTGGGTACAATAATTATATTCTCACTCAACCAAATTTTTAAAATAAAATCTATTTTAAAAAAAACAAGTACAGATAAAAAAACAATTCCAAGGTATAAAAAGAACATTTTTTTTAGGTTTTTTGAAATCCAGCTGTAATCTTTTTTAACTATCGCTTCCATATACAGCCCCCAGGAAGAAGCTAATACTACACTAAATCCAACAATCAAAAATTGAAAAATTCTTTGAATGACTGAGTAATCAGTTACGTGACTAGGCCCCAAGATATTGGATATAATTATATTATCTGTAGATAATATAATTAAAAGGCTCATATTTATTACGAAGAACTTTCCTCCTAGGCTTAACAATAACTTCGCTATTTTTTTTTGAAATAACTTTAATGATATTTTAAGCCTTTTTCTTAATCTAAAAAAAACAATAGTTACTACAAGTGAAATGATTACATTCAATACTCCAAAAATAAGAACTAATGCTATTAAGCTTTTGTTATCTATGCCAAAATGTATCCAACACCAAATAAACAATATATAAACTCCTAAAAAAACAGAATTGACCTGTTCCACAACATAAGATTGATGAATTGCTAAGTACAACTTTTTGTAAACACTTAACACAAAGTTAATTACAGTAAAAAATAAGGATATAAGTACAAATATTTGTAAATAAGAATTGGTTTTGTCTTGATAATTAAATACATCCTGAAAATTAACTAAATAAATAAAGCCAAATCCGATTACAAATATAACTACAGAAAAAGCGAGTAACATTATATAGGAAGTGCTAATGAAGGCACTTGATTTTTTATAATCATTTATAGATAGTAAATCTGTTAGATTATTCCTTAATCCATTTCCTATACCAATGTCAAAGGTGAAAACCCAGTTGACTATAGAAAAAACTGTAACCCATATACCGTATTCCTCTTTACCCAAAAAGGTTAATTGTAATGGAATTAGTAAAAAATTCAACCCCATTCCAATTCCTTTAAAAAGAAGACCTAAAGCAATATTCTTTTTCTGAATTAAATCTCTATTCATTGATATCTCTTAACTGTCTACTTTCAAACGGAACTTATATTAATCAAAAAAAGAATACGCAAGTAATTATTTCTTTTCATTTTCTAAAAACCAAGTATATGTTTTTTTAATACCCTCGGTTAAACCAATTTTATATTGCCATCCTAATGATCTGATTTTTTCATTATCCATTAATTTTCGCGGCATTCCATCAGGCTTACTTGTATCTTTAACGATTTCTCCTTTGTACCCTACTACGTCCTTAATAATAATAGCTAAGTCATAGATACTAATATCCTCTCCAGACCCAATATTTATGTGTGTTGAGTTATCGTAATTTTTCATTAAAAATAAACACGCTTCTGCAGCATCATCAACATATAAAAATTCTCGTTTAGCACTACCTGTCCCCCATATAACAACTTCTTTACTTTGCTGTTGTTTCCCTTCATGAAATTTTCTAATTAGGGCTGCAATTACATGCGAGTGTTCCGGGCTAAAGTTATCATTTTCTCCATATAAATTGGGTGGCATTGCGGATGTAAAATTACAACCATACTGCTTGTTGTAATACTCACATAACTTTATTCCAATAATTTTTCCTAAAGCATAACCCTCATTGGTTGGTTCTAATTTACCATCCAACAAATAATCTTCCTTCATTGGTTGCAAGCTCAATCTTGGATAAATACAAGAACTTCCTAAAAACAAGAGTTTTTTTACTTTGTATTCATATGCTGCATGAATGACATTTGAATTAATCATAAGATTATCATACAAAAAGACTGCAGGGTTTTCAATATTAGCCCCTATTCCGCCAACTTTTGCAGCAGCCAAAAAAACATATTCCGGCTGTTCTAAAAGAAAAAACTCATTAACCGCATTTTGATTCTTTAAATCCAGTTCTGAGGAGTTTTTAACAACTATTTTTGTATAACCTTCTTTTTTTAACTGTCTCATAATCGCAGATCCAACCATTCCTTTATGACCTGCAACATAAATTTTTGAGTTCTGATTCATAAATATTTTCTAAATTCTGTGCTTTTTCAAGGTTTCTTAATGCCTTTTTAAAATTAAGAAAAACTAAAATCCAAATGTTATTTATTAAAATCCTTCAAACAGCTAATTAATTTATCAATATGATTAAAGTTGTTTTTGGAATGGTTCCCAACAAAAAAACCTTCCTCATGTATATAATCAGCATTTTCTAAGCTTTCAGATATTTCGTAATCCATGTAATCCACTGCTTTATTTCTGGTAAAATTACCTGCAACAATAGGTCTTACATCAATTCCTTCAGCATCCAAAACTTTTATAAGTTCTGCTCGTTTTCCTTTATTTTTCCCAGACATTAAAATTGCAAATCCAAACCAAGAACTACTTTCTATTTCAGTTTGAGTCTTATATCCTTCAAGGTTTTTTATCTGATCTTGGAAATACTTTGCATTCTCTCTTCTCTGACTGATAATATCATCTAGTTTTTTTAATTGCTCTATCCCCAAAGCCCCTTCCATTTCGAGGGGCCTAAGGTTATAGCCGGGCATGATAAAGTTGAAACTCTCATAAAAGCTGTCATCTTTTTTAGTATAAATGGAGCTATCATTTGGTAAATGTCTAGTCCAACCGTGAGATCGAATTGATAACATATAGTGATACAATTCTTCATTATTAGTCACCGTAACTCCACCTTCCATAGTACATATGTGATGCGAGTAGAATGTAGAATATGTACCTAACGTTCCAATAGTTCCTAAAGGTTTATTTTTATAATTTGCTCCCATTGATTCACAATTGTCTTCAATCAGAATCAAATCATGCGTATCGCATATTCTTTGTAATGCATCAAAATCGTTTGGGTTTCCTAATAAGTTAACCGCAAAAATGGCTTTTGTATCAGAAGTTATTGCTTTTTCAAGCTTTTCAATATCTATATTTAGTGTGTTCTGATCAATATCAACAAACTTAAGTTTTAAGTTGTGTTGTGATAAAGGAAAGTAAGTAGTACTCCATGAAACAGCTGGAACTATGACCTCATCCCCTTTTTTAAGTTTATTAGAATATACCAATGCAGCAATCGCCAGTAAATTAGCTGATGATCCAGAATTCGACATAACGGCATATTTGACGTTAAATTTCTTTGCAAAAGCTTCTTCAAAAGCTTTTACTTTTTCTCCCATAGAGAAAAATCCTGAATCAATAACCTCTTGTAGGGCTTTATATTCTTTATTGTCCCAAGTATTATCTGATAATGTATAACGCATAGATATAATATTAATCAAATGATTTTTTAATTGAATGTTCTCTCTTTGCTAACAGAATATCGTTTTTCATCATTATCCTAACTAATTCTTCCAAAGAGGTTTTATTTGGATTCCAGTTCAACACACTTTTTGCTTTAGTAGGATCTCCTAATAAAGTATCAACTTCAGCAGGTCTGAAATATTTTGGATCTACTTCGATCAATACTTTTCCGGTTTTTTTACAAATACCCTTTTCATTGATGCCTTCTCCCTGCCATTCTATGCCAATTCCAGCTTCTTTAAAAGCAAGTTCAGAGAAGTATCTTACTGAGTGTTGTACTCCTGTTGCAATTACAAAATCTTCTGGAGTATCATGTTGTAGCATTAACCACATGCACTCTACATAATCTTTTGCATATCCCCAGTCCCTAAGAGAATTCAAATTTCCCAAATATAGTTTTTCCTGGGTTCCTTCCGCAATTCTTGCTGCAGCAAGAGTAATTTTTCTTGTAACAAATGTTTCTCCTCTTCTTTCCGATTCGTGGTTAAACAATATTCCGTTAACCGCAAACATATTATAAGATTCTCTATAATTTTTTGTGATCCAGAATGCATAAATTTTTGCTACTCCATACGGAGATCTTGGGTGAAAGGGTGTTGTTTCCTTTTGAGGTATTTCTCTTACTTTACCATATAGTTCTGAAGTGGATGCCTGATATATTCTAGTTGTTTTTTCCAAACCACATACTCTAACAGCTTCTAATAACCTAAGTGTACCAACGGCATCTGTTTCTGCAGTATATTCTGGTAAATCAAATGAAACTTTTACGTGGGACTGAGCTGCCAGATTATATATTTCATCTGGTTGAATTTGCTGAACCAATCTAATTAGATTGGAAGAATCGGTCATATCACCATAATGCAAGTTCAGTTTTCTTTCTGAATGTAGGTCTCTAATTAATTCATCAATATATAAATGCTCAATTCTTTCTGTATTAAAAGACGAACTTCTTCTTATCACACCGTGAACTTCATATCCCTTCTCTATTAGAAATTCTGCTAAAAACGAACCATCTTGACCCGTAATACCAGTAATTAACGCTTTTTTCATTTCCAAATTAGTTTATTAACTCTTTATTTTTTTCTTTAACCTCATTATATAGCTTTTTCACTTCTTGACTTTGTCCATTATTCATTATCAAGATGCAATCTTCGGTATCGACAACTATTAAATTAGAAACACCAATTCCAAAGACTTTTTTGTTTCCAATCAAAAACGAATTAGTTGTTTTAACACCTTCTATATTATGGATACAATTAATTGATTTTTTGTTCTTTTCGAAATATGTAATTAACGAATCGAATGTTCCTAAATCCGTCCATTCAAAACTTGAAGGTACTGTTTTAATCATTTTACTTTTTTCAAAAACAGCATAATCAATGCTGTCTTCTGGAATAGCAAGCATTTCCGTCTCTTCTATATACCCTTCTTTAATTGTTTGAAAGGCTTCCTTAGTTTTCTCAAAAATTTTAGGGCTATGTTTTTTTAGTTCTTCAAGAAAAACTCCTGCACGGAAACAGAACATTCCGCTATTCCACAAAAATTGACCTGATTCAAAAAAAGTTTTAGCAGTTTTTAAATCCGGTTTTTCTCTAAAACTTATTACATCTTCATTTTTATATTCGATATATCCAAAACCAGTATCTGGGTGCAATGGTTTAATACCAAATGTAACCAGAAAGCCATTTTGTGCCAATTCTATAGCCTTATAGTAATTTGAACTGTATCTGTCATCACTTGGAATCATATGGTCACAAGGAGTAACGAATAATATGTCATCGACATTTAAGCTAAAAGCTGCTAGTGCTATCGCTGGTGCTGTATTTCTACCTACAGGCTCAATAATAACTTCTGAAAAACTCTGTGATATTTCTTTTATCTGTTCCTGTGCCTCCTCAATTTGATCTTTATTTGTTATCAACAAAAAATCATCTACCAGTTTTTTGTTCCTGTTAATTGTATCTTGAAACAACGACTGATTATTGAAAATTTTTAGGAACTGTTTTGGTTTACTTTTTCTAGATAATGGCCATAATCTAGTCCCTGAACCTCCACTAAGTATTACGTTAACTATTCTACTCATCTTAACTTTACATTACTTTTTTTCAAAGCGAATTAGCTTATTAATAGACTCTTTCCAATCTGGAATATTTGAATCAAAAGTTGTATTGGCTTTTTGTTTACTTAAAACACTATATTTCGGTCTTTGTGCAAAAGTAGAGTAATTATCGGTTTTTTTAAGTATTATATCCTCAAGTTTACCAGAAACTCTTAAAATTTCCTTAGCAAAATCATACCAAGTAGCTTCACCAAGGTTACTAAAATGATAGAGGCCGTATTTTTGATGATCATCAAAAATTAAATCAAGAAGAAACTTTGCCAGATCATTTGCATTTGTCGGGGTACCCGTTTCTGAAGTTGTAATGGTTAACTCTCGTTCCGTTTCAGATTTTTTCATAATCGTTTTAAAAAAATTATGTCCAAATTCTGAGTACAGCCATGATGTTCTAATAATAAAATATTTCTCCAGAGTTTCCTTAATATATTGTTCTCCAGCTAATTTTGATTTTCCGTACTCATTAATAGGATTTGGACTATCTTCTTCGACATAAGGAGTTTTTTTAGCCCCATCAAAAACATAATCGGTAGATATATGTATAAGTGTGATATTATATTCTTTGCAGACCTTTGCCAAATTTAGTGCTCCTGTTGCATTAACCAAAAAAGCTTTTTCTGGTTCTTTCTCTGCTTGTTCTACGTTGGTATATGCAGCACAATTCACCACAAAATTGAATGACTTATCTTTAAAAAAACGTTGTACCTCTTCATTTTTTGTGATATCAAAGGCTTCAGAACTTGCAAAGTATAATTGTAATTCAGGATAGTTTTTCTTAATTTTCTCTATACATTGCCCTAATTGACCACTCGACCCCGTAATCAAAATATTGTTTTTCTCTAATTTTTTTTCCATTTAGTATCTTACCAAATTCAAGTATTAATTTTTTCATAATTCACTAAGTATTTATTTAATGAAATAAGTATTAAGGTCAAAAATAAGATAGTAACAAATATTATAGGCGTTAATACAATCTTTTTATTAAAAAAATCATTTACCAATGCTCCTTTATTAGGGAATTCTGAGATAATATTAATCGTATTCTTCGTATTTGCTTTTTCATTATTTAACTCAATTTTTTCATCTTTTAATTTTCTGGCTTGATTAAGTAATTCGATTTCTGATACCTGATCTGGTTGATTTTCTGCAAGATTTATACTTGTATTCGCATCAGGTTTTTGAGCTTCTATAATTTTAATTTTCTTATAAAATGCCTGTAAATCATTAATCTCCTCTTGTTGTTTTTCTATAATTGAATCTTTAAGTGCAATATTTCGATCGTTTATCTCTTTTTGAAGTGTAAAATATTCATTGTTTTCTATGGATTTTACAATTGCTTTCTGACATTTTTTTGCAATCTCTGGAGATGTTGCATCGATCTGTATTTTGTGAAATTTTGCATTGATGTCATTAAAATTTTTTAAATAATCGTCATAATCAACTTTTCTTTGAGATATAGAATCCAATTCGCTTATAAACTCACTAAATTGTTTTATTCGTTGTGTTTGATCAGAAAATGATTCTATCTTAACCTGCCTAATATTCTGAGCTTCTTCTTCATTAATATGTAAAGCTTCTGATAAAGCCTTATTTTCTCTTTGTTCGGCTAACTGATTATAAAATTCAATATTATTGTATAACTGCTGAACACTATTAAAATTAGGCTCTATAATCATAGAAGATCTATATACTGGTTGAGATTTATAATCCAAATATCCCCCTAGCATGGCTCCTATAAATACAGCAATGGTAAATTTTAAAAAGTGAATTCTTATAAACTTAAGAAATAAGACAAAAACATGGAAAAGGTTTTTAAAGATATTGTTAATAAACCCGATAAATCTATTGAAGATGTTTCCAATCAATTTAAATAATTCCCCCAAATCAATTTCTTCAGAAGTGTTTTCTTTCATCGTCGTAGGTTAATTTTGTTTTTAAAAGAGCAATAATGCTCATTATCTGAAAAATTCTAATAAACCAAATAATATCACACAATTAATTAAAGGCATAAGACATAATAGCAAGTCTAATGTATTCTTAGAATTAATTAAATATTATTTTTTGACGATAGGGTAGGAAAAACGTCAATTATAAAGTACAACTCAATACCTGTACTAGTCCTAAAATTTTAGGAAGTTTCCTTCTTATTAAGTCTATAAAAGAAACTGGTGCAAATTAATAAAAAAATTAAATAAAAACGAGGGTTAACATTTTTTTTAACACTGGAAGTTCCTTTAAAAAAGCAAATACGCTTTTTATCATTCTTAAGGTGGTTATCGTTTTAAATCTTTTACAAAAGGTAAATCTTTGTCTTTTTCTGACAATTGAATTTCTGAAGGATCTAATTTCCAATCAATTGCAATATCAGGATCATTATACATAATGCCTGATTCTGAGGGTTTATGATAATAATTATCACATTTATATCCAAAAATTGCACTTTCGCTTAATGTGATAAATCCGTGTGCAAACCCTCTTGGCACAAATAGTTGGAAATTATTTTGATCATTTAAGATGATAGAAAAATGTTGTTTATAGGTTTTAGAATCTGGCCTCAAATCGACACCTACATCAAGTACTTCTCCTTGAATTACTCTAACCAATTTTGCTTGCTCATATTTTCCCGTTTGAAAGTGTAACCCTCTAAGCACTCCTTTACTAGAAATAGATTGGTTATCTTGTATAAAATCAACCTTTAACCCAGTAATTTCTTCGAATACCTTTTGATTATAACTTTCAAAAAAAGAACCTCTTTCATCATTAAAAATTTTGGGTTTAATCACAAAACACCCATCTATAAATGTAGATTCAACCTCCATCCTAATCTAGTTGTAATAAATATTTACCGTAACCACTTTTCAACAAAGGCTTTGCTAATTCCCGAAGTTGATTTTTATTAATAAAACCTTTTTTATACGCTATTTCTTCTATAGCTCCAATTTTAAGTCCTTGTCGTTCTTCTATAACCTGAACAAATTGACTCGCCTGCATAAGAGAATTAAATGTTCCTGTATCTAACCAGGCTGTACCTTTATCAAGTATGCTTACTTTTAATTTTCCTTGTTGTAGATATGCATTGTTTACATCTGTAATCTCTAATTCTCCTCGAGCACTTGGCGTAATGGATTTAGCAATTTTTACTACTTCATTATCATAAAAATAGATACCGGGTACAGCATAATTTGATTTTGGTTGTTTTGGTTTTTCTTCTATCGAAGTAACTTTTCCATTTTTATCAAAATCAACAACTCCATATCGTTCTGGATCTTGAACATGATATGCATATATAATACCCCCATCGGGATCATTATTATTTTCTAACAGTTTTTCTAATCCAGATCCATAAAAAATGTTATCTCCTAGTATCAAGGCAACTTTATCATCGCCAATAAATTTTTCTCCAATAATAAAAGCTTCTGCCAACCCATTAGGTTGATCCTGAATAGCATACTCAAATCGACAACCATAGGTTATGCCATTTCCTAAGAGTTTTTCAAATAATGGTAAATCTTGTGGAGTAGAAATAATAAGAATTTCTCTAATCCCAGCAGAAATTAATGTAGAAAGTGGATAATATATCATTGGTTTGTCATAAACCGGCATTAATTGCTTACTAATCGCCAGCGTAAGCGGATGTAAACGAGTTCCCGATCCTCCTGCTAATATTATTCCTTTCATTGCTACAGTGTATTTGTATGAAATAGTCGTTTAAATTATCAAACTAAACTATTGTTCTTTATATTTTTCTAAATACCAATGTATTGTTTTTTTGATACCTGTTTCAAAATTTTCTTCGGCATCCCATCCTAATTCATTTTCAATTTTAGAAGCATCAATGGCATATCTAAAATCATGGCCCGGTCTATCGGTTACATACGTGATAAGATCTTTATATGATTTAGTAATACTTCTCGGAAGTATAGTGTCTAAAATTTCACAAATAGTCGTGGCAATATATATATTTTCTCTTTCGTTTTTTCCTCCAATATTGTACGTCTCTCCAATTTTCCCGGTGCGTAGTACTAAATCTATTCCTTTACAATGATCCAAAACATATAACCAATCTCTTATATTTTTACCATCGCCATATATAGGTATATTTTCTTCATTAATAGCTTTTCTAATTATGGTCGGGATTAGTTTTTCATTATGTTGTCTAGGGCCATAGTTATTTGAGCAGTTTGTCGTTACCACTGGCAAGCCATAGGTGTGAAAATAACTACGAACTAACATATCAGAAGACGCTTTTGAGGCACTATATGGGCTATTAGGTGCATAAGGTGTTTCTTCGGTAAAAAGACCTGTTTTTCCTAAGGTACCGTAGACCTCATCTGTAGAAACATGTAAAAAGCGAGCATGTTCAAATTCTAACTTAGGTTGATTTGGAGCTTTCATCCATGTCTGGTATGCAGCTTGTAACAAATTAAAAGTCCCAACAATATTGGTTTCAATAAAAGCTTTTGGGCCTTCAATAGAGTTATCGACATGAGATTCTGCAGCAAAATGAACCACGGTATCAATATTATGTTCTGTAAAAACTTTTTCAACCACACTCCAATCACAGATATCTCCTTTTATAAAAGTATAGTTTGTATCATTTTGGACTTCAATATTAGCAAGATCAGCAGCATAGGTTAATGCATCAAGATTGATAATTTTTGAGTTCTTATTTTTTGAAATAAGGTTCACAAAATTAGACCCTATAAATCCTGCGCCTCCTGTTATTAATATGTTTCCCTTCATAATATATTAGATATAAACTTCTAATAATTTCATCCCTTGAGAATTGCCTTTAATTTGTAAGTTTTCAATTTTGGCCGGAATCAATATGGTTTCACCAAATGAGATACTTGTAGAAGTATTATTGGTTCTTATTTCACCACTCCCTTCAACACACATCAAGATTTTAAACGAATCTAAGTTTTTGTAATCTCTTTTTAAATCATCCTCAATTTCAATTGTGTTTGTTGTGAAATATGTGCCGGAAATAAGGTTATTAATTTTGTTTTTATTCTTTTCGTGTTTTAATTTAAAAGATCTGTCTCCTCTAAAATCCAGTGCCTCCAATGCCAGATCTGTATGCAATTCTCTCTCGTTTCCATTACTATCTTTTCTATCCCAATCATAAACTCTATACGTAATATCTGAAGTTTGTTGAATTTCGGCAATCAATGACCCTTTTCCAATTGCGTGTATTCTTCCTGCTTTAATAAAATAACTATCTCCTTTCGAAATGTTTTCAAAATTGAGCAATTCTGTAATTTTTCCCTCTTTCAGGAATGCTTCATATTCTTCTTTTGTAGTATCTTTAGTAAAACCGACAATTAACTTAGCATCAGAATCTGCTTGAACAACGTACCACATTTCTGTTTTTCCGAAAGAATCATGACGCTTCTTGGCTAATATATCATTTGGATGCAATTGAACAGATAAGTCCTCTTTGGCATCGATATACTTAATTAACAAAGGAAATTGATCTCCAAATTCCTGATATACCTTATCACCCAATAAGTCTCCTTTATGTTCTTTAATCAAATCATTAAGTTTCTTTCCTTCTAACTCACCATTAGATACTACCGAAATATCTTCGCCTACGGTTGAAATCTCCCAACTCTCCCCTATATTATTTCCTGTAACCGGTTTGTTGAGAATTGTTTTTATTTTATCTCCTCCCCAAATTTTTTCTTTTAGAATAGGATCAAATTTTAAAGGATATAACATAATAATTATTGCTTTTTATTAGTTCTTTAATAGATTTTAAAAGGTATACTTCCTAAATGAACAAGTATTAAAAATTGTAAAAACCTATCATTATTCTTCTTTAATAAACTCTTTTATCTCTGCATTCAAATATCGAAGAAAGTAGAATAAAGAAACCAGTCCTATAAGAAGTAGTGGGATTATAAACATTGTTCGATTTAATAGCTTTTTTCTTACAGAAATAATATTTCCGTAATCTACAATAATTAATACTTCTTTACTCAGTTCTAATAATTTTTCATTCTCAACAATGATTTCAAGAAGTTCTTCTTTTCTCTCTAATAATGATGGAATTGTTGGAGTCTCTGATTCTACAGCAAAAACATATTTATCACCATTTTGAGTTTGGCTTTTGTTTAAATTATTTAAATATTCATTAATAAATTGTAGAGACTTCTTATTTTGAGTTAAATTAGCATCAGCTTGTTTTAGTTCTAAATCTAATATTTCTTTAAAATAGTTGTTTGATTTAATATATTTTAAAATATTTTTAGCAATCTTACTATTATCATCATTTCCATGTTTAAACACTATGATTAATTTATGTTGCTTGTAAAAATTTCTATATTTTTTTTCTTCTAATAATTTTTCGTCATAAATTTCAATGAAAGAACCTTTATCTCCATATTCTTCATTTAGCTTACTTAAAACATCTTCAGCTAGAATTATTGGTTCAAAAGAAATCTTTTTTATGTTGTCTACTAAATCCATTTCTAATCCAAGCCTCTTCACAAAAGTTTCGTCATCAAAATTATCTTCTAAATCTTCAATAAAATCATAGATATACCCTATAGAGTTATATTTAGGTTCAATAATTATTTCCTGTATATATTCATTTTTGGCATCCTGATTTTTATCAATAAAATATCCGGACACTCCACCAACAATTAATAAAATAAAAAATAAAACCCACTTTTTTTTATAGAAGAAAATCACAGAAATAATCATCTTTAGAAAGTTTTTAAAGCCTCTCTTGATCATCCCAAAAACTTGCATTAAGTCTATTTCGTTATTGTAATTTTCATTACCCATAATATTATCTTTCTTTAAATATTTGTTCTATTATTTTTTCGGTTATTAGGTATGTTGGTTTTACTCCTGTAGTTCCTAATCCTCCCGAAGCTAATGTACTTCCTGTTTCTAACGGATTATCTGAAGCGTAATATGCATATCGTACTTTTACTTTTGGACTGATACTACCTCTAAGTTTTGATGCAGATTGTATTGCTTTTTGATAATGTGCTCCTTCCATTTCTAAACCAATCACATTCCAGGTAGAATCATGAAAAAACTTTAAGATATCCCTATTTTGCAAAGATGTTCCTAAAACCGTGATCATTGCTCCGTCATAAATATCAATGCCATGCCCCTCTAATTCTTTCTTTTTTAATTGATTTTTAAATGGGTAATTATCTGCCGTTCCTTCAAAAACATGAGCAGACGGTATCATAATATCACCTTTTCCTCCTTCAAGAATGCCCGCTTTACCCATAATAGATATAGATTTAACATTTATATGTGTTTTGGCTTTTTTGGTAGTTATATACGGTTTTAATAGTTCATCCATCGTCTCATATGCCTGCTCACCAAATGCATAATCCATAACGATGATCACCGGCTTTTCATTATTTTCGATGTCGGCAATCAGGTCTTTATATTCCCCATCGGCATATCGAGCAGTGTCAAATATTTGAACATTAATATTTGCACCGCTATGATCTTCTAGGTAAGTCATTCCTTTTTGCAAGGCTAGCTTTCGCACTTTTGCTCTTAATTTATCATTTTTATTATCACTTAATGATTCATAAATATCAAAAGTACTTTTATCTTTTAACTCTGTTTTTAATGCTATTGGGGCGTATAATGCATTCATTACACTGTGCATATTAGCACTAATAACATGAATTGGGCGATGTAATAAATTTAGTTCTTCTAGTTTATTTTTAATCGTATTTGCCCAAATCTCTCCATGAATATGATGGCCTAGCCTTTCTCTTAATACCGGACTAAAGGTTACGATTCTCTTTTCATCTTCAATTGATTCTTCTATCGCCAGCTTACCCAACCAATAAATAATATCTAGAAACCGTTCTTTGTTTTCTGGACAAGAAAAACTACCATACACAGAAGAAACCTCTTCAAAAGTTCTTCCTAAAATATTAGCTGTATGGGTCAAAGCAACTTCTCTTTCGGCTTTGGTTAAATCTTTTTTAGACGTTACGGCTTTTTCTAATTTTTGCCAGTCTCTAGTAACATTTCCTTGCTCATTAATCACTACTCGATTCATGATCTTATGTGATTCTATAAATAAAAAAGTAAGGTGAGTAAGGATATCATATATTTCTGATCGCCCTCTGGTAATCTCGATATTCATTTGCTCATCATCTATACGATAGCAATTCCTGCGTCTTTTAGGGGGTATTATGGCTTTAAAGTGAGAGTTTTTATACCCTTCATCACTTGTTAAATTAATATATCGGCATTCTTCAATCCCAAATGGTAAACGATCGATAACATAGAGCAACCCATTAAGTTCTACTTTTTCTTCTGCGACAGACCCATAAATCTCTGGACGAAGTGTTAATAATGCCTCTCTAAGCGTATCTCCAGAAACGCCCATAGGTTTATAAAAACCTCTATTAAAAAGATGGCGCATAGTTATGTACATGCGTTCAATTGCACTAGAGCTTTCCTGAGCTCTTGTTCTTCCTTGTAATATCAGATTTGCCATAAATTTTTCCTAGCAAATATAAGTATACTAACTGAACATTAAAATTCAATTAGAACTATTTGTTTATTATAGTTGTGAGTCTATCTACTATATTTCTATCATTAGAAAGTCTTGGAAGTTTATTTTGTCCTCCTAGTTTACCTACAGATTTCATATAATCTTTAAATCCATCTTTTGGAACAGAGGTTATTTTTAATGTTCTCAGTATTTTTCCCTCAATTAAATCATCATAATATGAATTCTGTTTTCGCAATGAATTCTCAATTTCTAAAGCTAATTTTTCTGTATCTTCTGGGGTTTCTAGAAATTCTATAAACCATTCGTGATATGGCAATTCTCCTTGATCTGGATTAACTTGTGGTGCTACAGTAAAATCATTAATCATTATACCAGTAGCTTCTATACCATCCTTAATTGCCTGATCAACTTCTTTACCAATCACATGTTCTCCGAATGCAGAAATAAAATGCTTTATTCTACCAGAAACAACTACTCTATAGGGTGATGTGTTTGTAAACAGTACTGTATCTCCAATATTATACGCCCATAAGCCAGCATTAGTAGAAACAAGCATTACATAATTTACTCCTATTTCGACCTCACCAATAGTTAATCTCTTTGGGTTTTCTTCAAAAAATTCATCTGCTTTTACAAACTCATAAAACATCCCCGAATCCAATTGCAATAGCATTCCTTTTTCGTTCTGACTGTCCTGAAATGCAAAAAACCCTTCAGAAGCTGGATACAATTCGATACCTGCTACTTTCCTGCCAATTAATTTTTCAAATGTAGCTTTATAGGGTTCAAAATTTACACCACCATATATAAAGAGTTCAAAGCCTTTAAAAAGTTCTCCTATAGTTTTGTTTGTTTTTTGCTGTAGTTTTTCAAAATACATTTGTACCCATGGCGGAATACCACTTATCACGGTCATATTCTGGTGTACTGTTTCTTCAACAATAGCATCGACTTTTTGTTCCCAATCTTCAATACAATTAGTTTCCCAGCTAGGCATTCTATTTTTTTGAAGATATTTTGGTACATAATGCGCCACTATTCCCGAGAGTCTTCCTAATAATATTCCATTCTTTTCACTCATCTCTGGACTCCCCTGAAGAAATATCATCTTACCATCTACAAAATCTGCTTTTTTGGTTTCTTCAATATAGCATAAAATTGCATTACGAGCCGCTCTAATATGAGTAGGCATAGAGTCTTTGGTAAGAGGAATATACTTTGCTCCACTTGTAGTTCCTGATGTCTTAGCAAAATATAATGGTTTCCCTGGCCAAAGTACATCATTCTCTCCAGCTACAACACGATTTACATATGGTCTTAATTCTTCATAATCTCGTATGGGGACATTTTGAGTAAAATCTGAATATGTTTTTATATCCTGAAAATTATGATCTATACCAAAGGCCGTGTTTTTTGCTTTTTCTATAAGGTCTGCAAAAACTTGTTCTTGAGTTTTTATTGGGTTTGATGCCCACTTATTAATTTTTTTGCGAATTCGCTTAGCAAATACTTTAGCTCCTAATGTTTTTAAGGACATAGATAATTATTGTTCAAAATCAATAAAGTTAGAAGGATCTGTTGGGTATCCATCTCGCCATAA
Source organism: Bacteroidia bacterium (assembly GCA_030427585.1). Classification (GTDB taxonomy): domain Bacteria; phylum Bacteroidota; class Bacteroidia; order Flavobacteriales; family Flavobacteriaceae; genus Aquimarina. Next base: position 148,456 of record JAUIBW010000007.1, read on the forward strand.
TTCAAAATGTAAATGAGGCCCTGTAGACAACTCTCCCGTAGAACCAGCTGTAGCAATTACTTCTCCAGCCTTAACTTGTTCTCCTTGTTGCTTGGTTAGAGTGGCATTGTGTTTATATACTGTAAGTAAATTATTGTTATGTTTAAGTATAATAACATGACCAGTTTCAGCAGTCCATTCAGAAAAAATTACAGTTCCAGAAGATGCTGCTTTTACCGGAGTATCTTTGGGGACTGCTACATCTATACCATAATGTTTTTCATTTATATTATAGGTAGAGGTAATATTACCTTTTACCGGCGGAAATAATGAAAAATCAGAACTTGATTTTTCACTTTCGAATAGACTATACTTATCTTCCTTAGATACTTCTTCACGAAGTTTTATATCTTGTTCTGAGGGTTTAAGATCTACCTCTTCAGGATTTAGCTTTTGGGATTGTATTGCAGAATCAATATCAAATTCTACAGTTTTTACATCTCCTGTAAGTACTTTTCTGATCGATTTATAATATTCCTGATTTATAGTAATCACCGACTCCAAAGAATCCGTAGTAGCTACCAATCTGTTAGCTCTCAAATTGAGCGAGGTAGAAGAATATCCAGGGATATACTCTCTAAGCGGAGTAAATGCTATTAAAAAAGTGGTTCCTGCTACCAAAACAATTGAGGTAATAGTAACCATTACAAAAACATTAAGCCTGTTTAATTTAAATGATATTCGTTCCTCAAAAGTATCCTCATTAAGGATAACCAGGCGATACTTATTAAGTAGCTTCTTCGTAATTTTTTTTTGTTCTTTGTTCTTTCTTGCCATAGATTACATCTTCAATAAAGAATGTTATCAAATTGGTATCATTAATCGCAAATATACATAATGAACTCATTTTGGGTTTATCTTTTTCCTGTGAAATTTACATTTTACCTTCTAATTTTGTTTTTTTATTAAACTACTACATTATTATTTTAATCAAAAAACGCTTTTCTTACAAAAAGTAAATCTTGCGAGATGTAAATATTCAGTGAGCGATAAATTCAACTTACTTTATACTAAAACACAACGGTTTTGATATGTAAATCGTCTATTGATTTTGATAAAATTGATATAAAAATCTGTTTTTTAACAGCTAAAAACATATATTTAACCATTTCTTACTAACTTTGCAATCTAATAGTTAAGATCATGATATTATCTAGTATATTTTTAGGAATGATTGGCCCGTGGCAAATTGCTCTAATCGTAGTAATTGTATTACTTTTGTTTGGTGGAAAGAAAATTCCCGAACTAATGAGAGGCCTTGGTAGTGGTATAAAAGAGTTTAAAGATGCCTCAAAAGAAGAAGAAGATCCTAAAATTGATGAGAAAAAATAATTTTTGTATTCAAATACATAAAAAACCCAACTTCATGAGAGTTGGGTTTTTTGTTATTTGTTTATTTCATTTATAACTGTCTTTTTTATTATTAACTCTGCAAAAACTAGGTTTAGAATCCATGAGATCCATGAATCAACCCTATAGGCTTCTATAAATTTCATATCAAGTACAAATAAAAGTATTGGCATCCATAATCTAAATGTAACTCCAACAAAGGTTACTGCGTAACTTCGAATCATCCATATTTGATGTTTTTTGATATTTCTATTTCGAATTGATATATATGCTATTATTGTTGTAATCAACCACGCAATACTCATCCCACTAAAACCAAGTTTAGCAATTATTCCACCTGTGGCATAAACAGCAATATAAAAACCTGTAATACCACTCAGAAGTACTAGAGTAACATAAATTTTACCTATAGTTCTATGCAATCCTATATTTTTGACTCTAAACTTCTTTATAAATAAGGGCCATCCAATAATAAGTGCAACTCCTCCCAAAAAAATATGCATATAAAATGCAAAATTCCAAATGGCACTCGAAAGCAATTCTTCACTTTTGTGTCCTAGTAAACCTGTATTAGTGTCAACAGCCAAAAAAGTTAAAGGATATAATCCTATAGAAACGGCAAGAATAGCGAATGCCACCCAGATTACTTTTTTATATCTAATTTGTCTTATACCATTTATCAAAGCTTGAGTAATAATCATCCCTTTTAACCTCATGAGTATCTCTTTTATAATTGATTGATATTAGTACAAACATAGGTGTAGCAAAGGACGTAAACGTCTCAACTTGTAATCTGGCACTTACTTTGGCGTCATGTTACTAAAAAAAGTCTATTTTATATTATCATTTTATAAATGATTTGGCATATTGAGAAGGGGTTTTGCCGGTCCGTTTTTTGAAATATCTATTAAAAGATGATTTAGAATTAAAGCCGCAGTCATATGCCAAAGCCAACAAAGTAAATTGTTGATTATTATTTATCTTAACTAACCTCTTGAATTCTTCAACCCTAAAAGTATTAACAAAATCGTAAAAGTTCTTTCGTTCTTTTTCATTAATTGTTTGGGATAAGTAGTTAGGATGAACATCAAGCTTAGACGCAAGATCATTTAAAGAGAGTGTACTATCCTTATACAATCCCTCTTCGATCATTAATTTTATTAAATTTTTATACAAATCTTCAGCTAATTTATCAGTTAACCCAGATTTTGCATATTTTTCTTTTTTGGTTTCTGTTTCAGAAGATTTCATAGTAACCTCGTTCAAAACCGGTATTTTACTATTGAAAACTACTCTTTGTTGTACTCCAAAAAAACCAATTAAAATCACAAAAACCGAAACTCCGACAAAAATATAAGTATCATTATTTGTTAGTATTACGACACTCCAAATCCCTCCAAGACCATAAGTTAAGAATTGTAACCATTTTAAATTAATTTCTTCAATATCAGAGAACTGATCACAAATATTTTTTCTATGCTTCATTAGTAATATATTCGACCAGAGTACATAGGCTATTCCTGATATAAAAATTAATGTTAATCCAAAAATTCTAAATGTTTCATATTCTTCACCTCGATTTCCAAACACTTCTATTTTTTGTGCACCAGAAAGTAAAAAAAAGTTAGTAAGATAGGTATATCCAAAAATAGCTGGTAAAAAATGTAATGCTGCCATCCAGTTACTTTTTGGAAATTGATTTGTAACTGAAGAAACATAGAAATATAAAAAAACGCCATGAAATAGTGGTAAAGGAGTTTCTATCGCTAATAGGTGAGGCCAGTTATAAATCTGCCCTGTATGATCAATATAAAATAAAAAAAGGTGTACTGCCATCAAAAGCATCCATATAAAAAGAAAGATGTCTGATTTTGATTTGTTCCTTTTATTAAGAAGTAATGCAGAGATAAATAAAGCTATACTTATACCACCAAAATATATCATTTTTTAATCCACAAGTGATAATTGAATTCTTTTTCTGTTTATATCAACATCGATTACAGTTACCATCAAGTGTTGATGTAATTGTACTACAGCATTTACATCACTAATGTATTCGTTTGCTAATTTTGAGATATGAATTAATCCACTTTCTTTAATCCCTATATCGACAAAACATCCAAAATTTGTAATATTATTTACAATTCCTGGTAGTTTCATTCCTGTTTTTATGTCTTCTATGGTTTTTACATTAGGATCAAACTCAAAGACAGTTACTTTTTTTCTAGGGTCTACACCTGGTTTTTCTAATTCTCTAACAATATCGGTTAATGTAGGAAGCCCTACCTCATCGGTAATATAATTTTGTAGTTTGATTTTTGTAATGGCCTCTCTATTTCCTATTAATTCATGTATAGGAACTCCAGCATCTTTTGCCATTTTCGAAACTAATGTATAACGCTCTGGATGCACTGCAGAATTATCAAGTGGATTTTTAGGGCTGGTAATTCGTAAAAAAGCTGCTGCCTGCTCATAAGCTTTTCCTCCTAGTCTTGGTACTTTTTTGAGTTCTTCGCGTGATTGTATTGCTCCATTTTCTGATCGATATGCTACAATATTCTCTGCAAGTTTTTCACCAATACCCGAAACATAGCTTAATAGCGGAACACTAGCAGTATTTACATTAATCCCAACACCATTTACACAACTCATTACTACCGTATCCAATTCGTTTTTGAGCTTGGTTTGATCTACATCATGTTGATACTGCCCTACTCCTATAGCTTTTGGATCAATTTTTACTAATTCTGCCAAAGGATCGGCTAATCGTCTTCCGATTGATACTGCACCACGTACAGTTATATCATAAGTTGGGAACTCTGCTCTGGCAATTTTGGACGCCGAGTATACTGAAGCTCCGCTTTCATTTACCATAAACACCTGGACTGGTTTATCAAATGGTATTTTTTTAATAAAAGCTTCTGTTTCTCGGGCAGCAGTACCGTTTCCTATGGCAATGGCTTCAATTTTATATGCATTTACAAGAGATCGTATTTTCTTAATAGCACTTGTAGTTTCTCGCTGTGGAGGATGAGGATAAATATTTTCGTTATGTAACAAATCACCATGGTTGTCTAGACACACCACTTTACATCCCGATTTAAAACCTGGATCCAAAGCCAGGATTCTCTTTTGCCCTAGTGGCGAGGCTAATAGTAATTGTTTTAAGTTTTGCGCAAAAACTTTTATAGCACTATCATCTGCTTTTGCTTTAAACTCATTAAGTATTTCTGTAGAGATTGCTGGTGTTAATAATCGTTTATAAGCATCAGAACCAGCCAAAAACATATGATCTGTACAGGCTTCAACATTTGTTTTGATCATTACATCATCTATGATATCTAATGCCTCATCTTCTGGTACTGTTATTTTTACTCTTACTATTTTTTCATTTTCGGCTCTTAAAATTGCCAGTAGCCGATGTGATGGACATTTATGAAGTGGTTCTTCCCAATCAAAATATTGTAAGTATTTTTGAGCAGCTAAATCATCCTTTTTTGTTTTAATTATGGTAGAGGCTATGGTAGCTTTGCGTTGATATAGCCTTCGTAATCTATTTCTTATTTTTTCATCTTCATTAATCCATTCTGCTATAATATCTCTTGCTCCTTGTAATGCCAGCTCTTCGCTAGTAACAGTATCGTTTAGGTATTGCGAGGCAACAAAAAGAATTTCTTCCTCTTTTTGCTGTATAATGATCTTTGCCAAAGGTTCTAATCCTAGTTCTTTGGCAACAGAAGCTCTGGTTTTTCTTTTTTTCTTGTATGGCAAATACAAATCCTCTACCTGTGTAAGTGTATCGGCAGCCAGAATTTTTTTCTCTAATTCTGGTGTTAAAGCTCCTTGTTCTTTGATTGTGACTAATACACTTTCTTTTCTTTTTTCTAAAGCTTCAAAAGCTGTTTTATGTTTTACGATCTCACCAATAGCTACCTCGTCAAGATCTCCTGTCATCTCTTTACGGTATCTAGAGATAAAAGGGATTGTAGCCCCATCATCTAGTAAGGAGATAGTTTTAGCAATTTGTTTTTCTGAAACAGGAATCTGTTTTGCTATAAAAGAAACGATACTCATAAAATCAAGTTTTAGAATCGCTAAATATAATGCCAAAAATGGTGGATTATTTTATGCAGAAGAGAAAGTTTTCTACAATTTCTGAATAAAATTAATTTTAGTGTACATATCTGTATTTGATAGCTATATATCTAAGTATCGAAGCAATATTTTTTTAATATAATCAGATAAGAAAATCAGAAAGTTGTGTTATTTGCCAAACGTTATCGTTTTTATAATCGCTTCAAGCTCAAACATATTATCTCTTTTACTTACCGAAGGGGCAAATACAAAACCTTCTAATACCATTAGTCTATTATTAGCAACATCTTCTATAGCATAATTAACAAATGGGCCTGCCATAAAACGATCTTTGATCTCCCAGGTTCCTTTGGTCTCGAAAGTAAACCTGTTATCTAACTCAATTTCGTAAAGATAAGGTGCATATGCTTCTTCAGTAATAAAATGACCAACTTCTGAGGTAGGAATTTTTATTGTTCCTATTGAATCTCTCATTTTTATGATACTAGAAACTGTATTAGAATCTTTGGTTACCGTTCCTAATGGTAATTCATAGATCATCAGATTCATACTACCATGCTTAATATTTTTACGTATCCAGAAAAATTTATCTTCTTCAATAGCGATACGATACGCTGAAGGAATATTTAAAGTGATTCCTAATTTTTCTTGTAGCTGTGGAATCTTCTCTAAAGATTTTTTGATAATAGCCTGTTTTTCTTTGGTTTCTAAAGATTTATATTTTGAAATGATTGTTTCATAATTCTTTCGAATCAAAGTAGTGATATCATCATCTGTAGCTCCAGAAATTACAGCACCTATTTGAGGGTTAGAAAATTTATTTTTTAATAATCCATATTTATTTTCTTCTCCTGCTTCTTTTTTAATCCATAGAAAAATACGGCTCTGTTTTGTAAGGCCGGTAAAGGCTTCCATTGGTATTTGTCGCAATGTAAATAAAGGTTCTTCCTGGGGTAGTCCTGGCACTTCGGCTCCAAAATATTTTCTTATGGTATCACCAACATTACCGTTCCATAGCTCATTATCTACAACTACAGAAAGGTGATTAATTCTTCCATTAGAGTGTGCCATAGACTCCTGACTCTGCTGGCCTTTTTCTTTTTTAACCTCTTCTGTACAACTAACCATACAAAGCAGGCAAATAATTGCGAGGGATAATTTTCTCATAAGATAGATAATAGTTAGCGGTTATGATTTTGAAAGTTTCAGTGTCATACCTGGTTTTATACCACTACCACTAATATCGTTCCAATTTTTAAGATTTTCGACAGATACTCCTTTAAATTTTTGTGAAATACTCCATAAAGTGTCTCCTGTCTTAACAGTATATACCTCTGAGCTATTAGCTGCAACCTTAGTTAACGCTTTCTTTGTTGTAGTTTTTCTAGGTTTGCTTGCTACGGGTCTACGAGGGTAAATGGTAAGACGTTGACCAATTCTAAGATTATTACTTCGTAAACCATTCCATTTTTTAATTTGACTTACTCTAACACCATAGCGTCTCGCAATTTTTCCTAAATAGTCACCGCTACGTACTCGATATCGAATTCGGTCATTTGCTTCAAAGTATTTAGGCAATGGTTTTTCGCGCTTATCAAATTCTGCCTTAGCCAATGTGTAGATTTGATTTTCATTCGCAACAAAAGGACCAACTTTATCCAGTGGTAATCGCAATACATAATCCTCATCTTTGATATACGGAATGATATCTAATTTATATGAAGGGTTTAGGAATTGTAATTCTTCAATATCAATATTCATATATTCTGAAACCTGATCTAATGTGATCATTTGTTTTACTCGTATAGTGTCGGTTTCAAAATATGAAAACTCAGGTTTTCTGGGTTTAAAACCATGTTTGTCTGCATACTCAAAAATATACATTGTTGCCAAAAAAGCGGGTAAGTATCCTGCAGTTTCTCTGGGAAGATTATGTCTTATGTTCCAATAATTTGTATATCCTCCACTTCGACGAATAGCCTTGGTTACATTACCAGGACCCGAATTATATGAAGCCAATGCAAGATCCCAGTCTCCAAACACCTTATACAAATTAGAAAGATACTTGCAAGCAGCTTTGGTAGACATTATTGGATCCATACGTTCATCTACATATGAGCTAACTTCTAAACCAAACATTTTACCGGTACCAAACATAAACTGCCATAATCCCGTAGCTCCAACTCTAGACTTTGCCCTAGGTTTTAAAGCAGACTCTACAATAGCAAGGTATTTTATTTCTAAAGGAATGTTCTGATTGTCTAGCTCCTGTTCAAAAAGAGGAAAATAAAATTCGCTTAGTGCCATTAGGCGCTCTAAATGTTTGTGTCTATTTTTTAAATACCTTTTGATCACACTCTCTAATGAAGGATTGTACTCTACATTAAAAGGTGTACGTGCATTAAGTTCTGCTAATCTTGCTTTTAACGTATCGGTAGGGAGATCAACATATTCTACTGGTTCATATTTCAGTTCGGTAACTGATTTGTATATAGTATCAAAAAGGTTAGAGTTATATAATTCTTGTTTCCAGATAGAATCTAACTGTGACATTCTAGGATGGTCACTTGCTACATAAATCACACTGTCTTTTACACTTGTCGATGTTATGGTGGTCGTCTGTAGTTCTCCCATCGTTTTTATGACCTGAGTTGTATCTACGACCCGAACCATATCTTGTTTCAAATCCTGGGTTTTATTAAGTACAATCTCCTTGGTATTTTTCGGGGTTGATTGTTGCTCTGATGATGTTTCTTGTCCCATTAACGAAACCGAAACTAATAGAAAAGAAAGAAATAATGTGCAATAGTTATTCATCTTATAAATGCATTTGCTTTTAGTTCAACGGAAATTTGGGGCTATTTGTATTGTTTTTAACATGTTATCAACAATACTGCAGCGAAAATCGCACTTTTTTTTCTAAACTGCAAAAAATCAAAGCGTTAAAAACATTAAAAAAACGGTTAAAACAACCGTTTTTTCATAATTTTTATAAAAATTAAGTGTTTTTCCTACAAAAAATACATGTTATTCATTTTCTATTGCAGCTATTCCAGGTAATGTTTTACCTTCTAAGCTTTCTAACATAGCGCCTCCTCCTGTAGAAACATAACTTACTTTAGTTCCAAAACCAAATTGTTTTACTGCTGCTACAGAATCTCCTCCTCCTACAAGAGAAAATGCTCCATTTGCTGTAGCTTCTGCTATAGAGTGTCCTAATGTTATTGTTCCTTTAGCAAAATTTTCCATCTCAAAAACACCTAGTGGTCCATTCCATAATATAGTTTTTGATTTCAAAATTACATCATGAAAATTTTTCATTGTTTCGGGTCCGACATCAAGTCCTTGCCAACCATCAGGAATCATATTAACAGCAATAACCTTAGTGCTTGCATTATTATCAAATGCGTCTGCTCCCAATACATCTACAGGAAGGTGAATTTCTACTCCTTTTTCTTTAGCTTTTCTTAAAATCTCTAATGCCAATTCTTGTTTATCATCTTCACAAATAGAATCTCCTATTTGGCCTCCTAGAGCTTTAATAAAGGTATAGGTCATTCCTCCACCAATAATCAAGTGATCTATTTTATCCAGAATATTCTCAATTATAGTAATTTTTGAAGATACTTTTGATCCTCCCAAAACAGCGGTCACAGGTTTCTCTCCGCTTTTTAATACTTTATCAATACTTTCTATTTCTTTTGCCAACAAGCTACCAAAACATTTTCGTTCAGGAAAAAATTGCGCTACAATAGTGGTAGAAGCATGTGCTCTGTGCGCTGTACCAAATGCATCATTTACATAAATATCTCCCAGTTTTGACAATTGTTCTGCAAAAACAGTATCTCCGCTTGTTTCATTAGGGTGAAATCTCAAATTTTCTAATAATAAAACTTCACCAGAGTTTAACGTCGCAACAGCATCTTCTGCCTCCTGACCAATACAGTTAGCTACATATTTGACTTGTACCCCAAGAATATCTGCAACTTTATCTACGATATGTCTTAATGAAAACTCATCCTGAACACCTTTTGGTCTACCCAAATGAGACATCAGGATTGCACTTCCTCCATCTTCCAAAACCTTAATTATAGTAGGTTTTGCAGCTTGAATTCTAGTGTCATCTGTTACTTCAAAATTTTCATTTAAAGGAACATTAAAATCTACTCGAATTAATGCTTTTTTATTTTCAAAATTAAAATCGTCAATTGTCTTCATGATACTAAATTGGTTTTTCGCAAACGAAAATAATTCTATTTCATTAAAAACATCAAAATCTGATAGAAAAATTACCCGAAATCAAAGGTAATTTTTCACTTTTACCAAATTTTTATAAAAACCCTTTTTTCAATAAAAGAATCATAGTTAAATAAATTGTATTACTATCAAACCAAAAAGGTTTCGGTTTTGATGTTCATTTATAAAATCGGGTATTCTATTCTATTTTCATACTTACTCATTTAGGATACCTTAGGATAAGATAAATCTTCGTAGCTATTAATATCTTGTTTGTATGTGAAAATCAACACTAATTTAACTTGTGTTTGGCTCTGGTTATTTATACAACGGATTTTCTAGTAAAATATAATAAGTAGTACTTGTTATAAGTGCAGATACTGAAGCTAAATAAATACTATATCTTTATAATTGTTGTATTGGTAATTTAAAGGGTCGCTCGATTTTATCAGGTTTTATATCTTATAGATCTGCTTTCTTTTTTAGGTATCCCTTATATTTGCCCATGCTTTTCTCAGAAATATTAGGTTTAAAACATATCAAGAGCTATTTGACCACCAGTGCTGATCGTCAAAGAATACCTCATGCGCAACTTTTTGTTGGCCCTAATGGTAGTGGAACTTTACCCATGGCTATTGCTTATGCACAGTATGTTTTGTGTCAAAATCAAAATGGAGAAAATACAAATGGTCTTGAGGCTTGTAATGTAAAGTTTAATCATCTGGCACATCCTGATTTACATTTTGTATATCCCGTTGCTGTAAACGATAAGGTAAAAAAACATCCCACATCTGATCAATTTGCCGAAGAGTGGAGGCATTTTGTAAATGAAAATCCATATGGAAGTATTTTTGACTGGTATCTTTCTCTTGGTATCGAAAAAAAACAGGGGCAAATAGGAGTAGATGAAGCTCTTGAAATTGTTAAAAAACTTTCGTTAAAAAGCTACGAGGGAGGATACAAAATAATGTTGATCTGGATGGCGGATAAAATGAATATTGCCGCCTCTAATAAGCTTCTTAAATTAATTGAAGAACCTCCCGAGAAAACCATATTTATACTTATCACAGAAGATGAGGAGCAACTTATACAAACCATTAGATCCAGATGCCAGGTATTGCATTTCCCTCCTTTGGGAGAACAGGTAATAAAAGAAGCGCTTCAGAAAAAAGAGAAGATTTCTGATAGCGAAGCTTTAAAAATAGCACATCAGGCTAATGGCGATTATAGCAAAGCTTTACATCTTCTACATCATGATGGTGGTGATGATCAATTTGAAGATTGGTTTATACAATGGATACGCACAGCATTTAAAGCCAAAGGGAATAAGTCTGCTGTAAATGACTTAATTAACTGGAGTGAATCTATTGCAGGTACAGGAAGAGAAACACAAAAAAGGTTTCTGAAATATTGCCTGGATTTTTTCAGACAAGCAATGTTGCTTAATTATGGTGCAGAAGATTTGGTCTTCCTAGAACCAAATACAAATGGTTTTAAATTAAAGAACTTTGCTCCTTTTATTCACGGTGCCAATATTATAGATATCTGTGACGAACTTCAGGATGCAGCTTATCATATAGAACGAAATGGTAATGCAAAAATAATTCTTACCGATCTCTCTATAAAACTTACTCGATTATTACATAAAAAAAGTTCATAACGTATAGTTTACCAGCGGTTAATACTTAAGAATAGTAAATTAAAAATCAATATTTTTTAGTCTAAAATCTTATTCTATATTTGGTACTCTAAACTAATCTCACATGGATAATTTTATAAATAATATTGTTTCAATAACCATCTTACTATTTCTTCTTATTACTTTTTTACAATCAGGAATCGATAAAATAATCGATTGGAAAGGAAACCTTGGTTGGCTAAAAGAACATTTTGCTGCTACTTTTATGGGAAATGTGGTTCCTCTTCTTTTAACAATCATTTTAATCATTGAAATGATTACGGCAGTGTGCTGCGTTATTGGTATCTATGATCTTATTACAGATGATAGTACATACTATGCGGTTTTGGCGATGTTTTTAGCGTGTATAACGCTTCTAATGCTGCTTTTTGGACAAAGAGTAGCAAAAGATTATCAAGGGGCTTTAACAATCACATGTTACTTTGTAGTAGCCATCTTTGGGTTATATGTGGTTTCTTTATAAAGCATTTTATAGTACTGAAGCATATTAATTAGGTAGTGTTATTTCTATTTAATCGATGTTATAAAGTTTTAAAAGTAAATAATTAAGCAAAAAAATCCTGCTTTGTTTAAAGCAGGATTTTAGAATTTCTTTTAAAACAAACCATATTAATAAGTACATCCACATTTACTTTGTCTACAACCAAAATCGAATCCTAGCGTGATCATATGTGATCCTGCTGCTGTGGTTGGTTGTAAAACTTCGTTTACATTAATCTGATATCCATATGCAACATAAAAATTAGCTTTTTTGATCCCCAACATAGGAGATACAGAAAGCGGTTTAAAATCCTGATCAACCAAAGATCGAAGACTAACACCTATCCAATAGTAATCTTCGCGATGCATTTTACGAACCTTTAGATTAAGATCTGCTGTAGAACGACCATCACCGGCAAAGTTTTGATACAACATAGAAGGCTCTACTTCGATATCACTAAACCTGTGATAGAATGTGTATCCAGTATACACATAATAGTTTTGTATCTGTGACGGTTCGGTTGGATTAAAATCATCAATCTCTTTCTGTAATAAATTTACAGCATTGGCGCTTAAAAAGAATCGACCAATACGATATAACAATCCAATATCAAAATTTGAATCATTTACACTTATATCTGCTAATCCAGGATTAGTTGGGTTATCAGGGTCTCCATTGTTAAACCTTGAAGTGTCAATACCAAATTGGGTGAACTTATAGCTAATCCCAAATGATAAGTATTGATTATTATATTCACTTAATGTTAAATGGTGTGCAAAAGATAACTGGACCCCTTTTTGAGTGGTAAATCCATTCTGATCATTAAACAGAATTGCTCCTACACCTGAACGGTCAGATATTCTACCATCTATTGATAAGGATTGTGTACCCGGAGAATCCTCGATACTTACCCACTGCTCAAAACCCGAAGCTCTGATCTGCCAACAATCTCCAATACCCGCGTAGGCCGAGGATATCAAATAGGGGTTATCTGCAATATATTGGTTTTGTACAGGAGCAAAAAACTCCTGAGCAAAAGTACAATAACTTGCAAATAGGCTAAATATGATAATATACTTCTTCATCTAATATTAAAAATTACAGATCATTAACTTTTCTCTTTCTATACCATCTGGCTTTTTACCATATAGTCTTATAACTTACTAAGGCTCTATATATTATCTATATAATGTAAAGTGGCCTGTAAATTCTCTATTGTCTACATCATTCAGAATTATAGAATACCAATAATCTCCTGATGGAAGTTGTTTTCCCTGGTATTGGCCATCCCATCCTTGTTGGTCCCCTTTAAATTCTGCTAGCATTCTTCCGTATCGATCAAAGACGATTACTTCCATGTTCTCAAAGAAGAAAGGATCATCTACATTAGGAGTAATCTGTCTAGGATACCAGAAACGTTCTTCTGCTGTACTATTAGGGCTATCTGGTGTAAAGTAGTTTGGAATACGAATATTAATATAAGTCAGATTCTGAACCGTAAGTACCTCACAACCATCTGCATCAACAACACGCAATACATAGTCTGCAGTTTGTCGTATCACAAAAATATTTCCATCTAATTCTGTATAGTCTGAAGGCTCTAATTGATCTAATGTCATTCCTTCTTCTAACATCGTAAATGAGAAGGCATAGAAAGGAGTGTTTTCAAATGGTCTTCCTCCTGATGCTATGATTTGATATTCATTAGGATCTTGCGGATTATTGGTCATTTGAGCAACTGGTATTGCCAATGGAGTATACTCAAGAATCTCGATAGTATCTACTGTTCGTGTACATCCCTGGTACTCCATAACACCTTCATACTCTCCTGGGGTAACCTCAAAATTACCTGTCAAATTCGAATTGTTAGGTGGGTTTGGTGTTCCGTTTATACCATTTAAAGTATAAATAATACCTAATCCTTGTGACTCTTCAACAATATCAAAACTTACAAAGTATTGCTCCTCACTAGTCATCACAGGATTCATAGGATCACTATAGTCAAATACAGGACATACTAATTCTGGTACGAGTTCAGCAGCAAGATTAACACCTGGTTCAATATCAATATTAAAGGCTCCCTGACAGTTTGCATTGTTTTGCGAATCTCTAATAAATACTGTAGTTGTGCCTCCTGGTAGATTATCTATAAACAAATTCGAAGGATCAGTAACAGCTTGATAAGTTACCCCATCGATACTCCAGAAATAACTAGGATCTGCTGGGTTTGCTGGTGGTAATCCTCCTGTAATAGATAAGGTAGCTGTACCATTCATATCTCCCGCACAATCTTCTGGAGTTGTAGCATTTACACTAGCCAAAATTGGTGCTGGTTCTATAATTTGAATATCAATAATAGTTCTTGGACATCCATTGGCATCTTCTACTTCTACCCGATAGGTATCGGCTGGTAAATCTGTAAACGTATGCTCAAAATCAATACCATCAGAGTCATCTTCTATAAAGGTAAACACAGCATTACCTGCACTATTATATAAGGAGAAGAAGTATTGAGGCCATGTACCTCCAGTTGCAGTTACCCGTATAGTACCATCGGTCTCTCCATTACAAGAAATAGGCGTTGCTAATGCTTGTGCTATAAATTCTACAGGTTGACGTATTTCAAAAGATGTTACACTATCTACACAATCTCCACTGGTTACCGTATACGTATAATTTCCTGCGGGTAAATCTCCAAAGAAACTTGTCGTTTGTGTATCTGTAGCTAGTGGGCCAGGTAGTGTTACGGTATTTCCTAAATAATCTGTACCTGTTACTCGGTAGCCATAATTACCTAAACCTCCCGTAACACTTGCATCAATAGAACCTGTTGGCTCACCAAAACAAACTATAGATGTGTTACTTAAGTCCAATATTGTCGATAATGGAACAGGATCTCGTACTGGTATCGTATTAGAAGCCGGAGAAACACATCCATTTGCATCTCTAACATAGAAATTATAATCCCCTGCAGGTAAAGTAAATTCATGGGTAGTAGGAGTTAAGTTACCAGCAACAAAAGTAACTCCGTCACTACTAAACTCGTATCCGCCAGGAGTTCCTCCTCCCGCAGTAACCGTTATCGGGTTAGGGCTTGGTGGTGTAAGACAACTTATCGGTCCTGGGGTTACATCTATCGTCACAGCTGGTGGAGCATTAATAATCACAGGATCTTGAGCAATTTCACACGCTAAGTTATCGGTAACGGTAACAATATAGTTACCTGGTTTTAGATCATTCCACTGGAAAGTATCTGTATTACTTAAAACCGCTGTAGATTGCGAACCATCAGGAAATGTTAACATAAAGAAATATGTTCCTGGTCCCTGACCACCTGAAGCAGTAGCAGTAATTGTACCATCTTCACTATCAAAACAAGCCAATAGTGTCGGAGCAATTGGATCTAATCCTAAAGGTACCGGTGGATTTATAACTATTGTTGCTTCTGATGGGCAGTCATTAGCATCTAAAACCCGTACTCTATACAATACATTTGTAGTCGTATTATTGGCATCCAATCCTGTAAAAATTGTTGTTGTTGTTTGGAATGGAACCTGTATTGAAATAACACCTCCGCTATCTTCACTTTCTAACTGATATCGGAATGGAGGTGTTCCTCCATTAACAACTACTTCTATAGAGGCGTCATCACCAGGATTACAGGTTTCATCTTGTTTCTGATCTAATGTTACTATAATCGCAGGAGGCGATGCAATATTTACTCTATTTGACACTTCATCACAGAAAGGAGCATCTAATGCCTCTACAGAAACCTCAAATGTGCCTGCAGGTAATCCCGTAATCGGCTCTGGATTCGTTGTAGTATTAGCAGCAACATTTATATAACCCGGAACATTAGTGCCCGTAACCGTATTGATAACCGTATAATTATAAGCACCCGTATATCCACCAATGTTCAATTCTAACGCTCCTGTAGTAGCCCCATTGCACAATATATCGGTAACCGTAGTCAATGTCGCTGTGATCGTATCAAAAGGAACAATCTCATATGGTGCTGTATCTATAGAACATCCCGTACCTTGATCGGTAATCCTAAAGGTATAAGAACCAACACTTGGTAAGGCAAATGTTGCCGTGGTTTGAACTCCCGGAGCAGCAGTGTCTCCTGTTCCTGCCGCAACTGTTTGAGAAACAACAGCTCCACCTAATTCTACAAAGTCAAACGGACCTGTACCTCCGGTAATCGAAACAGTAACTGTTTCTAGATTATCACAAGATATAACACCATTATTAACTGCTGCAGTATCCCTGGTTATTGTAGGATCTGTCATGATCGGGAATGCAGGAACAATAACATCAAAATTGGCAAAAGCACAATTATTCTCATCAGTAACCGAAATCGTATATGTCCCAGCAACTGTTGCTGTAATCTCATATTGAACCCCATTAGCAGGATTACCATCTGCATCGGCTACATCGGTCTCTGATCCACTAGCACCACCACTATAAGAAACATCATAATCAGGGGTACCGCCTGTAATCGTTAACGTAATTACCGGGAACACATCTGCATTAGAAGCATTACAACCATAAGCAGTTTGTGAATTTGTAACATTTAATGCAGCTGCCGGCTCTGTTATAGTAATCTGTGTAGATGTACCAGAACACCCTTTATCTGAAGTAGCAACAACCTCATAATTGCCTGCTGATAAATTCTCAAACAATGGATTTGACTGTGGACCAGCTATTGAAGGACCTCCACCAAAAGGAAATAATTCATATGTATATGGTGGATTATCATCTGCACTTGTATCTAAACTCACTAAAATAGTACCGTCAGTTCCATTAAAACATGAAACCGGTGTAGGTGTTCCCATAGGTATAGGATCTAAGAATGTAGGTATGGTAATGTCAAAAGTAGCTTCACAGCCTGGTGCTGGACCAATCGCGCTATCTACAACCTCTACTCTATGATCTCCTGGTGGTACATTACTAAATGTAACATCATTTGCACCTGGTACACCAACTGCCTGAGTTACTCCAACTATAGGAGTACCTGTTCCAGCATCAACTAAACTAAAAGTCCAATTCCCTGAAGTCGCAGAACCTCCGCTTACCGTAGCCACTATCGTAGCATCTGAAGCACGACAAGTAGGATCAGTAAAGGTTGCTGTTACCAATAACTCTGGATATACAGTAATCGTTCTTGGTAGAGAAGGACAACCGTTCTCATCAAAAACAACAACACTATACGTACCAGGACCTGAAACCGTAAATTCATGTTCTGTATTGCTTATGTTACCCGAAACCTGGGCACCGCCATCTAATTGATATGTTAGAGACCCTGTTCCCGGGGGTACCGGAACATTACTCGTAGCGGTAACCCTAAAGGTATAGTCATTATCAAAAGTACAAGCATCAGCTACAAAAGGATCTATAGTGTTAATAACCGGAGCCGGAGTAACCGGTGGAATCGTAATCTCTCTGGATACTACACAATTGTTACCATCCTGTACAAAAATTACCCAAGTAGTAGCAATCGAAGGATCTAAATCAAAAACCTCTGTAAGTGAATAAACACCCGGATCTGGCTGTGGAGCCGATCCATCAACCGCAGCAAAACTATAACCAGGAACTCCACCATTGGCATCCATAGTAACTGTCGAAAAGGCCGTGTTACAATCGGGAGTCGTAGCACTTAAAAAATTTAAGGTGAGAGGTGCTGGTTGATCAATTGTCGCTGTGTTAGACACTTCATCACAGAAAGGAGCATCTAATGCCTCTACAGAAACCTCAAATGTGCCTGCAGGTAATCCCGTAATCGGCTCTGGATTCGTTGTAGTATTAGCAGCAACATTTATATAACCCGGAACATTAGTGCCCGTAACCGTATTGATAACCGTATAATTATAAGCACCCGTATATCCACCAATGTTCAATTCTAACGCTCCTGTAGTAGCCCCATTGCACAATATATCGGTAACCGTAGTCAATGTCGCTGTGATCGTATCAAAAGGAACAATCTCATATGGTGCTGTATCTATAGAACATCCCGTACCTTGATCGGTAATCCTAAAGGTATAAGAACCAACACTTGGTAAGGCAAATGTTGCCGTGGTTTGAACTCCCGGAGCAGCAGTGTCTCCTGTTCCTGCCGCAACTGTTTGAGAAACAACAGCTCCACCTAATTCTACAAAGTCAAACGGACCTGTACCTCCGGTAATCGAAACAGTAACTGTTTCTAGATTATCACAAGATATAACACCATTATTAACTGCTGCAGTATCCCTGGTTATTGTAGGATCTGTCATGATCGGGAATGCAGGAACAATAACATCAAAATTGGCAAAAGCACAATTATTCTCATCAGTAACCGAAATCGTATATGTCCCAGCAACTGTTGCTGTAATCTCATATTGAACCCCATTAGCAGGATTACCATCTGCATCGGCTACATCGGTCTCTGATCCACTAGCACCACCACTATAAGAAACATCATAATCAGGGGTACCGCCTGTAATCGTTAACGTAATTACCGGGAACACATCTGCATTAGAAGCATTACAACCATAAGCAGTTTGTGAATTTGTAACATTTAATGCAGCTGCCGGCTCTGTTATAGTAATCTGTGTAGATGTACCAGAACACCCTTTATCTGAAGTAGCAACAACCTCATAATTGCCTGCTGATAAATTCTCAAACAATGGATTTGACTGTGGACCAGCTATTGAAGGACCTCCACCAAAAGGAAATAATTCATATGTATATGGTGGATTATCATCTGCACTTGTATCTAAACTCACTAAAATAGTACCGTCAGTTCCATTAAAACATGAAACCGGTGTAGGTGTTCCCATAGGTATAGGATCTAAGAATGTAGGTATGGTAATGTCAAAAGTAGCTTCACAGCCTGGTGCTGGACCAATCGCGCTATCTACAACCTCTACTCTATGATCTCCTGGTGGTACATTACTAAATGTAACATCATTTGCACCTGGTACACCAACTGCCTGAGTTACTCCAACTATAGGAGTACCTGTTCCAGCATCAACTAAACTAAAAGTCCAATTCCCTGAAGTCGCAGAACCTCCGCTTACCGTAGCCACTATCGTAGCATCTGAAGCACGACAAGTAGGATCAGTAAAGGTTGCTGTTACCAATAACTCTGGATATACGATCATCCTATCCTGATCTTCACAACCATTAACATCTCTTACAATTAAGGTATATTCATCAACACTAGGGCCAGTAACTGTATATGTAAATTCGTATTCGTTAGGATTTCCTGTAGGTGTACCATTTCCGAAAATAGGGCTATCTGAAGTACCCGTATCTCCATCATCTATACCAAATTCTAATTGGCTCGCACCTGTTGCTACTACTCTAAATGTATAACTATTGTCAAAATTACAAGCATCATCTACAAAAGCAGGTACTGTAGTAAATACTGGATCTGCTGTACGAGTTATAGCTAAAGCAGTTGGTGGCAATACAGCACAATCATTAGCATCCAAAATATAAATTTCCCAATTTAAATCGAATGCTGGACCAGCACCTGGATTTAATGTTAATACATTGTTTGTACTATACGCTCCAACAGCAGGAGCAGGGTTTCCTGCAACTACAGCTGCAAATCGATACGGTGGTGTACCACCTACTCCATTTACAGTAACTTCAGCCGGGTTATTACAATTTGCAACTGTAGGTGTACCTACAGTTATACCTAAAGCAGTAGGCTCTGTTATCGTAAATATAACCGCAGAATTACAAGGTGTAACAACACCTCCATCTGTTTCAGTTACTCGTACTAAATATTCTCCTGGTCCAAAACCACTAATAGTACCATTTGCAGTACCTCCTGATATAACCGTCTCTGGGTTTCCTGCACTAAAAGTAAGTCCACCACTAATATCGGTTGCAAGGTCATTTGTATTAAAGACTGTATAGGTAAGTTCGGTTCCCTGATAATCTACAACGGTATATGCAAATGATCCATCAGCTGCTCCATTACAACTTACATCCGTATCAGTCCCTGTAATATCTGCTGTTCCTACCGGGTTCGGTGGTGGTGCTAACGTTCTTATATCTGTACAATTAGTTGATGTATCAACAACTTCAAATGTAAATGGAGTATCAAAAGGTCTATTAAAAAATGCATGATTACGCTCAGGAATGGTTCCACTAGTAACTGTTAAACCGTTTAATGGTGTGAAAACTCCTCCTGGATATTCTCTGATTTCAAACGGTCCAGTTCCACCAGACACTGATATTTGAATCGTTACTCCATCAAAACAAGATCCTGTAACACTAGAAGATATCGAAAAAATTGCAGGAGTTGCTATATCGAAAAAATCTTCATGGACACATCCATTTGCATCTACTATTCTTAACTTGTAATCTCCAAAATCAAGGTCTGCAAAAGAAACAGAAGTAGCTCCTGTTGGCCCTACTGGATTTCCTGAAGTAGTTGTTGCTGGTGTATCATCAATATTTAATAAACTATATGTATATGGTGGTGTTCCTCCTGCAATTGAACTATAACTTACATTTCCTAACACATTTCCTCCCACACCACAAGTGATATCGGTTTCTACTCTTGTTAAACTAAAAGGTTCTGGTTCAAAAACAGTAGCAGAAAATGTTTGTTCACATTGTTTGGCATCTCTTATAGTATAGTTATATACTGTTCCTCCACCTGATGCGGGAGTACCTGCTAAATTACCGTATGTAGTTGTATTGGTAAACGCAGAACCATTAAAACTTATCAAATAAGGAGGTGTCCCAACAGAGGTATCTATATTCACTGTTACAGACCCATCTGCTAAGCCAGAACATGTAGCATTAGTTACCGTTGGAGCTAATACTGCTGGTAATGGAGCGGGATCTATAGTTATGATGTCCGAAAGATCACTACAAGCAATAGGTGTTGCAGAATCTGTTACTCTAAATTGATAATCCCCAGGAGTAGTTGTAAGGAAAGGAATCACTCCAGCATATGGATTAAAGGTCGTTCCTCCATCTGTACTAATTTCTAAAGAGGTAGCTCCATTTCCTCCAGTAACTACAACATTGATTTGTGCATCTGGTGAAGCAGAACAGTCAAGGTTTTTTAATCGTGTTGCTACAACTACTAACTCTGGATTAATATCAAAATTAATCGCAGCTGATGTACAATTACTAGACGTATTACTTACCGTAACACTATGTGTGCCCGGAGTAAGATTAGGAATCTCAAAAGTATTTGCCGGAGCTGGACCTGGTAAAAAGACCACAGCAACCGGAGCACCACCATCTAAACTATAGGTAAATGGACCTAATGGAGCCGGAATACTCGGGGTAATCGTAATCCATTGTGTCGCCTGATTCGTCGTATCATAACATGCATCACCCCCTACTGCTGTAGCAATAGTAGGTGGGGTAAGCTGACCTACAGTAACCGGATTGGTAACCTCACACGCTGCAGCAGTGTTACCATCTCGTACTGCAACTATATAATTTCCTGCAGCTAATCCACTAAAAGTATTACCACTTTGATACGCTGTAATGGGTACTCCTCCTGTATCCCTCAATTCATATTCATATCCGCCTCGACCACCAGTGGCATTCACTGTAATAATACCTGAAGTAGCTCCACAATTAGAATCCGAAACAGTAGTAGTGAAACTTAAAATAGCAGGATCTGCAATAATTACCTGAGTTGTAGCCGTACAGTTTGTAGTATCGTCTGTTACCAAAACATCATAAGTACCAGCACCAAGACCAGATACTAATGTTGGTGTTGTACTAATTGTATTGCCAGTAATAGGAGTAGCAACAGGAATAGTACCTCCTGTAACTTCATAACTATACGTCGTAGAAGTTAAATCTATCCCCGTGACATTAATGTTGAAAGATGCGTCTGTATCTGTAACACAGGTAGGCTCTGTAACAATTGTACTCGAAACTACTATAGCATCTATAGCATCTATAGTATAATTCTCTGAATAAATACAACCATCTGTAGTGGTTCTTGCTTCAAAAGTATAAGTGTCTCCTGCTGGTAAAGTGTAAACTGTAGTAGCACTAAAAGTCGTAGCGCTTGCCGCAGGAGCAGTAATTCGATACTCAAAACTAGCAGCACCATTAGTACCTGTTGCACTAACAGTAACATCTGAAGTAAGAGCAGGACACTGTACCTGAGTCTGAGAAAAAGTAAGATCAGTTACCTCTTGAAGTGGATCTATTGTACGCTGACCTAAATTAACAGGACATGCCGCAGTACTCGTATCTCGAATATATAAAGTATAAGTACCATCAGTTAAACCTGTAAATACTCCCGTAGTATTACTGAAATCAACCCCATCAATACTATATTCATAACTACCATTACCTCCCGAAGCCCCAGAAATCGTAATCTGTGCTAATTGAGGAGTCGTACTAGAACCAAAAGCATCACAACGGTAATCTGTAACAGAAATGTTAGTAACTGTAATTAAGATTGGCTCTGTAACAATTGCCTGAACTGTACCTACACACTGCTTGGCATCTCTAATCTCAAAATCATAAGTCCCCGCAGCCAAACCTGTAAAAGTAAGGTTCGTGGTAAATGCACCCGCAACCGGTGATGTCATCCTTGCCTCAAAAGGGCCAACCCCCGCTGTGGGGTTTATAACCACAACACCACTCGAATCCCCATTACAAACTACATGAGTAATTGTCGTTGTCGCCGTTGGTACAACCGTAGGATTAACAATAATCTCTGAAGAAGTAGCCACACAACCCAATCCATCTGTAACCCGAATCTCATAAGTGTTCGCAGCATTTATTGAAACAGGAGAAGTAACTCCTGAAAGAAAAACAGTGTTTGGACCTACCTCGATAACATCAAAAGTATACGTACCATCACCACCCGTAGCTGTAAATGAAATCACCGCATCAGGAGACGCTGAACAATCCAGATCTTTATCTAAATTCGCAGTAATGGTCAATTCTGGATTAATATCAAAATTAATCGCAGCTGATGTACAATTACTAGACGTATTACTTACCGTAACACTATGTGTGCCCGGAGTAAGATTAGGAATCTCAAAAGTATTTGCCGGAGCTGGACCTGGTAAAAAGACCACAGCAACCGGAGCACCACCATCTAAACTATAGGTAAATGGACCTAATGGAGCCGGAATACTCGGGGTAATCGTAATCCATTGTGTCGCCTGATTCGTCGTATCATAACATGCATCACCCCCTACTGCTGTAGCAATAGTAGGTGGGGTAAGCTGACCTACAGTAACCGGATTGGTAACCTCACACGCTGCAGCAGTGTTACCATCTCGTACTGCAACTATATAATTTCCTGCAGCTAATCCACTAAAAGTATTACCACTTTGATACGCTGTAATGGGTACTCCTCCTGTATCCCTCAATTCATATTCATATCCGCCTCGACCACCAGTGGCATTCACTGTAATAATACCTGAAGTAGCTCCACAATTAGAATCCGAAACAGTAGTAGTGAAACTTAAAATAGCAGGATCTGCAATAATTACCTGAGTTGTAGCCGTACAGTTTGTAGTATCGTCTGTTACCAAAACATCATAAGTACCAGCACCAAGACCAGATACTAATGTTGGTGTTGTACTAATTGTATTGCCAGTAATAGGAGTAGCAACAGGAATAGTACCTCCTGTAACTTCATAACTATACGTCGTAGAAGTTAAATCTATCCCCGTGACATTAATGTTGAAAGATGCGTCTGTATCTGTAACACAGGTAGGCTCTGTAACAATTGTACTCGAAACTACTATAGCATCTATAGCATCTATAGTATAATTCTCTGAATAAATACAACCATCTGTAGTGGTTCTTGCTTCAAAAGTATAAGTGTCTCCTGCTGGTAAAGTGTAAACTGTAGTAGCACTAAAAGTCGTAGCGCTTGCCGCAGGAGCAGTAATTCGATACTCAAAACTAGCAGCACCATTAGTACCTGTTGCACTAACAGTAACATCTGAAGTAAGAGCAGGACACTGTACCTGAGTCTGAGAAAAAGTAAGATCAGTTACCTCTTGAAGTGGATCTATTGTACGCTGACCTAAATTAACAGGACATGCCGCAGTACTCGTATCTCGAATATATAAAGTATAAGTACCATCAGTTAAACCTGTAAATACTCCCGTAGTATTACTGAAATCAACCCCATCAATACTATATTCATAACTACCATTACCTCCCGAAGCCCCAGAAATCGTAATCTGTGCTAATTGAGGAGTCGTACTAGAACCAAAAGCATCACAACGGTAATCTGTAACAGAAATGTTAGCAGTGATAGCTGTTGGAGTTGTAAAAGTTATATTAGTAATTTCAAAATCACATCCAAATCTATCCTGAACGGTAACTGTATGAGATCCCGATGGATCTACATTATTAAATGTTTCTGAAGTATTAACTGTTGGTCCAATAGTTACTTCTGCTGCCGACCCCTGATCTAAAATATAAGTAAACGGTGAACCTGAACCAGCAGTAACATTAACTTGGATAGAGCCATTATCTGTTGGACAAACAGGATCAATAGGTGTAGCTGTTGCTGTAATTGCCGTATAAGGGCTTACATCGACACTCCCTGCAGAAATAGTACAATTACTATCCAAATCATTAATGAAAACGGGATAATTTCCTGCAGCTGTAGCTCTAAATTGATAAGTAGTTCCTGTTATTGGTACTAATGTAGTACCCAAGAAATCTGCTTGATCATTAAATGCAAAATTCCCAGAGCCTCCTGTCACTGTAACCTCATAAATTGCAATAAACTGATCAGGATCAAATGGTGGTGCAGTTGGATCAAAATTTGGATGTGTTGGATCATTAAGTGTTGGGTCCGGTTGATATCCAGGATTACAATGTAAATCTTCGATAAGCCTTACAGTAGCCGAAAATGCTATAGGGTCATTGATTACTACTGTAAAAGGCTCAGAGCAGCTACCATCGGCTGATAATACCTGCACGTCGTAAGTATCAGGATTAAGCCCCGTAAATGTATGGTTAGGGATTGTAGTAGGTCCTTCTGTATCATTAAAAGCCGTTGTAGTACTATTAATGATATATGTATAATTAATTTGAGAATCTGTTACTGTTATTTCAATCCTTCCCTGATCACCTGGACATGTAGGAGAAGTTGGGGTAACTGTCTCATTAGCATCTAATTCATCTAAAAAGATGGTTTCTTGAAAAACACAAGCTGTAGGTAAACCTCCTACCTGGCGAACATTTACAGCATAGGTTCCTACTTCTGTTAATCCTGTAAATTCTGGCGAAGCCTGATACCCAATTACTGTGTTTGTTATAGGTGTAATTAATTGGTATTCGTATTGAAGAGAAGAATTTTGAACTCGTATTGTGCCTGGTGTACCACAAATGATTTGTCGTACCACTGCAAGATCAGGGTCAAAATTATTCTGAAATACATTAAAGTAAAAAGGTATCGTACAATTACCATCAAAAGTAGCTAAAATTCTATATTCTCCTGCTTGTGAAATGGTAAAACTATTAATATCTGTACTTAAAGTTGCCCAATCCCCATCACATCCTGAGTCTGTAGTAGGACAATTAGGATCTCTTGTTACTGCAGGACAATCTGTAGGATCTAATCGCTGCCATTGAACTGTAGTTCCAACAGGAAAGCCTAAAGTGTTTCCAGGAGTTGGAACAGTTAATGTAGTTCCTGCACCACATAAAAATATCTCTGGTAGTGGGTCTCCGGTAATTGGACATGTACGAACATTACCATTTACATTTGGATTTGACCCTAAATCATTTGCGATATTCACCATTGGGTTTTGTACTGTATTAAAAGCATCAACCACAAAGGTTTGTTGTTTATCCTGACAACCTGGTGCTCCAGTCTCAGTAACTACATATGTTCCTGCAGTTGTAACTACCAAATCTCTATTAGTACCAATAACACTTCCCGGATTATTGGCGTTTACCCATTCATAAGAAGCGAAACCTGCTCCCGCTGTAAGCGTTAAAGAACCCGTACATATAAATGCCGGTTGGCTTTCTGTAAAACAAATACCATCATTAATCAAAACGTTTGATGTTCCTGTAATATCACGTTTACAAGAATCTTGCTCTAAAATACTTTCTTCACCATCTTTGAGGATACCAGAATCAACTCCGGTATAAGTAGATATAGCAACATTATTAATTTGATTAGAACACGCGTCTCGTAAATCGGCACAGGTAGCTACAACACTTACTCCAAAACGAACGGTATGAATCCCTCCGTTGCGAACAACTAATGCATCGTCTATAGTAATATCAATCTGTCGATTCATAGCGTTGGGAGTGGCAACTATACCAGGGTTACTAGTTGTTATACTGCCCAGTGTAAAGTCTACATTATCAGGAAGCACATCCCTAATACTTGCTGTAGTGATATCCTCATTACCCTGATTCTCTATAGTGAGTTCATAAAACAACTGATCTGCAAAATTTACAGGATCACCTGTAATATCAACACCGTTTTCATCTAGGACCCGTTTCGTTACCGTAAGTTCAGGCTCAATAATTTCTATTTGAAAAGAATTAAAGAATATATTATACTTATCACCATCAGATCTAGTTCTAAAACGAGCTGAAGTTTGACCATTACCAATTATCGTATTTCCTGGATTGGGAATATCAAAAATATCAGCATCAAAACCCAGGGTATTTTGTGAAGCAGGATTTCTTGTAGTTACGTGAGCACCATCTACCGTGATAGAACTATCAAAAAAGTTTCCTAAAGGATTCGCAGGAGTTGTAAAAACATCATATGGATTACCATTAACATCATCAACTTGAAATTGATCTCCGGTAAACGGTTCGTCACCTTCTAAAGTAGCGATCGCGTATCGGGCACGTACTGGTAATGGTGCTGGTAGCGTAGTAAAATCATTATAATCAAATGTCCTTTCTGGTTGACCGTTTATAATTTCTAAGTATCCATTACTTGTGCTAATATATTTAGCCGACAAGCTAGGATCTTCATAAGCAACTACCATAACCCATCCTCCAGAGATACCATTAGAGTTAATTGGGGCCTTTCCTATTGAAGCACGCATATCTGCAACCGTATAAGTACCACTAGGATCTGCCAGTCCTTGTACCATAGCGGTTATATCTGCATAACACACATAAGGAATATCGACATCTGCTACATTACTTGGATTAGTGGGAGAATTTCGATATCCATCATAAATTACCCTTGTTTGAGTAGATGGAATAGTAACGTAAGAAGCTGTGTTCGCTAGTCTAATTTTTAAGGTTCTAAAATCTGGTCTATTGTCGGGTAAAGGTAAACCACTATATATGGCGTCTTGATTAGCATCTCTATTTCCAAAATATGATGCCGCCCAATATAGACCAGCATATGCAACTCTTTCACAACCAGAAGGTAATATAAGGTCTGCACTACTAGAATTAAAAGTACTAGCATCACCATCTACATCAATATAGCCAAAAGTTCTTAAATAATTAGTATTATTGTAACTATTGTTCCAACACCCTCCATCATAATCATCATTAGGTTGAAAGAATGTTCCTCCTCCTGTTCTACAGTCGTTCCTTATATTCTGATTTAAACCAACAATACTATTGGCAATTATTTTAAGTTCTCCATTTATTCTTAATGTACTGTTGGGTACAGTATCAAAAGCAACAAATTGAGCAGATACTTGTTGTATGCCTATCATTAAAAGAACCAAAACGATAGCAGATTTCAGTCTAAGTTTCATAAGCCGTGGGGTGTTTGGGTATTTAGTCATCATAATCTCTTTCTTACATTATTGAATTTTCAATATATAAAGATCTCCATCATACGAATTGTTTACGTTAGAAAATAAGCTTTGTTTAGCTTCTTCGAGATTGTCATGTCTCTTTAAGTATACGTATATATAGTTGTCTTTTGGGTTCCTGAAATATTGAGGCTCTAATCCTTGAGCTCGTAGCTTCGCCATTCCTCTTTCAAAGTAATTTTCTCTTTTGAAAATATTAGTAATCAGATAATATCCATTTTCAATATTATGTCCTCCGATGAACGATAAACTCTCTGTTAACACTGTATCATCCTTAACTGTATCTTTGATAAGTCGAGTTTCTTGTAATAGCTTTTTATAGGATTCTACTCTACTCTTAGCAATGTGTAATATCCACATATCACCAAAGTATCTGTTATCAATATTATTTAAATACTTTTCTGTCGCCTCATCCTTATTTCTATAACTTTCTATAGCTACATACTGGAATTGGTTTTCTGGATTAAGTATTATTTTAGAGTTATCAAATCCTAAATCTTTTAATGTACCCGAGAATTTATCAGCATATGTTCCTCCCTTAAATACATTACCAATTAAATAATACCCTTCTGGATATCCTGGTATAAATTTGGTTGCGATTTGAGCCTCAGGTCTTGTTGTTTCTGCAAATTTTACAAATCTATTTCTAGCTGTCAACCTTTTAGAACTAGCAGGATCAGACTCCCTTTTAGCCTCATCTGCATCATTATTCATACTAACAAGTGATTCTAAAAGCTTGCTAAATTCACGTTTATCTACATTTAAGCTAGTCGTTAATAATGAATCTCGACGAGCAAATATCTTACTTGTTATTCGACTACTATTATCTAACTCTTTCTTAATTTCATCTAACCCTTCTTCACTTGCAGTTGTTGCTGCTTTTGCTGCTTCTTGTTTTAATCTTTCTGCTTCAGCAATACGAGCTGCTTCTGCTGCCTCATCTGCCAATCTCTTCTCCTCGGCTAAACGAGCTGCTTCTGCCGCCTCATCTGCCAGTCTCTTCTCCTCGGCTAAACGGGCTGCTTCTGCTGCCTCATCTGCCAGTCTCTTCTCCTCGGCTAAACGGGCTGCTTCTGCTGCCTCATCTGCCAATCTCTTCTCCTCGGCTAAACGGGCTGCTTCTGCCGCCTCATCTGCCAGTCTCTTCTCCTCGGCTAAACGGGCTGCTTCTGCTGCCTCATCTGCCAGTCTCTTCTCCTCGGCTAAACGAGCTGCTTCTGCTGCCTCATCTGCCAATCTCTTCTCCTCGGCTAAACGGGCTGCTTCTGCTGCCTCATCTGCCAGTCTCTTCTCCTCGGCTAAACGGGCTGCTTCTGCTGCCTCATCTGCCAGTCTCTTCTCCTCGGCTAAACGA
>JAUIBW010000008.1 GCA_030427585.1 Bacteroidia bacterium
AGTATTGAGTATTGAGATGTCTGAAGTCAAGGGTCAGGAGACAGGTGTCGGATGTCCGAAGTTGGGAGTCAGGAGACAGGTGTCAGGAGCTAGAATAAAAATAACATCTAACTTCGACCATTCATTCCTAATTTCTCATTCTTTATTCTTCACTTTTCATTTTACATTTTTCATTCTCCATTACTCTTCTCTTCTTCTTTTATTTTTTGTTGTATGCTGTCTAATATATGATACATTGTGATTACATCTTTACCGTTAATTTTTACCGGGGGATTGATCCGGGTAAGCACATTATGTACAATCTCTGGGGGTGCTTTTGTTCTCATTGTTATTTTATGATTCACCAGTTTTTTTTGATTTGCAGGTAATTGATTGTAACGTATAAAAAGCATAAGCAGGCAGTTTATGATTGATCTCTAAGCAGGTTTGTTCTGGGTTTATCAAAGGGTTTAGGGCAATATTGGGCTATTACACAAATTATTGTTTTTAAGAAGTACTATATTTCTTGCTTTATAGATCAATTGTATCGCATCGTCACTGGATTTACCCTGCGCATAGAGCTTATTAATCCAGTTATACAGTATAATTTCGTAGGGGCTATCATGAACCAGGTTATACATAAATTCATCGGTTTTAAGATGTAATGCCTGTAGGATATCAGACATAAATTCGGCTTTATTTTGATATGGATTGGTTTCCATAGGAGATAGGTTTTGTTCGGGTCAAATGTAAAGGGGAGCAGTGATATAATACAAGCGAAGTACCTCGTGTTTTATAAAAACGGGGGTGATAATTTATATAATAAGACTGTTTGATGAAGAGTGAAAAATGTAAAATGAAAAGTGATAAATGAAAAAGTAAACCTTGTCACCCAGAGCCCTTCGATAAGTTCAGAGTAATACCAATGGGCTGGAATGACAAAATTTAATGTTTTTTAATCTGTGTTCATCTGTCATTCCGGACTTGATCCACTACTGTCCTGAATGACAAGGAAATATGAATGATGAATGTCGAATAACGAATACTGAATATCGAACTGTCAAATGAAAAATGAAAATAGTCGGAAGCTTGTAGTCCGAAGTCAGAGGCTTAGAGACGGCCCTTTGATAAATTCAGGACAGGCCTGCCGAAAGGTGAATATTGAATACTGAATAACGAACTGTCGAATGAAAAATGAAAATAGTTGGAAGCTTGTAGTCCGAAGTCAGAGGCTTAGAGACGGCCCTTCGATAAATTCAGAGTAATACCAATGGGCTGGAATGATAAGGAAATATGAATGATGAATGTCGAATACCGAACACTTAATACTGAATAACGAACTGTCGACGAATGTAAAATGAAAAATGTGAAAGTTAAAAGAAGGATACACCTGCCATCCGACTCCCAGCTTCAGACTTCAAGCTTCCGACACCAGATACCAGATACCAGACACCTCACACCTCATCCTTTTCACCCTCTAACTTCTTTACAAAATACGAAGGATAGATCCCGGTTTTTTTATAAAACTTTTTGGCAAATATTTCTGACGAATTAAACCCTACCTCCTGGGCTATGGCTTTGATTGTATATTTTCTAAATATAGGATCGGCCTGTAGTTTCTCGATTGCATACCCTACACGCAGGTCATTAATATATTGACTTATACTCTTTTGTTTATAAGTGTTTACTACCATAGACAAATAACTTGTGTTTGACCCAAAACTTTTGGCCAGGTCTTTGGCATTAATATTAGGAGTAAGATAAGCCTGTTGTTCCTCGAACTGTTGTAACTGGCTAAGCAGATGTTGCAAGGCTTCTTCACTAATTACCGATAATGTTGTCTTATCCTTAGGCGGGGTGGGTATACTATCCTGCTGCGTATTGGTGGCTAACAACTGCAAAAAACGTTTTTTATACACGTACTGTTTATAATAATAGTAAACAATCCCACCGATACTTAGGAGCAATAATCCCGAAATCACAATCCCCCATGTAGCGATCTTATTTTTTTCTTTTTGTAAGACTACATTTTGTTGGGTGAGTTTTTTATTCTCATATTTGGTTACCGCATAGATCTCCCGGTTTTTTTGGTTGATCTCTTGCATCTTATGATGTACCCGATCATATACCATAGCCTCTTCTTGTACATCCTTTTTTAATTGAAATATAAGTCCCAAAGCTTTAAGAGTTGATGTTAAACTACCCCATTTTTTTGCATAATAATATGTAAATTCAGCATATTGTAATGCTTTTGTTCTGTCTTTATCCAGATAATATTTAGTTAAATACATATTACTTGTTACTAGTCCTTTAATATCATTGGCTTTTTTTCGTATATCTAAAGCTGTAAGTAATATAGTTTCACAATTCTTATTATCCTTGTTTTGTAACCATTGTACATATCCCAAATTACCTAATATTCTGGCATATTCTTTTTGATCCTGTTGTGCTATTGGGTTAGTCGCCAATTTTTCTAATATGGTTATTGCCTGGTCATATCTACCCTGATCTGCTAATATATTGGCTTTTGTATTCTTAAAAATCAAAATATTTTTTATTCTTATAGTATTAATTGACAAACTATCTTTAGCAAGCACTAGAGCTTGTGTATTATATTTTATGGCTTCAGTATAATTTTTTTGTCCTCTATTCGCTACCGAAATGATATGATATAAACCAGCTAGACTTCTTAAATCGGTAGTATATTCTAAATAAGCTACTCCATCCGCCGCTGTAGTTTTACTTCCTGAGTAATCTCCTAAAGAAGTCTGAATATTTGCCATACTTAGTAAAATCCTACCTGCTTTAAGAGTATCTTTATTTTTTCTTGATATTCTAAAAGCTTTATTATAATAGTTAAAAGCCTTAGCTAATTGATTATCTTTTCTATAATAAATTCCCAATTTATTATATGCATGTCCAATATATAAAGTATCCCGATTTTGTATTGCCATATCATATAATCGATGTGTATAGGCAATCGCGCTATCATATTGATTTGCTTTACCCAATAAAAATGTTTTTTGCATTAAACCATCATAAATCAAAGAATCTTTTCGGGATGGTAATATTCCTTCTAAATACGAGGTAACATTCTCTAATCGTTCTGACAGAGGTAACGAATCGGTTTTGCTTAAATTATAATAAGATTCCAGGCTATCCAGCTGTTTTTGGGTGGGATTTGTCAGGCTTTTGGTTTGGCTATATATTGCAGTGGTCATAAGAAATACCACCCCCAGTACAGCATACCTATAAAAATTGACAAGCCTGTGTTTCATCGTACTAAACTACTAAATTTTAAATGAAAAAGTAAGGGGTTGGGGTCTGAAGTCGGGTGTTTGAAGTCGGGTGTGTGAGGTGACGGGGGTCAGGTATCAGGTGACAGGGGTCGGGTGTCAGAGGCTTGAAGTTGGATGGCTGAAGTCCGAAGGTTGTAGATTTTATTGTAGTAGGATTTCGTTTTTAAAGACATCTCGATACATTTTTTCTTCGCTATACTACGAAAAAGTACTCGATGTGACGTAGCGTTTTTGATATAAATTGCCTGTCATTCCGGCCCTTCAAAAGGCCTGTCCTGAGTTTATCGAAGGGCTCAGGGTGACAAAGGATAATAAATATCGAATACTGAATAAAGAATGTCGAATGAAAAATGTTAAACTCTAAATATTAAATATAAAAGTAAACTCTGAATAATCAATACAGAAAACTCAACCACTAATAAACTCAAAAACTCAAATACTAACACACTCAATAACAAGAATACACCTAGCATCCGACTTTGAACTTCTGACTGCTATAAAATGTAAAAACAAACTCAGGACAGGCGTGTCGAAAGGAGAATACTGAATAACGAATGAAGAATGAAGAATGAAGAATGTAAAAGTTAAAAGAAGAGTACATCTAGCATCCAACTTCCGACCTCCAGCTTCGGACCTTCAAATATAGAATATTCAATAATCAACACAGAACACTCAATCACTAACAAACTAACATACTCAAAAACTCAAATACTAATACACTTAATAACAAAAATATATCTAGCATCCGACTTCGGTCATCCGACCTCCAGCTTCGTGCTGCTATAAAATGTAAAACTCTAAATGTAAAATGTAAAAGTTAAAAAGAAGGGTACATTCGGCTTCGAGCTTCAAGCTTCCGACAACTGACTTCTGACTTCCGACACCTGACTTCTACAAAAGACCTAAATCTTTGGTCATTGCTACCAGGTGAATGGCATTTTTGGCTTTAAAATTATATTTTAATTTATTAAGTCGCTTCTCTATAGAGCTGGTACTATTAGGAGAAATTTGATTTTTCTTAAAATGATTCCCTATCTCTTCCTGGGTAAGGCCATCAGACAAGTGCTTTAATAATAAAATATCATAATCCTGGAGCTCGAAAACATTATTCTTACTCATTGCACTTTCTAATTGTGGGGATACGTATCGAATGTTGTTAAACACATCGGTAACCGATTTTACCAATTCGTTTAGTCCATAGCGTCCTTTGCATACATAACCATCTATGCGTTGTTCTGCAAAAAACGATTTAATTTTACCGGGTCTATCTTCCATAGAATAAATAATAACTTTAACATTAGGTTGGATCGATCGTATGGCTTCTACAAGTTCTATCCCCGAAGCCAATTTTCGTTCTCTATGACTCTCTTTAAACGAAAGATCTGTGATCAACAGATCAAATGGGGCATCATCACTAATTGCTCTTCTAAATTTTAGCAGAGCATCATCACAATATTGTGCTTGTTGTATTTCATCAATCCCAGTTCTTTCTCGAAGAATGTGTGCGATACCATGGCTAATACTACCAAGATCTTCTGTAACTAAAACTTTCTTAAACATAAGCTCTATATTATAATTAATTTGGAAAATTTATCTTTGCTTTAAAGCCTTTTCCTTTTGCTGATTCAAAGATAAATGATCCCCCGATCGTTTTTATACGGTTTTCCGTATTTTGGAGTCCGTTACTATATATTATTTCTTCTGCGGCTACGCCAACACCGGTGTCAGCATACGTGATTACTACCCCTTTGGGCGTTTTCTTAAATGTGATTGCTACTAGTTCGGCATGGCTATGTTTTTTCATATTTACCATTAATTCTTGCAAAGTACGATGTACAATGATCTTTTTTT
This sequence comes from Bacteroidia bacterium, assembly GCA_030427585.1. Lineage (GTDB taxonomy): Bacteria > Bacteroidota > Bacteroidia > Flavobacteriales > Flavobacteriaceae > Aquimarina. Next base: position 5,130 of record JAUIBW010000008.1, read on the forward strand.
CGGGGTTTATTGCCTGCCAATTAATCTCATCGATATCTTTAATAATAATCTTGGTGCCATTGGTACTATAACTACTTAACATACCATTAAGTTCGGTGGCATATTCCTCTCCTGTTCTAAAACTATTATGCTCCCTAGAGATATCCCGGGTGGTATGATATATTTCTTCTAATTTATCTAATACTTCAGGATCATTTTGATCATTTTGCATCTGTATCATCACCTGGTATACATCATTAGCCAGCTCATCATGTAGTTTTTTAGAGATACGTGCTTCTGCATTATAAACCTCTCGTATTTTTTCTCGCCGTAGTCGTTGCCTGTATAAATAAAACACTAATACTCCTACTAAAAAAATAAACAAGGAGCTAAACAGGTAAATCACCTGTTGTCGTTCTTTCCTGGCCGTTTCTGCTTTTAGGATCAGGTTTTCGTTGGTGAGTTTATCGTTTTCATACCGGGTTACCGCATAGATCTCCCGGTTGCTTTGGTTTACCTCTTGTATTTTTTTATGAATTCGATCATATTCCTTTGCTTCTTCATTAGTTTTTTCTTTTAGCTTAAATATAAATCCCAATGCTTCTAAGAGTGATGATAAACTATGTTGTTCTTTTGCATTATAATAAGCAGCTTCAGCATATTGTAATGCTTTTTTTTTATCCTTATCTAAATAATACTTTGTCAAATAAATCCAGCTTGTAATCGATCCAGTAATATCATTTATTTCTTGCTGTTTTTCTAACCCCGTAAGCAATAATTTTTCAGAATCTTCATTGTTTTTATCTTCTTGCCATTGTACATATCCTAAATTGCCCAAGACTCTGGCATATTCTCTTTGATCTCGTTGTACTATAGAATCAGATGCCAATGTTTTTAACATCTTTATTGCTTCAAGATAGTTTCCCTGATTTGCCAATATCAAGGCTTTGGTATTTTTAAAAATCAAAATATTTTTGACTCCTATAGTCTTTATAAACACGCTATCTTTACCAAGTGCTAAAGCTTGAGTATTATACTTAAATGCCTCTTTATAATTTTTTTGTACTCTATTGGCTACAGAAATTATATGATATAGTCCAGCAAGGTTTCTAAGATCTGAGGTCTGTTCCAAATAAGTTACTCCATCTACAGCTGTCGTTTTACTACCGGAATAATCCCCTAAAAATGTCTGAATATTTGCCATTTGGAGTAGACTTCTACCAGCTCTTATGGTATCTTTAACAATTCTTGCTATTTTAAAGGCTTTATTATGATGATTAAAAGCTTTTACTAATTCATTATTTCTTCTATAATAAATTCCTAGTTTAGTATAAGCTTTTACCATATATATAGTATCTCTATTTTGTTTTGCCAATTCATATAGCTGATTAGAATAAAAGATTGCACTATCATATTGCTTAATCTGACCTAATAATTTTGTTTTCCGCATCAATCCAATATAAATCAAAGAATCTTGCTTGGATAACCAGGCACCATCTAAAAAAGAAGTAACATGTAGTAATCTTTCGGGGATTGACAAAGAATCTACTTTACTCAAGTTATAATATTGAGTAAGGCTATCCAATTGAGATTGAGATAAAGAAGTTTTTACTTCTACCTGGCTAAAAACAGGTATACTACTGCATAAAAGTAGTAGTATAATCGCTATAATATAGAAGGAATCGACACGCCAAAGTTTCATCCCTCTAAAATACTAAATAAAATTCGGTGTATATAGTTGGTTTTAACTATATACACCGGATTTGATTATTTTTTATTTTTACAGGTAGTTTTTAACCTTCATCTTCAGCGTCAACGGTTCCATCTCCTGTAGCAACTGTTTCAATAGAAATATCTTCTGTATCATTAATATTATCTGCAGTACAAGATGCAAGGTTTGCCGTGATAAAAAGGGTCATAAGTAGGTATAAAAAAGTTCTCATAATATTTTATTTTTTTAAAGATTTAACATGGGGATTGCTGCCTGGTTCTACACCAGGGATTTGGGATAGCAATCAAATAGTGCGGGAATATTCCCTTGTTTTTTTCGGAAAGTCGAAATCCGGGGCGGTAGTGTTTAGCCACTTTCCTTTTGAGCTTTTACCATCGCGCTACGGATTTCCGTAACATCTAAATCCATACATTTACTATGTTAGCAAAATGAAAACTGGAACTAATTGTTGAAGCGAATGTATAAAGACCCCAAGTCTATATCGGTAAACAATTCCAAGGATTCCAAAGATTCCATTGAAATCCTAAAGATTCCAATAACCTATGCCTATGAGAACAAAAACAAGTGTGACGTACAAGAATGAGATTCTTGAAAAGTACAAAAGGGAAAAAGGAGGAGAAATGAACTGTTATCTCCAGGAACCAACCCGAAAACAAATTAAAGAAGCCTGCTTATGGCTTTTAAACCGTAGAAAAGAGAAGTATGACGAAAGTATTCTAAATCGCTTTTTTCAATTTGAAGAAGGAGAAAACAAAGCATACGCTATCGAACGTGTTCACGGTGACAAATTTAAACCTATTATCAATTTTTTGACAGGAGAAACAAAATCAACCACTCCTGCTAATCTAGAGTTAATTGCATGGCTTATCGATTTTAAGCCAAGACCCTTATCTATTTACTTAAAATCAAATACTGAGAATGAAATAACATTACCTGAGTCGTTTCAGAAAAAAGAAAATGCCTACTATCTTAAAAATGAAAACCAAGTGGTAGACATTATTCCTGAAACCAAAGTGATCGAAAAAACAGATAAGAGTATTACCATTATCTCGCAGATCAATCCCACGCTTAGGATTACGACTATCGTATCTTTATGATGAGGGATTCTGTAAAAAAGACCTATTAACTTATATTAAATTAAGTTTAGTATAAGTCGAGCAAGTAACAAGTGTAGTCATAGGGTGTCTGTCAAAATGTAATTGGAAAAACATGATTTTATAATCATTGACAAGACCCAGACTAGCATTTTTAAACGAGTTTATTCAAGGAATAGGATGAACTCAACCCTAAGAATTCGATTAATATTTCAAGAGGCATAAAAACCGTCAATTCGAGTGATTTTTCGAAATAAAATGTAGAAAAATTGCACTTCGACAAGCTCTGTAGAACTATCGAGAATAGGTTTTTAGCATTGAAATGCTTGTTTTCGATACAAAATTCTTAACAGAATTTCACTCAAACTGACGCATTTCAGATTAATCGAACTCAACCCTAAGTGTAAGACCCTATAAGTATACTGAACATGATTCGGTATTCTTGTGGGGTCTTTTTAATGATGCATACTGGTTATCGACCATAGTACATTCATCCTACTTAATCAAACCTCACAGGTCTTAGAGACCTGTGAGGTTTAAACTCCTATCAGGTGGCCACAAAACTTTTCAGAATAAAGTTTTACGAATCAAATTTCGCTGTATCTTTGTATACACAACGAAATTACGTATGATAGCTGTAGAAAAAGCCCTTGAACTCATCAATAATAGCATCAAAAAAACAGATGTTATCATTACAATACCTATATCAAAAGCATTGGGATATGTACTGGCAAAAAATGTCCTGTCTCCCATTAATATGCCACCTTTCAGGCAATCTGCAATGGATGGATATGCTTTGGGATCTGTCGAAGAGAAAACATTTGACCTCATCGGCGAAGTAAAAGCCGGGGATAATACCGATCCCAATCTCGAACCAGGTAAAGCGATTAGAATTTTTACGGGTGCTCCTGTACCATCGGGAGCAAAGGCCGTTATCATGCAAGAAAAGGTAGAAATACAAAATAACCAGGTACTATTACAAGAAACTGTACTACCTAATGCCAATATTCGCCCTCTGGGAGAACAAATAAAAAAAGACGATGTCGCACTCCCCGAAGGGATTGCAATTACTGCTGCTGGTGTAGGATACCTTGCATCTTTGGGAATCACCCATGTACAGGTTTATCAAAAACCTTCTATAGCAATCATCGCTACAGGAAATGAATTAGTACCACCAGGACAAACTCTTAAACATGGACAAATCTATGAGAGTAATTCGATCATGCTATCGACTGCTTTGACCCAAGTAGGATTTGCCGATATATCTTATTTTAAGGTAGAAGACGAATATGATATCACGCTTGCCCTTTTAGAAAACGCAATAACGCATTATGATGCGGTTTTAATTTCTGGAGGAATATCAGTTGGGGATTATGATTTTGTAGGTAAAGCACTAAGCGCATTAGATGTCGATGAAATTTTTTATAAAGTAAAGCAAAAGCCAGGAAAGCCACTTTATTTTGCAAAAAAACAAGGTACAACCGTATTTGCATTACCTGGTAACCCTGCTTCTTCACTAAGTTGTTTTTATATTTATGTACTCCCAGCATTACTCAAAATCTCTGGATATAAAGAATATCATTTAAAACAAACCACTGCTAGTTCTAACCTCAAATATGCAAAAAAAGGCCAAAGAGCAGAGTTTTTAAAAGCATATACCGAAGAGGATAAAGTAACGATCCTTGACGGACAAGCATCTTCTATGCTACGATCTTTTGCCCAGGCCAATGCCTTGGTTTATCTTCCCGAAGATGTAACCGAAGTTAATATTGGTGATACAGTACAGGTGATCAATTTGCCTTAAAACCCTCGAGTATATAAGGTAATGAGAATTAGACCTCACAGGTCTTAGAGACCTGTGAGGTCTGGTTAGGATTGATCATTTTGTAATATTGACTTTATCAGTTGATTAAAAATCTTTTAAAAGAAAAACATCTCTAAAAAAATCGTTGTATCTTTGAAAACCTAACGGTTTTATACTATGGATTACGTAATAAAAAGTAGAATTTGGATAGAATCTGAACATGGTGTGTTTTTAGGCGAAGGAAGAGTAAAATTATTAAAAGCGATCGCTCAGACAGGTTCTTTAAGCAAGGCTGCCAGTGATTTAGGTATGTCCTATAAAAAAGCCTGGAACTTATTAGACAGTATGAACAAATCTACCAAAGAACCTTTGGTGATTACTTCTACAGGTGGTAAAGGCGGTGGCGGGGCTAATCTCACTCCGTATGGTGAGAAAGTCATTGAAACATTCGATACCATTAATCAAAAATGCTGGGAATTTCTGGATAAAGAGCTAAAGCAAATCTCGCTATAACCATTGTAACATTTATATGATTGACCCCAAAAATATAACAGGAATTATCCTTGCCGGAGGTAAAAGTTCTAGAATGGGACGAGAAAAAGGATTGATCTTACTCGATGGTAAACCTTTTATTCAACATAGTATTGATGCATTGCGCCCATTGGTTAATACCATACTCATTGTTAGCAGTAATTCTGATTATGATGTTTTTGGAGTTAAAAGAGTTGAAGATATTATAATTGAATCCGGACCGTTAGCAGGATTACACTCTGGATTAATACACAGTAAGACAGCACATAATTTAGTTATAAGCTGTGATGTTCCTTTAGTGACGACTAAATTCTTAAAAAAACTACTATCCTATGAAAAAGAAGATTATGATATCATTCAATTTGAAGCTGATGGAAAAAGTATTCCGTTAATCGCATTATATAAAAAACAATGTGCAGACCGATGCCAGGAATTACTGGCAAATGGCGAGCGACGTTTACGTAAACTTGTTTCGGCAGTAAAAACAAAAACCATTACCGTACTTGAAAAAGAACGTCTTTTAGTAACCAATATGAATACCGTTGAGGATTTAAAAACAATTACAAATGCAATTGACCATTAAATATTTTGGTATGCTGGCCGAGGCCACAACAATTAATGAAGAATACTTACAAACCGAGGTTTGTTCGGTTTCTCAATTAGTAAAAAAACTAAAAAATCAATACCCAAAATTAGATAATGCTGATTTTAAAGTCGCAATTGACCAACAATTAGTTGACCAAAGTCATATTATTAACTCAGAAGTAGAAGTAGCTTTGTTGCCGCCATTCGCTGGTGGATAATTTAATTATTCAAAATATAGATTATGAATTCTATTCATCCCAGATATCATAGACAAATCATCTTACCCGAGATTGGTACTGCCGGTCAGGAAAAACTAGATACTGCTAAAGTATTAGTGATCGGGGCAGGCGGATTGGGATGCCCTGTACTACAATACCTTACAGCAGCAGGAGTAGGCACAATTGGTATTGTTGATTTTGATACTGTAGATATCTCTAACTTACACCGCCAAATTTTATATGGCACCGATTCTTTGGGAATAAACAAGGCTGTAGCAGCAAAACAGCGCCTTACAGACCTCAATCCTACAGTAACTATTCATACATATACAGAAAAACTTACTCCAAAAAATACCATATCCCTTTTTTCTGACTATGATATTATTGTTGATGGAACCGATAATTTCTCTACCCGATATCTAGTTAGTGATGCCTGTATTATTACAGATAAACCACTGGTATATGGAGCTATTTTTAAATATGAAGGGCAAGTCTCTGTATTTAATTATCAAAATGGTCCTTCTTATCGATGTTTATTTCCCGAACCCCCAAAAGCAGGAAGCGTTCCTTCTTGCTCAGAGATTGGTGTTCTGGGAGTATTACCGGGTATTATTGGTAGTATGCAAGCCAACGAAGTTCTTAAAATTATTTTAGACCTGGGTGATGTGCTTAATGGAAAACTGCTAATGTACAATTGCTTAACTACGCAATTCTCATCTTTTACTATTAATAGAGTTACGTCAGAAATATCTAAAGTACTTGATTCTGCAAATCAATTTGAAACTAATGATTATGACCTTTTTTGTGGGGTGAAGCAAATTTCAGAAATCACTGCCCAAGAAGCTTTTGTAATAAAAAACGCTCAATTTATAGATGTTCGTGAAACTCATGAGCAACCAAAAATTGAATGTTTAAACCCTATTTATATTCCATTAGGAAGTCTCGAACAAGAACTAAATACTATTTCTAAAGAAAAAGAAACGATAGTTTTTTGTCAATCCGGTATTCGAAGTAAAAAGGCTTTAGACATCTTACTTCAGAATGGATTCGAAAACATATCTCATATAAAAGGAGGAGCTATTGCTTTACATGAAATCATACCAGACCTCACAGGTCTTAGAGACCTGTGAGGTTTAACTACACCTTGAAGGTTTTAAAAACCTTCAAGGTGTACAATCAAAACTATGAATTATGAAAAAACCAAAAAATGTATTTGTGCAAGGCGCTATTTCGTCAGAATTTATAGGTACATCTATTGCAAAACATCAAACTAAAACCAGTATAGGAGCCCATAATATATTTTTGGGGCAGGTTCGAGCAGATGAAATTGATGGTAAGATCATTACAGCTATTGACTATACTGCTTATGAAGAAATGGCAAATCAAAAGTTTCATGAAATACGAGAAGCCACTTTTGAAAAATTTGACCTTACCTGCATGCATATTTATCATAGCTTAGGAACAGTAAATGCCGGAGAGATTTGTCTTTTTGTGTTTGTGTCTTCCCCAAGAAGAAAAGTAGTTTTTAAAGCTTTAGAATATGTAGTTGAAGCTATTAAAGCAGATGTTCCCGTTTTTGGAAAAGAGATTTTTGAAGATCAAACACATCAATGGAAACAGAATACCTGAAATAACAAAACTTAAATCTCAAAATTCAAATCACAAAGGCCAAAGACCAAATCACAAAACTCAAAAAACAAGTGACAAAACCAAAATATGATTTAGAAAATCGAGCTTTTATCTTTGCAGCTGATGTAAGGTTCTTCTGTAAAAAATTAACTAAATCAATAATTAACATTGATGATATTAAGCAAGTAATTCGATCTTCAGGTTCCATAGGAGCTAATTATATTGAAGCCAATGAGCCGTTAGGGGTAAAAGATTTTAAAATGCGGCTAAAGATTGCCAGAAAAGAAGCTAAAGAAACTAAATACTGGCTAAAATTAATTAAAACATCTTCAGAAATTGAAGATACAGAAACAATAGATAAACTTATACGAGAAGCAGACGAATTAAATAAAATTCTATCCAGTATTATTAACAAAGCAAAAGGTTAAACTTTAATTTCTGTTTTTTGAAATTTGGTATTTGAGATTTTAAATTTATTATAAAAAATATGGTAGACATCACTCATAAAACATCTACATTAAGAATTGCAACAGCTCAAGCAATTGTAAAGGTTAGTAAACCCGAAACTATAGCAGCTATAGAACAAGGAACTGTCCCAAAAGGAGACGTATTTGCTATGAGTAAAGCTGCAGGGTTACTTGGTGTAAAAAAGACTCCGGATTTACTTCCGGATTGTCATCCATTACCTATTGAGTATACCGGAATTGAATATACCATTGAAGGATTAGAAATTACAGTTTTGGTTACTATAAAAACAATTTACAAAACTGGTGTAGAGGTAGAAGCTATGCATGGAGCAAGTGTTGTAGCTCTAAATATGTATGATATGCTAAAACCAATTGATAAAGGTGTCGAGATTCATCATATCAAATTGATCAATAAAAAAGGAGGGAAATCTGATTATAAAGATAAATTTAGAAGAGATCTTAAAGCTGCTGTTATTGTTTGTTCTGATACTATTTCTGAAGGAAAGAAAGAAGACAAAGCTGGTAAAGCGATCATCGCAAAATTAGAACAATGCGAAGTTGACATCTTAGCATATGTAATCATCCCCGATGAAGCTAAAATTATACAGGAAAAAGCAAAAAAATATCAACAACAAGGAGCAGATCTTATTATTTATACCGGGGGTACAGGTCTCTCTAAACGAGATGTTACCCCAGATGCTTTACGACCGCTTTTAGATCGAACCATTCCCGGTATCGAAGAGGCTGTACGTAAATATGGGCAAGATCGCATGCCCTACTCTATGTTATCCAGAAGTGTAGCAGGAACGATTAAAAATACTCTGGTATTAGCATTACCAGGCTCTACTAATGGAGCAAGAGAGTCTATGGATGCTATTTTTCCTGAAGTATTGCATGTGTTTAAAATTTTAAAAGGAGCGAGACATGACTAAGTCAAACATACTTACAGATACCTTTGGCAGAAAGCACAATTACCTGCGTATTTCGCTTACAGAGCGGTGTAATCTTCGGTGTACCTATTGCATGCCTGCAGATGGGATTCAATTATCCCCAAAAGATCATCTTATGACCTATGAGGAAATTTATACCATCGCCAAAGAATTTGTAAGTATGGGAGTTACCAAAATTCGATTAACAGGAGGAGAGCCTTTGATTCGCAAAGATGCTGCTCTTATTATGGAAAAACTCTCCTCACTTCCTGTTCAATTAACGCTAACTACCAATGGCGTGATCGTAGATAAATTTATAGATCACTTCAAAAAATGTGGTATTAAAACCCTTAATGTTAGCCTGGACTCTCTACATCTTCAAAAAAATAAAGAAATTACCCGTAGATCATATTTCGAAAAAGTATATCAGAATATCATTTTATTGGTTAAAGAAGGTTTTGTGGTAAAAGTGAATTGTGTTTTGATGAAAGGTTTTAATGATGATGAAGTTATTGATTTTATTAACTTGAGTAAAAACCTACCTGTGCATGTTCGATTTATCGAGTTTATGCCTTTTGATGGAAATCAATGGAATATGGAGAGACTGGTTTCTTTACAAGAGATTCTTTCTAAAGTACATTCTAATTTTGAAAAGAATGCTATTGTAAAACTTCAAGATGCCCCTAATGACACTACAAAAAGTTATCAAATAAAAGGGTATCAAGGTACTTTTGCTATTATAAGTTCTGTAACCAATCCATTTTGTGATGGTTGTAACAGAATACGTCTAACTGCAAACGGGCAGATAAAAAATTGTTTATTCTCTTCAAAAGAATCAGATCTTTTAACTACGCTAAGAGCAGGAAAATCAATAATCCCTATCATCCAAAAGGCAGTGCAAACCAAATTAAAAGTACGCAGTGGGATGAATACATTGGATAAATTTAGCCAATCAGATATACATTCTAATAATCGTAGTATGATTGCTATTGGTGGTTAATCCATTCTGATTAAAGATAATAGACCAACATCATGACGAATGTCATAGTTCCTCTATGCTTTCTAATCTATTTTTAGAACTATAAACCTTTTACACATGAAACGAATATTAAGAAAATTAAAAATTTCTTCACAAAAGAAGATATTTAAATTTTCTTAATGTGAGAACGGAGTGGTTGCATACGTTCTCAATTTTATAATTAATGTATTATCAAGTAATTACTAAAATTTAAACGTATGAAAAATATCCTTCTTCCTACCGACTTTTCAGACAATGCCAGAAACGCCATACACTATGCTTTAGAGTTTTTTAAAAATGAACTCTGTACTTTTCACCTCTTTAATGTACAAAAAGCATCTAAGTATACCACAGATGATCTTATGGCTGCTCCTGCTAATACTACAATCCACCAATCGGTAATTAGCGACGCCAAAAAGAAACTTAATCAAATGGTCAAAGAATTAACCGACCAATATCCAGACGAAAACTATACATTTAATACCATTACTGATTATGATGTCTTTATAGATGCTATACGACAAGCGGTTAAATCTAAAAATATCGATCTTATCATTATGGGAACAAATGGTGCTACAGGAGCATCAGAGGTTGTGTTTGGTAGTAATACACTTAATGTTATTCGCAAAATAGATTGTCCTATAATTGCCATTCCCCAAGGATATAAATTTAAAGATCCAAAAATCATTTTGTATGCCATTGATTACTGGGATCATTTTAATACAGAAGGTATCGAACCTTTAATGGATACTATCATAAAACATAAATCTTCTTTGCGGATCCTTAAAATCAAAGAAGATGATACTATCACTGTAGCCGATTTTGATGACAAAAAACATATGAAGGAGTTTTTTAAAGAAATAAATCATACCTTTCATTCTATTATCAATGTACCAACTGCTTTAGCTATAAATAGTTTTGTACAAATCATGGATATTGATATGACAGCTATGTTTATTAAAAGAGAAACATTTTTAGATCGATTTTTTAAGGGATCTGAAACTTCTAAAATAAGTTATGAAACAAGAGTGCCTCTTTTGATTATGCATAGCCAATAAACCTTAAAAACTGATACAATAAAATGTTATTATATATTGCTACTGCGCTTTATATCCTACTGGGAATTTTTATTGTTATACGATTGCTCTTAAATGGAATGCGGCCTACAAAAACACTGGCTTGGCTTCTTACTATTTTTACGATTCCTGTTGGCGGCATCTTTTTGTATTTAATGCTTGGTAGAAATCGTAGAAAAAATAAATTATTCCGATTAAAACATACACCAAAAGTAACCTCATATATTACAAAAGCACTGGGTCAATATTCTCCAATAACAAAAGAAGAATATGCAGAACATCACAAAATCATTTCTCTAATTACCAAAAACTCCTACTTTGCCCCCTGCACTGGAAATGACATAAAATTGCTTAAAAATGGTAAAGCCACTTTTCAAGCTATATTTGACGCTTTAGAGAGTGCAGAGCATTTTATTCATTTAGAATATTACATTTTTGAAGAAGGTAAATTAACATCTGATCTTTTCGATCTTTTTCAGAAAAAAGTAAAAAACGGAGTAACAGTACGTGTATTATATGATGGCATAGGTAGTATGTCTTTGAGTAAAAAGTATATCAAAAAACTACAATACATCGGAGTCGAAATCCATAAATTCTTACCTATAAAATTTGGTAAATTTTTATCATCGATAAACTATAGAAACCATCGTAAGATCATAGTAATAGATGATAAGATTGCATTTACAGGAGGTATCAACGTGTCTGATAAATATGTAAAAGGTGATGCCAACCTAGGAATTTGGCATGATATGCATTTACAGCTCAATGGTCCCATTGTTCATAGCCTTCAGGCCATTTTTGCAATGGATTGGTACATGATAAGTGCTAATGATGAAGTCTTGGATACTTCATATTTTCATACCTATAAAAAAACAGAAGGTTCTACAGCTCAAATCGTACATAGTGGCCCAGATTCTGATTTTTCGGCAACCCAACAGATGTATTTTTCTATTATTAATGAAGCCAAAGATTATATCTATATCACAAACCCCTATATTATCCCTGGTGAATCTATTCTCGACGCTTTAAAAGTAGCTTCAATGAGTGGAATTGATGTAAGAGTACTGCTTTCAGAAAAATCGGATAACGTTATCGTCAAATGGTGTATTCGTTCTTATTTTGAAGATCTGCTACAGGCCGGAGTAAAAATTTACCTATTCTCTGAAGGTTTTATACACAGTAAAACCATTGTAGCCGATGATACCATATCATCTGTAGGAACAACTAATCTAGATGTTAGAAGTTTTGAACAAAACTATGAAGTAAATGCAGTAATCTACGACGATAATTTTGCTATAGAATTAAGAGATGATTTTTTGAGAGATATTAAAAATAGTAAGCAATTAGATTTTAACACTTTTATACAACGCCCTTGGAGTGAAAAATTAAAAGAAGGTTTTGCTAAAATCTTTAGTCCGGTTTTGTAAATTTATTGATGAAAATGAAAGCATTTAAAAACATAGGGATAGTACTTTCTGGCGGAGGGTTTAAAGGTGTTGCGCACATAGGAGTTATACACGCCCTTGAGGAAGCTGGAATAACTGTTAATTTCATTTCGGGTGCTAGTGCAGGAGCCATAGTAGGGTCACTATATGCAGGTGGTTACTCTACAGAGGAAATAAAAAATTTCTTTGCCAAAACCCCTTTGTTCAAATTAAATCGGTTCTCTCGAAAAAAAGCTGGTTTTTTAGATTCTGAAAAATTTTATAACGACCTGCTTACTTATTTTCCCGAAAACTCCTTTGAATCCTTACATAAACAATTATTTGTTACAGCAACCAATCTTATAGAGGGAACAACAAAAGTATTTAACACAGGAGAATTGATAAAACCTTTGTTGGCATCTGCTGCATTCCCTGGTGTTTTTACTCCGGTAACTATCAATAATGAATTATATGCAGATGGTGGAATTTTGGATAATTTCCCGGTATCACCGCTCAAAAAACATTGTGATCTAATTATTGGTGTAGATGTGTCCCCAATTAGGAAACCAAAAATTTCTGATTTTAAGCATTCATACAATGTTATGCAGCGGGCCTACTATCTTAGAGCCATGCCAAATGCCGAAGTTAAGTTTAACCTCTGCGATATTATAATTCAACCAAAAAAATTGGTTAATCATGGTCTTTTTAGCAGTAGTAGCTTAGATAAAATATATAATCTTGGGTATCAGGAAGCAAAATTACAATTAGGATTATTCCTAAAAAATCAAGAAGGATGATTAAAGAAATAAAAAATAAATACAGTCACCTTTTTGAAGACGAATTGCTCGAAGAAATTAATCAGGTAGGAACTTTTAAAGAAATCCCCGAAGGCTTTGAGCTTATCAAACCCGGAAGCTATATTAAGTTTATGCCTTTGATCATTAGCGGTGCTATTAAAGTGCTTAGAGGAGATCATGATGGTGACGAATTATTGCTATATTTTTTAGAACAAGGAGATACCTGTGCTATGACATTATCTTGTTGCCTGAGACATCATAAAAGTGAAATTAAAGCTATTGCTGAGACTGATACCAAATTAGTAATGATTCCTATCGAAAAAATGGAAGAATGGACATCAAAATACAAATCCTGGAGAAACTTTGTTTTTAGCAGCTATCATAAACGATTAGTAGAAACCATTGAAACCATCGACAGTATTGCTTTTCTAAATATGGATGATCGTTTATTAAAGTACCTTAAGGAAAAGACCAAAATCAGTCATACCAAAATTATCAATACTACACATCAGCAAATTGCATATGATCTTCATACGTCTAGAGTAGTAATCTCGAGATTGCTTAAAAAACTTGAAAAAAAAGGTATTGTTAAACTTAATAGAAACAATATTGAAGTATTAGAAATGTAAACTGTAGGTTTTCTTAGTAAAGAATACCTTTTAAACAAGCTTTGTAACAATTGTTACTGTATTGCAATAATAATTGCATTATTTTTGAAAAATAAATAATAAATACATAGCTTCTCTTCCTAAAATCAAGAAAAGCTTAAAAAAATAGAATACATGAAGATAGAACAAATATATACAGGATGCCTCGCTCAGGGAGCTTATTATATAGAAAGTAAAGGTGAAGTAGCAATTATAGATCCTCTACGAGAAATAAAATCATATACAGAAAAAGCAGATGAAGATAACGCAAAAATCAAATATATTTTTGAAACTCATTTTCATGCAGATTTTGTAAGTGGTCATGTAACACTGGCTAAAGAAACCGGTGCTGATATCATTTTTGGCCCTAGTGCTAATCCTTCTTTTGAAGCAACGATTGCCAAAGATGGGCAAGAGTTTCAATTAGGAGAAATTACCATAATTGCACTACATACTCCAGGACATACTATGGAGAGTACCACTTATCTGCTTAAAGATGCTACAGGTAAAGATCATGCCATTTTTAGTGGTGACACCTTATTTTTGGGTGATGTTGGTCGCCCAGATCTTGCTCAAAAAGCTGCGCATATGACTCAGGAAGAATTGGCAGCAACGCTTTATGATAGTTTACGTACCAAAATCATGCCTCTGGCAGACGATGTTATCGTATATCCCGCACACGGTGCTGGTTCTGCCTGTGGTAAAAACATGATGAAAGAGACAGTAGATACTCTGGGAAATCAAAAGAAAATGAATTATGCACTTAGAGCAGATATGACTAAGGAAGAATTTGTAAAAGAAGTCACCGATGGGTTACTGCCTCCTCCTTTGTATTTCCCGCTTAATGTAAAAATGAATAAAGAAGGTTATACCGATATAGACGAGGTAATTCAAAAAGGAGCAACACCGTTTTCTCCAAACGATTTTGAAGCTCTTGCCAATGAAACTGGAGCTGTAGTTCTAGATGTAAGACATCAGACTGAATATGTAAAAGGACATATCCCCCGATCAATATTTATCGGTATCGATGGTGGATTTGCACCCTGGGTTGGAGCTTTAATCGCAGATGTACAACAACCTATTTTATTAGTAACACCAGAAGGAAGAGTAGAAGAAACAATTACCCGGTTATCACGAGTAGGGTTTGATAATACCCTGGGATACCTCGAAGGTGGTTTCGAAGCCTGGAAAAAAGCAAGTAAAGACTATGACACTTTAACTTCAATCTCTGCATTAGAATTTAAAAATACTATGGCAAATGAGGATATTCCTGTTTTTGATGTACGTAAAGAAAGTGAATTTATAGCAGAACATATCGATGATGCACATAATACACCATTGGATTTTATTAATGATTATTTAGCTGAATTCCCCGATGACAAAACTTTCTATGTACATTGCGCAGGAGGATATCGCTCGGTAATTGCAGCTTCTATACTAAAAAGTCGTGGTATTCATAACCTAATAGATATAGCCGGAGGTTTTAAGGATATAAAAGAAGTAGGGATTAAAACTACAGATTATGTGTGCCCTTCTACAATAAAATAAAATATAACAGTTTTGTAACCCAAGTTACAGACAACTCGTTTTCAATTTAATTACTTTGCCTAAAAAATTAATATAAATGAATTGGATTTATAATCCCTGGCCGTGGTATGTATCGGGACCACTAATCGCATTAGTATTATTTTTATTACTAATGGTTGGAAAAAGATTTGGTATGTCATCTAATCTAAGAACAATATGTACTATTTGTGGAGCAGGAAAAACATCAGATTTTTTTAGATTCGACTGGAAGGCTCAACAGTGGAACCTTATTGTGGTACTTGGTGTCATTATAGGAGGGTTCATTGCTAATACTTTTTTATCGGTAGACAATTCTGTATCTATTAATCCAAAGGTTGTTTCTGACCTTCAATCCAAGGGGTTTAATAGTACCGGGATGGAATACATGCCAGATAGATTATTTTCTAATGAAGCCCTAACAGATCCTAAAACACTCTTTTTACTCATAATCGGTGGACTATTTGTAGGGTTTGGAGCTAGATATGCCGGCGGGTGTACTTCGGGGCATGCTATCTCTGGATTAAGCAATCTGCAACTACCTTCTTTTATTGCTGTAATTGGATTTTTTATTGGCGGACTGACCATGATACACTTTATTTTTCCTTTAATTTTTTAAACATATGCGTTCAATTATATATTTAGGTATTGGTATTTTCTTCGGAATTATTTTATTCAAATCAGAAGCAGCATCGTGGTTTAGAATCTATGAAATGTTTCAGTTCGGATCCTTTCATATGTACGGAATCATTGGTTCTGCAGTAGGGCTAGGCATTATTATTACTCAGGTTATAAAAAGATTTAAAATAAAGTCGTTTTATGGTGATCCTATAATTTTTGCTCCTAAAGACAGAAGTTTCAAAAGATATATGTTTGGAGGTATCCTTTTTGGATTAGGATGGGCGCTTGCAGGTGCATGCCCCGGGCCTATGTTTGTTCTTTTGGGAGCTGGTTATGTACCAATTCTAATCGTACTTATCTCTTCTATACTGGGTACTTTATTATACGGAATAGTTAAAAACAAACTACCCCACTAACTCTGGTGTCAATTCGTTTTTACCAGGCTCATTTTGTTGCCAGCAATTAATATTATAAATGGTTGTTTCTGCAATAGTTGTAAGTGCTTCTTTGGTAGCAAACGCCTGATGAGGCGTAAGAATTACATTAGGTAAATCAAGAAGTTGTTGTAATGTTTTATCCTTAGGTTTATTTTCAGAATGATCATAAAAAAAGATTCCACTTTCATGTTCATATACATCTGTACCATATCCAGCTATACTTTTTGATGTTAAAGCTTGTACAACATCTTGCGTATGCACTAATGCACCTCTTGCAATATTGATAAGTATTGCTTCTTTTTTCATCTGCTCAATTCGATCCATATCTATAAGATGATGTGTCTGACTATTGAGTGGTATACACAAAAAGATAATATCAGATTGTTTACATAAATTGTCGAGAGTCATATATGATATCTGGTACTTTTCTTCTAATTTTTTATCCTCATAAATATCATGGCCAATAATCTCACAATTAAACCCATGCATAATTCTGGCAATTGTTTTTCCTATTCTGCCGGTTCCAATAATACCAACAGTTCTTTTATTGATATCAAAACCAACAAGGTGACTTAATGAAAAATTATATGCGCTCACTTGAGCATTAGAAGGTATGAGTTTACGACTAAGGGTTAACAATAATGCAACAGCATGTTCTGCTATGGTTTGCGGAGAATATCCAGCTACATTAGCCACTTTGATCCCTAACTTTTTAGCTGTATTAATATTTACATTGTCATATCCCGTAGAACGAAGCGCTATATATTTGATTCCAAAATCTTTTAATCTTTCTAAAACCATAGAAGACCCATCATCTGCAGAGAAAATAGATATAGCATCAAAGCCTAATGCCAGCCCAGCCGTTTTTGAGGTAAGTCGTTCTGGCACATATTTAATTTGATGCTTTTCGTTATTTGCTTTTTCAAGAAACGGGATTTCAAAGTCCTTGGCACTATATATCAATATCTTCATTAGTAAGTTCTTCAATAATTAATAATTGTTGCCCCTTTAGTGCCCAAACCAGTACTTTAACATAGTCGCTTACTGCTTTTTTAATATTTTCGGGCTCTGTGATATCTATTGATCCTTTCCATATTAATTCTCTCTCTTTATCTGGGCAAATGCAATAAAGTGAAGATTCTGCGTGAAAAATTTGATATTCTTCATAATAATCTTCATCATAATATATATCCTGATTTTCATAATAGTCATCTCTAAAACTGTCAAATGTTTTATCCAGATTTCTATATGCTTTTACAACGGTTACTTTATCTTCGACTCCTAATACTTTAGAAAGTAAAATCGCGTCAAAGCCGTTTTCTATAAGCTTAGACTCGATAGCCATCATTTCTTTTTCGGTTTTTGGAGACGTTGTAAAAGAATTTTCAAAATAATCTAAACTCCTTACGGCATTAACACCACTTTTCTTTAGTTCTGTCGCTAATTTCTTTTCGAATACTTTTCGGGCACTTTCGTCTGGAGTGATTCCAATAACCAGAACTTTTTGAGCTTCAAACGTATCAATATCAGGATTTTTCCAGTTTTCGACTAATTCGCTAGATGAACAACTGTACAGTAATCCACTAATAACTAAAAGATATATATATAATTTGTTCATATTTTCTTGGTATAGGTTATTAAAATATATGTAAGCTTTTTGGCTTTATAATTTTATCTAATCGTTCTACTACTATATTGGTATATTCTGGTGTTTTTTCGATAATAGATTCGCCAGATATTACATCAACACCTTCTAAAGCTATATTACTGCTTCCTACGGTTGACAGGATAATGAGCTTGTCTAATTGATTTGGATGGTTTTTAATAAACTTTTTTACATTTTTCGGTGGGCTCCCATACTCCCACGAATTAATAATAACCAAAGCATCCCACTTATCAATATTTACAGTAAACATCGTATACACATCTATTATCTTAAAATACACTGCATCATTTTGATAATGCCTAATGATGCCTTGAACCAAAGAGTCTTTAAATCTGCTTCCTTGTGAGGCTATCAAAACTTTAGTTTTGAGATTAGCATCATTAATTTCAAAAGGGATTACAGTATCCATAGAATAGGTATACTCGTACCACACCCATAATCCGGAAAAGAGTATCAAAACAAAAAATACCATGATTTTTAGTATACGTTTCATCTACTTAACTCAATAGACGTTTTTGTTTACTCTCTTTCATTATCGTTTTTATTACATCAAAAATCTTTATTTTTGTTTCTTTATAACGGTTTAGGTATTTACTTACTGCCATCGTTAACTCCCAATGATCCTCTTTATATTGTTTTTCCTCTACAGGTTGATCAACTCCATCTAACAATATGGTAAGTTCATTATGGTGATTAATTATTTTTTTTAGTAGTGGGTCGAGACCTTTCCTGCTAAGAGATAGTTCTTGTAGTATGCTCTTACTCTTTTCAAAAATCTTTTTTGAAATTAGTTGTATTGTATGGTTTTCTATAAGTTCATCTAAAAAATGCTGTTCATCTTTGATGAATTTAAGTTCTGACACCCAGTTTAGAGAAATCTCATGTAATTCTTCTGGGCTTCGCCATTCTACATATTTTATATTGGGTTGCTTTGCTTTCATGGTTTCTATTTTAAGGTCATCATTTTAGATAAAAAGACAGAGAATAATGTCCCTAAATCTATTCTCTGCCTTTCTTGTATAGATTAATCTATTTCAATTACCTTTTTGGGTTGTTCTTTTGCTTCTTCTTTTTTTAGAAGATTGAGAGTAAGCACTCCATTTTTGTAGACAGCTTTAATCTTTTCATTCTGGTTTACGCTGGTAGGTAACTGTAATTTTCTATCGAACTCGTTATAACTAAATTCTCTACGTGTGTACCCTTTATCCTCTTCTACCTCTTCTTTACTTTTTTGAGCACAAATGTGTAACACATCATCTTCCATAGTTACTTCAATATCTTTTTTTGAAAAACCAGGAACTGCGAGTTCAATTTCAAAATTATCCTTGTTTTCTTTGACATTCATTGCAGGAAGATTTCTGTCTTTTACAAAAAAATCGTCTGCAAAAAAATCATCTGTATCTAACCATGTAGAAACACGATCATTGATCCAGGGAAATCTGCTTTTGTTAAATTTAATTAATGACATAACGTTAAGGTTTATTAGAGTTATTATTATGCTAAAATTAAGCTAGCAATGAGCATATTAAAATGACAATTATCAGTTTATTAGCATTTTAACCTCTATTTAACGTTACTTCTTGTTCTTTTTCAAAACTCCACCCGCATACAGAAAAATCTCAGATTTTAACCTGCTGAAATTTTTATAGAAGTCATCAAAAGTACATCTTACCAGAATATGATTTTTATAGTAAAAATTGTCACAAGAAATAGTATCGCATTCTAGCATACCGCCTAATTCACTTTCGTGTGTTCTTATACCTTGACTTATATTTTGTATTTCTTTCTCTATGTCTGTGATTTGTTGTTTAAACTCTTGTAACCGCTCAAAAAGATTTGGGGTGGTAGGTTCAAAAACGTAAGAATTTAATAATTGATTGATAAAATGTATTTCGCCTTCGATAAATCGAAGACTTGATTTCCATTTTAAGATATCAAAATGAATCTCTTTTAATTCTTTATCAGAGGTATTATCTGTTGTTGCCATCATTTTTTTCAGGTTTTTAAAGCTTACCAAAAAGGTACTTAACCTCTATGAATTAAAAAGTGATAATTATCAGGTTTCATGGCTTTTAACAAAATATTTCCTGCTTCTCTTTTTGTTTTTCCTGAAATAAAAAATCAAACCATAATTTCTATGGTATCATGTAGTTTAGGAATCTGAACTTTCCATTGATATGTATCTTGTATTTTTACGCGCAATACATCTGCAGGAGTTGCTTCGCCATGAATCAAAAATACTTTTTCGGGAACATTCTTAATTTCACTCATCCAATCTAATAATTCTTGCTGATCTGCATGGGCAGATAAACTTTCTATATTGTAAATCTTTGCTTTTACAGGATAATATTTACCAAATAGTTTGATCTCATGAGCTCCTTCTTGTAATTGTCTTCCACGAGTTCCTTCTGCCTGAAAACCCACAAGCACTACAGAGGTATTAACATTGTCTATAAGCTGTTGCAAATAAGTAAGTACTCTGCCTCCGGTAACCATTCCGCTACCCGCAATAACAATTTTGGGACGTGGATTATCGACCACTTCCCACGTTTCTTTATAAGACATCACAATATTAGTATGATTGCAAATAGCATGATATTCGTTCATAGGTAATTTATGCCAGTTAGGAAAGCTTTCAAAAACAGAAAGTACATTGTTTCCCATTGGGCTATCTACATAAACAGGTAGATTAGGAATGCGATTTTTTTGATACAGTTTCCAAAGTATATACATCAAAGTTTGTAATCGTTCTACTGCAAATGAAGGAATGATTAAAACCCCTTGGTTATATAATGTATCATTAATCAACGTGATAAGTTTTTCTTCGACATCTTCACCAGGGTGTAACTTATTGCCATAGGTACTTTCTATAAAAAGAAAATCGGCCCAATCTGGTTTTTCTGGAGCATAAAGTAATACATCATCTGTTCTTCCCAAGTCTCCAGAAAACACCAATATCTTTCCGTAAAGATGTAACTCTATAAAAGTAGATCCTATAATATGTCCGTTATATCTAAATCTAAATTGTATATCTTGAGATAACGAAACCCATGTATCTTTCTCTTCTCTTTTAAAATATTTAATTGTTTTCTCTACATCGGTCTTGGTATAAAAAGGTAATGCGGGATCATGTTTAGAATAACCTTCTTTATTAGCTTTTTCGGCTTCTTCTTCGTGTATCTTTGCACTATCTCTTAAAATAATTTCAGTAATTGCCAATGTAGGTGCAGTAGCTACAATATCGCCTGTAAATCCTTGTTTAATTAACCTTGGTAAATAACCTGTATGATCCAAATGCCCATGTGTAAGCAGTACAATATCAATCGCAGAAGCATCGATAGGCAAATCTTGCCAATTTAATTCTCTTAATTCTTTAACTCCTTGAAACATCCCACAATCAATTAATATATTTTTTTGAGGAGTTTCGAGATAAAACTTAGATCCGGTAACCGTTCCTGCAGCTCCCAAAAAGTGAATTTTAATTGATGGCATAAGACTTTATTTTATACTGTACATAGCATTTTTATTTCATTCACAATTTTTTGTTTTCGCTGTTCAGAAATGCCTAAATGATCCAGAAAAAAAATCTGTTCTATCAATTGTTTTGCTAAAACAATGTTTCGGCTTAATAAAAATTGTTTTTCACGATTTGTTAAAAGCGTAGAAACCGTTATTGGATATAACCCTAAACGATCAATTCTATCTTTAAGGTTATTTTCTATAGGATAATCCCAACTTAATAAATACAAACCTACACACTCGCCATATTGAATTGCGTCCTTTGTAAAACGTGTATTGGTCACAACCCAACCATGATTAGGCACTATTTCTCCATTATTTTTATGGTGCGTTTCAATATCCTTAAATCGAGAATGGATATACAAAGGGACTTTTACATTACAATTGCGTCCTTCTTCGCTATGAAACTTACATTCTATAACCAGATAGTCCCTATTTTTCCTGGCTACTACATCTACTTCATGAGAGACACACATACCCTGAATGATTTGCCCAACTTCTACCTGATAACCAGAATACTGTAATATAGATGCAATAAAACGCTCGAAAGGAAAACCTGTTGGTCCCAATTCATAAATTGCTTTTTTTAGTTTGTATTTTGAAGCAAAAACCGATTTCTTCTTTTTTAGTAATGCAAAAGCTCGATTATAAATTTCTCTGGTAGAAATTCCTTGATATAATTCATCTCTAACGACTCCCAGAATATGTTCTATTGCTTTATCATCTGCACCACTTCGCTTTAAGGAATTGCGAAGTTTTCGGAGTGAAAATTTAACTTTTTCTCCAGAAGATTTTATAACATCAAAATTCTGATTTTGCATTAAAACTATTTAAATATTAAATACAACTAACTAAATATCTTAATGAATACGCTGTTAATCTTTTTTGAAATATGATCTTATCAAAGCTTTAGTTTGATTATCGGTCATACTATCTGCTTTAAGCACATCTTTTACCTTTTTACCGATATCTCTATAGTTTGTTGTTAATTCTTTATTAAATTTTTCTCCCGTCTCTGCAGGCCCATAAATCACAATCCTATCTGCATCTTTTATAAGAGGAATAATCTTTTTAAAATAGGCTTTAAATTGATGTTTCTCTCGTTCTAGATATTTACTATCCTGAACCACATCCTGCGGCCCGCCTTTAAGTCGTGTTCCAGAACCGCCGTGAATACGAAAGTTTTCAATTTCTGATGGTATGGTAGTCATATCCTCGCTATCTTCTTTAACAGAAATGATATGAGCTTTTTCTTTATCTATCCAAATTCCTACAGGTTTCATCTGTTTATTTTTTATGGTTAAAGAGTATTAACAGCAGTTATAAGTGTAGACTGCCTAATTGTAGTATATCTGCTTAATTTGCTAAATCATGTAAGGCCAATACCGGTACTTGAGAATGATGTCCTAAATTTTTTACCATTGGCCTTGAAAATATACTTCCAAAAAAACTGTGTTTTCTATTAATAAAAGTAATCATATCACTCCCCCGGCTTTCTACAAAACTGCTAAGCCCTCCTTTTATATCTATATTATGCAGTGTATGAAAAGTGTATTTTATACCATCCAAGTATTCTACAAGTAATCCCTTGTTGTTTTCTTGTTCTTCATCCAGATCATCATCATTTGTAACATGAAGAATTCTTATTTCAGCATTTGTGATTCGTGCTATTTCAATTAGATATTGAAGCTCTCTGCGCTTAATTTGAGTTCTATAATCTGTTGGAAATACAATTTCTTTTGGTTCTTTATAGTTAGTGTTTTCTGGTATTGCCATAACAGGGCAATTTCTTACTTTTTCCATCACCAAAACTGTATTACTACCGTAAATGAGATCTCCAGCATTAGTCGTTCCTTTGGTTCCCATAACGATCATTTCGATATCTTTTTTCTCTACGGTATCTTTGATCGCACTCAATACATTATTGAATTGAGATATCATAAAAAATTTATGATTAGGGTTATCATCTCTAAAACTTAACCTTTCTTCGATTTTACTTAAGCCCTTTTCTGATTTCTCTTTGGCCTCTTCATAAAGTCGTTCTCCTGGTTCGGGAATCATCATGCTTTCTAATGCATAACCTGTTGCATTAAACACATTAAGTACGTAAAAATCACATGTTTCATTTTTATATAACTCTATAGCATATAGTATAGCATTCCACGCGTTTTTTGAAAAATCCGTGGGCAACAAAATCTTTTTTTTCATCATTTAGGTCTTTAAGATTAGTCTTATAAATGTATGGATCTAGCCTTGTAAAAACTATGATAATTATCAGCTTAACTCAGGAATGACCAAGAAAGGAATGGTTGTGCGAAATCCTATTTTTTTAATAGTAGGTTCATGTGTGATACTTTCTATAAGACTATGTTTATATTGTGACATACATAGTATATCAATATCCATATTATCAATAAACTCATTGATAAGTTTAGCTTTTTGAGTAAATCGAGGAATCCAATGGATACAGTAATTAAAGTCTTTGAAATTTTCTTTAAGATGCTTAAGATTATGTTCTTGTATTTCGTCTAATTTCTCTTCTTCATGAATATGCATCACCCTAATGTTTGAAGAAAATAGAGTAACAATTTCTAGAAGAGGTTTTAAAGACTCTATATTATAAAGACATTTAAAATCTGTTGCAAAAGCAATTTCTGTAGGTTTTTTAAAATCAAATTCATCTGGTACTGCCAGTATCGTGCAATCCTTAATATTATTAATGACTTTAACCGTATTACTTCCTATAAGAACTTCTTTGGCACCACTGGCTCCCTTAGTTCCCATAACAACAAGATCGATATTTTTACTTTTTATGGTTTTGTTAATGGTATCGGTAAGTTTTTTGGAAACAGAAATAGTTTCAAACGTATGCTTATAATCCTCTGTATCTCTAACTATAGAATGGAGCGTTTCGGTAAGCTTTTCCTGCGACTCATTACTTAATTCCTGATATAATAAATCTCCTTTGGCAATATTAATTCTACTTGTTAAAACCGGAGTATCTACATTAAAAGTATTTAGAATATAAAATTGACACTCCTGATCTTGAAATAATCTGGTCGCATAAAAAAGTGCGCCATAAGCGTTATTAGAAAAATCTGTGGGAACAAGTATCCTTTTCATCTCTTTTCAGTTTTACAAATTATATCATAAAATTAGCTTTATAATAACAGGAATACTATGACAAATCTCATGTCTACAAAAACTCTCAAATACCAATATCGGCAGGGATTATCAAAAAAGGAATTATAGTATTAAATGTCATTTTTTTGATGATGGGTTCTTTTATTATTCTTTCTACAAAACTATGCTCATAATTAATCATTACCAGAATATCGATTTCTAGTTCTTCTATAAATTCCTGAATAGCATGTTCTACTGTAGAGAAATCAGACATGACATGAAAATCATATTTTACATGTTTAAAATAATATTCTAATGAGCTAGAATTATAATGTTGTAAAGGATTTAATTTGGGTTTATCATATATATGAATCATCCTAACCGTAGCATTCTGACTTTTAGCCAATTCTAGTATAGGAGCGATCTCTGCCTTATGATACATTCGCTCAAAATCTGTTGCAAAAGCTATTGCCGAAATTTCTTTAAAATATGAATCATCAGGAATAATAAGGATAGGACAATGTGATACATTATTGACTACTTTTTGTGTAGTACTTCCTAAAAAAAGATTTTTACTTCCAGTTGTTCCTTTGGTACCAATGATAATCATATCAAAAGAGTTATGTTCTGAAAGCTTGTCTATATTTTGAACCAAGGATCCCTTTTTACTTATTGTTTTAAAGATATGATGCAGTCCTGGTGTAGAATTATGGATATCTTCTAAAATCATTTTCAGTCCTTGCTCAGATTCCATTTTAATCGCTTCATAAAGATGACCTATACGCTGTGAACTCACCACACTTATAAGTTGTACTGGTTCAAGGTCATACGTGTTTAACAAATAAAACTCACAAGGAACATTTCTATATAATTCTATAGCATACAATATAGTATTCCAAGCATTATCAGAAAAATCTGTAGGGATTAGAATTTGTTTCATTTGTCTATATTTATCAGACTAGCGAGGTCTAGGATTAATATCAAGCGATCCTCTCTATAGAAGGGATTACCAAAAAAGGAATATTGGTATGATAGGCTACCTGGTTAATTACTGGTTTGAATAAAAGATTTTCGAAGAAAGAATGTTTATTGTGAATCATAACCAATAAATCGATTTTGTGCTTTTTCTGAAAATCTTCTACAGCCTCTAGTACATCCATTCCTTCGGCAATGTGAAAAATATGAGCATTATTTTTAAAATACTTATCCAATTCCTCCTTAATCTTTTGCTGTTCAGCATCTAAAGCAACTCCATAATAAGCATTTAAGATATTAAGTCTACAAATATATTTATCACAAATTTCTTTTATTAAAGGTAAATATCTATTATCCATACTAAGGTTATAATCTGTTGGAAATAAAACATCTTTAGGTTTTTCAAATTCAAAACCAGAAGGAACTGCAATAACAGGACAGTTTACTTTTTTTATCGTATACATCGTATGTGTCCCGATAAAGACTTCTTTGGCGCCTGTAGCTCCTTTGGTACCCATTATTATTAAATCAATATTGTATTTTTCGACAACTGACTTAATTTCTCCTATTAGAGTATTAAAAACTGATAATCTAACAAAACTATGTTTCGGGTTATTAAACTCTTCTTTGATTTTTTCTTCTGTTCGTTCGACATCACGTTTAGAATTTATCATTGCAATATCTTCCATGCCATACGGTGCAGGGTTCTCGATAAGATACCCTGTGTGATATGATACTGGCGTAAATGTATTGAGCAAATAAAAAGTAGTCTCTTCCTCTCTAAACAAATTTAAAGCATATCTAATCGCATTAAATGCATTATCAGAGAAATCGGTAGGTAATAAAATTCGTTTCATCTCTATATAATTTTAATATCGTTGTAAGTTTTGCATCACTAAAAAAGGAATCTTAATATGTAGTCCTATTTTATCAATTGTAGATCGATCTAAAACATTTTCTAAATAAGAACGCCTCGAATTTACCATTACCAAAAAATCTATTTCATTACGCTCTGTAAACTGGTTTATAGCATAGGTAAGGTCTTCTGCTGTCTCTTGATGAAATATTAATTTAGCATTAGGTAATGATTTTTTTAAAAAATGCTTATTATCTTCTTGCCGGATAGAAAGCTTGTCAAAGTTCGAGATATATAAAAAATTAATAGTAGACCTAAAGCTTTTAGTTAATGTACTAAACAATTTTAGTTCTCTTCGCTTAAATGGTAATTGATAATTTGTAGGAAATAGAATATTTTTTGGCGAATTGTAACTACAATTACTTGGAATTACTAATACAGGGCATTTTACATACTTAAGAACCTGTAAAGTATTGCTCCCAAAAGTAAGCTTTTGGTCATTAGTTTCTCCTTTTGTTCCCATAATCAGAATATCTATATTTTCCTTATCTACCAGATCATTAGCCTCATCGGTTAGACTCCCAAACATGGATAGTAATTTATACTCATGTCGAGGATTAGGTGAAATATTCTTTATTTCTAAAAGTACTTTCTCTAATGCCATATTAGAGTTTTTATATACTCTTTCTTTTAGTGTATCAAAAATTTCGCGAGAAACTACGGTGCTATGATCGTATACCTCATCGGCATAAGCATGTAATATAAAAAAATCACACCGTTCATATTTAAAAAGTTCAACAGCATATCGTAAAGCATTCATCGCATTTTCTGAAAAATCTGTGGGAATCAATATTTTTCTCATTCGGTTGCTTTTTTTGATATGTTATACTCAAAAGTAGGTAATCACAGATGCAAAAACTATGATTTTTGTCAGTTGAGGAATCATGACATTTGTCATATTATATAAATGCATACTTTTTCATATTTGTAACAAACAAATTCTATGTCAGAGCATACTTGCTTTCACTGTGGAGATGATTGCGGTAAAACGGTAATCAAATTTGATCAAAAAACATTCTGCTGTAATGGGTGCAAAACTGTATTTGAAATTTTTTCGACTCATGATTTATCCTGTTATTATGACTTACAGTCTGCTCCTGGTGCCATTCCTGAAGAAATTCAAGGAAAATACGATTATCTCGACACTCCTGCTATTGCTGAAAAATTAATAGAATTTAAGGACGGTAATACCCAAATCATCACACTATATATTCCACATATGCATTGTAGTTCCTGCATTTGGATATTAGAAAACCTCCATAAGCTTCAACCAGCGGTTACTGCATCCCAGGTTAATTTCCCTAAAAAAACAGTTCGTATTACTTTTAATAGTGATCGTGTTTCCCTCAAAGCCTTGGTCATTTTACTTAATTCTATAGGTTATGAACCCTATATTAGTCTGAATGACTATACCACAGGGGAAACACAAATAAATCGAAGTTTGATTTATAAACTTGGTATTGCCGGTTTTGCTTTCGGAAATGTAATGTTCTTATCTTTTCCAGAGTATTTTGAAGTATCTGAATACTGGTTAGAACAATACAAACACGTTTTTCGTTGGTTAATGTTTACTTTTTCATTGCCCGTTGTATTTTATGCTGCACAAGATTATTTTATTTCTGCTTATAAAGGATTACGGTCTAAAATATTAAATATCGATATCCCCATTGCTTTAGGGATTCTCGTCCTTTTCTTAAGAAGTACTACAGAAATAATTTTTGATTGGGGCACTGGTTTCTTTGATAGCCTTACCGGACTGGTATTTTTTCTATTACTAGGAAAATTTTTCCAGCAAAAAACCTATTCCTTTTTATCTTTCGAAAGAGATTATAAATCTTATTTCCCTATTGCAGTAACAAGAATTGCCTTTACAAAACATAAAAAAGAAAGAAAAGAAGAAAATATACAAGTTTATGATATTAAAAAAGGGGATCGACTATTGATCAGAAATGGAGAGTTAATTCCTGTAGATGCAATTCTTATCGAAGGTGATGCCCAAATTGACTACAGTTTTGTAACTGGCGAAAGTGAATCGGTCACCAAACAATCGGGCGATACTCTTTTTGCCGGGGGCAGACAACTTTATGGAGCGATAGAAATCGAAGTTTTAAAATCGGTAGAACAAAGCTATCTTACTCAATTATGGAGCAACGATGTATTTAATAAAGATAAAACAGCTTCATTTACCAATCTTACCGATACGATAAGCAAATATTTTACGATTACAATCTTATGTATTGCTGTACTTGCTACTTCTTTTTGGTTATTTGTTGATCCTTCAAAAGCCGCACAGGTATTCACCGCTGTACTTATTATCGCCTGTCCATGTGCATTGGCATTGGCAAGACCGTTTGCCTTGGGCAATATCCTTCGCATCTTCGGAAAAACCAAATTCTATCTCAAAAATGCAGATGTTATAGAACGATTATCCAAGATAGATACCATGATTTTTGACAAAACAGGTACCATAACCACTACAATTACAAGTGAAGTTACCTATGAAGGAATGAAACTAACCCCCGAAGAAGAATCCTTGCTTAAAAACACCTTACGAGCATCAAATCACCCACTTAGCAGAACACTTTATGATATATTGGCAGAACAAGATATCCTAACTCTAGACGAATATCACGAATATATCGGGAAAGGGATTGAAGGTAAACTTGAAGAAGACACTATCAAAATAGGATCAGCAAATTTTGTAGGACAGGACATTAATGCTGAAATCACAGACACTACAGTTCATATTAGTACTAATGAACATTATAAAGGCCATTACGTTTTTCATAATCAATATAGAAAAGGAGTTAAAAAAGTATTTGATCAACTATCTGAAGATTACAAACTCGCTATTTTATCAGGCGATAATGAAGGCGAAAAAGAATATTTAAAAAAACTACTCCCCAAAAACACCTCTTTACTTTTTGATCAAAAACCAGACGATAAACTAAACTATATCAAATCATTACAACAACATAATCAAAATGTCATCATGGTTGGTGATGGGTTAAATGATGCCGGTGCCTTAGCCCAAAGTGATGTAGGTATAGCCGTTTCAGAAAATGTAAATGTATTTTCTCCTGCATGTGATGCTATTCTTGATGCTTCAAAATTTGATACCATATCAGTTTATCTTAACCTATCCAAAAAAGCGATTGCAATTATTAAATCAAGTTTTGTTCTATCGTTTTTATATAATAGTATAGGTCTATACTTTGCTGTTACCGGACAACTCTCTCCTGTGATAGCTGCAATACTAATGCCATTAAGTTCGATATCTATTGTTGCATATGTCACCGTGCTTACAAACTGGTCCGGAAAAAAATTAATATCAAAATAATGATCAATACTTCTAATGACCATAACCCAATTCAACATTTTCAGCAATGGTTTTATGAGGTAGATAAAGCTTATCCCGAGGATGAAACTAATGCAATGTTACTCTCCACCATTGGGGTAGATGGCTTTCCCAAAAGTAGAATTGTATTATTAAAACGCTTCACCTGGGAGGGTTTCATCTTTTTTACCAACTATAACAGTGAGAAAGGAAAGGCTATCGCGCAAAACAATAAAGTTTCTATTGCCTTTAATTGGACCACAGCAAAAAAGAACATCTTAATTGAAGGAGAAGCAGAAAAAATTGCCGGCAACTTATCAGAAGGATATTTCGAATCACGACCCGAAGGTAGTAAATTAGGAGCCTGGGCTTCTGATCAAAGTAAAGTAGTTTCTTCACGCAAAGTTCTAGAAGACCAACTAAAACACTACGAAACCAAATTCAAAAACCAAGTTATTCCAAGACCAGAGCATTGGGGAGGATACATCATTAGACCTAATAGATTTGAGTTTACAGAATACAATCAAATAGAAGGGTTTACACACACCATAACATATAAACTTCTACCAGATTATAGGTGGCTTAAGGATATAGAATATGAACATAAATAGATAATAATATCGGTCTATTATAATATAAACTTCTGAATGTTTTATTCTAGTTTTTAAAATTTCGATGATATAATAACTATTTCGGTAAATACCTAATGCCAAAATTGATTTTTTTAACAAAAGATCTGTCGTATATACAACCATACATAATTAAACCTTTTTTTAGCTATAAAATTAGTTATCCGAAAGTTACACCTGCCTTTAAAAAAGAAAAAGATCTGTTTTTAAAGAATTATTATTATTTAGATTGAATTAATATATCTGCTTTATGACAATTATCATGCTTTATGACTCTATTTGAGAATAGTTTTATCAGTATATTATCGAGGTGAAAAAAGACATCTAACTATTTGTTTATTCTCTAATCTAAGAAAAACAAATAGTATATTCTGAGTATGGTTTAAGAATGGGAATGATGGTTGATTTGCACCTTGTATTTAGTCAATTTTTATGGTAAAAAAACTAAACCTGACTGATATCATTGTATGCAATAATAAATGAACCAATATTTACCGTAGTTAATTTATAATCAAATCTTACTATGAAACTCATTAAACTTAATACCCTCATTTTTTTCATATTACTTATTACAACTACTAATGCTCAATTAAAAATCGACGCCGAAGTACGACCGCGATTCGAATACAGGCATGGATTTAAAACACTTTTCCCAGATGATGCAGATCCCGCAGCATTTGTATCTCAGCGCACACGATTAAATGCTGGATATAAAACGGAGAAATTAAATTTTTACGTAAGTCTGCAAGATGTAAGGGTATGGGGAGACGTACCTCAACTTAATACAGCAGATAAAAATGGTTTTAGTGTTCAACAGGCCTGGGGAGAAATTCTTTTTAACCCAAATATCTCATTAAAATTAGGTCGCCAGGAAATTTCATACGACGATCAGCGTATTTTTGGAAACGTAGGTTGGGCACAGCAAGCAAGAAGCCACGATGCTGCTCTTATAAGATACGACAAAAATAGTTTTAAGTTTGATCTGGGTTTTGCATTTAACCAAGGAGAAGAATCCTTAACAGAAACTACACTTACGACACCAAATACATATAAAAGTATCCAATACGCTTGGCTACACAAAGATTGGGAAAGTTTTTCAGGAAGTTTCCTTTTTCTTAATAATGGATTACAGTATACAGATGCTACCAATTCTGAAAATAATGAAACCAGATATAGCCAAACTGTAGGGACCCATTTAAAATATAAAACAGGAAAACTTGGTTTTACATCTAATCTTTATTATCAATTTGGAAATGATTTAGCCGATAATGACCTAAGTGCATATTTATTAGGCCTAGAGGCAGGTTATAAAGTATCAGAACAATGGAAAATAGTACTTGGTGGAGAATTACAAAGTGGTAATGATAACGGAGCACCTGCTAATGGAGATAACGAAGCTTTTACTCCTTTTTATGGCACCAATCACAAGTTTAATGGATTAATGGATTATTTCTATGTAGGAAACCATATCGGAAATGTAGGGCTAATCGACTTGTATCTAAAAGCTAATGCGAAAATTACTCCAAAATCTACATTAAATGTAGCCGCTCACAATTTTATGGCTGCCGCAGATTTACCAGGAGATGAATCTAAACAACTGGGTACAGAAATAGATTTGGTCTATTCTTATAATTTACAAAAGAATGTAAATATCAAAGCTGGATATTCTCACCTCTTTGCTTCAGATGGAATGGAAGTGCTGAAAAATAATTTTGATGGGAATACCAATAATTGGGGATGGATCATGGTGACAATTAAACCAACGCTATTTACAACCAACAAATAATAAAACTATGCCAATTAAGAGTTATTTAGCCCATCCACAAAAAGGAGAAAAAAATGAGCTTATCAATGCGCTATCTTCAATAGAGCAATGTGAAGTCATGCCAGCCAATAATAAGGATGTACTCATCTTAATTACAGAGACTGAAAATGAAACTGAAGAAGCAATTCTAAAAGAAAAACTGGATACTATAGAAAGTCTAAAATTATTAGCTATGGTCTCTGGATTTAATACACCACAAAACAATTAGTATTATGTATACCTCTCTCACAAATAGAAGAAAGTTCATAAAAAAGATGGCTATGTTGTCTGCTATGACCGCTGCAGCAACTATGTTTCCGGGAATCTTATTTGCAGACGAACAGGAAAAAGGATTGCCAAGCGGTGATATCGATTGGACAAAAGCTCCATGTAGATTTTGTGGTGTAGGATGCGGAGTGCTTATAGGAACCCAAAACGGAAAAGCTGTTGCCGTAAAAGGAGATCCTAAGAGTAGTGTTAATAAAGGGTTACTTTGTGTAAAGGGATACCATCAAATCATGTGTATTCAATCAAAAGATAGATTAACCCATGCATTGGTAAAGAAAAATGGTCAATATGTTAAAACTCCAATCAATGAAGCTTTAGACATTGTTGCCAACAAAATGAAGGAGACTATTCAAAAACATGGCAAAGATAGTGTAGCGATGTATACTTCCGGTCAATCTACCATTCCCGAAGGATATGTTGCTTCAAAATTAATGAAAGGTGCGATTGGCACAAATAATCTAGATTGTAATGCCCGTTTATGTATGGCGAGTGCAGTAGCTGGTTTTTTAACCACTTTTGGTGCTGATGAACCTATGGGTTGTTATGATGATATCGACCATGCCGACTATTTTATTACATGGGGTAATAATATGGCAGAAATGCATCCGGTGTTATTCTCCCGAATGCTCGAACAAAAAAATAGAAGAGGTGCTAAGATTATTGATTTTGCAACACGTACAACACGTTCTAGTACTGCATCTGATAAATCTATATTATTTGAACCTCAAACAGATTTGGCCGTTGCCAATGCAATTTGTTATGAAATTATCAAAAATGGATGGGTAAATAGGTCTTTTGTAGAAAAACATTGCAATTTTAGCAAAGGACTAACCAATATGGGATATGGCCTCGAAGACAAATACAAATTTAAAGACAAGCCACAAAAAATAGATTTTGAAGCTTATAAAAAATTCTTAAACGATTATACTCCAGAAAAAGTAGCCAAGTACTCAAAAGTATCTGCAAAAGATATTAAGTATTTAGCCTCTATATACGGAGATCCAAATAAAAAAGTGGTTTCTTATTGGTGTATGGGAATGAACCAACACACCAGAGGAACGTGGATGAACAACTTAGTCTATAACATCCATTTACTTACCGGAAAAATTTCACAACCGGGAAATGGACCATTTTCACTAACCGGGCAACCATCTGCTTGTGGTACGGCAAGAGAAGTAGGTACTTTTACGCACAAGTTACCTAAAGGAGTCGTGACTAATGAAAAACATAGACGTCTGGCTGCAAAAATATGGAAAGTACCTTATGAACGTATCCCTGCTAAACCAACGTATCATGCCACAGAAATGTTTAGAGCAATTGATCGTGGAGATATTAAATTTATTTGGACACAAGTAACTAACCCGTTGGTTTCGATGCCAAAAACAAGCAGGTATAGACCGGGTATGGAGCAAGACTCCTGTTTTGTTGTAGTTTCTGATGTTTTTCCTACCCCAACATCTGATGTTGCAGATGTCATTTTACCAGCATCATGGCATATAGAAAAAAGCGGATTGTACGGAAACTCTGAACGAAGAACACAACATTGGGATAAAATGGTAGATGGCCCAGGAGAAACCACTCCTGATGCATGGATGACCATTGAAGTTGCAAAACGAATGGGGTATGAAGATTTATTTCCATATAGTGAAGAAAACCATGTTGAAGAAATTTATAATGAATACCGACAGTTTCATGAAGGAGCAAAACATGGGATGGCTCCTTTAGAAGTTCTGAAAAAAGAATCTGGTGTAATATGGCCATATGTAAACGGAAAATCTACACAATGGCGTTTCAATGCAAAATATGATCCGGCTTGTTCTAATGGTGAAGATTTTCATTTTTATGGAAAACCAGACGGAAAAGCAGTCATATGGCAACGTCCTTATGAACCAGCTCCAGAAATACCTGATAATGAATATCCGTTTTGGTTAAACACCGGAAGAGTTGTTGAGCATTGGCACACAGGCTCTATGACCCGTAGAATCCCTGTTTTACATAAAGCGATGCCAAATGCCTATGTAGAATTTCATCCAGAAGATGCAAAAGCATTAGGAATTAGAGATGGTGAAAATATAAAAGTAACATCACGTAGAGGTTCGTGTATATTACCTGCATCGATAAACAAAAGAGGATTGCCTACCAAAGGCCAGGTCTTTGTTCCCTTCTTCGACGAAAACATGCTAATTAACGACGTTACTTTAGATGCTTTTTGCCCAATTTCTAAAGAACCTGACTATAAAAAATGTGCTGTTAAAGTTGAAAAAGTATAGGTTATGAAAAAAAGACTCGGAATCATATCACTTTTTTTAGTATTGTTCATAGCCTTTATCACTATTTGGAATTATAGTTACCAGGAAGGTTTGGAAGAAAGTTATATTCCTATTCAGGAAAACTCAACCGAAACATTTATTCCGTTAGAAAGTGGTGTATTCAAACGTTCTGGGTTGGCATTAGAGTATGCAAATATGCCTGTTGATGAAGAACATCAAAGATCACTAGATACTTACTATGATAACAGGGCATATCCTGGAGCACCACCCAGTATCCCACATCCTGTTAAGGAAGAAATGAGCTTAGGAGCAAATACCTGTTTGCAATGTCATGAAAACGGAGGTTTTGTTACCAAATTTAATGCATATGCACCAGTTACACCTCATCCAGAAATGGTTAATTGCCGGCAATGCCATGTAGTACAAAACACCCAAACTCTCTTTACCGAAAATGGTTTTGCAAAGGCTCATGCTCCAAAAGTAGGAGTAAATAATGCTTTACCCGGGAGTCCACCAATGATCCCACATCAAATACAAATGAGAGAAAATTGTTTGTCTTGCCATGCCGGACCCGCAGCTCCAAAAGAGATTAAAGTATCTCATCCAGAGCGTACAAATTGTAGGCAATGTCATGTTCCTAAAGACAAAACAGTAACTGATATTGAAGTTTTCACAAGAGCTAATAGTATTGAAAATGAATAGATATAATAACATACATATTCTAATGTATACTTTCCTTACCGTTATATTATTTTCTTGTAAACACGGAGAAGATGAATATCATAATATTACGGATAAAATAGAAGCCAAAAGTAAAAATTATCATGGCACCTCTATTTCTTCAGAACAGTATTTAGAAGGTATAAAAACAATAGAAATTACAGAAGGAGAACACACATTCTTGATTCCTGAACGTAAAAGTGAAATCAAATCATACGCCTGTACCGAATGTCATACCAAACCATTAGAAGAATTAAAAAGTGAAAATCCTTCAAAAAAAGCACACTGGGATATTAAGCTGGCTCATGCAAACCTGAATACTATGAATTGTATTACTT
Organism: Bacteroidia bacterium; assembly: GCA_030427585.1. Taxonomy (GTDB): domain Bacteria; phylum Bacteroidota; class Bacteroidia; order Flavobacteriales; family Flavobacteriaceae; genus Aquimarina. The sequence continues at coordinate 41,266 of JAUIBW010000008.1, forward strand.
GTCATAATGGTAATGATATGGATAACTTAACCAGTTTAACAGGTACAGACATTGATTTTAATAGAAGCTATACACTATGTAGTCAATGCCATAACAAACAGTTTAAAGATTGGAAAGGCGGTGCACATGGCAAAAAACTAGGAGGATGGGCTCCTCCCAGAGCATCAATGACCTGTGTAAATTGCCATAACCCACACAAGCCAGGTTTTGAAACCAGATGGCCTGCCGGGTATAATACTCAAAAAGTAAAAGAACGAGAATAGTTTAGCTATTACACTTTCATGTAATATCTCTTAATAATTTAACAATGAGCGACAATACTAAAAAATGGTTTTCTCTAAACCTAAATAGCAAAAAGAAACAAAATACAGGTTCTTGCGGTTGTGGAAAAACATCTGGTGGATGCGGCTCTCATACTAAAGATCAAATTAGTGATAAAGAATTTGATGCTGCGGTAGATGCAGCTATTGGCGACGAACGCAAAAAAGATGGTTTTGACCAAGTTTTTGATGTACAAATGGATCGCCGAACTGCTTTTAGGAAATTAACCGCTAGTCTGGTTATCGGAGCCGGAGCAATAAGCACATCTTGTAATCTGACTTCTGGAGAAGAAACCAAAGAAAAAGCACAAATCGATTGGGAAGAACAATTTAAAGGCAACTACAAATTAATGACCGATGAGGAGAAAAAAGCCACTGTAGATCGATTAGTACGTTCCTACCAGTTACGAAAAGGGAAAAATATAAATATGTCTTCTAAAAATGCCGAAAAAGATGTGCTTTTTGGATATGCATTTAATATCTCTAAGTGTCAAGGGTATATGGATTGTGTAAGTGCTTGCGTTGAAGAAAATAATCAGGATCGAAATTCGCAGATGGAGTATATTCGAATTCATGAAATGAAAGATGGGAAAGGCCTTAAGTTTGATGAAGCCGATGACAATTATTACCATGAAGTCCCGGCAGAAGGTCATTTTTATATGGGAACACAATGTTTTCATTGCGACAATCCTCCATGTGTAGAAGTTTGCCCTGTGCAAGCTACATGGCGTGAAGAAGATGGATTAGTAGTTGTAGATTATGACTGGTGCGTTGGCTGTAGGTATTGTATGGCTGCTTGCCCATATGACGGCCGACGATTTAATTGGAGTACTCCAGAAGTTCCTGAAAATGAAATTAACAAAAACCAACATTACTTAGGCAATCGTATGCGTAAAAAAGGAGTAATGGAAAAATGTACTTTCTGTGTACAGCGTTCACGAGCTGGTAAAAATCCTGCTTGTGTAGAAGCTTGCCCAACAGGAGCACGAATTTTTGGAAATTTATTAGACCCCGACAGCACAATACGATGGGTTCTCAATAATAAAAAAGTATTTAGACTAAAAGAAGATCTTGGAACAGAACCTAAGTTCTGGTATTTTATGGATTAATAAAATTGCGTGAGGGATTGAAACGGCATCCTTTTCTGTTACTCTGATTTTGTCGAAGAATAAGAAGTAACAGAAAAGATATAGTGGAAAGCCCGACCCCGTGGGCACGCCAAAAAAACAACACATGAAACGACTTAAAGTTTTTGGAAGCTTAGTTAAAGATAGCTTAGATACTACCACTCAAGGCTCAAAAAAATACCACATCTGGATGGCATTTTTGACCTTTATTATGCTCATTGGCATGTATTGTTATTCTTTACAAATTGAGCATGGTCTAAGTGTTACAGGAATGACCGACAGAGTAAGCTGGGGACTGTATATTTCTAATTTTACATTTCTGGTTGGTGTTGCTGCAGCTGCAGTAATGCTCGTTATGCCAACGTATGTACTAAAAGATATTGATTTTAAACAAGCTGTACTTATTGGTGAAGGACTGGCCGTTGCAGCATTGATTATGTGCTTAGCCTTTGTTGTAGCCGATATGGGTGGGCCATCTGTATTGTGGCATATGATACCGGGAATCGGAGTCTTTAATTTTCCGGCTTCAATGTTAACCTGGGATGTTATTGTACTTAACGGATATTTATTTTTAAATATCTCTATTCCGTTTTATATTTTATTCAGACGCTATCAGGGAAAAGTACCAAATCCAAAAATTTATGTCCCGGGAGCGATATTATCTGTATTTTGGGCAGTAGGTATTCATTTGGTAACTGCTTTTTTATATCAGGGATTACAAGCTCGTCCTTTTTGGAATAATGCATTATTAGGTCCTCGATTTCTGGCATCTGCCTTTGCTGCCGGACCTGCCTTGATTATCCTTGTTTTGGCAATCATTAGAACATTTACAGAATTTAAAATAGAAGATAAAACCATCAAAAAAATTGGTATGATCGTTACTGTTGCAGCCCAAATCAACCTGATCATGTTAGTATCTGAGTTGTTTAAAGAATTTTATGCCCCAACACATCATAGTGAAAGTGCATACTATCTATTTTTTGGGTTGCATGGTAAAACTGCATTATTACCTTGGATATGGACAGCCATTCCTCTAAATGTTTTAGCAACTGTGCTGCTAACTTTTGGTAAGCTGCGTAACAATTTAAAGGTGTTATATTTCTGCTGTTTTATTCTTTTTATAGCCATCTGGATAGAAAAAGGATTCGGCTTGATCGTTCCCGGTTTTATTCCCGGGCCTTATGGAAAAATTTCGGAATATACGCCTACGGGAATAGAAATTGGAGTAACTCTTGGTATTTGGGCCTTAGGAGCTTTCATTTTTACTATACTTGCGAAAACTGCTATCAAGATAGAAACAGGGAAATTACAATTTAGAAAATAATAAATAAGGCCGAATTTTTAATAAAATTCGGCCTTTTAGCATCTAATAACTCGTAGTTTAATGCGCGTATCGCCTAACTCTGGTGAACAAAGTATCTTCATAATTATAAAGCTTTGGTACACAATCCAAAAACATATTTTGTTTTTGCGTTGCTGTTCTTAGTTGTTTTCTAATATTTCGTAAAGTTCTCATGATGGTTAGTTTTTAATCCCAAGTATTATTTGGGATAGATTGATAAATATTTGTTATCTATATCGCCTTTTCGAATTCCAGGTATACCCGATAGGTGCGTTTAATTTTCTTGTAATTCTATTGCTGTCTATAGTTCTCATAATTTCCGGTTTTTTGATTGATTTATGAATTATTATATTTTCTAATAAATATTAAAATTATCTGTATCGTCTTTTCGAATTCCAGGTGTATCCAATTGGTGCATTTAATTTTCTTGTGATTCTGTTACTGTCTATAGTTCTCATAATTTCCGTTTTTTGATTGATGTATAAATTGTTGATTTTTTTAATAGTTGTACTTAAAACTATCTATAACGTCTTTTTGAATTCCAAACATAACCTTTGGTTGCCATTAATTTTTTAGTGATTTGATTGTTGTCTAAAGTTCTCATAATTTCTGTTTTTATAATTGATATATACCTACTAGACGTCGATAAATCATTTTTGTTACAGTACTATGTATAAAAAGGTACTATTTTAACAATTATTAACACTTCACATGTAAAAAAGGTATATAAAACAGGATATCCTTATTAAGAACAGTCTTAAATAATAAAACCTGATAAATGTCATTTTTTTAGAAAATGTTCGCACATACTTTTGACTCATAATCAAAAGTAAGTATGGGTGTAATCTATATACTCTTAACGATTAGTATTATCGTTGCTATCGTCTTTTTTATTAGCTTCATTATATCAGTCAGAAATGGTCAGTATGATGATGTCTATACTCCTTCTGTTAGGATGCTTTTTGATGATGAACTTATAAAGGAAAGTAAAGAAAAATCTTCGGAATCCACTAAAACTAAACAATCTTAATATGGAAATGGAACAATTCTATTACGATAATAAAATCGTAAAAAAATTCTTATATGCCACTCTATTCTGGGGTATTGTTGGGATGTCTGTAGGCTTACTACTGGCGTTTCTATTTTTATTCCCTAATCTCACAGACGGAATCTCATGGTTAAGCTTTGGAAGATTAAGACCATTGCATACCAATGCTGTTATTTTTGCATTTGTTGGTAATGCTATTTTTGCAGGAGTATACTACTCTACTCAACGTTTGCTAAAGACACGTATGTTTAATGATACGCTTAGTAATGTTAACTTCTGGGCATGGCAATTGATTATTGTTGGTGCGGCTATTACACTTCCGTTAGGGTATACCACTTCAAAAGAATATGCCGAGTTAGAATGGCCTTTTGATATTGCCATAGCTATTGTTTGGGTAGCCTTTGGATGGAATCTTATTGGAACCATTTTAAAAAGAAGACAACGCCATATGTATGTTGCTATATGGTTTTACCTGGCCACTTTTGTTACGGTTGCTGTGCTTCATATTTTTAATAGTCTTGAGTTACCTGTTAGTGCTTTAAAAAGTTATTCGGTATATGCAGGTGTTCAGGATGCTCTGGTACAATGGTGGTATGGCCATAATGCAGTTGCATTCTTTCTTACTACTCCTTTCTTAGGTTTGATGTATTATTTTATTCCAAAAGCAGCTAATAGACCAGTATATTCCTATCGATTATCTATTGTTCACTTTTGGTCTTTAATATTTATCTATATCTGGGCGGGACCTCATCACCTTTTATATTCGTCTTTACCCGATTGGGCACAGAATCTTGGTGTAGCATTTTCTGTCATGCTAATTGCTCCGTCGTGGGGAGGTATGATTAATGGATTACTAACATTAAGAGGTGCCTGGGATAAGGTGCGTACCGATCCTGTATTAAAATTTATGGTAGTTGCCATTACTGGTTATGGTATGGCTACTTTTGAAGGACCAATGTTATCTCTAAAAAACGTAAACGCCATTGCGCATTTTAGTGATTGGATTATTGCACACGTGCATGTTGGTGCTTTAGCCTGGAATGGATTTTTAACCTTTGGGATGGCGTATTGGTTAATCCCAAGATTATTCAAAACCAAATTATGGTCAACAGGGTTGGCTAATGCACATTTCTGGATTGGTACTCTGGGGATCATCATGTATGCATTACCAATGTATGTTGCCGGATTTGTACAAGCTTCTATGTGGAAACAATTTAATCCAGACGGAACGCTTACTTATGGTAATTTCCTAGAAACTGTAAATGAAATTATCCCAATGTATTGGATGCGTGCCATAGGTGGAAGTTTATTTATCTTCGGAATGTTTATCATGTTATACAACGTTATTAAAACTATAAAAAGTGGTAGTACTGTGACAGATGAGCTTGCAGAAGCCGCTCCACTTACCAAAGTAACTAAGCACAGAACCGCTAAAGAAGGATATCACACCTGGCTAGAGAGAAGACCTGTAAAACTAACCATTTTTGCTACTATAGCCATCTTAATTGGAGGTATCGTACAAATAGTTCCTACTTTAATGGTAGAATCTAATATCCCTACGATTACTAGTGTAAAACCATACACCCCTCTTGAGTTAGAAGGAAGAGATATTTACATTAGAGAAAGTTGTGTATCCTGTCATTCACAGATGATCAGACCTTTCCGTAGTGAAGTAGAACGATATGGTGAATACTCTAAAGCTGGTGAATATGTCTATGACCATCCTTTCTTATGGGGAAGTAAACGTACTGGACCTGATTTAATGAGGGTTGGAGGGAAATATTCTGATAACTGGCACTTAAATCATTTTTATGATCCACAAACAACCTCATCGGGATCTATTATGCCAAGCTATAAATGGCTGATCAAAAACAAACTTGATCGTTCTCAAACCGAAGATAAAATGAATGCTATGGTCACTTTGGGTGTTCCTTATACTCCAGAAGAAATAGCCAGAGCACAACAATGGATGGACGAACAAGCAACTACAATAGAGAAAAATTTGTATACCGATCCTGATTTTGTAAAAACCTATGAAGCTGATAAAAAATATGCACAGGAAAATGGGTTAGATTTTATCGAAATGCGAGATAGAGAAGTTGTAGCCTTAATTGCCTATATCCAAAGGTTAGGAACCGATATAAAAGTTAAAAATAAAGAAACCGTAGTTCAAACTAAAGAATAAACGCCATGCTAAAATTTATAAAAGGCCACATGGAAAGTATTGAAGGTATTGAAATCTACCCAATGATTTCGCTGCTTATCTTTTTCATCTTCTTTGCCGCATTATTCTGGTGGGTTTTCACCGCAAAAAAAGAACATATAAAAGAAGTAAGCCAAATTCCATTAGAAACTGAAAACGAAAACGTGTTATGAGAAGTACTGCATCCTATATAAGAATTATTGCTTTTCTATTCTTAGCATACCTATTAATAGAAATAACAGTAGAATCAGGAGAACAATCTGCATTTATAGCACAACCTCTCACCTGGTTAGTATTAGGTATGGTTTTATTGTTTATTATAGCAATAGAAATTAGTTTAGAAGCATTAAGAAGTATCCTCTTTCATTCTTTAAAACCTGATGCGCAAGAACGCTATATTCTTGCCGAAAAAGCTAAAAAAGAAAAACAATTTAAATGGATTAAAAGTATCTATTTAAAACTCCTGGATAGTAAACCTGTAGAAAGTGAAGAAGAAATCATTTTGGATCACAACTATGATGGGATTAAAGAACTCGATAATAATTTACCACCATGGTGGGTCTATATGTTTTATGCTACAATTATATTTGGTATAGTCTATTTGGTACGCTTTCATGTATATAATGATTATACTCAGGCAGAAGAATATGAAACCGAAGTAGCCGAAGCTAAAATTGCTATTGAAAAATACAAAAAAACGGCTAAAGATTTGGTAGACGTAAATACGGTTACATTACTAACAGATGCTTCTGATATTAGTGCAGGAAAAGCAGTGTATACTACGAATTGTGTTGCTTGTCATAAGGCAGATGGTGGCGGAGGTATCGGACCTAATCTTACCGATGAGTATTGGATTCTGGGAGGTGGAATTAAAAATGTATTCAGAACAATTTCTGAAGGAGGAAGAGATGGAAAAGGAATGGTTGCCTGGAAACAAACTCTAAAACCTGTTGAAATGGCGCAAGTAGCGAGTTATATCATTACATTAGAAGGTACAACTCCTGCCGAACCAAAAGAACCTCAGGGAGAAATTTGGACTGATCCCGATGCCCAGAAATAAAAAATAGAAGGAGAAATTCCTGAAACCGTTTTGGATGCTATAAACATAGCGATCAATACATAAAATTAAAACCCATTGGAAACACCCGAAAACGAAAAATTTAGAGATTCTATCGGTACCATAAACGAAGAAGGTAAACGTGCGTGGGTGTATCCTAAAAAGCCCAGTGGAAAGTATTACAATTATCGTAAGTGGGTAAGTTATGGCTTATTAATATTTCTATTTGCCGCTCCTTTTATAAAAATTAACGGTAATCAGTTTTTATTATTTAATGTCCTAGAGCGTCGTTTTAATATTTTTGGAGCCCCATTTTGGCCACAGGATTTTCATTTATTTGTTATCTCTATGCTAATAGGAGTCATATTTATTACCCTATTTACAGTAGCTTTTGGTAGATTATTTTGCGGTTGGGTTTGCCCGCAAACTATCTTTATGGAAATGGTTTTTCGTAGGATAGAATACTGGATCGAAGGTGATCGCGGAAAACAAATTCGCTTGAACAAACAACCCTGGAATGCAGAAAAGATTCGAAAACGTACTCTTAAATGGATTATATTTTTTATCATTTCGTTCTTAATTGCTAATATATTTTTAGCCTATTTGATCGGAAGCGATGTATTATTACGATATATCATTGATGGACCATTACAACACATAAGTACCTTAATCTCCTTACTTATATTTACTGCCGTTTTCTATTTTGTATTCGCATGGTTTAGAGAACAGGTTTGTATTATCGCATGTCCCTATGGGCGATTACAGGGAGTACTACTTGATTCTAAATCAATTGTAGTTGCCTACGACTATAAACGTGGAGAAAAAGAAGCAGGGAGAGCCAAGTTTAAGAAAAATGAAGATCGTATTTCTACCGGAAAAGGAGATTGTATTGATTGTTTTCAGTGTGTACATGTTTGTCCAACAGGAATCGATATTCGTAACGGTACACAACTGGAATGTGTAAACTGTACTGCTTGTATTGATGCCTGTGATCATATGATGGAAAGTGTAAACCTTCCGAAAGGATTAATACGATATGCCAGTGAAGATAACATTGCTAAAAAAGCAAAATTTAAATTCACCCCAAGATTAAAAGGATATAGTGCCGTTCTAATAATTCTAACTGGTGTTTTACTAGGAATGTCATTTCTAAGAAACGATGTAGAAGCAAACATCTTACGACTACCAGGACAATTATACGAGAGAAAAGAGAATAATATCATTAGTAACGTATACACCTATAAATTGGTTAACAAAACTACAGCAGAAATTGAAGATGTTCGTTTTGAATTGATGTCTCATAAAGGAAAAATAGAACTGGTTACTCATAAAAATTTTAATGTTCCTAAGCAAGGAATTGCTGAAGGCACTCTATTTATTGAAATCAATATTGCAGCACTAAAAGGTGATAGTGATCGATTAAAAATCGGAATATATAGTAACGACAAACTAATTGAAACTACAACTACAGCATTTTTAGGACCTAGAAGTTATAGATAATAAAAAGTATAAATTACACTGGATTGTAGCCTTTGCCAGAATGACAAGTATATTTTGATGTTTTGTTCCTTTTCATCATTCTGGCATAGGCCCAACCCATAACCGAACTAAAGAAAAATAGTATGAAAATAAACTGGGGAACCGCCATTGTATTAGTATTTATAGGGTTTATCTCTTTTATCCTATATTTTGTTGTGAAAATGAATACCAACAAAAATTATGAACATGATTTGGTAACAGAAGATTATTACAAACAAGAACTTGCTTTTCAGAATGAAATCAATGCCGAAAAAAACTCAAAAGCCCTACTAAAAGACATTATAGTAAAAAAAACAGCCAAAGGTCTGGTAATTTCATTTCCCGAAGACAAAAACTATAGTGATATTTCTGGAACCATATCCTTATACAGACCATCGAATAAGAAGCTGGATTTCGAAATTCCTATTTCGCTTTCTGCTTCAGAATTTATAATTGAAGATAAGAATCTATTAGAAGGACGTTGGAATATCACCATCGATTGGAAATACGAAAACATTTCATATTTGTTTAAAAAATCACTTACATATTAAAAATGCTTATCTCTGCATTCATACTAGGTCTATTGGGTAGTTTTCACTGTGTGGGAATGTGTGGCCCTATTGCCTTTATGTTGCCGGTAAATAAGTCTAATACTACTCAAAAATTCTTTCAGGTATTTCTATATCATTTTGGGCGATTATTGTCATATAGTATCATTGGATTATTCTTCGGAATCATAGGAAAGAGTTTAAATATTTTTGGGTTACAGCAAAAATTATCTATTGCAGTTGGAGTTTTGATGATCATAATTGTAATGATCCCTTATCAAACTTTTTCTAAATACAATTTCTCGAAACCGATCTATAAAATTATCTCTAAAGTCAAAAAAGCTCTTGGCTTAGCCTTAAAAAAGAAAACACCAGACACTTTTCTTTCTATCGGCTTTTTAAATGGTTTCTTGCCTTGCGGCTTAGTTTATATGGCTGTTTTTGGAGCTATTGCTTCTGGTCATATCCTTAAAGGTAGTTTATATATGACTTTTTTTGGATTAGGAACCTTACCTTTAATGACAATGGCTGTATATGCTGGGAATTTTTTAAGCCGAAAAGCCCGACAACATGTTCAAAAAGTTATTCCGGTGTTTGTAGTCATAATTGGATTATTATTTGTCATACGAGGCCTTGGGTTAGGGATTCCATACCTTTCTCCCAAGCCTGTAACAGAAATAGTTTCTGCAAATTTTGAGTGCCATTAACCACCTATTTTTATAGGTTATTTTTTAATTATAATAGAACATTAAAATTTATGTTTTATAGTACAATGACCTTAATAAAATACTCTTTTCTATTTACCCCGGTATATATTGTAACCTTTGTTACCAAAACAAAGAATGAAAAACGTTAATTTTATACCTTAAAATAACACGTATTTACCTAATGAAAAGATGAAATTTCATTAAAAAGGTGGTATTAAATTTATGATAACAATTAGTAGGAATACGACATTGCTTTTGATGCTTAAATACACCGGTATTAAAACTATTGTATCATGATCTGTGTCATCAAGTTATTGTAATGGCTTACTTTTTTGAACTAGATGAGAGATAAAAAAAACAATTATGGAAAAACATATAAATGCATTCATCGATTCATTTGTAGGTAATGTACAATGGACCTGGAGATCAATACTATTTGAGGTTCCTTGGTACACGAATTATTTCTGGGGTCTTATTATAATATCATTAGTAGTATGGGGATTAGAAATTGTTTTTCCGTGGAGAAAAAATCAATCCATTTTTAGAAAAGACTTTTGGCTGGATGGTTTTTATATGTTTTTTAATTTTTTCTTTTTTGCCATTGCCATAAGTGGTTTTTATAAGCTACTTGAAGTGATTTTTGCAGACATTGGGATTTCTACAAAAACATTAACTTTAATTGATATTTCCGGCCTTTCTACAGGCATTCAACTTTTATTATTTTTTATTGTACTCGACTTTGTACAATGGTTTACTCATATTTTACTTCATAAGTATCCTTTTCTATGGAAATTTCATAAAATACATCACTCTGTTAAAGAAATGGGGTTTGCAGCCCATCTAAGATATCACTGGATGGAAAACATCTTTTATAAACCTCTTAAAACTATTGGTGTAATGATTTTAGGCGGCTTTGAACCAGAGCAGGCCTACATCGTACATTTTCTAGCCATTACAATCGGTCATTTTAATCATTCGAATATAAAAATCACCTGGGGACCGTTTAAATACATTCTCAATAATCCGGTCATGCATTTATATCATCATTCTTATATATTACCTAAAGACTCTTATGGGGTTAATTTTGGGATTAGTCTAAGTCTTTGGGATTACATCTTTAAGACCAATTATATACCTGAAGATAATGGGACAATAACATTAGGGTTTCCTGGGGATGAAAAAATCCCAAAAAGTTTCATTGGTCAAATCATTTATGGCTTTAGAGTATCAAAACAGAAAAAAAATGGTTTATCACGTTTTTAAGATAGATCCGCTACCTCAAGGCAAGGCATTCCTTGTAAAATTAAACTCTACAATGTGGATTAAACGGTCATCGAGAACAACATAGTCTCTGGTATTTTACGTTGTAATCTAAGGTCAAAAGCCATACAAATATTACGAACAAAAGGTCTGCCTTTTTCTGTAACACTTATATGTGAATCATTAATTGTCAATAATTGATCTGCTTCTAATTCTTTTAAGTTCTGTAAGACCTCTGGTAGTTCTTTAAAATACATATGATCATCTTCCCATTTGGTATAAAAATGACACATCAAATTAAGAATATGTTTGCGTATAATTTGATCTTCTATGGTTAAAATATGTCCTCGATAAACGGGAATAATACTTTCTCTTACCAAATGTTGATATTCTTCTACTCCTTTTACATTTTGGGCAAAACCATACCAACTATCACTAATTGCAGATACTCCCAAACCAATCATTGCATGTGTTTTGGAGGCTGTATATCCCATAAAATTGCGATGCAAGGTTTGATTTTCCATAGATTGGTATAACGAATCATTTTTTAATGCAAAATGATCCATTCCAATTTCTACATAACCTACTTCTGAGAGTAACTTTTTTCCTACTTCATATTGTTTTCGTTTTTGCTCTCCTGATGGGAGATCTGATTCGTTAAAACCACGTTGCCCGTTACCTTTCTGCCATGGTACATGTGCATAACTGTAAAATGCCAGCCGATCGGGTAGTAATTCTTTTGTTTTTAGGATTGTATGAACAACTGCTTCCTGAGTTTGAAAAGGTAACCCAAAAATGATATCATGTCCTACCGAAGTAAAGCCAATTTCTCTGGCAGTCTCTGTCACATATTTTACATTCTCAAAAGGTTGAATTCTATGAATTGCTCTCTGTACCGTTTCATTATAATCCTGAACTCCAAAACTTACTCTTCTAAAACCAACATCATACAATGCCTGCAAATGTTCTCGAGTAGTATTATTAGGGTGTCCTTCAAAACTTAATTCACAATCTTTTGCTCGTTCTACTCCCGAGAAGATACCATTAATTAAGTACTGCAAATTATCTGGTGAAAAAAACGTAGGTGTACCTCCTCCCAAATGTAACTCTTTGATTTTGGGTTTAGTCTCAAAAATATTAAGGTACAATTGCCATTCTTTTAAGACCGTATTTATATAGGGTTCTTCTACATCATGTCGTTTTGTAATACGTTTATTACAACCACAAAAAGTACACATACTTTCACAAAATGGCAGGTGAATATATAAACTTATCCCTTCTTCTTCATTACTTTCTACAAATGACCGTTGTATAGATGTTGTCCATTTTTTTAATGAAAAAGTATTGATATCCCAATAAGGAACAGTAGGGTAACTTGTGTATCGAGGTCCCGGAATATTATATTTATGAATTAAATTTGTGCACATTTTTCTGTTTTTTTAAACTATTCTTCTTAGCTGTCAACGTGTTTATTTTCAACCTAATTGATTATATAACCCGACTATTTCTTCTCTCATTATTTATAAATCACTCATGCAACACCAAAAAGGGAATAGTAATGTGATAACTTATTTTTTCGACTGTAGGATGAAATAAAATACGCTGGAAGAAATTAAGGTTTTTGGCAACCATAGTAATCATATCAATATCCCTGCTTTCAACAAAACATTGTATAGCTTCTTCGATATTGGGATTAGAAAGGAAGTGAAAACTATGCTCTATTGTGTCAATAGAATCATCTAAAAAATCTTTATTTTTTCTTTGTCTATCGCTTAATTCTTGTTCTTTTTTAGCAACATGCAAAACCCGTAAAGCAGCTTCATTTAAAGTAAGAGTATCCATGATTGTATTCAATACTCTGCTTTTATATAACATATTATAATCTGTGGGAAATGCAATTTCTTTAGGTTTGGTATAGATGGCTTTTTCGGGTATTACCAAAACAGGGCACTTAACTTTTGTGATCACATCTCCTGTATTGCTACCTATGGTTTTTTCCTTAATCCCCGAAGCTCCTTTGGTTCCCATAACAATAAAATCAATATTCTTTTCCTTAACCTGTTTTCTAATCGCATCTACAAAAAAGATATATTCATTAATTTTGAAGAAGCTATGTTTTGTATTTAAAGGTAGCTTCTCTATTCTTTTAAGCAATAATTGCATTTGCTCTGTATCGCTTTGGGTACTTTTTTCTAAGACTGTTTCTTTTGAACCATAAAATGAATCTCTTCCTATCATTTCTTCAAAGGGAGAGACATGTAACAAATAAAAGTTACATTTCACCCTTTTAAAAAATGACAATGCATATGCAACAGCATTCCACGAATTTTCAGAAAAATCTGTAGGGATCAGGATGTTTTTCATTTTAAATACTTTCTAATACAACAAATGTATTAGGATGTACTCATGAAAAATATGACAAAAATCAGTTTGGGTCTTTTTGTATTTTTATTCTACCAACTGAAGACCAGGCAAATCCAAAATTTTTATATTACGGCCTTCGATTTCAATCAGTCCATCTTTTTTAAAACTAGATAGTGTACGTATCAGGCTTTCTGTTGCGATCCCAGCGACACTTGCCAAATCATTTCTGGATATTTTTATGCTATCCATAGGTTTTTTGTCTAATATGTTAGCAAATTGAAGTATGGTTTGAGCTGTTTTTTTACGTACCGAACTATAGGCCATTTGTAATAATTGCTCTTTAATTTCAGAAAGGTTACCAGCAAGCAGTTCCATTAATTCGAGGGAAATATTCTTACTTTTTTCTAGAATCTCTTTCAAATTATTTTTTGATATTCCTGCTAATTCTAAGTCTTCAACTGCTGTTGCCGATTCTAGATATGGTGTATTATCTATAAACGAAGTAAACCCCAGGAAATCATCGGTTTTGTATAAATTGGTAATCAGTTCTTTACCATTCTCATCCATTTTATGACTTTTCACAACTCCTTTTAGGATAAGATATATGTTATTAGAATGCTCTCCTTCTTCATAGATTACTTCTCCCTTTTTAAATTTGGAAATCACACCATGATCATCAAAAAAATTCTTAAGCTCATGTAAATTCCTAAGTCCACTATCTTCAGAAGTGTTTATTGCTGAAGCAGAAAATTCTTGATCTTTAACAACTTTAGAGAGTAAGGCTGCTTTTGCAAGACGACTTTCGATTGCACTCAATAATTCATCTTCTTCAAAAGGTTTGGTTAGATAATCATCAGCTCCCAAGTCCATTCCTTTTCGAATCTCTTTATGTTCCGTTTTTGCAGATAAAAATATAAAAGGGATATGGTTGGTCGCCGTATCGCAGGATAGTGCTTCCAGTACTCCATATCCATCAACCTCGGGCATCATAATATCACAAACAATAATATCTGGTTTTTCTTCTTTGGCTTTAACGATGCCTACTTTTCCGTTTGGAGATGTGATTACTTTATAATCTGAAAGCTCTAATAGTTCTGCAGTATTTTCTCTAAGTGCTGTGTCATCTTCAATTAAAAGAATAGTTTTCATGATTCGTGGGTATTGGTTGTAGGTATAGTAACTGTAAATGTAGATCCTTGATTTTCCTTACTTGTAAAAGTAATACTCCCACCTAGGTTTTCCAAATGGGTTTTCACAATATTCAACCCAATACCTGTTCCTTGATCTAATAAGGCATTTTCTGCCCTAAAATATCGTTTAAAAATAAAATCTTGTTCTTTTTTAGGAATACCAATACCTTGATCAATAATCTTAAATGTAAGGATATTATCTTCGAAACATACCTGCAAATCAATTACTGTATGTTCTCCAGAATATTTGATGGCATTATTAATTAAATTTGTAAGTACGAGTTCTAAAATCTTTTCATCAAATTCTATAACATAATCATCGATATCTTTGGGGTAATTTATTCTTTGCCCGTCTTTTAGTAACATATTAGCATCATACACCACTTCATTAACAACCTTACTAAGTGGAAACTGGCTATATTTATAAGTTACTTTTCCTGTTTCGAGACGTTCGATAGATAAAAAATCATTTAAGATATTATCCAGATATTTCACTTTGTTTTTTATAGTATCGAGATGTTTTTCTCTTTTTCCTTGTTGTTCTGTTTTGGTATATTTTCCTGCAAGAGTGGCTGAAGTAAGAATACCACTTAATGGTGTTTTAAACTCATGAGAGACAAGTGAAAGGAATTTTGTTTTTAGCTCACTTAAATCTCTTTCTTTTTTTAAAGATTCTTTAGTTTGAGCTTCGGCTTCCATACGAAGTTTTACTTCTTCTTTTAATTCTTGTATGGTATGATGCAGTTCTTCTGTACGTTCTTCTATTTTTTGCTCTAGTTTAGCATTTAAATCTTGTATTTGCTGTTCTTGTTGTTTTCGAAGTGTAATATCGATAATAAGGGCCATTACATAATTACTACCATAAATTGTAAATGGGTTTAAGCCTGCTTCTACCGGAAACACAGAGCCGTCTTTTCGTATCCCAAAAAGATCTCGTCCTGCTCCCATATGTCGTTTTTCACTATACGCTACAAAACCATCAAAATGCTTTTTGTGACCATGATGGTATTTTTTTGGTATCAACGTATTAAGATGTTTTCCTACTAACTCATTTGTATCATAGCCAAAAATAGTATTAGCAGATCCATTAGTTGCTACTATTGTTTGTTTTTCGTTCACTACAATGATACCTTCTGAAATGGCCTCAGAAAGTAATTTGAAAATGTTATTGTCTTTTTCGAAAACTTTCATGTTTCAAAAGTAATCATTTTGATTTGTTACCAGAACTGATTTATATCATAAAAAATATGAGTCAATCTAATTAAATTTATATTCATTAACCGATAATTTTTTATGATATGAATACGACTCAAAACATAGGGATTATATTTTATCAAAATCTAGGCAAGCTATTCTATGCAATTGCTGCGTCGGATAAGATAGTTCGTAAATCAGAATATGATTCATTACGAAAAATCGTGAAAAAAGAATGGGCAAAAGTAGATGAAATTGAAGATGAGTTTGGAGCCGATGCTTCTTTTCAAATTGAGATTGTTTTTGACTGGCTTGATTATGAAGAGTTGAGCGCAGAAGAATGTTTTATTCAATTCGAAACCTTTTATAAAGAACATAAATCTCATTTTACAGAACGATTAAAGCAGTTGATCTGGATCACAGCCAATACTATTGCAGGTGCATTTTCTGGTAAAAACAAATCCGAATTAATGATGCTCGGGCGATTGAAATTAATTTTTAAAAAACAGTAACTAATTTTGGTTAGCATATGGAGTTTATTGATTACTATAAAATATTAGGGGTTTCAAAAACTGCTTCAGATAGTGATATAAAAAAGTCATATAGAAAATTGGCTAGAAAATATCATCCCGATTTAAATCCTAATGATAAAGAGGCAGAAAGAAAATTCAAAGAAATTAATGAGGCCAATGAAGTACTAAGTAATCCCGAAAACCGAAAAAAATACGATCAATATGGTAAAGACTGGAAACATGCTGAAGAGTTTGAAAAAGCTAAACAATCACAACATCAATACAAAAATACAGGGCAACAGCATTACAGAAATTATTCTGAAAGTGATTTCTCAGATTTTTTTGAATCAATGTTTGGAGGTTCCGGAAGAAGTACAGCATATGGTAGAACCCGATACAGAGGGGAAGACTACAATGCCGAACTACATCTTAATTTAATGGATGTCTATAAAGCCCACAAAAGAACACTAACAATTAATAAAAAAAATATTCGGATCACAATCCCTGCTGGGGTTGAGAACGGACAAACCATAAAAATCAAAAACCATGGAGGCTCAGGAACTCAAGGTGGACCTAATGGCGACTTATATATCACTTTTGTTATCGAAAACAAAACCCCTTTTAGACGTAATAAAAGTGACCTTTATCTACATGTTGATATTGATCTATATACAGCAGTGTTAGGAGGTGAAATTATGATTGAAACTTTAGACGGAAAGGTAAAAATAAATGTAAAACCTGAAACTCAGAATGGTACCAAAATAAAACTAAAAGGGAAAGGGTTTCCTGTATATAAAAAAGAAGGTCAATTTGGAGATCTTTTTGTTACATATACTATCAAGATTCCAAAAAACCTGTCTGAACAACAAAAAGAACTATTTAGAACATTATCCAAGCTTTAAATGTATTATAATGACTAAAGGACATCTTATACCAGTATTAGAATTTTGTAAACGCCATGAGATAGAATTCTCTTTCATAAACTCATTACATGAGTTTGGATTAATTGAAATTATTACGATCCGGAAAACTGCATTTTTAAACTCTGATGAATTGCCCAGGCTCGAACAAATTATAGTATTCAATAAAGAATTAGAAATTAATCTTGAAGGTGTTGAAGTCATCATGCGTTTGCTAGAACGAGTTCATCAAATTCAAAATGAAATGAATATGCTTAAAAATAAATTAGGGCTATACGAAAATTAGTTTTCATCATAGTTCAAAAACTTAATCTGTATAGATCAACTTTTTTAAAAGGTAGCTTAATTACAGGTTTTTTAATTACACTACATAACAAAAGGTGAGTTTCATTCGAGACTCGCCTTTTTATTCGTCGACCAAACTGATCAATATCATATTTTTTGATGGTTTGCTATTTTATTTTTATATGAATTAAAAACTTTCGTATGAAAACTCTTATCACTTGTATCGTTTTTTTAAGTTTCATCGCTTGTAAAAAACAAAAGCCTATTCAAAAATCATCAGAGCAAAAAGAAACCGAACAACAACATATAGAACAAAAAGCAGAAGATACTGTATCTGTTTTCTCTGAAGAAGGCCTAGAGCTAAATCAGGAAAAAACAAAAGCCATAAAAAGAGAACGATTAATCACTGCCAAAGATGATAAAACCCAATTACAAGAGCTGGTAGTTTCTAAAAGCTTCTTAAAAGAAGAAGATCTTTATGTTTTAGATTATCAATACCCGTACTTAAATGAGAAAATTGATCCTTTATACTCGGTATTTAATGATTTTATTTCAGAAAACTATCTGAACATTGAAAAAACCGAAAATCAAATTCTTGAAGACAAAGAGTTACTTTGTGATACCTTAAAAATTAATAGGTTTAGAGATAAAAGAATTATTGATTATAAAATCTATAGTGTGAAAAGTGATCGTATAAGTGTTGTACTTTACAAAGAGAATTATTATTCTGGAATGCTATATTCTACATATCTCTTTGATTGTATAAACTTTGATCTTAAGAAACATAATTTCATTTATTTTGATGATTTCTTTGAAACTGGAACAGAAGAAGAAGTGTTTACTACTATAAATACAATTATAAAAAATGGTATTAGTTCTGGAGAATTGTATCATGACTGTTGGGAGCTTTCAAAAGGAGATTTTAAAGCTTACAAAAATAATTTTGTGGTAAATGATGATACAGTAGAATTTTATTTTGATGATTGTGTTATTTGTCCTTCGTATACAGGAACATATTCTATAGAAATCCCCATTAGAGACATAATGCATCTTATCAAAAAATATAATGACCGCCCGATAGTAAGTTAATTTCTTTAATTAAAAAATTTCTCGGCTCATTATTATAACTTAGCAATTAAAAGATAATAGATGAAACGAACATTAAGAAATGTAAATATTTCTTAATGTGAGAACGGAGTGGTTACACACGTTCTCAATTTTATAATTAATTTATTTTTAGATAATTACTAAAATTTAAACGTGTGAAAAGTAGTTTTAACAATATCATAGAATCAAAAACACCTGTATTAGTAGATTTTTTTGCAGATTGGTGTGGCCCTTGTAAAATGCTTGCTCTTATTCTTAAAGAGGTTAAAAATGAGCTAGGAGATACGATCAAGATTGTAAAGATAGATGTAGATAAAAATCAACCTTTGGCATCAAAATACCAGGTTCGTGGTGTTCCTACAATGATTTTATTTAAAGATGGCAAACAACTTTGGAGACAATCTGGAGTATTGCAAAAAAATGATTTGCTTGGCGTAATAAAATCACACCAATAACCATGGCACTCAATACATATATAGATCATACACTATTAAAGGCAAACACCACTGTCGATGATATTAAAAAACTCTGTGCAGAAGCAAAAGAGCACCATTTTTATGCGGTTTGTGTAAACAGTTATTATGTTGCTTTAGCAGAGAGTGAATTAATGCATACAGACGTTAATATAGCCGCTGTAATAGGTTTTCCTTTGGGAGCTACAATCACTAAAGTAAAAGTGTATGAAGCCCAACAATGTATTGATGATGGAGCAAATGAAATTGATATGGTACTTAATATTGGACTATTAAAATCTGGATATTATAAAATCATAGAAGAAGAGATAAAAGCAATTAAAAAAGCAATTGGAAAGCATGTGTTGAAGGTAATTTTTGAAAACTGCTATCTCACAGACGAAGAAAAGAAAATCGCCTGCCAATTATCCCTCAATGCCGGGGCAGATTTTATAAAAACATCAACAGGTTTTGGTACTGGTGGTGCCACTATAAAGGATGTACAACTTATGAAAAATGAAGTAAAAAATGCAATTCAAATAAAAGCCTCTGGAGGAATCAGGGATGCAAAAACAGCAAAACAATATATTGATTTAGGTGTATCCAGAATAGGCACCTCATCTGGGATCACTATAGTAACTTCAAAATAAAATAAGATGAGTTTACATATCGAAGCGCAACCTGGAAAGATAGCAGAAACCGTCTTATTACCGGGAGATCCTATACGTGCAAAATGGATTGCACAAACCTTTCTCGACAATCCGATCTGTTATAATGAAGTTAGAGGAATGCTAGGGTATACCGGAAGTTACAAAGGTAAACCTGTCTCTGTACAAGGAACCGGAATGGGAATTCCTTCTGCCCTAATCTATAGCCATGAGCTTATTAATGACTATGGGGTCAAGAATTTAATTCGGGTAGGCTCGGCTGGTTCTTATCAAAAAGATATTAAGCTTAAAGATATTGTTATCGCCATGGCTGCTTCCTCTACTTCGAATATCAATACTGCCAGATTTACAAATTCTGACTATTCTCCTACTGCTGATTTTGAATTGTTTATAAAAGCAATACAATATGCAAAAGATAATAACATCCCTATTAAAGCCGGAAATGTATTATCCTCTGATGAATTCTACGAAGATGATCCTGATTCATATAAGCGCTGGGCAGAATTTGGAGTGCTTTGTGTTGAAATGGAAACAGCCGGATTATATACTATTGCGGCAAAACATAATGTTAAAGCCTTAGCCATTTTAACAATATCTGATTCATTAGTCACAGGAGAAAAAACTTCTTCAGAAGAAAGAGCAACTACTTTTAATAAAATGGTAGAAATTGCTCTAGGAACTCTTTAAAATAATTTATGACATAGAAACAATAACCTCACAGGTTTTGAAACCTGTGAGGTTATTGTTTTAAATTTTAAATGTAATCACAGGCTTGTTTGCATGATTTGCAATATCCTCGCCTATACTTCCATTAAAGAAATGTGCCAAACCACGACGACCATGGGTCGGAATCGCAATGATATCTGCATTAATCTTTTTACTATAATTAAAAACCCCACTTTCTACACTATAGTCATTAAAGTAAGTTACCTTATCATACGTATCTAGATTGCCAGAGTCTGCTTTAAAAAGAAATTCTCTTACTCGTTCTTCTATTTGATCCGAACTTCTAAATTGTTCTCCTGGTAAATTAACATATAACAAATGTATATTTGCATCTAGATCGTTAAATAATTTCATTGCATTATGATATGCTTTAATATTTTCTATCTTAAAATCACAAGCAAATACAACTTCTTTTAAAGCAAAGTTATCTACAGGGTTCTTTATAACCAACACGGGGATATCTGATGTGCGTACTACTTTTTCTGTGTTTGACCCTATAAATACTTCTTCTCGCAAACCACTAATACCATGGGATCCCATAACGATAAGGTCTGCATCATTTTCGTGAGCAACTTCATTAATTTCACTAAAAATCTTATAGTTTTGTACCGTCTCTGTAATTTTAATACCTTTTAGGTATTCTTTATCAAGAAAAGTACTAAACCTTTTTTCGGCAAGTTTCATATAATACATTGCTTCATTCGCCTCCTGAGTTTCATTTTTAATTAATACGGCTTCAGACAATCCCAGCATATGCAATACTATGATTTCAGCATTTTGTTGTTTAGCTAATAGTGCTGCAACCTGTAATGCGTATTCTGAATATTCTGAAAAGTCTACGGGTACAAGAATTTTTTTCATGATTATCTGTTTTTATAATATCAAAATTAGAAGATGTTATTACCAATTAATATGATAATTATCATATCAATATAATACATAGTATGTGTAAAAAATAATTTTTTTTATAGTATATTTCTATACTACTAAAAACAATGCAAAAACATTATAACATCACAGTAAAAGGAAAAGTCCAAGGAGTATGGTATAGAAAAAATACCCAGGAAAAAGCTATAGTGCTTCAAATTACAGGAAACGTAAGAAACCTACCTAACGGAGATGTTTATATAGAAGCCGAAGGAGATAAAAACCAATTAAACCTCTTATTAGAATGGTGTGCTATAGGCCCGGAATTTGCAAAAGTAGATACTGTTTCTTTTGAAGAAGGTGACTTGCAACTTTTTAAAAGCTTTGATGTTTTGCATTAGCCCCTTTTTTAAACCTTATTGCTAATTAAATCACAAATTAATTTAACTTCTTGTTAAGTATGACATTTCTCATTTTAACCTGCTTAAAAAGATAGTATTTTTAAGCTATAACTTTAAATGAGTTAGTAGTAAAAAATACACTTATTTATATATTTAATAGTCTTTCTTTTGTGAAGATTATATCATAAGTCTTTCTCTTAATTCAATTAACAACATTAAAATTATGGAATCAACAGAAATAAAAACAAATAGCATGCCGAGAATAGGCGATGATGCACCAGATTTTGAAGCATTAACCACCCACGGTAATTTAAAATTTTCTGAGTTTGCAGATGGAAAATGGGTAGTTTTGTTTTCGCACCCAGCTGATTTTACACCAGTCTGCACAACAGAATTAAGTGGTTTCGCAGAAAGAAAACAAGAGTTTGAAGCTCTAAACACTAAACTTATGGGTCTAAGCATTGATAGTATTCATTCTCATCTGGCTTGGGTGAATAATGTAAAAGAAAAAACTGGAGTATATCTTGACTTTCCTATAATTGCAGATCTGGATATGAAAGTTGCCAAACTATATGGTATGTTACAGCCTAATGAAAGTATAACAGCAGCTGTGCGAGCCGTATTTTTTATAGACCCGTATCAAAAAATAAGACTTATTATGTATTATCCTCTTAATATAGGGCGTAATATGGATGAGATCCTTAGAGTATTACAAGGCCTACAAGTATCTGATGAACATAAAGTAGCTTTACCGCTAAATTGGAAAAAAGGAGATAAAGTAATTGTTCCTCCTCCTAAAACCCTAGAACAAATGGAAGAAAGAATACAAGATGCTTCTTATGAAAAAGTAGATTTTTATCTAGCTAAAAAAGAATTACATCTTAACTAAAATAATAAATATTGAGAATACAACCCAAGCCTCTCATGTTTCGATAATCCGGGGAGGCTTTTTACTATCAATAATAGATTATCTATTTTACAAAAACAGCAAAGCCTACCAGGTCTCCTCCTAGCAGGCTTTGTCTACTAACCAATCAATTATTGAAAAAACTTAGCATTACATGCAGCTCAATAGGACTGCATTACTTTTTTATTTTAATTTTTTGCCAATTCGTATCTGCTTTCTTTTGCAACTTTAGAGCATCTTCTTTTATCCATTTATCTAATGTGTTAATTCCCCATGCATTATAAAATAGATACAACTTACCATCTCTTACTTCAAAAGTTTTGGGGTTTATATCCACTTTTTCGCTATTCACTGCCACCGCATAGGCACAATACCCTCCATATTGCGGAACATATTTATTAGGATTATTTTTAAACTTCTCTAAGTTTTCCTGATTTACAAATTTGTAGTTTACTTTATCATGAGTTGCTATAAATTTACTGTTCCCTTTAACTGCTTTGTTATTAAAGTATTCTGTTACATCGTATCCCTCTGCTACAAAATCTTTATTCGTATTATAATCTATTTGTTGAGCACTTGCAGTTGCTATCAAAACAAAGAGTAGTATGGTTATATATGGTTTCATGTATTTGTTTTTATTACGATCTCACACGTTAAGTCGTAAAAAAACTCAATCATTACACTTTTAACATAATTATAAGATAATTAAGCTATTACATCAGAAAATTAGTAGTTTCTGGATACGGTATAAGAGCACTAATCAATAGACTAATGCTATCTTTTGCAATTAAGGTAATAGATAACAATGTAGCAGTGACTACTACAGCAGAAGCTACATTATTTTGTTGAATATCTTTAAACTCATTTACACCCTTGGTAAAAGCAGAAAAAAGTAAAAAAACCGAAGTATTAATAAGCAAGGCAAATATAAATCCAATACCTAGATATAAGCCAGAATATTGAATAATTTCTCCAAGCATAATTTCATTCTCTCCAGACATCGATAGTCGTATCATATTGGTTATCGACGGGATAATCTCTCCTAGAATCATACCAATCGATAAAATAATTCCGGCTGCAAAAACAGAAAAAGCCATGTTATCTTCTCTAAAGGAAATATTCTTAAAAAATACGCTTTGCAGAATTTTAAAAGAAATAAACAATATAAGTACAGAAACGACAATAGCAAGTACTATTTCTATAAAAGCAAGGGTTAATAGTTTCGTTTGCATGAGTTTTAGGTGTTAGTTAGTACGATATACCAATGATTTATGTTATCAAAATTTTTGGGTAATGTGCCAATGGTAAAATGTTTATTTGTGGTCTCCCATAAGTAATATCGTTTTCCATTCTGCACTTTATATATTCCTTTTGCCGGGATATGTACCCCAAGAACAGAGTGCTTATAATAATCGCTATTAAGAATAGCTACATCATATCCAAAATGACTAAGAATAGCATAAATAATAACAGTTCTGGTATCACAATCTCCTTTTAAATTTCCCATAAAACCTACTGGGTTTTGAATTCCAAAAGGAATATTACCAATACAACAATCAGAGCATTCTTCTAATATCATTCGAATAGATTCTTCATATTTTTCTGGAGATTCACAATCATTTTCGAAAACAAAAGAATACGGAATATCTTGTATAAAAGTCACTACCAT
This sequence comes from Bacteroidia bacterium, assembly GCA_030427585.1. Classification (GTDB taxonomy): domain Bacteria; phylum Bacteroidota; class Bacteroidia; order Flavobacteriales; family Flavobacteriaceae; genus Aquimarina. The sequence goes on from JAUIBW010000008.1 coordinate 65,658, forward strand.
TTCTGTAAACTCAAATTGATTTAGTTTGTTCGAGTTTTTAATCGCAGTAAGTTCATTAAGAATTAAATCTAGTCTCGGTGTATCAGAAGTTGCAAGATATTGATACAACTTACCCCAGGACTGCTGTTTATGTTTTTGTACAGTATTAAAATATTCTTTTCTAGAAGAAAAATAGTCCTTTTCACGAATCGAAAATTTTCCTTTAAAAGTGTTACCATAATTATCTGTCCATTGTCGATTCTGCCGTAATAGTACTATAGAGTCTCCTTCTTTCAGAATTTTCTCTCTATAAATATATTCTGAAATATCAGATTTTTGGCTTTCTATAGTTATCGGAATAGTACCCAGCATATGCCGTAGTCCTAGTATAGACCCCAAAACAAAAGTACTATACAATACATAACGCCATTGAAATCTTTTTTGATTACTATCTAATTTCTCTAATAACCAAGAAAGTAATAATAGTACTAATGCAAAGGCCCAGAATAAAGAAATAGAGAAAAAAGCTTGTACAACACTACTACTTACCAAAGAGATTAATATAATCGCCGGAAACGAAAAACAACCTAATTTCTTTTTAATTGCCATATTTATAGCACCATTAAATTACAGCCTCTGATATCACTATGATCAAATCTACCAATAATTTCGAAACCCCCATCGCTATACGTTTTACCCAAATCCTGAGTAGCGATAAAAGAACATGAATTTATATTTGCCAGATCTATAACATTTATACCTCCTGTTTTATTAACTTCTAATTGAGTTAAAGCATCTTCGGGATTTCTGATCGAAACTTTCATCCAGGGAGGACAGTAAAAAAGTCCATCTTTTTTAGAATAGGCTTGCGATAACAATTCTGTCATCCCATATTCGCTATGAATTTGAGAAACTCCAAAACCATTTTTAAGAATCTTATGTAATTCTTCACGAATCATTTCTTTTCTACGGCCTTTCATACCCCCAGTTTCCATAATTACCGATCTCTCATTTAATCGTACATCATAATTTTCAACAAGATCTAATAAAGCAAACGAAACTCCCAGAAGTAGTATTTTTTTATCTTCTGAAATAAGTTGCCGAAGGGTTGCTATCAATTTTTTAGTATCGTGTAAATAAAATCCACTTTGGGGATGATTACTATCATTAATTAATTTTTCGGTCATATATACCAAAGAAGAGCCATCTCTTTCTAAATAAGAAGGTAGTAATGCCAAAACTATATAATCTGTTATGTCACCATAGAAATGTTGAAATCCTTTTCTAAAACTTCTTTCATACACTGTAAGGTCACTAACATGATGTTGACTAGTCACATTACCCGTCGTACCGCTGCTGGTAAAAACTTTATGTATTGAAGCTCTAGTGCTTACAATTTTTTCTTGTTTAAAGAATTGGATTGGCAAATATGGAATCTCATCAATACATTTTACCGAAGTTTTTGCTATTCCTAAAAGATTACAAAACCTCTGGTATGTTAAATTGTTGCTGTATTGATGTTTAAAAACATGTAGGGCCGATCTCTCAAAATCTGTGTTGTTTTGAATAGAAAAAATAGTATCAGCCTGCATAAGATTTGTTCAACAGATTTTGTAGAACAAAGGTATAAAAAAGGGTGTCTTTTTAGTCCTGTTTTTTTAGATTATAAAAAACAGGGGCAAAAGAAAGTATTTTAAATCAAAAATTATTTAATAATAAGTTTCTTGGTAGCTTTTAAATCACCTTCGGTAACTTTAATTACATACACGCCGGGATTTAAATGAGTAATATCTAATTCTCTACCAATTAAAACTTTAAAAAGCACTTTCTCTCCTAAAACTGTAAAAATTGAAACTGTTTTAGTAAGGTTTTTAGTAGAGGTAATATATAATACACTTCCAGCAGGTGCTGGGTTAGGGAACAAACGCAATCCTTCGATTTTTATACTATTCGAATCTTGTGTTTCGGCTATATCAGACTGTGCTTGGATTCCTGGAGCAAAGGAAAAGCAGATAAAACTAATACATGTAAGCAGTAAGTAGATTTTTTTCATACAAAAATTTATTTTGGGGCAATAAATATACAACATAAAAATTAAAAACATTACAAATTATTAGCATACTTATGTATAAAACCCAGACTTAATGGTAGTTCTGTAAACAAATTACGGTTTTCACTTATTAAATATTCTGATTTTATTCTCGCCTGCAAATTTATCATTTTCGCCCTTAATTTTATCTTTTTTATAGTATCCTTTTCTAATAAAGATATCATCACAGATTTAAGAATTCAAAATTCTTACTAACAAAAAAATCAAAATGAATTCAAATTTAAATTTTGTAAATCAAAAATAATGCCTGATATTTGTTTCATTATGAAGTTATAAAAGAATTATATACATAATTGTGCGCATAGAGACCTCTCGATTTAGAAGCTAAGAATTCCTTCTTTAGTGTTTCTCATTTATATTTTCAATTCGTAATTCTTATTATAATGACTCAAAAAAAACTTACACTTACCCGTATATTTTCATATTTCAAAATTGCACTAACTGGTAAAGAACAAGAATTCACTTCAGGGAGTATTCGCAGAGCAGTTTTCATGCTTTCTGTACCTATGGTTCTAGAAATGATGATGGAATCTATCTTTTTTCTTGTAGATGCTTACTATGTTTCTAGTCTTGGGGCCAATGCTATAGCCACAGTAGGGTTAACAGAATCTGTACTTACTCTGGTATATGCTATTGCTATTGGACTTAGTATGGGAGTTACTGCAATTGTTGCTCGCAGAGTGGGTGAAAAAGATATTAGTGGTGCCTCTCAAACAGCAATACAATCTATTCTTTTAGGAATAGTAATTGCTGCAATAATTAGCTGTATCGGTATTCTTTTTCCGAAAGAAATACTTGGACTCATGGGAGCCGAACCCGATCTCATCGCAGATGGATATGGTTACACTCAAGTATTATTAGGTGGAAACGTGACCATCATGCTTCTGTTTTTAATCAATGCTGTATTTAGAGGAGCAGGTGATGCTTCTGTAGCGATGCGAGTATTAATCTTTTCTAATCTATTAAATATCATTCTGGATCCGATTTTTATTTTCGGGTTTGGCCCTGTTCCTGCTTTTGGTGTACAAGGAGCTGCAATCGCTACAACTATAGGTAGAGGTAGTGCTGTACTATTTCAGTTACTCATTCTTTTTTATGGCTGGAGTAAGATCAAGGTTACTTTTAAAGATATTGTTTTTAGAGCAGGAATTATGCTTAATCTAGTTAAAGTCTCTTTGGGAGGGATCGGACAATTTATTATCGGAACATCTAGCTGGGTATTCTTGATGCGAATTATGGCCGAATTTGGTAGTGAAGTACTGGCAGGGTATACAATTGCTATTAGAGTATTAATGTTTACGCTAATGCCTTCCTGGGGAATGAGTAATGCTGCAGCTACATTAGTAGGTCAAAACTTAGGTGCTGCCAAGCCAGAACGTGCCGAGCAATCGGTTTGGAAAACAGGAAAATACAATGCCTATTTTATGGCTATTGTATCTATATTTTATCTTGTATTTGCAGAAGTAATTATAAGAATCTTTAGTGATGAAGCATTAATCATAGAATATGGAGCCTTAAGTTTACGTGTAATTGCTGCAGGTTACGTATTCTATGCCTATGGTATGGTGATCATACAATCTTTTAACGGGGCAGGTGATACCAAGACCCCTACGGTCATTAATTTCTTTTGCTTCTGGGTATTTCAGCTTCCATTTGCATACCTGGCAGCTTTAATCCTCAATTGGGGCGCAATGGGTGTATTTCTTGCGATTACCTTTGCCGAAGTTTTAATCGCAGTGATTGGGATTATCTGGTTTAAAAAAGGAAAATGGAAAGAAGTAAAGGTATAGTATCATTTCTGATGTATGATGAAATTGAAAATTAGTTCTCACAGGTTGTCATGAAGATTTGTGAGAACTAATGTTATTTTACCTTAATCGTATTCATTCGTTTTCTGTACAGAAATACTCCCAAAACTAGAATCACACAACATGTTAATATCCCAAAAATCCAATATAATGTATTATTTGTACTCAAAGTAATAGGGTCAGAATTACCAACAAGATAAAACCCGCTCCAATAAAACGGATGCATATAATTTATATGAGCAGTATTTAGATATTTTAATTTAGCCTGTTGTAAAGCTTTAGCTTTGTTCATTCCAGTCTTAAGATTAGCATAAAAGTATTTCATCAACTCTGGAGTAGTTTGATCAGATATTTCCCAATTACTTAATAATAAGCTTTTAGTTCCTGCATATTGAAAAGCATTTCCCAAGCTCATAATACCTTCTCCTTTAGCAATTTTTCCTGTTCCTGTATTGCATGCACTTAGGACAGTAAGTTCTGCAGGGATAGTTAGTGCAAATAATTCATGGCCATATAGCTGATCGTCTTCTAATGAGTCGTTGCTTTTGGTAAAGTATAACTTAGAATTTTCCGGATGTTCATTATTTACTTCTCCATGCAAAGCCAGATGAAGAATACTATATTGAGATACATTTTCTTTAAAATTAGCTTCATTAGCTTGTGTACCGTAAAAATATTTCCCGTCAATAATATCTGCGATAGCCCTTATTTCTTTTCGAGTACCGGGTAAGTCATCAGTTCTATTTCTTAATTCTGCTAATTGCACTGCATATGCTTCTTGGTGTTTGTTACCTGAAAAAGAAAAAGCAAGACATTCCTTTAATTTATTAGGAGTATGGTGTGAATAGGTATCTGTAAACAAAAGATTGGCAGAGTTTGCGTAAGAAATTACATGTTTACGCAGCAGATAAGGAAAATGCTTAGGATTGTTAGAAACTTCTCTGCTAGCATTCCTAATCTGATGTACCACACATATTTGAGTAGTAGATTCAGGAAACACATTTTTTATAGTCTGTGTAAAACCATTAAGATTATCTGTTGCTGTGATAAGTAAATCCTCTACACCTCGAGCCTTTATATCGGTAAGTACACTCATCCAAAAAGCAGCAGATTCATTCTTACCCAGCCATAGGCCCAAGACCTCTTTTTTGCCGTCCCTACGCAGACCAACAGCAATATACATGGTCTTGTTGATCACCTTAGAGTTCTTCCTAACTTTGAATACAATACCATCCATCCAGGTAATTAAATATACAGGCTCTAGCACTCTGTTTTGCCATGCCACAATATCATTGGTTACTTTATCTGTGATACGAGATATGGTGGATGTAGAAATATCAAAATCGTATACCTCACGTATTTGCTCTTCTATATCAGAATTACTCATGCCCTTAGCATAGAGACTGATGATAACATTCTCTATACCATCAACCATATTAGTACGTTTAGGTACCAACATTGGATTAAAGGAAGCTTCTCTATCTCTAGGCACTTTTATACTGGTCTCTCCCAAAGAGGTCTTTACCTTTTTGGAAGTATAGCCATTACCTGAGTTTGTATTGTCTGAAGGTTGATGCTTCTCATAATCCAGGTGGGCATCAAGTTCTCCTTCAAGCATCTTTTCTATGCCTCGTTTTTGAATGGATTTTAGAAATGAGGTGAGTTCTTCACCCGTCTTGAATTGTTTTAAAAATTCGTCTTTTAATAAATCTTCTTTTTTCATCGTGTGTAAAATTAAAATTAATCAAAAAAATATCGAGGGTTGCAACCCTCGATATTTTTAATCTTTACACACTTGGTGAGATACTACCATTAGACCTCACAGGTTTTAAAAACCTGTGAGGTCTAGATAATATACTTATTGAATCAAGAACGATTATTTTTTGTCTTGTCTATAGAAATTTTTGATTGATTTGTACTTATTTACTAATCTTATAGGTTTTTGTACTGTTTTTGATGATATAAAAACCTTTGGGTAACTGTTTGATGATTTCTTTTTCTTCGGTTTCATTATGCACAGTATGACTTGATTGTAAATTACCATATATACCATAGATTGCTATAGTGTAAGGTTTTCCCTCTTCAGGGTTAGATTTTACAAGCTCCTGTTGCTTAGAACAAGTAATACATCTAACATAGGTTGGAATATTTACAAAATTATTACTTCTGTTTTTGTCTCCTCCCCCCGGCTCTACATCTATTACAATATAATATGGCCCTTGTGCTGCTCTAAAATCATCATAATTCACATTTGCCCTCACAACATAGGTTTGGTTTACCTGTAAACTGGGAATAGTAACTGTTTTGTTATTCGCTTTTAACCCTTGCGTACTATTGTATCCCTGAGATAGATAGAAATTTACATCTACAGATTCCGAAGCAGTGTCTCCTATGTTTTCTATAGTAAAAGTCATGTTTACAGAGCCAGATGCACCACCCTGGGTAAAATCTAAAAAATGCTTTCTAAAAGGAAAAGTTCCTCCTGCAAATCCAGGATTTAATAGATTTAATTGAGAAGGACAGCTACTACAGGTACTGGTTACTATCGTATTAGATTCTGTAAGTCGTAAATCATATTTGGCATTGTTGTCTATAGGATCACATACATCTCCTATACCATCATTATCCGTATCTAATTGGTTAGGATTATATTTGTTAGGGCAATTGTCATTGCTATTAGAAATGCTATCACCATCACGATCAGTATCACATACATCTCCAACACCATCTCCATCGAGATCTGCCTGATCACTATTACTGTTATTAGGACAATTGTCACAAACATTTCCTTTACTATCTCCATCATTATTTGCTTGATCTGGATTGTAGTTAGTTGGGCAGTTGTCTATTTCATTAGCAATACCATCGCTATCATCATCACAAAAAACATTAATAGGATTGGCACTAAAAAATGATCTAGAGTATGTATCTTTATCTGTGATTGGAGAGTTAATAACATCAACAATATATAAATATCGTGTAATTCCATCTAATGTTCTCGTATACACTTTTCCTTTTGATAGAGGTTCTAATGAATCTACATTAAAATTAAAAATTTGCAGGTTATTAAAGCTGTCTGAACATAATGTTTTTTGAGCTTCTGCTTCAGAATATCCAAGATATTTCACCTTATGATGTTTATCGTATTGACCAGTACAGATTTCTATTGCATCACTACTAAAATCGGATCGATTATAAACATCTCTATCGTTAGCAAATCTGTTAAATGTATCAGTAATTAAAATATAATTAATATTTCCATCATGTTCTCTAATATATATTGCTCCTTTTGATAAGAAGCCGGACATTTCAATATTTGTAGATAATACCGGTAAACTTTGATGATTATTCGTATTACATAAATTTCGAACAGCTTCATTAAAAGTAGATCCTAAATTTTTATAATCATGTCTCTTGCCATAAGGAGTATCACAGATATCACCAATAAGTATAAAACTTCCATCAATATCATCTCTATCAGTTATAGGTTCTGTTATTTCATCTACAAAGTAGTATGTAATTTTATCATTATACATTCTTTTATAGACTTTGTTTTTTTTAAGAATAGTTGAAGAATAGATATTTACATGCCAAGTAGATAAATTAGCTATGTTATTGTTTTCTGGGCAATATTTATTTGCAGCATTGGATAATGTAGTTCCTAAATATTTCAGTTTATACCCCTTTGATATTCCTATATCCGCTTTTGATATAAAAGCATAAAATAGAAAAACGATTAATAAAAAGTACTTCAAGTTTTTCATAATAAAAAAGTTTTAAAAGTTAGAATTATATTTTATACGGATTAATCCTTTTTAAAATAAAAATGTTACTGCCAAAAAGACGTTGTTAATGATTACTTAACATGGTATAAGGATTCCTATCGTTTTAAGAGGGTTCCCCTCTTTTGGTTAAGAAAAAAACCTGGGCTTCTTTATGTTTCTATCCGGGAAATTATAAACCACTACTCTTTGACTACAATGAAGTGTTTGTTAACGTTCTTATATAGTGACGGTTACTTTTTATAGTTTTTTTTCATTTTTTTTACCCAGTTCCGAAAAATGAAACTACTGTACCTTATCCTTGTACCTAACAAAAGATAAAAACATAGAATGTATTGAGGTTAATATAACAGAAATCCGGGAGGCATACTCCCTTATATAAAACACGCCCCAGAATTTCGGGCACGGTTTTCCGCCTTAGGAAAGTACTCCCCGGTTTTCTGGGATAATTTTCCCCGCTGGGAAAGTGATGCCAGAAAACCAGGGGTGATTTTCCCAGGTATAGAATCATTCTAAATAGTAATAACAAATATTTACATATATGAACACATTAGTAGTAACACCACAAGTAAAGAGTTTTAAAAACGGAGAATTTTCTAAATATATCCGAACACTTCTTCAATTAAGTGAAGAAGAAGATTTGGATACCATGGAGCTTTCTGATTTTGTTAAAGAGCTTAATACAGCATATAACAACTTTAAGAAGGTATATAAGAAAAATCGCGGGAGTATACTTACCCCCGAAATGGTACGGTATGACAACCAAAGGGATAACAGTCTTAAATTATTGCAACGCGGTACAAAACTTATTGCAGATTTTGCCGGGGATGAAAAAGATCGTCATCAGGCTAATCTAATTTATGCCACTATAAGCAAACATGGCAAAGAAATCTACAATATGGCATATAACCAGCAGGGCGGGGTAATGGATGAAATTATAGAGGATATAGAAGGTAGTACAGAATTAAGTGCCGCAATAGATAATTTACACCAGCGTAAATATTTTGATGAGATGCGCACAGCCCATAAAGCTTTTGACAGTGTTTTTAAAGCACGGGTAAAAGAACAACAACAAGAGCAAACCACAGTAAGCATTACCGAGTTGCGAAAACTAACAACCCTGGCATTACGGGAGCTGTTGGATTGGGTATTTATAAGGGCTAAGACCAAAGGGGTAGACCTTTTTGAAACATATATCGGTAACCTTAATGCACTTACTATGCAATATAACCAATCGGTAGAACGACGCCTTAATGGTAATACAAGTACCTATCAGGAACTTAATGATGACTTTGATCGGGATCAGGAAGAATGACACCTGTTCTAATACAAAAACAAAAAAACACCCTCAAAAATATGAGGGTGTTTCTATAAAGTGGCTAATTCTAAATTTCTTATAGGCCGGCAGACCTCCAAGTCCATGCAGAAATATCTACTTGAGTTCCTGTGTTATAAGGGTTTGTTGTAGTAGCATCTGCTCCATCAATTTGTACATTAGATAAAGCGCCACCATCTTTCATATCAACATTTGTTGCGTACCCACTTAAGAAGATATTAGTGATAGTTGCTCCAGATTGTTTTTTAAACTGCAGTGCTGTACCATTTTGTGTAGAGATAGCAGTAAAGTTTACTAATTTAGGGTTTTCATTAGCTCCATCAGCTTCTAGAGCCGTCGAGAAACCAGCAATTGTATGAGAAACATATGTATTTGTTACTGTACCATTCCATCCTTCTGTCCAATCTACAGCATCATCAGCGTTGTTTTCTAAGTAAAGATTTGTAGCAGATACTGTTCCTCCAAAGAATTCAACTCCATCATCTGCTCCATCAACAACAGCTATATTTTCTACAACTGTACCCGATCCAACAGCATAAAAAGAAACACCATTATATTGAGAGTCAGGATTGATTTGAGCACCTGTTCCTTTGATTACTAAGTATTTTACAGATCCTGAGTTATCTGCATCATTTGTACCTCCATAAATAAATCCGCCTACTTCTGCAACTGCATCTACACCAGCTGTTGTAGTAGCTTTACCACATATAGTAAGACCACCCCAATCACCAGGATTACCATCTTTAGAAGACATGACTACTGGGTTAGCAGCAGTACCTTGAATGTCTATTTTACCTCCTTTTAGCACTGCGATGTATACACTCACTCCTCCAGCTCTAGCAGTAATTTTTGTACCTGCAGGGATCGTTAGTGTAACTCCGTCCTGAACTAATAAAAATGATTCTAATTCGTAAGCTACAGATGCATCTAAAGTTAGATCACTTGTTAGACTTCCTCCTAATTTACCAGTAAGACTCAATTGAGCTCCAATCCAAGTCCACCCTGTAATATCTACAGTAGCTGCAAGATCGTAAGCGTTTGCAGGATCTGCAGTAGCACCATTTAAATTCACATTAGTTAAAGCACCACCATCTTTCATATCCACAGAAGTTTTATATCCTACAAGCGAAAGTCCTGTGATAGTAGCTCCTGATTGTTTTTTGAACTGTAACGCAGTACCACTACCCCCGGTTGCTTGAAAAGTATTTACCGCAGTAAGATTATTGATCTTAGGGTTTTTGTTTTCTCCATCAGCTTCAACTACAGTTGAGAATCCATCATTTGTATGAGCAACATAGGCATCATCAATAGTACCATTCCAACCTTCTGTCCAATCAATAGAATCATCTTGATTATTTTCTAAATAAAGTTTTTTAGCAGATACTGTTCCTCCAAAAAATTCAACTCCATCATCTGCTCCATTAATTACAGCAATGTTTTCTACAACTGTTCCTGATCCAACTGCGTAAAAAGAAACTCCATTATATTGAGCATCTGGATTAATTTGAGCACCAGTTCCTCGAATCACTAAATACTTAATGGATCCAGAGTTATCTGTATCATTTGTACCTCCATAAATAAATCCACCTACTTCTGCAACTGCATCTACACCAGCTGTCGTAGTAGCATTACCACATATAGTTAGACCACCCCAGTCACCAGGATTACCTTTTTCAGAAGACATAACCACTGGACTAGCAGCAGTACCTTGAATATCTATTTGTGCTCCTTTTAATACAGCAATATATGATTCTGTACCACTAGCTTTAACTAGAATATTAGTTCCTGCAGGAATTGTTAATTTAGTACCTTCTTTAACTATAAATTTACCTGTTAGTTCATAAGTTGTACTAGCATCTAAAGTAAAATTTTCCTCTAATTCTCCATTCATTTCACCTTTTTTAAGTTTATCTGCTGTAGTTTCTGCAGATGGAGGAGTAGGAGCATCATCATCACTACTACAAGACGAAAATACAAATGCACCTAAAGCAAGAGTAATCGTGCTGATTTTTAAGATTAACTTTTTCATTTTGTTTTAATTTTTGTTCGTATTTAATTTTTGAGTATTCTAAAATGTATAATTAAGGCTTAGACTTATCGTACTTCCTTTTTTATAAGAAAGTATTGTTTCTTCTACCTCATTAACTGGATTGTTATTAGTATCAAACCTGATTCCAGCTTGATTTTCTTGAGCTATTAATTGAGTTTGTTTAATTTTTGGATTTAGCAAGTTTCTTGCTGTTAACTTGACTTTGAATTTGTCATTGATTTGTTTACTAAGAATAAGGTCCATTGTTACAAATCCATTTTCAATGATTTCTTCGTTATACAAAGTTTCTTTATTGGCAACATCATCAGGCGAACCTAACGCAAATATTCTATCTGAAGCATAGTTTCCTGTTAAGGTAGCGATGAATTCTTTTTCTTTTTGATTAGAATAGCTCAGAGACCCATTTACAATCCAATCTGATGCGCCTTGTAAGCCAGATTCGGTTTTGTTTTTATATCTAAACTCTTCAAATTGCCCTGCATCTCTATCTTCTCCTTTAAGGTCTTGTGAATGCCACATTCGAGTAACATTAACATTTAAATTCAGGTTAGCTTTATCTTCGATTTCAACAAGATTAATGCGGCCTTCAAGTTCAACTCCATATATATCAGCTTTTTCTGCTGTGTTAAAATAAGAGAACACTCCTGCTGCTCCTCTGGTTTGTGCCAGGTTAATTGGATCTTCTATTTTTTTATAAAAACCTGTTAATGATATTAGCTCCTTAGATGTTGGGAAAAATTCCCATTTTAAGTCATAATTATAATTAGTTGAAGGTTTTAAATTAGGATTTCCTCGAGTGACCCTGCCTGTAGGAGAAACATATTCGAAAGGCGCTATTTCTTTAAATTCTGGTAATGTAAAGGTTTGACTAGCCGCTAGTCGAATATTGTGTTTTTCATTAACCTCGTACTTAAGACTCATACTAGGTAATAGATTACTATATTCATTAAAAATGAAATTATCACTCCCAGAAAAGTTGGCCACGTTAAAGAAAGGTACATCTAATTGGTCTTCTTCATATCGAATACCTAGATTAGCAACTAATTTTTTAATTCGTATATCAAAATTAAGGAAGGCTGCTTGTTCTTCTAATAAAGCTTCATAAGTATCATTCTGATCTCTAGGAATAAAAGTTCCATTATCTACATTTTGAAAATTCAAACCTTCATCCAGATTGTCAAAAGAATTAATAGACAAGCCTACACTACTTCTAGAAAGTGCCAAACCATTAAATCTGGATTCAAAATCTCTTTCTTTTTTTCTATAATTGATTCCAATATCAAATTTTGCAGAATAGAATTCACTATCGGTCATTACCCTGTTATACTTAAGGAATCCATTTATTTCTTTATCTTTAATTTCTTGAGATGATTTTCGTTGCTGAAAACCTCCCGTATTACCAAACCTAATATCATTTACTCCATAAATATTAAGTTCATTTCTAATACGATTAGGTTCGTCAGCATTTACCACATTATATCCTATACCCCAGTCTATTTCATCTTTTTCTGTAATACTATGATCACCGAATAATTGATTGATAAAAAGAGTAGTTTGTCTAAACAATTGATCTCTTACAAATTGAGATGCATTATCAGCAATTGGTGTTTCTTCAAAAATACCAGCTCTACCTCCTCGACCAAATTCATTAAGTTGATCTTCTCCTTTATTAATAAATAAAGAATTGAATTTCAACTTAGTGTTACTGCCTATCCTATATGCTAAATTTAGAAGACCTGTTGTATTGGTAGTACTTATAAAACGCTCGGCATCCGGAATGGTGTCATTAACAAAGTTTGCTCTGTATTCTTTAAATTCTCCAATCCTTTGTTGATGAGACTTTGAATATGATCCTGTAAAAAACACGGATAAATTATTCCCAAACACTTCTACTTTTTCTCCTGCTGTAACAGAAATACCAAAATTGGCCGGAGTATTTGATGTCTCTGGATTCCAGCTCTCTTGTGTTAGAGCTGTTTCCGTATTTAGGTTACTAGAATAAAATCCTAAAGTTGTATTATTAGTGTTTTGCGTACTCCTAAAATTGTTCCATGTATCACCATCGATAACATTAGTATTTACACCTCCACTTACACTTATAGTTAGTTCTCCATTCCCAGAATATTCCTTAGAGACTATATCAACATTTCCAGAAGCTTGATCCCCATAAAACAATGAAGAATATGTTTTACTTACTCCAATATTTTGAATAATATTTGCAGAAAATAAACCTAAATCTATGTTTTTTCTTTCTACATCTTCAGAAGGAACAGGTAATCCATTCATTGTTGTAGAAAGGTAGCGGTCTCCAAGACCTCTAATAAAAATATCTCCTGAGCCCTCTACTTTGTTAACTCCTGATATTTTTGCCGTAGCGGCAGCGGCATCAGATACTCCTTGTTTTGACAATTGTTCTGCTCCAATACTTTCTTTAATTTGTACTGCTTGTTTCTGTTCTAAAAGCAACGCTTCTTCGCGTTCGCGATTAGTAACTACTTTTATCACAACTTCTTCTAATGCTGCTGCAGTAGCTCCCATAGTAGCATCTACCACGGCTACTTTATCTGCTTCTACTACTACATTGGGTATTTCTACTGTTTGATACCCTGTAAAGCTAAATGATAGCGTATATGTCCCCACAGGAACTCCTGTAATCTCATATAATCCATCAAAATCTGTAGACGCTCCTTTAGCTGTTCCTCCTACAATTACATTAGCAAAAGGAAGGGGTTGATTGTTTGATTCTTTATCTAATAATTTTCCGGCAATAGTCCCGGTTTCTTGTGCAAAAATGGCTCCTATAAAAAATAGTGCCAATACTGTAAATGTTTGTCTCATTATGTGTTTTCAAAATCTGATACAAATAAATACGGTTTTACAGTAATTAGCTTTACCCCACTATTATGGTTAGTTTAAGGGATTGTGATGTAGGAAAAATGAATAAAAAGGCGAAATCTGTAAGATTTTCAGGGAATTTTACGTCTAAAATTTCATACTATTAAATTCGCAATAAACAATTGAATTATAAGGTTTACCTATATCAATCGAGGATAGTTTATCTATACTGTTTTTTGGGTCTCGAATATCGACGGTTATACAAAATCTGTTTTTTACAAATTATTAGAGAATTGTTATGAAGATGTTAAACCAGATAAATTCACAGAACCTGTCTTAACAATAAGATAAAATATGATACCAAAATATTGGATAACAAGGTAAGTTTTCTTTATGTTTTTAATCCTTCAACTTGATTATTAATAATTTACAAATTATCTATTCTGAAATAAGCTAAAAAAAGAAGCCTGGCAATTAGCCAAGCTTCTACAATTCAAATACTTAAATATGGGATATTATATTATTGACGAGTCCAATCTGATGTCCAGTTATCACTCTCTTGTAATGCTCCTGCATAGTTAGCAGCATCAAAAAATGCTCCTAGTGTAGAAGGATCAAAATTATCTACGCCATCTACCGCAGTAGTATATGTATAAGTCCCTCTGAAACCTGTAATTTCAAAACCAGCTGGTACAGCGGTACCTGCACTATTAAAAGGAGCTCCAGAACCATCTACAGTAAAATTATTAAAGGTAGAAAAATCTGCAAGGTCAACGGTTGCACCGCCATGATCTAAATCAAATGATTTTGCATTATCGATGATAGAATTTCTAACAATTACTTCGTTATTATTAAGGTTGGTTAATGTTTGATCATCATCTACTTCAATTCCTTTTCCTGGGAAAGCTTTGATGATAGCATTATACATTTTTACTTTGGTTCCTGCTCTAAACTCAATTCCTTTATTTTCTCCATCACCATCTTCTGCACCGATTAGCGTAATATTAGATAAGGTAGGATTAGAAAATGGTGCTGCATCTGGAGCAGAAGATAAATTATCTGCCTCAATTCCTTTATCTCCGGCTGCAGAAGTTTGTTGTGCAATCCAGAATTGTCCATTTCCAACCCAACCATCTGTCCAGTCAAAGGAATCATCTCCAGCACCAGTTACAATAGCATACTTTAAGTTTACAGTTCCTCCAAAAAATTCTATTCCATCATCATTTCCATTAAAAGCCTGGATATACTCTAAAGTAGTTCCGTTACCCACACCATATAATGAAAGTCCGTTATATTCTGCATCATCATTAATTTTTCCTCCTGTATACTCTAAACGTACATAACGTAATATTCCTGAGTTATCTGCCGGATCGGTACCTCCATAGGTAAGATTTGCAACTTCTGTAGTTGCTGTAGTACCTCTATTGATAGGGGCTTTACCAGCTAATAATAATCCTCCCCAATCTCCAGGATTAGGAGTAGACTTATTAGAGGTAAATACAATAGGTTGTGCTGCAGTACCTTCTGCGATAATTTTTGCTCCTTGTTCTATAGCTAAATATGAGAATACTCCTCCTACATCACCTGCGATAATTTTTGTACCTGCTTCGATCGTTAATGTAACTCCATCTACCACCGATACACCTCCTCTTAGCTCGTATACCTCGCTTGATTTTAATGTAGTATTTTGTGTAATCTGACCCTCTAATATTTCGGTTCCTGAAGTATCACCACCAGACCCCCCCTGGTTGATTGTAATATCCCCTATATTATCTTCTTGTATGGTACAAGCACTAAATAAAATTGCTGTTCCGATTACTATTCCCGTAAGTAAATTTTTAGTTTTCATTTTATATAATGATTAATTTTAGTTGTGTTTTCCGTTTATAATTAAAGTTTAAAAGTAACTCCAAGGCTAAAGTTGATACCGTTATCGAATTTATAGGTGGTAAATTCCTGACCTAAGTCTTCTTGATCCTGGTATCGTTCTATTGATGGGTTTAATAAGTTTTTAGCTTTAAGGCTTATTTCTACATGCTTTCCAATCTCATCTTTGAAATTAAAATTTAGCACTCCAAATCCTTTTTCAAAAATATCTCCTACTCCATTTCCACCGGCAGAGTATACTCTATCTCCAAAAATGTTAAAATCTAAAGCTGAAGTAATTTTGTGATTGCCAAATTCTTTAGCATATACTACATCTGCATTTACAAGAAAAGGAGAAGCTCCTTGTAATTGCCTTTCTACATTAGTGGGTGCAATATTAGAACCATTAAATGTGGTAATCGTTGGGTCAATCTCTACTTTTGTATACATTATTGTAGTATTAACGCCAAAGTTTAGGTTGTTCCAGATTGTTTCTTCTGTGTTAAAGAGATTACCCAGATTCTTTCTATATTCTAATTCTGCTCCAAAGATTATTGCATTATCAGAATTGATAAACGTATTTACATTTGAGGCCGATGCTACAAACACTTTTTCGATTGGGTTTTCGATATATTTACCAAATAGCGTAGCCGCTACCAATTCACCGGTCTGCTCAGGAAAGTGCTCCCATTTGATATCTACATTATAGTTATCAGAATTACTTAGAATAGTATTTCCCAAAGTAGCTTCGGTAACATCTTCATCTAAGAAAGGTGCTATTTCTGTAAATTTTGGTAGTGTAACGGTCTTACTGGCTGCGAAACGAAGGTTTGATGTTGAATTTAATTCATACTTCAAGCTTATACTAGGTAGAATAAAAGTTTCATCAATTTTTCTGGTTCTAAAAGGAGATGTTTCTAAGTCTTGTTGTTCTCTATAGAATATATTTTGCTCAAACAATTCTGCACGAATACCTCCATTAAAGGTTAGTTTCTCGGTAAACGCATATTGCAAATTTGCATATCCTGCAATAGTTGATAAATCGGCCTCATAAATCCTTGTTGGATTAAGGTTTTCTAAAACAATGTATTCTCCATTAAGAAAATTAGTTTCATTTAATAATGCATCCGGATTATTAAAATCTACATTTTGGTTTACAAGGCTATTAAGGTTATAGTTTAATTGATTAGACTCAAAATCCCTATCTTTTGATCTTCCTGCCAATCCAAAAGTAAATTTGTTTTTAAAATTATCGTCTTCACCCTTTCCAAAATTAATGTCAAAATCAATATTTCCAGAATAATCATTTTCATTTAGTTCCTGATAAAAACGTTGGTTATTTGCCAAATCCGGACTTGTTCGGTTTCCTAAAACAAGGTTTCCATTTTGTAATTCTGTAAACACCAATTGACGTCTGTCGGGTATTAAGCCCTTTGCTTTATTATATGCAAATCCCCAATTTAACTGGTACTTTCTTTCGCTGAATCTGTGTTCTCCGGTAAGTTGTTGTGTAAACAGGTTATTTTGTTCGTAGGTTCCTCTTCTTAAACGAATACCTACATCTGTATCTTCACTACTTACACCATCTGTAAACTCTCTAAGTTCATCTTTGGTATCATTAACAAACAAGGTAGTAGCAAGAATCTTATTGTTACTGTTCCATCGATACCCTATACTTCCTAATACTGTAGTATTAGTAAAATATTCGTATCGATCTACATTTTTAAAATTACCTATTCCAGTAATACTTTCTCCTTGAGAGTTAAAAGCGGCCTGGTTACCTCCCAAAGCGGTTCTGTGGTTTTGATCAAATGATGCCGTAACCAATACATCTAATTTTTGATCTTCTGCAACTGTAAAGGTTTTACCGCCAGTTATACTCATACCTCCATCAGGGGCATTAAATCTTTTTACCGGATTAAAAGAAGTATCAAAAGGATAGTAATCTATTTCTGTACTATTATAATTGTAATTCGGAATATCTAAGAAAACAGGAACTCTTCTAGATCCATCATCTAATCCCCATTCATCGTATTGCCCACCATTAAGTAAGAAAAAATCATTACTAACGGCATTAGAATTTACTCCCGAACTAAAACCAACTTCCAAAAAACCTTTTCCTGGTCGATCTTTGGTATCGATATTTACACTTGCTCCGGCAAAATCACCATATATATTAGGGGAATATGTTTTATAAATCCCTAAATTCTCAACTATATCGGTCGGAAAAATCCCAAGATCAATAAGTTTTAATTTTGGGTTTAATGACGGGATAGGCAGCCCATTTAAATAGGCATTGTTATAACGATCTCCTAATCCACGAACATATAGTTTATCACTCTGTCTAGAAATACCAGTTGCTTTAGTTAAACCTGTAGCAACATCACTCACTCCTTTTTTAGAAAGTTCTTGCGCTCCTATCTTTTGTTGAATAGTCACTGCATTTTTCTGTTCTAACAAAATAGCAGCTTCAGATTCTTTTTTGGTAGTCGTTTTAATTACAACCTCATCTAGTGCAGCTGCACTTGCCGCCATTGCAGTATTAACTGTAGTAGCTTCATTTGATTTTACGATTACATCTTTAATGTCTAAAGTTTCATACCCTACAAAACTAAACTCTAGTACATATGTTCCTGGCTCTACGTTTTCAATAGTATATAAACCATCAAAATCTGTAGTTGTTCCTTTTGTTGTTCCTTTAATTAATACATTAGCAAAAGGTAAAGGTTGATTATTAGATTCCTTATCTAATAATGTTCCGGTAATCGAACCGGTTTCTTGCGCGAAGAGTATTCCTACAAAAAATAATGTAAAAAGTGTAACAATTTTTCTCATTTAACTTGTTCTGAAATTCCCGGCAAAGAACGACAGGCAGTGTTAAATGTGTGTTATTCAAAAATTAATTATGTGTCATATTAATGTTAGAAAATTGTTATCTATCATTGTTTATAGAATGTTTTCTCAATATTAATCCAGTGTTAGATCTAACCATAAACTACTGTAAATGAGAAATTAATCCTGATAAAAATCTTCTTAAAAAAGATCGGTTTTATTGTTAAGAAAACATACAACAAATCGGTAATGTAAAAAAAAATTAAACCTTTCTTAGATTGAAAAATCAAATTACAAAAGTGATGTCATTCTTTTTTGACAGTTTTGGAAAACAAAAAAGACCTCCTATCCGGAAGTCTTTTCTGTTTATTTTTTGTAGTAGAATCTAATTCTTATAATTCACAACTACATTGTCTTTACCAGACCAAGTTGTTACATCAGCAATTTGATTTTTATCATAATTTACTTCGGATAATTTATCTGCATTCCAGAAAAACCATTTCCCAGTTTTTACTCCATTATCATATTGCCCCATGGCAATTTTCTTTCCGGTAGCATCATACGATTTCCATTCTCCATGAAGCTTACCTTCTTTATTATAGAAACCCTGCTGTCTTACTGTTCCATCTTCAAAATAAAATGTACCCTTAATCTTATCTCCTTGCTTTTCAAAAGTCGGTTTTACATCCTGAGCCATTGCTGTTGCAGAAAATAAAATGGCCATTGCTACTATTATCTTTTTCATGATTTTAAATATTTTAGATTATTTGGGATGTCGACTTATATTATAAAAGTAATATTTATTTTACATTTAAACAACATTTTAGTAACATTAAATTAACATTAATCTCGCAATTACCTATATATCATGTTTTTATATTATTATAAATATTTTTACGTAATGTTCAAAATCATCAATTCTACCTTACTTTTATTATCATGACCAATATTATATTTATACTTTTGATCACGTTAAATTATCTGTGTCATTTTATATATCTATTATATTTGAATGAATAACAAGAAAAGACTTATTGAGGTTGCTATTCTTTTTTTAAGCTAGGTTGTTTTGTTTTTGGTGACCCGGCAGCACATATCTCCATGATGAAAAACCAAGTAGTTGATAAAAAAATGGATAGATAAGCAACATTTTCTGGATCTTATCGGAGCCACCAACTTAATTCCTGGGCCCAATTCTACTGATATGATTATGCATTGTGGTCATGAGCGTACAGGGATCGCTGGTCTTTTATTACCAAAGCCTGTTTTATTTTTCCTGAGGTAATCACCACAGAAACCTTAATTTGGTTTTATACTTCTTATGAATAACTTAGCTTCTCGAGGTAACTCCTTCTATTTCTAGTATCAAATCTGCCGTACCCACTATTATTTTATCAGCCACAATTATTGGTTATCAATTAGCTGGATTTTGAGGGGCTGTAGCGGCTACATTGAGAATCTTTTTCCATTCTTTTTGTATTTGTATTACTTCTTAATCCATTAGTCCCTAAAATGAGAAAATCAAAAATATTTAGTTATTTTCTCGATACTGTCAATATTGCCGCAGTTGCTATCATGTTATCGGTATCTTTTGTAATGTCTTTAGATACCTTAATCGACTGGAAAGCAATACTTATTGCTTTGATGGGTATTATTATAATTGGATTTAAAAAAGTAAATCCCATATGGATTGTACCAGGAGGATCACTTTTGGGATACGTGTTAAGTCTTATATCGAGACACTTTTAACGATAGCTTAAAGTTTTGGTAACATAAAAACTCACTAAATAAAATATTTTTGGCGAGTCGCAAGACAAATGTAGTTTCAAAAAATCATATTAGTTTTTGTCGACTTAGATTTTTGAAATGCAGGGCTAACCTAAAACGGTTAGCCTTTTTTTTGCATAAATACTAAAAAAAAACATTTTAATATAATTATTATAAAACATTAAGTTAACATTAAGTTAACATTGATACAGGTTCTTTGCAAGCGACAAAAACTAGTATCGATTATGAAATTAAAGAATACACTAACGGCGTTAGTTCTATTTACCCTTTGTTTTGTAAATGCTCAGGAAACTACTGAAACTAAATTTGGAAAAGGAATCTTAAATGTTATTGCCAAAGATAGCTCCTGGAGCATAAAATTTGCAACCAGGTTTCAATTACTTTCTACTACCGGTTGGGATATTAACGATAATAATTATAGCAAACCAGAAACCAACTTCCTCGTAAGAAGAGCGCGTTTAAAATTTAGTGGTTTTGCTTATAGCCCAAAAATTAAATATAAAATAGAATTGGGGTTATCTAATAGGGATATTTCTGGTGCTTCAGAATTCACTAGCAATGCTCCACGTTATATTCTAGATGCTGTTATAAAGTGGAATTTCTACAAAAACTTTACACTTTGGGCAGGACAAACAAAATTGCCTGGCAATGTAGAACGTGTTATTTCTTCGGCAAACTTACAACTAGTAGATCGTTCAAGATTAAATAGTCGTTTTAATATAGATCGTGATTTAGGAATACAGTTACGACATCACTTTAAATTATCAGATAAATTTATCGTTAGAGAAGCTTTCGCAGTTTCCCAGGGTGAAGGAAGAAATATTACCAGTGGAAATTTAGGTGGCCATCAATATACAGGAAGATTAGAATTATTACCTTTTGGGAAATTTAAAAGTAAAGGAGATTATAAAGGAGGGGATCTTAAGAGAGAACAAACTCCTAAGTTAATGCTGGCGGCAACTTATGATTTTAATGCAGATGCCGTAAAAAACAGAAGTAATCAAGGTTCTTATATGCAAACCAGTACTGGTTTTTATGAGACAAATATTTCTACCATATTTGTAGATGCTATGTTTAAATATAAAGGTTTTTCTTTTATGGGAGAATTTGCAGATAGAGAAGCGGATAAAGCAATTGCAGTAGAAGAAGATGGAACGCCAACCGGAGATATAGTTCAGGTGGGTAATGCGTTAAATCTTCAAGCTGGATATTTGTTTAAAAGTAATTGGGAAATCGCAGGACGTTATACCAACCTTAATTATGATGCAATTGTTGGAAAAAGTCTTGAAGAACAATATACCCTTGGGGTATCAAAATATGTTGCTGGTCATAACTTAAAAGTTCAATCTGATATAAGTTATACTACTGAATACGGTAGTGGCAGTGGGTTAATGTATAGATTACAATTTGATATACATTTCTAAATCACAGGCCAATACATAACAGTTTGGTAACATTAAGCTGAGAATTGATTATAATATTTGCACCTTAAACAAAAAGTATGGATAATATTTATTTATTAATGGTAGTCGCATTAGCTATATTAGCGATTGCCGATCTTGTTGTGGGAGTTAGCAATGATGCTGTTAACTTCTTAAATTCTGCTATTGGTTCTAAAGCAGTTTCTTTTAGAACAATTATGATTGTTGCCAGTATTGGTATTGCAGCTGGAGCTGTTTTCTCTAGTGGATTAATGGAAGTAGCAAGAAAAGGAATTTTTAATCCTGGTGAATTCTATTTTGATGAAATCATGATCATTTTTATGGCGGTTATGATAACCGACATTCTCCTTCTCGACTTTTTTAATACGTTGGGGATGCCAACTTCGACAACAGTATCTATCGTATTTAACCTTTTGGGAGCAGCAGTATCTATCGCATTAATTAAAATTGGAGCAGACCAAGGGTTAACTTTTTCTGATTTAGGAAACTACATTAATACCAAGACAGCAACTAAAATTATTAGTGGTATTTTGCTCTCGGTAGTGATAGCATTCTCGGTAGGTGCCATTGTGCAATTTATAACTCGTTTATTACTATCCTATAATTTTCAAAAGAAAGCTAAATGGGTTGGTGCTTTATTTGGAGGAATTGCATTAACTGCATTGTTGTATTTCATTTTCATGAAAGGAATTAAAGGAACCAATTACGCCAAAGCTATAGTTGATATTGTATACAATGGCGGCCCTGAAGGGTTATTAGATTGGGCCAATACTTATTTTGGTAGTGCATATGAAAATGTAAAGGAACTGGCAAAAGCTCAGAAAGACCTTTTCAAGATAGATGGTGATGCAGGAACAATCAAAATGACTTTAAGAGGATTTTTAGAAACTTATGTATTTCAGATCGTAGCTGCCGGTTTTGCATTGTGGTCAGTATTATCGTATATACTTATTAATTTCTTTAAAGTAAATATTTATAAGCTTATTATTATTGTTGGTACATTCGGATTGGCATTAGCTTTTTCGGGTAATGATTTGGTAAATTTTATTGGTGTACCAATAGCGGGTTGGCAATCTTATGAAGCCTGGGTAGCTTCTGGGGTTCCTGCTGCAGAGTTTTCTATGGATGTTCTAGCCAAAAAAGTAGATACTCCAACCTTACTATTATTGGGTTCAGGAATAATAATGGTGCTTACATTATGGTTTTCGAAAAAAGCTCGATATGTTGCCGATACCGAAATTAACCTTTCTAGAGAAGGGGAAGCTAAAGAACGTTTTAAACCAAATTTTCTATCAAGAGGTGTTGTAAGAGGTACCGTTTTGATATCTCAGGGACTAGGTATTATTACTCCAAAACCTGCAATGGAATTCATAGAAAAAAGATTTACCAAACCTGTCATAGACTTGCCAAAGAATAAAAGCTACGAAATGCCTGCATTCGATATGGTAAGAGCTGCTGTAAATCTTATGGTTGCAGGAGTTTTAATTTCTATTGCAACTTCTATGGGATTACCACTTTCTACAACCTATGTTACTTTTATGGTAGCAATGGGTACCTCATTAGCAGATAGAGCATGGGGAACAGAGAGTGCCGTATATCGTGTAGCAGGAGTACTTAATGTAATTGGTGGATGGTTCTTTACTGCTATAAGCGCATTTGTAGCAGCCGCAACGGTAGCATTTTTAATCAATCTAGGAGGGCCAATAATGATTGCCGTACTGTTACTCGTTGCTGTATTGCTTTTGGCAAGAAATACTATTAATTATAGAAAGAGAGTTAAAGCAGAGAAAGCAGAAGATAGTCTTAAAAATTCTGAGAGCAGCTCGGTTCAAGGAGTTATCGAAGAAAGTGCAGATAATATCAAATCCTTTGTAAACAGAGGAAACAAAATTTACACAAGCACAATAGAAAGCCTTGTGAAATATGATTTAATCGCCTTAAAGAAAAGTAAAAAAGGAATTGCTAAACTAGATGAAGAAGTTGAAGAACTAAGAGATAATATTTTCTACTTTATCAAAAATCTAGATGAATCTAGTGTGGGTGCCAGTAATTTTTATATTAATATTTTAGGGTATCTACAAGATATGTCTCAATCTTTGGAATATATCACCAAAGCAAGTCACAAACATGTAAACAACAATCATAAAAAACTTCGATTTAATCAGATTAAAGATTTAAAAGAAATCGAAGAACAATTAAATGAGTTGTTTGGACAAATCAAAAAAGCATTTAGTGATAGAGATTTTGATCATATTGATACCATTATTAATGAAAAACAAGAACTCTTTAATAAGGTAAATCAAAAAATTGATAAACAAGTTTCAAGAACAAGAACTGAAGAAAATAGCCCAAAAAATACAACCTTGTATTTTGGGTTACTATTAGAAACTAAAGATCTTATTACAGCAACAATGAACTTACTAGAAACCTATAGAGAAAATAAATCGTAAATCACATCTCTTAATAAAACTATAAAAAGGCTTAGTATAATAATATTAAGCCTTTTTATAGTTAATTTTCAGCATGTGAATTTTATATAAAAAATCACGTTAAGCAAATGTTATCTACTCATACCATTAATGTTAGCTTATCGTTACCAAATCTATATAAATATGTATACTTCGTATTAAGTGGTATATTTATCCAATGTTATGTAATGCTATACTATAATGAACAAAAAAGATATTACGATACTATTAGTTGATGACGAACCTGATATTTTAGAAATTGTCGGGTATAACCTTACTGCAGAAGGATATACAGTAATAACTGCAGAAAATGGTGTTGAAGCTGTAAAAGCTGCAAAAAAGAAAAAACCACATCTAATTATTCTTGATGTAATGATGCCAGAGATGGATGGTATCGAAGCCTGTGAACATATAAGAAAGTTACCAGACTTGCAAAATACAATCATTACCTTTCTTACAGCACGGGGTGAAGATTATTCGCAAGTTGCTGGATTTGATGCAGGAGCAGATGATTATATCACAAAGCCAATTCGACCAAAAGTTTTGGTAAGTAAAGTAAAAGCCCTATTAAGAAGACTTAAAGAAGAAGAGTCTTCAGACAATGTGGTTAAAATAGGAAATTTAGTCATTAACAGAGATGAATACAAAATTGTTAAAGACAAAAAAGAAATTGTATTGCCAAGAAAAGAATTCGAATTACTATCTTTATTGGCCTCTAAGCCCGGCAAGGTTTTTAAGCGAGAAGATATTCTTGACAAGGTTTGGGGTAATGAGGTCATTGTAGGTGGTCGTACAATTGATGTGCATATTAGAAAATTAAGAGAAAAAATCGGCGATAATAGTTTTAAAACTATTAAAGGAGTAGGATATAAGTTTGTAGTTTAATGGCAGAAAACTTTAAAAAGTCGTATAGATTTGCATATCTATCTTCTTTATATATAACCGTATTATTAACGCTCGCATTGAGCGTTTTTTTATACACTCAATCCCTGTTTAATCCTTTTTTTATATTGGGTTTTACACTAGGGTGTTATTTAATTTGTTTCCTAATTATTCAATATAGAGTAGAAAAGTTTATTTATCGTAGAGTACGCAAAATCTATGATGATATAGAAATGTTAGAAGTAGATACCATTGGAGGAAATCCGGTTACTACAGATATGAGAACTCTTATCAAAGAAGTTGAAAAATTTGCTCAACAAAGAAAAACAGAGATCGAAACCCTAAAAATTAGAGAAGCGTATCGTAAAGAATTTATGGGTAACGTTTCTCATGAGTTGAAAACACCCCTATTTACTGTTCAAGGATATATTCTTACTCTCCTCGATGGAGCAATGGATGATCCCGAAATTCTAAACAAATATTTAAATCGCGCAAACAAAGGAGTTGAACGCCTAATTTATATTGTAAATGATCTGGACATGATTACTAAACTTGAAGTAGGTGATCTTAATCTTAATTATACTAATTTTGATATTGTAGAATTAGTACAAAGTGTGTTTGATTTATATGAAATGAAAGCTGCAAAAAAGAATATTGCGCTTACATTTGATATGAATTATGAAGAACCTATACTTGTACATGCCGATAAAGAACGTATACAACAAGTACTTTCTAATTTGATTGTAAATTCAATAAAATACGGAAAAGAAGATGGTACTACAGAAGTAAGCATCGAAGATTTGATCCGCAATAAAACTATTATTAGAATTACTGATAACGGTGAAGGAATTGCACAAGCGCATATCCCACGATTGTTTGAGCGTTTTTATCGTGTAGATAAAAGCGGGTCGCGTAAAGAAGGTGGATCTGGTCTTGGGTTAGCTATTGTTAAACATATTATCGAGGCACATCATGAGCGAATCTATGTAGAAAGCGATTATCGAGTGGGAAGTGAATTTTCATTTACTTTGGAAAAAGTGAAAAAGTTCCCTATAATCAATGTCGGTACTAAAACTACTTAGCCCTCTGTATGCATTTAAATCCCTTAGTTTTGTTAATGTAAACTCGTTCTGATTACAACTAGGAACCAGCTTATTAACAGTTAAACGCTCTGCAAGATATTCTTGTTCAAACTGTCCGGGAGTAGGTATAAAGAAAGCTTTTTTCTTCAGTTTTGCAAGATCCATTACTGTTGTATACCCGGATCTTGAAATAATAAGATTGCTACTATTAATAGTATCTTCCAGATCTTTTCCGGCTAAATAATTATGAATAGTAATATTATTTTTCACAAACGTCTGTTGGGTCTCTTCAATAAGTCCACGTACAAATACTATCCTCTTGTCACTTTGTTCAAACTCATAAAACAATTTTTGTTCTAATAATGTACGTTGTGGCTCTGGTCCAGAAAGTAGCACCATGATATCATACTTTTTTGGAACAATCTGATATTCGAACCTGCTTAACGGCCCAAGATAAGTCACTGGTATACTATTTTTTCTAGGATGCCCTAATTCACCACTAAGATTAGGATCATCTGCCATATCAGGCACCCAGCATACATCAAATTTTTTGATATACTTGTTATGCAACTTAGTACTTATAGAAGTAGTTTTTCCGCTCAATACAGTAAGCTGATGTGTAATAAATACAGAAGGAATACTCTTATGCCGTACTCCCATTCTGTTATCAGAAATAATACCACAAAATTTTTCCTGCTCAATGATTTTTTTTATTGCTTTTTTTTCAGCACTAATTGCATGAGCAATTTTAGGGCTGTTTAGCAGCATCTTTAATTTAAAATTACTTCCTTTTTTAGAATATTCTATATTATAGGAGGGAAGTTCTTTAGTAAGTAGCATAGGAAACTCCTTCTTTAATAATGATAAGGCAACACCGTCTGAAGCAATAACAGGCTCCAGACCTTCTGCTAGTAATGCATTGATAATAGGAATACATCGGGTTGCATGACCTAGTCCCCAATTAAGAGGAGCAACAAGTACTTTTTTATTCAAACGTTCTAGTATTTAAGTTGTTATAGTAACTATCAATTTGATTCTTAATAATAAAAGTAATCCTATTTTCTTATGCATATATTTCCTTAATTTTACCAAAAAATTATCTTAAGTGAAATTTTATATTCAAAAACAAGAGTATATTGATTATTTAATTGAATCTGAATGATAAAAAACATATGTATTTCTCGTAGTAAGATGAGGTATAATGCAAATATTCGATGTAAAAAACTACTTCAATCATATTAAAGAAAGCTGTATCGAGAAGGGTTCGTGTAACACAAATCGAATTTAAAAGACAAGTAAATAAAGAAATTAAGAAGATCAGTGGGTAGTAAGAATAAATTAAAACGATTTAACGAAAACAAAACCTTTCATAATGTAGTAGAACCTACTAGAGAAGATGTAATCAATAATACATCGGGATATAAAGGAAAATGGAATGATAAATTTTTCAAAAATCAAAATCCAATTGTTCTAGAGTTAGGTTGTGGTAAAGGAGAATATACGGTAGGATTAGCCGAAAAATATCCCAATAAGAATTTTATTGGTATCGACATTAAGGGAGCTCGTTTTTGGAGAGGAGCAAAAACCGCAATAGAAAATGAGATGTCTAACGTAGGGTTTATAAGAACTCAAATAGAATTAATCGATCACATTTTTGAAGAACATGAGATTGATGAAATATGGATTACTTTCCCAGATCCGCAAATCAAATACAAACGTACAAAACATCGGTTAACCAATCATGATTTCTTACAACGTTACAAAAAAATCCTGAAACCAAATGGCATTGTACACCTTAAAACAGACAGTGAATTTATGCATGGATACACACTAGGGCTATTGCATGGCGAAGGACATAATATACTCTATTCTAATCATAATGTGTATCATAATGAAGGGTCTCCAGAAGTTGTAACTTCGATTCAAACTTTTTATGAAAAACAATATTTAGAACAAAATAAACCTATAACTTACATCCAATTTAAGATCACGTAATTACCTTAGTAATTTTGGAAACTACCAAACTATTTTTAGTTACATTTTTTGCATCGCTAGTTGGAGTCATTCCTCCTGGATTGG
This sequence comes from Bacteroidia bacterium, assembly GCA_030427585.1. GTDB lineage: Bacteria > Bacteroidota > Bacteroidia > Flavobacteriales > Flavobacteriaceae > Aquimarina. Next base: position 93,997 of record JAUIBW010000008.1, read on the forward strand.
TAAATATGACAGTAGCCAGAACTTGCCTAGAAAGAGGTAAAAATAATGGAATCTTAGTTGCAATTGGCGCATCGATAGTTGTAATATTTCAGGCATTAATAGCAATTCTTTTGGCCAAGTATATTTTCTTTAATCCGTATGTTAGAAATATATTACTTCGTACGGGAGCAGTGATCTTTTTTTTTATGGCTATCTATTTTTTTGCAAAAGCAAAGCAAAAAAGTACAAAAATAAAAGTATATCGAAATAATGACACCAGAAGCTTTTTTAAAGGTGTTATGATGTCTGCAATTAATGTATTACCCATACCCTATTTCTGTGCTATTGCTGCGGGAATGAGTGTTAGTGGAAAAATAGAATACGATACCTTGCGAATTACTGCTTTTATCATAGCAGCTGGAGCAGGAACCTTTGTAACTCTCTATTTCTATGTATTTTCTTTCCTTAAAATCGAAAAGAAAACTGCATCTATTGCCAAATACTCTAATTATTTTATGGGAATATTAATGTTGATTCTAGTAGTGATAACCTTAGCAAGAATTATATATACATGGGAGTAAAGAAAAATGATATAGATACCGGATCAGAATCTGACACAAATTTTTTTGAAAGAGTATATGAAGTTGCCAAAGGTATTCCATACGGCAGAGTCACTTCTTATGGAGCTATCGCAAAATATTTGGGTGCCGCACGTAGTGCCCGAATGGTAGGTTGGGCTATGAATGCCTGTGGAGGCCGTGAAGATGTTCCTGCCCATCGTGTTGTAAATAGAAAAGGAATTCTTACCGGAAAACATCATTTTCAAGGGACTAATCTGATGCAACAGTTATTAGAAAATGAAGGTGTTGAAGTTATAGATAACCAAATTATAAATTTCGAAAAATTGTTTTGGGATCCTATCAAAGAGTTATAATATTTCCTAATTTTTCAAAAATTTACAAATATTAGGATATAATCAATAGCGATATAGCTATAAATCATTTCAATTTATAGGCTTTATAATCTTAACTTTTCGACCTATCTTTGTGCTTAGGATCAATCTGAATTGATCAAATTAGTTAGAAAAAGAAATAATACTCATGAAGTTAGAGAAATCAGATATCTTAAAAGCATTAGAGACTATCACCGTGGCTGGCGAAGGTAAGAACATGGTAGAAAGTGGTGCTGTAAAAAATGTAATTACTTTTGGCGACGAGGTTATTGTAGATTTAGTTTTGACTACCCCGGCATTACATATTCGTAAACGTGCAGAAGTAGATGTAATGAAAGCTATTCATGAAAAAGTATATGAGAAAGCAAAAGTTAAAGTTAACCTTAAAGTAGAAGCACCTGCTGCTCAGCCTCAAAACAACGAGATTAAAGGGAAGCCTATCCCGGGAATTACCAATATTATTGCAGTAGCTTCTGGTAAAGGAGGGGTTGGTAAATCTACTGTAACCTCTAATCTTGCTGCTACTTTGGCCAAAATGGGATTTAAAGTTGGTGTATTAGATGCAGATATCTACGGCCCTTCTGTTCCTATAATGTTTGACGTAGAACGAGAGCGTCCTCTTTCTGTAAAAGAGGGTGGAAAATCTAAAATGAAGCCTATAGAAAATTATGGGGTTAAGATTTTATCTATAGGATTTTTTACACAACCTAATCAGGCGGTCGTTTGGAGAGGTCCAATGGCAGCAAAAGCATTAAATCAAATGATTTTTGATGCTGCATGGGGAGAGCTCGATTTTATGTTAATAGACTTGCCACCTGGTACGGGAGATATACATCTGTCTATTATGCAATCGCTGCCGATAACGGGAGCAGTGATAGTTAGTACTCCTCAAAATGTAGCATTAGCAGATGCCAGAAAAGGAGTAGCTATGTTTCAACAAGACAGTATTAATGTACCTGTCCTGGGGATTATAGAAAATATGGCATATTTTACACCAGAAGAGCTTCCTAACAATAAATATTATATCTTTGGTAAGGAAGGAGCCAAATACCTTTCAGAGGATCTTGATGTTCCTTTTTTAGGAGAAATTCCGTTAGTTCAAAGTATACGTGAAGCCGGAGATGCTGGTAGACCTGCTGCTTTACAAACAGCAACCCCAATTGAACAGGCTTTTGAAGAATTAACAAAGAATGTAGTTCAGGAAGTGGTTAACAGAAATGAAAACCTGCCTCCTACCGAAGCAATTAAAATAACAACAATGGCAGGATGTTCTGCCGTAAAAAAATAGAAAATGACTTCTGAAGAATTAAAAATTAATGTAGAAAAGGCACTAGATGAAATAAGGCCATTTTTGGAAAGTGATGGAGGAAATATTTCTTTGGTTTCTATAGAAAATGATAAAATTGTTAAAGTTCAGTTAGAAGGTGCATGTGTAGGGTGTAGTGTGAATCAAATGACTCTTAAATCTGGGGTAGAAATGACGATTAAAAAATATGCGCCTCAAATCGAATCGGTACTTAATATAGAATAAAAAGTATATTACTTAATAATACAAAACCCCTATATGTAAGGATAAATTCCTTACATATAGGGGTCTTTTAGTCCAAAAAATGGGTGTACGGCAGGTATTCTTAAAATGATGAAATGATAGATCATCCAACTTCCTAAAAATGTACCAAGAATTAATACTGAGAACTTAGATAAAAATCCCCAATCGAGATTCATAATATAATACCCTATGGCAATCATAATGGTTTGATGTAGAATATAAAAAGGATACACTGCTCGGTTACAATATACTAACTTTTTACTCTTCTTATTTAAGAATTTGGCTCCATACCCAAATAATACCAAAATCCAGGACCATACATTAATAACTTTGACCAACGCTTCAAAGAAATGTACAAATGTGCTATCTTCTAATTGTAACCATATCCAAATTTGTGTGCTAAATGTAATAACCCCTATGGTTAGTGCTTTAGATTTTATTCGATTTATACTATTCCAGAATTCTTTTCCCGCTGTAATGAGAATAAATCCATAAAAAAATAAAATAAGGCAATTCACAAAATTAAACCAATCATCAATTAAGGCATGAGTAACGGGAAAAAAAGGTTCTAAAAATGCTTCGGTAAGATATAATGGTATGACAAAAAGATATAATCCATACTTTTTTTGCACTTTTTTCCTAACCCAAACAACCAATTTGTTCGGTTTTTTTTTGATCCGGATAAATACAGGTGAAAGCACTAATGAAAATATCAAAAGATAAGGTAAAAACCAGAGGTGATGCCAACTAAAATTGCCTTCTGGATATATCCCGGCATAGGCTACGGTAGTAAAATAATCTACTAACGAACCCGAAAACTGATGATTTGCCATACGTTCAAAATATACCTGCGGAGGGACAATAAACAACATCCCAAAGAGTAATGGAATTGCCAGTCTTTTAATACGTTCTAGATTGAATTGCCATAAATTTCTTGATGAGAGCGCATAGTAAGTTCCCATACCAGATATCACAAACAATATGGGCAGACGCCACTGGTTTAAAAAAAGCATAGGCCAACGAAGCCAATCATAAATTATGTTGTTTTTAATATGAAACCCCCAGGGCACAAAAAACATTCCTACATGATAAAAAATCAATAATCCAAAGACAATAACTCGCAACCAGTCGAGATCATATCGACGAATTTGTTTCTCCATAATACTTATAAAATTTGTTTTGCCAAAAGTGAAGTATTTTACTTATAACCAGGTATTAAAAAAAGAATATTGCGTTTAGAATTATAATTTTAGACACTTTTTGGCTGATGTTTAGTCTTAAGAAATAGATTTTTGAAATTTCACAAATGCTTTTGGAGACATTTCTACATGTTTTTTAAAAGCGTTATAGAATGTGGCTTTTGATTTAAAACCAACAGAATAACCAATAGCTTCAATGGTGAGATGATTATAATTTTGATCTAATAACCTTTTTTTCGATTCTTCAATTCGATATTGATTTATAAAATCATTAAAATTCAGATTAGTATTTGCATTTATAATTTGAGAAATATAATTAGAATTAGATCCTAAGCTTTTTGCCAAATCTTTTAATGAAGCTGTAGGTAACAAATAGTATGCTTCATTATGGATATATGCTTTTATCTCTTTTATAGAATTTTGATTATTCTTAATTTTTGAAGTCTCATACTTATCTGCTATCCACGAATTTTCAAAAAATCTCGATTCTGAAAGTAGAACAAAAGTAGTGATTAGAGTAAGTATGGTAAGCAAGATAAAAATATAATGATCACCTGCATCATCTTCAAAATTGAGAAATACTAAAAACACAAGAATAAATGTTGCTAAAAATCCAATAATCATATTTCTGGAAAAATCATATTTATTAACCCTTATATTACTTGCATTTTTAGTTTCACCAGTATAAAAATGTTTTATTATAAGCCTTATAGATAGTATAATATAAAGGATAAAACTGAACAATACGAGCCATCTAAACTCATCTTTTATCCACAGGTAAGAATAATTGGTATCATCTGAAACAGGTATTCTTTGTATTTCTGAAAAATATGCTCCCAAATAAGCATTAATCTTAACAGAAACTGGCTGAACATAATATGTTATCTGAGTCAAAAAATATACCACAGATGGCAAAATATGAATCCAATACTTCTTAAAAGTAATTGAATTTCGTTCGAGAAGTGCATAAATAAACAAATATATCGATGGCCCCAAAAGCAATACCAGAGGTTCTGTACTGTCATTTACATGGGGTATATATTTTAACAACCCAGTATAACACAAAAAAACATCAATTGCAATAATAGATTGCAACAATAAAGACCATCCATATATTCTAAAAGCAGTATTTTTTGAAGTTCTAAAAAGAATTACCAAACCTAGTAGTATTCCTAAAAATACACCTAAAAACATAAAATACGATGCCGGATTATGACGTATCGGGATTTTATCAATTATGTATTGAATACTTTCCATCAAGTAAGATCATCTATTCTGTAATAAACTCAGTAAGTTTTTGAGGCCCTTCTAGAGGGACTCTAATGATTTTTAATGTCCCGTCTTCTGTAGTAGAAATTTGCCATTTAATTAAGGTAATACTACCATTTTCGATTTCTATTCCGGTAATAGTTCTGGGATGTACACAACTCCCATCATTAAATAAAGCTAATTCTCCTGCCTCTGGAAACCTTGGTCGGTGAGTATGACCAATAATAGTTAATAAATTCTTGTTATTGGCAATCCATTTTTTGATTCTACGTTCTATTCGTATAGTTTCTTTGTAGTTTTTTGCAGGGCTTGTTGGATCTGCAATTCCTACTACCTGAAGCGGTTTCCATAAAACCCGTACAAGAAACCTATTTATTCTCCAACCTATATAATTCATAAAATCTGCCTGGTGACCATGAATCAGGAAAACTTCCTGTTCTGTATTCTTATGTTTCAATACAATAGCTTCATTGTATTTTATACCAGGAAATAAAGGAACTTCTGTATCTGTTTTTTGATCAAAATAAGAACTAAGATGTTTTTTTACATATTTTGGATCCCGATATACCATATCATGATTACCCCAAATCAAATTTAATCTATAGTCTGCGTGAAATAATTGTAATAATTCATATATATCTTTATGTGCTCTAAATATGGTTTCGAAATTTAAGTTCTCCCATAATTCATCACCATCACCTAATTCACAATAAGTAAACCCTTCGATGTAATAATGTTTTAAAGCATGAAAATAAATATTTCTGTTATTAGCAAAATCATCTGCAAAACTATTATCTCCCCGATGACAGTCACTAAAAAAAATAAATTTAGAAGAATCATCAAACAGAATTACTCTGGCATTTTTATAAGCACGATCCAAACGAGATTGAGAAGACATACACTCTGTTTTTAGTAAATATACAATACTATATATTTTATTTATACTTGTCTGTTTAAATAAAATATTCTTGATACATATTCTAAAATAAAAATATCAGATTCAACACAAACTTTATTTTAAGTTCTTTGATATTTGTCATATAAGTTGATGTCATAATAAAATACATTTGAAAACATTTTATTCAACACTTCATGTTATCTAGATACCTTTCTATTTTTGTAATACTAGCTGTTTTTTCAGAAATATTAGGAACAGTAGGAGGGTTTGGTTCTTCAGTATATTTTGTTCCTATTGCTAATTTTTTTCTTGATTTTCAGTCTGTTTTGGGAATAACTGCAATATATCATTTATCAAGTAATGCTACTAAAATTGTATTTTTTAAAAAAGGGTTAGATAAAAAGATAATATTGGCTTTGGGCATACCAGCTATAGTATTTGTTTCTGTAGGAGGGTATTTTAGTAAATACTTAGACCCAAAAATACTTACATACATTCTAGGTTTTTTTCTGATAGTATTAAGTTTATTGTTTCTTATTTTTAAACAACTTAGGGTAAAATCAAATACTAAAAGCGCAATTGTGGGAGGTTCCTTATCTGGATTAAGTGCAGGGCTCCTAGGTACAGGAGGAGCAATTAGAGGCATTACCATGTCTGCTTTCAAAATGAATAAGGATAAGTTTGTAGCTACCTCGGCAGTGATTGATATGGGAGTAGATTTTAGCAGAACAGTGGTATATTACTTTAATGGATATATACATCAACATGATATGTATTTAATTCCTATTTTGATTGTTGTGAGCATTATAGGAACCTGGATAGGAAAGAAAATTTTAAATAAAATCTCTCAGGAACAGTTTAGAAGTTTTGTGCTATTTCTGATATTAGGAATAGGAATTATAAGCGTAATGTCAAACCTTTGATTTTTCTGACCACTAGTTATCATTTCTTATTTCTCAAAATATTTAACCTCTGGATAACCTGATTTATGTCATTTTTATTAGCAAATGCTACTCCTATCTTTGAGTAACATTGAAGCAGGTTATTTATGACACAATCACTTCGTATAGTAGAAAGGACCAAAGCTTTTTTTACAGAAATAGGCGATTTGTCATATTTCTCGGGGCGCTTTTTTAAAGAAGTGTTTACTCGACCTTTCGAGTTTCAGGAACTATTACGACAGTGCTATAATATGGGTAATCGTTCTTTATTTTTAGTTGGGGTAACCGGATTTATTTTAGGATTAGTTTTTACACTTCAGTCTCGACCTACTTTAATAGAATTTGGTGCAGAGTCCTGGATGCCTTCTATGGTAGGGATTTCTATTGTGAGGGAAATTGGACCGGTAATTACTGCCCTTATTTGCGCAGGACGCATTGGTTCTGGAATCGGTGCCGAACTTGGGTCTATGCGAGTAACAGAACAAATTGATGCAATGGAGGTATCAGGAACAAACCCTTTTAAGTACCTTGTTGTTACTCGTATTACAGCAACAACCTTGATGCTTCCTTTATTAATTATTTTTGGAGATGCAATTGCTTTATTGGGTTCTGCCATTATTGAAAATTTAAAAGGTGCTGTCTCTTATCAATTATATTTTAATCAAGTATTTGATGCCATAAAGTATAGTGATACCATTCCTGCTATAGTAAAATCATTCTTTTTTGGATATGCTATAGGTCTGGTAGGATGTTACAAAGGATATTACTGCAAAAAAGGAACGGCAGGTGTTGGTGAGGCGTCAAACTCGGCGGTAGTATATACTTCAATGTTATTGTTTGTCATTGATTTTATTGCAGTATTTCTGGCAGATATATTTTTTGAAATTTAATGAAATCGAAAAAAAACATAACTTCTGTTCTTGAGATCAAAGGTCTTAGAAAAAGCTTTGGCGATAATCATGTGCTCAACGGGTTTAGTTTGCAATTATTTGAAGGAGAAAACCTGGTGATCATGGGTAAATCGGGCTCTGGAAAATCGGTAATGATCAAATGTCTCGTAGGGCTAATGCAAGCAGATAGTGGTAGTATACGAATAAAGGGACAAGATATTACTATTTTGGGACAAATAGAACTGGATCTGCTTCGCACCGAAATTGGTTTTTTGTTTCAGGGTAGTGCTCTATATGATTCTATGACCGTTCGTGAGAATCTTGAGTTTCCTTTACGCAGGCATAAAGATAAATTGAATATGACTGGCCATACCGAAACTTTAGTTATAGAAGCGCTCCAAAATGTAGGTTTAGCACATGCAATAGACCTAGTGCCATCAGAACTCTCAGGAGGAATGCAACGCCGAGTAGCACTAGCAAGGGCCCTGATTCTAAAACCTAAAATTATTCTTTATGATGAACCTACAACTGGATTAGACCCAATAACTTCTAAAGAAATTATCGAGTTAATGCGTAGTATTCAAAAAAAATACAGAACCTCGTCATTAATCATTACACATGATGTGGATTGCGCCAGAGTGATTTCTAACAGAATTATTTTACTCGTAGACGGAATTAATTATGCAGAAGGAACATATCAGGAATTATCCCAATCAAATGACCCACAAGTAAAAGCTTTTTTCAAGCATTAGAGAGTAGATAAAACTAAAGTGAAACGATATGAAAAAAACAGCATCCCAAAAGTTGAAACTCGGTGTCTTTGTTGTGATCGGCACAGCATTACTTATCGCTGCACTATACTCTATCGGAAATCGGCAAAACCTATTTGGTAGCAATATCAGAATCATGACTCAATTTACAAATGTCAACGGTCTCGAATTAGGAAATAATGTTCGATACTCTGGAATTAATGTAGGTACTGTAAGTAAAATTAAGATGATAGACGATACTCAAATTATAGTTGAAATGCTTATTCGTGAAAATATAGGAAAACATATTAAAAAAGATGCCGTAGCAACTATAGGATCAGATGGCTTGGTGGGCAATATGATCGTAAACATTATTCCCAGAGAAAGCAAAAAACTTCCTGTGATTTCGGGGGATACCATACCATCTTACAATAAAACAGGAACAGATGATATGCTCACCACTCTTAACGTTACTAATGAAAATGCCGCCTTACTTACAGCAGATTTACTAAAAATAACAACAAAAATCATTGAAGGTAATGGGATTATAGGGTTACTGATCAATGATTCTATAATGGCAAAAGATCTGAAACAAACTGTTTTTCAATTAAAAAATACAAGTACGGGAGCATCACAAGCTATTACCGAACTTAAAGACATCATCTCTTCGGTTAAACAGGGTCAAAGTGTAGCAGGTGTTTTGTTAAAGGATAGCCTATCTGGCCAGAAAATGAAAACCATAGTAAATAACCTAGAGCAATCTAGTGTTGATATCAGTCGGATAACTACAAATCTAGATGTCGTATTACAAGATATAAAAGAAGAAAAAGGAGCATTGCATTATCTAACTGCCGACCCAACTTTGGTTAAAAATATTGATTCTACCATAAATAATATTAAAGAAGGAACATATCGTTTTAACGAAAATATGGAAGCTCTAAAGCATAATTTTTTATTTAGAGGTTACTTTAAAAAAGTAGAAAAAGAAAAGAAAAAATAAGAATCCTTAAAAAAAGCAGCCATGAAGATTGAACATCTTGAAGAACGAGTTAATGATTATAGAAATTCTATAAAAACAGTTGTCGATAAAAGAATGCTTTGGAAAAATAAAACCAAAGATATTCTTATTAAAACCTTACAGCAAATTATACAACAATATGACATTGGATGGAAAGTTCAGGAATTGAGCTGGATTCATAATAATGAAGCTATAAATATTACTTTTGATTCGTTTCCTCAAGAATTAATAGATTGTACAAATCTAATACCTGCATATCAATTTTTACCAGGAGGAGCCTTGATTTTTTCGCAATCCTATAATGGTGATATTTATGTTTTTATGTTATTCCCCGAGATCGAAAATAACCGTCAAGAAAATAACATGATCGAATTAGGGGTGTATGCTCCAGAATCGATAACTCAAAAATTTATTATTGAAAAAGTAGATGAATTTTTAAAAGAAATTATTAAATGGGAAGTACCTGCACTAAAGAATAAAGTAGGCTATTGATCCGATTCTTTATAATTGGTTTCGATAAGTATATTATCATATATCCAATAACCAATATTATTTCTAGAATTGTTTTTTATAAAAAATATTCAATTTATAATCCTACCATCTCCCATTTCTATAATTCGATCGGTTTTATTTGCAAAATCTATGTCATGGGTAACAACCAGAAGTGATAATCCTTCTTCATCACTTAATTGTTTAAAAACATTGAACACATTTTCAGAATTATAACTATCCAGGTTTCCTGTGGGTTCGTCCCCCATAATGATAATAGGATCATTTATTAGCGCCCTGGCAATGGCTACTCGTTGTTTTTCTCCACCAGAGATACGTGAAGCTCTTTTTTGGGCAAGATGATCAATTTTAAGAATCCGAAGTTTATTCATAGCATCGTGCTCAATTTCTTCAATAGATTTTTCAGCTAGTTTTTTGGCAGGAAGCATTACATTTTCTAATACCGAAAATTCGGATAACAGATAATGAAACTGAAATACAAAGCCTATATGTTTATTTCGTATATAAGAAAGCTTCTCTCTTTCTTGCCCAGTGATAAGCTCATTATTGAGATACAATCCTCCTTCATAATCTGTATCCATAGTTGATAAGATATACAACAAAGTAGATTTACCACACCCAGATTTTCCCATAATAGAAGCAAATTCTCCTTGGCTCACCTTAAAAGAAATATCTTTCAACACATGAAAAAGTACTGGTTTTCTAAAATACTTGTTGATGTTTTTGGCTTCGAGAACTGTTTTCATAATATTATTATTGCCCCCTAATAATACGCACCGGGTCTATTTTTTTTGCTTTCTGAGAAGGTAAATACCCCGCCAAAAAAGTTGAAATCATAGCGAATGTAATACCAATACCATAAAACCAAAGATTATGATTAATAGGATAAGTAGTAATAGTTGGTAGTGCTTCTGTTTCAAAAGGTAGTTGATCGATAAGATGAGATAGACCAAATCCGATTAACAATCCTAAAACTCCGCCAACAACACCAATGATCATAGCCTGGCTCATAAAAATCAACTGCACATCTTTTCCCGAAAAACCAGTCGCTTTTAGAATAGCGATATCATTCATTTTTTCGTAGATGAGCATATTTAGAATATTGTAAATGCCAAATCCTGCCACAATCAATAGTGTTATAGAAACAGCATAGGTAATTAGATTCCTAATCGTGGTTCCTGTTTCAAATTGTGCATTAGCAGTATTAATATCAATTGCTTTAAGCTTAAACTGTTGTTCAACTTTTTCTGCTAGTGCGATAGCTTGTTCAATATGATGAAGTTTTACATTAATATCTGTAATATAATTTTCTGCTTCCCCTAAAATACGTTGTACAGTTTTAATAGTAGTAAAACTTTGAACGTTATCAATATCAGCAATCCCACTTTGGTATATCCCTACAATTTTTAATGGAAAAACATCTCCTTTTATGGTACTGATCTGTACTCTATCACCTATCTCTAGAGACATTTTTTTTGCAACACCTGCGCCCAGTAAAACACCATTATCATTATGTTGCAAAGCTTGTGGAGTTCCTTTAACGATATAATCCCTGAAATTAAAAAACTCTACTTCTTTCATAATATCTACACCTGTAAGATTACCTCCCAATTCAATAGATCCTGAGATATAAAATATTTGTGATTTAATCTGCGGTATTGCTCCTTTAACCTTAGGGTCTTTATTAAGGTATTTAATGATCGGAAGTGCATTGTGAATTCTCTTCTGACTTTGTTTTGGCTTAATCGAATGCACTACATTAAATGTATTTCGAAGTTCATCATATAAGTCTACAGGTTGTTTTTCTGAAGGTTCAATCTCATTAAAAACATGAATATGCGGTGTCTGATTAAGAATCAAGTCATCTAGCATCTTATTCAGTCCGGTCATAAAACAAACCAAAGTAATATATGCTCCAATACCAAAAGTCACACCCAAAGCCGCAGTTGCAGTTTGTTTGATTTTGGTAACCAAGTGTGTCCTGGCAATGTTTAATATGACTTTCCAATTGGTCATTATTCTGGTTTATAAATCCAGGTATTTTGGGTAATTCCTGATAAGATTTCTACAGTATCCATACTCTGAAGCCCAATTACAATTTCTATAGTTCCTTTTCCTGTTTTCACCTTAATACCATCAATTAGGTATTCTTTTGGTATAGTTAGCGCTTCTTTTTTTTGAGCTACGATAATATTTGCCTCTCCAGATAACCCTGGGTACAATACTTCTGGGTTTTTATCAAAAAGAGCTTCAACCATAAAGGTTTGATTGCGTTCATCTTTTTTAGGGTATATTTTATTCACTTTTGCAGTAAATATCTCTCCATTATATGCATCCAGAGTTATTATGGCTTTTTGGTGTTTTTTAATTTTCACAATATCCACTTCATCAACGAGCATCTCGATAACAAAAATAGTGGCACTACCCACTGCTGCTATGGGTTCTATAGTATTTATAATTTCTCCAGGATTTTTATATAGGCCATACACCTTACCATTAATCTTACTATTAATGGTAAAATCTTTGGTGGTTATTACCGAGGTTTTATAATTGTTTTTTGCTTGTTGTAACCGAGTCTTAAGTTCTTCTCGGGTTCTATCATACTTATTTTTTAACAGACTTAAAGAATTTGTAGAAAGTTCATAGGTAAGTTTTTTGGTGTCATATTCTATTTTAGAGCCTATCTGTTGGCTCCACAGATTTTTCTGACGGCAATAATTTATAGAATCATTAGTCATTTTAAGAGTTGCCGATTTAATTTCTTCTTCTATACTACTAAGAATTGCTGCATTGCCATTATAGTTTTTTTGGGCAAGTTCAAACGACAACTTAGCATTTTCTGTATTTAACTTAGGGTTGCTATTTATAATCTGAAGTAATGGAGTTCCTTTCTTAACCTCATCTCCTTCTTCTATAAGATTTTTATCCAAAATACCTTGTACCGAAGCATACACTTGATACAAGCTGTCTGGTTGGATCGTAACCGATGAGTAAACCAATTCTGCAATGTCTGTTACCGTAGGAAGAATTTTTTCTTCTTTATCTGCACAAGACATAAGAACAGCAGTAAAAAATACCCATAATACATGTTTAGACATATATACATATTTTTATCGAATTTCGACGAAAAGACAGATTTTCGGAATGATATTTGTCATATTTAAAAAAAATGATAGTCTTTATTTTAGCATAGAGATTAGACCAAAATACCAGCTCTAATGAAGCTCAGAAACTATGTGAATTTTATACCAATACAGGGCAGTATAGATCTAAAAATTAGAAACCATAAAATACAAACAAATGCAAATCAATATTCAATTTGTGCAAATGCCAACCAGTGAAACTATGGAAGGTTATGTACATGAAAAACTAAATAAATTATTCAAAAAGTATGATTGGATAATTAAATCGGATGTGTTTTTTAAAAAAGAAAATGATCCAAAAGGAAAAGGTAAAATCTGTGATGTAGAATTAAGTTTACCAGGACCAAAAATATATGCTACATCTAATGAGAAAAATTTTGAATTTGCTTTTAAAGAAACACTTAGTGATCTAGAAAGGCAGCTCAAAAAACGAAAACAAGAAATGAAGCCATACATCTAGGCATTGCATTTCTGAAATGAATCAAAAATTTAACAGTCTAAAGTTCAAAAACTGACATTTGTCATGTTTTATGAATCTTAACAGAACTACTTTAGCTAATGGTTAACAAATGATTTCTTTAAATTTTTAGTTAAAAAGAAATGAGTTTTGTTGTAGAAATACAACAAGTTTAAAACAAAGAAATTAACTCTATTTCTAGGCGAATAGTTCGTAAATTAGATTTAGCAATACATTAAATTAAACATTAGTGACTAGTATACCTACTAATAAAATTAATTTCTTTGAAGAAAACAGGTAAGTGAATGCTTACCTGTTTTTGTTTTATATATACCTACCTTTAAAGTTTATCAATAAAAAAAATTATTGATTATAACAAAATAGGTAAGTATCTGTTTTTTAATGCAATTCAATTCTTCACTACAAGACAACCATAACTTCATTACGCCAAACGCTTGATTTACAGGTAAAAGAACAGATTTCTAAATTGATCTAAATACAATATCAAGTATCTATTGATCGTTAATTTCTACATATAAACACAAATTCAACTTAAATTTTACATTATGAAAACTAGTAGATTGTTAAGCCTATCGGCTCTTACATTATCTGTATTACTATTTACCAATTGCCAAACAGAAGATGAATCTGTAACTACAGAAATTAATCAGGAATCTTCTAAATCAGAAGCTTCTGCAGAAGTTTATCCATTAACGGGAAATGAAAAAAAAGTTACCAAAATGTTTTTTGGTGAAGAAACAGAATTTAACCAAGTAGGTAATAATCTTATCCTTGGCGATATGATATTATCTCCAGAACAGGTAAAAGAAACGAACATTTTGGAAAAGGGAGTGATCCGAAGAAACAGACATTGGCCAAAATCGGGAAGCTATTACTATATCCCTTATACTGTTGATAGTAATTTACCAAACGAAGGGCGCGTAACTAGCGCTATTAATCATTGGGAAAGTAAAACCAAAATACGGTTTATAAAAAGAACAAATCAAAGAGCTTATATTCGTTTTAGATCAGGATCAGGATGTTCTTCTTCTGTAGGTAGAACGGGGGGTAGACAAAATATCACTCTAGCTTCTGGGTGTTCTACTGGAAATACTATTCATGAAATCGGACATGCGATTGGAATGTATCATGAGCAACAACATCCTAAACGGGATAACTATGTTACTGTAAATTTTAACAATATCAAAAGTGGTAAAGCTTCTAATTTTAATAAAAGATCTTCTTCTTCAGTTAGAACCTCTACGTTTGATATTGGGTCTATCATGATGTATGGTTCTTATTTTTTTAGTAAAAACGGAAAACCAACAATCGTAAGAAAAAACGGAAGTACTTTTAATGTACAACGTCGCGCATTAAGTAGTGGAGATCTAAGTGTAATAAGACGGTACTATAATTAATACTCATTAAATATAGTAAGGAGGAGAATATTAAATATTCTCCTCCTTACTATATTTTTTAAACTAATTCGATTAGGTATTCTAAAAAATTAGATTTTACTTATTTATACCACTCTAATCACAAAATAGTTTTTCTTACCACGTTGTAATAAAACAAACCTATCGTTGATCAAATCATTATTAGATATCGAATAACCATCATTAACTTTTTCTTTGTTTACAGAGATAGAATTTTCTTTCAGTGCTCTTCTGGCTTCGCCATTCGATTTAAGAAATCCTGTATGTTCTGCAAGTGCACCAATCATATCAATACCATTAGCAATCATATCTTTAGCGATCTCAGCTTGTGGTACCCCATCAAAAACATCTAAAAAGGTGGCTTCATCCAAATCTTTTAGATCGTCAGATGTAGATCTTCCAAAAAGAATTGCAGATGCTTTAATTGCATTATCCAGATCTTCCTGAGAATGTACAATAACCGTAACCTCATCTGCTAGTTTCTTCTGTAAAATTCGCTGATGTGGAGTTTCTTTATGAGCAGATATTAGGGTTTTTATTTCCTCTTCTGTTAAAAACGTAAAAATCTTAATGTATTTTTCGGCATCTTCATCACTGGTATTTAACCAATATTGATAGAATTTATATGGTGATGTTCGTTTGGCATCCAACCATACATTTCCACCTTCAGACTTACCAAACTTTGATCCATCAGATTTTGTAATCAACGGGCAAGTCAAGGCATATCCTTTTCCGCCTGCTATTCTTCTAATGAGTTCGGTTCCCGTAGTGATATTGCCCCACTGATCGCTACCTCCCATTTGTAGGGTACATGTATGTGCTCTATATAAATGTAAAAAATCATATCCCTGAACCAATTGGTAGGTAAATTCTGTAAATGACATCCCTTCTGATGATTCTGACGAAATTCGATTCTTAACCGAATCTTTGGCCATCATATAATTTACTGTAATATGCTTACCTACGTCTCTAATAAACTCCAGAAATGAGAATTCTTTCATCCAATCGTAGTTATTAACCAATATAGCTGCATTAGGAGCATTACTTTCAAAATCCAAAAATCTACTAAGTTGTGATTTTATAGCTTCCTGATTGTGACGAAGTGTTTTTTCATCCAGTAGGTTACGCTCGGCCGACTTCCCTGAAGGATCACCGATCATACCTGTGGCACCACCGACCAATGCAAAAGGCTTATGCCCCGCTCTCTGGTAATGCGCCAACAACATGATAGGAACCAGATTACCGATATGCAATGAATCTGCCGTAGGATCAAACCCCACATAGGCAGATCTCATTTGCTCCATTAGGTATTCTTCGGTCCCAGGCATGGCATCGTGCAACATTCCTCTCCAACGTAATTCTTCTATAAAATTTGTAGTCATTGTACTATAATTCAATTAAGAGCGACAAAGATAAAAATATGGATAATATCCAACTATGAATATGTTAGAAATTGGGTGGTATTTATTTATTATCCTTATCAATTATAAAACACCTGTTACAATAAAATATTCTTTCCTCTTTTCTCTTAAAAAATTCTTGGTATAATCTAAATTACACGTTTCTAGTTTTTCACTGAAAACAGGGGGAATGCAGTCTTCAAATAATAATAATTTTTATTTCTATTAATTAAAAATCAATTTATATCATGAAAAAACAAGCGAGTAATTCAAAAAAATTGAATCTTAAAAAATTAGAAATCACAAAATTAAATGGTCTACATACTATTTATGGAGGGGCGCCAACTCTGGGGAAAAGTGATAATCAAACACCAACCACTACAGAAGAACCTGATCTTGCAACATGTAAATGTACTGATTATTGCGATTAAGAATATAAAAGACCTCAATAAGTTTTTTAAATATTGAGGTCTTTATTATTTACCAAAAAATGTACATTATTTGTTTACTTTAGTATCGTAGAATTACATACTATGATATTAGTTACAGGAGCAACAGGTTTAGTAGGAACACATCTACTGGTTAGACTTATTCAGGAAAAACAACAAGTGCGTGCCTTATACAGAACCGAGGCCAAAAAAGAACATGCTAAAAAAGTATTTTCTTCTTATTTCACAAATGAAGAAAAACACCTATTTGACACCATAGAATGGGTAAATACCGATATCAATAATATTCCTGTTCTAACTCAAGCTTTTGAAGGAATTACTCACGTATATCATTGCGCTGCAAAAATCAGCTTTAACCCATCTCACTATAAAAATTTAAGAAAAGCTAATATCCATGGTACTGCTAATATTGTAAACCTTTGTTTAATCAAAAAGGTAACCAAGCTTTGCTATGTAAGTTCAATTGCGACACTTGGAGAAAATTTATCCAGTTCTCATATTGATGAAAAAGCAGAATGGAATCCTGAAACTCCCAATTCTGTGTATTCAATCACCAAATACGGTGCAGAAATGGAAGTCTGGAGAGGAATACACGAAGGGCTTACTGCAGTGATTGTAAATCCTGGTATCATTATCGGCCCAGGTTTTTTTGATAATGGTAGTGGATATCTCTTTAAAAGAATTTATAAAGGAATGAAATATTATACTACCGGAACCACTGGTTATGTAGACATAAGGGATGTTATCGATATTATGTATAAGCTTACTACAGGCCCCTATGGCAATCAACGTTATATACTGGTTAGTGAAAATTTAAGTTACAAAAGTGCTTTTGGTATGATTGCCAAGGCACTGCACAAACCATTACCGCAAAAGAGAATTTCTCCCTTTTTGATGAAAATCGTCTATTATGCACAACGTATTAGTCATATTTTGTTTAGAACAAACAGATCTATATTTAGATCCTCTATACGAAGTGCATTTTCTACAAAATACTATGAGAATGACAAAATAAAAAAAGAGCTTATCTACAGTTTTACTCCGATTGAAAAAAGTATAAAAGAAACTGCTACTGTTTTTTTGAAGGAGGAGGAAGGGTATTAGTCCTTTTTTTCTTAGATTCTTCTATCTTGTCTTCGATTACATCTTCTGTGATAACAGGTAAATCTATAAGTTTAACTGTATCTTTACTTTTTGCAATAGAATCTTCAATTTTTTTAATAGAATCTTCTTCCTTTTTCAGTTTCTCGTATTTTGCTGTTTCTTTATCCAAATTAGCTTTTACACGAACAAGAATCGCTTCATATTTTTTTATCTGACCAGAATACCAGGCATTATTCTCTGCAAAAATAATACTATCTATACCGTGTTTTTTCAGAATAAAAGCTTCAGGATTAATATTTTTCTCCTCAAAAGTTTTTCTATTAGAGCTTTTTGCTGCTCTTACAAAAGCAATATCAGTTAGAATCTCAACCATACGGTCTTCTTCTATAAATGATTCTGGTTTAGGGCTTTTATCTATACTCTGGCAAGAAATAATAGTCAGAAAAGCTACAGCATATATTACATTTCTAGTCATCTGTCAAAAGTTAGTCGTTGTGCGTGTCGCACATCATAGAATTTAAAGTTTTTATATACCAAACTTCCATTAACAAAAGTATGTGTAATTCTCGATCTAAAGGTAGTGCCTTCAAAAGGTGACCATCCACATTTATATGTAATATTATCTTTATTTACTGTCCAGGGTGCATTTATATCAACTAATACAGCATCTGCATAATACCCTTCTTTTATAAAACCTCTTTTCTCGATCTGAAATAATATCGCTGGATTATGACACATTTTTTCAACAATCTTTTCTAAGCTTATTTTATCCTGGTGGTAAAATTCTAACATAGCAGGAAGTGCGTGCTGCACCAATGGGCCTCCAGATGGTGCTTTGGTATATACATTATCTTTTTCCTCTTTAGTATGCGGAGCATGATCTGTAGCAATTACATCTATTTTATCCTTTAGCAATGCTGCAAATAGTGCATCCCTGTCTTTTACAGTTTTTACAGCAGGATTCCACTTAATTAATGTTCCTTTTTCTTCATAATCTGCATCAGAAAACCACAAGTGATGAATACAAACTTCGGCTGTTATTTTCTTTTCCTTAAGCGGAATTTTATTGGTAAACAGTTCTAATTCCTTTGCTGTAGAAAGATGAAAAACATGTAATCGTGCTCCCGTTTTTTTAGCCAGTGCTATCGCTTGTGACGAAGATAAATAACACGCTTTTTCACTTCTTATAATAGGATGATATTTTACAGGAATATCGTCACCATACTCTGCCTTATATTTTGCAGTATTATTCTTAATCGTTTCTTCATCTTCACAATGCACCGCGATTAACAAGTCTGTAGATGAGAATATTTTTTCTAATACTTCTGGATTATCGACCAGCATATTTCCTGTAGATGATCCCAGAAAAAGTTTAAGTGCCGCCACTTTTTTAGGATCTACTTTCAGAATTTCTTCTAAATTATCGTTTGTGCCTCCAAACATAAAAGAATAATTCGCATAGCTTGTTTTTGCAGCAATTTCAAACTTTTCTTCGAGTTTTTCTATTGTTGTTGTTTGCGGTACAGTATTAGGCATTTCTATAAAAGAAGTAATACCACCGGCTATAGCAGCCCTAGACTCAGTTTCTATAGTTGCTTTATGTGTTAATCCAGGTTCTCTAAAATGCACCTGATCATCAATAACCCCAGGTAATAGGTATTTGCCTTCGGCATCAAAAATGTGCACATCTGGTGATTTTGCACTTATCTGCGGTGCAATTTCTTTAAAAATACCATTTTCTATATATACGTCTCCATTAAAAACCTGCCCTTCATTAACTATGTTAGCATTTTTAATAAGCACATTATCCATAATCATATTTCGTAGCGATTAAATAAGCTGTTAAATTTCATTTTTATAACACCAAAAACAGCTTCAGAAATAATTCCTTTGCTCATTTTTGATGTTCCCTTGGTTCTATCGGTAAAGATTACAGGGATTTCTTTTATTTTAAATTTTAATAAATATGCCTTAAATTTCATCTCTATTTGAAAGGCATATCCCACAAATCGAATTTTTTTAAGATTTATTTTTTCTAATACCTCTCTTTTATAACAGACAAATCCTGCAGTTGTGTCATGAATATCCATTCCTGTTATAAATCGAACATATTTTGAAGCTCCCCAGGATAATAAAACTCTACTCATTGGCCAGTTCACCACATTTACTCCTGTCACGTATCTAGACCCAATAGCAACCTGAGAAGATCCTTTTGCACAAGCATTATACAACCGTATAAGATCGTTAGGATTATGAGAAAAATCTGCATCCATTTCAAAAATATACTCATAAGATCGTTCTAAGGCCCATTCGAAACCAGTAATATATGCTGTACCTAAACCTAATTTCCCTGCTCGTTCTATTAAGAAAAGAGACTCTGGATATTCTAACTGTAACTCCTTTATCTTATCTGCAGTTCCATCTTGAGAATTATCATCTACAATAAGAATATGGAAATCACGCTGAAGCGAAAGCACATTTTTAATGATACGCTCCACATTTTCAATTTCATTATAGGTAGGGATTATAACTAAGGCATCCACCATCTAAGCTATTTTTCAGGCAAATATAACTAAATAATTACTAGTTATTTTCTTGTTTTTATGAGTTAATTGATCGTAATTTTGACCCCAGAACAGAATATGGAATTTATTTTACGAGAAATAACATCAACAAACTGGCTTACTATCATAATCACAGTATGCCTGATGCTGCTAGCTGCGGCCAAAGGAGTGAATATGCTTCGCTTTGCTGATTTCATGATGCTTTTTAGTAACAGTAAATATATTATATCCTATCAAAAGTTAAATAAGCTTTCTTCTTTATTTAATGCGATCTTATTATTGTTTCAGGTCGTTTCGGTATCCTTATTTCTATATTTGTGTTTTGGTGTATTTGATTGGCAAGTTGTGCCTAATCAGATTACATTATATTTTAAGATTGCAATCATATATACAGTTATCGTTATTTGTAAATTACTTATAGAAAAAATAGTTGCAACTATTTTTTCTATTGACTCTATAATTGATGAGTATTTATTTTACAAAGTATCATACCGTAATTTTATGGGAGTCATACTGTTACCTATTAATATTGTATTTATTTATGTTTTGCAACCTTCTAAAATTGCATTTACAATACTTCTAATTTTATTAATTATTCTCAATACAATCATGCTCGTTTCTTTTTATAAGAAAAACGAAAATATTATTTTGAACCACTTATTTTATTTTATTTTGTATCTTTGCGCACTTGAAATCGCACCCTATTTTATACTGTATAAGCTTATTAGTTAATTAGTAGGATCTTTACAAAAAAGAAAGAAAATATATGAAAGTGAAGACAATTTTGGTTTCACAGCCGGAGCCTAAAGTGGAAAATTCACCTTATTTTGATTTAGAAGAAAAGGAAAAAGTAAAAATTGACTTTATCCCCTTCATTCATGTAGAGGGAGTTGACTCAAAAGAAGTAAGGTTACAAAAAGTAGATTTATCATTATATACTGCTATTATCCTTACCAGCCGTAACTCTGTTGATCATTTCTTTAGAATAGCAGACGAAATGCGTTATAAAGTACCTGACACACTCAAGTATTTTTGTCAAAGTGAAGCCGTAGCGTATTATTTACAGAAATATGTTGTATATCGAAAGAGAAAGATATATGTTGGAAAACGCACTTTTCAGGAATTGTCTCCTTTGATCAAAAAATATAAGACTGAAAAGTTCTTATTACCATCTTCGGATAAGCTGAAACCTGAAATTCCGGAAACTCTAAATGAGTTAAAAGTAGAATGGAAACAAGCTGTTTTTTACAGAACTGTAGTAAGTGATCTGTCTGATTTGAGGGATGTATTTTATGATATTTTGGTGTTTTTTAGCCCATCTGGAATACAATCTTTATTCGAGAATTTTCCTGATTTCAAACAAAACGATACTAGAATTGCTGTGTTTGGAAACTCAACAGTTAAAGCAGCCAAAGAGCACAACCTGGTTGTTAACATTCAGGCACCGACTCCAGAGACGCCATCGATGACAATGGCGCTTCAAAAATATATTAAAGAAGTAAATAAGAAATAAATAGTTTTATTTATTCAAAGTATAAAAAAAGGGATCGAATATCGATCCCTTTTTTAGTATTATAGTAAAAAATCTTATTCAAATTGTTTAAAATTCTTTTTGAAAGAATTTACCAGTTCTTCAGCCTTAGCATCATAAGCTTCTTTATCTGCCCATGTATTTCTCGGATTCAGAATATCTGAAGGCACGCCAGGGCAGCTTTCTGGCATACTAAGATTAAAATGTTTATCGGTAACATAGGTTACATCATTAAGTTTGCCTTCTAAAGCTGCATTAATCATTGCACGGGTATATTTCAATTTCATTCGACTCCCTATACCATATGCTCCACCGGTCCATCCAGTGTTTACCAACCAAACATTAGCTCCTGTTTTTTCGATCTTATCCATTAGCATATTTCCGTACTCTTTAGGGTGTAATGGCATAAAAGGTGCCCCAAAACAAGCAGAAAAACTCGGTACCGGCTCAGTAACTCCTGCTTCGGTTCCTGCAACCTTAGCTGTATACCCACTAATAAAATGATAAGAAGCTTGCTCTTTGGTTAACTTAGAGATAGGAGGCAATACCCCAAAAGCGTCTGCAGTAAGAAAAAAGATATTGGTTACCTTTTTACCTCTACTGGGCACCTTGATATTTTCTATATGATCAATCGGATAACTTACTCTTGTATTCTGAGTAATACTAGAGTCTGTATAGTCTACAACTCCGTTATCATCTATAATTATATTTTCTAATAGTGCTCCCTTTTTAATAGCATTATAAATTTCGGGCTCTTTTTCTGAAGAAAGATCTATTACTTTAGCATAGCATCCTCCTTCAAAATTAAATACAGTATCTTCTTCTGTCCAGGCATGTTCATCATCCCCTATTAATTTTCTTTTAGGATCTGTAGATAAAGTAGTTTTACCAGTTCCTGATAATCCAAAAAACAGAGCAGTGTTACCATCTTCTCCTTCATTAGCAGAGCAGTGCATAGGTAAACAGTTACGTTCTACAGGAAGAATAAAATTTAAGGCAGAGAAAATCCCTTTCTTAATCTCACCTGTATATCCTGTTCCTCCTATTAAAGCTATTTTTTTAGAAAAATTAAGGATTGCAAAATTATGTTGTCGTGTACCATCTACTTTTGGATCTGCCATAAATCCTGGCGCATTAACGATCAACCAATCGGGATCAAAAGACTCCAATTCTTTTTTTTCTGGCCTTAAAAACATGTTATATGCAAACATATTAGACCATGGATATTCATTAAGTACTCGAATATTCAATTTATATTCGGGGTCGGCACATGCATAGCTATCACGTACAAATACTTCTTTTCCCGAAAGGTAATCTGTTACTTTATCATACAATGCATCAAATGCATCTTGATCAAAAGGAATATTAATATCTCCCCACCACACTTTATCTTGTGTGATATGATCTTTAACAATAAAACGATCCAAAGGAGATCGCCCAGTAAACTCGCCTGTATTAATTGTTAATGCACCTGATTTAGTAATTTTCCCTTGACCTTTTCGCACTACTTCTTCCTGAAGATTTTCTGAAGGTAATTGGTAGCGCATTGTAGCATTTTCAATACCGTAATTCTTTAACGAAAACGTTTTCGTAGTTGGATACAGTGGTTCCATATATAATATGTTGTGTTTGTTATGTATGTGCAAAATTATAAATAATAATTACACTAACCGATAAAAAAATCACTTAATCTTTACCAATGAAATTACGAAAAAACCCCATCCTAGTATCAGCAAAAGACCTCCCAAAGGGGTAATAAAACCAATACTTGACAGAGAAATTCCTAAAACTTCATCGATCACCAAAAGGTATATTGACCCAGAAAAAAGGGTTATTCCCCCTATGAAAAAGTAAAAAATACGCTTTCTGGTAACCTCTTGTAAAACAGGCATATTCCCCAAAATAATACAAACGATAGCGTGATACATTTGATATCGCACCCCAGTAGTAAAAGAATTAATACTTTCTGGATCTACTAACTTCTCTAATCCATGAGCTCCAAAGGCTCCTAATATTACTGCAAGTAATGCCATCACGGCACCGGTAATCAAAATTGTTTTGTTTGCTGATATTTTATTCATAATTGACTATAACAAGTATTAAATTTTAAACTTTAGACAAAAATTCTTCAAGAATATAATTAATACGCAGTTATAGAGAACCTAATCTTTACGGTATTTATTACATTCGTATCAAAGTTATCAAAATATCAGAAGGTATGCGAAAGATCTTAGTTATTGGTGCAGGTAAATCTACTGCGGTTCTCATTAAATATTTTCAGGATAAATCCAGTTCAGAAAATTTATATATTACTATTGGTGATATTTCTATTGAAAATGCAAAAAAACTAGCTAGTGATCATCATAATACAGAAGCAGTACTTCTGGATGTTTTTGATCAAGATTCACGAGAAAAAGCTATTCAAAATGCAGATATTGTAGTATCAATGCTTCCTGCACGTTTTCATATCGAAGTAGCTAAAGATTGCTTGCAGTATGGCAAATGTATGGTTACTGCATCATATGTTAGCCCAGAAATGCAAGGACTCGACACAAAAGTTCGCGAAAAAGGACTTGTTTTTATGAATGAGATTGGTGTAGACCCTGGCATTGATCACATGAGCGCAATGCAGGTCATTGATAGAATTAGAAATCAAGGTGGTAAAATAGTTTTGTTTGAGTCTTTTACAGGTGGTTTGGTTGCTCCTGAGAGTGATACTAACTTATGGAATTATAAATTTACCTGGAATCCTCGTAATGTGGTTATTGCCGGGCAAGGTGGTGCTGCAGAATTCTTACAGGAAGGAACATATAAATATATTCCTTATCATAAATTATTTAGAAGAACAGAGTTTCTAGAAGTCGAAAATTACGGTCGTTTTGAAGCCTATGCAAATCGAAACTCTTTAAAATATCAAAGCATCTATGGATTAGATGATATTTTAACTCTATATAGAGGAACTATTAGAAGAGTGGGCTTTTCTAGAGCCTGGAATACTTTTGTACAACTAGGAATGACTGCAGATGATTATACTCTCGCAAATTCAGAGAACATGAGTTATCGTGATTTTACAAATTGTTTTCTTGCCTATTCTCCTTCAGATTCGGTAGAGCTGAAACTTCGTCACTATCTTAAGATAGATCAAGATGATATTATGTGGGACAAACTTCTTGAGCTTGATCTTTTTAACCCCGATAAAAAAATAGGCATCCCTAATGCTACTCCAGCGCAGATTCTTCAGAAAATATTGATGGATAACTGGACTTTGGATGAAGGAGATAAAGACATGATCGTGATGTATCATAAGTTTGGTTATGAAATTAACGGCAAACATAAACAGATAGATGCTACTATGGTAAGTATTGGCAAAGATCAAACGTACACGGCAATGGCAAGAACTGTAGGTTTGCCAGTCGCAATGGCTACATTACGTATTCTTAATAAACAGATCACTACTCCGGGAGTACAGATTCCTATTCAGGAAGAGGTATATACTCCTATTCTCAAAGAACTTGAAGAGTATGGTATCGTATTTAAGGAAAAAGAATGCGATTATCTTGGCTATAATCCCGATGGTGTAAAAGGATAAATTGAATTAAAAAGCATCTGTTTTTTTAATTCAATTTAGAATCCATTAAGCGGTTAATTGATCTAATTTTTCAATAATTTCTATTTTTATATTTCAATTACAAACCATTAATTGTATTTTTAGTTAATAATTGCAATTTCACACCTTATGAAAGGTCAAAACAATACCTTAAAAATTGATGGTATCGATAAAGAAATTTTACGTAATCTTATGGAAGATGCCCGAAGACCAATTCTTGAAATCGCCAGAAAAGTAGGAATATCAGGAGCTGCAATCCATCAAAGGCTTCGTAAATTAGAAGCTTCTGGGCTTATTGCCGGATCAAAGTTTATTATCGACCCCAAAGTACTGGGATATAAAACAATGGCTTTTGTAGGTGTGTACCTCGACAAAGCAGTAAGTAACCCAAAAGCAGTAAAACAATTACGAGATATCCCAGAGGTAATCGAATGTCATTACACTACAGGAAATTGGTCTATTTTTATTAAAATACTGTGTAGAGATAATGAACATTTAATGGTTGTATTAAATAAAAATATTCAAGCTATTGAAGGCGTATCCCGTACAGAGACTTTTATATCATTAGACCAACAAATCGATAGACAGATTAAGATATAGGCTTAAGAGTTCTATACCCTAATCTGAATATTATCAAAAATATAATCTAAGTTATTTTAATCCCTTCTACCCATAAAGATAGAGATAAAATACAGTAAGGTCGCCAAAGAACCTAGAGCAGCAACTACATAAGTACGTGCAGCCCATTTTAATGCATCTTTAGCACCTGCATGTTCTTGTGCAGTAAGCATTTTATTATTTTCTAACCACGCTAATGCTCTATTACTAGCATCATATTCTACAGGAAGTGTAATAAATGCGAATAATGTAGTTACAGCAAATAGTATGATCCCAATCAGAAAAATAGTATTTCCAAAAATCATTCCTGATGCCGAAAGAACAAGTCCTCCCATAATCACAAGATTAGAGAGCTTACTTGCGATTCCTACCGCAGGTACAATCTTTGATCTCATGGTTAACCAACTATACGACGTGGCATGTTGTACTGCATGTCCACATTCATGGGCAGCAACTGCCGCTGCCGCTGCATTCCGTTGATTATATACCCCTTCACTTAAATTTACTGTCTTATTTAATGGATTATAATGATCTGTAAGCATTCCGGCAGTAGAAACTACCTGTACATCACGAATCCCGTTATCCTGTAGCATTTTCATAGCAATTTCTGCACCACTCATGCCGTTTTGCAATCTGATATTAGAATATTTCTTGAATTTACTTTTAAGTTTATTGCTTACATAGGTACTCACCAAGAATATGACTCCCGCAATAATATAATACCCCATCATAACTATTTACTTTTTTTATTGTAATTAAACTCGGAATATAAAATACAAAAACCTCGCCATAATAACGAGGTTTTTGATTAAATAAACTTGAGTTAGCCAATAAATCGAGTTTAATTCAAATATGCATTTACATCTTTTAAAGGAAGATTAAAAGCTTCTGATATCGCAGGGTATACAACATCGCCATTAATCACGTTTAGTCCTTTTTTAAGTGGTTCATTTTCATTACAAGCTTTTTTCCAGCCTTTATTTGCCAATTGTACTGCATATGGCAAAGTGACATTAGTTAATGCCAAAGTTGACGTATATGGCACAGCTCCTGGCATATTTGCAACAGAATAATGCACTACATCATCAATAATATATACCGGATCCTGATGAGTTGTTGGTTTTGTTGTTTCAAAACAACCTCCCTGATCTACTGCTACATCTACAACCACAGTTCCTGGTCTCATTTCTTTAAGCATATCTCGAGTAATTAATTTTGGTGCTTTGGCACCTGGTATTAACACTCCGCCGATAATTAAATCAGCATCTTTTATATGTTTACGAATATTATATTCGTTAGAAAATTCTGTTTTCACATTTGCCGCCATTACATCATCTAAGTAACGTAATCTCTTCATACTGATATCCAAAATCGTTACATCGGCTCCCATTCCTGCAGCCATTTTAGCAGCTTGAGTTCCTACTACGCCTCCGCCAAGTACTAATACTTTTGCTGGCGGAACACCAGGAACACCCCCAAGAAGAACTCCTCTTCCTTTTAATGGCTTTTCTAAAAACTTAGCTCCTTGTTGGATAGACATACGCCCTGCTACTTCACTCATCGGAGTTAATAGTGGTAAGCTACGATCAGGATCTTCGACTGTTTCATACGAAACACAAACCGAACCACTTGCAATCATTGCATTCGTTAATTCTTCTCCCGAGGCAAAATGAAAGTACGTAAATACTAACTGATCCTTTTTGATCAATTTATATTCTGGTTCAATAGGTTCCTTGACCTTAATAATCATTTCGGCAATACTATATACCTCTTCTATAGTAGGCAAAATTTTAGCACCTGCTTTGATATATTCTTCATCTTCAAAACCACTTTGAAGACCAGCATTCTGCTGTATGAAAACAGTATGACCATGTCTAACAAGCTCCATAGTCCCGGCAGGCGTTACACCTACTCTGTTCTCGTTATTTTTGATTTCTTTGGGAACACCAATTACCATATCTTTAATTTTTGTGCCGAAAATATATGTTTTTCGCAAAATACACAATTAAAAAACTCCAAAAAATACAATCTTAACAATTTTAAAGAATCATTGATTTTTTCTAAAAAAATTAGATTTTCAACAGTTTATTTCAATTTTATTGAAATTTTTATAGTAAAAATCAAAAATCAATTACAGATCAATATTTTCTGTTTTTGTATTGATAGTCATTTTTTTGAATAAAAAATAATTAAAACAATAAATTAACATCAAATCATAGTGAAATTATCATATTAAAGTAAGATTGACTATTACACTTCAATCAATAAGCATTTTAACAAATTAACACGCTAATAATCAAATCATTAACCAACCACATTTACAATTTTACCAGGTACTACGATTACCTTTTTAGGCACTCTACCGGCAAGTTGTTCCTGTGTTTTTTCATGAGCCATCACTGCTGCTTCGATCTCATCTTTGCTTAGATCTAATGATAACTCCATCGTAAAACGCATTTTACCATTAAACGAAATAGGGTATTGTTTGGTACTTTCTACCAGGTGTTTCTCTTCAAATACAGGAAATGCAGCCGTCGATATAGACTCATCATGTCCTAACTTTTGCCATAATTCTTCGGCAATATGAGGTGCATAAGGAGAAATTAACACAAGTAAAGGTTCTAAAATTGCTCTAGAGGTACATTTCTGAGCTGTTAATTCATTTACTGCAATCATAAAAGTACTTACCGATGTGTTAAACGAGAAGTTCTCGATATCTTCTTCTACCTTTTTGATCGTTTTATGCAATGTTTTTAAATTCTCTTTGGTAGGTTCGGTATCGGTTACACCAAACGTTTCTCCATCATGATATAGTTTCCAGAGTTTTTTAAGAAAAGAATGTACTCCTGTAATCCCGGCAGTATTCCAGGGTTTTGCTTGTTCTAATGGCCCCAGGAACATCTCGTATAATCGTAAACTATCGGCTCCATACTGCTCGCAAATACCATCTGGATTCACTACATTAAACCATCGTTTTGACATTTTTTCTACTTCTCTGCCAACAGTAAAACTACCTTCTTCAATTACTTTACCATCATCTCCAATGAAAATTGCTGTTTTAAACTCATCCCAAAATTTTAACGCCTCGAAACTCATTATTTGATCTGAATTATCAATATTATTAACATCAATCCTGATAGAATCATAGGTTATATCTAAATTATATTTTTTCTCAAGAACATCTTTAATTAAAATTGGGTCAACCTCAAACAAATTCATTAACTCTTTGGCTAGTTCTAGATTCTTTGCAGTGAAAACTAACCCTGATTCTGAAGAAGGTTTTAATTCATTACCTGAAACTGAAATTAGATAATCATGAGAGACATATATATTTGATCTAACTGAAACATATTTAAATGCATCTAAATCGGGATATGAAATATTTCCTTTAGTATCTATTTCAATATCCGATTCATCGACAACTCTAACATTTATTCTATAAACTAACGCACTGGTTCCCAAAATCATCCCCTGATTGATCAGTTTTTTAAATGGCTCATCAACAAAAACATATCCTCTGTCTTTTAAGAATTTGGTCCAGAAACGAGCATATAACAGGTGACCTGTGGCATGTTCGCTCCCTCCTATATATAAATCTACGTTTTGCCAGTATTGCATCGCTTCCGCGGAAGCGAATTCATAATCATTATTAGCATCCATATATCGAAACGGGTACCATGAGCTTCCTGCCCAACCCGGCATCGTATTTAATTCTAAAGGAAACACACTAGTGTGATTTATAAGATCATTAGAGACCACCTCATTTTTCTCTACGTCCCATGCCCAAACATCGGCACGTCCCAATGGTGGTTCCCCGGTTTCTGTAGGCAAATACTTTTCTACTTCGGGTAATGCCAACGGTAAATGTGCAACATCAATCATCTGTGGCATCCCGTCTACATAATACACCGGAAACGGCTCTCCCCAATAGCGTTGACGACTAAATACGGCATCGCGCAATCTATAATTGGTTTTACCCTGTCCCTGACCTAGTTTTTCTAACTCATAAATAGCCCTTTTGGTTGCTTTTTTATAGTTTAATCCATTCAGGAAATCAGAATTGGTGATGATGGTCTTTTCTTTATCGGCAAACGCTTCTTCAGAGATATCTACCCCTTCAAAAATATTAGTGATAGCTGGCATACCCGGTTTGGCAGCAAAATATTTCGCAAAATCATAATCTCTCTGATCTCCACAGGGTACTGCCATCACAGCACCGGTACCATATCCTGCCAATACATAATCTCCGATCCAGATGGGTACGGGTTCTTTGGTAAACGGGTGCTCTGCATAGGCCCCTGTAAACACACCACTAATCGTTTTTACATCTGCCATACGCTCACGTTCGCTACGTTTGGCCGTCGCTTCGATATAGGCTTCTATAGCTGCTTTCTGCTCGGGAGTTGTTATTTTGGCAACCAATTCATGTTCTGGAGCTAATGTCATAAATGTAGCCCCAAAAATAGTATCGGGACGCGTGGTAAATACTTCGATAGTAGCTTCATGATCTTTCACATTAAAGGTAACACTTGCTCCTTCAGATCTTCCTATCCAATTGGTTTGAGAATCTTTTAATGGTTGTGGCCAATCAATTTTATCCAAACCATCCAGCAAACGTTGCGCATAAGCAGAGATACGCATGCTCCACTGTGTCATTTTTTTGCGAACTACAGGATAACCTCCACGTTCTGAAACTCCGTTTACGATTTCATCATTGGCTAACACGGTCCCTAATTGTGGGCACCAGTTTACTTCGGTTTCTGCTAAATAGGTTAACCTGTATTTTAGCAGCACTTCTTGTTTTTCTTTGGGAGAAAAATTATTCCAGTCTGCAGCTGTAAATGCTGTTATATCTTCATCACAAACTGCATTTACTTTTGCGTTTCCTTCTGAGGTAAAGATAGCTTCGAGATCATCAATCGTTCTTGCTTTATCTGTATCTTTATCATACCACGAATTAAATAGCTCTATAAAGATCCATTGTGTCCATTTATAAAAATTAGGATCACTGGTTTTTACCTCACGACTCCAATCAAAAGAGAAGCCAATTTTATCTAATTGCTCACGATAACGAGCTATATTTTCTTTGGTAGTTATTGCAGGATGCTGCCCTGTCTGGATAGCATACTGCTCTGCTGGCAATCCAAAAGAATCATATCCTTGCGGATGTAATACATTAAATCCTTTATGGCGTTTATATCTTGCGTAGATATCACTGGCAATATATCCCAGCGGGTGCCCAACATGTAATCCTGCACCCGATGGATATGGAAACATATCCAATACGTAGTATTTAGGTTTATCACTGTTATTACCAGCTTTAAAAGTGCCATTTTCTGCCCAATATTTTTGCCACCTGGCTTCAATAGTATTAAAATCGTAGCTCATCATTCTGAAATTAAGACCGCAAATTTACTAAAACCTTCAAGGTTTAGAAAACCTTCAAGGTTTATTTACGTGCTTTTGACTCCATTACTTGCAAACAACTATATATAAAGGTATTTGCAGGTGTTGAAATACCCAATTTCATTCCTTGTTTTACGATAAAGCCATTAAAATTATCTAATTCTGAAGGTCTGCCCTCCATAATATCACGTTGCATAGAGGCCGTAGAATCATAGGGTTGTTTACCAATAAAAGCCATAATCCGAGATACGATATCTACTGGTAACAAAACTCCTTTAGCAATACCTACTTCATAAATCTCGGTAGCTGTTTGTTCTAAAATACGATGGGTTTCCGGGTTTTCATATACCTCTCCGATTGTAGCACGAGTAAGTGCACCAATACCACTAACTGTAGTAATAAACATAAATTTGCTCCAGATATCTACTTCAATATCTTCAGAAATTGTATTGCTAAACCCTGCTTCATCGAATACCTCTTTTACTACCTGCAGGCGATCTGTTTTATTTTTGTCTAATTCGCCAAAAACAATTTCGGGTGGGTGGCCAAAATGAGAAATGATACCAGGGCTTTCTATCTTACTATAGATTTTACATAATCCTCCCAATACATGTTTTGCATCTACTACAGCACATACTTTTTCTGCATTATCGGCTCCATTCTGCAATGGGATAACAATTGTATCTTCTTTTAAAATAGGATGAATTGATTTTGCTGCCTCGGCTACCTGCCATGATTTGGTACATATTAATACAATATCTGCTTTTTCTATAGTATCAATCTGATCGGTTGCACAAAACGGGTGAGTTACAAAATCCCCGTTGATACTTTTAACGTGTAATCCATTATTTTTAATGGCTTCGAGGTGCTTTCCTCTGGCCACCAAAGTTACTTTTTGGCCTGAATTAGCAATTTTTCCTCCAAAATACCCTCCAACCCCACCAACTCCAATAATGACTATATGCATATTTTAAATTTATTTTACAGCACAACACCATTTACACTTTATAATTTATTGTAATAAAATTCAAAGTACAACTGGTATAAGATTATTTTTAAGTATACGTTATTCAAATGTAATCAAACTATATCATAAAAACAGATCCTTTTATATAATGGGGTTAACTTGAGTAATTTATTCTAAAATGAGGTACGTTTTAGAATAAAAAGTCTCGCTAACTTTATTATTTTTACGCACAAATCCATTTATTTATGAGCTCATCTTTTGAAAAATACCAAAAACGACGACTAATCTCTTCTTATTTTTCTGTGGTTATTAGTATTTCTTTGGTATTATTTTTATTGGGCTTATTAGGCTTATTGGTATTAAATACTAAAAAAGTAGCGGATCATTTTAAAGAAAAAATTGCACTCACTATTTATTTAAAAGATACCGCCAAAGATGTTGAAATCAAACAATTAGAAAAAACTCTGGCACTGGCAGAATATACTAAATCGACTGCTTTTATTTCTAAAGATAAAGCTGCCGAGGAACACAGTAAAGATATCGGAGAAAATTTTATGGATTTTCTTGGGTATAACCCGCTTCAGAATTCTATCGACGTATATTTAAAAGCTGATTTTGTAGATCAGGCAAAAATTGAAGAAATAAATGCTTCTATCATCAAAAAAGATTTTGTAGATGAAGTAATTTACGACAAACCTTTGATCTCATTATTAAACGATAATATAAAACGTATTAGTTTTTGGGTACTTCTTATTAGTGGTATTTTTACTTTTATTGCCGTGTTGCTTATTAATAGTTCTATACGTTTATCGGTATATTCAAAAAGGTTTATCATCAAAACTATGCAAATGGTAGGAGCTACAAAAAAATTTATTCGTAGGCCTTTTGTATGGAAAAGTGTGCGATTAGGCATGATAGGAGCAATTGTAGCTTTAATTGGTGTTGGGATTGTATTATATTATCTTAATAAAACATTCCCAGAACTGGCATTGCTTGATGACAAAATCTTACTTATTATTTTATTTGCTGGTATTTTTGGGATTGGTGTACTTATTACATGGATCAGTACATTCTTTGCTACACAACGATTCTTAAACCTAAGAACCGATGAATTATACTATTAATGTAAATTAACCTGAACAGCTACGTCTACTAATTTAAAACTACTAATCTAGATGCACTAATGGGTAAAATTGCTAAAATATACCTTTCGATCATTTTTGTACTTTTTGTTGCGTTTATGGTAGCAGTAATACAAACATTTCGGCCTGTACGTAATGTGCAACCCGATGATGTTATGAAGATTGAAGGAATTGTAACCAACATACAAGAAGGACCGGGGTTTGATATTGTAATTACCCTCAAAAATGATAAACACCATTACTATATTAATCGTGGATTACAATATCAACTAACTGTAGAACAATTACGTTCTGATATTCTTAATAAAAAAGTTACTTTGTATGGTATAGAAAGATGGACTATATTTACCCGTGATAAAAATATGGGGCATATATCAAAATTAATAATTGATGATACTATAATATTTAACGAAATTGATAACGATGAGCATGAAAAAACAATCCAATAAAAACACACCAAAACCTGATTTTATTTTTGAAAAGAAAAACTATATCGTTATGGCCATAGGGATAGCAGTAATTGCTCTTGGTTTTATCCTAATGGCAGGAGGAGGAAGTGATGATCCTAATGTTTTTAATCCAGATATCTATAATTTTAGAAGAATTCGATTGGCCCCAACCATTGTTTTAATTGGTTTTGGTATTGAAATTTATGCTATTCTTCTAGATCCCAATAAGAAGAAAAAACAGTAATGTATCATTTTATTTTACGGTAGTTATATATTTGCGTCAAATTTAAGAAATCCCAAAATTCTCTATGGAAATCATCGATGCAATTATTCTAGGCATAGTACAAGGGCTTACCGAATTCTTACCGGTTTCTTCTAGTGGTCATCTTGAGCTTGGCAAAGCTATTTTAGGTGACCAAAGTGTACCAGAAGAATCTTTACTTTTTACTGTAGTCTTACATTTTGCAACCGCACTAAGTACTATTGTAGTGTTTAGAAAAGATATAGTAGAGATTGTAAAAGGACTATTGAAATTCGAAAAAAACGAAGAAACTCTCTTTTCTTTTAAAATCATTATTTCTATGATTCCTGCTGTTTTAGTAGGTTTATTTTTTGAAGAACAATTAGAAAAACTTTTTGGAGACAATATTATGTTTGTTGGGTTTATGTTGCTCATTACAGCTGCGCTATTATGGTTTGCAGATAAAGCAAAAAGCACTAGAAAATCGGTTAGCAACTCAAATGCATTCGTAATTGGCGTTGCCCAGGCAATAGCAATGCTTCCCGGAATTTCGAGAAGTGGAGCAACAATATCTACTTCGGTATTGTTAGGAAATGACAAAACCAAAGCCGCTCGCTTTTCTTTCTTAATGGTTATCCCCTTGATTTTTGGAAAAATTGCCAAAGATATACTTAGTGGTGATCTTACATTCTCATCAGAAAACAATATTCCTTTGGCACTTGGCTTTCTGGCTGCGTTTATCTCAGGACTTTTTGCATGTACCTGGATGATTTCTTTGGTTAAAAAGAGTAAGTTAACTTATTTTGCCGTATATTGTATACTTGTTGGCTTATTAGCCATCAGTTTTGGTTTTATTAAATAGCCCCCATCTATAATGCTAACCGAACAAAATTACAAAGACGGTCAAGTTCTTTTGATCGATAAACCGTTGCAATGGACATCTTTCCAAGTTGTAAATAAACTTCGTTGGCTTATCCGGAAAAATTTTGGTATCAAAAAAATTAAAGTAGGCCATGCAGGAACACTAGATCCTCTTGCAACAGGATTATTACTTATCTGTACAGGAAAATATACCAAGCGCATACAAGAATTTCAAGGACAAGCCAAAGAATACACTGGTACAATAGTACTTGGCGCCACAACACCTTCTTATGATTTAGAAACCGAGATTAATCAGACTTTTCCTGTAGATCATATTTCTGAACAAAATATTCATAAAACAACATCTCTTTTTATCGGAGAAATAGAGCAGTACCCTCCGATTTTTTCGGCTTTAAAAAAAGATGGTAAACGATTGTATGAATATGCTAGAGAAGGAGAAACTGTAGAAATTAACTCTCGAAAAATTACTATAACCGAATTTGAAATCACTAAAATCAAATTCCCCGAAGTAGAGTTTAAAGTTGTATGTAGCAAAGGGACATATATCAGATCATTGGCGCATGATTTTGGAAAAGCATTAAATAGTGGGGCTCACTTAACTGTTTTAAGAAGGACTAAAATAGGATCGTTTTCGGTTGAAGATGCGACTACAATTGAGTCTTTTAAAAACCAGTTACACCCAAAAATTGAAACTACATAAAATATTGTAGAATAAAAGTAGTTATAATTACCTATGGAATTTGTAGAAAAACATAAAGCTTTGATTATCACATCGATGTTGATGGGAATCGTTGTTCTAAGTCTTTACAATATCAATATGATAAATAAGCAAAAAGAACAATCTGAAATCTTAATGGAAATCCCCGAAGAGTTTCTTTCTGAAGAAGAAGAGCCCGAAGAAGAACTAATCGCTCAGGAAGATCGACAATTAATTGCTGCCAAAAGAACACATGCCGCTTTTAATGAGGATTTTGAAGACCCGGAAGAGTTTGAGCAACGAATGAAATCCTTAACAGAAGCTGAAACTTCTGCAGAAGAAAGTGAAGAAGCTGCACCAACAGAAGGAGAGGTTGCTATTGATGAAAAGGAAGAAAATGAAGCTG
Source organism: Bacteroidia bacterium (assembly GCA_030427585.1). GTDB lineage: Bacteria > Bacteroidota > Bacteroidia > Flavobacteriales > Flavobacteriaceae > Aquimarina. The sequence goes on from JAUIBW010000008.1 coordinate 130,450, forward strand.
AAAAAAAGGATAAACCAGAACCCGAAGGTAAAGAAACCAACAATAGAAACAGTTCTCTTACGTATAGCTTAAAAAACAGAAAATCTATAGACCTACCTAATCCTGTATATACATGTAATGGAAGCGGTAAAGTAGTAGTAAAAATCGAAGTCAATAAAAATGGATATGTCATTCATACCAAAATAGACAAGAGAAACTCTACTACACGAAACGAATGCCTTTTTGACAATGCTATGGATTATGCCAGAAAAGCCCTATTCTCTCGTTCTGATATCGAAGAACAAAAGGGTACTATTACATATTACTTTAATTACGGGTCTTAAGCTATAGTAGTTTCAATATATCCTCTGCAATATTTGCACCTTTGTCCTTGTTATACCAAACCTGTAAATCTTGCTTAAATTCTGGATCTAAGCTACCGTGTTGTTCTTTATAATCATTTACCATTTGTGTCGCTACAGAAGGTCTGGGACCCCATGAATTTAATACCTCTTTGGTTTGATTATCATATACAATTAATTTAGGTATTGATTTTCCTCCATTGGTTAAAAAATTATTCATCAATTCATCGTGATCATCTCTAGAGATGATTTTTAAATCTATTCCATCATTTAATTCTGCAAGTTTATTCAATACAGGTAATACATGTGCAGCATCTCCACACCATCCCTCTGTTAACACTACCCAGGTTACATTTAGATCAGCATTAGAAAATGAAGCGCTAATCGACTCGTCTATTTTCAAAGTCTTATCCCATCGTTTCATTCTACGGTCATTAAGCATACTATAATTTGTTAATGGTTCAGATTGTTCATGACCAGTAGATTTATTTTCGGTTAACAAATCACTAATTAGATTTTTGTATTCCTGGTATGTGTAGGAATTATTAATTCCTTGAGTTATCAATTCGGGTATTGTCATTGTAGTAGGTTGTTCCATAATTATAGGTTTCAAAAATAGGTAAAACAATCTTTTTATATCAAAAACGCATAGATCAAAATCGTATAACTATCAATTTTTGAAGGTTTTCTATACATAGACGATAGTTATCTTTAAAACTTACAGATATTCTATACACCCTGAAAACAGTGAGTATGTTTATACGGTTAATAGTGTACTCTGCATACGATTAGATTTGAATCTTTGTATTCCAATCTTTTTTTAGATTTTGATATAAAACAAACGTATATATTATCATAAAAAATAGCTCATAACTAATATAATTATATGGAATCTCCCGAAAATACCAGATCAAAAAACAGTAAAACAAAAACAGATAAAGATTACGCTATAGAGTTTGAATCTGCAATGAAAAACTGGGGAGAATATTATTCAGATTGGGCGGGATGCAAAAATATTTATGTTGGTGAAGATCGAGAGATAAAAGGTAATACCATTTATCCCGAAAGTGGTGATTGGGTTGTAAATGACATAAGGGGAAAAAGTGGTACTTATGGTATAGATCATGAATCTTCCAGAATCTATAAAGTAAAACTAAAAAAACCAGAATACTATCCCAAGGTAGATTATAAACAACAAGCATTAAAACTAAAAGTCGATGCGGTATCACTTATGGAACGATACCATTGGTTCTCAATGCTTTTTAGGGATTGGGCACATCAAACCGAAGTAACACCCTATGGCATATGGGATACCCCCGATGACATAGATAAAGACTATGAAAATGAAAAAACCGAATTTGTAAACGATCCTCATTTAGCTTTATACTGGTTATTACATTTTGGATTTTCCTTAGATAAAAGGTACGAAGAAGTAAAAAAAATAGTGCTTGCCAATCAATTAGAAGAACAACTAGAATATTTTAAAATGGCTCTTGGTTTTTTTAATACAACCAATGCTTTTTATGATTTGCAGGTACATGATGCATATTCTTATTGTGATGAGGAGGATAGTTTTGAAAACCTATTCTTAAGAAGACGTGCCTATTTAGTGTTTCATACCCAATCATATAAATTTAGAGGGAAAGAAGATAACATACAACAATGGTGGTTGTCTATAATTATATATCCCCATGCAGAAAAGAACACGATCAAACGCATGCGATGGCTAAAAAACAATTTAAAAAAACATAACAAATGGACTGAGTTTGATGAAATAATCAAAACAACTAAACCGCAAGAAATTAGTTTACTATCCTATACATTGGCATGCAATCCCAACACAAAAGACAACGTAAAATATGCAAATCGTTTTTTGGAAGAACTCCTCGACGGAAAAAAAATCTGGAAAGAAAACATACAACGTAAGTTTGCACAAATCATGATTTGGGATTTAAAAGATCTTTTTACAGAAAAAGATATTCTTAAAAAAGTGGTCAATTTTTACTTCAAAGGAAATACTGCCTCCAAAGAATATGTAGATGTATTAACAGTAATAGGGGAACCTGCTCCAGATCCTGATACCATTCAAAAGGTTCTAGAAGAGCTCGTAAACATTTTTAAAGATTATGATGGTTTTGAAAAGACTACAACTCAAAAAGAAAGCCTATATAAAAAAACAGACGCTGTATTCTCTTCTCTGGAAGAAAAACTACTATATCAGGTTATAGAAAATATCAATGAACATGAACTATCAAAACGGGCTTTTCATTTTCTGTATCTAAATGATCTTCCGGGTAAACAAAAAACTATTACGCAACTGTTTTCTAACTTAGGATTATATGGTCATCATATTCCTGAAATTTTCGCAAAAGAATTTCCTCACTTAATCAAAGATGAAAATGATCCTAATATCGAAATTGTAAAATCATGGTTTACACTACCCGAAAGTAAATTTGAAAGTAAGCGTAATGCAAAAAAAGCTCCTGGAGTTGCCTGTATGTTTTTCCTAAATGTTTTACACTTACCCGATATTTTTAATTTCGTTGTCAACACATTATTACTTGATGAAGACACCCTTCAAAAAAAACCACACTTATCAGAAGCTATTTTCACAAAATTACTTTCTAAAGAATATGACACTAAAATAAACCCTACTAACAGCTTTAATAAAGAGCAAATTGAAACCATGCTCGAAAATACCTTTACGTTTTTAGAAAAAAACCATTCCAAAATTCCCGGAGGTAGTACAGAAGCTATCCGTACCATTTATTATTGTGAAAATCCGCTGGCAAAAGACTGGATCAAAGAACATCACAGAAACACCAGTGTCGAAAAACGTTTTGGAAATATGACCATAGATATGGACGATCTTACCGAAGAAATAAATGATGCTTTAGAAAGCGCCCTGGAATTTATTAGAGATGCAGAACAAAATATTTATTTAGAATATAAAGATGAAAAATCAGCAAAATTCTGGAAAATAGTGCACTACCAAGAAATTTTTACTATAACTTATGGCAAAATAGGCACAAAAGGACAATCAAAAACAAAAGAATTTAAGGATATAGACACGGCACATAAAGAAGGAAAAAAGCTTATTGATCAAAAAATAAAGAAAGGATACATATCGACCACTGAAAAATATTTTTATCAGAAATAAAAACAAAAAAATATGATTTTAAAGCGAACAATCAGGAATTTAAATAATAACTTTACAAGAAGGGCATTATACACTTCTCTCATTACAGACTCATAGCATTATTTTAAGGGGTTTTCGGTAGAAAATTTAAATACATGAAAAAATCATTTACTATAATTATATTATTACTAGGATGTATAACCGCTATTGGTCAGGAAAATAAAATTTATACCACATTACAAGAAGCATTAGTTAATAAAGACCAGGTGTATAAACTAGATCTAAGCTATACTAAGCTTACAGAATTATCTGATTCTATAGCCCAACTAAAACATTTACAATACCTTAACCTTGAAGGGAATAAAATAAGTAAACTACCAGAATCTATTGGAAATCTAAAAAAATTAAGAACACTTAATATAAAAAAGAACAAGCTTATTGAGCTACCGGGATCTTTTGGTGATTTACAAAACATAGAGGTTTTGTTTTTATCTGAAAATCAAATTCTTACACTCCCAGAGTCTATTGGAAATTTAAAAAAACTAGGATGGTTATTCTTAAAAAATAATCAAATCAAGATGTTACCCGAATCCTTTGGTAATCTTGCAAGTCTAAAAAAATTGGATTTAAGACAGAATCAACTTATCGAGCTATCTAATACTTTTAGTAATCTTACCAGCTTACAAGAACTTCTTATAGAAGGAAATCGACTTTCTGAATTACCTCTAACATTTGGAAATTTAAACAATATAGAAACATTAAATCTATCAAACAACCAAATTGATGAACTGCCCGAATCTTTTGGCAATCTAAACAACTTAGAGTGGTTGATTTGTAAAGGAAATAAGTTAGATCGTATTCCTGAAACGTTTGGAAACCTTTCAAAATTAAAACTTCTGTACCTAAATACCAATAAAATAAGTAAGCTGCCAAAATCATTTCAAAATCTTACCAATTTAAAAGACCTCAACCTATCTGGCAACGGACTTTCTAAATCAGAAAAAGAAACCAGCAAACAATTATTGCCTAATTGTGAAATTAATTTTGAAAACAGCTACTACTCTTTGCAGAAGGCATTAGAAAACAAAAAAAATGTTGATATCCTGTATCTTTCGGATAGCGAACTAACAGAATTACCTGAATCAATAGGAGAGCTTAAAAACTTGCAAAAACTATATCTTATAAGCAATCAACTTAAGAAATTACCAAAATCCTTTGAGAAATTAAAAAAACTGGAAACGCTTTCCTTGTCTTATAACAGTATTGCAAGTTTACCAGAATCCCTATACAAACTTAAAAACTTAAAACAACTCTATCTAGATAGCAATAAACTCTCTTCTTTACCAGAATCTATAAAAGATTTAAAAAAATTAAAAATCATTCATCTATCTGGTAATAATTTATCTGATCTGGAAAAGGAAAAAATTAAAAAACTACTGCCTGATTGTTCGATTTCTTTTTAAAATAAACAGTATTTTAGAAATTTGATCTATAAAAACAAACTAAGTATATACTATGCAAAAACACAGATGTGGCTGGTGTGTTGGTGATTCTTTATATGAGGCTTATCATGATACCGAGTGGGGAGTACCATTACACGACGAGCAGCTTTTATTTGAATTCTTAATCCTCGAAACTTTTCAGGCAGGTTTGAGTTGGATTACCATTTTACGAAAACGAGAAAATTTCAGGAGTGCATTTGATAATTTTGATTATAAAATTGTTGCTAAATATAACGATACAAAGAAAGAGGAATTATTACAAAATGCTGGAATCATTCGCAATAAACTAAAAGTAAATTCTGCAATAACCAATGCTCAGAATTTTATCAAAATACAAGAAGAGTTTGGCAGTTTTAATACATATATCTGGAGTTTTGTAGACGGAAAACAAGTCCGGAACAGTTGGCCTCATTATAAAGATTGCCCAGCGACTACAGAAACTTCTGATATGATAAGTAAAGATCTAAAAAAACGAGGGTTCAAGTTTGTAGGTTCTACCGTTATCTATGCTTTTATGCAAGCTATTGGTATGGTAAACGATCACGAAGTGGATTGTTTTAGATACAAAGAAGTTTAACGGTTTATCGCATACAAAATCATTAAAAACATCAAAAGATGAGTGGAGAAACTAATTTAACTACTTTAATCAGAAATATGTCTCCTGTATTACAAACTGGTGAGTTTGTTTTTTCTACGGTAAAAAATACAGATCATATTCCCAGAGAAGATAGTATTGGTGAATTTAAAGAACCCGAAGGAGTAACTATTATAATTGATCGTAAAAAGGCAGAACATCTTAATCTTTCTTATGAATATATTGCTTCATGGATAACTTTAGAAATTCATTCTTCGCTGGATGCAGTAGGCCTTACAGCTATTTTTTCGGCAGAATTAGCAAAACATAAGATTAGCTGTAATGTAATTGCCGGCTATTATCATGATCATATATTCGTTGACAAAAAAGATGAAAATAAAGCAATTACTGTGCTAAAGAAACTATCTGAAAATTATAAAGAATAGCTTACAGTTTTACCCCAAAAGATAAGTCTCCGGCATCACCAAGACCAGGAATAATGTAGCTCTTATCATTTAATTTTTGATCAACTGCAGCAATCCAAAGATGTGTATTTTCGGGGAAAACATTTTTAATATATGATATCCCTTGCTCTGAGCCTATTACAGAAACAATATGCACTTGTTCGGGCATACCCTGTCTTTTCATCGCAGTAAATGTATTTTCTAGAGTTTTTCCTGTTGCCAACATTGGATCTGCCACAATCAAGGTTTTATCTTTCAAAGAAGGTGAAGCCAGATATTTTACCACAATTTCAAAATCATCATCATTATTTTGATGATCCCTATACGCCGAAATAAATCCGTTTTCTGCTGTATCAAAATAATTTAATAATCCTTGATGCAATGGCAATCCAGCTCTAAGAATAGAACACAATACAAGCGCATTCTTAGGCACAGAAATTTCTTTAGTTCCCAAAGGGGTCTGAACTGTTCTAGTTTCATAATCTAATGTTGTGCTTAGTTCGTAACTTAAGATTTCGCCTATTCGTTCGATATTCTTCCTAAAACGCATGGTGTCTTTTTGTATAGTAATATCTCTTAATTCTAAAACAAATTGATTTAAAATTGAATTTTTTAATCCTAAATTATGAATAACCATAGATACTGCATTTTAAGAAGTTATTAAACCTATTTTTTAGTTACTTTTTAAAATCAATTAAAGATCAGAATAGAGTCCTAATCCTATATTATTTTAAATATTTTATAAACGCGGTCCTGGTAATTTCTCTGGCACCCAGGCTTGCCAAATGATCGGTATACACCTGGCAATCGATCAATTGTATCCCTTTTTTTATTAACCACTCTACCAAGGTAATAAAACCATATTTTGAAGCATTACTTACTTTAGAAAACATACTCTCACCACAAAATACTTTTTTATCTTTCAACAAAATCCCATACAAACCTCCTACCAAAACAGATTGTTCCCAAACCTCGACAGAAATAGCATATCCTAATTCATGAAGTTTTGCATATGCCTTTTGCATATCGTTTGTAATCCAGGTACCTTCTTGCTCTGGACGTTTGATTGTAGCACAGTGTTCCACAACACTTTCGAATGCTTTATTAAATGTTACTTCAAACTTACTTTTTCTGATAAGCTGATGCATACTCTTACTTACTCTAAGTTCTGATGGAAAAAGTACCATTCTGGGATCTGGGCTATACCATAGGATCGGTTGATCCTCGTCATACCAAGGAAAAATGCCATTATGATATGCCTCTAGTAATCTGTCAACAGAAAGATCTCCTCCTATAGCCAAAAGGCCATTAGCATCAGCAAGAGTAACCGGTGGAAATTGTATTGAATCTGTTAAAATGTACAAAATATACTTATAAACCTTTATACAACGTTAAATATCAATCAGTTGTTTGAATTGACCAAAAAAATCGCAATATTTGTTAGAACCTTTTAAGATAAATTTTGTTCATCATTGCTTTTTTGAGTTTTATTAAAAGGTTAACCTAAAACCACAATAATGAAAAGTCCGATATTATCTTTATATCGGACTTTTTTCTTTTTATTAAATAGTGTATTTAAAACCTATTTAGAATGGTAAATCATCATGTTCTTCTTCAGAAAAATCTTTTGCAGGTTCAAAAGCATCTACAGGTGGAGTTGGAGGAGCAGAAGCATTTTGAGCTGCAGGTTGCAAACTCTCAATTCTCCATCCCTGGATAGAATTAAAATACTTAGTTTCTCCTTGTGGGTTTACCCACTCACGACCACGTAAATTAATACTTATTTTTACATCCTGACCAACTTGAAAAGGATTTAATAAGTCACATTTATCCTGAATAAACTCTACCATAATATGTTGTGGGTATTGCTCTTCAGTAGTAACTACAATTTCTCTCTTTCTAAAACCATTGCTTCCAAAGGTTTGAGTCTCACCAATCATCTTTACTTTACCTTGTACTTCCATCTTATTGAATTATTTTTTTGCTGCTAAAATGTTCCATGCCGTATCCATATCATCTTGATCGAGATACTGCTTTGCAAATTTATGAATTTCTATTAGGTTAGCCTCCTGAATTTTATCCTTAATATCATTATGGTTATTAACAAATTCTAAAGCTTCAGATTTTGTTGGTATTCCTTCTACATTTCCTAACTTACCTAAATCATTTCCTGTAAAAACAGTACTGTTTCTTATTTCTTCTGGCAATGCATCTACACCAATCCCTATTGAGCTTAATGGTTTAGGCACTTCAAACATTCCCATATTGGCTCTACTATACCAATTACCTCCCATACGGGCAACCTGATCAATCTTATACTGATCTATTCTATTATTTTCGTCCATAATATCCTCATTAATATGCATAAGAACAACCTCGCAAATAATAAGATTACCTGCTCCTCCTTCAGTACCCATAGGAATTACCTGGTTAACCTTACATTCAAACTGTACCGGCGACTCTCCTACACGATACGCTTTAACTTTTTCTGAAGGAACCATAGTAAGCCCAGATTTTACAAATTCGTTAACCCCCTCTGGATACTCTGTACTTGATAATGACATCTGCTGTACAATATCATAATTAACAATATTAATGACTACTTCTTTGGTAGATTTTGCATTTTCTAAAGTGTGTTTAGTCGTATTGTCTCGAACTCTTCTCGCCGGAGAAAAAATAAGAATCGGTGGATTTGCACTAAATACATTAAAAAAACTAAACGGAGATAAATTAGCGTTGCCATTTACATCTATCGTACTTGCAAAAGCTATAGGTCTGGGGCCGATTGCTCCAAGAATTAAACCATGTAATTTACCTGTAGTAACCTCTGACGGATCGATTGTAATCATAATTTGTTTTATATTGAGCAAATATAACCAAACTTTGGTTTTAGAATCATTTAAAAAACAGGTTTTAGAATCTGTTTTTTAAACAATATAATTGTTTAAAAACGTTTATATTTAGGATTTAGTTATAACTGGCCTGTATGAATTTTTCTGATGAGCGTAATTTTTCGAGCTATTTTATTATTATAGCTGTTTTAGTAATAACTGGTCTCGTTTTATGGAATACATCATTATTCATGCAACGTCTTAAGGATGATGAACGAACTAAAGTTGAAATATGGGTACAATCCCAGAAAGCATTAGATAGTGAGCAATCCGATGATTATCTTGAGTTATCTATTGTAATAGGAGCAACAAATAATTCTATACCCATAATTATTACAGATTCTAACGGTGATTTTATTAGAGATTCTTTAGGAAAACCTGATCCTAGTTATTTTAAAAACTTATCCAAAAAAGAAATAACAGATGAAGAAAAGCTTAAGTCATATTTAAAAACGTTAAAATCAGAAAATGACCCAATAGAACTCGACCTTAAAGATACTGTTCAATATATTTATTACGGAAATTCTGATATTTTAAATAAATTGAAATATTACCCAATGACTATTGCCATCATTATATTTCTGTTAATTGGAGTAATTTATTTCTTTTTTACTACCTCTAAAGCTAGTGAACAAAACAAACTTTGGGCAGGTATGGCTAAAGAAACAGCTCACCAAATAGGTACACCACTATCCTCGTTGGTAGGATGGAATGAAATCCTGAAAGCCGAAAATGTAAATCCAGAATATATCGTAGAAATAGAAAAAGATATTGAGCGACTAAAAATAATTACAGAACGTTTTTCTAAAATTGGTTCTATTCCTAATCTCGAAGATGTTGATATTGTAGAAGAAACCCGAAATGCTTATACATATCTTCAATCCAGAAGCTCTAAACTTATTAATTTCTCACTTAATTTACCCGATAAACCTATTCATGTATCTTTAAACCCCCAATTATATAGCTGGACAATCGAAAACCTTGTAAAAAATGCTATTGATGCAATGCGAGGAAAAGGAGATCTCGAAATTGATCTTGTTGATGACGCAAAGCGGGTTTTTATACGAATTAAAGATACCGGTAAGGGTATTCCTAAAAGTAAATTTACTAAAATTTTTGAGCCTGGATATACATCTAAGAGCAGAGGATGGGGTCTTGGTCTATCCTTATCAAAAAGAATTATAGAAGAATATCACTTAGGAAAAATTAAAGTTCTTAAATCTGATATTGGTAAAGGCACTACTTTTCAAATTACACTTCGCAAATCTGGAGTTACTTCTTAATATTAAATTTTCTTAAAAAGGTATAACAATATTTTTTTCACAACGTTATAGAATACCTATTAAACGCCAAATCTAAACAAAGTGAAAACTGAATATATTATTTTAAAAGAAACAACTCTTAACAATAATTGTCCAGAATGCTACTCTACTGATGGTATGGTACTTTCTTTTAAACAACAAAGATTAATATCAAAACTTCTGGTTAAAACCAAAAGTAATGTTGTAGAAAGTATTAACTGTAATAAATGCGAAAATCAAATTTTCCCAGGACAATGGACTACAGATATAGAAAGAGTATATGATTATCATAAAAAAACAATCACTCGTCAATCTGGATCACTGCGTTTTACCAAATTGTTTTACATCCTATTATTTATTGCGATTGCCATTGCTGTTTTTGTATATGTCTATTTTTACAGATCTGATCTTTTAGGAATCTAGTATTGTTCCATAATTTGTCGTAATTCATCTGTAATCAAAAAGGTTTTATCTGCATTAAAATCAAAACAAACTGCTACATCATGACCTTCTGCACAAAGTACACCTTTATCATTATACAAATGATGATGTAACCCAAAACTAGAGTTTTTAATAAACTCAACTCTAGTTTTGATTATTACATTCCCTGGAAAAAACAACGGTTTTTTAAAATCACATTGTGTAGAAACTAGCATAGGCCCTTTTTTAGTTTCGGCATACAATGTTGCCAAACCGGTTACTTCCCAGAATTGAACACGTGCACTTTGCATATATTTCATAAAATTCACATTGTTCACATGCTGATACATATCCATTTCACTCCAATCAATTCGAAGTTCTAGAGATAGTTTAAAATCTGATTCCTGCATACACTTATAAATTCGATTGAATTTCTTTTGCCAGTGCTTTAAATTCTGATTCTGACATAGAGATTTTATGCTGAAAAGTCATCTCTTTCATTTCATTTAGCGGAATTAAATGTACATGTACATGTGGTACTTCTAAACCTACAACGGCAATACCAACACGTTTACAAGAGACTGTTTTCTCTATAGCTTTTGCCACTTTACGAGAAAAGCGCATTAACTCTAGATATTCGTCTTCATCAAGATCAAATATTTTATCTTCTTCTTTTTTAGGAATACAAAGTGTATGTCCTTTTGCATTTGGACTAATATCCAAAAAGGCGTAATAATTCTCATCTTCGGCCACTGTATATGATGGAATTTCGCCATTTACAATTTTAGTAAATAGGGTAGACATTAATTAAATTTTAGTTGGGTTACGGTTTTCGAAATATAGTTTATTTATCTGTAAGTCAAAACCATAAAAAAGCCTTTTTTAAAAAATTAAAAAAGGCTAATAATAAAACTTAAAAAATTGTTTCTTTTATTCTCTTGTAATCTCTACAACATCAAACTTCATAATCCCGTTAGGCACTTGTATTTCAGCTATTTCGCCAACACTTTTCCCTAACAAACCTTTTCCGATAGGAGAATCTACAGATATTTTTCCTGTTTTAAGATCTGCTTCACTTTGTGCTACCAGTTTATAAGTCATTTCGGCACCATTAGTTTGGTTTTTGATCTTTACTGTAGAATGTATAAGAGCTTTAGACATGTCTAATTGAGATTCGTCTATTAAACGTGCATTCGAAAGAGTTTCTTCTAATTTAGAAATCCTCATCTCTAATAGTCCCTGTGCTTCTTTTGCGGCATCATATTCGGCATTTTCACTTAAATCCCCTTTATCACGCGCTTCAGCTATCGCTTGAGAAGCTTTTGGGCGCTCTACATCCTTAAGCTGACCTAGTTCGTCTCTTAGTTTTTTAAGCCCCTCGGCAGTATAATAAGATACTTTGCTCATAACTTCATCGTTTATATAAATACAAAAAATCCCATAAGAATGGGATTTGTTATTCAAAGATAACAAAAATTTTACTGAAGACTACAAATTTACGTAATTTGCCAATACAATAGTAGTGTTATGAAAAAGACTTTATTTTTTGCAGGTATTCTTTTGATTTTATCCTGCAGTAGTGATGATAATCGAGATAATAATCAATTTCTACCTCCATCCAGTGTTAATTATCAAATTAATCTTAATTTACCTCAATTCAACTCACTTAAATTTCCGAGTAATCATTTGGTAGATAACTCAGAAAACGGGAGTATTAAAGGAGTTATCATTTATAATATTGATAACACTCAGTATGCCGCTTTTGAGCTTAGCGACCCTAATCATTCTCCTAGTTCTTGTTCTACCCAAACAATTGATGGAATTACCGCTACTTGCAATTGCGATGACGGAAACAGTTACAATATTGTTACCGGACAGCAAACCTCTGGAGATGGTCAATTTGGATTAAGACGATATAACGTGAGGCGAGAAGGAAATACCTTATTTATCTCTAACTAACTGTACAAAGAAAAAAGTTTGATTTTAATCTGCATTTTGTTTTTTTGAAATCACAATTTTAAAAGAAAGTGGAAAATCAAAATCCATTAACTTAAATTCATACTCATTGTTCCAAGACGAAGGTACATGTGTATATGCTATTTCTCCTTGTAAACCATATCTGTAAACTTCTATTTTTCCACAACTATTTCCTTTAGAAAGCGATAGTTGTACACCTGTTTTTGTTTGGCCACTGGCACCATGTGTTGGGCGTTTATGAGAATAGCCTGTTAATAGAATAGACAAAGAGTCTGTAAGCATTATTGGTATATTAGGCTTTAGCTCGACCAGTATTGGGTTTGCATATTGTATTATTCCTGTATCCTCTTCCTGTTGAGCATAACTTAAATGATTCCAAAAAAGAAAAAGAGAAATTACAACAATTATCCTACTCATAAAAATAAAATTACACATCCTATATTCACAACAATTCTTTAGTCTTCAAATATATCACAATTTATTTCCAATTATAGGCCCAATCTTTCCAAACCACCTCTAGTCCTTTATTTTTAAGCATTTTTACTATATCTCCAGTAGAACGTTCATCAGAAATCTCAAACTGTTCTAAAGACTGTGGTTCTACGACATAACCTCCCGGATTAGTTTTAGATTCGGCGCTTATAGAAGTGATCCCCAAATTTACAATATGTTCTCTAAATACTTCACTTTCTCGAGTAGACAAAGACAATTCTACATCTTCATCTAACAATCGAAAAGCACATATTAACTGTACCAAATCAGAATCTGTCATTGCTACTTTTGGCTCCAGCCCACCACTATGTGGTCTTAGTCTCGGAAAGGATATCGAATATTTTGTCTTCCAGTATGTTTTTTGCAAATAATTAAGATGCAAGGCTGTAAAAAAGCTATCTGCTCTCCAATCCTCTAACCCAAAAAGAGCTCCTAATCCTATCTTATGAATTCCTGCTTTACCCAATCGATCAGGAGTTTCTAATCGATAATCGAAATTAGATTTTCTTCCTTTGGGATGATGTTTTTTATATGCTGATTTATGGTAGGTTTCCTGATATACCAATACAGCATACAAACCATTCTTAATCAATAGTTCATAATCAGATTGATCTAATGGCTGTACTTCTATCGTTATATTGGCAAACTTTGATTGTATGAGTTGTATAGCATTATTCATATATTCTACTCCCACTGTTCTATTAGCTTCTCCTGTAACCAAAAGAATGTGATCATAGCCTTTGGATTTTAGATACTCTACTTCTTTTAAAATTTCTTTATCGGTTAATGTTCTTCTCGGAATTTTATTAGTCATACTAAATCCGCAATACGTACATATATTTTGGCATTCATTACTTAAGTACATTGGGGTATACATCTGGATAGTGTTGCCAAAACGTTTTTTAGTAGTATAGCTACTTATTTGCGCCATACGTTCTAAATATGGTTTTGCAGCAGGAGAAATCAATGCCTTAAAATCTTCAAGATCTCTTTTAGGTTTTTCTAGAGCATGAACAACATCTGCTTCTGTCTTAGAAAAAATACTTGAAAGGGTTGCTTCCCAATCATATTGCTCGAATATATCTTTGAAACTGGTATCAGGTAACGGGTATCGGGCATCTGTCATTACTTAATTGCTTTAACTAAATTAAACAACATCTTTCTGATAAAAACTACCTTGTTTAACAGATCATTTTGTTCTTTTTCTAAATAGCCTAAATCTTTTGATAAAATCAAAAGATATTTGACCTCTGAAATAGATCCAGAAGCAATTCGTAAGAATCTTGCAAATTCTTTGTTGGAATCATGACCACAACCTTCAGATATATTGGTTGGAACAGAAGTGGATGCTCTTCTTAGTTGTGATATAATCCCAAACCTCTCGTCATCAGGAAACCGCTTAGTTAATTCATAAATTAGTAAACATAATTTATGGCTTTCTTTCCAAACTTTTAATTCTTTAAAATCTCTCATAAACATATTTTAATCAGTTTCTAAGTACCATTTTTTGACATTACCCCCAATACCAGAAACCTGATACCCAAATTCTGATACCTCTTTTTAACCTTGTGTTAAAAATGATGTTAACGGACTACTTGCCTCTGCATGTTGTTTAACAGGAGCCAATTTTGAGTGGTATGCCATATGACCTGCTTCTACAGCCATTTTAAATGCTTTTGCCATCGTTATGGGTTGTTGAGATACTGCAATAGCTGTATTTACCAATACTGCGTCTGCACCAATCTCCATCGCTTGAGCCGCATGAGAAGGGCTTCCGATACCAGCATCTACAATCACAGGAACATTACTTTGATCTATGATAATTTCTAAAAACTCTAATGTTTTTAATCCTTTATTGCTTCCTATTGGAGCACCCAAAGGCATCACACATTGTACTCCTACCTCTTCTAAGCGTTTACACAAAACCGGATCTGCATGAATATATGGCATAACCACAAATCCTAGCTTTACCAATTCTGAAGCGGCTTTTAAGGTTTCTATAGGATCGGGTAATAAATATCTTGGATCCGGATGAATCTCTAATTTTATCCAGTTTGTCCCTAAAGCTTCTCTTGCTAATTGTGCTGCAAAAATAGCTTCTTTAGCATCACGAACTCCTGATGTATTAGGAAGTAAATTAATCCTGGGATGATCCAAATGTTTTAATATATCATCATTCTCATCATTAACATCAACTCTTTTTAATGCTACTGTTATTAATTCACTTTCTGATATAAGTAATGCATCTCTCATTAACTGAGAAGAGCTAAATTTTCCTGTCCCAGTAAATAAACGGGATGAAAATTCTTTGTCTGCAATTTTTAATTTTTCCATTTCTTAGCGATTAGCTGATAGCTTTTGAACCATTAGTTTTTTTATAGTTTCTATTTTTTTCCCCAGATTTACCTGGTTTGTCAACTCTCCCGAAACAGCAATTCCTGATATACCTGTCTGCATAAGTATGGTGATATCCTTTTCTGTAATTCCTCCTATTGCAACAACAGGTGTTTCTGCATTTTCATTTTTAAGTTGAGTAAGAATATTTTGATAACCATCAATCCCTAATACCGGACTTAATTTCTTTTTGGTTACTGTCTCTTGATATGGCCCTAGACCTATGTAATCTACACCATCTTCTATATGTTGTATGCAATTTTCTAATGTATTTGCAGTACCGCCTATAATACAATTATCTCCCAGAATTTTTCTTGCCTCTCTGGGATTCATATCACTTAATCCCAAATGTATGCCATCTGCCAGAACAGCTTTTGCTACACTTACATTATCGTTGACAATCATGATAGCATCATATTGATCACAGATATTTCTACATTGCAATGCTGTATTTAAATAAGTAGCCACATCAACCTCTTTAAGGCGTAACTGTATCCATTTACAACCTGCTTTACATGCGTTCTCTATATTTTTTAGATGTTCTTGCGGAGTTTTACCTTGTGATATATATTGAAGCATAGTGATTAGTTTTAAGAAGTTATGGAGTTAAGAATTGCTTTAGAATAACTGTTTAACAATTTGCTTATTATTTTATATTTAATTCCATAACAGGTAAAAATCTGTTTGGGATATCACTTTTTATTCTACTAACCGTTTTAAATCCAAATTTGATGTAGAACTTTTCGGCTTTAGGTTCTGCATATAATTGAATCTTTTCAAAATGACTTTTTTTCATTTTTTTCAAAAAATCATTCATCAAAACAGAACCATATCCTTTCCCAATACTATCAGGGTGGAGAAATATATTATCTAGTTCAACTACTTTATCTTCTTTCTCTATATAAGAATAATATCCTTTTATATCATTTCCACAAGTTATTTTATACACTTTATTTTCAATAATATAATCCTTTGTTATGGTAAGATCTTTCTCCCATTTTTTAATTTGCTTGTCATCATATCCCCAAAATGCTTTTGATATTTTGGTCAAGCTAGTTATTTCTTCAGCATCGTTAACATCGGCCTCTACTATTGTTTCTTTATTCATCATACTAATCAATCTAAATCTTATGATACCCCAACAGGCTATTATTTGAACTCAATACTTTTTCGGTATATCTTTTTCCTCTGTAACAAGCTTTGAGCAAAGGAAGTCCTAATGCCAAATATGTTGTAATTGCAGAAGAAAGCACACAACCGCTTCCGTGTTTTTCTGATATCTTTTGCACTTTTGGGTTTAACACAAACTGTTTCCCATCGCTGGTAAACAACTCATCTTTTCCGATGGCCTCTTTTCTATGTCCTCCTTTAAGAAAAAGATTTGTTTTATTAGCAATATGAGTGATTGTTTCTTCAATAGTCTTACCTGTATACAATCTTTCTATTTCATTATAATTTGGTGTTAAAAGGTAAATTTTGTCTAATACTTCCTCATACTGTTTTTCGATGGTATTCTGGTCATTTAAATCGCCATTATAAGAATGAAAATTAAAGTCTGAGCTAGATTTTAATACTGGGTCTAAAACAATTTTAATTGTATTATTTTTTTCTAATACAACATCAATAATTGCATTAAGTACTTCCCAGTTCTGAACGATCCCTATTTTTACAAAGTCTATGGTAAATCGATCAAATAGTATCTCTATTTGGTTTTTAATCACATCAAAATCCATCCATTGGCACGATATGAATTCAACATCATTCTGTATCGTATTTGCGGTACATACAGACAACCCGTAGCCTTTTAATGCTTCAATCGTTTTTATATCTGAGGTAAGCCCTGCTCCTGCAGACGGATCAAAGCCTGCTATGGTAAGTATATACGGTCTTTTTATCATTCTTATTCAGCATCAACTTTAGGTAGCTTGTATCGTTTTAAGCTTATCATAAATTATTTTGAAACTTTCTAACGCATTCTCTGTATTCCATATTCCTCCTAAAACACCTACTCCTTTAAATCCCAGATCAAATGTTGCTTGTAAAGTGTTTTCATTAATTCCGCCCATCCCTATTACAAACTCATTGAGGTCAGTGACATCAAATCCTTTTCCTGTGTAACCCACTTTTGAAATTGAACTAAAAACAGGGCTTAACAAAACATATTCAAAAGTAACCGGGCAACTTCTTATATCCTCTTTAGCATGAAAAGAGCTACTTACTTTGCAACCTTTCGTTTTGAACTTATCGACATATTCTTCTAGTTTTTTTTCTAAATCCAGCCGTGGTTGCTCCTGGATATGAATTCCTCTCAACTTAAATTCTTCACATAACTCATGAAATTGATGTAGCATCATACGGTTATGGTATTTTGCATCAATTTGATTGAGTAAAGTTTTATATCCTTCAATATTCATAGTAGGTTTACGAAAATGCAGTATTTCTAAACCATTATCGAATAGTGAATTGATTTTATCGGCTTCACTTTCTAATTCTCGTTCTGATGTTAGTACTATTAGCATAGATTCTAAATATCAGGTTTCAGCTATCGGGTATCAGGTTTTAGGTATCAGGGGTTATGAAACCCAATACCTAACTGCTTACACCTATAAATATACTTCGCTTCCTTTTTCTTTAAACTCTTCTGCTTTTTCTTTCATTCCGGTTGTAAGGGCTTGCTGATCATCAATTTCTTTTTGAGCAGCATAATCACGTACTTCCTGAGATATTTTCATCGAACAGAATTTTGGGCCACACATACTACAGAAGTGAGCAATTTTTGCACCTTCTGCCGGTAGTGTTTCATCGTGATATTCTCTTGCTAATTCTGGGTCCAAAGATAAATTGAATTGATCTTCCCATCGAAACTCAAAACGTGCCTTACTTAGAGCATCGTCACGGTGTTGTGCTCCCGGATGTCCTTTTGCCAGGTCGGCCGCATGCGCCGCCAGTTTGTATGTAATTACTCCTGTACGTACGTCTTCTTTATTTGGCAATCCGAGATGTTCTTTTGGGGTTACATAGCACAACATGGCAGTTCCATACCAACCTATCATAGCAGCTCCGATTCCCGAAGTGATATGGTCGTATCCGGGAGCAATATCAGTAGTCAAAGGACCTAAGGTATAAAAAGGTGCCTCTCCACAAGCTTCTAATTGCTTATCCATATTTGCTTTGATCATGTGCATGGGAACATGGCCAGGCCCTTCGATAAAGGTTTGTACATTGTGTTTCCAGGCAATTTTTGTTAACTCTCCCAGGGTTTCTAATTCTGCAAACTGTGCCTCGTCATTAGCATCTGCAATACAACCCGGGCGTAACCCATCTCCCAGCGAAAATGCTACATCATAGGCTTTCATGATTTCACATATTTCTTCAAAATGTGTATATAAAAAGCTTTCTTTATGATGTGCAAGACACCATTTTGCCATAATAGAACCTCCTCTCGACACTATACCTGTAATACGCTTTGCTGTCATAGGTACATAGGCTAAACGTACTCCGGCATGAATGGTGAAATAATCTACTCCCTGTTCTGCTTGTTCGATCAATGTATCCTTAAAAATTTCCCATGTTAAATCTTCGGCTTTACCATTTACTTTTTCTAGTGCCTGATATATAGGAACTGTTCCTATGGGTACAGGTGAGTTACGTATGATCCACTCACGGGTTTCGTGTATGTTTTTTCCCGTAGAAAGATCCATGATATTATCTGCTCCCCAACGGCATGCCCATACTGCTTTTTCTACTTCTTCTTCGATACTTGATGTAGTAGCAGAGTTACCGATATTGGCATTGATTTTTACCAAAAAATTTCTCCCTAAAATCATAGGTTCACTTTCTGGGTGATTGATATTAGATGGTATAACAGCTCTTCCTCTGGCTACTTCTTCTCTTACAAACTCTGGTGTGATTTCCTCGGGAATATTAGCTCCAAAATCCTGGCCTGCATGTTGTTTTGATAATCGTTTAGCTTCCTGAAGTTTTTGATTTTCGCGTATTGCAACATATTCCATTTCGGGAGTGATAATGCCTTGTTTGGCATAATACATCTGAGAAACATTTTTCCCTTTTTTAGCTCGTTTTGGCTTGCGAAGATGGTTAAATCGAAGATGATCCAGACTAGAATCATTTAGTCTTTTATTACAATATTCTGAAGAAAAATGATCCAATTCTTCTACATCTCCGCGGTCTAAAACCCATTGTTCCCTAATAGGTTCGATCCCATTATGTACATTGATCTCTTTTGAAGGATCGGTGTATGGCCCACTAGTATCGTAAACAGTAACCGGCTGATTAACGGTTCTTTTTCCTGTAATGCTATCGACAGTATCACTTAACTCGACCTCTCTCATTGCTACTTTAACTTGTGGATGAATAGCTCCAGATACATAGATTTTTTTTGAACTTGGAAAAGGTGTGGTACTAATTATAGTGTCTTGTGGTGCTGTATCTTTTTTCTTCATGAATATTGTATTTCAGGTTTTGATTATACCTTTTGCTGTTAGTTTTTCTTGTGGTATTAATGATTCGTAATTCATCTACCCTCCTTGAGTAGCTTTTATGATTACTATATCATCATCGCTTTCTATCATTGTTTGTTCCCATTCTTCTTTAGAAATGACTTTATTATTAATGGCAATAGCAATTCCGTTAGGAAGAATATCTAATTGCTCTAACAGTTTTTTTATTGAACTGTTTTCTGAAATTGATTGAGATTGATTGTTAACGTTTATGGTCATTTTTTATATATTAATTCCATAAACTTTAGGTCATAACTGCCTAAATAGAGAAGAAAAACCACATGTATAAAATGTGATATTTACTTTTCCCTTCGTCGGTACTAACCGCATCAGGTTCAAAGGGTATTTCTCAGACCTAACCGAAGTTAAGGACACCCCTAAAGTTTATGTTATAAAAGTAATAAAACTTATATAAAAAAGAAGGTTAAAGCCAAGTTTTAACCTTCTCTTATTTAAAATTTCAATGTTGCACCAAGCAAAAAATTAATTCCTGCCTGCGGATAAAAACCTGCTCCCTCGATGGTAGTAACCGTACCTGGATTAGAAAAATCATCATCAAATGTAAAAAAGTATCCATTAGATACATATTCCTCGTCAAAGACATTATTCACCAAGCCTGTTAATACTATTGATTTAAAAACAGGAATATTCTTTATTTCATATACCACATTAAGGTCATTTATAAAGAAACTATCGAGTTTCGAAACTTCACTATCAATATTACCCATGTATTGCTCTCCTACAAATTTAGACAGCAATCCTAATTGAAGGTTTTTTATTGGGCGATACATAAACATATTACCTGCTACAATATTAGGAGAATATGAGATGTTTGTATCTCCCAGATTGACAAAACTGCCATCTCTAGAGGTTATAAAATCTTTATTCTTATTTGTACTTAATGAAACATTGGGTTTAATTACAAATTGATCAGAAAGTGTAATATCTGCATCTATTTCGATTCCCAAACGATAACTTTCTCCACTGGTTGCTCGAATTGGCGCACCTACATCATCCAGTGCTCCTGTTAATACCAATTGATCTCTATACCACATATAATAAAGGTTGGTATTTACTACTATTTTGTTTTTCACCAATCGCCACCCTAATTCAATATCATTAAGTCTTTCTGCTGTATCTATACCATTTTCAAAATCATCTCTTCTTGGTTCTCTATTAGCTCTGGCATAAGATACATATAGATGGTTTGCATCATTTATATGAAAGGTTGCTCCCATTTTTGGGTTAAAGAATGCATAATTTTTATCTACTTGAAGTGTATCTCTTTTTGAAGTTAATCCTGAGGTTTTGTAATTTACAAAACGTCCTTGCAAGTCTAAAAATGCACTCCATCTATCATTAATCCTATAGGTGGTTTTACCAAAAACAGAGTATTCGGTTTTCTTTCCATTTCCGAAATAGTATTTGTCTCCACTCTGAAAACCGATAGGATTCTCAGTCCAAATAATTTCACCAAAATGATCCCCATCGTAATAACTATAGAATCCACCAAAATCGATATCAAGATTATTATCTTTATAGTTCACACTAGCATTTGCAACATAAAAATCATTCTGCAACCATCTTCTACGAAGGTAATCGGTTTGCGTAATTTCTTCTCCGTTAACAGTAACAGGATTTACTCCTAAAAACGCCAAAGTAGCCTGATCAGAAAATAATACATTACCATAGTGCCACTCATCTACATATTGCTCAAAAAATCCCCGGCCATATGTATAATTCAAACCTAAGTTTGTAGACCAGTTGTTGTTATACCTTTGATTCCAATGCAATTGGTAATGATCTTGTTTATAATTATCTACTTCATTCTCATAAAACCCTTGAAGATTTCCTTCTGCATCATATTGAAATCCTATTGGGTTAAACCGTCTGTCATTTTCTAAAGTAGTCTTATCTATACCATTCCATGATTGATATGTAATCTCATGTCCACCAAAGGTAATTGCTTTAATCAAAGTATTATCATTTACATAAGACCCTTGCACGAAATATGATTTTAAATCTGAAGAAGCACGGTCGACATAGCCGTCTGATGCTATCGCAGATAAGCGTCCTGCTATTTCTATCTTACTGTTAATTAACCCAGTATTAAATTTTAGGTTATGCTTTCTGGTACCAAAGGACCCCACAGTATTCGAAATTTCTGCACTAGCTTTTTCAGAAACAGCATCCGTTAATAAGTTTAAACTTGCTCCGAAAGCACCTGAACCATTAGTTGAAGTTCCTATACCGCGCTGAAGCTGAAGATTTTCTACAGAGGAAGCAAAATCAGGAAGGTTTACCCAAAAAGTACCCTGGCTCTCTGCATCATTAAAAGGTATTCCATTTAATGTAACATTTACTCTTGACGCATCGCTACCTCTTACTCTAATGTATGTATATCCAACTCCGGTTCCTGCATCAGAAGTCGTAACGACTCCTGGTAAATAATTTAATAAAATCGGAATATCCTGACCTAGATTACGTGTCGCCATTTCTTCTTTAGACAAATTAGAATGGGTGATAGGTGAATCTGCTTCTACTCGCACAGATTTTACTAAAACTTCATCTAGTTTTTCTATCTTGGTCTGAGTAGAATCTGTTGATTTTTCCTGAGCCGTAAGATTAATGCTCAATACTAAAAGTGTAAGATATAATACTACGTTTTTCATCCGTAAACATTCATTACGAATAAAAGGGGTTATTATTCTGTTATAAAATTAATACTTAAAAAAGCCTGATACCATTAAGAATACACATTTTAATTAAAATTCTTGGTGTCTTCGATAATGTCATCTTGCTTATCAAAAAAGAAATACATCGTACCTTTTTTGGTTCCACAGTCCCTTGGCAACATTACTTGCCCAGGTTCATCGGGTATGATCTCAGCCTTTTATATTTAAAACTTAAAAAGCACCCCTTTTGAGATTTTGGCGCAAAAATACTGTGTTTTATTGATTTATTGTACATTTATTTGATGTAATGTAGGAATCTATACTAAAACAAAGCAATGCTTTGGGTTTTTTGAAGTTATAAAAGGGTTATGAAGAATACGAAAAGATCGGTTACTTTTAAAATTATTGCAGGTTATCTACTTGCGGGTTTACTTGCTGTAACTGCATTTTGGGTTATCTACCAGCAATTAGGTAATTATACTCAAATTACCGAAATCAAAAATCAAAATAACGAGAAACTCTTTCTTGTTGGTGAAACGATAACAGGATTATATGAAGCTGAAAGTTTAACAAGAAATATTATTCAAACTTCTGATGTTAAAAAGTTTATTACTTATAAAGCTAAAATAGATACAATATTAAAAACAATTAATCAGGTTTCTGAAATATCTGATGACACACTACAAACCCGAAAAATCGATAGTATCAAACATCTTATTGATAGTAAAAATAAAAACCTCGAAGAACTCATTAAAGTTTATGAGGAGCGAAAACAAAAAGGGCTATACGAGACTGCTATTGATGAACTGGAAAAAGTAAATAAAAGTTTTGGCGGATATACTAAATACGATATCCGATTTAAGAAATATGATCCTCGTACAAGAAGAGCCCTGATTAATATTTTAGAATTAACCAAACAGGACAATGCAAAACGACTTACCAATCAGACTGTTGATTCATTAGCAACTTCTGTAAAACAAGTACTTGCTGAGCTTGAACAAAAGGACAAAAAATATAGGCGTGAAATAACACTAAAAGAGAACAACCTTCTCAAAAAAGATCAAATCATCACCAAACAGTTAAGAGATTTACTTGCTTCTATTGAACGAAATGAAAGAAATCAATATTTTGCACGTTTAGAAGCTTCAAATCAAGTTTTAAACAACACTGCTGATATTATTTTAGTAATTGCAGCTATTAGTCTTCTAATAGCAATCATATTTCTGTTTTTGATCACTAAAGATGTTTCTAAAAGTCAAAAATATCGTAATGAACTCGAAGCCGAAAAAACATATACCGAATCTCTTTTAAAAACAAGGGAGTCTTTAATTAATACGGTTACCCATGACCTTCGTTCTCCTCTAAATACGGTTATCGGATATTCGGATTTATTAGAAAGAACAGAGCTAAACAATAAACAAAAACATTATCTGAACCACTTAAAAAAATCATCAGATTATATTCTTCACCTAGTAAATGATCTTCTTGATTTATCAAAACTTGAGGCTGGTCGAATGGTAATTGAAGAGCTTCCGTTCTCTCCAAAAAAACTAATAGAAAATACAATTTCAAGTGTTATTCCTATTAATGACAAGAAAAATCTTGATATCAGAATTATAACAGATCCTCAACTAAAAAATCAGTATTTAGGAGATCCTTTTAGAATAAAACAGGTATTGACAAATTTAGTTAATAATGCTTATAAATTTACTAATGAAGGTTCTATAACAATTGATAGCAAGGTTATCGAAAACGGTTTATCAGAGAAACAATTGGTCATATCTGTAAAAGATACGGGCATCGGAATCACAAAGGAGCAACAGCATTATATTTTTGAAGAGTTTTCTCAAGGAGATGATAATACCGAGAAAAAATATGGTGGTTTTGGTTTGGGTCTTGCCATTACCAAAAAAATAATTAAACTCTTAAAAGGTAAAATAGAATTAGAGAGTGAACTTAATGTAGGCAGCAAATTTACATTTTATATTCCTTTTAAACAGTCTGGCACATTAATCCCCGAGGAAGAGTCAGAAGTTACAGAAATACAGAATTTTACAAATAAGAAGGTTTTAATTGTTGATGATGATCCAAGTCAATTAGCTTTAACTAGCGAAGTAGCTACATTGGTTGGTCTTACTTATGATATTTGTAAAAACGGTATCGAAGCAATCTCATTATTACAGACCAATACATACGATCTTGTACTTACCGATATTCAAATGCCAAAAATGGGTGGCTTTGAACTTTTAAAGTCTATAAAAAGTAATGTAAATCAATCTAATATACCAGTTGTTGCATTATCTGGTAGAACAGATACTTCTTTAACAGAGTATCAAGAGGCTGGATTTACTGCCAGTTTAAGAAAACCATATGCCCCAAAGGAATTAATTGACCTTATTGCCAAGATACTTAGTGTTGATTTAACCAATTATAATGGGACAACTCATAGTGACCTTAACCCTTCTGATGAGCAATATTCTCTTAATGATTTAATGCTTTTTGCACAAGGTGATTCTGATTCTTTATATGCAATTTTGGATACATTTTATGAAAGTACTATTGGCAATGTTAAAGAGCTAAAAACGACAATCAGAAAAAAAGATATCCCTCATATTAAAAAGATTGCTCACAAAATGCTCCCTATGTTTAAACAGATCAAGGCAAAAGAAGTAGTGCCCATTCTAGAAAAATTAGAAAATCCTGATCAATATCATCTCAACAAAAAAGCTATACTAAACCTAACTAATGAAGGTGTCGAAAAAATTGAAGATTTAATCGATAAACTAAAAGTAGAAAATTAAAGACTAATATCGTACTGTTTTAATTTATTGTACAGTGTTTTTCGGTCTATCAAAAGCATTCTGGCAGCTTTAGCTTTATTTCCATTTGCTTTTTCTAAGGCATCAAGAATCAATTCCTGTTCATTTTGGTTTTTAAACAATCCATAAGTTTGTTTTGCATTATGAGGAGCGTATGCAATATCATTTGGTAATACATCTAATGTAATCATATCACTTTGAGAAAGAAGAACAGATCGTTTTACCATATTTCTTAACTCTCTTAAGTTGCCAGGCCAATTGTATTTTTTAAATGCTTCTAATACTTCATCAGTGAATCCAACTACGTGTTTTTCTAATTCGACATTTGATTCTTCAAGAAAATGGTTCGCAAAAAGCATCAGATCTTCAATTCTATCTCGTAATGGCGGCACCTTGATAGAAAATTCATTTAACCTATGATATAAATCTTCTCTAAAATCTCCTTCTTTTACAGCATGACTAAGATCTTCATTAGTGGCAACGATTACTCTAATATCTACTTCTATTTCTTTATTACTACCTACAGGTTTGATTTTTCGTTCCTGAAGCGCCCTTAACAATTGAACTTGTAATTCATAACTTAGATTTCCTATTTCATCCAAAAACAACGTTCCTTTATTTGCAGCCTCAAAATGACCTACTTTATCATTTACAGCACCGGTAAAGGACCCTTTTATATGTCCAAAAAACTCACTAGAAGCTATTTCTTTAGGAATAGCACCACAATCTACTGCAACAAAAGGTTTGTCTGCTCGCTTACTTGCTTTATGAATACTGCTGGCAACATATTCTTTACCTGTACCACTATCTCCTATTACCAAAACAGACATACGTGTAGGAGCTACCAGAGCGACATATTCATTTAGTTTTTTTGAAGCATCACTAACTCCTCTAACAAAAGAATCATTATCTCTTTTTGGTAGTTTAGACTGTGTTATACCGGTTTCTTTTTCTTTAACTGTTTCGTCTAATATTGCTCCTTGTTTGTACAGTGCTTTTTCTATAGTATGTAATATGGTATCTGGATTAAATGGTTTTGAAACATAATCAAAGGCCCCTTGTTTAATGGCACTAACAGCCATATTGATCTCGGCATACCCCGTCATAATAATTACTTGAGTATTCGAATTATGGTTTAAAATTTCGGCTAATAAGGTAATACCATCACTATCGGGTAATCTGACATCGGAAAGTACAACATCAAAAGTTTCTTTCTTAATTTTTTGAATAGCTTCATTACCAGAAAATGCTGTAAAGACCTCATATTCTTTTTTTTGCAAAAAGGTCTTAAGCATTGTACAAAAAGCCACATCATCTTCAACGATAAGTATCTTAGACATATTTAAAAATTTATTCCCTAAAAAAGCTATTGTATAAAATTACGATTTAAAATACTTAGTTCTAATAAAAACATAAAAAAAGAGACCCTTGGGATTGAGTCTCTTTTTTAGCACTAAACAACTTTATATCGTCCTTGGTTGCAAAACGATATTCTTTTCTACCCCTAGATTTAAGATTTATTGTCGTTTGGCTTTATCCATTCACCATTAGCGCTAGCAAATACAACTTTTGTGTTATCGTCTTCATCTTGTAAGATAATTTTATATGTATTATCCTTAGACATATATGCTTTTACAATCCTTAACTCTGCAAAATCTTTGGCAGCTGCTTCTTGAATTGATAATGGCAATTCTACAATATTGATTTCAGTATATTCCTGTTGCTCATACTCATAATCTCTAAACTCAAGATCATCATTAAGAACAGCTAATTCGTCCTGAGCAACAACACCCTGTGCCGAAAAGATACTTACTACAATTGCTACTATCATTGGTAACTTTTTCATTTTGGGTTACTGAATTATTTCTACAGTTAATAAATAGTAATAATTGTTCCAAAGATGAAACTTTAAACAAAAACAATTCAAGTTACTGATTTTAAGATATTTACTATTTATACATGTATAAGTGTTTCGGTGTAGAAAATGTAGAATCCACATAAAAGTGTAGAAATATTACTCACTTTTAAAAAAACAGATTAACTTATAAAGAAGGTTTTTTACGGTTAGCTTTCTTTAATGAATGCTTTTTTTTACTATCCAAACGTTTTTTGATAGCCGCCCTAGAAGGTTTAGTTTGTTTTCTTTTTTTAGAAATATAGAGATTAGCCTTAAGAATCTTCAAAAGCCTTTTAATTACCAGTTCTTTATTTCTATGTTGATTTCTGCTATCACTGCATTGTAATAATAAAACGCCAGATTTGGTTAATCGTGAAGACAACTTTTGGCTCAATCGTAGTTTTTCGTCATCTGTAAACCCTTCTGATATCCTGATATCTAAAGCTAATTCTACTTTTGAAGATACCTTATTTACATGTTGACCTCCTGCTCCAGAGCTTCGAATAGCTTTAAATTTTAGTTCATTTATAACTACAGAAGTATTCATGAAAAAAGAGTTACCTGATGCGCAGACTTCAGTAAATCATTTACTGTTTTCACAGGGTTAAATGTAGTTAATGGTACTTCTACAAATACACTAATCCAATTTGCCATTGCACCGTTCCATAACCCGGGGAGCTCCAGTGCTTTCAAAATCTTACCATTCATCGTTTTTTGAGTAATGAACCCCGAATCAGGATCTACAAAATCAAGTAGATCAAATTTCTTACCATTATAATCTCGTACACCACACACCAAATCAACTGGATTAAAATGAGTGGCACTACCAAGAATCTCTTTTTGTCTTCGATCTTTTTTATCAATTTGTGGAGCCTCGATAATCTGTAATATCAATCTTCCATTTTCGCGCTTTATCCAAAATGGTCCTCCTCCTGGTTCCCCTTCATTAATTACCATCCCGCAAACACGAATAGGCCGGTTTAAAGATTCTCGCAAAAACTGAAGTTTGTATTTGTCTGAGAATTTATCAAAATCCAACGGTAATCTTACATTAAGTTGTTGTACCAAAAATTTCTTGATATCTTTTAACTCGGCTTCAGACGGCTTTTTTTGGTCAATAGCATTTAAAATTCTAAAAACTTCATCCTGAATTTCAATGAGCTTACCTGCCAACACCTTTTTATATCCCGAAACTTCATCCTGATATTTACGTACCACTACATTATCTATATTTTTGATATAAATAATATCGGCATCAAGATCATTTAAATTTTCGATCAACGCTCCATGTCCTCCCGGCCTGAATAATAAACATCCATCTTCTTTTCTAAACGGCTCATTATCTTCTGTTACTGCAATAGTATCTGTTTCTGATTTTTGAAATGAATACGTAATACTAAAATTAGTATTGGTTTTCTCTTCAACTTTTTTCTTAATTCTTTCAAACTCACCTTTAAAAGCTTCAAGATGGTCTTTAGAAATCGTAAAATGTAGTTTAGAATCACCTTTATTATTAGTATTATAACCAGCTGCCTCATATAAATGTTCTTCAAAAGAGGTTGCTATGCTATCATCATATTTATGAAAAGGAAATAATCCCTTGGGAAAGGTTCCATAATTTAATCCTTTCTCTTTTAGCATCATTTCGACAAAAATATATAATTGTTTCCCTTCGGATAAAGATCTAAATTTAGGGTAGACACTTTTTACCTTTTCCATAACTATATCATAGAATGGAAATTTTTCCAAACCTATTAAAAAAAGGCGTATTGCATTTGCTTTTTCATGATTCGTATAAGAATTAAGACTTTCTTTCTTAAAATCATAATTATCAAGAAACCGAAATAAATCTTTAAACATTCGTGTAGCTGCACCTGATGCAGGGACAAACTTTATCGTTTCGAGATGCTGCGCTCTAGAACCGTATAATTTAGTAAGTTCTGACTGGTAATGTTCAGAAAACTTAAGGATTCCATTATCCAGTGTTGCTGCACTTCTTAATGCTACAAAAGGAATTTCATTTTTAAAAGTTTCTATTTGTGTAAGTACTTTATCAATCGTTAATCCTTTTGATTTGATTAACTTGATATCTTTATCTGTTATATTCACTTTTATCTTCTATTAATTGGCTAATGTGTGTCAATGCTTTTTTAAAACGAGATATTTTATCTCCTTTTATGACGATGTATGGAAGATTATGTTTATCAAGACATTCTTTAAATCTTAAAAACATTTCTTCTCGTTCGTGGGGTTTGTCCCTTAGATCATCGGCAATCCAAGGAATGTCAATATAAGTCAAAAGATACAAATCATAAACATTTTCTAATGAAATTTTATTTAAGATTTCGGGAACAGCTCCATTATAGTATGCTTCTGAATATACTTTTAGCTCTAAAAGGTTTGTATCACAAAACAGCAGAGTATTAACTTTTTGACCGATTTCATTTTCTAATTTCATTTGACCTTCGGCAATTTGAAGCATATCATCATATACACATACTTCTTTGGTTTTATCCCACTTTCTTTGCAAATATTCTCGCATATATTCGGGAACGTACTCCGTATCATAATATGCTGCCAATTGTCTGGACAATGTAGTTTTGCCTGTACATTCTGGACCAAACAATACTACTTTTATACAATTGCAGGGTTGTTGTCTAAGCTTTTCTTCCATGTGATATATCCAAAAATTGCAATAATCGTAAACACCATATATTGTAAGCTGGTAAATGTAAATCCTTTATAAAAATATAACGGTACCGAAATAATATCTCCAATAATCCAAAATATCCAATTTTCGATTTTTCTTCGTGCCATAAGCCACATCCCTACAAAAAATATTGCGGTTGTTAAGGTATCTACATGCGCTGTCCAGTCATTTAACTTATCAAAAACAACATAAACTCCATACACAAAAAGCAAGGTCATGACAAAAATTATTGCTGATAGATTCTTTTCTTCAGTAGTTGTTCTTCTAATAGGAGTAACATGTGTCTCATCTATTTTTCGGGTCCAGATGTACCACCCATAAATACTCATCATGAAATAATATACATTGATCATCATATCTCCTAGCAATGACCATTGTAATAATAAATACACATAAATCGCAGTACTTATAATACCTGTCGGATATACCCAAATCTTGTTAAACCAAGCAAAAATTACACTTAGAAGACCAAAAAGTACTGCTATAATCTCGAGAATTATATGTAAATCGGAGTATTCTGAATACTGCCCAAATAAAAATTCAAAAATGGGGTTCATAATCGCTTCTATTACTTTTTACCATTTTCATATATACCAAGACGTGATCCATATCTCCAAATGCATTTTTTATTTCTAAAGTCAAAAAAGGCATTATTTTATCATACTCTCCATAGATCTGAGTGCTTAAAGGGTTTTCTATAACTGTAAACTCAGATGCCCGCAATCGTTTTATAAAACGAATAATATGTTCTTCAAAATCAGTTTGAAGTGGGGTAAGCGTTAATTCTATTGATATTTGCATGTTATCTTTTTTATGATATTTCCCATAAATATTCATGTATTGGTGCAATCAGATTTATATTTCAGAAGCTGGTAAAGCATATACACATGTAAATCCTTCAAATTCTACAAATGTCATATCATAATGTGTTATTTTGTCTTTATAATTAACAGCTCCATAAACAAATGGATATTCTAATGTAAAAGGAGAAATATAAATATGTTGCTCAAAACTTAAGCCTGCGGTTGCATATAACTTATACAAGGATTCTTTGGCGCCCCAAATTATAGTTAATGCACGAGTCATATCCAGATTTTGTTTTAGAGCTTCACTCTCATAATCATTCACAAATTTATGTGCAATTCTATGAATCTTTTCTCTTTGTTTTTCGATATCAATCCCAACGAGTTTATCACTAATTATGATTCCTGCATACTCATAAGAATGAGTTATCGAGATTTGTTTTCCATCTTTAAGATGTGGTTTTCCAAATTCATCATAATACAGATCATGATCGGTATAACCAAATGCAGCCAACAGGTGTCTAACGCTCATAAAGCCTCTGCGATGCATATCAGATTTCATATTATCTACTCTATTCTGGCAATGTTGTGTTAATTCTATTCCTTGGCAGAGAGCATCATAAGATTCTTCAATCTTCCAAATCAACACATTAGTACTTTCATCTACTGTTATAGTTTTGTAAAGAGGCATTTAAATTCTTAAAGTTATTATGTACCTTTGCAAACCGAAAAAGGAATAGTATTCCATTTTTCGGGAAACGAATTTAGAACAATTTAGTGCGAAATACCAGAAAGCACATCATAAACATAAAATTAACCACTATGAGTACTAAAACTGTACCTTATGTTCCTTACAAGGTGAAAGATATTTCATTAGCTGCCTGGGGAAGAAAAGAAATCGAATTAGCTGAAGCGGAAATGCCAGGACTTATGTCTCTTCGTGAAGAATATAAAGATGAGCAACCTCTTAAAGGTGCTCGTATTGCGGGTTGTCTTCATATGACTATCCAAACTGCAGTATTAATAGAAACACTTCAGGCTCTTGGTGCAGAGGTAACCTGGAGTTCTTGTAATATATTTTCTACTCAGGATCAAGCTGCAGCAGCAATTGCAGAAGCAGGCACCCCAGTATACGCTTGGAAAGGTATGAATGATGAAGAATTTGACTGGTGTATAGAACAAACTCTATTTTTTGGCGAAGATCGTAAACCTTTAAATATGATCCTTGATGATGGGGGAGACTTAACTAATATGGTTTTAGACAAGTATCCTGAATTAGTAGAAGGAATCAATGGTTTATCCGAGGAAACAACTACCGGTGTTCATAGATTATATGAGCGTATGGCAAATGGAACACTTCCAATGCCAGCGATTAATGTAAACGATAGTGTTACTAAATCAAAGTTTGACAATAAATACGGATGTAAAGAAAGTGCTGTAGATGCGATTCGTCGTGCTACCGATGTAATGCTTGCTGGTAAACGTGTTATAGTTTGTGGATATGGAGATGTGGGTAAAGGTACCGCTGCATCCTTTAGAGGAGCCGGTTCTATAGTTACTGTTACCGAAATTGATCCGATTTGTGCGTTACAGGCAGCGATGGATGGTTTTGAAGTAAAAAAACTAGAAACTGTTGTTGGGAATGCAGATGTTGTTATTACCACTACCGGAAATAAAGATATTGTTCGTGGAGAGCACTTTAAAGCTATGAAAGATAAAACCATTGTTTGTAACATTGGACATTTTGATAATGAAATTGATGTGGCTTGGTTAAATTCGCAAAGCGAAAAAATTGAGATCAAACCTCAAGTAGATAAGTACAATATTGGAGGTAATGATATTATACTTCTTGCCGAAGGTCGTTTAGTAAATCTAGGTTGTGCAACGGGTCACCCAAGTTTTGTAATGAGTAATTCATTTACCAATCAGACATTAGCACAGATTGAGCTTTGGACTAATATCGAAAATTATGAAAACAAGGTATATATGCTTCCAAAACATTTAGATGAAAAGGTTGCAAAATTACACCTTGCTAAAATTGGAGTAGAACTTACCGAACTTAGTAAAGATCAAGCAGAATATATTGGTGTAACTGTTGAGGGGCCTTACAAACCTGAATATTACAGATACTAAAAAAATAGCTGTAATTTTATATTACTCAGTTTTTAAACTAAACCCCCTTATCTTTCAATAAGGGGGTTTAGTTTAAAATAATAAATAGTATTATTACTTCTTTTTCCTAAAGATATAACTCATCCATACAGGATCATTCTCTTCAGAAACAATAGATTGTCGATCTACAAACTCCCAATTCGCAGCATTCATGTAGTTCAATAAATCAGAGGTTTTCTCTAAGTCCTCTAGCTGTTTAATAGTTATTTGCTTACCCACCAAAGATGTTTGTTCTTCTACCTTAATTCTTTTTACCTTACCTCTATTATTTGCTTTTTGAATTACAATAACCTCGAGATAATCATATTTAGGAATATCTTGTGAAGTAGCAGTAAGAGCTATGCATAAAAAGAAGATATAAGATACTGTTTTGATTAGTGTAGCATTCATAGTTTTTCTATGTATTTAGTACACTTTGCATTTTAAATAGTAAATAAAAATACAAAGTGTACTTATTTTTATTTCCCATATCCATTCACATCATTGTTTTTTGATTTTGAATGTATAGATCAAAGATTACTTTGCTTTTTTAAGGATGTATTTAGCCATTTCTTTAGCTAGCTTAGCATAACTTTCGGCTATTCTGTATCCAGAATTGAAATCAGCCCCATAAAAATTACTTCCAGGTACTTTAAAATACTTTGTAGAGAATAATATTTTATCAGGATTAGCAGTTTCATACACAATAATCGTTGCATTTACTTTAGAAGGCTGTTTCATCACACCTACATTATATCCCGGGTAAATCCATGTTGTTTTAACTTTCATAGTATGGGTAGCACCTTCTAGATTTTTTTCAACTTTAACAGCTCCTCCATCAAAACGTTTATTAAATGATTCTATATATTTTGGTTCATATAAATTTTCTCGATCAGCAAACCAGGATTTTTTAAATTTTTCACCTCTCCCGGCTTCTTTAGCTTCTCGCTTATCCATTTTGTCTTTTAGAAATTCTTCTTCGGTATCAAATTTATCAACTTTAAGATTTTCGTAATCGAAAACTAAATTATACGCTGTAATACCTTTTAAATTTTTAATACTTCCTTCCTGGTCTTTTCTTTTCTGGCTAAAAGAAAAGGTAACGGTCATTAACAATGTTAATAATAATAACTTTTTCATGATTAGGTTTTTAAATTTGACGATAAATATATTTCTTTTTTTTTAAGAATAAGGAAAAAGTCTTTAACAGCTCGGTTCTTGGAGATCAAAACAGAAAATTCCTTAAACCCAAAGCAAGCATAAGGAATATATGACAAACAAAAAACCCTTTTCTATGTTAGAAAAGGGTTTTTTTATATTAATATTACAAAGGAAAGATCCTTTATGCTTCAAATGGAATTATTGAAACATAGGATTTATTGTCTTTCTTTTTAGTAAATTTCACTAAACCATCTACTTTAGCATGTAGCGTGTGATCTTTACCTGCGTATACGTTTTCACCTGGCTTGTGGGCTGTACCTCTTTGTCTTACAATGATGTTACCAGCCACGGCAGCTTGTCCGCCAAATATCTTCACACCTAAGCGTTTCGATTCTGATTCTCTACCGTTTTTCGAACTACCAACTCCTTTTTTATGAGCCATTTTCTTTCGGTTTTATAGTGTTAATACTTACAGGAATTACCTGCCGTTTTTTATTTTCCTTGTAAAGCTTCAATTAATTCTGCTTTCTTCATAGAAGAAATACCAGAAATCCCCTGAGCTTTAGCCATATCTTTTAATTCAGCTACTGTTTTAGTGCTTAAATCTTCCTTATCAGCTTTTGGCTTCGTTGCTTCTTTCTTAGGAGCGACTGCTTTAGTTTCTGCTTTTGGAGTAGAAGCTTTTACTTCTTTCTCTGCTTTAGCTTTTGGCTCAGCTTTTTTAGTTGCAGTTTTCTTAGCTCCAGAAGTTACTATACTTTCGATAACAATTTCTGTAAGAGATTGACGGTGACCATTTTTGACACGGTATCCTTTACGTCTCTTTTTCTTGAAAACAATAACTTTATCACCTTTAAGGTGTCTTGTGATTTTTGCTCCTACTTGAGCTCCATCTATAGCTGGGGCGCCTAAAGTAACTTTATCTCCATCTGCTGCAAGAAGAACTTTATCAAAAGAGACTTTATCCCCTTCTTCTCCTGCTAAACGATGTACAAATACTTTTTGGTCTTTTGCAACTTTAAATTGCTGCCCTGCTATCTCTACAATTGCGTACATAGCGTAACGTTTAATTAATTATTTTTATAAATAAAGAACTGCGCCTATTTCTAATTAGGCGGGTGCAAATATACTGCTAATTAATTAAATGACAAATATTTTATACCTCTACAGGCTTTGAATTGTGATTTTTTTTTGGATTCCAACTTTCTTTAAACAATTGCATAAAAGATAATGTAAGTACAAAAGTAGTGACAAACCCCATAACTGCTGCAACGAACACAACTATCCCTACTCCCACATGATAATGTGAACTCCAATTTGCCAGCATTTCTGGTAAGAAATTAGTATTGATATTAGTTACATAAATCGCAAAGAAGATAATAAAAATGATTGTAGCATTAAACCCTGTAAAAAGTCCTGCCATAAATCCTTTTTGATATTCAAAATCACTTCCTTTTTCTCGCTTGTAATTTTTCATGGCTTTGTATAAACCCAAAGCAACTATAATACCGTTACCTAAACTAAAAACAGGCTTTGTTTGCATACCAACCAAAGAAAGGAGTAAAAAATATGCAATAAGTCCAATAGCAATAAGGAGTCCATATGTAACAGGAATGGTTGATTTTTTCATGGTTTCTCTCTTTAGGATTCTCTCTTAAAAGTAAGAAATTTAAGAGTTTTTTAACCTTAACAACCTGTTAATTTATTGTTTAACAACAAGGTAGAAAACTATTTGTTCCTATTCGCTAGGTACACCCCCAGAATAATAACTCCGGAAGCAAGCACCTGATAGAGTGTAAATTTCTCATTATCCAATATCCCCCATAGCATAGCTACAATAGGGATAGTATAGGTTACCGAAGTCGCAAATACAGGTGTACTGATCTGCACCAGTTTATTAAACAATACTTTGGCAATACCTGTACCTACTATTGCAAGTATAGATACATATATCAAACTCATATGCACTTTTGGACTAGTAACTACTTCGGCTTTAAAAAAACCCGAAAAACATAACACGACCAAAGCAGGAATGACTAATACAATAAAATTTCCGTTAGCAATTGCCATAGGAGGTATATGCTGCATATACCTTTTTATGATATTAACATTTATTGCATAACAAACAGAAGCACAAAGCACTAATAGTGCATACCAATAGTTTTGATTGGGATTTACCGAAGCTCCTTCTAATATCAGAGCAACACAACCTATTAATCCCACAATGACACCAAAGAATTGATTTTTACTAAATCGAATAGAGAAAATCAACATTCCCAGAATTAAAGTAACCAGTGGCGTAGTAGAATTAAGAATTGATGCTATACCACTATCAATTTCTGTCTCGGCAAAGGCGAATAAAAAAGCAGGGATAAATGTTCCTGCAAAGGCAGATATGATCACCCATTTCCAGTCTGACGCTGCTATTTTCCTCATACTTCTAAATCCGATCAAGAACAAAAATGTTGCCGCAAATAATGTTCTTAACGCGCCCAATTGTAGCGGTGTAAGTCCGATCAATGATTTCTTAATAAGAATAAATGAACTACCCCAAACCAGAGAAAGCACTGCTAGATAGATCCATTTTAGTTTTGTGTTTTGCATTTTTGCGAAGTAAGTTGCAAAAATGATAAAATTATAAGTACACAGGATACCTTTTGGAAGAAAATTAACTATTAAAAAGCGTATTTGAAGTTTTTTACTCTTTCCAACGAAGCGTTTCCATAAAATACCTCATATCATTACGTAAATAATTCGCAGCGGGAAGTATAGAATCATAATTAGGTTTCACCTTAAAATACATAGAACCTACTATAAAATGCCGAACACTATCGGTTACATAAAACTGAGATGCAGAAGCAGCATCACCAGAAACCTCATAAAACATACCATATACTTTATTTTCTTCATTTACATATGGTGTTTGTACAATCCCATCTGCTTTGATCACATGTTCCTGGGTAAGGTTTTGAGCATCTCTAAGTAACGAATCCAGATTATTATTGATTTCATAATAAGAAATATACATCGTAGCTCTTAGTTTTTTATATTCTAGATTGTACCAACAATTTTTATTTCTTCTTGCCCTATGAAGTTCTGATAAATCATTTTTTTCAAAAGAATAAGGACAAGGTAACGCCAGCTCTTTATACTTGGGGACAGGATAACTTAGTCGCAGCATCCCTTCTGGTTTAGGCAATACTTCACCTCCGCAAGAAAATAGCATACATACACTGGTCACTATAAGAAATCTAACTATTTTCGTTTTCATTAATGGTTAATTTCACTTGTTTTATTCGTTTGTTATCCAATGATTCTATTTTAAATACATACTGATCTACTACTATAATTTCTCCACGCTTCGGAAAACTTCCAGAGATTTCTAATAATAACCCTGCTATAGTTTCTGCATCTCCTTTCTTTTCTTCAAAAACAACATTGTCTTCCAGTTTCAGTACTTTATAAAAATCTTTTAAAGCCGTTTTTCCTTCAAAAACATAGTTTTGATCATCTAATTTTGAAAATATCAAATCTTCATCATCAAATTCATCACTAATATCCCCTACAATTTCTTCTATAATATCCTCGAGAGAAATCAAACCACTGGTTCCCCCGTACTCATCTACAACTATAGCCAGGTGATTTTTTTTATCTTTAAAATCATTAAGCAAATCATCTAGTTTTTTGTTCTCTGGCACAAAATAAGGAGCTCTTAACAGCGATATCCAATCAAAAGAAGGTGTATTGATATAGGGTAATAGGTCTTTTACATACAGAATCCCAATTACATTATCAATGCTATCCTTGTATACTGGAATTCTGGAATATCCTTTTTTGATAATCTCAGGAAGAATTTCCTGATAGGTAGCTGCACTATTTAACGCAAAAATATCCATACGGGGGTGCATCACCTGCTTGGTATCTGTGTTTCCGAAAGATACTATACCTTCTAATATTTTCTTCTCTTCGTCTGTAGTATCCTTATCCGAAGTTAACTCTAATGCCTGTGATAATTGATCTACGCTTAGATTAGATTTTTGTTTTCCTAACCGGTTATGAATCCCAATAGTGATGCTGCGCATTGGCATACTAATCGGAGCAATAATCCAATCGAGAATTGCCAGAGGCCTTGCCATAAATTTAGCAAACTTCAATTTATTTCTACTGGCATATAGTTTGGGTAAAATTTCACCAAACAATAAAATCAAGAATGCAGCGACTCCTACTTCGACTACAAACCTTACATTAATCCAACCTAACCAAACATAATCAAGATTACTAAAATATATCTTGCCCAAAGTATCAAAAAGCAATACTACCGCTATATTGATAAAATTATTTGCCACCAATATAGTAGCTAACAATTTCTTGGGGTTATCTAATAATCTGGATACAATCCTAAGATTTTTAGACGAATTCTCTTCATCTCTAAGATCTGCGGGAGTTAAAGAAAACAGAGCTACTTCGCTACCCGATATTAATGCAGAAAAAATAAGCAGCACTACCAGTACAACCACATTAATAGTTTGCATAAAATCAAAAACAAATAGTGAAATAAATAACGGTTCAGGATCAGGGTCCAAATTATCTTTGTTTAGTTAGACATATCAGAACGGAAGATCATCATCTTCTGTTACTGGTGAATTAGATGAAACTTCCTGCGAATTGCTTGTAGCAGGTGTATTAGTTTGAGGCGTATTCT
This sequence comes from Bacteroidia bacterium, assembly GCA_030427585.1. Classification (GTDB taxonomy): domain Bacteria; phylum Bacteroidota; class Bacteroidia; order Flavobacteriales; family Flavobacteriaceae; genus Aquimarina. Next base: position 169,383 of record JAUIBW010000008.1, read on the forward strand.
GAGGTTTATGCTCAGAAGGTTGGTTCTCATTCTTAGGTGTAAGAAAAGTAAAATCTGTACATTGTATTTCTGTACTATACCTGTCTTTTCCTTGCTCATCTTGCCATTTTCTGGTTTTAAGACGACCTTCAATATATACCTTATCTCCTTTATTAAGATATTTCTCGCAAATTTCTGCAGCTTTATTTCTAACCACGATATTGTGCCACTCTGTAGTGTTTACACGCTCTCCTGTACTTTTATTTACATACGAATCATTAGTAGCAAGAGGAAATCTACCTATGCAACTACCTCCTTCAAAATAATGCATCTTTACCTCATCACCCGTATGCCCTATAAGCATTACTTTATTTAGTGTTCCAGACATTTTAGTTTATGGTTTGTTGTTTAGTTCATCATTGCAAAGAAATGATAAACTATGTTAAATAACGTTATCCTGATACTTCTTATTTTTCAAAGTAACTTCAAATAGCTTTGTTTATAGTAAATGTAATAAAAAATTAATATATAAATGATCTCTCAATGGTCTTAACTTAGGTTTTAGATCTTTTTAACTTGTTGTACTTTGGGGTTCTGAATTCATCAATTTTGCTGAAAAAAGGTATCTATAAAATTACCTAACAGAATAGGAACAGGATAGGTATGTATTTCTTCATAATCAACAATTTTTTGATCCTGGTTTATTTCTGAAGGTATATCTGATTTAACAATATAAAATCGCGTGTATAAATGCTGATGAGATAATTTATGCACTATAGGCTCTTGTTGATACGGTATAATTTCATACGTTTTATCTTTTATTATTTCTTTAAAAACAGCATGAGATACAATAGTATCTGTATCAATAGTATCACTTTCTATTAAAGGAAACTCATATAACCCTTTCCATATACCATTACCTACTCTTTGTTGAATAATCGTTTTCTTATCTTCTGTAAAAAACACCAAATAGTTAAAATAGCGTTTATTGATTTTTAGCTTTTTGATTTTGACTGGTAATATATCTACTGTTCCGTTTTTAAGTGCTTCACAACTATCTTGTAGCGGACATACAATACAATACGGACTTTTGGGTTTACACTGTAATGCACCAAACTCCATAATTGCCTGGTTATACGCAGCAGGTTCTTTATGATCCATTAAGGTTATCGCAAGCTCTTTAAATTCTTTTACTCCTTTTGTACTATTAATAGGAGTATCGATTCCAAAATATCGTGACAATACCCGATATACATTTCCGTCTACCACAGGAACCGCTTCGGCATAACATATAGAAGCTATAGCACTCGCCGTATAATCGCCAACTCCTTTTAATTGTAAGAGATCTTTATATGTATTAGGAAAAACACCATTTAAGTCGTTTGCAACATATTTTGCAGTGGCATGCAGATTTCTGGCCCTGGAATAATACCCTAATCCCTGCCATAACTTTAACACTTCTTCTTCGCTTGCATTTGCAAGATCAAATACCGTTGGAAAAGTTTCTATAAATGACATATAATAAGGTAATCCTTGTGCTACTCTGGTTTGCTGAAGTATAATTTCACTGAGCCAAATAGGATATGGATTTTTAGTTTCTCGCCATGGCATCGACCTTTTATTTTGTAAGTACCACGTAATGAGTTTTTTAGAAAATATCATAGTAAAATTATAAGTTTTGCAAAATTAAACGTTTAAAGATGAAAATATCATCTTAAGTATTGATATTTTGGATTTTAAATTCTTATATTTGCCCCCTTGAAAATTTAAAAACCCCTAAATAGGTAATATAATGACTAAAGCAGATATTGTAGCAAAAATTTCAGAAAAATTAGGAATAGAAAAAGGTGATGTTCAGGCAACGGTTGAAACCTTTATGGAAGAGGTAAAAAGCTCACTAGAGAGTGGAGACAATGTATACCTTAGAGGATTTGGTAGTTTTATAATCAAAACCAGAGCAGAGAAAACAGGCCGTAACATTTCTAAGAATACTACGATCAAAATTCCTGCACACAATATACCTGCGTTTAAACCTGCAAAAGTATTTGTAGAAGGTGTAAAAACTAACGTAGAAGTAAAATAAATAATTTATAAATATAAAACAGTATACACTATGCCAAGTGGTAAAAAACGTAAAAGACACAAGGTAGCTACGCACAAGCGTAAAAAAAGAAGAAGAGCCAACCGCCATAAGAAAAAGTAGTTTCTAACTACTTTTTTCGTTTAAAAAGTTAAGTTCTTTGAAATCGAAATAAGACATAGTACCCCACTACCGGTATTTTTGTTTTATTTCAATGGAATTGTAAAAATTCCTGTGAAAAAATTGTTTAATCCATCTCGATAATTATCGGGATAAAAATCTAATCAGAGTGAACAAAGAATTGATCATTAGGTCAGGTTCCTCTACGGATTTTGCCTTATTAAAGGATGGAAAACTAATTGAATTACATAAGGAAGAAGACGACAGTGATTTTTCGGTGGGTGATATTTTTATTGCTAAAATCCGTAAATCTGTCCCAGGTCTAAATGCCGCATTTGTTAATGTAGGCTATGAAAAAGATGCATTTTTGCATTATCACGACCTTGGTCCTCAAGTATCTTCTTTACTTAGATTCATAAAACGTGTAAGCACAGGTAAATTAAAAAATTATTCTCTTAAGGATTTTCCTTTCGAGAACGATATTGATAAACACGGTACTATTACCAATGTGTTAAAATCAAATCAATCGCTATTGGTACAGATAGTAAAGGAACCGATATCTACCAAAGGCCCTCGAATTAGCTCAGAGCTTTCGATTGCCGGTCGATATATTGTTTTAGTTCCTTTTTCGAATCGAATTTCTATTTCTCAAAAAATAGAATCTTCAGAAGAAAAAGAACGTTTAAAAAGGCTTGTAAAAAGTATTAAGCCAAAAGGTTTCGGAATTATTGTACGTACAGTAGCAGAAGGCAAAAAAGTAGCAGAACTAGACAAAGATTTAGAAAATCTAATGGGACGATGGCAAAGCATGTGTAAAAAATTACACAAAGCTCACCACCCTTCAAAAGTACTAGGTGAAATGAATAGAGCATCTTCTATATTAAGAGATGTATTTAATGACACTTTTACTTCTATTGTTGTAGATGATGAAGATCTCTGCAACCAAATCAAAGAGTATCTGCAAGAAATTGCTCCAAAAAAAGAATCAATTGTAAAACTTCATAATCCTAAAATACCAATTTTCGAAAAATATGGTATTGAACGGCAAATCAAAACAAGTTTTGGCAAGACGGTATCTATGAGTAAGGGCGCTTATTTGGTTATAGAGCATACAGAAGCGATGCATGTAATCGATGTAAATAGCGGTAACCGATCTAATAAAGCCAAAAACCAGGAAGATACTGCACTAGAGGTAAACCTGATTAGTGCAGCTGAAGTAGCCCGCCAACTGCGTCTTAGAGATATGGGAGGTATTATTGTAGTCGATTTTATCGATATGAATAATGCAGATAACCGTAGAACCCTCTTCAATCAATTACGAGAAGAGATGAAAGACGATAGGGCGAAGCATAAAATTTTACCGCCAAGTAAATTTGGCCTGATTCAAATCACGCGACAGCGTGTTCGACCAGAAATGAATATCAAAACCCGAGAGGAAGATCCCAACGGAATAAATGGCGAAGTTGAGGCGCCTATAGTATTGGTAGAAAAAATTAAAGTCGAATTAGAAAAATTAATTAAAAAAGATCATAAAAAGATAACGCTAAGTGCGCATCCTTTTATTGCAGCTTTTTTAACCAAAGGATTTCCATCCACCCGATCAAAATGGTATTTTAACCATAAACGATGGGTAAAGATTGTACCTAGAGACGCTTACACGTATTTAGAATATCATTTTCACGATAAAAATGGTGAATTGATAAAATAAAATTAAACCCGGCCTGATAACAGTGCCGGGTTTTTTGTTTTTGATAGTTAACACCTGTCAAAGAAAACCTTTGATTGCTTCTCGATACACCACGCCCAAAAGCGCGCCACCCGAAGGGACATTATACCAGTTCTGATTTAAATTTACTCATAAGAAAAATGATGGATTTTTGGCTTAGATGAAAAATAAAATTCAAGCATAGCAGGGCTACGGTTGTGTTTTATTTTGAAATATTAGACAAAAAGACGCGGTTTTATTGAGTAAATTTAGATTGGAAATGGTATTACATTTTAATTAATGTAATGTGTCATTCCAGTCCTTCGACAGGTCTGTCCTGAGTTTATCGAAGGGCTCAGGATAAACTAAAGGCTGGAATCCATAATCATGTACTACGCAATGTAGATTCCGGATCAAGTTCAAGTAACAAACATAACAATCTCTTCTAAATCACATTTCTTCTCTTATCTCATTAGTCTGTTTTGATAAAAACCGATATACCTCACTTGTTTTCAAGCACTTTACACCCTTACATTTGGTTCAACAAAACCTATCTCCTATGGAAACCAATCCATATCAAAATAAAGCCGAATTTATGTCTGATATCCTACAGGCATTGCATCTTAAAACCGATGAATTTATGTATAACCTGGTACATGATAGCCCCTACGAAATTATACTGTATAACTGGATTAATAAGCTCTATGCGCAAGGTAAATCCAGCGACGATGCGATACAAGTGATCTATAAAGCAAGAAATATAGTACTTCTTAAAAACAATAATTTGTGTAATAGCCCAATGTTGCCCTAAACCTTTTGATAAACCCAGAAAAACCTGCTTAGAGATCAATCATAAACTGCCTGCTTATGCTTTTTATACGTTACAATCAATTACCTGAAAATCAAAAAAAACTGGTGAACCATAAAATAACAATGAGAACAAAAGCACCCCCAGAGATTGTACATAATGTGCTTACCCGGATCAATCCCCCGGTAAAAATTAACGGTAAAGATGTAATCA
>JAUIBW010000045.1 GCA_030427585.1 Bacteroidia bacterium
ATAAAATTAAAAAAATATTATGAAAAACAGAAACAACATACAGAGGCCTGGACTTAGAAAAAAGTTTTTTGGAAGTAAGGCTTATCTAAGAAGTATTCGAAAAAAAGTTAAGATCAGTATGAAGCCTAAAAAAGCAATTACAATTTAATTAGACTATAAATAGACGCAATTCTATGAAATAGGAATATTAAAAATTTAAATTATGAAAAAGAACAGATATATTAGAAAAGCCCTCTCTTGGGTTGAAAAAAAGCCTACAAAAATTGTAAAATCTATTGCTGAAGGATATGAGAATCCGAAAGTCTTTACCAGCAAATCTACTAATGAAAAAATACGAGCAGATTTATCATTTATTACCTATAGTGGAGCTAAACACTACTCTGATATTGCCTTAAAAAATAATAATACCAAAAAACTGGTCGTAAAGTGGAAAGTTTTGAGTTTTATGGCTGGTATGAAACGAGGAAAACTTCATTTATTAGCCCCAAAAGGGCACAAAGCCTTCACCCAAAGATTAGTAGAGCGTCATAATATCAATGCACTGGTGCATACATTATAAATATGTACACATCCACAAACTGTAGGTTAAGCCAAATAGAAACAAGATTTATAATATATGCCCAATAAGAACGGAACATCTCAAACTAACAAAAATTCAAGACAACTTAACACCGAAATCAGTTACTTGGAAAACCCAAAATGAAAAAAGGAAATGTACTAATTACTCAGAAATGTCATATTGGGAAATTCTAAGCACAAATACAGCTTTATAAAATTATATACTAAAGGTTATTTTTGTTTCGGAAATAAAATCATTTATCTTACTTGTTTTTAACCTGTGAATATTAATTGAAACAAAAGGTTCTAACCTTTTAGAAGCCCTATAAATCGTAGAAATAAGAATAGTGAATACTTCAAATTTTCTTGAGTACACCAAGGTATTATCTTATAGCTTACCAAGTTTAATAGTCATTGGTATTTTGACAGTAATATTTTCTTTATAAATTTATCTGAATGTAACAACACTTTCTCTTTACACAAAAAGTCATCTTTACGCTTATTTCTAACTATACGAAGTACCCATGTATCATCCTAATTAGAGGTCAAAAACCAGAATATTTTTAATCCCGTATACATCACATACAAAAACATGTAACATATACTCTATATTACCATTAACGTCTAAAAGGATAAAATTCTATATCTCTTTTAACTATAAATATCGTTTGGTTTTGTAATTATCTACCTCTATATATTCTGGTATTCTGTCAAGAATGACTTCTTTTTATCTTTGCCACGATTTTAAATTTAAATTGTTATGTACTTTAAAACAATATAGACAACCTTAAAAATATCCCAGAAATATCCCAGAAGCTATTACTCCGATGATTAAGAGAAAGAGTACAAGTATTATAAATTTTGCTCCTTTTTTTGTTTTTGAGTTTTTCTGAAAAATATAATCTCTTCTTTCTTCGTCTTCGTCTTTAACAAATTTCATAGTATGTATTTATTTTTATTCAACTTTTAATTTAATCTAACCTCTCTCATATTTATAAAATATAAGATTCCTTCTTCGAGATAATTTTCTATCACAACCTTAAGTTTTGGTTCCCAAAAGGAAATCCAAGATTCGATTTTATTATTTCATTTACGAAAAAAGCTCTATCTTCTACCTCCCTGATCTATTTTTCAAACAGCCTCAATATTTTTTTAGTAAAGATTATTGTGTCAAAACTAAAAGTTAAAGTTTTTGTATTCACATAGTCTTTTGCCTTAATAACGACCACTACCACAGGACCAAATGCTTCTTCATTAAAAGCAGACATTACTCGCTTTACCATTTGCATAAAACAGAAAAAAAGTCTTATCTGTTTTAATACCTCCTCCATGAATATTGAGGGATTATTGTGATTTGATATCATTTATTTTATTAACCATAAAGGTATTTAACTTGGCGAAATGAGATTAACGCTTTCCGTATAAATATTAATTCGTTTACAAAAATCATTTCCGTTAACATCCTTATGATTTGAGTCAACCCATACACTAATTTTTTAAGAAATTTGTAGTAAATAATTTAAAAAACATAAAAGACAATACCATGAGTAATAATAGTAACACATTTCTAGGAATTTTGGCAGGAACCGCTGTAGGAGCCACTTTAGGAATTCTTTTTGCTCCCGATAAAGGTAGTAATACAAGAAGGCGAATTGCAGAAGAAGCACAAACAACAAAGGATCATTTGGCAAAAGAAGCATCTAATTTACAACACAAAATTATAGATACCGTTTCTTCGCAGAAAGAAACATTAGATACCAGAATTGAGTCTTTGGTATCTGATGCAAGCTATAAGGCAGATGATGTTATTACTTCTCTTGAAAAAAAACTTAGGGAGTTAAAAGCTAGAAATAAAAAATTACAGAAATCATAATGGGAGTTTTTGATGCTATAAACGAGACTTCTAACAAGGCTATTGATACTGGTGAATCTTATATAAAGACTTCTCAGAAATATTATAAACTAAAAGCATTTCAGCAGTTAGCAAGAGCATTTTCTTTTTTAAGCAAGTTAGCCATAATTGGCGGCTTGCTTTTTCTAGGATTGATCTTTCTCACAGTATCTGGAGCTATCTGGTTAGGGCAACTTATTGGTAGTACAGCATTGGCTTGCCTACTAATGGCTGCAGCTTTGTTTGTCGTTACAGGAATTGGATACCTTGCACGTAAACAAATTGATAAAAACATTATCAAGAAAATGTCTAAAGAATTTTTTGATTAAAACAAACTTATGAATACCACATATACCTCTTTTAAAGAAATAGAACAAGACTTGAGAAAACTCAATTTACAAAGACAAATCGCCGTTGAAGAAATGAAATTATTAAAGACTGAGTTTAAAGAAGATCTACAACCATACCAATGGCTATCTACGGCATTAAGTGCTATTAAGAAGTACGGAATATTTTATTTGGTAAGAAGGCTCTTTAGGTAATCAAACTACATCTGATACTTCTTCGACCGGTAAAGCTGCTAGGTTTTTAAATTCATTAGGGGTGATATCATATTTTTCTTTAAAAATTTTCGAAAAGTAGCTTCTACTGCTAAAACCTATTGTATAAACTACTTCAGAAATATTCATATCTGTAGTTTTAATTAGGTCTCTAGCTGCTTCTAATCTTACATGACGAATATATTCTGTCACTGTTCTAGTGTATAATAATTTAAAACCTTCCTGAAGTTTGGCCTGAGCTAACCCAGTTTCTAATTCCAGCTGCTCTAGAGAATAATTTTTAGAAACATCCTTAATGATCATTTTAGCTAACTTCCTTATAATCTTTAATTCTTTTTTTAATAAAGTGGTCGGAAGAACTTTCTCTTTCATAGCTCTATCGTGCTGTTGAATATGCATAGAAAGAATTTGATAAACCATACCTTCAATTTGTAAAATACGGATCATTCCTTTTTGTTTGATTTTTCTTAATGCTGAAATCTGATCTGCCAACTTTAAGTTAAATGTTCCGAAATAAGAAAATGTGTTTTCATGATCGGTATCTAAAAATACCTCGTAGAGTTTTTTGTTTAACTGGTCTACATTATTCAATCTTTTTTTTAAATATTTTTTTCTTGCGATCTGTATTACATTGATTTCTAATTTTTCTTCTTTTGGAAAATAACCATAATTATAACCTCCATCACGACTTGTAATAATAACAGATTGAAACTGTTCTAAGGAACGGATTTCTTTTTGATAGCCAAAACGGTGGCCACAATGCCCGACTAGACAATATGCGAAGTGAACTGGATTATATTCTGAAGCATCCATTACAAGAACATAATCTTTATGAAATATAATATCATATTCAAGAAGGTTCACCCCCCAATCAAATGTTATAAACCGAATAGTCCCATGTGCATTTAAATTATTAACAGTAAGTGTATATTCTCCCCAACGTTCTTCTATCGTGCCTCCAATAACTTCTTGTATTTGGCGAACAGTACCTTCGGTACTTTGAGCAGTAATATTAATTTCTGTAGCAGTTGGTATTTCTACATACATAGTAACAAGATTGTGTAAAATAATAGTATGATGTCTATCAATAAATTGATTCAAAGACAAAGTTAGTTTAAGATACGTAAAAACAGTATGATATTATTCGAAAAAAATAAAAAAATAAAAAACTCCCTTCAAAAGGGAGTCCGTTTTTATTCAAAATAAATTATTATCTAATCTCTATCTAAATCGTATCAAATTCATCTACAAAGAAGAAATCTCTATCTTCGTTATTAACAAAGTAAATACCTTCTCCAAATATATATTCTATATTTTTATTATCAACAACTACCATAAAGCCTTTATCCGTAGGTTTTAATTCAAAACTATCATTACTATCCTTGGTATAACGTAATACAATATATTTATCATAATCGCTATACATGTCGTTATCTACATAAATTAACTTAGTAACTTGTTCTGGAGTGATTTTTCTATCTTGATTTAACTTTCCTTTATCAGCTTTTTCAAACATAACCTTAGATTTTGCAGTTTTATAAACAGTTATTCGGTAAGGTATAGTTTTGCCATCCTTTTTAAACTCAAACGTTTTGGTGGTTCGAGTTTTTAAAATTTCCTTATTAGCCTGGGCTACGGCCCCTGTAAGTGAAAAAGTTATTAATAATGTTATCAAAAATTTAATAATCTTCATTTTATGAGTTTTAAATAGTTTTTTATTGTTGTTTCTACGATTCTTTTATCAAACTGGTATCTAATTGATCGGCTGTATTCTTGTACCAAGCATTGAGCATCCAGCTTAACTTCTCTAATTCTCTAATATAAGCTCCTATCATATCAATAGTTCCTTCATCACCTGCTTCATCGGCGTGTGTTAACACTACCCGCATCTGAGTAAGTAGTTTTTTATGATCTGTGAGTAATTCTCTGACCATCTCTGTATCCTTCAAAAGCGGTGTTACCTCCTCAATCGTAGCCATCTCGATATATTCTTTAAATTGACTCACAGGATGGTGTTGCAAGGTTAATATACGTTCTGCGATTTCATCAATTTTAACTTTAGCATCATTATATAACTCTTCAAATTTTTCGTGTAACTCAAAAAAGTTTTTTCCTAAAATATTCCAGTGAAATCCTCTCAGTTTTTGATAATACAAATTATAATCTGCAAGTAGAATATTTAATTCTAGTACAACTGGTAAAAGCTTTTTCTCATTCATATTCAAATAATTCATAGCATTTTTTTTAAGATTAATTTTTATTGAAATTGAACTAAAGAAGTATTATTTCTTTTGTTTAATACAAAGATATTTCAAGTAAAATAGCATCTTTTGCTCATTTACTATTTATCTTAACTCAATTGTCAATAGTGAAGGAAAAAGCTTATTCTAATATGGGCTTCAAATTAATGTAGCGGTAATTAACTTCTCCGATATGTTGGTATTTGGTTTCACGGCCATGCAATTTACCCCAGCCAAAATTACGTTTGATTGTTTCTTCTTTGTATTCTGACAGTAGATCTTCTGAAAGTAAAATATATTCTTCTATCGGGATTTTGTTTTTAAGCAGTCTATGAGCTATGATAACATCTTCACCCATTAATTTAATATTTTTACCAATGGGTACTGCGCTTATTTGTTTTCCGTAATGAAGTACAATCTTTAAGCCCAAAATTTCAGGAATCTTACCTCCCCCTTTTTTATGCTTATACTTTTTACGTAGTATCTTTAATTGTCTATAAAATTCGGTGTAGAATAATTCACATTGATATACTAATTCGGTAAAGGTAGGTAGCCGACCGGTTTTATAAAACAGAATAGCATCACCTTCAATTTCTGAAACCCTCAGATCAAGTCTATTGGCGTAAATCACTTTATTGAGAAGTGACGGAATCACTTTTGAGCTTAGTTCTATATCTGTAGAACTCATAAAACGAGTAAATCCGCTAATATCAGGGATACAAATCAACGTAGGTTCTGCTTCCATAATTGTACTATTTCATCGAAATTATTCTACCAAATCTAAGATACGTTTTAGATCTTGATTATTATTAATATTTGTCTTCAAATCAATTTCAAGTGCCTTTATTTCATTAGATATAGCGGTTATATAATTTGTACAAATCTGCTTTGTGCTTCGTATATATATCAAAACAGACATTAACTCATAAGCTACCCTACTATCTGTTTTAGCATACTCTCTTATTGGTTGCACTACGATTCTCATAAGTTCTTCTGCAGAAATTTTATTATGAACTATCAAAATTTCACAATCCGAAATTTTTTCTAAAGTCTTAGTTTCAATTTTTAATGCTTGTGACAATAACTGCCCAAGTTTTGAAATAGCATTAATAGCTGTTCCTGGGTCATTTACACCGGGCGATAATGCTTTCACAGCTACTTCGGTTAATTTAATCATCCCACCAACACCACTATCATCTTCATGATGATTAGATAAAATATACATACAAAAATGTAACGATTCTATTTCATCTTCAGATAATGAATCTCTCACTCTTAGTATTGGTTCTCCTTCCCAGATGTGCTGATCTGCATAGGGTAGAATTTCAATTATGTTTTTTTGTTTTTTTAGTGAATTTTCTAATAAAGAAATATCAAATGATCTATAGTATCCGGTTTTACGGCTTGTAAGTAAGTCCCAGTTATTGTTTGAAATAACAGAGTTTGTAAAATCTTTATCTTTTTGCTGTTCTTTCTCTTCTTTCAATAACTTATTACTTCTGACAAATATTCTATTAATAATGTTATGAATCTGTATCGCTTGTGAAATGCTATGAATGAAATAAACGAATAGACCTATGCACAAAGCACCCAAAATGGCCGAGACCATAATAGAAAAACCAAAAGTATTTTTTGAAGGACCATAAGCCCCTAAAAACATTAACAAAATAACAGTATATAATAAAATACCTATATAAAATCCAAGAATAATCTGATGCCTTTTATTTGAAATTAATCCTGGTAATAATCTGGGAGAAAAATTGGTAGACGCCTGATTTAGAACAACCATTACCATTGTAAAACTAAAAACTGTTAGAGATAAAATCCCTCCGAATAAAGTAGATAAAATGGTTCTTGCCGTTTCGTGATCTTGAACAATTAAGAAAGGGATTTTTTTCTTAAAAGTATTTATTACTTCAAGATTTTCAATTAATAATAAAGTGACAGCCAAAAGTAAAAAAGTTACGCTAATCAATACTGGATAAAAAGCTATACTGTTAAAAATAGCACTTTTAATTTTTTTAAAAAACTTTAGCGTAGTTTTCATAAATAATGATTATCTGTATTCTGGATTTTGATAACTCCAACGTCTACCATCATCCCATTCTTCTCGCGAATTACCGTAAGAATTATAACCTTTATTAGCTTTTAACATAGAAGCCAAATGAAGTAAATTATACGTCATAAATGTGGTATTCCTATTGGTAAACTCATTGTTTTTTGCACCAGACTCCTCATCCGAATAACTTGGCCCTGGTCCAGCCTCTCCAATCCATCCACAATCCGCTTGTGGTGGGATACTGTACCCTAAGTGTTGTAAAGCGTAAAGAATACCCATTGCACAATGTTTTATACCGTCTTCGTTACCAGTAATCACACAACCTCCTACTCTACCATAATAAACATATTGTCCTTTTTTATTTGTTTCGCCACTCATCCCATATAGCCGCTCAATTAATTTTGTTGCTACAGACGATTTTTCACCTAACCAAATTGGAGTACCAATAACAAGGATATCCGCAACCACTACCTTCTTATAAATATCAGGCCAGTCATCTTTTTCTTTTCCTTCCTTTTTCATATCCGGTATTAGACCATAGGCTACATCATAATCTACTAACCGTAAATATTCTACAGCTACACTTTCAGATTGCATAATATTCATCGATACTTTCATCAATCCTTCGGTATGACTTTGTTTTGTAGAATCTTTTAATGTACAATTAATATAAAGTGCTTTTAACTCTGAAAAGTCTGGTTTATTTAAATCTTCCATCTCATTTCTTTTAAAATTTAAGAATTTTAAAAGAAATGATTTTAAATACAAAAACAGTGCTTAATTACTATCATTATTAACGCAATCAAAAATTTTATAATCTTAAGAATCAATAATCAAAACCAATAGCAAAACAGTCAATCAAAATTGTATATGCGCACAAAAAATAGAGATAACGCAATTACTTTTGAAAAAACATACAGATCAAGGGCTGCTAGTAAATCTAAGAAAAATAGAATTTATCATTAAGGCAAATGTGATATGTTAATTAAGTAGCCCTTATCATTCTAACTTAAAAACTTTTAATTATGAAAAAATTTATAGGAATAATAATGATCATCTTATTAATAAGCAGTTGTGATATACAACAAAAGAAAGAAGCTAAATTACCTGACGTTGATGTTGAAGTAGATGCCGAAGCAGGACAGCTCCCTACATTTGATGTAGACTGGGCAGATGTTAATGTAGGTACTAAAACCAGAAAAGTAAAAATCCCTAAAGTTGTCGTAGTGATGGAAGAAGAAGAAATAGAGGTACCATATATCGATGTTGATATGCCTAACTCTGGCAAAAAAGAAGAATTAACATTGAGAGTTGAAGCCGAAGTGGAAGATAAAGAACACACTATAGATATTAAAGAAATTTTAGCCACAGGCAATAACCTCTATGTGATTTCAAAACTAGAAGAAAAAGAACAAAACTTAGGGGATAAAAAACTAAGAATCTCAGATCAAGTAATTCTTAACGCTCCTGACCTAAACGTAAAACATATTATTATGGGAGAAAAACCAAACAGAGTTTTCAATGATGAATATAAATATGTACAAGACGTTAACGATTTTAAGGCTGGGCTTAAAAACTCTAAAGTAATATTTTCTAAATAATATATCTAATTCCAGATAGATATGGTTGGTTGCAAAAATAGCCTCTTAAAAATTTTTAAGGGGCTATTTTAATAAAAATCAGATCTTGATAATGGGCAAGCAAAATACACATACAAAATTCTTAAATCAGATTATCAAAAAACCAGAAATGATCATTGATAAATTAAATCTGGTGTATGTAAATGATGAGGGATTAATTATCACTAGAATTAAAGGTAAAAATGGTTTTAGTTATCAATTAAATGGAAAACTATTATCTTCCAAAATAGATCTAGAAAGAATCGAAAAACTGGTAATACCTCCTGCCTGGGAAAATGTTAGAATAGCAGTATTGGAAAACGGACACCTACAAGCAATTGGACGTGACCTAAAAAATCGAAAACAATATCGATATCACCAATTATGGAATAAAATTAGGAATCAAACTAAATTCTATAAAATGGTTGCCTTTGGAAAACAATTACCCATTATAAGAAATAAAGTTGATAAAGATCTAGAACTACAAGGGTGGCCAAAAAGTAAAGTGATTGCTCTTATCATTCGTTTAATGGAAGAAACTCATATTCGGGTTGGCAACGAACAATATGCCAAGAGAAATAAAACTTATGGGCTTTCTACGATGCGTAAACGACATGTGACCTTATTTAAGGATAGAATAAAATTTGAATTTGTAGGTAAAAGAGGCAAAAAGCATACTATTACACTACGAAATAAGAAATTAATCCAATTGGTAAATCGTTGTGAAGAAATTCCTGGTTGGGAACTTTTTCAATATTTTGATAAAGATGGAAATAAACAAAGTGTTGAAAGCGGGATGATTAATGAATATCTGCAAAATATTTCTGGAGATATATTTACCGCTAAAGATTTTAGAACCTGGACAGCAACCATCATAGTTTTTGAAACCTTAAAGGAACTTGGCACTCACAAAGATGATAATACAACACAGAAGAACTTGGTCACCGCATACGATGCTGCAGCCAAAGGCCTTGGAAACACAAGAAATGTTTGTAAAAAATATTATGTGCATCCTGCAATAGTTATGGGGTATAAAGATGGTTCTATTCAAGAATCTTTTGATAAAGTGAATAATACAACCGAAGTAAAGCAATATTCTTCTGCTACAGAAGATGCTATCATTAAGTTACTAGAAAATTATATCCCAGCATTTTTAAAACAAGTTAAATAATCATTAAAAAAATAAAAAAGTGAACGATAAGCTAATCAATGCCTGGAATAAAATGATTGGTAAACTTGAATCCTGGCTCGACACAATAATTATGAGTTTACCTAATATCCTAATAGCTGTTCTTGTATTTATAATTGTTTTGATAGCATCAAAATATATTAGCAAAATGGTATTAAAAATACTTGAACGCAGCCGACTACAGAGAGCAATGAAAAACCTAATTTCTAAACTAGTATCAATAATTGTCATATTAATTGGCCTTTTTCTAATATTAGGTATTTTAAACCTTAGCAAGGCACTAAATACAATTTTAGCCGGTGCAGGAGTTGCAGGATTGGCAGTCGGTTTAGCATTACAGGGAGCTCTGGCCAATACTTACTCTGGAATCATACTTTCATATATAAAAAACTTAAAATTTGGAGATTGGATTGAAACCAATGATTATGAAGGAGAAGTTGTGGATATAGATTTAAGAGCTGTAACTATTAAACAAGTAGATAACAATCTGGTTTATATCCCTAATAAACTGGTGGTCGAAAACCCCATCAAAAACTATTCTACTACGGCTCAATCCAGAGTTATACTTAAATGTGGAGTAGGTTACAAATCTGATTTACATTTTGTAAAAAAGCTTACTATAGAAACGGTGGTTAATAATTTTGATGTAGTAGAAAAAAGAGACGATGTACTATTCCTATGGAGAGAATTTGGAGATAGTTCTATTAACTACGAGTTACGTTTCTGGATTAATTCAACTTCTGCATTAGAAGTAGCCAAAGCAAAAAGTGAAACAATAATGCTTATCAAAGAAGCCTACGATAAAAACAACATTAACATTCCATTCCCGATCAGAACTTTAGATTTTCCTGATAGTTTCAAATCATTAATCAACAAGAAAGATACAAATACAACCAAAAAAGAATAAATATAAATATGTGATCAAGATAATGCTCTTTTTGAGTTTTTTTACAAATTTAAATTCTTCAACTTTCTTTCATTTATATCAAAACGTATTTATACATTAAAATTTCTTTGTTTTTAATGATACTTAGGCGTTTCTTAAAAAAAATATTAACATTTAAATCCTTAAGATATGTGTTATTTTTCTTGACCTACTAAAGTATTGACGTACTTAAGAAAAAGTTAAATTTTATATGAGTCAATAATTGCGGTTTTAGAGCAAACAATCATATAAATCATACTATAAATTTGAGACATATCTTAAAATCACACTTATGGGACTACAGTTATTACTAATATTTATAAGCGGCTTTGCGCTGGGTATTATAGTGGTTTTAACAGCCGAAAACATAAAAAAAACAAAAAAACATTAATCAACTAAAATACAGTTTTTAGTGAAACATAACCAAGATGTTAATCAGTAAGCATCTATAAATAATTACTGCTAATCAAAAAAATAATAGATATGGGAACATACTCTGAAAACGTAGGAAGTAAATTAAATAACCTATTAGAAAAAACATACGATGCAGAAAAAGGGTTTAAGAAAGCTGCTGACAATGTGGGACACCTTGGTCTTAAAAATTATTTTAGTCAAAAAGCACAAGAACGTTATAATTTTGGTCATGAATTAAAGCAAGAAATCAAAACTTTTGGACAAGACGTTGACAAAGGCGGAAGTGTCACTGGAACCCTACATAGAACCTGGATGGATATAAAATCAGTATTATCTAAAGATAATGAAGAATCAATGCTGGAAGAAGCCATTAGAGGCGAAAAATCCGCAATAGAAGAATATGATGAAGTATTATCAGAAACTACTCTTCCACCAAGCACACAAACCATTCTGATGCAACAAAAAAATAAAATTATGGATGGATTATCTTCAATACGAAGACTTGAAGATTTAAATTAAATTGAACTTCAATATTTAAAAACACTTTTCTATAGAGAGAAGGTCATTCGAGAGTACTATAAACACAACAAGTCTTATGGGGGTATTTAAAAAAGGCTTAACATCGAATGATCTTCTTTGTATTATTAATATCTAAATAAGATGGTGAGCGTATTACACATTTACTTGTTTATATTCTTTGGGACTAAACTGGTATTTCTTCTTAAAAATTTTACAGAAGTAGCTTCTGCTTGTTAGTCCCACAGAGTATACAATTTCTGATATTGTTAGATCTGTGGTACGGATCAATTTTTCAGCTTTTTCTAACCGAACATTCCTTACAAAGTCTGAAACCGTTCTTTCAAACATAAATTTAAAACCTTCCTGTAACTTAGCAGGTGATAATCCTGATTCGGCACATAACGTTTTTATGCTATGTTGTACCTCTGGATACTCCTTAATATAATCACTTACTTGAGTAACCAGTTTTAATTCATTCTTTAACAAACCACTTGTATTAGTGTTATTGTCTATCTCCAAACAAAATTGCTCTATTTGCTTAGCAAGTATAAGGTAATATCTTCCTTTTTGCGAAAGTACCTCAGAAATTTCATTAGTATATTCTATAGCAATAAGAAGTTTTAATTGTTCCGCTATTTTTAAACTGTGATTTCCCGAATGAAAATATTTTCGTTTATGAGAGATATCATTAAGTAATTCCTGAATTTTTTTATCTAAGTGATTAGAGTCATTATTAAACTTATCGAAGTATTCTTTTTTATTTACGACTATGATATTGAGGATGAGTTTTTTTCCATCAGAGATAAAGATTCTACTCTGTAATCCCTCGTCGCTATGAATCACAGATGTTTGAAATTGATCAATAAAGTGAGTTTCCTCATAATCATCAAATTGATGAGAACAATCACCTTCAAGACAATATAAAAACAATAATGATTTATATGTAATACTGTCGACAGGTATTTCCAAATCACTATTTAATTTTATATTGAAATCAAAAACCTGTAAACCTGCTTGAAGTACAGTATGCCTTATTTCACCTGATCCTATTTCTTTACTCAAAGTCAAAACGTGCACATCCTGATCATTCGTTATTTCTCCTTTCATAACCAGGCTTAGGTTATAAAGTTCAGAAGAAATGGTGTTGATTTTTCTAGTCAGCTTATTCATAAAGTAGCCATGGCAAATTAATTATTTAACTATTAGTTAGTTACACTATACATTTTTAACAAATTTAATGGGTAAAAATACCTTTGATTAACGTTTTTGAATATTTCTATACCTCTATTGATCTGTGTATCCAACTATTGATAAAGTTTAAACCACTTCTTATCATTTGAGTTACGATTTAAATGATACAAGATAATTTTCATATATTCTTTTTACGAACTTGCATAGCATAATAAGGAAGATGTATAGGAAAATTTCGAATATCGCAGAACGAGAGTTGATGGAGAAAGAACTAGGTGTACCTTTTAAGTTCCCAAAACTCTATTCTCCAAATTCTGTAATTAACGGAACAGATGAATCAACATTATCTATTATTACTGTAGAAAACCCAGATTATATTTCTTATGCTATCTGGGGCCTCCTTCCCAACAATTTTGTAGATGAGTGGATGGACTTTCAAAATATCTTAAATACCTTAACCGTATCTAAAGAAAACTTGAATTCTAACGGAATATTTCAAGAACCATATCATAAAAGAAGATGTTTAATTATTGTAACTGGATTTTTCACTTATCATTTGTACAATGGGTCGCTCTATCCTTATTATATATATCAGGCCAATAATAAACCATTTTGTATTGCCGGTATATATAACACCCTCGAAGATGGTTTTATTACCTCTTCGATGTTAATGACAAAAGCAACGGGAATCATCAAAAAAATTCAGAATTTAAATTCTGATATGCCAGTGCTCATACCAAAAACATTCTACAATACATGGTTAGATAATACAGCAGATATGAATGAAATACATCATATTATCAATCAACACAATCTTATAGAATTAAAAGCGCACCCCATAGCCAAAGAATTTTTTAAAAATGGAATATCGTACGAAACAATGTTAGAACCAGTAGAGTACAAAGGGATTCCGTTAGTATAATCTTAGCTTTCGTCTAAATCAACTATAATTTCGTCTTTTATATCACCAATATCTATTTTTAGTGTCATCGGTATAACTCCATATTTTGGTCCTATACCATCTGTTAAGAAAGCCGCAAGATATGCTCTAGCGCAAATTATGTTTTTAAAAATATATGTTCCTCCGATAGTTTGAGTTTCTTCATTATAATGACAAATCAGAGAAAGAAGACCTTTGGTCCTTTTTAAATCTTCTTTGTCAATTTTCAATATTTCATATAGTTCTTTTTTAGATAATTTTGATTTAAACTTCAGATTTATAATCGTTCTCTCTTCTTTTTTAAGCATAATAGGTGTTTAGATTTGGTCATAAAACTTCATTAAAGAAGACCTTAAAAACAAAAAAATATAAGGGCTAGTGTAGAGGTAAACTTAAAATAACTGATGATTTTTTTTAGTAAATCAAAAGCAACTAACTTTTAGTGCTATTCCTTTACTTTGTTTTTCTTTCGGTATTCAGCAGGTAAAATACCATATCTTTCAAAAAAAATCTTAGAAAAATAGCTTCTACTTTTAAATCCAATATTGTATACAATTTCAGAAATAGAATCGTCTGTATTTATTATATAATCTCTTGCAATTTCAAGCTTTAACTGTCTCACATATTCATTTACAGACTTAGAATACAAAACCCTGAATCCCAATTGCAGTTTTTTGGGGCTTAAACCTGCTTTAGTAGCCAATACATTTACAGATAAAGGTTCTGAAATATTATCAATAATATATTCTGATAATCTGTGAATCTTTTTTATATCAGATTTAGACAAGGATTCTGGCAAAGCCATTCCATTTTCATAATTACTGTGCTCCAGCATTTGCATTGCCAAAATTAAATTAAGTTGGCCTTCTATAGAAAGTGTTCTTATAATGCCGCTTTCGTAACTCTCTTGTAATTGTCGTATTTGATCGGCAATTTTTAAATTAAAATTCCCATAATGATTATAGGGTTCTGGATTATTCTCATCTTTAAAAGCGGTAAACAAATTCCTGCTCAAAAAAGATAAATTATTATTTTTCTTTTTAGAATATTCTTTCCTTAAAACATAAATAAAATTTACTTTCACAGCAACTTTCTTAGGAAATATATAAGTTTCCCAAGAGTTCTTTTTAGTAGATATGATAATATTTTGATACCTCTCAAAAGTTGATATTTTTTTTTCAGAATAGTTCGTATAGTTAAGTTTACCTTCTGAAATAAAAATGAATTCTATGGGATTGGCATCCGAAACAGTAAAGATTATTTTAATATCATCAATAAAATTAACATCGTAATCGACCAGAGAAACACCCCAATCAAAAGCGATACTTCGTATCATACCCCTTCCTAGTTCTCCATCAAACTCTAGTACATATTCTCCCCATTGTTCGTTTAAGCTTCCTTTTAAATAGGTTTGTAATTGTTTTAAAATTTCTACACCATCAATACTGTTTATTTCAATTTCTTGCATTGTCTAACTAAAATTCCAGATATACTATTATGTTTTGTACAAAGAAATTGGATTTAGCTTAGACAGATTAACAATTTTGAAACTTATAATAACATTATTGATCTATTATGGCTTAAAAATATTGGTGAATTTTATGCTATAAAAAGCAGAACAAAAGTTTTTTTTGATTTACAACAGATTAAGCAGATCTAGAACCACTTTCACTATTTCGAACTTGGTCTAAGTATTGCTTAGGATTAACTCCATACTTTTTTTTGAATAACTTTGAGAAATAACTTCTAGAATTTATACCCACTTTATAAGTAACTTCTGAAATATTTAAGTTAGAAGACTCAAGTAAATCTTTGGCTTTTTCAATTCTATAATTTCTTATAAATTCATTTACAGATGTTTTGTATAATTGTTGAAATCCATTTTGAAGTGTATTTTGATTTAATCCAACCCGTTTGGCAAGAGTAACTACATTATCCATACTTTCTATTTCGTCTTCAATAATAGATACAGCTTTTTCTATAGCCTCAATCGTTGCTTGCCTTAAAATAAGGCGTTTATCGGGTTCATTAAGATCATCTAAATATTGTTTTAACTGGTACGTAAGGATTTCATAAGCTTTACCTTCAAGATATACCTGCTTCATAAAATCCGTTAGTTCACATTCTGTAAATTCAGATATAAACTTAGAAATCTCCAAACTATAATAATTTTTATAATAGAATTGCTTAATTCCGTTTACATCTCTAAAAAGATCAATTAAATCTTCATTCATATCAGGAAGAAAAGCTTCTATTTTTTCTTCAAATAATTTTCTATTGATCTCTAAACTAAAAATACAGATGGGGACATTGGCAGGAATTTTAAAGAGATGATTATTGGCAGGTGTACTTGCCACCATTGCATTTTCTAATCTACGAATTTCATGTAATTGTTTACTTTTTTCAAACCCATGAAAAAAACTTGCCTCCCGATTAAAAATAATCTTTAGTGGATGTACAACCCCTTTTTCCAATTCAAACTGAAATTCTTTTTTAAGCAAGTAATCAGCTTCAACCACTCCCATACCAAAATCAAACTCGAATGAACGAACATAACCAGAACCGTATTCTTCGGGTATACGTAAACAACATTCGTGATGTGACTCCTCGTAATCCACTTCCAAATTTTCGGCTAGGCCAATAACCAAATTATGTATGTTTTGATCTTGTAATTCGATTTTTTTTTTCATTTGGCTAGCTTCTTAGCATAGGTATGGTTAAAGATACCTCAAATTTTAAACTTTTTATATAAATAAAAAAAAATTAATGTGATGGAGCTAATAATGCTAGCGATACAGTTAAGTATCTAATTAACATTTGTAGATCTTTACATTATAGAATTCTGAAAGTCAGACGTCTATTTAAAATCATTTTTTAATTAAATATCTATCAATATGTTACGTTGGACAGTAATTTTTATCATTTTAGCAGTAGTTGCTGGAATATTTGGATTTGGGGGTATCGCGGCGGGAGCAGCAAGTATTGCCAAAATCTTATTCTTTATTTTTATCGTTTTATTTATCCTATCTCTAATCTTCGGAAAAAGATTTAAAGCATAACTATTTAAAGCATAGACTAATTTTTTAAAATTTTTATATCATGAAAAGAATAACAATATCAATACTCACTTTGGCTTTTTTTACGACAATATCAATTAGTTGTAGAGAAAAAAAGACCACAGGAGAAAAAGTAGAAGAAGCTGTTGAAGAAGTAGGAGAAAGTGTAGAAGAAGGTGTAGAAGAGGTAAAAGATGAAATTGATGACGCAACAGATGGGAATTAAAAGTAAATGATAAAATTGTTATTGGATTAAAAACGGATATTAATGGATAGGCCTTTATATCCGTTTTATTCTTAAAAAATATAAACTTAACCCTATCTGAAATGCGAAAAGTAACCAAAAAATACTGGAGAAATTTAAATCCAAAAAAGGCGGTAAAACTTGCTATTTCAATGTTCATAGTTCTTTTTATGATGATGTGCGCATACTTTTCCCTGGTTTTGAATGTTGTTGAATGATGAATAAAATATGAAAGTAAATTTCCCTAAAAGTGAACATGATTACATGAATAAATACGAACAAATGGGGTATTCAACTCATTATAAATTTTATAAAAATCAACTCATTAATATTAACTCCAAAAAACATTATGATCCTACCGATATATTTATAGTTGCTCAACACCGCTTTGAAGGAATGAGTAATCCCTGTGATCTTTCAATTCTTTATATTATAGAAAGTAGTGATGGTTCAAAAGGTAATATACTATTGAATTACAACTTAAAAGAAAACCTAGAATTGGTTACTTTTTTTAACGCTATTCCTAAGGAAAATATCTCTAACAAAGTCAATATTCTTTAAAGTAAAAATGCATAATAATGCCCGTTAAAAAGGACTTACTAACATTTTCTGTAAGTAATTTTAGTAAAAAAGCAAAAATAACAAATGATCATCTCGAAGTTTCTAAATACACCTAATTTGAAAACTACCCTATCATTAAGGTGATAAATAATTTGATTTCTTATTTTTCTTTTGCAGGATTTCTAAATATTCCAGCACTATCCGATTCTGCAAATTTCAGAAAATCTGTAGGGTGATTTAATGCATGAAAATTTTCACCAACTACTAAAATTGAAAACCGAAACCAGGTGCGAGTATTTTTCGACAATTTTAAGCCAGTCATGACGTTTAAGACTTATATTATCAGCATATAGACTCTTGTAATCAGGATGTTTTTTATTAATTAGTTGTTTAATTTTGATATCTAATTTTTCGGCAATCTCTACCCATTGTGTAGATGTCAAAGAATTCTTGGCGGTATTAATACTTCTGATTTTCTTTTTAGAATCACTAACATACGCATATGTTTGTTTTCCGATTGAAGTATTAGAATTATAAATTAATGTTATTTGATTTTTGTCGGTTGAAAAAATTCCCATTATGATTTTCGTATTTTTATTAAAAATACTGTTTCTTGTCTAGAAATTAGGATGCAATTCCGATAAATCTTAACCTATTTAGCAAACCAGACAAACAACTATGACCACCTTCTTGATTATAACCTACGGAATCCTAACCTTATTAGCTATATTACATATTATCTTATATGGCTCACGACCTGTAAAATCATTGAGTTGGTTACTTATTGTTTTGATATTTCCGTTTATCGGTATTCTTCTATACATAGTATTTGGAATCAATAGGCGTAGAATTAAGATTTTTAAGTTAAAACAAACAGTTCGCAGGCGTTTATACGATGATACTTTTAGCAATCATAATATCAAAGCCAGCAAGTTTGAGTTAGAGGACAAACAAAGTAACAAACTCTCAAGACTTTTAAAAACCAGTTCAAGATTTAACACTCAACCCGGAAATGAAGTACTTGTGCTTTACAATGGAGAAAAAACTTTTGATACCATTTTCGAAACATTACAAAAAGCTAAAGATTTTATACACCTTCAGTATTATATTTTTGAAGAAGGAGAATTACTAGACAGGTTATATCACCTTTTTAAAGAAAAGATAGAAAAAGGTGTAGAAGTTCGGATTTTATATGATGCTATTGGGAGCTATTCTTTACGAAAGAAGCAAATTAAAAAGTTTAAAAATATAGGTGCAAAAGTATTTCCTATCATGCCTTTGCATTTTGGAAGTTTTTTGTTCACCCTTAATTATAGAAATCATAGAAAAATCATTATAATCGACGGAAAAATAGGTTTCACAGGAGGTGTAAACATTTCTGACAAATACATCAAACCAAATTCAGAACTGGGTATTTGGGATGATACTCATCTATACCTTAAAGGTCCCGCAGTTGATAACCTCCATCGTGTATTCATAAAGGATTATTATTTTGCTAGTAATCGAGAACTACTCTTAAAAGATGACTATCTTCCAGATATCGATCAATGTGGAAATGTAAATGTCCAAATAGTAGCAGGAGGTCCAGATTCAGATCATCCATCGATAATGCAACAATATATTACTATGATTAACCTTGCAGAAGACTACATTTATATATCCAACCCATATTTCATCCCTAATAGTGCTATGCTAGAAGCATTAAGGATTGCTGCCTTGAGTAATGTAAATATAAAACTACTGGTTCCCAAAAAATCAGATTCCTGGTTAGCTAAGCACAGTATGCTATCTTTTTTTGAAGAACTACTTTTTCTGGGTATAGAAATTTATCAACAAAAAGATGATTTCTTACATAGTAAAGTGATCGTAATGGATGGTAAGATTGCTTCTATAGGCTCAGGAAATTTTGACCATCGTAGTTTCGAACATAATTTTGAAACTAATGCTCTTATTTATAATCATGATATAGCAGAGAACATTTGCCAAAATTTTATAAAAGACTGCAAAGAAGGTATAAAATTGGATTATGATACTTATAAAAAACGATCATTTGGCAGGAAATTATCTGAAGGGATTGCCAGATTTTTTAGTCCTCTCCTGTAGACCTAAATTTAATCATAAAAAGAGTAGTATATTCTTAATTTCTGTTAAACATTTTTTTGAGCTAAAAACTCTGTTATTTGAGTTCATTCATAGCATTGATTATGGGTAGTTTTGAATTGAACTCATCTTGAGTAATGTTTTTATAAGATAATGAGTTAATTTTTTTCAACATAGCCTTTACTTCGTGAAAAATAGCAAAATTAGGGTGCAAAATGTGAATTTAGTAGGTAAAAATATTACTCAAGAAGGGTTTATTAAGATAATTAATAAACAAATACTCAAAAAATGAAAAAGATTACAGTAGTATTAGCATTTGTTTTTAGTACAATCGCTATCAATGCGCAACAAGGTGCAGACAACAATGTCCAGTTTGGTGTAAGAGGAGGGGTAAATTTCTCTACAATAACAGGTGATGATTTTGAAGATCCAAAATCAAGAACTAGCTTCTATGCGGGCTTAGTTGCAGAAGCCTTTATCACTGAAAAATTTGCATTACAAGGAGAAGCCTTCTACTCTGGGCAAGGATTTGACATTGAGGAAACAACCTTTGCAGGTTTGACAGTTACACCAGCAGCAGAATTTCAAATAGACTACATTCAGATTCCGTTTTTAGCTAAGATTTATCTTATCGAAGGTTTTAATATTCATGCCGGACCACAGTTTGGATTTAAGATTAATGAAGAAATAGATACCGATCCTACAAGCGATGGTGGAGATTTTGATACAGACAGAGTTAAGGAATTTGATTTCCAACTAGCCGCCGGAGCCGAATTTAAGTTAACCTCGGGTTTCTTTATTCAGGCAAGGTATACATACGGGTTTTCTGAGGTAGTAGAAGACTCAGATGCTCATAATTCTACGTTTTCTACTGGTATAGGGTTTATGTTTTAGGAACATATAAGCAATGATTAATGAACAAAGGCCTATCTTATGCAGATAGGTCTTTTGGAGTTAACAACAGTAGAGTTAGTATTAAAGAAAACTAATTAATAAGAGTACTTGGCCATAGACAACCAATGGTTTGGAATATATTTTGAAAACAATTTCTTTTACAATCGAGAATATAGTCAAGGTCTTTCAGAAATTAACAATGTATCTGAAATTAATACTCTGACATATCTATCCACAGGTATAAGTTATCTGATATATTAGAAAATTAGATTTTCAGTTTTATCCCTCCTCGAATATACAAGCTATTTTTTTCATTAATCGTCAATACATCTTCTTTATCTTCATTTCTCAGCCTGATATCATTTATGATAGTAAACCCAGTATAAGTATAAAACAGCAAATGTTTCGTAAAATAATGTTCATAACCTATCCCTGCCAAGGCAATGGTCATCGATATATTGTTGGCATTTCTAATATCATTCTCTTGTTGGCTAAAAAACACCCGATTGTTCTGAATATTGGCAAAAAAACCATCTAGTGTTACAAGACCCTGAATAATATTTCTTTCATTGAAATAATATTTAATGTTCGTTTTTGGCACTCCTAAAACAAAAGACCATGAAGGAGTAAATCTTTTATAATAATTTATAAAAGGAAGTGGAAAAGGGCGACCAGCAGTAGTAGAATATCGTAACCCTAATATCAAGCGCCAAGGTTTTAAAATACCCTCTTTCTTTTTGTTTTTCAAAAAGTAAAATGATCCTGTAAATAAAAGGTCATCAGAAATGAATTTGTTTTGTTCAAAATTAGAGGCTACAATTAAACCACCACGCATAGCAAATCGCCAATCATTTTTTAATTTAAAAGTGAGCCCTATATTAACTTCAAAAGAGCTAAATCTCTCCAGATTATCTGTAATAAAGGTAGTTTCATCTCGGTATAAGAAATTGATATTACGGTATTCCAGACCAGTTACTAAATAACTGCCTCGATTATTTAGCTTAATAGGAAAATTTGCTAAAACTCTAAATCTTCTAAAAGAATTATCACTATCCCTTTGAGGGAAATAGGTATACTCTGCCCTAGCCAAATCAGAGGTTTGAGATTTGATCGACCAAAAAGGGAAAACTAATAGTAAAAAAACAAATATTCTACGCATTAAATTTAAAATTTGAATGTAAACGCAAAAGAAAATCGTGCTCCATCTTCACCGGCAAATAAATTAAAAGTTCCATTAATTGCATCTGCACTATTAACCCAAAAACCTCCACCAAAATCACTATGCCATTTATCATTATCCCTTGTACCTTTCAGCCATACTCTACCAATATCAGCGCCTGCAAAAACCCCAATTTGCAAAGGAAGAATCCGGGTTTTAAATTGATTGAAACTATATCGGATATCTGCACTCCCTGCAAATGCACTTTGGCCTGTAAATCGCTGATTACGGTATCCTCTTAGCAAGTTTTCTCCACCTATTTGTGCAGACTGGTAGAACTCATATAGTCTTCCTATATTAAATTGGCTTCGCATAGCTGTCTTTATTACCCACTTTCGGTTTTGCGATAAAGCATTATAGAACCCTAAATATGGTTTTATATACCCAAAAGTCTTTTCTGTATCATCAACATTCATTCTTCCTCCCAGGTTTATTTCGAATTTCATTCCGCGAGTGGGATTAACTGTTACATCATAACTTTCATATCGATACGTGCCATCTAGTCCAACAAACCATTTCCTATTAAAGATTTCAGGATTACCTAAATTAACTTCTGTAGTAATAAAACGACCGGGAGTATTATCTATTCGAATACCTTCAAAAGACGCATTATATTCAAAATAACTACCAAGTCGACCATTTTTTACCGCTCCAACTAAAGCTCGATAAGTACTTAACTTTACACGATTATAGTCAAAATCTAATTCATCCTGATTATTTTCGGTATCATTACCTAATCCAAAAAAATTAACTGCAAAATTAGGACTTGTGTATTTCCCTCCTAATAATAAATTGTATTCACCCAAGACTCCTGCAAATTCTCCTCTGTATTCGATATCAAACCCTTGAGTGGCAAAATAATATCCTCCTGATATTCTGTGAATAGCTGTAAATGGATTTTGTTGAAACCCTTTTATAGCAATGATTCCTATCGGACCAATTCTAATACCATCATCCGGATTAAAACCTATAGCAGGTACAAAAGACGTTGTTTTTAACACATCTTCGTTCTTATTAAAATGGTTGATCTTATAATTGTCTGTAAGTTTTACGCCTGCACTTCCTAGTCTTTTAAAGGTATTTGGCTTACTTTTATGGTCATATATTTTTACTCTACGGCCTTTTTTAATGTTATATATATCATTATTTTGCCCACCAATGATTCTTATTTTGATTGGGTTGTCTGGCTTTCCTTTTACTTCAAAAACATCATCATCGTCTAAACCATACACCCATATCTCTTTTGTATCTTTTCTTTCATAAATTCGTTCACTAACTATATCAGCTTTTTCTCCATTTTTTATTCTATAGATCGTAATTTTGGTCTTCCCGTTTTTCTCCCGCTCTATATCAAAAAAATCATCCTTATCAGTACCAGTAACAATCACTAAGTTTGATAAATATGCATAATATCGATTGGCAATATCTATAAGGTTTTCTCTCCTCGCTTTTAAGTTATTCTTAATACGATCAAGATCTTCTCCTTTTGCTTCTTTTGGTACATTTTTAAAGGCTTTTTCAATAATCTTATCAGAAAGATTTTCTTGTATATATTTTGCTTGTGATAGCCATTCTTTCCTACTACTGTTCTTTATAAGTGTACGGTCTAATCGAGTTGCAGAAGCATTTAACCATTTTACATCTTTTAATTCGGTATCATATACCTGAAATTGATTCGCAAAGCCAAGTAATCCTCTTAAAACTCCCATAAATCCTCCGTCAAAATTAGAAAACGCCTGATCACGATCTCTAGGAATAGGTTTAAACAAGTGATCACCATTATCTAATTCATATTCTGCCCATCTCCATTGATCCTGATGTCGGTCCCAGTCACCAATCAGCATGTCAAATAATCGGGCCCTGATGTAAGAGGGTTCATCTATTTTATACTTTTCATCTCTTCGTAAGCGTTCATATACATCGGCAGTACTTTCAATATCATCTGGTTTTCCGAAAGAAGTTAAATTCTTGTGATTTTCTTCTGGCCGTTCTACGATCATGTATAACTCATCTCCATGATCAACATTATATTTCCCTAATGCTTTTTGCTTCGGAACATAATAAATCTTCGGATTAGTATGATATACATCTATAGCATTAGATAAATCAGGAATTACCATAAAAATATAAGGATGAGATGCTGTATAGAAGTCTTTTAGAATATCTTCTGAAATAGTGTTTTCTAAAGACTCTTCTATATACTTGTCCTTAAAGACTGTAGACTGTAAAAATTTCACCCCACTTTTCTTTAAAGCCCTCATATTGTATTCTCTACCATCTTTTGTTTTTAAACGTAGAGATCTTGTTTGATGTCCCCCTCCTTTTCGAACTACTTCTAACCCTCCGTAAAGTGTATCAAGCAATGCTACTTTTACATTAATATCTGTACCATACAAATCTCGATAATGGTCTCCCCAGATACTTTCATAAAATCCAGTTCGCTCTGTAGATTCGGGTTTGTATACTGATGCTTTAACCTCTGTTTGTGTTATAAGCGGAATGCTTTCTATATCATATACTGTAAGTGGTTTATAAATTTCTTTCTTATAAAGTAATTGTGGTTCATTATTTTTACTTCCGAAGTAAGATACCCAAGATGAACCGTCTTTGTGAATATCTAGTCGGGCAAATCCTTGTCCACCATATGCAAAAAGCCCATTATTACTTAAATTAGCGTATGAATACTTGGCTCCAGCTCCTGATACAATCTGTTTGATACCATTATGTTCGATATATTGAAGGGAGTGTTCGTGACCAGAAGCAAAAATAATCCGATTTGAACCTCTAGCTAGTGTTTCTAATCGTCTTACCAAAGATTTGTACTGCTTATTTTGATTATCCTGAGTAGAAATAGCTCCTGCTGTACGAATTTGCATCGCTAGTGATCCTAAAACTGGTACTGGTATTTTTCGTTGAGAGGGATACAAGTGCTTTACCGCAGCATACTGGCCACCGTGTACACCATTAGTGTATAAAGGATGATGCAATGCAAATACAATTGTTTTATCCTGATTCTTTTTAAATTCACTTTCGATTTCCAGAAACATTGCTTCTCTAGTTTTAATTTCTGGACAATTATCATTGATTGTAGGATGCTTATCCCAATCTTCGAGATACCACTGTGAGTCCAAAATAATTAATTGAATATTTTCTGTGATCTCAATGCTTTCTAAAGCACATCCCTTTGCAGGACGAAATACCTTTTTGTCTTTTAATTTTTTTTCAAAGTATTTTTCTTCCCGTTCTAAACCTCTTAGCCCTTCATTGTACCAGTCGTGATTACCTGGAATAAAATATACTTGTCCGTCAAAATTCTTTACCGCATCAATCTGTGTGTCTAATCGGTGTTCGGCAATAGCTCTGTCTTTTTCATTTTTTTTGGGCATACCATCAGGATAAATATTATCTCCGAGAAAAATGGCGTAATTGCCTTTTTGTTTATGGTTTTCGAGGTATTTTTCTAAGGCTAAAAGCCCTGGAGTACTTTGTTTGGGTTGTGCATACCCTGCATCTCCAATTAGATAAAAAGTTTTTTCGATTTCTGTATTCGCCTCAACTTTTGAGAGATCAAAAGGCTCTCTATATTTAGGTTCATAACTGGCACAAGCAGAAATAAGTATAGTAAAAATGGTTAGTGTTATACATTTATAGTTCATAAATAATAATTTTAGTTAGATAGCACTTCAGAAACAAAAGTTTCCCATTCGGCAAACTTTTCTTCAGACATCACTCGTTCCATTTTAACCTGCCCTCCTTTTTTCTTTTGAGTACCACTCCATTCGGCAAACACCTCAACAGGAACCTTA